>NZ_JAFAJM010000012.1 GCF_019236175.1 Chryseobacterium sp.
AACGGGAAATTGCAGTTTGTACCTACCGATGAAGGCTATTATGATTTTGTACAAAATAAGTATATTTACAATTATACAGATCATTTAGGAAATATCCGCTTATCCTACTTTAAAGGAAACAGCGGTGGCGCAGAGATCATTGAAGAAAATAATTATTATCCTTTTGGGCTAAAACATCAGGGGTATAATACAATTGAACTGGCAAACCCTGCCTATAAGTATACATTCAACGGACAGGAGCTTCAGGAGACCGGAATGACGGACTTCGGAGCCAGAATGTACATGAATGATCTGGGAAGATGGGGCGTTATAGATCCATTGGCAGCGATGTCGAGAAGATTCTCTCCTTTTGCTTTTGGATTTAATAATCCTATAAGATTTATTGATCCTGATGGAAGACAGGGAACAGATTGGGTACATAACAGAGAAACGAACCAGATCTATTGGAATCCTAATGCTACAAGCCAGGCTTCGGCTGGTGCTAATGAAACCTATTTAGGAAAATCCGGAACATACACTGCTCAGGATGGGTCTACCACTTATTTATTTTCTAACGGAAATGAGCACGGATATACCAACAACTCTTTAATTGGAGGGTTGGGAATTGCTCCCAATTTAGATCCTTTAATTCATGCGGGTGATTCTGCTCCGATGATGAGTGTGGCAGCTTTCGGAGTTCCTAACAATGGTTCTTATATCAGAGAAACTCCTTCATTAAATACCCAAGAGGGAGCTTTTGCTAATCCTTCTGCTCAATTAGCATCCACAGTATTAACCGCTATGCAGGAAGCTCCTTTAGCTATCGGTGGAGAAATTGCAGTTGCAAAAATTGGACAGGCATTTAATTATTTAACTAAAGGAGGCCCTACTTTTGCAGAATATAGGGCTGCGTATTGGGCAAAAAATACCAAGCCTGTTTTAGAGGCACTTGAAAATCCTTTGACTGGACAGACTTGGAAACAAACAATGGAATTACATCATAAATTTATACCCCAAAGAGCAAAATGGGCTCCTAATTGGCTTTTAAATAATAAGATCAATCTTCAACCATTAAATAGTTTAGAACATGCCATATCAGACCCTTATAGAGCTAGATTTGCACCGAAATGGGTGAAAGAAACATACAATTTAAATTGGAAATAATTATGTTTAGAATATTTAAAAAACAAAGAATACGAGAGTTTACAGATAAAGAAATAAATTTCTTTAGAGAGGTTGTTAAGCTTTTACCTACTCGTTATCATTATATTCTTAATCAATTGAATAAAGATCTTTTAATAAGCTATAAACCAAACGATTTAAATTTTAAAGATTGGTATAGCATTCAATTAAATGCAAAATTAGAGAAAGAATATAGTAACCCTAATTTAGAATATTTTCAGTTACAGAACATTTTCATATTCAATAAAAAAAATGAAAAAAAAGAGAAGATTATACTTTCTTTTCTTGAAGGGTTATTTATTGGATTTTTCATTGAAGACACAAAATTTGAGAATTATGTATTAAATGAATATGATACATCTAATCTAAAAGAAAAGCACTTTAAAAATGATAATGATAAGGCTGAACTTTTGAAAATTATAGGAAAACTAGACAAACAACAAGAAGTAAAATTCGATATAGAAGATACTTTCAAAATAGAAACTCCAGAGGGCATTTTTTATACCATCAAAAATATTGGGGACGGAGATTATTTAGCTGTCAATATAAAAGGAGAAGTCTATGAACTTTTACATGACCCGTATAGTATAAGAAAAAAAGCCTCCAACATACAGGAGTTATTACAATCTATAATTTATTAGAAATGGAACCCGTTATAAAAATACGGGTTCTTTTCTTTCAGTTATGATTGTATCTGTTTTTAACGTGGAAATATCCGCTTATCCTACTTTAAAGGAAACAGCGGTGGCGCAGAGATCATTGAAGAAACTGACGAAGGAAGTTCGACGATTCCTATAAAATAATAAGCAGGGACAGAGTCAAAACAATTATTATCCTTTTGGGCTAAAACATCAGGGGTATAATACGATTGGACTTGCAAACCCTGCCTATAAATACGGTTATCAGGGACAGGAATTACAGGAGACCGGCTTTTACTCCTTTAAATGGAGAGACTATAT
Source organism: Chryseobacterium sp. (assembly GCF_019236175.1). GTDB lineage: Bacteria > Bacteroidota > Bacteroidia > Flavobacteriales > Weeksellaceae > Chryseobacterium. The sequence goes on from NZ_JAFAJM010000012.1 coordinate 2,121, forward strand.
GCCGGATCTGGGAAGGTTTACCGCTGTGGATCCTTTACATTGGAAGTTCCCCTATAATTCTACTTATGCATTCCAGGAAAATAAGTTAGGAATGGGACGGGAGTTGGAAGGACTTGAGCTATTTCCCTTTGAGTTTCTGCTGACCTCTAATTCCGCTATTGAGCCTGCTATACCTCTTGCAGAAGCTGGTATAAAGGAAATTCCTATTGAAGAAATAACTTTAACAGGTTCCAAAGCGGCTCCTCCTTCACCTCCGGGATTTTGGGAGAAAATAGGAAACTGGTTTGATTCTGTATTCGACAGTAGCAGCGAATCTTCCGCTCCCAGAACCAATGTAAAACCGGAAAGCGCAACCGAAACAGAAAGTAAACCCTATTCCGAAAGTAGTGAAAAATCGCCTAATTTAAATAACTTACGCCGAAGTGCTGTAAGGAAAGCATGGAAAGAAGAGAAAGATTTAGTTGAAAGTGGAAAAGATGGTACTAGAAGATGGACTACTAGTCAATCAAAAGAATTAAAAGAAAAGGGAAAAGTAGAGGGGATGAAAGGTCATCATATTAACAATGTAAAAGACCATCCCGAAATGGCTGGAGATCCTGACAATATAGAATTTGTTACCCCGAAAGAACATTTACAAAGACATAATGGTAATTTTAGAAATAAGACAACAGGAGAACTAAAAAACCGTAAAATAATAGATTAGATAATGTATAATAAAGAGATTAATGAACTTATTTATAAGTTCTCAAATTTAGGATTGGATAGTTCAAGTGATGGAGCTATGATGATTGGTAGAGCTCCATTTAAAGGTCCAGAAGCCTGGCTTAATATTATTTATCCAAGAGTTAGTGAAGAAGAACTAGCTTTGCTAGAGAAGGAATTATATACTATTATTCCGGAGAGCTATAAGATTTTCTTAATAAATTACAGTAATGGTGGTAATTTTTTATCATCCACACTCAGTTTAGATGGTCTAAGAAGACGTTTAACTCGTGATCCAAAAGCAAATTCAAGGCAGCCATTTTCTATTATTACTCCAAATGTATATGAAAGACCTGAAAATGCAAAAGACAGCTATTTTTTTATTGGTGGATATCAATGGGACGGATCTCTTTTATATATTGATAAGGATACAAATATGGTACATTGTTGCGGGTTGGATGATGCGACATCTAAAGTTCATTGGAATTCTTTTGAAGACATGTTGTTATCAGAATTAAAACGCCTTTATCTCTTATTTGATGAAGAAGGAAGAGAGATTAACGAGGATGTTTCTACATTACCATATTAACCTAGTTATTAAAATAGATGACATTTATAATTTTAGGGTATTATCTTCAATGCCCTAAAATTTAAGAATAAGTACTAATCCACAGCATACATACAATATACAAGATACATTTTCAGATGATAATGATGTTGTAAAGACAGGGACCAGCGGCGGAAAGATTAACAAAAACGGAACCTCGAGAAGAGCTAATTCTGAGCTTTTAAAATAAACTGGAAAAATGATTAGAATAAAAACTAATCATTTTTTTACGGCTGCCTGTTGAAAAGTGAATTCATGTGCTCTAAAGTTTGAATAAAGCCAATAAAAAACTATTTTTGCAGATTATAATAATTCACATGTCTACAACGTTACTATTAAAATATTTTCCGGATCTTACAGAAAACCAGTTACAGCAGTTTGCCCGTTTGGAGCAGCTATATAATGAATGGAACGAAAAGATCAACGTGATTTCCAGAAAAGACATGGAATCACTGTATGAAAAGCATATTCTGCATTCTTTGGGCATTGCTAAAGTGATGGAGTTTGCACCGGGAACCAAAGTGCTGGACATTGGTACAGGAGGCGGTTTTCCGGGGATTCCTCTGGCTATCCTTTTCCCCGAATCTGAGTTTACGCTGATTGATTCTATCGGAAAGAAAATCAGTGTGGTAAATGCCGTAGCAGAAGGAGTAGGACTGAAAAACGTAACGGCCATTCATGGAAGAGCAGAGAAGTTGAAGGAAAAATTTCACTTTGTTGTCAGCAGAGCCGTTACCCAGATGCCTGAATTTTTAAGGTGGCTGAAAGGGAAATTTGAAAAAGAACAGTTTAACCCGAAGCATAACGGTGTTTTATATTTAAAAGGCGGAGATCTTGCCGAAGAACTTGCCGGAATTAAATGTGAAATTTTTAATCTTAAAAATTATTTTGACGGCGAATTTTTTGATACTAAAAAAGTCGTTTATTTGTCAAAAGGTAATTTTAATTCTTAATTTAGCATATATAGGGAATAATTTTTGCTGATTATTGATTGATAATCGAAAATTTGAACATTATGAAAAGGCTTTTAACTATAGGAATTCCGGTATTATTGTTCGGAATGATTTTAACCTCGTGTAATGATGATGATTATCAGACGGTTGAGTCCATTGGTAAGATTAAAATAGACAGTGTAAAGGTGGCGCATGATACCATGAATGTTTTTGCCATTCAGAACATCAAAACCTATTCTACCTATCCGTCTACCTGTGAAGGGTTTTATGGATATGATTATATCTATGATGATAATCTTCAGAGAACGGTTACTGCTTACCAATACACTACAGACGGAACCTGTACCCAGGGCAATTATGTAGGAACCAATCAGATTAATTTCAGCCCGCGAAAACCGGGAACCTATACTTTTAAATTCTGGAACGGCGGAAACAACTGGATTACAAAAACAATTGTAGTAACAGATCTATGATAAAGCTATTTCTGTTATCACTTTTTTTTAGTGTCAATGTTGTATTCGGGCAAAAAATAATTTGGAAAGAAGATCAGAAGCTTACCTGGGATAATTTTAAAAGTCCGGTTAACAGTAGAAACAGACCTGACGTTGCTGCTTATACCAGCTGCGGCTGGGAATATTCAGTGGTGAAATCTACCAATCCTAAAGCGCCTGTTACGATCGTCATAAAAACAGTTTTTACTGAAAATAAATCCTGGAAAGACGTTAGCCAGATCAATGATTATGTTCTGCTGCACGAGCAAAAACATTTTGATATTGCAGAACTTTTTGTAAGAAAAATGAGAAAGGCTGTTGCTGAAAATATCAGAAATTCCGGGGATTACAATAGAGTATTTAACGGGATTTATAATAAAATATCCAGCGAATATAAAAACTTTCAGACGGCTTATGATAAAGAAACCGCTCATGGGCTGAATAAAGAAAAGCAGGCAGAATATAATGCCGTCATTGCTAAAGAATTAGAATACTTAAAAAGCTATAAAGCCTCTTGAAATTCCTCAATAAGATTATTCACGAATTACTGGCACAAAACCCGGATCTTTCTGCGTTTAACATTGTGCTGCCCGGAAAACGTCCCATTGTTTTTATCCGGCAGATTTTAGAAGAAAATAAATATTCCGGATTTCTTCCCAATTTTTTTACCGTAGAGGAACTGATCAATAAAATTGCGGATAAACAACCGATTCAGGGAATACCGCTCTGGCTTTTTTCATTTGATGTGTACAGAAACCTTAATCTTATTCCTAAAGATGATTTTGCCGAATTTTTAAAATGGTTTCCTACTTTGCAGAAAGACTGGGATGACGTACTGAAATTCTCAGACAGTGATCAGGCAGTATTGCAATACATGTTTGATGAGGAAAGAATCAAAGAATGGGCCCAGAACCTCGGAGAAGACGATGAGGTGCCGAGAAAGAAATTTCTGAATTTCTGGCAGAATATGAATGTTTTTCTTCCCGTATTAAAAGAGAAGTTGCAGGAAAAGAACTGGGCGACCTCAGGAATGATTCACGAGACGGCTAAAGCAAAAATTGGTGATTTTGCCAGAAATACCGATGAACAGTTTGTATTTTGTGGTTTTAATGCCTTTACGCCGGTGGAAGAAAAGCTTGTAAGAAGTCTTTTGCAATGGGATAAAGCCCAATGCTTCTTTCAGGCAGACCGCTATTATTTTGATGATGAAAGGCAGGAAGCAGGAAAGTTTCTCAGAAATCATAAAACCTGGAAAGAATTTGATGATAACAGGGCTTTTCAGTGGATAGAAGATGATTTTAGCCAGCCTAAAAATATTAAAGTGTATGAAGTTTCCGGAAATGTGACCCAGACGAAGGTGCTGCCGGAAATTTTTAAGGAAATCAACAATAAAACCTATTCCAATACTGCCGTCGTCCTGCTGGATGAAAATCTTCTTCCCGCAAGTCTCGATGTGATGCACGAGATTGAGACGCTGAATATTACCATGGGTTTTCCACTGAAGAATTTATCTTTTTCCAATGCGGTAAAGCGACTTTTTTATCTTCAGAAACAACTGGAGAAAAATAAAACATCGTATTATTACAGGGATGTTTTTCCTATTTTGGAAGAGCTCCCGAAATCAGCAGAAGATGAGCAGATTATTAATGAATTTAAAGCCAAAATAGAGGAGCGAAATATCGTTTATATTTCCAGAAAGCTTTTGCATGAGCTTTTAGGGCATCTTTCTTATTTCGGACTGCTTCAGAAGGCAGCAGGTACAAAAGTATACCTGGATACGCTTATCGACTTCTGTCAGCAGGTAAAATGGCTTGAAATTGATGACATCCAGTATGAAAATGTTTCTCATTTTGAAAATGCTTTCAGGATTATCAAGAATCAGCTTACTCCTTATCAGATTGAAGTCAGAATGGAAACCCTGGAAATTCTGATTAACCAGCATATCAATTCCGAAAGTATAGACTTTCAGGGAGAGCCTTTACGCGGTCTTCAGATTATGGGGTTACTGGAAACCCGTCTCCTTAATTTTGAAAACGTCATCATGCTCTCTGTGAATGAAGGTAAACTCCCTTTAGGAAATTCTCAGAATACTTATATTCCTTTTGATATCCGTAAGTTTTTTGATCTTCATACTTTTCTGGAAAATGACAGCATCTATGCGTATCACTTTTACAGACTGATTCAGGATGCTAAAAATGTTCATTTGTTGTATAATGCTTTAAGTTCCGGCGTCAATACCGGAGAAAAGAGCAGGTTTATTACACAGATTGAAATGGAGAGTTCTCATCAGATTGAACATCTGATTATTGAAAATTCTTCCGAACCGATTGTGACGAAGCCTATCGAAATTCCAAAGACGAAAATTGTACAGGACAGGCTGCAGAAATGGAAAGAGAAAGTATCAGCTTCTCACCTTACCAGCTACCTCTATAATCCCATAGATTTTTATTTATCCAAGATTCTGAATACCTCGGAAACGGATGAAATTGAAGAAGAACTTTCGGTAAAAAACTACGGAAATCTGGTGCATTATTCCCTTCAAGAAGTGTATGAAGTACTTAAGGGTAAGGTTTTAAAAGAAAGTGATTTAGAAAGTTCAGTTAAAGCAATAGATCACTATATAAATATTGCTATAGAAAAGCTGAAACATCAGCCTGAATTTTATGAAAAAGGGATGAACTACATCCATAAAGCAATTGCTAAAAAAGTAATTGAGAATATCCTGACGTATGACCTTGAGCTGATAAGAAAGGGAAATAAACTTGAGATTATAGACATCGAGAGAAGGTTTGAAAATGTAGATTTTTATCTCGACGGGAATGACAAAATTTCTTTCTTTGGATTTATCGACAGAATTGATAAACTCAACGGAACGCTGAGAATTATTGATTATAAAACAGCCAAAATTAAAAACCTCAGTGTGAAGATTGATGCAGAAAATGTAGATCAGTATTTTCATAACAGTGACAGAAAACAGGCACTACAGCTTTGTATTTATCAGTACGTGGTACAGAATCTTCCGGAATTTTGGGGGTTCCCGATAGAGACAGGGATCTGGAGTTTTGCGGAAGCTAAAAAAGGAATGGTTTCACTGCAGTTTGATAAAGGAAACATTGATGATGCAATGAAGTCTGTTCAAAGTCTTATTCTTGAAATTCTTAATCCTGATGTCGCTTTTATAGAAAGTATAAAGCCTTTTTAAAAATATTATAGAAAGTTCATTCGCTTTTCTTGTTGTATTGAAGATCATTTTTTTATTTTTGCTTCAGTAAGAAGCGCTTTGTTTTATAAGCTGTTAAAGTTTTATGAGCCGATAGGCCGGTCGTGAATAAATTGAAAAGACACATGAGAAAAAGACTCCTGTTATTAGCTGTATTTCCTTTCTTTACTGCAAAGTCTCAACAAAAAAATGATTCTCTGGATATTGCCCTGAAAAATATAACGAAGGACACTAAATTTGGTCTGGCGCTCAGTGGTGGCGGTGCCAAAGGATTTGCCCATATAGGGATTCTAAAGATGGTAGACTCACTGGGAATCAAAGTGGATTATATCACAGGAACCAGTATGGGAGGAATTTTAGGAGGTCTGTATGCCATGGGATATAATGCAGATCAGCTCAAGAAAACAATTTATAAAGTAGACTGGAATAGAATCCTCAGTAATAAAATCCCCTATAATAAAGTCAATATCAGTGAAAAAGATGAATATGATAAGTATATTCTGGAGTTTCCTGTGGTAAAAGGAGTGCCGACACTTCCCAGTTCATACATTGAAGGACAGTATATGGGAGAGGTTCTTAATACCCTTACATTTAATGCCAAACATATCAATGATTTCAGTAAATTAAGAATTCCTGTGGAGCTTACTTCGTCGGACATTGAAAACGGTGGGCTGGTCATGCAGAAAAAAGGGTCTTTACCATTGGCAATCCGTGCTACCTTGGCAATTCCGGCAGCATTTGCACCGGTATACATTGATGGGAAGCTTTTAGTAGACGGTGGATTAGATCGTAATTATCCTGCCAATGAGGTACGTGAAATGGGTGCCGATTTTGTTATTGGCGGATATACCGGATTCAGGCTTTTTACCAAAAAAGAAATTGAAAACCCGATGAAAATGATCTATCAGACTCATGCAATCCGTTCGGTAGAGGATTTTAAGCATCAAAAAGCATTGTCTGATATTCTGGTGGATTTTGTGGACCCCTTAGGAGATATTACCACGAAAGATTTTGCTAAATACAGAAAAATCATCAAAATCGGAGAAATAGAAGCTAAAAAACATCTTCCTGAGTTTGTAGCATTAGCGGAAGCCCAAAGAAAGCTGGGAATTAAGTATGAGCATGAAATGATTGAAGAAGTGAAACTTCCGACAGTCAGGTTTACATATAATGACGAAGATGGAACCCCCTTAACTGATGCCGATGAAATTGATGTGATTAAAAATCAGATGAGGCTGGAAGAAGGAAAGTACTATGATGTAAAGACCGTAAATGAAGCAATAGACAGAGTATTCGGGATGCGGCAGTATGTTAAAGTTTATTATACTTACACCAATGCCGATAATGGCCTTGTCATGAATATTTTCGTAAAAAAAGCGAAAAAAGGAGCATTTAAACTTGCTCTTCATTATGATAATGAACAGTCGGTAGGAATTATTGTCAATTATACCTACAGAAATATTCTGCTGAACAGATCACGGTTTTTAGCTACCATAGACATCTCCGAGCGGTTTAAAGCAAGGCTGGCGTATCAGCAATTTTTAGGTAAAACGGACCGGTGGTGGTTTGATATCGAAGCAAAAATGATTCATCTTAAAAGTAATGACCTGTACTTTAGAGCATTAAGCGGAGATTCAAGATTCCCGAATCATATGTATAGAAATATAACCGGTAAAATTGCTTTAAATTATAATATCAGTCCTAATGCTTATTTTTCTCTGGGAACGGAATTTAATGTAGAGAGAATGTACACCTTGTTGGATAGAATAGACCAGGCTGAAGCGGATAATTTCAGAAAAAAATTGTACAACCACAGCAATTTCAATGCTTTTTTCAAATTCGAACAAAATAATCTTAATAAAAAATATTACTTTACAAAAGGGAATCATCTTCAGGTCAGTACCCGCTTCTATTATGGAGACCGATACAGATTATATGATTTAAATCTTGTACAGCCTGCCCTCTATGAAATACTGAATCCCGAAACAGAATGGTATTTTAAACCTAAAAACCTTGTTTCATTTACATTGAATGAAAATTTTGCATATCCGATTACAAGAAGACTGGCCGCTAAAGTTAATCTCTTTCTGGGGGCAAGCTTTGGTTCTGTAAAAGATGACCGGATACCTTATCTTTTCCTGAACGAAAAATACAATATAGGGGGGAGTGAATACAATTACGATCTGATGAACCCTGAGTTTAACGGACTCCGCCAAAAAGAACTGCCTACCAATTCTATCGCTAAAGTAGGAATGTCACTACAGTACAGAATTATGAAAAGACTGTATCTCGCGCCTTCTTTCAGTTATGGTAAAATCAGTGATGAGCTTTCTCCTTTTACCGATAGCTATGATATGTTCGGTTATGGTGTCAATCTGGGGTATGAATCTCTTATAGGGCCTATTAATATTAATGTTTCCAGGAATAGCCAGCTGGATTTTTCAAGAATCTATCTTAGTATAGGATTTAAGTTCTGATCATTTTGATCAAAAGAATAAAAAATGCACTTCACCGCAAAAATGAAGTGCATAAAAATTAACTTGAAAATGAATAAGGAAATGAATTAAAATTATTACAGTTTTATTTTTTTCTTAATGGTATTTCCGTCTGATACAACCATTTGGACTACGTATACTCCTTCATCCAAAATTCTTGATTCAAATTGTGGCTGATTAATTTCCTGTTGGTCAACCAATATGCCCGAAATACTATATATACTGATGCTTTTGATGTTGGTATCGGCTCTTGCCATAATCTTTCGGTTGTGGGCAAATATGCCGGAGCTGTTTTGCGGCAGACCGCCTGAAAGAGTCTTTTTGAACTGGACGCTATAATACGGAGTAACCACTTCGAAGGTATAGCTCTGAGGATTCAGATTTTGCATGTTGATTCCACCATCCTCTTTATATTTTTCGTGACCAACTGTCCTGATCAGGTTCATGTTTTGATCAAAAATATTGATGCCAGAAAGGTCCTCCTGATCCACTTTTAATTTTATAATACCATTGTTCTCAGACTGTATAATCTGGTTTTCTGTAATTTCCTCAGGGGTATTTCTGATATAAGGAATCACTTTGTTTTCGTTATTCTCCAATACTTTCAGTAAATAGACTCCGTTCTTTAAAGAAACCAGATCCTGTTGTGGTACAGATCTTCCGGTTGCCTGCTCTTGGTTGAAATCTGTAATTTCAAGCAACTGCATATTTTCAGGATGAGGTTTAATTTGTGAAGAATATAAAGAGGCTACTTTTGGCTGGGTATTTCCTGAATTTTTTGACGCTAAGAAAGCCCACTGATTAAAAAGCCCACCGCTTCTAAGTGCATTGAATTTAGCATTGGAAGCCAGGGTAAAAGGAATAATTCCGCCCACATGACCCAATGGCCCCCAGTAAAATTCTTCCAGTTTATACTTGTTTATATCCCACCACGGGTAGTAGCCACGCTGTACAGCTATCGTTTTGGATGTGTTTTCAGGAGGAATAGCCAGATCAACTGTAGAGTGGCCTAAAGTCATAGGAGTTTTATTGTACCAGTCATAGACATCTTTTGGCTTCATACATTGTCTGAGCTTGTTACTAGGGTTGTTTGTGACGTCATTTACAAAGCTGTTTGTAAAAAGTTTTCTCCAAATGACAGGCCCCCATAAAAGGCCCCCGTTATCCTGAACAACATGGTAATTATACTGATCCAGGTATTCCGGAGAAATCACCTCTGCAATACTGTTGTTATACGTTTTATATCCTGTATTGTTACAACTGTGAAGTACATTGGCAAGAAAGGCGGTAAACGGGTAAAAATCTTTTTCAAGCACACCTTTATTAAGAGTTACTCCGGAAAAATCATAAGGCCCGTCTCCCATATAAGCATATTTAAACTGAATGTGATCAGGATTGGAAATACTCAGCCCTTTTAATGTAGACATCGCAGCATGTGCTCCTTGCGAATAGCCTGCTAAAAAATACTCATCATAACGTTTGATGCCTAACTGAGCCAATACTTTGTTGGCTGCAGTAATAAAATCAATAGTAGCACCCGCTTCAGTGGGATAATCTACATAAGGATGAATACCGTCGCCACTTCCCATACCTACATAATCCGGAGCCATCAGAATATACCCGTTGAGAACATAGGAGAGCTCAACAACAAATCCGGCTGTCAAAGCTCCTCTAAAATTGGAAGGAACATTATGCCTGCTATCAGTAGTTCCGTGTTCGGAAACAACGGTTGAGAGCTTAAAATTGACATTAGGATACATCAGAAGGCCAGTTGCTTTAACAAGAACATTATTTTCGTTTTTAGTATAGTAGGTTATTTTGTAGCCCTTCAGCCCGACATTAAAGTTATTCAGGTAATTGACAAAATCCGGGGCATTCTGGTCTCCCAGACTATTGGCAATAAATTGAATAACTCCCTGTGGTGTAAGATCCAGCTTCTGTTCGGCGCTTACAAGATCTCCTCTCTGCTGTGCAAAGTAAAATGGAGCCGTAAGACCCAGTAAAAAAGTAGTGATTTTTTTCATATTGATGTATTTTGAATGGTATTAAGGTAATGTTTTTGATAAATCAATAAAAACATTATTACATCAATAATTATTCAGTGAATATAAATTCTCTGTGATGTGAGTAAAATAAAAGAACCTGACACAAAAGTCAGGTTCCTTATTCTATAATTTTAGTTCTGCTTAGAAAGCGTTGATTCCCGTGATATCTAAACCGGTAATTAATAAATGTACATCGTGTGTTCCCTCATAGGTAATGACGGATTCAAGATTGGCGGCATGTCTCATCATCGGAAATTCACCCATAATACCCATCCCTCCAAGGATTTGTCTTGATTCTCTTGCGATATCAATGGCCATTTTTACGTTATTACGTTTAGCCATTGAAATTTGGGCAGGAGTCGCTTTATGTTCGTTTTTAAGGGTTCCAAGCTGAAGACATAACAATTGGGCTTTGGTGATTTCCGTTAAAAATTCAGCTAATTTTTTTTGTTGAAGCTGATAAGAACCAATGGGCTTACCAAACTGTTTTCTTTCTTTAGAATACTGAACTGCCGTACAATAGCAGTCAATAGCAGCCCCAATTACTCCCCAGGAAATTCCATATCTGGCAGAGTTCAGGCAGGAAAGAGGTCCCTTCAATCCTGTTACTCCCGGAAGAAGATTTTCTTTCGGTACTTTTACATCGTTAAATACCAGTTCTCCTGTTTTTGAAGCCCTCAAGCTCCACTTATTATGGGTCTCAGGAGTAGTAAAGCCCTCCATTCCTCTTTCAACAATTAATCCCTGTACTTTTCCTTCCTCATTTTTTGCCCAGACTACAGCAATGTCGCAAAGCGGCGAATTGGTGATCCACATTTTTGCACCATTTAAAAGATAATGGTCTCCCATATCTTTAAAATAAGTTTCCATAGATCCGGGATCAGAGCCATGATTAGGCTCCGTTAATCCAAAAGATCCTATCATTTCTCCGGCAGCAAGTTTGGGAAGGTATTTTCTTTTTTGTTCTTCAGAACCGAACTCGTTAATAGGGAACATTACCAATGAACTCTGTACAGATGCTGCAGAACGTACTGCAGAATCTCCTCTTTCCAACTCCTGCATGATAAGACCATAAGAAATCTGGTCTAATCCTGAACCGCCATATTCAACCGGGATATACGGGCCTAATGCTCCGATTTTTCCCAATTCTCTCATAAGCCCCGGAAGATCGGTATGATTTTGAGCGGCCTGATCAATCTGCGGCATTACAAAACTTTCCACCCAGTCTCTTACAGATTGACGGATCAGTTTATGTTCTTCAGTAAGTAAAGCATCAATTCCATAATAATCAGGGATGCTTGTAAGAGGATAATATGACATGATTTTTTGATTTTGTTAAAAATAGCATTTTTCAGGTGTTTTTTAAAATTTTTTATTAAAACTTATATTAATGCTGATTTTCAGTGGTGTATAATGATTTTATTCTTTTGAGAATTGATTTTTTCGTTTTTTATTCCTCCTCATCATTAGAGATAGGATACTGGCTGGTAGAATTATGGACCTTGGTTTTGAATTTATACAGATAAGGAGCTTTGTTGGCAGAGCCGTCATAAAGTTTTTCCAGCCTGTCTAAAATATTTAAGCTTAAAATCTTACGCTGAAAATTATTTCTTCTGAATTTTTGTCCTAAAATAGTTTCATAAAGAGCCTGAAGGTCTTTCATGGTAAACTTTTCAGGAAGGAGATTGCTGGCTGCCACTTCTGTATTGATGTTCATCCGGAGATATTCCAGCCCGGTTTCGATGATTCTGTCATGATCGAATGCCATCTGAGGTAATTTATTGACTTCAAACCATTCACAGCTTTCATTGAAAGCATCCGGAAATGTATTCGCAATAGAAAAGTCGATAAGACTACAGTAGCCTACTGTAATAAATCGTTGGAAAATCCAGTGGTCTTTGGGAACATCTATTCCTTTATTCTGGAGTAGGATCTGGTGAACATTGTTTTCTGTACGGTCAATGCGTCCGAAAGTATGAAACTGTTTTAAAAACAATCCCTTAAGCTGGGTCCTTTCGTAAAGAACTCTCTCCGCAGCCTCGCGGAGATCTTCATCATTGAATACAAAACCGCCGGGTAGTGACCAAAGATCAAGATCGTGATATTTAAGAAGCAGAACCTTCAGAATATTATTGTGAAAGCCAAATATGGTACAGTCTACCGAGATATGGGCTACAAAATCTTTGGTATCTATAAGTTCCTGTAAGGTTTCTTTATTTTTTGTGTCTTTAATTTTCATGGCAGTAAAAATAAAATTATTTTCTATATTTTCTTTTTAGAGACTTTAAAATACAATAAACTAATCATAAAAAGCACAGTTACAGAGAGTAAAATGTATAAAGGATAAAAGCTGAGTAGCTGTTTTTCGAATAATACAGCCATAATAATTGAACTTACAGAGCTGCCCAAAGAGGAAAAAATAACAATAAGTGAGGTGAACAGGTTTACTTTTTCTTTATCTGTCTGAGCGATCATTTTTGAATTGATAACAGGGTAGAGCGGTGACAAAAATAAACCGATTACCGGAAATAAAAACAGAATTAAGGTTGAATTTTCCGAATCCAGATATTGTATTCCCAGAATGGTTATCAAAAGACCGATAATCAAAAAAATACAGGTAACATAATAACCCGGCAAAGAGAATCTGCGGATGATAGTTGCCGTTACTGTTCTTCCGGCATATGAAAATAAAGAGAGAAAAGAAGTGGCCTGAAGAGCAAAGAAAGAATTTACTTTCAAATGATTCTTATAAAATGAGGGGAGCCAGGAGTTGAACCCTTGCTCCACAAATACAATAGAGAAAACAACACCCAGAAAAAGAATTACGGTAGGCGTTACAAACCCTGAAAGTTCTGAAATAATGCTTTTATTATCAGATTGTTTAATTTCTGAAATATCGGCTTTTGAAAATAAAAATATAGTGATAACACAGACTAATGCAATAAACATAAATCCGAATTTCCAGAACTCAGCATACTGACTTGAAATCAGCCATCCAAATCCTGTGTTGACTACAAATATCCCGATCATAAACGCTGCCTCTACATTATTCATAGTTTTTGCCAATGACTTTTCATCCGAAATACTATTTCGGATAATTCCGAAAACACAAATTTTCCCTATGGCAAAACAGGCACCGATAACGGCAAACCATAGCTTATAAAACCAGAAGACTTCCACAAAGGGCAAAAGACAGGAGCATATTCCAACAATACTCAAAGCCATAATTAATGCTTTTTTGGCTCCCGTTTTATTAATAAAACTTACGGCAAAAAGTGAAATAAAAGCAATAGGTAAATCTTTAAAAGACTCCAGGAAGCCCAGCTCTCCATACGTGATTTTAGCTTCTGACAGCTGAAGAATAATAAGCCCCATACAATTCAATACCATTGAAAAAATTAGAAAACTAAGCTTTAACGGAAGTGAAATATTGGAAAGCTTGAAGGTCATTTTGGGGATTTATTTTATTGGATTTTTATTATTTTTTATGAAATATGGATGCGAAGATAAGGCTTCTAAGCCTGAAAAATAAAAGAAAAATTAAAATATTTATTAATGTAATGTTAATTAATTGAAAAAAAATATATTTTTATTGTCTCAATTTGAGAATTAAAATAATAACTGTATATGAATGTAAAAATATCGAGAAGCTTAGGATTGATTGCCGTCCTCTATTTTACGGCCAATTTCAGTGCCCAAACCAAGGTTAAGGACACGGCTTCTAAGGAAAACAAAATAGAGGAAGTCGTAATGATTGGTTATGGCAGTCAGAAAAAAAGTAATGTGACAGGAGCGATATCAAGTATTAAAGCTTCCGATATTGAGGATGCACCCACTGCCGGACGACCTGAGCAGGTACTTCAGGGAAGAGCTGCGGGAGTTTCTGTAATATCAAACTCCGGACAGCCGGGAACAGCAGCGACAGTCCGTGTTCGTGGTATCACCAGTTTTGGAGCAGGGAGTAATGACCCTTTATGGGTTGTAGACGGAATTGTTGTGGATAATATCGGCTGGCTGAATCAGTCTGATATTGAGGGAATGGAAATTCTTAAAGACGGAGCATCTGCGGCAATTTATGGTGTATCAGCTGCGAAAGGAGTTATTTTGATTACGACAAAGAAAGGCAGAAAAGGCAGACTGAACCTTTCCTACAATGGTTTCTTCGGTGTTGGAAGTGCTGCTAAAAAACTGGATCTTTTAAATGGCTCACAGTATGCAACAATAATGAACGAGGCATACCTTAACGATGGACTGACACCGGTATTGGGCAACCCCTCATCTTATGGCACAGGTACAGACTGGCAGAAGCAGATTTTTAACAGTGCGCAGCGTCAGTCCCATGAATTCAGTATCAGTGGCGGAAATGAAAAATCTACCTTTTACTCATCTTTTGGATATTATGATCAGCAAGGTATTGTATTAAGAGATATTTCAAATTATAAAAGAATTAATGCCAGATTAAATTCAACCCATAAAGTATTCGATTTCCTGACCGTAGGCCAGACTTTTGCGTATACCCATACAAGATCTCAGGGAGTTACTGATAATGGCGAATTTGGAGGACCGTTAAGTTCTGCCATTAATCTCGACCCTCTGACACCGGTTGTTGTAACCAATGGCGTTAACAATGAGCCTAATTTCAGTGATTATATTAATAATCCTAATTATGTGAGAGATCCCTATGGAAATGCATACGGAATTTCACAATATGTAAGTAAAGAAATGACTAACCCATTGGCATTCAAACAGACTCAGCTGGGAAGATATAAATGGACAGATGATATTATTGCCAATGTATTCGCTGAGCTGAGACTCAGCAAGCACGTCAGCTTTAAATCAAGTATGAACGGAAAGCTTTCTTACTGGGGAAATCAGGCCTTTACTCCGATTAATTATTTAAGTACAGCGAATAAAAATGATTTTAACAGCTTATTCAGACAAATTGATAAGAAGTTTGAATGGAGTACGGAAAATACAGTAACCTATCAGAATAAGTTCGGACTACACAATTTAAATGTATTGCTCGGGCAGGGGTATTATGAGTATAATATTTCTTCCGGACAGAGTACCACCTTTACCAACCTTCCTACCAACAACTGGGAAGATGCTTCCTTTAACTTTGATATTTCTCCGGAAAACAAAAAAGGAAATGCTTGGGACGGAAAACAGACTCACAAGGCATCTTATTTTGCCAGAGTGGTTTACGATTATGACAACAGATATCTCTTTACCGGTACAATTCGTAGAGATGGTTCTTCAAAGTTCGGGGGTAATAATCACTGGGGAAATTTCCCGGCTATGTCTTTAGGCTGGAATGTGTCTAATGAAAGCTTTTGGCCTGAAAATAAAGTAGTCACCAATTTTAAGTTAAGGGGAGGATACGGAGTATTAGGTAATGATGCTATTGATGACTTCCAGTTTGCCAATTTTCTGGTTGCAGGAAGTAATTATACTTTCGGAGACAATATCATCCGTGTAGGATATGCACCAAGTACTCTTGAGAATCCCAATCTGAAATGGGAGAGAACATCTCAGTTTAATATTGCGGCGGACCTGAAGATTTTCAGAAATTTTGATCTCAGCGTTGATGTTTACAGAAAAAAGAGTACCGATATCTTGAGAAGAGTTGAGCTTCCAGGGTATTTGGGTCTCATCAACAATCCTTACAGAAATATTGGGGATATGAACAATGATGGGATAGAAGTAAGTTTAGGATATAAGAAAAACTGGAGTGATTTTGGTTTTTCAGTCAATGGTAATTTTGCTTATCTGAAAAATGAAATTACCAGGCTTGAAGATAACAGACCTTACGTGAATTTTGCTTCTTATCAAACTCTGGGAACTGTTTCCAGATTACAGGTAGGTGAATCATACGGATCTTTCTATGGATATAAAAATCTGGGCGTTTTTCAGAATCAGGCAGAAATTAACGCCTATAGAAATGCCAGCGGTGCGCTTATTCAGCCTAATGCAAAACCCGGAGATTTCAAAAGACTGGATGCTAACGGAGACGGAGTCATTGATGAAAAAGACTTTGTAAATTTAGGTAATTCCGTACCAAAATATACTTTCGGGGTAACATTAAATCTGAATTATAAAAATTTCGATCTGATGGTTTTTGCTCAGGGACAGGCGGGTAATAAAATTTTCCAGGGGCTAAGAAGACTCGATATTCAGGAAGCTAACTATCAGACGGCTATTCTGGATCGCTGGACAGGAGAGGGAACCTCCAATACTATTGCCAGAGTGACAAGAAATGATGATAATCAGAATTATACCAGAATGTCCGATTATTATCTTCAAAACGGAGATTATCTGCGCATCAAGTTGGTTCAGGTAGGATATACTTTACCTAAGGAAGTTGCTCAAACAATAGGAGCTTCAAAAGTCAGATTCTATGTAACCGGAGAAAACCTTGTCACTTTTACAAAATATACGGGATATGATCCTGAAATAGCAGGGGCAGATACATTCGGTATAGACAGAGCCTTCTATCCGCAGGCTAGAACTTTTCTTTTCGGAGCTAGTGTTCAATTTTAATTATTTACAAAATGAAAAATAAAAGATTAATATATAAGAGCTTATCTGTTTTGTTGTTAACAGGAGTTAGTTTTGGGACCATATCTTGTGATAAAGGAAACCTGGAAGATGTAAAGAATACCGGGACTTTTGATTCAAGTAATTATTTTAAAAATGAAGAACAGGCATTCAGCGGATTGGTCGCTACTTATGATATGTTGAGAAAATATGCCGGTGGATTTGAAAATATGGTAACCTTCTTCAACGGAGCCTCTGATGATTTCTACTCAGGAGGAGGAAATTCTTCCGATGGTGCAGGAATTCAGGGCTTTTCAAATTATACGATCAATTCTATTATTATGCCGGCCAGCTACTGGAAAGATTATTATCAGGGAATTGCAAAGGCCAATCTTCTGCTGGACAGAATTCCGAATGCCAGTATGAATGAGCAGACCAAAAAAAGATATATTGCAGAAGCGAAGGTACTGAGGTCACTGTATTATTTTGAGCTATTAAAAATGTTCAAAAATATTCCTCTTATTTTAAAACCTGTTTTGGCGACCGATGATTATTATAATATTCCACAGGAAGATCCTCAGAAAGTGTATACCCAGATAGAATCTGATATTGTTTCGGCTATACCTGATCTTATGATGATTGTATCCGGACCAAGTGAAAAAGGAAGAATTACACAAGGCTCCGCCCGAGCTATTTTAGGGAAAATTTACCTGTATGATAAAAAATATACCGAAGCAGCAGCTCAGTTTGAAATGGTGAACGGTACACCCGGACAAACGAGTCAATACGGATATAAACTCGTGAGCAATTTTGCAGATTTATGGAAGGTGGACAATAAATTCACCACAGAATCAGTCCTTGAAGTAATGCACACTAATGTAAGTAATGCAGACTGGTCATTTTGGGGTTCCGGAAAGGATGAAGGTAATTCGGTCAACGTTATGTTAGGAATTAAATCTTACGGCCGTGTTGCCAATGTACCTAATAACGACGCTCCGGATCTTTATGCAAGCTGGGGATTTAATCCTGTTACGGATGATCTTTTTAATTTTATGCAGGGAGATCCCCGTTTGGATGCTACAATATTTAATGCTAAAAAACTTAAGGACGAAGGTAAAATTACCTATTCTCCGGGGTTCAGAGATACAGGGTATTTCTTAAATAAATATCTGCCCAGAAATGCAGATAAGTCTAATCTGCCTGGAGCTACGGAACTGAACTTCCGTCAAAACTATATTGCTATTAGATTAGCAGATACTTATCTGATGGAGGCAGAAGCATTAGGAGGCTCTGGAGGAAGGGCTCAGGCATTATTAGATGCCGTAAGAGCAAGAGTAGGACTGGCTTCAGTTCCGGTTTCTATTCAGGCGATCAAAGACGAAAGAAGAAGAGAATTAGCAGGAGAAGGACACCGATGGTTTGATCTGGTTCGATGGGAAGATGCGTCAGCAAAACTGGGAACAAGAGGATTTAAAGCAGGGAAAAATGAAATTCTGCCGATTCCTTTCAATGAACTGACTAATACGGTATTGAAACAAAATCCCGGATATTAATATGGAGTTTCACAACTTATATAGTTTCTTTAAAGGTACTGCACTGCTATGCGGTGTGGTACTTTTTCCTTTATCATGTACCTCTGTTGCCCGGCATAGAGGCGATGAGGTTCAGTATTGGCTTACAAAAGGTGACGGAAGTGTAAAATTACAGCTTCAGACTCCGGTTAAATTAGTAAATACACCTAATGATTTTCAGAATATTGAAATTGATAATTCTCAAAAGTTTCAATATGTTGACGGATTTGGGTATACTTTGACAGGAGGGAGCGTAGAGGTGATCAATCGTTTATCACCTTCCAAAAGAAAAGCTTTACTTAACGAACTGTTTGGTAAAGATAAAAATTCAATCTCCGTGAGTTATTTAAGACTGAGCATTGGAGCTTCTGATCTTGATGGTGAAGTTTTTTCTTATGATGATCTGCCTGAAGGACAAACGGATGTTTCGCTTTCAAAATTCAGTCTTTCAAAAAACAAAGCCTTGATAGCGATGTTACAAGAGATTCTGGCTATCAATCCGAAAATTAAAATTATTGCGGCACCCTGGTCTCCGCCGGTCTGGATGAAAGACAACGAGAAATCCAAAGGTGGAAGTCTTAAACCTGAATTTTACGATGTTTATGCCCGATATTTTGTAAAATATATTCAGGAAATGAAAAAAAAGGGAATTGATATCGATGCGATTACCCCTCAGAATGAGCCTTTACATCCGGGAAATAATCCCAGTCTGTATATGCCTTCAACCCAACAGGGAGATTTTATAAAAAATCATCTGGGACCAGTATTTAAAGCGAACGGAATCAGAACTAAAATTGTGGTGTATGACCACAACTGCAATAAACCTGAATATGCCATTGATATTCTGAAAGATCCTGAGGCTTATCGATATATAGACGGATCGGCTTTTCACCTGTATGAGGGTGATATTTCAGCATTAACAACAGTTCACAATACTTTTCCTGATAAAAACCTGTACTTTACTGAACAATGGACAGGTTCCAAAGGAAGTTTTAACGAAGACCTGAACTGGCACACGAAGAATGTTATTATCGGTTCTATGAGAAACTGGAGCAGGACTGCTCTCGAATGGAATCTTGCCAATGACCCGCAATACGGCCCGCACACAGAAGGCGGATGTACGGAATGTAAGGGAGCCATAACGATTTCCGATAATGAAAATTTTACAAGGAACGTGGCTTATTATATTATTGCCCATGCGTCTAAATTTGTTCCTGCCGGTTCACAGCGTATTGCTTCCACACAGACTGATCATTTATCAACAGTCGCTTTTATGACTCCATCCGGGAAAATAGTGTTAATTGTTCACAATGATCATAAAGAAGATGAGAATTTTAATATTAAATTTGCCGGGAAAACCGCTGCTGTAAGAATTTCAGGACAATCTGCAGCAACATATATCTTTTAATAGAGAACAGGAAAACGATACCAGCTAAAAAATAATGACTCTATGAAGTTTAGATTTCAAAACATCATTCAGCTTTGCGCAGTAGTATTGGCTGTCTCTGCCATGAGCTGTACGGCGGCCAGAGCCGACTCTTCAAGAAAACTGATCTGGAGTGATGAGTTTAACGGAAAAGGCCTTCCTGATCCCGCGAAATGGAGTTATGATGTAGGCGGAGAAGGATTTGGAAATAATGAAGCTCAGTTTTACACAAAAAACAGACCTGAAAATGCCAGAATGGAAAATGGAAGCCTTGTCATTGAAGCAAGAAAAGAAAATTGGGAAAAGAGCGCCTATACTTCCGCAAGACTTTTAACCAAAGGGAAATTCTCTTTTCAATACGGAACTATAGAAGTACGCGCAAAGCTTCCAAAAGGAAGAGGAACATGGCCGGCGATCTGGATGATGAGTGAGAATATGAAAAAATGGCCGGATGACGGTGAACTGGATATTATGGAACATGTAGGGTATAATCAGGGATACATCCATGCTTCGGTACATACTAAAAAATACAATCATATTCAGGGAACTCAGAAAACAGATACACTGCTGGTAAAGGATGCCAGTGAGAAATTTCATGTTTATAAGGCAGACTGGACCCCGGAAAAGATTGATGTTTATATTGATGATCATAAGTTTTTTACCTATGAAAACAAGGAGAAAACCGGTGAAGCCTGGCCGTTTGACCGTCCTTATTTTATCATACTCAATCTGGCAATAGGTGGTTTCTGGGGTGGAAAGGAAGGTATTGATGACCGTATTTTCCCACAAAAGTATTATATAGATTACGTAAGAGTCTATCAGAATAATTAATGAAAAGAGGACGTATAGGTCCAAAAATAAAAAAATCATGAGAAAACTAATTGTAAGCTGTTTTGTAGTAGGGGTGGTCTTTAATGCCAATGCTCAGAACTATTGGAAAAAAAATGAAGGTAAAACAGCTAAAGTAATTCTTACCAACTCTAAAGCCAATGAAAAAATGGCTGATAAAGGAATGGTGAAGTTTGAAAAATTCGGACAGCCTAAAGAAACGGAGGCCTGTATTTTTGTAGCTCCCCATTTTAAATATCAAAAACTGATCGGAATAGGAGGGGCTATTACTGATGCTTCTGCAGAAACATTTTATAAAATGCCTAAAAATAAACAGAAGGAAATTTTAGAAGCTTATTTTGGTAAAAACGGACTGGGATATACGGTTGTTCGTACCAATATGAACTCCTGTGATTTTTCCAGTGATTCATATACGTACGTAGCAGATAATGATACTTCTCTGAAGTCTTTCAATATTGCTCATGATGAGAAATATAAAATTCCAATGATCAAAGAAGCAAAAAATGCAGTCGGAAATAATTTTACATTTTATTTTTCTCCCTGGAGCCCGCCGGCCTGGATGAAATCCAATCAAAGCCTTTACAAAGGGGGGAGACTGGAAAATCAATATTATCAGACCTGGGCCGATTACTATATAAAATTTATTAAAGAATACGAAAAAAGAGGAATCAATATCTGGGGATTAACCGTTCAGAATGAACCTATGGCGACTCAAAGCTGGGAATCCTGTATCTATACGGCAGAGGAAGAAGGGGAGTTCCTGAAAAACAATTTAGGACCTACGCTCTGGAAAAACGGATATAAAGATAAAAAAGTAATGATCTGGGATCATAACAGAGATCTGATTTACCAAAGAGCCACTACGACTTTAAGTGATCCTGAAACGTCAAAATATGCTCATGGAATAGGATATCACTGGTATGAAACATGGAATAATAAAACGCAGCTTTTCGACAATCTGGCAGAAACCCACAGAGCTTTTCCGGATAAATTCCTTGCCTTTACCGAAGGGTGTAAAGAGCAGTTCAAAATGGATAAAATCTATGATGTAAGCCTTGGAGAATTGTATGGGAAAAATATGCTGAATGATTTCAATAAAGGAAACGCTTTATGGACAGACTGGAATATTCTGTTAGATGAAACCGGAGGCCCCAATCATAAAGGGAATTTCTGCTTTGCCCCGATTATTGCAGATACCAAAACAGGAGAGGTGTTCTATACTTATGAATACTATTATATAGGTCATGTTTCAAAATATATAAAACCTAATGCCCAGAGAATAGGAAGTTCTTCAAACAGAGCTGCGCTTACCTCAAGTGCATTTATGAATGAAAACGGACAACTGGTTACCGTAATTATGAATGATTCGGATAACGATATCGAAACCAATCTCTGGATCGAAGGGATGGCAGCCAAGTTGAATGCACCTGCACACTCTATACAGACTGTAATTTTATAATTTCATATTAATATTATTTTGTGAGTTCGGCGGCCTCAAAGAGGCCGCCGATTTTTATGGTCGCATCAATTTTTAAAATTTCCCTATTTCTATTCTATAATCTAAACGTTGTAGGTGCTTCTTAACAATATTAAAAAATTAATCAGTTGACTACAAAGTCTTGAGCTCAGATCTAATCCATAGCTTCATGTCTTTCCGCATGTCCTTTGTTGGATACTTCAATTTTCCCACCTGTTCCACACAGACAAAATGAATTTTCTGTAAGAATTTTATAATTATTGATGGTATCTTTTTCTGTTGTTTTTTCCCAGGCAATTGGTGCAGGAATACATGGTAAATATCCGCCCGAAGTAGGTTTTAATTTACATAGCCCAAAAGATTGAATATTGATATCTGCCTGTTTATCCTGCTCCGTAGCAATATATTTCCCTTCAGCGGTAGAGAAATGCTGACTGGTAACACTTAGATTACCTGGTGCTATTCCTTGGTTACAGAATAATTGGGCGGTATCGGTGATTTTTTGTGACATGATATGAAATTTATTTATTTGCTTTTCACCATCACGGCCCAAAATTTTAATAGCTCTCCACTTGTTCCATCTGGTGTTAAATAGTAATAAAATTCTTTTATATCATTTATGATGATCTTATTCTTTAACGAAATTCTGATTAGATTGTATGATGGATATTTTCCCACCAACAGAGCATTGACAAGTAGAGGAATCTAAAAGTTCTTTTTTATCCTCAATTTCAAAATCAGAGGTATTATCCCACTTAACAGGTGAAGGCGTACAGGAAGTCCTTAACACACTACATATTCCAAAAGGTTTAATATTGGTATTGGGTTGCCTGTCCTCTTCCGTAGCCTGCAGTTTTCCGTCAATACTCATAAAAGATTGACTAGTTACTGTGAGTGGAGTTGGTGTACTTCCTTTATCACATTTTAGCTGAGTGGTATCAGTGATATGCTGGGACATTTTATCATTTTTTTGAGGTTTCCTTTTTTGGTATTACTCCAATAAGTTTTCTTACATAGTTGTCTAATTCTTTTGATTCATAGAAATTCATACAATGCCAGAAAACATAATTTGCCTTACTATCATCTAAATTCTCTGCTACTCCCATCTTATAATATTGGGAAGTATTCTTTATAGTAAAATCATTTATTTTATTCAAGATATTAGGATCCGCATTTTTTATTTGTACAATATAGGATGCTGAATAATCATGACTAATGAAAGTTGGGTCAATTGAGTTGTAATTCTCTTTTAAACATTTTTGTAACGCGTATTTTTTTACTGTTTGTATTTCTTCTTTTGATTGAGAATATATTGTATTTCCAATTAACATGAAGATTGCTATTATTTTAATTCCCATACTCTTATTCTATTGGTTTGTACAAAATCAAGTTCATTTTTCTTATTTATTTTAAGATCTAACATACTAAAGTAATATCTGGAACTTGTAGGATCGTCATGCTCAGGTCCGCCAGGATATATTAAGTGTTGTGTATCCCATAAAGTAAAGTGTCCTGTTGCATCATCCCATCCTGATACATCAAAAACAATTACACCCTGTGTTTTTCTAAGACTAGCCCATTCAGTAGTACTTATTACTTTTTTCATTGCCTTTAATTGCTGCCATTCAGTAGAAGTTACATTTTTCTTTTTTTTGTAAACATCAGGCATTTGTATTTTGTCTAATTTAATATCTATTTCAGGCTTTCCCAAATGATTTGCAAGATATGAACATAATTCTTTAACTCTTAACCAGTAAAAGAGCTTATTCTTTCCGCTCATGACTCCTCCTCCTGTGCCATACCCCTTATTATTAGAGGGAAGCTTAAACCCGCTTAGATTTAATCCTCTACTCATTCTTATTGCACAGGAATTTGCTAAATAGGATTCTAATAATTCTTTATCTGTTTTGAATTTTGGAAAGTTACCTCCAATGTCATTATATAAATCTTTTGACTGTATAGATGTATTTGGATAATTTTTAATCATATCCCTCCAACTTGGTCTTAAAACCTGAATTGGCCTTGTCTGCTGATTTCCACTTGTTGCAACGATACCTCTCCGTTGTTCAAGTAATGTTGGTAAACTCTATCAGCAATAATCGATGTATTGACTGGCTGATTGCCGCCAAAACTTTGAGTATGCGGAGCGGAATCCATCAGTATCGTGGGGCTGTATCCTTTCAGGACAAGATTTCCCAGGCTCATCTTTTCCTGGCTGAAGGCCACTTTTGTGACAATCCCTGCAAAAGTTCTTTCAGGGCTTTCGTTTTCAGGGTCTTTATATGTAAAAGTTACCGTGAGTCGTTTTCCTAAAAACCGGCGGGCTTCTTCAAGGGTATGATCCTGAATTTCTTCTAAAGAATCATGGGCAAGAATCAGTTCAAAGCTGTGGTGTTTTCTGGCAGTCTGCTCTAGCCGGAAATGTTTGAAATGCCGAATTATTTTTCCGCCGATCACAATATCCAGCTTCACCACGCGGTTAATCCCTGCTATATGATTCTCCGAAATCTTCTCAGAATTGGAGATATGTTTTTCCATAAGATCATGTGTGTTTTTTTGATTGTATATCACCAAATATAGATAAAAAAAGAGATCAGTTAGAATTCCGGCCCTGAATTTCTAAAGATGAATTGATTCGCTATATCTTGTTAATCAAATACTTATATTTATGACAGTACGAAAATGAAATTCGGGTTTATAGGGGATATTTTTCAAGGGATAAACTTGCTTTAAAAGAAAACCGCAACACATTTTGTATAATGTATTGCGGTTTAATCAATGGCCTCTTGCAAAGCCTTCAATGTATCGGTATAATGATCTAAGAATTAATCAAGATCATATCTGTTGATTACTTTCTGAGTAACTCCTGTATTGCTGAAACCTCCGTCATGGAAAAGGTTCTGCATCGTTACTTTTTGGGTAAGATCCGAGAATAAGCTTACACAGTAATTGGCACAGTCAAGAGCTGTAGCATTTCCTAGCGGAGACATATCTTCAGCATATCCGAGGAATCCTCCGAAACCTTTTACGCCGCTTCCCGCCGTAGTAGGAGTAGGAGACTGGGATATTGTATTTACACGTACTTTTCTCTCTCCCCAGTAGTATCCGAAAGTTCTTGTGATACTTTCCAGATACGCTTTGTTATCAGACATATCATTATAGTCAGGGAATGTTCTCTGAGCTGCGATATAGGTAAGAGCAAGGATGCTTCCCCATTCGTTCATACAGTCTTTTTCCCAAGCTACACGCATTACTTTGTGGAAAGATACAGCAGAAACGTCCCATCCTTTTTCCAACCAGTCATAATTCATCTCTGTATAATGTTTTCCTTTTCTCACGTTGACGGACATTCCTATAGAGTGAAGGATAAAGTCTATTTTACCATATTTTGCTACTGCGGCATCAAAAAGTTTTTCAAGATCTTCTACAGAAGTAGCATCAGCACCTATTACTTCAGAACCCGTCTTTTCAGCTAAAGCATTTAATTCTCCCATTCTCATAGCGATAGGTGCGTTAGATAAAATGAACTCTGCACCTTCTTCATGACATCTTTCAGCAACTTTCCATGCGATAGATTGTTCATTAAGGGCTCCAAAAATAATTCCCTTTTTGCCTTTAAGTAAACCGTATGACATAATTTTTTAATGTTTATTGAATTACAAATGTAACAATAATTTGTGGTTATGACATCATAAAAATGGAGCCTTATCAATTTAAGACTCCATTTTCTTGAAAATATTTATATGACTGAAATTTTAATTGGTTTTCTTGTTCCATTCTGCTTTTACATCTTCCGCTGCATCTTTGGTTTTTTCCCATGCCTCATCCGCTTTATCCTTGATGTCTTCCCATGCATCGGAAACATTAGCTTTTACCCTGTCGAGCCATCCCTCCTGATTAGCTTCTTCATCGTTATCCCTTTGTTCATTAATATAATCCTTGGCTCTGTCTGCCAATTCATTGATTTTCCACTTGGCTTTGTCTGCTGCATTCTGTAAATTATTTTCTACATTATTAACTGCATTTTCCGCTTTGTTATACTCTGAATTGTTCATAATACTATATTTTAAAATTTGATTGTGTTATTAGTAAATTACAATAACCATTCCTAAAATGGGTTGACATTGTTAAACTTTTCATAATATTTTGTTGTTTTTATCCTAAAGGCTCTTAACTTTAATGGAAATAGTAATGATATGGAAAAAATTCGTTGCGGCTGGTGTGAAAAAGATGACCTGTACAGAAAATATCACGATGAAGAGTGGGGAAGACCCGTATATGATGACAGGACTATCTTTGAATTTTTAATTCTTGAAAGCTTCCAGGCCGGATTAAGCTGGTACACCATTCTTTCTAAAAGAGATAATTTCAGAAAAGCTTTTGATCATTTCGATTATCAGAAAGTAGCGGTGTATACTGACAAAAAAATAGAAACCCTGATGAACGATGCCGGAATTATCAGAAACAGGCTAAAAATAATGGCAGCGGTTACCAATGCCCGGAAATTTATAGAAGTTCAAAAAGAATTTGGCAGTTTTTCAGATTATATCTGGGGTTTTATAGACGGAAAACCCATTGATCATCAGCCCGGCTCTTTATCAGATGTCCCTGCAACAACAGAAATTTCCGACAGAATACCAAAAGATCTCAAGAAACGTGGTTTTAAATTTATGGGCTCTACGGTAGTTTATGCACACATGCAGGCTACAGGAATGGTGAATGATCATATCAAAAATTGTTTCATTAGAAAGTGATTAATTTGATTAAATTCAATTTTAGGTGATTTTTTTTATAAATACCATATATTGTTTTTGTAAGCTTAAAGTTGAGTTATGGGTGGGTTTTAAAACCTATGTATGTTCTAAAGCATTGATAATAAATATTTTTCATTTGTTGGTGAATAAATATTATTTTACCAACTATATTGCATTTCTGATTTGATATTTTTCAATAAAATTGCGTATTTATTAAAAATTCGTATATTTGCACCTCCGAAAAATACACAGCGATGCCAGGAAAATATACATTTCGACTCACTTTATTCTTTTTGTGGTTTGCGACTTTTACATTCGCTCAAGTAGGGATAGGTACGCCTAGTCCTGATCCTTCGGCGATGTTGCAGATCAACGCAAAAGATAAAGGGCTGCTTCTTCCAAGCATTGCTTTAACATCTCTATCAGACAGTTCAACGGTAGCATCTCCTGCAGACGGGCTTATCGTTTGGAATAACGGAAAAGGTGGTTTGTCGGAAACCGGTTTTTATTACTGGTATGCCTCTAAATGGAATAAGTTTTCAACCACTACAGAAGCGAATACCAATAAAGATAACGGAACCGGCTGGAATACTTCCGGCACCAATACCGGCAATTACGGAGCATCCAACACCAATTTATCTTTAGGAACACAGACAATGGATGATCTGATTTTTAAAGCAAATTCTTTACCGGTGGGGAGACTGGGGGTTGATAATTCTGTAAGTTTCGGACAAGGAGCTAGTGCAGGACAAAACGGAATTGCCATCGGAAGTTCAAGTTCAGCCTTTCAGGGAATATCCATTGGAAGTGCAGCAGTGGTTTCGGCAAATGATGCCCTGGCCATTGGAAACAAATCAACAGCAGGAGCATTTAAATCAACGGCAATAGGATATAACGCGAAAACATCTAAAAATGAGTCTACAGCGGTGGGAAATAACTCTTCAGCAGGAGGTTTCCAGTCCATAGCGATAGGATATAACGCAAAGACTAATACCAATAACGAAACAGCTTTAGGATATAATGCTGTTACCAATAATGAAAATTCAACAGCGTTGGGCTCAGGCGCCAATGCGTTGGGACAATATTCAACAGCAGTAGGATACGGAGCAGCTACCTCACAGGCCAATGCCATTGTTCTGGGGAATAATAATGCAAATGTAGGGATTGGAACAGTTGCTCCGAATACCTCTGCTAAACTGGATGTAAACGGACAGTTTAAACTGGGAGATAAAGGAAGTATCCAGAAAAATCAGATCAGTTTTGAAGCCTGGCCCGGAATATCTATCCAAAATATGCCTCCCGGAAAATCTACTACACTGGAAATTACACTTCCGCCAGGATTGCAGCTGGGATCTACAAGGGCTGTTGTAGTGGTTTCACCCGCCGGAGATTTTGCAGGGAATTCATCCTTTTCAGTATCTAATCCGAGAATGACTTCTACCTCCAGTGTGACGGTAAATCTTACCAATATTTCAGGGAGCGCAAATAGTCTGTATTCCGGTCATTTCTATGTGATGATTAACGAGTTTTAAATAATAGTTTTTTTATATAGTTGATATGGTGTTGAGGACCTCCGTTATTGGAGGTCTTTATTTTTTGCCTCCATAAATATTGCGAACAAATATATTGTGTGCAAAATAAATTAACTACCTTTATCTCTTAAAATTATGAACATGAACCTTTCTGAACATTTGTGCTTTAAAACATATGCTGTTTCAAGATACATTACAGGGTTATATAAACCTTATCTGGACAACATTTCACTCACTTATCCTCAATATCTTGTGATGCTTGTACTCTGGGAAAAGGGAAGCATGAATATCAGTAAAATAGGAGACGATCTTCATCTCGATAACGGAACTCTTACTCCTTTACTTAAGCGTATGGAAACGAACGGACTTGTAACAAGAACCAGAAGCTCAGAAGATGAAAGAATTGTAATGATTGACCTTACAGATCATGGGCTGGCTCTTAAAGATAAGGCCGGAGATATTCCGGAAGCTGTTCAGCAATGCATCAGCCTGGAGGATACAACAAAAGATGTATTAATGAAGACATTCGATGAAATCCTGAGAACTCAGACCAATAAACATATATGAAAAAAATAGGAATAATAGGCTGTGGATGGCTGGGAATCAGAATTGCAGCTTTAATGGCTGATGAATATGATATTTATACAACAGCAACCACTCAGGAAAATGCCGATGCACTTAATGCAAGAGGCTTCAATGCATCAGCAGCTGTTTTTGCAGATTATCAGCGTACCAGTCCTTATCCGGAGTGGTATGTCATCAATGAGCTGGACGCAGTCATCATCACCATCCCGATTTCGGATAAAACCTGCTGTGTGAGTTCTTTATATAACAGGCTTCAGAACTTATCATCATTTATCGGAGATTTTAAAGGGCAGATTTTTCTCATGAGCTCTACAGGGGTTTATCCGGATATTTCACAGGAATTTACTGAGAAAGATGTTCCGCTGGAGGAAGTTTCAGGAGAAAGAATGATGAAGAATAAATATCCGCAGATCAATATTTTAAGACTGGGCGGTTTGATGGGAGATAACAGGCTGCTTAAGAATTATAATGTTTCGAACCTTGATTTTGCAGTAAATCATATCCATTACGCCGATATTGCAGCTGCTATTTCTGAAATGATAAAAAAAGGAACGCAATCGGAGCTGTATAATGTAACGGCTCCTGTTCATCCGACAAAAGAACAGGTGATTAAAGCACAGAAGAATTTGCCTTATCATGAAGAAGAGGCTGCAAAGGGAAAAAAGATTTTATCTTCAAAATTATCTTCAGATCTGAACTTTATTTTTCAGTATCCTGACCCAACTTTTTTTCATTTGTAATTTTATACTTTAATACTTTAATACATATTCAGCTAAAACCTGAAAAAAGAAAAGCTGTTCTCTCAGAGAACAGCTTTTTATTGCGAATAATCGTTAAAACAATTATTTAATAATTCTTTCCAATACCCATTCGATAAGGTTTTTCTCAGAAGCATGGTGGTCTGCTGAGAATTCACCACGTCTTCTGTTGGCAATAACATTGTTTACCGTAATTGCTTTATGACCTAATAATTTGGAAAGGGCATAGATCGCAGAAGTTTCCATTTCGAAATTCGTGATTCCAAGATCATTTAATGTTTCCAGGAATTTGTCATCTACTGCTTTCAGACGAAGCTGTCTTCCTTGTGGTGCATAGAATCCCGGGAATGTAGCAGTATTACCGTGGTATTTTGCATCTTTGTAGTAAGCTCCCATTTCCTCTGCCCAGTCCGAAAAATAAAGCATAGGTTTGATTTTTTCATAAGGAAATCTTTCTAAGAAGCTTTTAGAAAATTCATTCTCAAAGTTATAATCCTGATAAAAGTGCATTAGCCCGTCTAATCCTACTACATTCTGAGTCACCAGCATATTGTCTACCTGTACATCAGGGTTTACACTTCCGCAGGTTCCCATACGGAATAGCTCAAGAGCTTTGTGTTCGGTTTTAAATTCTTTGTTTTTAAGATCAATATTAACTAAAGCATCAAGTTCGTTCATCACGATATCGATGTTTTCAGTACCAATCCCTGTTGACATTACTGTGATTCTTTCTCCACGAAGAGTACCGGTATGCGTATAAAATTCTCTTTTATTTTTTTTGATCTCTACAGTGTCAAAATATTTTGAAACTTTTGCTACTCTGTCAGGATCACCTACAAGAATGATCTTATCGGCAATATCTTCAGGTAAGAGATTTAAGTGGTAAACACTTCCGTCTTCATTCAGAACAAGTTCTGAGGCAGCAAGCTTATTTAGCATAATATATTTTTTTATTTTAATCAATGAAAATGGTGTGGTATTTTAGTCTTGATGTGTTGAATCAATTAAAAAAAATCCTCTCCCAATAACCTCCGCCATTATTTTTTACCGGTGTTTAGAAAGAACCGTCTGTTTAAGAATAATGAATTTGATTTCGGGGTTTAAAATTAGTAAAAAATCTCTTTATACCTGTTTTAATCTGTTATTAAAATTATTATAATTTTTTTGTCGTTAAATGCTCATGAAATCGGGTAAACCCTTGTTATGGGTTATTAATATTTCATAAGTTGTTTGTAAAAGTACTATTCATTCTGATGACTTTAATTTAAATGCAATACCAGGTAAAAGAAATGTTATGGCTTTGTAAACCAGTAGATTTTACTGAAATATTTTATGTTTCGTCTTGGTATTTACAGTAAAAAACATATGGAAAATTTTATTTAATGATTCCCCGGAAATTATGCCGAAAACCGTATTATGAAAAGTTGAGTAGGCTTAAAAGACCTATCTTGCCTGTATGGTGCTAATGGAGCTCTTAAAGGGGAAGATCAAAACCTATCCGCCGACACGTTTGGTTTTGTATCCCATATCTTTAAGGATAGCCATTATTTTATCACGGTTATCTCCCTGAATGATAATCGTTCCGTCCTTTTCAGAACCGCCTATTCCTAAGGTGGTTTTTATTTTCTTTGAGATCTTTTTCAGATCCTCTTCACTGCCTTCCCAACCCTCAACAATCGTTACAGGTTTGCCATTTCTTCCTTTCTTCTCAAATTTGCATACCAATGGTTCTTTCTGCTTGAATTCTTCTTCAGGCATTTCAAAATCCTGCTCTTCATGTTCAGGAAAAAGATTCTTCAGTTGATCACGTAAGTCCATGAAGCAAAATTAATAAAATTCTATCTATTTTTCCCTTTATACTCCATCTTAAATAACTTCGTGCCTTTGTTTTTTTTTTTTTAATATAACAATTCTCGAATTCTGACCGTTAGTAACAAAACTATTTTTTTACACTCAATGAAACTATTAACCCATTCCCTTATAACAGTCGCTTTATTGGCTTTCGGAACAATAAATGCTCAATTTACAGAAGATCCTCTAAACGCAATTTTAGAAACAAAAGATGCACAAAACTTCTGGAAAGCTTTTGATAAAATGGAAACATCCACTTCTAATCCTTTTGTAGAGTACATAGAAAATGGTTCGCCGGGAGTGAAAAGTTTTATCAAAAACCGCATCATTAATGCAGACTCTCTGTATGTTACAGTAAAAGAAAATAAAGAGAAATATCTTACAAGCAGAAATATATTACACGGAATTGCTGCAAAAGATAAAAAATTAAAAGCAAGTTATAGTGCTTTAAAATATTGGTATCCAAATGCTAAATTCTCAACTGTATATTTCGTATATGGAAGAATGAATACGGGTGGGAATTCTTCCAATGAAGGAATATCAATCGGAACCGAACTGTTTAAAAATCTGGATGGGGTAGTACCTCTTATTGTTCATGAAATGGTTCATTTTCAGCAAAATAACAAAGGCAATGAATCTTTATTAAAACAAGCTTTAACAGAGGGAGGGGCTGATTTTATCGGAGAATTTGTTTCCGGAGAACCTATGAATGAAAAAGCGTTTCAGTATGGTGAAGCCCATTCAGACGAATTGTACAGAGAATTTGTAACAAGATATAAAAGTGACGATCTCAGAGACTGGTTTTATTGGACCTCCCAAAAAGACGACAGGCCCAATGATCTAGGATATTGGATAGGATACAAAATATGTGAAGCCTATTTCAATAAACAGACCGATAAACATAAAGCTGTATATGATATTTTAAACATTGAAGATCCATTTTCATTTTTACAGGAAAGTGGTTTTCTGGATTCTTATATTCAGGCCTATGCAAAAGAAAAGAATTTGAAGTATGATGATTTTTTCAAAGAATTTTCAGGGGAGCCTTCGGAAGTAACAATTGTAGTGAATGTTCCCGATAAAAATGATGAGGTTTATATGGCAGGAAATCAGAAAGGGTTGGGAAACTGGAGTGCATCCTCAATTAAAATGGAAAGAAAGAGTGATCTTGAAAGAGCACTTACCTTACAAATATATTTGCCGGCACAATTGAAGTTTACGAAAGGAAACTGGAATCAGGAAGCAAATGTAAAAGGTCTGGAAAAAGGGCAGAACATCAGGATCGAAAATAGAAAATCAAAAAAGCTGACTTATAAGATTACCAGTTGGTTTAAGAATTAGAGTTGATGCCAATGGTTGAAAACTTAATCATACATTCTAAAATCTGCAAAATCTGCAAGAATAATATAGTTCGCAGACCTTGCAGATTTTTTCTTTTTACTCTTAATAAATAAAATTCAGAACTTCAAATTCTTCTATTCATAGGAAATTCGATAATTTTGTATAACAAAAGTTTTACAAAATGTCAAAAAAAGCAATACTGGCAATCCTTGACGGATGGGGATTGGGGACAAACCCTGACGTTTCTGCAATAGATAAAGCAAATACCCCCTTCATAGACAGCTGTTATAAAAAATTTCCACACACCACCCTTGAAGCAAGCGGCCTGGCTGTAGGTCTTCCGGAAGGACAAATGGGAAATTCCGAAGTAGGTCATATGAACCTGGGAGCAGGAAGAGTCGTTTATCAGAATCTGGTAAAGCTCAATATGGCTGTTGAAAATGGAACCTTAGGACAGGAAAAAGTGATCCAGGATGCATTTGAATATGCAAAAAAAGAAAATAAAAAACTCCATTTTATCGGACTGGTTTCCAATGGAGGAGTACATTCTCATATTAATCACCTTAAAGGATTGTTAACTGCTGCTAAAGAATCCGGTCTGAATGAAAATGTTTTTGTTCATGCCTTTACAGACGGCAGAGATTGTGACCCACATTCAGGACTGGGATTTATCGAAGATCTTCAAAAACATATGGAAGCCACTACCGGAAAACTGGCGACTGTAGTAGGAAGATATTACGCAATGGACAGAGACAAGAGATGGGAACGTGTTAAGTTAGCTTATGACGCTCTTGTTGACGGTGTGGGACTGGAAACAACTGATGCTTTGACTTCCATTAAAGATTCGTATGACCATAACGTAACAGATGAATTCCTTAAACCAATCATTTTAGTGAATACTACGGCTACAGGGAATGTGGTTCCGGTAGCAAAAATCATAGATAATGATGTGGTCATCTGTTTCAATTTCCGTACAGACAGAGGTAGAGAAATTACTGAAGTGCTTTCTCAGAAAGATTTCCCTGAATATGCAATGCATAAACTTAATCTGTATTATATTACGCTGACGAATTATGACAAAACGTTCCAGAACGTACAGGTTGTTTTTGATGAAAACGTGTTGGCGGAAACTATGGGAGAAGTTCTTGAAAAGAATGGTAAATCTCAAATCAGAATTGCGGAAACAGAAAAATATCCACACGTTACTTTCTTCTTCTCCGGAGGAAGAGAACAGGAATTTGAAGGAGAAAGAAGACTGCTGTGTCCAAGCCCTAAAGATGTTCCCACCTATGATTTAAAACCTGAAATGTCAGCCTATGATATTACGAATGCGATTCTGCCGGAGCTGGAGCAGGGAACCGCTGATTTTGTTTGTCTGAATTTTGCCAATACAGATATGGTGGGCCATACCGGTGTTTTTGAAGCCGCTGTAAAAGCAGCGGAAGCTGTGGATCAATGTATTGAAAAAGTAGCCACAGCTGCTTATGAAAACGGGTATGCAGTTTTCATTCTTGCCGATCATGGAAACTCCGATGTCATGATGAATCCGGATGGAACTCCAAATACCCAACACTCCACCAATCTGGTCCCTTTCATTGTTATGGATAAAGAGCAGACATGGAACTTAAAGCCCGGTAAACTGGGCGATGTTGCACCTACGATCCTTAAAGTAATGGGGGTTGAAATACCAGATACAATGACAGGAAACGTTTTGGTTAATTAATATTCAATAATAATCATAAAAAAATGCCGTTATATAGTAGATAGCGGTATTTTTTTTATGATTTATGTCAGATAAGGTATGAGTTGCATACTTTATTATGCGATAAATAATAAATAAATCATATCTTTGCTAATTAAAAACTGAATAGTAAAATGTATCAAAAGCTTGTTAGGAAAGAAGTAATGGGAATATTGGAAAAGGAAGTAGGTTCTTTTCTTGATAAATTTTTAACACCAATCGAAAAAATATGGCAGCCTTCTGACTATCTGCCAGATCCTTCAAGCGAAGAATTTAAACATGATTTAGAAGAAATTCAGACTTTTGCACGTGAAATGCCTTATGATCTTTTTGTAACCCTGATCGGGGACTGTATAACAGAAGAAGCGCTTCCTTCCTATGAGTCTTGGCTAATGGGAGTGGAAGGAATCAATCAGGAAGAAACAGTAGGCTGGGCAAACTGGGTAAGAGCGTGGACCGCAGAAGAAAACAGACATGGAGATTTATTAAATAAATATCTTTATCTGTGTGGAAGAGTAAATATGAGAGAAGTTGAAATTACTACTCAATATTTAATTAATGACGGTTTTGATTTAGGAACCAGTATGGATCCGTACAGAAACTTTATTTATACAAGCTTCCAGGAAACTGCTACTAATATTTCTCACAGAAGAGTAGGAACTCTTGCCAAACAGTCCGGAAACGGAAAACTCGCTAAAATGTGTGGTGTAATCGCTGCTGATGAAGCAAGACACGCAAAAGCTTACAAACATTTCGTTGCTAAAATTCTGGAAATAGATCCTTCGGAAATGATTCTTGCTTTTGAAGATATGATGCGCAAGAAAATTGTAATGCCGGCTCACCTGATGAGACAGTCAGGACAGAAAGCGGGAGAACTTTGGGGGCATTTCTCAGATGCTGCACAGAGATGTATGGTATATACAGGTCAGGATTATATCAATATTATGAAAGATCTGCTGGATGAATGGAAAATTGAGCATGTAAAAGGTCTTACAGAAAAAGCAGAAAAGGCACAGGAGTATTTAATGAAGCTTCCTGCAAGATTACAGAAAATCACAGACAGAGTGTCTACACCGGATCTTCAGTTCCAGTTCAGGTGGGTAAAAAGCTAAGATCAGCCTGTTTTACTTAAATTATAAAAACTATGAGTGCCTTTGTTTTTTGGCACTCTTTTTATTTCTTATCTTTGCAAAGCTAAAAAAAAGACAAAATGTTAAATAATAAAAAAATTGCTGTTGACTTTGACGGAACTATTGTTGATGATGCTTATCCGGCAATTGGAAAACCGAAGATCTTTGCATTTGAAACATTAAAAAGACTTCAGGCAGAAGGTTTCAGACTTATTCTTTGGACATACAGACACGGAAAAACATTAGAAGAAGCAGTAGAGTTTTGCAAGCAGAACGGAATAGAGTTTTATGCCGTTAATTCAAGTTTTGAAGGTGAGGTTTTCGATTCTGAGAATCAATCCAGAAAATTAGATGCAGACTGGTTCATTGACGACAGAAATTTAGGCGGATTCCCTGGATGGGGTGAAATCTACAATATTATTCAGGAAAGAATAGAATTCCGTGTAGAAGGAAAAGAAGTTCTTGCCTATTCAAAATTAAAAAAAGAAAAGAAAAAAGGACTTTTCTGGTAAATATAAGTGAGAAGCCAGATATTAGATGTTATTTTTTAATATCCCGAGCTTCAGATTTTTTATATTTATTATAGAAAGTTCATAAGATGATTGGAAGTAAAATTGGCATAATGCGACAATCTAACTTCTAACATCTCATATCTAACATTATACAACAATGATTCAATTAAAAACGATAGACGAATTACGTCTTATGAAGGAGAGTGCCCGATTGGTTTCTAAAACATTGGGAATGTTGGCAAAAGAAATTAAACCGGGAATTACTACTTTATATCTGGATAAACTGGCTCATGATTTCATTAAAGATCATGGAGCTGAACCTGCATTTTTAGGATACGGCGGTTTCCCGAATTCCCTGTGTATTTCCCCAAACGAACAGGTTGTTCACGGCTTTCCGAATAACGAAGTTGTGCAGGAAGGAGATGTTCTTTCTGTAGACTGCGGTGTTATTCTGAATGGATTTGTAGGAGACCATGCCTATACTTTTGAAATCGGTGAAGTGAAACCGGAAGTAAAAAAATTACTGCAGGTTACCAAAGAATCTTTATACAAAGGAATTGAACAATGTGTCAGAGGAAAAAGAATCGGAGATATCTCCCATGCCATTCAGGCACATTGTGAGAAAGAAGGATATGGAGTCGTAAGAGAGCTTGTAGGACACGGTTTAGGAAGAAAAATGCATGAAGACCCACAGGTTCCTAACTACGGAAGACAGGGAAGCGGAAAGGTGATCAAGGATGGTCTGGCCATTGCTATTGAACCGATGGTGAACCTTGGAACTGAGAAAGTGAAATTTCATAATGACGGATGGACTGTAACTACTTTGGATAATAGACCTTCTGCCCATTTTGAACATGATGTAGCCGTGATCAACGGTAAACCTGTATTGCTTTCAACATTCCAATATGTTTACGAAGCATTAGGTATTGTAAGTGATGAAGAAAAGCAGTTCCAACTGGATTTTTAATGAAGAAGGTTACTAAACTTTTACTGAATAAAATTCCACGTCCGATGCTCATTAAAATGAGCATCTGGGCAAGACCACTTATCTATCAGTTTTTCAAAGGAGACGAGTTTTATGATCCTATTGACGGAAGATCTTATCGTAAATTTCTTCCCTATGGATATGGGAAACAAAGAGAAAATGCTCTTTCTCCCGGAACGCTAAGTCTGGAAAGACACCGTCAGATGTGGCTGTATCTTCAGAATGAAACTGATTTTTTCATCAAAAACTATAAAGTCCTGCATATTGCACCAGAGCAGGAATTTTTGAGGAAGTTTAAAAGGATGAGCAATCTGAATTACATTTCTGCGGATTTGTATTCTCCGATTGTGGATGTGAAAGCCGATATTCTGAATCTGCCTTTTGGAGATGAAAGTTTTGATATTATTTTCTGTAATCATGTATTGGAGCATATTGAAGATGATGCCAAAGCAATGAGTGAATTATACAGAGTGTTGAAACCCGGAGGATGGGGAATTCTTCAGGTTCCGATGAAAAACTCACTGGAAAAAACCTATGAAGACTTTACGATTAAAGATCCGAAAGAACGTCAGAAACATTTTGGACAGTACGATCATGTTCGCTGGTATGGAATGGATTATTTTGGCCGTTTAAGAAAAGCCGGTTTTGAAGCAGATCCTAACTTCTATTCTCAGAAATTTTCTGAAGCAGAAATAAAAAAGTATGGGTTGAGAGCCAATGAAATCTTACCTATCGTTTATAAAAAATAAATAAGAGCTGTATGCTTTGTCAGTCTTTTATGTATAAATAAAACCGTCTTCAGTAAGAAGACGGTTTTATTTTAATATAGATAGAAGTATATATATATTAGTGAGAAGAAACAGCTTTTAATCCGATAACAGATCCAATCAGGGTAATAATGAAGAATATTCTCCAGAAGCTTACAGGGTCCTTAAAGAAAACTATTCCCATTAAGGCTGTTCCTACGGCGCCAATACCAGTCCATACAGCATATGCTGTCCCGATGGGCAAAGTCTGAGTAGCTTTAATTAACAGAAGCATGCTTATGGTCATAGTCACTAAAAACCCTGCGAACCAATAATACGATTCCGTTCCGGAAGTTTCTTTCGCTTTTCCTAAACATGAAGCAAAGGCAACCTCAAATAATCCGGCAATAATTAAAATAATCCAATTCATTTTTTACATTTTTCTTCTGCAAATTTCAGAATTTGGAGGGAGAAAAAATTTTACAATTGTTAAAAAATGATATTTTAGTGAGGAAGATGAGGTTGAAAGAGGGGAGCTATGACAGTCTGTATAAGAAGTAATCAATGATTTTCTTGTAGTCCGTCATCAGCGTTGGATGTATTCTTATATCAATAGAAACAGGCTTTAGCCTGCTTTCATCCTAAAAAAATCAATTTATTTAATCTCAGCACGAATTCTGCTCAGACTTACTTGTGTTATACCCAGATAAGAAGCAATATAACCAAGCTGAACTCTTTTGAGTAAATCCGGCTGATATAATATAATATCCTTGTAACGCTCCAGGGACGTTTTGAATTGCCTTGAAATAATCAGCTCTTCAGATTTTATCATTTCTGCTTCAGCAAGTTTTCGCCCCCAATTGGCAATGTGAATGTCTTCATTGAACAGCTTTTTGAGATTTTCTGTCTCTAGCCTGTATAAATCACAATCTTCAAGAAGTTCAATACTTTCATAGCCCGGTTTATCTTCTACATAGCTTTTCATGGACAGTACACATTGTCCCTCACTTCCAAACCAAAAGGTAATATCGTTATCCGAAGTAGAAGAATAGGCACGGGCAATTCCTTTTCGGATAAAATAAAGATAGGGTATCACCTTATCGGCCTCCATGAGGCAATAGCCTTTAGAATAAGAAACTTCAGTGATATGTGTTTTTAAACTGTTTTTAGAAGCTTCGGGCAAAAGGTAAATCTGGTCAAGAATCTGGTCTATATTCATAAAAATGAATTCTAATAGTCAAAAATATTAGTTTTAACTAATGCAATACAACATAAATGATCATTTTTTTCTTTTGCATAAGCGGATAGCCCAATAGTGACTTAATTTTTCTGAAACTTTTATTTGTAAGGCTTTTCAAAGAAAATAAATTTGATTTTTATTTTTTAAATATTGTGATTAAGGACAAAGACCAATTTTGTTTTTACTAACTTTGCAATTCGTAATATTATTTTTATGCACAAAGCAGGATTTGTAAATATAGTTGGAAAGCCTAATGCGGGGAAATCGACCTTATTAAACCAATTAATGGGAGAAAAGCTGGCGATTGTAACACAGAAAGCTCAGACAACACGTCACAGGATTTTTGGTATTTATAACGAAGATGATCTTCAGATTGTATTTTCCGATACTCCCGGAGTATTGGACCCTAAATATGGTCTTCAGGAAAAAATGATGGATTTTGTAAAGGATTCTTTACAGGATGCTGATGTGTTCCTTTTTATCGTTGATGTAACGGATAAAGCAGAACCTTCGGAATTTTTAATTGATAAACTGAATAAAATTCCGGTTCCGGTACTTCTCTTATTGAACAAAGTAGACCAGACTACTCAGGAAGGACTTGAAAAATTAGTTGAAGACTGGCATAACAAAATTCCTAAGGCAGAAATTTTACCCATTTCTGCACTTAATGCATTCAATACAGAGATCATTTTACCAAAGATCAAATCCTTACTCCCTGAAAACCCTCCTTATTATGACAAAGACCAATATACGGACAAACCGGAAAGATTCTTTGTAAATGAGGCTATCCGTGAGAAAATTCTTTTAAACTACGATAAAGAAATTCCATATTCCGTAGAAGTTGTTACAGAACAGTTCAAAGAGAAAGAAGGAATTATCTTTATTGATTCTATTATTTATGTGGAAAGAGATACTCAAAAAGGAATTATCATCGGACATAAAGGGGAAGCTATTAAAAAAGTAGGTACAGAAGCCAGATTAGACCTCGAAAAATTCTTTTCTAAAAAAATTCACCTGAACTTATTTGTAAAAGTGAAAAAAGACTGGAGAAAGAATGACAGAGACCTGAAAAACTTCGGTTACAGATAAACTAAAAACGCTGTAATCCCGTTGTATTAAAAGATTTTTATTACCTTAGTCTAAATTTTTAAGTACATGAACTATAATCATTCAAATTCCAGCTCAATACCTAAAGATATTGTTGTATTTGTGGTGAGAGTATTTGTAGGTTTTGCAATGCTTTCGCACGGATTTCCGAAACTTCAGATGTTGTTGGCCGGCGGTAAAATAGAGTTTTTTGATTTTATGGGGTTAGGACCTCAGGTATCCCTTATTCTTACTGTTTTTGCGGAGTTTGTTTGTTCTATCTTATTAATATTAGGCCTTTTTACAAGAGTTTCTCTGGGGTTCCTGATCTTTACAATGATTATCGCCGCCTTTGTCGTGCATGGTGCAGATCCTTTTGATAAAAGAGAAATGAGCCTGATCTATCTTTCCGTTTATCTTTTGCTGATGGCCATTGGTGCCGGAAAAATTTCAGTAGATCATTTGATTGAGAAGAGAAAAAGAGCTTCGGACTGGTAAATCGAATTTCAAAAACAGATCATAAAAAAAGAGCATTGTTTAATGCTCTTTTTTTATTTTCATAACAGACTTATAGATGGTTGGATAGGGATTGGATATTGAGTGTTTAAAAAATATTTCACTAAATTCGTGGAAAATGAATTTTATATGAAGATAAAACTGACTATTTGCCTTTTGGCATTTCTCAATTTTTATGATGCACAGGAAAGTATTACTTATCAAAAACCATCAGCAGAAATTCTGAAACTGGCAGACTATGAGAGGCCGCCCAGTGTTTTGATGAATAATAAAAAAGACTGGGTGGTTTTTACGTACCGTCCAACATATAAGACCTTAGCAGATCTTAGTCAGCAGGAAATGAAGCTTGGTGGGTTAAGAATCAATCCTGCAACTAATATTGCAAGCACTGTTACTTATTTTAATAATTTAAAGATTAAAAGAATCAGTGATAAAAATGAAACTCAGGTGAAGAATCTGCCGGCAGAAGCAAAAATTACCTATACTTCATTTTCTCCGGATGAAAAAAAACTCGCCTTTACCAATACAACCAATAAAGGCGTTGAACTTTGGGTAATCGATCTGGAGACAGCCATAGCCAAAAAGATAACTGCAGATAATCTGAATGCCAATTTGGGAATGCCCTATACATGGTATAATGACTCTCAGTCGCTGCTTATTATGACACTTCCTCAAAACAGACCGGCTCTTATTGATACCGGTAA
Organism: Chryseobacterium sp.; assembly: GCF_019236175.1. Classification (GTDB taxonomy): domain Bacteria; phylum Bacteroidota; class Bacteroidia; order Flavobacteriales; family Weeksellaceae; genus Chryseobacterium. Next base: position 43,975 of record NZ_JAFAJM010000012.1, read on the forward strand.
AGATCTTCCAACGGGGCCTATCGTTTCAACAGCTGACGGAAAGGTATCACAAAACAGAACTTATCAGGATCTTTTGAAGAATCCGCAGGATGAAAAAAACTTTGAAATCCTTACTGCTTCTGAAATCTATAATGTTGATCTGAACGGTGGTCTTAAGAAGATCAAAGAGCAGGATTTATACTCCAAAGTCAGCTTTTCTCCTGATGGAAATTACTTACTGGCTACTGTAGTCAAAAAACCATTCTCTTATATTGTCCCTTTCAATAGATTTCCTTCAACAACAACTGTATATGACAGGAACGGAGGTAGTGTAAAAGTTGTGAACGATGTCCCTTTAAGTGAAATTATGCCTAAAGGATTCTCATCGGTAAGAACAGGGAAAAGAGAAATGGAATGGAGGAGTGATGCACCCGCCACCCTGATATTTGTGGAGGCTCTTGATGGTGGCGACCAGTATAAACCGGCAGATTACAGAGATGAGCTCTTTACATGGGAAGCTCCGTTTACTGCTGCTCCAAAGTCTTTTTTCAAAATAAAACAAAGATATCAGGATGTTAACTGGACCAATGACCACTATGCAGTTGTTACGGAAGACTGGTATGACACAAGAAATACAAAATCTTTCCTGATTGATTTGAATAATGGGGAGTCTAAAGTAATAGAAGACAGAAATTCTCAGGATATTTATAGTAATCCGGGGAAGTTTAACAAAACGGAAAATCAGTTTGGAAAATCAGTGATTGATATAAAAGGAGGGAAAACATACTTAGTAGGAGAAGGGTTTACAAAAGACGGACAGCATCCGTTTATCGATGAAATGGATATTAAATCTCTGAAAAAGAAAAGACTTTATACATCAGATCTTAAAAATACAAAAGAAAGTATTCTGGATATTTTAAATCCCTCAAAAGGAGAGGTGCTGATAACGCAACAGTCTTCGAATCAATATCCGAATTATTTTAAAAAGAATATTAAGTCAAATAAAGCTGAACCTGTAACTCATTTTGCGAATCCTTTTGAAAGTATTAAAGATGTTTACAAAGAAGTCATTACCTATAAGAGAAATGATGGAGTGACTTTAACCGGGACACTTTACCTGCCTGCTAATTATGACAGAAAAGCGAAAAGAGAAAAACTTCCGTTGTTGATTTGGGCTTATCCTGCAGAATATAAAGATAAAAATACAGCCGGACAGAATAAAAAGAATGCCAATGATTTTACCTTCCCTTCTTATGGTTCTTTTATTTACTGGACTGCGAAAGGATATGCGGTCCTGGATGATGCTGCCTTTCCGATTATCGGGGAAGGAAAAACAGAACCTAATGATACTTTTATTCCGCAATTGGTGGCGAATGCAGAGGCAGCTATCAACGCTGTAGACCAATTAGGGTATATCGACAGAAAGAAAGTGGCTGTAGGAGGACATTCTTACGGTGCCTTCATGACGGCGAACCTTTTGACTCATTCTCATCTTTTTGCCTGCGGAATTGCAAGAAGTGGTGCGTACAACAGAACGCTGACGCCATTTGGATTCCAGACAGAACAAAGAAATTACTGGGATGTTCCGGAGATCTATACCGCAATGTCTCCGTTTATGCATGCTGATCAGATGAAAACACCACTTCTTCTGATTCATGGTGATGCAGACAATAACCCCGGAACCTTCACGTTACAGACTGAAAGATATTTTCAGGCTTTAAAAAATCTGGGAGCTCCGGTTAAAATGGTTCTTCTTCCAAAAGAGGCGCATGGATATCAGGCAAAAGAGAATATTTTACATCTTCTGTGGGAACAGGATCAGTTCCTTGAGAAATGTCTGAAAAAATAATACGAAAGAGGCTGTTGAATTTCAACAGCCTCTTTTCATTTTAAGGGGGAGTTATAAATGTTGTATGATCTCATCAATACGCTTCAATTCCTTGAAGTGCTTATGTTCAATATTAAGATCATGCTGCTCATGACTCCATGTAACATGATAAGGTATATGAGCTGCGGAGCCGCCAATCTCAAGTACAGGAAGGATATCTGATTTTACTGAGTTTCCAAGCATCAGGAAGTTTTCCGGCTTACAGTCCAGATGTTTCAGTAGTTTTTGATAATCCTTTTCTTTCTTATCACTCATAATTTCAATATGATGGAAGTAATTCTGTAACCCTGAATTTTTCAATTTGCGCTCCTGGTCGAGCAGATCTCCTTTTGTAGCGACTACTAATCTGTATTTTCCTTTTAGGCTTTCAAGGGTTTGGGTCACTCCGTCCAAAAGCTCGATAGGTTTCTGGAGAAGGTTTTGTCCGAGTGTGATCGCTTTATTTACCAATTCTATAGGAGCTGTGTTACTAGAAACCCGGCTGATGGTTTCAATCATGCATAACATGAATCCTTTTACTCCGTAGCCATATAAATGAAGATTCTGCATCTCAGTCTTGAATAATTCCTGAGATACGGAATGTTGTGGAAGATAATCCTCAAGAAGCATACAGAATTCTTTTTCCGCTTCCTGAAAATAAGGTTCATTGATCCAAAGTGTATCATCTGCGTCGAATGCGATGGTTGTTATATGATTATTCATTTTAGTTTTGTATTTTTCTGTTCGCAAAAATCAATATAAAAAATTAATCAACCAAGGACATTTGTCCCGGATCAACATGTTAAGAACAAATCAGACATTTCTGAATTATTTCAAAGAGATTTATAAAAAAGATGAAGCTAGGGGAAATCTTGAATTGGCATTCTTTTCCCGTGGTGAAAAACTGTTGATACAGGGGCAACAGGTTTCCAGGATCATGCTCATTAAAGAAGGGATTGTGAAATGTTATTTTGCTGAAGAAAACGGGAAGGAATATATTGTTGAATTTTTGGGAGGCGGTGAGATACTCGGAGAAATAGAACTGATCAAAAATACGGTTTGTTTATGCGGTATAGAAGCTTTGTCAGAAGTTGTGGTGTATACAGCCGGCCATTCTTATTTCAAATCTTTGATTGAAAATGATATTAAACTGAATCATCTGTTACTGGATGTTTTTGCTGATCGTATTATCAATACTTCCAGCAGAGCATCATACCAACAGTTGTACACAATTGAGCATACATTATCTCAATTGCTTAAAATGCAGGCTAAGCAGGGAATGGAAATTTCCAAGGAAAACATGGCTGCTTATTTGGGAATAACGGTGAGAAGTCTTAATAGAATTTTGAAAAATATAAATTAAGGGGTTTTAATATGGGGTTGAATTATGAAATGATGTTATTTTTATATAATTTTGATTTATTTATAGGGGGTTGGTTTTAAAATGATTAATTTTGCATTGTAAATAAATGACTTTCGATGGAAGAATTAAAATTTAGAAATGCAGTTTCAGCTGATTTAAATAAAATTGTAGAAATTTATAACTCTACCATTGCCTCAAGAATGGTGACTGCAGATGTAGAAGAGGTTTCTGTAGAAAGTAAACATAAGTGGTTTAAAGAGCATAACCCTGAAACAAGACCGCTTTGGATTGTTGAAGATGCCAATCATGAGATTATAGGATGGGTGAGCTTCAGTTCATTTCATGAGCGTCCCGCGTATAACGGAACGGTAGAAGTAAGTATCTATCTGGACGAAAGCTGCAGAGGAAAAGGATACGGTAAAACAATTTTGAAATACTGTATTGATAATGCCGGAAAATTCGGAGTGAATAATCTGGTGGCCCTTATCTTTCTTCATAATGAACCAAGTCTCAAATTATTCAGGTATTTTGAATTTGAAGACTGGGGAACACTTCCTGATGTGGCCATTTTAGATGGTATTGAAAGAAGTCTGAAGATTCTCGGGAAGAGAATAAGCTAATATTTAATTTCATGAAGAATCTTTTAGCTTTGTGTACGATCTTTTTTGCTATTAAAAATTCAGGATAAAGACTAAAAGGTTCCTGGTCTGGTTATTTAAATAAAAGTCTAAGAAAAGATACACCGGAATGTATGCTGACGAATAGTGCCGATCCGAATATTATTTTGAGCTTGCAATGAAAAGGCTAATGGTAGTAGCGGGTTTGAAGAATTGGTAGAAGATGCTGGACGATTTATATAGGTGATGGCAGAATTTAATTTAGTTAATATTCATCCATGTTTGAATGATTTTTACTGCGATTTGGATATAATAAAAGGGCTGTTTCAAATAGAAACAGCCTTTTTTATTATGCATTCTGCTTAGCACGCTTAGCAGACATATTTAAAAATCGTTTAACCAGGAAGACTGCCGAAACAGTAAGTCCTAATCCAAGGGCAATCCACATACCGAATGCACCCATTTTTAAGGTCACACAGAAGAAATACCCTAAAGGAATGGTTATCACCCAATACGCAATAAAGGTATAAATAGATGGTATTTTAACATCCTGAAGACCTCTGAGCATTCCTAAAGCTGTTACCTGAATTCCATCAGAAAGCTGGAATAAAGCCGCAATAATCATCAGTTTTGAAGCCAGGCTGATAACTTCCACTTCTTCTTTTTTCGTGAAGAAAGTAGGCAGTATATTCCTTCCTAAGATAAATACCAATCCACAGATACACATAAAAATAAATGCGATCTTCAGATTGTTGATTCCTACCTTTCTCAACTCAACAAAGTTCTGCTCACCCAGTTTTCTTCCGATCATTACCGTAGAGGCAACACTGAACCCTACACACAGATTGAAAGTGAACGAAGCCATGCTTAATGCAATCTGGTGGGAAGCGATATCATGAGCAGAGATAAGCCCGCAGATAAAAGCTGCACCTGCAAATGCCGTTACTTCAAAGAACATCTGTAAAGCGGTTGGTAGGCCCAGTTTTACCATTTTATCAAACATTTTCTTTGAAAATCCCTGAATTTTTAAAGAAAAATCTTTGATATAACGTCTGGTTCTTTCTTCTTTGAGCAATACAAAATAAAGGAAAACCACCATGAAAACTCTGGAAATCAGGGTGGCCAGAGCAGATCCTTTTACCCCCATAGGAGGGAATCCCCACAATCCCTTGATAAATACATAGTTTAATACAATATTGATGATATTGGCAATAATAGTAGCTTTGGTTACTCCTATGGTATAAGACAGCCCTTCAGAAACTTCACGAAGCGTCTGAAATGCCATAAACGGAATCATGCTGACCACCATGATGCTCAGGAAACTTACGGTATCGGGAATGATTTTCGCAGGTTGTCCCGAATGATAGAGCAGCGGCATTCCCAGAAGTAAAACAAGCATCAGGATAACTCCTACAGACATATTGATTACAAATCCATGACTGAAAACAGAATTAATCGTGGTATGATCCTCTCTTGAATGTGCTTCAGATACTAATGGAGGAATAGCAAATGAAAACCCTAAGGCTAAAACAAATATGGAGAAAAATACAGCATTCCCCAATGAAACAGATGCCAGAGCATCTGCTCCCAAAAGTTTTCCGACAATAATATTGTCAAATAAGTTTACCGAAACCTGCCCTACCTGAGTAAGCATCACAGGCAGAGCCAAAGTCAGGCATTCTTTCGTATAGTTTTTGTTTAAAAATTTCATAATATTTTAAGATTCATATCGTTAATTTTAAATTGGATCAAAAAAAAATTTGCAGTAGATCTACTGCAAATTTTTATATATTGTAAATAATACTAAATTATTTCCTTACAAAACTTGCAACGTCACTTTCGGAAACCGTGTTTCCACCAAGAATAATTAACCTCTCAACAACATTCCTTAATTCTCTGATATTTCCAGTCCATGAAAGTGCTTTTAATGCATCAATCGCTTTATCATCAAACTTTTTCACAGCTGTACCGTGTTCATCGGCAATCATCCCTGAAAAATGCTCTACTAATAATTTGATGTCTTCTTTTCTTTCATCCAATGGTGGAACATAAATTTCAATTACAGAAAGTCTGTGGTAAAGATCTTCTCTGAACTTTCCTTCTTCAATTTCTTTCTGCATATTTTTATTAGTTGCCGCAAGTACTCTTACGTCAACTTTGATTTCTTTATCACTTCCCACAGGAGAAACTTTGCTTTCCTGAAGTGCTCTTAATACTTTAGCCTGAGCGATAAGACTCATATCTCCGATTTCGTCCAGAAAGATAGTGCCTCCGTTAGCCTGCTCAAATTTTCCTTGTTTATCTTTAATAGCACCGGTAAAAGATCCTTTTACGTGTCCGAATAGTTCAGATTCAATAAGTTCAGATGGAATCGCTGCACAGTTTACCTCTATCATAGGGCCTCTTGCACGCTCACTTTGATTGTGAATGGCGTGAGCCACTAGTTCTTTTCCGGCACCATTGGGGCCTGTAATCAGAACTCTTGCATCAGAAACGGCTACTTTCTCGATCATATCCTGAATCTTTTGAAGAGCAGGAGAAGTACCGATCATCTGATATTTTTTATTTACTTTTCTCTTTAATGTTTTGTTTTCTGTCTGAAGATTTTTGTTCTCTTTCTTCAGGCTTTCTTTAGCCAAAGCATTTTTCACGCTGGTGATCAGCCTGTTGATGTCGATTGGCTTGGAAATGAAATCATATGCTCCTTCTTTCAGGCAAGATACGGCAGAATCGATATCTGCATGGCCTGAAATCATGATGAAAGTAGTTTCTGGTTTTAAGGCGAGACTTTGTTTCAAAAGCTCTGTTCCTGAAAGTTTAGGCATTTTGATATCGGAAATCACCAGTGCGAAATCTTCTTTTTCTACCTGTTTGTAGCCTTCCAGGCCGTCTTCTGCGATCACAAATTCGTAATCAGTAAGTTCATCAGAAAGAATACTGTGAAGTACTCCCGAGATTGCTTTTTCGTCTTCTACTATAAGGATTTTTTGCATAGTTGCAAATTTAAATTTTTTGTTTCAATTATTAGCAAAAACTGTACCTAAAAATTCTATTTTGAGTAATCTCTTCTGCCAAAAATTGCAGATCCCACCCTTACGGAATTAGCTCCGCATTCAATGGCTACAGGAAAATCATCGCTCATTCCCATTGATAGTGTTTTTAAAGGTTTCAGTTGATTTAATTCATCAAAAAGTTTTTTTAAGGTTAAAAATTCTTTTCTGACCTGTTCTTCATTGTCGGTAAACGTAGCCATGCCCATGAGTCCGGTAATTTCGATATTGGGAAAATATCCGTTAATGTATTGTTGGAAAAGCTGTTTTGCTTCTGAGATTTCAAGTCCGAACTTTGTTTCTTCAGCAGCTATTTTCACCTGTAGTAAAACTTTAATTTTTCTGCTGTGCTTGCCTGATTCTTTGTTGATTTCTGATAATAGCTTTTCAGAATCCACGCTTTGTATGGTATCGATAAAAGGAGCGACATATTTAACCTTATTGGTCTGGAGATGCCCGATCAGGTGCCATTGGATGTCCTGAGGAAGAAGAGGGTATTTTTCCATCAGCTCTTGCACTTTGTTTTCACCAAATACTTGTTGGCCCAACTCATAAACTTCCTGAATAGCTGATACCGGATGGGTTTTGGAAACAGCAACCAGCTGAACTCCTTCCGGAAGCTGATCTTTTATAATCTGATAACTTTCTTTAATACTCATGATACAAATTTCCGAAATTTACATGAAGGACCCAAAGTTCACGGGTAAAACTTAGCCACAAATACGCTAAAAAATGAATTTGTGTATCCGTGGCTGAACATATATTGTCTCTACTTCTGAAAGGATTAGTTCAGTACCTCATTGATTTTAGGATATTGTGAAATCTTTCTGAAAACAAACTTGTTGCTTTTCTGTAATTTCTCAATAAACAGATCCAGTTCATTGATAGAATCCGTGTCTCTGAGGTATTGGTCGTGAGTAAGGAATACAAGATGTCTGGATGTCTTTTCAAGATCATTGAAAAAGATACTGTCTACCTTTTTCAACATGGCTTCATGGCTTCCTTTCAGAGTCATTTTATGGGAAGGTCTCCATTCAAGATCCCATCCTATGACTTTGTATCCTGCATTTTTAAGACCGTTTGCTGCAGCAGTCGAGCTTTTAATGTCAGTAACATTAATATTGTTAAGTCTCCAGATATTTCTTCCCGGAGTTCTTGCTATTTTATCATGTAATTTCAGGCTGTCTTTGGCAATATCAAAATCACGAACCACTGCATCAGCATTCTTATAGAAATCTGTATATTTATTGTGGGCATGGGTAAAGCTATGATTGGCCAGTTCGATTAAAGGATTTTGTTTCAGGAGCTCAAGATCATTTTTTTGTTTTTTGCTTCCGTAGGCATGCTTTCCAACCAGAAAAGCTGTTGCACAAACGTTCCTTTTATCCAGTATTTTTAAAAGATTTTCTGTCCCCTGATTAGGACCGTCGTCAAAGGTAAGGTAGATCACTCTTTTGTCCGGGTCTACGCTTTCATCGTCCATTTTGACGACTGTTTCTGCGGTAGGATGTTCCTGTGAACCGGGTGTATTGTTCACATCATTCTTAAAATTACAGCTGCTCAGTAAAGCCGAAGTTGCACTCATCAATGCAAACATCCCGAGAAAAGTCTTATTTTTTGACTTTCCCGCAAAAATTTTTCTCATAAAAGTAATGGAGATTTAGATTGTTAAAAATCGTTAAAAATAACAATACAATGTTAACAAATTATATGCCATATTTTACTGTGTTTCTAGATTTTAAGGATATTTTAAAAACTTAATTTCAAAGAGAATTTATACTAATAACCTGATTATGAAACTATGATTTCGTTTTCTTTATATTTTAACATTTATAAATGTGAAAACGATAGTTATTCTCTATATTTATTGCGGGGAAATGATTCTTCATTTCTTTGGGAATTATTTTATTTTAACAAATCCATATTGTTTTTTTAATGTAGGCATCGAATAAAATCTATTCTAAAATGCTTTTTAAATAGGTGGCATTTTTAATAGCGGAAATTCCCCATGTATTATTGAAAAAGATAAAAGCAGTTTGGGGAATGTTTTTTATTTTTCCGGCAAGTGAATCAAGAAAATCTTTACTGTATTCAGATTTATAAAGTACAGGTTTTCCGTGCAGACGATAATAGAGGAATGACTGATGACTGATGATTATATTTTCAGGAAGATTTCCCGGAAAACTGACTCCGGAAAAAACGATATTCATATTTTTAAATAAATCAAAAACTTCTTTCTGCCACCAGGACTCATGACGGAACTCTATGACATTTAAAAAATTAAAATCTAATGCATTAAGAATTTTATTGCGGTTTTCCGGCGTATTTTGAAAAGATGGCGGAAACTGATACAGGAAGCCGGAAAGTTTGTTTTTGAGGCTGTTTTGAATATGATGACAGAATGCTGAGATGGTTTCTTTTGAATCGGTAAGATTCTTTTGATGAGTGATTAGCTTAGGAATTTTGATAAAGAATTTAAATTCCTCAGGAGTATCATCATGCCACTTTAAAAGTGTTTTTGCTGTAGGTTTTCTGTAAAATGTAGAATTGATCTCAACGGCATTAAAAGTCTGGCTATATAAAGAAAGAAAATCTTTATTTTGAGCATTGACAGGATATAAAGACCCTTTCCAGTCGTTATTATAAAATCCTGAACATCCTATATAAAGATTTTCTTTTTTCATATTGTTATTGTTTATTCAGATCCACAGAGTTTAATCTCAATGAATTCAGAATCACCGATAATGAGCTGATACTCATAGCAGCGGCGGCAATCATTGGTGATAGGAGAATTCCAAAGAATGGATACAATAATCCTGCCGCTACCGGAACACCCAGTACATTATAGATAAACGCAAAGAATAAGTTTTCTTTGATATTTTTAAGAAGTTTTTCGCTCAGTAGTTTTGCTTTTGCTACCCCAAGAATATCTCCTTTTAATAAAGTGATTTCAGCGCTTTCAATAGCTACATCAGTTCCGGTTCCCATCGCAATACCGATATCAGATTGGGCAAGGGCAGGAGAGTCATTGATTCCGTCTCCCGTCATCGCAACAATTTTACCCTGTTGCTGTAATTTTTTAACTTCATTCAGCTTGTCTTCAGGAAGACAGTTGGCTTTAAAATGTTTGATTCCCAGTTCATCTGCAACAGCTTTTGCCGTATGTTCATTGTCTCCTGTCATCATGATAATATCTACACCTTCGCTTGTCAGTCTTTCGACTGCTTTTTTGGAGCTGGATTTAATTTTATCAGTAAAGCTGATGAATCCTAATACCTTTTGATCCTGTGCAATATAAGAGATCGTATGAGCTTTTGACTGTACTTTTACGGCTTTTTGCTTCAGGCTGTCAGGAATCTGAATCTGATAAGAGGTCAAAAGGCTTTCGTTTCCAAGGTAAGTTGTTTTTCCATCGATATTTCCTTTTACTCCTTTTCCTGAAATATTTTCAAACTGATCCACTTTTTCAGCAGAAATGTTTTCGTCTTTTGCTTTTTTAATGACTGCATTGGATAAAGGGTGTTCTGAATTCTGATTTAATGAAAATGCTAATTTTAAAATTTGATGCTCATCATCATCATCATCATTTGCGGTTTCAACATACTCTACAGATGGTTTTCCTTCCGTAAGGGTTCCTGTTTTATCAGTGATCAGTACATTCACTCTGTTCATTTGTTCAAGGGCTTCGGCATTTTTAATCAGAATACCGTTTTTAGCCCCTTTTCCTATTCCTACCATGAGAGACATAGGAGTAGCAAGACCAAGTGCACAAGGACAGGCCACGATTAACACGGCCACCGCGTTTATAAAAGCAAATAAACTTCTTTTCCCTTCCGGTCCGAAGAACTGCCATAACACAAAAGTGAGTACTGCAATAAGTATCACTGCCGGAACAAATATTTTTGATACTTTATCGGTTAATTTCTGAATAGGCGCTTTGCTTCGGCTGGCTTCATTCACCATTTTAATGATTTGAGAAAGAAGGGTTTCGTCACCCACTTTTTCAGCTCTCATAATGAAAACCTGATTTCCGTTGATCGTTCCTGATGAAACCTTGTCGTCGATGTTTTTCTCAACAGGTACGGGTTCACCGGTGATCATGCTTTCGTCCACGACAGAATTTCCTTCCGTAATTTTACCGTCCACCGGAATTTTTTCACCGGGTTTTACCTTTAAAAGATCTCCGATTTTGACCTGAGAAAGTAAAACCCTTTTTTCTTCACCGTTCACAATAAGATGGGCTTCATCCGGTGAAAGATTCATAAGTTCTTTAATAGCATTCCCAGTTTTTTTATGAGCGGCAGCTTCCATAAGCTGGCCCAAAATAACCAACGTCAGGATGACACAGACTGCCTCAAAATATAAAGGGATTTCATGATTATGTCCACGGATTTCATGGGGGATAATATCGGGGAATACTAATGCGGCAATACTGAAAATAAATGCTGCGGCTACGCCCAGAGCAATAAGACTGAACATATTAAGATTCCAGGTTTTGAAAGAAACCCAACCTCTTTTTAAAAGAAACCATCCCGAGTAAAACGTGACAGGAAGAGTTAGTGCTAACTCAATAAAGCCCTGGATCTGATGAGAGAAAGGAAAATTAATAAGCATGCCTCCCATAGAAAGGATAAACACAGGAATGGTAAATGCCAGTGAAATGATAAATTTTCTTTTAAGGATATTGTATGTCTCATCTTCTTCATCGTCATCACCATCGGGCATCCTTACGAGATCCATTCCACAGATAGGGCAGCTTCCCGGCTCGTCGCGGATGATTTCCGGGTGCATCGGACAGGTATATTTTGCTGTTTTCTTTTCAGGATATTTTACAAGATCCATTCCGCATACCGGACATCCTACGTTAGAATCATAGGTTTTATCACCTTCACAATACATCGGGCAATAATATTTTCCGGCCATATCATCTGTTACTGCAGGAGCTTCATGATGATGCGCGTGTGAATGTGAATGGTGATGATGATGGGATGCTGCATTTTTCACAAGATCTGCCGTGATCTCTTCCATATGCATATGGCAAACCGGACAGTCTCCTTTTTCATCATAAGTTTTGTCACCTTCGCAAAACATAGGACAATAGTATTTTCCTATACTGTCTTTAAAATTTTCCGGAAGGTTAGATGATGAATACGTTGGTTTGTGATTAGGATCCTTAGCCAGTTTTTCTTCAATAGGAACCAGATACATTTTGCAGACAGGGCATCTTTCTCCCTGTTTAAAATATACTTTGTCGCCTTCGCATTCCATAGGACAATAATAAACGGATGAAGGAGATACGCGATCCTGAGGTTTTGTAAAAACTTTATCCGGATTTTCAGGATCTTCGAGTTTATATTTTCCTATTTCGGACAATGCATTATTTAATACAGAAAGCCCTACTTCGTGATGAGACGTTATTGTTGCGGTATTGTTTTCCAGATTGACATCGGCTTTTACACCTTGCACGCTGTTCAGCTTTTCTGAAATCTTTTTCTGGCAACCTGAGCAGGTCATTCCTAGTATTTTATACTGTCGTTCCATGATGCTTAAATTTATCATACAAATTTCCAAAAAGGAGATCTAAGGTTGTTATAAATTTAAGGATAATAGTTATAGAATTTGGATCGGTTGGAAAAGCACCGGAGTATTAGAGCAATGAGAGATTCAAAATGTTGTTAAGATTTAATTTCAAAACTTTCAGTTACCTAATACTCTTTACCTTAATCAAAGATTGTCAAGAGGTTTTCTGTGATGGTCCTTTAGCTTTTTAAACTCGGTAGGAGTGAAGCCGGTACTGTTTCTGAATTGAGTAGAAAGATGCTGAACGCTTTTGTATCCAAGCTTTCCCGCGATTTCAGTAAGGGTAAATTCGTTATACAAAAGCAACTCCTTTACTTTTTCAATTTTTTGAAGAATGAAAAACTGCTCAAGGGTAATGTTTTCATTTTGAGAAAAGGTTTTTGAAAGGGAACTGTAGTCTTTATGAAGTTTCGAGCTTAGAAACTCTGAGAGTAAAAAATCCTCAGAGATATCGAGTCCGCTGATTTTCATAATAATCAGATTTTTAATTTTTTCCACCAACTGGTATGCAGAATCCATAATTCTTTCAAAACCAGTTGCTACCAGTTCCTTTTCGATAATCCGCATTTTTTCAGGAGATATTTCCGAGGCTGTTTCTGCTTCACCTAATATAACAGAACGGGGTGCTGCCCCTGCTTTATTAAAAATATCTTCAACAGCAGAAATGCATCTGTTGCAGACCATGTTTTTTATGAATATTTTCATAGGTCGTTATTTAACCTGTCTTTAACGAATTCAATCTGAGTTTTGCCGTGAGGAGAAGGATTGCCGTCACTGTCAAGGTTCACCATTACAATTTTATCAACTGTAATGATAGTCTGATGAGTCATCTTGTTTCTGACATTACAACACAGGGTAATAGAGGATGATCCGAAATGTGTCGCTTCAATACCTATTTCTATAATATCACCTTGTTTTGCAGAGCTTACAAAATTGATTTCTGAAATGAATTTAGTGACCACTTTTGTGTTTTCCAGCTGGATGATAGCGTATAACGCCGCTTCTTCATCGATCCATTGTAAAAGTCTTCCTCCAAAAAGAGAATGGTTTGGATTTAAGTCTTCAGGTTTTACCCATTTTCTGGTATGATAGTTCATATTCTAATAATTTGTATTGCAAATTTAATGTTTAAAGACGGGCTTTTCAAAAGAATACTATTTATTGATCAAAAGAAGATGATTCATTTTCTCAATCATTTTCTTTTGGAACGCATTGCTCTTACTTTTGTAACGGAAGTATCATTGATGAGTTTTTGATATTCTTCACTTTCTATAGGATAAATGGCCACTTTACCCAGTTTATTATGATGAAAACCGAATCCGTATCTTTTTGCAAGAGGGGAAGATCGGAAGCAGGCTTGTCCTTTTGAAAAAAATATAATCCTTGCTTCCTGTTTTTCGCTTTCTGAAATGTCATTTTTAATAGCATAACATTCAAAAATGATATCATCGGAAGTAAACTGATAAGGATGATTTATGATTTTTTCATACTGAAGACGAGCCAGAGTTTTTTCTTTTTTCTCAGATGGTACCTCTCCGTGAGAAACAGGACAGTCTTCAGCAACTTCAATCAGGGTATTTGTAAAATTGGTGGTATGTTCTTTCATAACCCTTGCCTTTTATTGGTTGGTATAAAGATACGGCTATTCTTTATATTCCAGAATATCTCCAGGTTGGCAGTTTAAAGCTTCGCAAATAGCCTCAAGAGTACTGAAACGAATCGCTTTGGCTTTTCCTGTTTTTAAAATAGAAAGATTGGAAAGACTAAGGTCTACTTTTTTAGAAAGTTCATTGAGGGACATTTTTCTTGTAGCCATCATGATATCCAGGTTTACAATTATCGGCATGATTCGATTTTTTTTAATTAATAATGTGAAAGAGAGATCGTCTGGTAATTTTGTTAACTAACTTTAACTTTTTGTAAATATCGGTAATTATTGATTGTTAATCAATAAATATTTATTCTTTTTTAATTAAATTAAAGACTGAGTTAAAATAAAAGTGATAAACATTAAAAAAAAATCTTTGATTTGTTTTTTTTAATTGTATCTTGCATACGTTTATATTTGGAATCAATATTTGTTCATTAATTTATGTTGTTTTTCTTTTATATACCAAATTTTTATTAATTTTTTAATTTTATTTAAAATGAACATTTTTGTTTCAAACATCAATTACGCAACTAAAGAATATGAGTTGCATGATCTATTTGCAGAATTTGGAGACGTATCATCCGCTAAAATCGTTATGGACAGAGAAACTGGCCGTTCAAGAGGTTTCGGTTTTGTTGAAATGGGTGATGAAGAAGGACAACAAGCTATCGAAGCTCTTAATCAGAAAGAATTCAACGGAAAAGCGTTAAACGTATCTGAAGCTAAACCAAGAGAAGAGAAGCCAAGAAGAAGTTTCGATAACAACAGAGGTGGTGGTTATGGAAACAACAGAGGTGGCGGAAGCTATGGAAACAACCGTGGCGGAGGTGATCGCGGTGGAAACGGCGGAAAACGTTGGTAAAAAATATGAAGCGGCTTTTTTAAGCCGCTTTTTTTATGTCTATTTTTCCCTGATCAGAAGGGCCGCATCATTATAATACAGATTCTCGGTACTGTATGAATTTTTTCCTTTCGAGATTTCGGGGAAAATCATTTTAATATGATATTTTCCTAAGTCGCCCTCTACAGAAATTTCTTTTACCTCTGTAATGCCAGAATCTTTATTACTATCTTTAAAGAGTCTGATGAGAGCAGGTGTAAAATCTATTTCCTCCTTTCCGTTAAGAAGCACTCTAATGGCTTCCGACTCATTTACTTTAGTTTTGTTATCGATAAGAAACTGATCTCCATTGATTTTCTTTGATATTTTCCCATAGCTTTGAAAATTAATCAAATACTGATATCCTTTAATATCAGTCACTTCATTTTCAGAACGAAGCGTCAGAAGCTCGTATTCGGGTAGTTCGCTATGTTTATCAGCATATGTGAACGCTTTCCGAAGACTATTATTTATCGTCCAGTAATACGGATTTTTAAAAGCATCCGATAACTGGATACGCGTTTTTGAATTTATAAGATCCAGTAAAAAAGCTTCCTGTTTTCTGTTGATGAGAAATTCAAACTGTGATGTCATTTTATCAATAACCGGATCAGAAATTTTTTTGTTAAAATCTATACTGTTGTTGGTAAGGAGTTGATGATCATTCAAAAGTTTCATCAATTCGCTTTTCTGACTTCTTTTAGACACACTGAATGCATTCAGATAAGGGAATACAAGTGCAAAGACTCCGAGTATGAATAAACTTACCGGTATAAATCGGATGCTTGCATTTTTCCTGAAAATAAAATAGACCACTAAACCTGTCAGCCATACCGCTAAGAGCAGAACAAAATATCTGAGTTCTGTGTATCCGTATGTGGAAATTCTGGTAAATACAGCCGCAAAAAGTAAGATGATAAGGGGGATAAGCGTATAATAGAACAGTCTTGAAAATACTTTTACCCAGGATTTCGCATGATCTTCCTTTAATGGATGTACAAGCAGTAAAGCAAGAATTCCCACAATACTGTATGCAAGCACAAGATAGGATACCCAGCCTCTTGGCAGTTCCCAGTTAATCAATATTTTAAATGAATAAAAATAAAGAATGACGGCGTAGATCAGGAGAAGAGGAATTAAAATAAACTGGGTGAAAAATTTTAAAACTACCGGATATTTACTGTCTTTTTCGAGATGGAAAAGTCCGTTTTCGTTGAATATCAGGAAAATTAAGCAACTCCCTGTAACAGACATCAGAAAAAATATATCAAAGTAAATTCGATCGTGAAAACTGAAATCAAAAAGTTTGTCAACAGCTAAGACTGCAAGTTCTATACCTCCGGTAAGAACCCCGGTAAATAAAAAGGTAAGGACAATATTTACAAAAAGATTTTTGTTGTATTGCCAAAAACCATGCTCTTTATTCCGTTGCAGGAAAGGAACGAAAGAAACAAAGAGATGGGAAAGAAGAAAAGTTATTATGATAATGTATCCATACACCTTTGTAAAATCTTTTCGGGTATCGGGCAGTATTAAATAAAATCCAATGAGGAAAATAATTCCTGTCCATTCAAGAAGATAACGTCTTCCGATCCGTTGGGAAAGCATTTGTAATGCAAACATCAGTGATATTCCCAGTCCGGAACATATGGTAAATTTAGCATAACCCAGAAAAGAAACCTCTGAAGTCTGGGTTTCATGCAAAAAAATGGCTCCGGTAGAAGTTAACAGAGCCATTAGGAGAACGATAGGAGAGCGTAGAATAACTTCTTTGGCTTTTCCTGTTATTTCAAAAATTTTTATTTTCATCAGCAGTTCAATTTATACTTTTTTCTTTTTTTTCTTCTTTTCTTTATCTTTTTCCTTGCTTTTGATTTTTTTCTCTTTTTTAGGGCTCAGGATTTCTTCAGCGAATTCATATTTAGGCTCCTCAGGTTTGGTAGGTTTAATCTCAATTCTAAGGTCGAAATAACCTTTAAGATCATCTTGTGAGATTAATTTTTCATTGAATAAGAATTCTAAAATTTCCTTTCCGGAGTCATTAAAAAAATGATGTGAAAGTTCTTTTAATAAGAACTTTTTATATTCGTCAAAAGGGACCTGCACCGTATATTTAAAAATTCTGCCTTCTTTTAGAGTAGATAAATATCCTTTTTCAACCAGTATTTTCAGATAAGTAGATACTGTATTCTGATGTGGTTTGGGTTCAGGATGTTGCTCCATAATGTCTTTAAGATAAAAGGAATCCAGTTTCCAGAACAGCTTCATAAAGTTTTCCTCCGCGGCGGTAAGATGATTAATTTTCATAGATTCTTTTAATGTTGAAATTGAATATTGCAATAAAGATAGACAAAAGATATCAGAAAAGCTATTCCGGCCCCCATAAATACTTCTTTTACGGTATGCCTTTTTAAAATAATTCTGGTAATACCAACCAGGGCAGCAATGCCTAACCATAGGATTCCGATGGCAGGGTCTAATGAGAAAAATAATGCAGCAACAAACACATTGAAAGCCGTATGCATCGAGCTTTTAATGAAAAAATTACTGATCTGAAGAGCTAAAAGAAGAATGAAAATAAATAGCATGACCAGATCTAGATATCCGTTTCTGATATAATTAAAAATAAGGTAAGCAATCAGACAGATAGCAATAAATATATATAATGTCTTTCTCTGAACACGGTTGGATACATCCATATTAGTATATCTTCCCGTTTTCACATTCCATACCAGCCATATGACAACCGGAGCAATGACCATTACTAATATAGGAAGAAAATAAAGCACAGAATCTGTAAGGGAATATTCTCTGATACTCATATAAATGAAGAAAATTGTCAGAGAAATTAAAGGATTGAAAAAATCTGAGACGAGTTTTGAAATTTTATGGGATATAGATGAACTTTTTTCTTCCATAATTTAAGTTTAAGAGTCAAATATAACATTATAAGCCCAGAAAACAAGAGGAAAAGACAAATGAACTTTCCGAATAGAGGGTAAGGTAAGTTGATCAATGATATTAGCTGTAGAGCGCTGAGACCAGCAATATTTTCCTCAGGAAAGAATAGCAAAGTAAATTATCTGTTAAGAATAATTAATAAGGAATAAATTCATTGCATGTCACCAAGTTCTATGGGCTGAATAAGAAACAGAAGCGTTTTATCTCCATCCGATTTTGCAGAAAAAACGAAAAGTTACTTATGCATACAATAAAAACAAAGTTTTTTTCATAATTTTGCTCAACTATTTCATAATAAAAAAGCAAGAGCTAACACATGAAAGAATTTTCTAAAGAGGTATACCTGAAGTGGTATGAAGATATGACAATGTGGAGAAGGTTTGAAGACAAATGCCGTTCTCTTTATCTAAAACAAAAGATCAGGGGTTTTTTACATTTGTATAACGGTCAGGAAGCAATCCCTGCCGGATTCACACATGCAATGGATTTAACGAAGGACAGTATGATTACTGCTTACAGATGCCATATCCATCCAATGGCGATGGGAGTAGATCCTAAGAGAATCATGGCGGAACTTTGTGGTAAAGCAACAGGAACATCCGGAGGTATGGGTGGATCTATGCACATTTTCAGCAAAGAACATCGTTTTTACGGAGGACATGGTATTGTAGGAGGTCAGATTCCTTTGGGAGCAGGTATTGCTTTTGCAGATAAATATTTCGACAGAAAAGCTGTAAACATCTGTTTCTTTGGAGACGGAGCTGCTAGACAAGGTTCATTACATGAAACTTTTAACATGGCGATGAACTGGAAACTGCCTGTGGTATTTGTTGTAGAAAACAACCAGTATGCTATGGGAACTTCTGTAAAAAGAACTGCTAATCACGAAGATATCTATAAATTAGGATTAGGATATGAAATGCCTTGTCTTGCAGTAGATGCTATGGATCCTGAAAAAGTGGCAGAAGCTGCTTACGAAGCTATTGAAAGAGCAAGAAGAGGAGACGGACCAACATTCATTGAAGCAAGAACTTACCGTTACAGAGGACACTCTATGTCTGATGCTGAACCATACAGATCTAAAGAAGAAGTAGCTATTCATAAAAATGATGACCCTATCGAACTGGTTAAACACAGAATTTTAGAAAACGGTTGGGCTACTGAACAAGAATTGGAAGCTATGGATAACAAGTCAAGAGACTTTGTGGATGAATGCATCGAGTTTATGGAAAATTCTCCATACCCTGAAGCAGATAAAATCTATGAGTACGTTTATGCTCAGGAAGATTATCCATTCTTAGATAAATTAGAAAATCAATAAATAAAAGAATTAATTTGATATTTGATATTTGACGTTCCCGAAATCTCAAATCTCGAATCTCGAATCTCAAATCAATATAGATTATGGCAGAAGTAATTACGATGCCCCGCCTTTCGGACACGATGACGGAAGGGAAAGTGGCGAAATGGCATAAAAAAGTAGGAGATAAAGTAAAAGAAGGAGATATTTTAGCTGAAATTGAAACTGACAAAGCAGTTCAGGATTTCGAATCTGAAGTAGAAGGAACTCTTTTATACGTAGGTGTAGAAGAAGGTGCTGCTGCTGCTGTAGACTCTGTTTTGGCAATTATTGGTAATGAAGGAGAAGATATTTCAGGATTGACAGGTGGGGCAGCTGCTCCGGCTGCAGCTTCTGAAGAAAAAAAATCTGAAGAACAACCTAAAACAGAAGCTCCGGCTGCTGAAGCTGCAAGCGCAGAAATTCCGGCAGGAGTGGAAATGATTACAATGCCAAGACTTTCTGATACCATGACAGAAGGTAAAGTAGCTAAGTGGCATAAAAATGTAGGGGATACTGTAAAAGAAGGAGATCTTCTTGCCGAAATCGAAACAGATAAAGCGGTACAGGATTTCGAATCTGAATTCAACGGAGTTCTGTTGAAGCAGGGAGTAGAAGAAGGAGGTGCTGCTCCGGTTGATTCTGTATTGGCTATCATTGGCCCTGCAGGAACAGATGTTTCAGCTGTAGGAGCTCCAAAAGCTGCTGCTCCGGTTTCCGAAAAACCTGCTGAACAAAAATCAGAAGCTAAAACAGAAGAAAAAGCTGCTCCGGCTGCGGACGCTTCATCTTCCGACAGAGTAGCAATTTCTCCATTGGCTAAAAAAATGGCTCAGGATAAAGGCGTTGATATCAACAGTGTTCAGGGATCTGGAGAAAACGGAAGAATCGTTAAGAAAGATATTGAAAATTACCAGCCTTCTCAAGCAAAACCGGCTGCTCCGGCTGCAAGTGCTGCTGCTCAGGTTGCGGTAAGCTTCGTTCAGGGAGAAGATACAGAGACTCCAAACTCACAGGTAAGAAACATAATTGCAAAACGTCTTTCTGAAAGTAAATTCTCTGCTCCACACTATTATCTGATGGTTGAAATCAACATGGATAAAGCTATTGAAGCGAGAAAAGAAATCAACTCTTTACCGGATACTAAAATCTCTTTCAATGATATGATCATTAAGGCAACTGCGATTGCTTTAAGAAAACACCCTCAGGTAAATTCAAGCTGGGCTGGAGATAAAATCATTCACAGAGGAAATATCAATATTGGTGTAGCAGTGGCTATTCCTGACGGATTAGTGGTTCCTGTATTGAAGAACACAGATCAGATGACGTATACTCAGATTTCTGCATCAGTGAAAGATATGGCTTCAAGAGCTAAGAGTAAAGGTCTTAAAGCAAATGAAATGGAAGGATCTACATTCTCTATTTCTAACCTTGGAATGTTCGGAATCGAAACATTTACAAGTATTATCAATCAGCCGAACTCTGCTATCCTTTCTGTAGGAGCAATTATTGAGAAACCGATTGTTAAAAACGGTCAGATCGTAGTCGGAAACACAATGAAACTTTCATTGGCATGTGACCACAGAGTAGTAGACGGTGCTACAGGGGCTCAATTCTTACAAACTTTAAGAACATATTTAGAGAGCCCATTAACATTGTTAGTGTAATTTTTCTAAATAATATAGATAAAAACCTCTCAGTATGAGAGGTTTTTTTTGACCCCGAAATCAGACAGAATAAGGATTTTTTAAAAAAAACTTTCCTTTTTCTCTTAGGAATATCTATATTTAAAAACCAGATCGCTTTTGTAATAAAAACCGGTCGGGCAGTAAAACTCATACCGATGAAAACAAATATTAAAATTAATAATCCGTGCCCTGAAAAGTGGGAACATATGCAAAGCTCTTCTCAGGGAAAATTTTGCCAGATCTGTTCAAAAAATATTTTTGATTTTACGGACCGAACGGACGAAGAAATCAAAGATGTTCTAAACAAAGCAAACGACGGCTCCGTATGTGGACGATTGGGTTCTCCATTTTTTCCAAAAATTGCAGCTGGTGTTATTTTAATGACCAATATTGCTTTTGTACAGGCTCAAACCAAAGATGATTCAGGAATACATATCGAAAAGAGAATAAGGCATATTACCAAAATGTCCGGAAGGCTTATCCATAAAGAGACCGGAAAGGTGATTTCAGGTGCAGAAGTTTTCTTCATAACCAAAAAACAATATATTAAAAGTTCAACCAATGAGAATGGATTTTTTTCAATAGACCTTCCTGATGACCTTATTAAAGCTGAAAATGTACTGTATTTTAATTTTGATGAGGTCAATGAACTCAAAAGGAAAGAGCATAAGACACAGGGCGATATCGGTGGATATAATTATGGAAACCAGGCTGTGTTTTTTTCGAAACAGGAAAAGATGGAGAACAGGAAATTTGAAATTAATGATGGCGGATATGAGATCGGTACTGTGGTCTTCGTTGAGGATCCGCCACCCAACCATTATTATCTGGATGGGAAAAGTATTGGGGAGGAAAAGTTCGAAAAACTGAAAAAAGAATATCCGGATTATCTGTATTTTTCTTTTGAAGGAAGGGCTGCTAAAATTATTGATGGTGGTGATTTCATAGATACATTGCAGCTGTTGTATTCAAAATAAATAAAAACTCGGAAAATCTTCATGTTTTTTGTGGAAGTTTACTTAAGAATTAAAAATTATCGCCTTATTTTTTGGCCGGATTTTAAAATCAAATTAGTATTTTTGAATCATGATTAAAGCAAGAAATATCCATAAATCTTATGGGAATTTAGAAGTACTGAAAGGTGTTGATATTCATATCAAAATGGGAGAGGTTGTTTCTATTGTCGGAGAATCAGGAGCCGGAAAATCTACATTGCTGCAGATTTTAGGAACCCTGGATCATCCCAGCAATTCATCGAAATATGATACGGAAATAGCTATTGCAGGAGAATCATTTATCAACATGAATGATAAGCAGCTGTCTAAATTCAGAAACCAGAATATTGGTTTTGTATTTCAGTTTCATCAGCTTCTTCCCGAGTTTACGGCTCTGGAAAATGTATTGCTTCCTACAAAAATTGCAGGAGCCCATGAAAAGGAAGCTCTTGAAAAGGCTTTTGCTTTATTTGAAGATTTGAAAATTGAACAGAGGCTGCATCATAAACCTAATCAGCTGTCCGGTGGGGAAGCTCAAAGGGTAGCGGTTGCAAGAGCTTTGATCAATTCACCAAAAATTATTTTTGCCGATGAGCCAACGGGTAACCTGGATTCTAAGAATGCAGATGATCTTCACCGATTATTCTTTGATTTAAGGGATAAGTATAATCAGACATTTGTGATCGTAACACACAACCCTAATCTTGCTGAAATTACAGATCGTAAGCTTGTCATGAAAGACGGAATGATTATAGAATAACTTGATCAGCTGGATGATGAGACACTTTCTTTTCCTTTTTATATTCCTGATCTCATGTTCAAAAGCTGAGTCACAGCGGTTGGAAACTTCCGGTGTACCCACCTCTAAAATTGCTGAGATTAAAAATTATCTGAAAGGGAAAAATTATAATCAGGATTTGGCAGTTTTTATTAACTTTAAGATTAGTTCGGGAAAATATCGTTATTTTATTTATGATCTGAAAAAGAATAAAATAGTTCAAAAAGCTATCGTATCTCATGGCTCAGGCTCAGTTATTCCACATTCAGATGCATTGCAGTTCAGCAATATCGATGGCTCTTATCAGTCTTCATTAGGCAAGTATGAGATTCGTGAAAGCTATATGGGGAAATACGGAAAAGCTTATCGCTTAAAAGGTCTGGATGCTACCAATAATAACGCAATGCAAAGGGCTATTGTTCTTCATTCTTACGGGTGTATTCCGGATAAAGAATCTCAGACACCGGCATGTTTAAGTTTAGGCTGTCCTATGCTTTCCATGAATGCCTTTGAGAAAACAGCACAATATATTGACCAGTCAGAGCTGCCCATTATTTTATATGCTTTTTATTAACTTATAATGTACTCCATGCCTCTAAAGTTTCTTGCAGAAGATGACAGACCCAGAGAAAAGTTTTTGCAAAAAGGCAAGAATTCACTTTCTGATTCAGAATTGCTTGCGATTATTATGGGAAGCGGAAGCAGGGAAGAAAGTGTGGTAGAATTGGCAAGGAAAATTTTATCATCGGTGAATAATAACTGGCATCAGCTGGGTCTGTTATCCATCAAAGATCTTATGAAATTTAAAGGAATAGGAGAAGCAAAAGCAATCTCTATTATTGCAGCCTTAGAAATAGGCAGGAGAAGAGCGGGACAGGAAATTCCCGAAAAGACAGTTATCGGAAACAGTAATGATGCTTATCTTATTCTTAAAAATCAATTGTCAGATTTGAGAACCGAGGAGTTCTGGGCGATTTTTCTCAATAACAGCAATAAAGTTGTACACATCTCACAATTGACACAGGGAGGAATCAGTCAGTCTGTTGTAGATGTAAGGGTGCTTTTTAAGATTGCCTTAGACCATTTTTCGACCGGAATTATTATTGCTCATAACCATCCTTCAGGAAGCTTAAAACCAAGCAGGGAGGATGTACATATTACACAGAAAATAAAAGAAGCCGGGATGACACTAAGTATTCAGCTTTTAGACCATATTATCATTACACAGGATTCATATTTTAGTTTTTCAGACACCGGGTTATTATGATTAGGCGATTAAGATATAATGAAATTGATTTCAGAAAATATACTGCATGTCTGGAACAATCTGAGCAGTATAATGGGTACGCCCGAAAAGAAACTTTAGACCAGTTGTCAGGAAACTGGCATATATTGGTCTATAATGACTACGAAGCAGTAATGCCGGTTAATATCGTTAAGAAATTCGGGTTGAATTTTGTGCATATGCCTCTGTTCTGCCAGCAATTGGGAGTATTTTCAAAACAGGATGATCCGCAGATCAACGATCTTTTTTTACATTTTTTAAAAAAGAAATATTTACTTTTCCTGTATACTTTTAACCACCATAATGTATTCTCCATACCATTGGAAGTAAGGAAAAATTACATTATTCCGGTCTCCGATTACAGTATTTTAAAAAGGAAAAAATATTTTAAAGGACGAAAATCTACAGTCAAATGGTCACAGCACCTTATATATCGTGAAGTTTATCCGGACGCAGATTGTTTTTCTTTTATTGAAAATCATTTTAAAGGACTTTCAAAAGAAAAAGATCTTAAAATATTTAAAAGCTATTTTGATTTCCTGGCCAATCATCATCAACTTAAACTTTGCGGTGCCTATCTGGAAGACCGTCTGATAAACCTTGCTGTTTTAATCTCTGAACCGGACCAGCTTTCCCTGTTAGCTCTTGTTAATGATGAAACCAGTAAAAAAGAAGACGGAGCTTCTTTTGTTATTGATAAAATTCTGGAAAACAATATCGGAGAAAAGAAGTTTAATTTTATGGGGAGTAATATCCGGGGAATAGAAGTTTTTTTTAAAAGTTTTGGCGGTGAGCTTAATGCATACCCTTTTATTGAAAATAAGCTGATGAAAAAATTTTCATGACAGATTATTTGTTTAGATTGGTTCTAATTAACCATTATTCCGTAACTTTATACAATACTTATCATAACCGTTATGTTTCAGCAAATCCGCAACTATAAATTGTCTTATATGCTTTACAACTTCTTTCAAAAAAATAAGTTGAAGCACAATATTCCTCTGTACAAAAAATACGGTATTAACAAGACTTATTATTCTCCTATTTCCAGTAAAGATTTTGCTCATCTTCCTCTTGCTGAAAGAAGTATTGATACCAATAAGCTTTCAGCCACCGCTTTTTATAAAAATCTGACACAGGAAAGTAAGGAAAGTGCATTGCAATACGATGAAAACGGTTACATGGTAATCCGCAATTTTTTAAGTGCTGATAAAGCTGATCGTATTAATGACGAAATTGATAAATTGATGAAAGACGGAACATTGAAGTTCCGGTACGGTGGAAAGCTGATGTTTGCAATTCATCATTCGGATATTATTAAGAATATTGGCAGTGACAAAGATTTTCTTGAGTTTTTATCCCTATTGCTTGACGGAAAGGCCAAATTATTCCAGAGTATCAATTTTATTAACGGAAGCCAGCAGAAAACGCATTCAGACAGTATCCATATGACAACTTATCCGCTGGGAGGGCTTCTTGGTGTCTGGATTGCCTTAGAAGATGTAGATGAAACCAACGGTGCTCTTCATTATATTCCCGGAACTCATAAACTTCCTTATTTCCTTAATTCGGATTATGATAATGAAGGTTCAGCCTTAAAAATCGGAAAGAAAAGCTATAAAGCTTATGAAGAATTTCTGGATGATAAAGTAAAGGAAATGGGACTGGAAAAAGAAATTTTCAGAGCTAAAAAAGGCGATTTACTGATATGGCATGCGAACATTCTTCATGGCGGAGAACCCCATATTGATAAAAATAAAACCAGAAAAAGCCTAGTGTATCACTTTTTTGATGAAAACAGTGTGTGTTATCATGAAGTTACACAAAGGCCTGCCTTATTTGAGCTGTAATATCAGAAAATATTAGTAATTTTGCCACCTAAAATTATGGCTAGCTTTTCAGAATATCTACCGTATGCTTTTGCATTGATTATTGCAATACCTTTTCTGGTTTTGCTAAGACAGTTTGTACATTCTTATATTACCCTTAAAAATCAGGAGATTAAGTTGCTTTCGGTAAAATCCAATTCAGAAAATAAGACCCATTCTTATGAGAGAATGACACTTTTTCTTGAAAGAATGAAACCTTCAAATCTCATTCAGAAATTTGATAAGGAGCTGGCGGTTCATGAGTTTATCTTTCTTACAGAAAAGACAATCAATGATGAATTCGAATACAATTCTTCACAACAACTTTATCTGTCAAAAAATTCATGGAAAAACACTGTAGATTCTAAAAATGCAATCATCGAATTGCTCCATAAAACATATGAGGGGCTGAACGGAAATGCCAATCTGGACGAGTTCAAAACCATTTTCATCATGAATTATATGGAAGACAACGATTATATTGCACAAACAATAGAAGATCTGAGAAAAGAAATTTTAATAATAACTTAAAAAATAAGAGATAAAATAATGATTCCAAATTTTAAAGCACATCCATGGCACGGAATTTCTGCAGGAGAGGATGCACCAAATGTTGTTAATGTATTTGTGGAAATTGTTCCTTCAGATACCATTAAATATGAAGTAGATAAAGAAACAGGATATTTAAAGGTAGACAGACCTCAGAAGTTTTCTAACATTATCCCTGCTTTATACGGATTTGTTCCAAGAACATACTGTCATAACGAGGTGATGAGACTTGCGGTAGAAGCAGGAGCTACTGATGTGACAATGGGAGATCATGATCCGCTTGATATCTGTGTATTAAGCTCTCATAATATCCACGCAGGAGGCCTTTTGATGGAAGCTATTCCAATCGGAGGATTTAAAATGATCGACGGCGGAGAAGCTGATGATAAAATCGTTGCTGTAATGATCAATGATCATGCTTTCGGACATTTCAGAGATATTTCCGAACTACCTGAAGCGGAAGTTAAAAGATTAATGCACTACTTCTTAACGTATAAGAACTTACCGGATGAGCCTGCAAAATGCAGAATCCATGAAGTATACGGAGCTGAGCATGCAAGAAAAGTAATTCTAGCATCTCAGGCAGATTATGCAGAAAAATTCGGAGGATAATATTCTCTAATTTACATGATAAATAAAAAGACAAATCATTTCCGGTTTGTCTTTTTTTTATTTTTTAAAAAAATATAACCTCTCATGTTTCCGGTTTTTTACACTTTTTATATGGCAAGCAGATCCCAGATTGTAAATTCTGTGCCCCGATGCTATAAAACAACCATTTTTTTTAATGCTTTGGTGATAATTATTTATTATATTTAATTTTCTATTACCAAAAAAATATTAAACTATGGATCTATTTGTGTTAGTGCCAATTTTTGGTGTTGTGGCTTTGCTTTATACATTTCTTCAGAGTAACTGGGTCAGTAAACAGAATGCCGGAAACGAAAAAATGAAAATAATCAGCGGACATATAGCTGATGGTGCGATGGCTTTTCTAAAGGCCGAGTACAAGATTTTAACCTATTTTGTTGTTATTGTAGCCATTTTACTTGCCGTAATGGGGTCTACAAACTCTAATTCTCACTGGAGCATTGGACTTGCTTTTATTGTAGGAGCTATATTCTCTGCTACTGCAGGTTTTATCGGGATGAAGATTGCAACAAAAGCCAATGTAAGAACTGCCGAAGCCGCAAGAACATCACTCTCAAAAGCGCTAAAAGTATCTTTTACCGGAGGTTCCGTTATGGGAATGGGAGTTGCAGGTCTTGCTGTATTAGGGTTGGGAGCCGTATTCCTTATTATTAAGCAGATTTTTGCACCGGATGCTACGGTAGATTCTCACGAAATGGAAAGAACGATTGAAATCCTTACCGGATTTTCTCTGGGAGCAGAATCTATTGCTCTTTTTGCAAGAGTAGGCGGCGGAATTTATACAAAAGCGGCTGATGTAGGTGCTGATCTCGTAGGAAAAGTAGAAGCGGGAATTCCTGAAGATGACCCGAGAAATCCTGCTACCATTGCCGATAATGTAGGGGATAACGTAGGAGATGTTGCCGGAATGGGTGCCGATCTTTTCGGCTCTTATATTGCAACGGTTCTGGCAACAATGGTGTTGGGGAGAGAAACCATTTCTGATGATTCTTTTGGTGGTTTTGCCCCCATTTTATTGCCTATGCTTATTGCCGGAACAGGAATCATTTTTTCAATGATAGGAACTTTATTTGTGAAAATTAATGATAATGAAGGTTCATCAACATCCAGCGTACAGAATGCTCTGAACCTGGGGAACTGGGGAAGTATTGTGATCACAGCGATCGCTTCTTATTTTCTGGTTACCTATATTCTTCCTGAAAAAATGATACTCAGAGGGCATGAGTTTACGAAAATGGGAGTCTTCGGAGCAATTATGGTAGGTTTGGTTGTAGGAACTTTAATGAGCATTATTACGGAATACTATACTGCCATGGGAAAAAGACCGGTTTCCAGTATTGTGAGACAGTCTTCTACAGGACATGCTACCAATATTATCGGAGGGCTTTCTGTAGGAATGGAATCTACTTTACTCCCTATCATTGTACTGGCCGGTGGAATTTACGGATCGTATCTGTGTGCCGGACTTTACGGTGTCGCTATTGCCGCTGCCGGAATGATGGCTACTACAGCAATGCAACTGGCTATTGATGCGTTTGGACCGATTGCCGATAATGCAGGCGGAATTGCAGAAATGAGTGAGCTTCCCAAAGAAGTACGCGAAAAAACAGATATTTTAGATGCTGTGGGAAATACAACGGCAGCTACAGGAAAAGGTTTTGCTATTGCTTCAGCAGCATTAACTGCACTTGCACTATTTGCTGCATTTGTAGGAATTGCAGGAATTGACGGTATTGATATTTACAGAGCTGATGTACTGGCCGGATTATTTGTCGGTGGAATGATTCCTTTTATTTTTTCTTCACTGGCCATTACGGCAGTAGGACAGGCTGCAATGGCGATGGTGGAGGAAGTAAGGAGACAGTTTCGTGAAATTCCCGGTATCCTGGAAGGAAAAGCACAGCCTGAATATGAAAAATGTGTGGCTATTTCTACTGATGCTTCTATCAGAAAGATGATGCTTCCCGGGGCTATTGCGATTATTTCCCCTTTATTGATCGGCTTTATCTTCGGACCTGAAGTATTGGGCGGATTTTTAGCAGGAGCTACGGTATGTGGTGTTTTAATGGGAATGTTTCAGAACAATGCCGGCGGAGCCTGGGATAATGCTAAAAAATCATTCGAAAAAGGAGTGGAAATTA
This sequence comes from Chryseobacterium sp., assembly GCF_019236175.1. Lineage (GTDB taxonomy): Bacteria > Bacteroidota > Bacteroidia > Flavobacteriales > Weeksellaceae > Chryseobacterium. The sequence goes on from NZ_JAFAJM010000012.1 coordinate 73,217, forward strand.
ATGGACAGACCTATTATAAAGGTTCCGAACCTCATAAAGCTTCTGTGACAGGTGATACGGTCGGAGATCCGTTCAAAGATACTTCAGGGCCTTCCATGAATATCCTGATCAAATTAATGTCTATTGTTTCTCTGGTAATTGCACCCACTTTAGCTGTTTTGCATAAAGATAAAATTGAGGCCAACAGAAAAGCTAAACTGGAAAGCTTAACTCGTGCTGAAATGGGACAGGGAGGAGTAGCCACAATATTGCCGGATTCTTTGTCTCTCACTGCTTCTAAAGATGTGAAAGGACATCTCAACGAAAACGGAGATTTTGTCTATGAAACCGGAAACATTCAAAAGATCAGTTTAAAAGGAGGAAAAACAATTGCTGTAGGAGAAGGAAGCCAGATGTATCAGTTGTATAATTCCCTTAAACAAAAAGATAAGTCGGTTCTTGATCCGAATAAATGGTATACGATTGAAAATCTTTATTTTGAAACAGGATCAAGCGATCTGAAACCGGGCTATGAATTACAGTTAAATAATCTGGCAGAGATTTTAAATACTTATCCTGAGCTGAAAATTAAATTGGGTGGCTATACTGATAATTCAGGGAATGAAGAAAGTAATCAGCAGTTATCAAATCTGAGAGCTCAAACCGCGAAGCTGAAACTTTTAGAGCTTGGAGTAGCTTCAGACAGGGTAGAAGCGGAGGGATACGGTTCTCAGCATCCCGTTTGTGAAACAAATGATACAGAAGAATGTAAAGCTAAGAACAGAAGAATAGATGTAAGGGTATTGGCTCTTTAAAGTCCGATTAAATAAAATATGAGAGGCGGTTTCAGCAATGAGGCCGCTTCTTTTTTGGATTCGTATAGCATAATAGTTTAAAGATTCTTTTTCAGGTGTTCCAAAGCCTGAATAATCACTTCATCTGTTTTGGCAAAACTAAACCTGATGTAATCTGAATTTTGTTTTGAATGATAAAATGCAGAAAGTGGCAGACAGGCTACTTTTTTTTCAGTAGTGAGCCATATGGAAAATTCAACATCACTCATGGTTTTAGAAATATTTCTGAAATTAACAACCTGAAAAACACTTCCTTCAGACTTTTGCTCAACCAGTAATGGGGTCTCCAGAATCAGCTCGTTAAAAAGATCTCTTTTTCGTTGCATAACTTTTTTGCTAACAGCCGGATCAAAAACTTCCAGATATTTTGTCAAAGCATACTGAGCAGTAGCATTGGCGCCATAAGAAATATATTGCTGATGAGTCTGAAATAATGAGGTTAACTCTTTAGAGGCCATCATATAGCTTACTTTCCAGCCCGACGTATGAAACATTTTTCCAAATGAAAAAATACAGAAAGTTCTTTTTCTTAACTCAGGATGCAGGAATGAACTGTAATGTTCTATTTCATCATAACAGTAGGTGTCATAAATTTCCTCTGAAATAAGGTAGATTTCCTGGTACTTTATCAGTTCATACAACTGTCCCCAGTCTTTCCGCTTCCATATTTTTCCGGTAGGATTTTGAGGGGAATTGATAATAATTGCTTTGGTTTTTCCCGATATACATTGTCTGAATCTTTCCCAATCCATGGTGAAATCATCATTAAGATTGTAGTAAACCGGAATAGCATTGTTCATGACAACAGAAGGTGCATATGTGTAATAGGAAGGTTGAATGATGATGACTTCATCTCCTTGATTTAAAATGGTTTTCAATGCCGTATGTAAAGCAAAGGTTGCACATGGGACGATGGTGATTTCGTCGGATTGAAGCACTATGCCATGTACTCTTTTTGCATTGTACTGAATAATATTTGCAATCAAAAGAGGATTGCCCGCCAGTGGCTCATAATTATGATGGCCGGAGTCTGCTGCTTCCTTTAAAAAGGTTGTAAGTCTTTCATCAATATCAAAATCAGGAAGGCCTAAAGAAAGATCGAAACTTCCATGCTTTAAAGCAAGTTCAGACATTTCAGTAAAAAAGGAATAATGAGTAAATCCGTTAATTTTATTCATCAGGTTTGTATTTTAGTCAAATATAATGAAAAATTCATAATTTATTAATGCTATCAATGGGATATATTTAATGCTTATCTGAGAGTTGTTATTCCCGATATAATGCTAATGAGAAAATACAGATAAAGCTTTAATAAGAGCAGATAAAGCGGAAGAATCATATATTCAATAAAAATTGTTACTTTTAAGAAAATTATAATTTTATGAAAAAACTGTTTATTCCGTTAGTAGCCATTGCTGTATTGACTGGTTGTAAAACGGCAAATGTTTCAGACGGAAAGACTTCTGTTACCATAAAACAAAATAAGAACTTTGTAGCTGCTTATAAGACGATTAAAGCGGATGATCTGAAGAAAAACTTATATGTGATTGCATCGGATGAAATGGAAGGAAGAGACACGGGAAGTCCGGGGCAAAAGAAAGCAGGGGAATATATTATTAACTATTATAAAAGCTTAGGAATTTCATATCCGAAAGTTTTAAATTCATATTATCAAAAGGTTCCGTCTGAGTTTATGAAAAAAAGAGGCGGTGGAAATCTTCCTGATTCTGAAAATATCCTTGCTTTTATAGAAGGAAATGAAAAACCTGAAGAAATCGTGGTGATTTCTGCTCATTATGACCATGTTGGAACAAAAAAAGGAGTGGTTTACAACGGAGCCGATGATGATGGAAGCGGTACAGTTGCTGTTATGGAAATTGCAAAAGCATTTCAGGAAGCCAAAAAAGCAGGAAAGGGACCTAAAAGATCAATTTTATTCCTGCACGTAACAGGAGAAGAACACGGATTATTTGGTTCTGAATACTATTCTGATAACCCTGTCTTTCCTTTAGCTAATACAGTTGTGGATCTTAATATTGATATGATCGGAAGAGATGACCCGGCAAACAGGGGCAAACAGTATGTGTATGTGATCGGTTCTGATATGCTGAGCTCTGAATTAAAGGTGATCAATGAAGCCGCTAACAAAAGGACAAATAATCTTGAGCTGAACTATAAATACGATGATTTAAATGATCCTCAGCAGCTGTATTATCGTTCAGATCATTATAATTTTGCTAAACATAATATTCCGGTAGCATTTTTCTTTGACGGAATTCATGAAGACTACCATAAGCCGACAGACAAACCGGATAAAATTGATTATCCGTTGCTGGAAAAACGTACACAGCTTGTTTTTACTACCGCTTGGGATATTGCCAACAGAGCAGAAAGAATTGTAGTGGATCGTAAATAATTTTAATACCATATTTCATGCCTGTATTAGGAATTCTTATTTATATTTTAAAATGATTTACGCTTTTGATACCTATTATTACGAAGATTATGCCAATACCGTTTGTATTGCATTTGAAGACTGGGCTTCTGAAAAAGAAGTTGAAGTGTTTACGGAACAAACAACCATTACCTCCGAATATGAGAGTGGTGCTTTTTATAAAAGAGAGCTGCCGTGTATCCTGAGTCTGTTGAACAAAATTGTTTTAAAAGAAGGGGATATAATTATTGTTGATGGCTATGTTAGTCTTGATAATAATGGTAAAATAGGATTAGGAGGGTATCTTTATCATGCTTTAGAGCAGAAATATCCTGTTATCGGCATTGCAAAGAACGGGTTCGCAACTCCTGATTCACAGAGAAGAAATATTATAAGAGGTGAGAGTAAAATTCCACTTTTTCTTACAGCAAAGGGAATTGATGTGGATGAGATATTGCCTGAAATAGAGCAGATGCACGGAGCGTTCAGAATTCCCACCTTATTAAAAAAACTGGATCAGCTGAGCCGTATGTAAAAATAGAATGTCTTACAATATGTTGTTGTAAGACATTTTTTAGAAAAATATAATTAAAATACCGATTGGTATATTTTGTATATTTGTATAGCTCTTTAAATGAGCTGTTTTTTTAATCATTTATATACCGTTCGGTATATTTAAAAACTATATCATATGAAAGATGTATTTATTGTTGCTGCAAAGCGAACACCAGTGGGTGGGTTTATGGGAAACCTATCAGGATTTACAGCAACCCAGCTGGGAGCCACTGCCATACAAAAGGTTTACGAAAGTTTATCACTGTCTCCTGAGTATATAGACAGTGTTTATATGGGGAATGTACTGAGTGCGGGAGTGGGGCAGTCACCAGCAAGACAGTCTGCTATTTTTGCAGGTATTCCTGTTGAAAAAGATGCTACAACCATTAATAAGGTATGTGCTTCCGGAATGAAAGCCGCGATGATCGGTGCTCAGCAAATTCAGCTTGGATTGGACAATATGGTCATGACAGGAGGCATGGAAAGTATGAGCAATGTTCCTCACTACAATTATCTGCGGCAGGCGAAAAAGCTGGGTGATACACTGCTTATTGACGGTTTGGTTAAAGATGGTCTATGGGATGTTTATCATAACTTTCATATGGGAAGTGCAGCAGAACTGGGAGTAAAAAAATACGGACATACAAGACAGGAACTGGATGATTATGCCCTTCTTTCCTATAAAAGGGCGCAGGAGGCCACTTTAAGCGGGAAATTTAAAAACGAATTAATACCCGCAATAATACATGGGAAAAAGACAGATATTCTTATTGATAAAGATGAAGATATTGATAAACTGATCCCGGGGAAAATCTCGCTGCTGAAACCGGCTTTTGAAAAAGACGGGGTATTAACGGCTGCCAATTCTAGCAATATTAATGATGGTGCCGCTGCTGTTTTACTGGCATCTTCGGAAGCATTACAGACGTACAACATTACTCCTTTAGCCAGAATTATAGCATATGCTGATGCTGCGCAGTCTCCGGAATGGTTTACCACTTCACCCTCCATCGCTATCAATAAAATACTGGAACAGACAGGACTAAAGATTTCTGATATTGATTATTTTGAAATTAATGAAGCTTATGCTTCTGTCATTTTATCTAATCAGCAGATTTTAGGATATGAGATTGACAAGGTTAATGTGTATGGAGGCGCAGTTGCATTAGGACATCCTATCGGAGCTTCGGGAGCCAGAATTATTACAACACTGGTCAATGTTTTACATCAGGAAAAAGGCAAATATGGTATTGCTGCTATTTGTAACGGAGGCGGAGGCGCTTCGGCTGTTCTTATTGAGAATGTAGGATAAAAACCCCGGATCTTTACGGATTCAAAAAAACCGTAAAGATCCTTTTTTTATTAAATTATTGTTTTTGAATTATTTACATTGTTTATTTCGTGGATTAATGCTGAAATATTAATAAACTGATAAAAATCATTAGATTCTTATTTTTATTGATTCTAAATAAATATAAATTTGTCTCCATCAAAATATAAGAATTATATGAAAAAAATAACTACTCTTTCTGCTGTCATTCTCTGTTCATTGATGGAGGCACAATACTGCACACCGGCTTTCCAATATGGAGCAGACAGCAACATGATTACTCATGTTAATTTCGGAAGTATCAATAATACATCTCCTTTCCAATCCGGAACGACATCCGTTTATGAAGATTTTACTTCGATGTCTACGGATTTGCAGGCCGGAAATACATATCCGATTTCTGTAAAAGGTCCTTCGGGAACGTTTCCCGGAGACGTTGTTGTTTTTATTGATTTCAATAATAACGGAAGCTTTGATGATACGGGGGAAAGCTTTTATATTGGAAGGCTGGGTGAAGCGACTCCTTTTAATGCTTTGACAATAAACGGAACGATTGCAGTTCCTGTTAATGCATCTCATGGGGCAACAAGAATGAGGATCCTTAAAAACAGTAATGTTGTAGCTTATTCAAATCCCAACGCTCCCAATTCTATAAGTACGGCCTGTGACACCGGTTTACGTTCCGGACAGGCAGAAGATTATACTGTTGTTATTTCCGGAAATAATTCGGTCTTTCCGGCACCTTACTGTAGTTCCGAAAATGTGACTAGTTCTACGGTAAGCGAGATCAGCAGGGTAGAATTTGCAGGAATTACTAACAACAGTAGTATTGACGGCACTTCAGAGCTCATGGAAAATTTTACGACGACCATTTTTAATGTTAATCGCGGCAATACTTATCCGATAACGGTAACAGGAGGAACTCACGGTCAGACCACGGTATCAGCTTATGCTTATATTGATTTTAACCATAACAATGTATTCGATGCTCAAGAGAAATTTAATCTAGGATATTTAGATAATTCTAATCCTGTGATATCGGAATCCGGTGTCACATCGGGAAGCATTAGTATTCCGGCGGATGCAATGCTCGGAGAAACACGTTTCAGGCTAGTAAAGGCTTATGAATCCAATTCGTGGATGGGTACTCTTGAAAATTTACCCTGTCCTTCAGGATGGTTTATAGGACAGACAGAAGATTACACAATTAATATTCAGCCGGCAAATCTTTCTACAAGAGAAAGTACAAAAGAGGCTTTATTTAAAATATCTCCGAATCCTACAACAGGCCCTTTAAGCATTACACCGTTAAAAGAGCTTGAAAAATATGAAATTTATAATCTGTCTGGGCAAAAGCTTGAAGAAGGAAAAACTGCTGTACTTAGCTTAGAAAACTTTATTCCGGGAACTTACCTGATAAAGATGTACACCAGAGATAAAAAGGTGATTACAGAAAAAATTATTAAACACTAACCACACACATAATCATATCCATATCAATTTTTGTTTTTTACCGGCAGATTCTTTCTGTCGGTTTTGTTTTTTGATATAGGATTAAATATTTATTCCGATTCCAGTATTTCTAGCAGATCCTGTTTTGAAAAACCCTGAAATTTTGTTCCGTCTGTTTTAAGAAGCTGCTGTGCCAGTTGGGTTTTCTTTTTTTGTAATGTCAGGATTTTTTCTTCTACGGTATCTGAGCATATCATCCGGACGGCGATAACGTTTTTAGTCTGTCCAATACGGTAACTACGATCAATAGCCTGATTTTCTGCTGCAGGATTCCACCATGGATCAATAAGATAAATATAGTCTGCTTCTGTAAGATTGAGACCCACACCGCCGGCCTTTAAACTGATCAGAAATACGCGGATATTTTTGTTTTTCTGAAAATTCGTTACCTTTTCTCCTCTGTCTTTAGTTTGTCCGGTAAGATATTCAAATAAAATTCCGTGATGCTCCAGCTGTGCTTTCACAAGATCCAGCATTCCGATAAACTGAGAGAACACAAGAATCTTATGGTCTTTTGATTTGCTCAGGATCTGTTCAGTCAGGATATCAATTTTTACGGCATTTTCACCGGAATATCCTTCTTTAAGGAGGGCAGGAGAGTTACAGATCTGTCTGAGTCTTGTGAGGCCTGTCAAAACATGCATGCTGTTTTTATGAAGATCATCTTCATCATTGGCCGCAATAAATTCACGGAGTTCTTTTTCATAAGCATCATATATTTTCCTTTGGTCAGTATTCATTTCACAATAGATGACTGTTTCTGTCTTTCCAGGAAGTTCTTTCGCAACCTGTTTTTTTGTTCTGCGGAGAATAAACGGTTTTATTTTTTGCTGGAGCTCCAGTGCGCGTTTGCTGTACTCAAATTTATCGATAGGAATGGCATAAATATCTTTAAAATACTGCTTGCTTCCCAGTAATCCGGGGCAGGCAAAGGAAAGCTGGCTGTAGAGATCAAAGGTATTGTTTTCGATAGGAGTACCCGTTAATACCACTCTGTTTCTAGCCTGAAGCAGGCGTGCCGCTTTATATCTTTCCGAATTTGGATTTTTAATCGTCTGGGATTCGTCAAGAAAAATATAATTGAAATGGAAATTTTTCAAAAATCTGATATCGGAAAGAAGCATTCCGTAACTGGTAAGCACGACTTCATAATCGGACATATGAGTCGTCGTTTTTGGCCGGTCTGCTCCATAGTGCAGTAAAACTTTTACGGAAGGTGCAAATCTGCTGATTTCCTCCTGCCAGTTAAATAAAAGAGAAGTAGGTACCACAATAAGATTGGTGGTATGGCCTCGTTTTTCTCTCTGTGATAAAATAAATGCAATGATCTGAAGGGTTTTTCCGAGTCCCATATCATCTGCAAGACATCCTCCGAAATTAAATCCATCCAGGAAATTCAGCCAGTTCAAACCTTCGTGCTGATAATCTCTCAGCTGAGCATTTAATCCTTCAGGAACTGCTGCTGACGGGATATTTTTCAATGTTGAAAGCTGAGAGGAATAGGTGGCTATTTCCTCCTGAACTTCCTGGTTTAGGACATCCTTTTCAAAAAGAGCAGATACCTCGCTAAAGCTGATTTTCGGAATTTTCAACAGATTTTCATCAATTTCTCCGGCCTGAAAATATGCCGCAATTTTATCTATCCATTCTTCGGGAAGAATCCCGATAGAGCCATCATCGAGCTGAACGAATTTACTTTTATTGCGAATGGTTCTGTGCAGCTGTTTTAAAGAAGCCTCATGTTGTCCAAATCCTACTTTTAACTTCGCATTAAACCAATCCAGACCACTGGTGATCTGAATGTTTATTTTAGCTTTGTGAGGGTTGAGCTTATTGTTTTTCAGGTCGTTAAATCCTAAAATGGTAATCTGTTCATTTCTCCAGACCTCAAAGGCATTCAGGAACCAGTTGTTTTCCAGAAATTTATCTCTGTGAAGATAAAAATACTGATAACCATCCATCTGTTCTTCAAAATCGGGGTGTTGCTGCATGATAAGTGAAGTAAAACGGGCTTCAAGGGCATCATTTCTTTCCACTTTGAAAACATTTCCGTTTTGATCGGTATCAAAAAGCTGTCTTCTTGAGTATACCGGAACTTCCAGTTCACCATATCTCATGACAGGAGTAATTCCTATATAATTTTCCTGTTGACGCAGATAAACAATCTTTCCTGTGGTGAAATTCTTGCCTTCAAGCTGTACTTCCGTTGCGGGTTGTATATATTTGTAATTGATTTTAATACGATCTTCTAGTGAGGATAGAATGGTCTGCATGAATTCTTCATATTTTGAAGAATGAACCAATAAAGTTTCATGATTAGCTTTGAAAAACCTGATAATACGAAGCATGTCGGGTTGATATATAAAGCTGAAAATGTTATTGTTATATACAAAATATTCATTTCGGATGATTATATTTTTAAAGGGAACAGAAGTGTCCTGAAATTGTAATTCTCCGGTAATTTCGTAAAAAGGATCTTTCTTAAATACAGATAGTTGTACCTCGGCATCTAAAGTGTTGAGTGTAACCGGTGTGAGTGACTTTGAAGAGATGGTTTCTGCAATGTCACGATCATGATAATAGACTTCCAGACCTAGTGGGTTCTGAACAATGAGCTTTAAAGCTTCCAGTTCTGCAGAATTATAATCCTCATTGTAATTATTATGGAATGCAGAGATTGCAGTATAAAATTTTATTTCCAAAGGCTGTTCAGATTTCCATATCAGCTGCATAGCATCTACAGAAGTAACAGGGTTTTTTATTTTTCCTCCTTGTGTAATTTCAGCCTCCATAAGAGAAAATATCAGATGGTTGTAGTAGCGGTGCTTGCCAAGAACCAAGAGTTGCTTTTTTGTATTGTCCTGTAATGAAAGCTCTTCTAATTCAGAAGAATACTTTGGCAATAAATCTTTTTTTAAGGCAATCTCGTCTATCGGGAGCATTTCTTTAATGCGGGGCAGGATGTCCATTGTACCTTCATGGTATTCCAGCCGGAAGTAGGCATCAAGATTTGGCTCATTTTCAAGCCCGTACAATTTAGCTTTAGAGATCAGTGCTTTTCTGCGAAGAACTTCATCAAAAAAAAGCGTATAATTTTTTTCCTCTAAAATACAGTGAATTACTTCTGCCTGATGCCGGCAAAGTCTGCCTGAATCATCACAGGTACAGGAGCAGAGAAGTGAACTCCCGATACGGCTTATGGTAACTATGGGAAAATCTTCTAAAGATTTTTTCGTAAATGTTCCGGTATTATTTTCAATAGAAACAGGATAAATACTATGAAAATCCTTTTTTTCTATAAAAGAACTTTCTGAAGTATACTTCAGCAGGTCATATACAGACAGGGTACTGATATTGATATTTTCAAGAATATATTCTGCCATAAAAATTGATAGGAACAAACTTACAAAAAACATATGAATGAAAAGAAGAGCATCCTCCGTTTTGGATACATCTTTCTCCGTTTTGGCAACTCGGACGTTTTTTCTAATGCAGAACTTTGTCCTATAATTTTAAACAAAGAGAAAATGAAAACAATTTTTATAACGGGTGCATCAACAGGATTAGGCAAAGCGGCAGCCCTATTATTTCAGAATAAAGGCTGGAGAGTTATTGCTACCATGAGAAACCCAGAGACCGCAACGGAACTTTTAGCATTAGAAAATGTAAGTGTGCTTCCGTTGGATGTGACCAATCCTGAGCAAATACAGACAGCCGTTGAAAAATCACTTGAATTGGGCGAGATAGACGTTGTGTTTAATAATGCGGGTTATGGTCTTCTTGGCCCCTTAGAAGCGCTTACAGATGAACAAATCGTAAGACAGATTAATACCAACTTATTAGGTGTAATCCGTGTGACACAGGCTTTTATTCCGTATTTCAGAGAGAAAGGAGCGGGAACCTTTATTTCCACTACTTCCATAGGAGGATTAATTACTTTTCCTCTGAACTCCATTTATCATGCGACAAAGTGGGCACTGGAAGGCTGGAGTGAAAGTATGGCTTTTGAACTAAAGCCTTTTGGAATAGATATTAAAACTGTTTCTCCAGGAGGTATTAAAACAGATTTTGTGAGCCGTTCTCTGGATTCTGCAACAAGTTCTGCTTATGAAAAAATGACGGATTCCCTGTTTTCAGCAATGGAAGGAATGATGGAAGCCGCTTCAGCTCCGGAACAGATTGCAGAGGTGGTATACGAAGCCGCTACAGATGGTAAAAATAAACTGAGATATGTTGCCGGAGAAGATGCTAAGGCTCTTTACGCACAGCGTCTTGAACTGGGTGATGAGGCCTTTAGAGAACAATTGGGAAAACAATTTATCTAGCCGTTTGTCCCGGACAGCATAAGTGTATCATTTATGCTGTCTTTTACGATAAATAATTCATAAATTTATATCATGGAAAAGAAAGAAAACCTTCCTCTGAAGATTTCATCTATATCAGAATTACATAACCTGCTGAAACTTCCCAAACCGCTTCATCCGTTGGTAAGTTTGGTAGATAATACAAAAATGAGTGTCAACAAAAATCTTTTATCCAGAAGTTTTTTGCTGAATTTTTACAAGATTTCCTATAAATACTCTACCACAGGTAAAATGGGATATGGACAGGGGTATTATGACTTTAATGAAGGAGGAATGATGTTTACTGCTCCGGGACAAATTCTTTCTACCGATGAAAATGCAGAATATTGTGGCTATACTTTGCTGATGCATCCCGATTTTATACGAAATTATCCATTGTCCAAAACAATTAAAAAATTCGGTTTCTTTTCCTACGATACCAATGAGGCGCTGCATTTATCCGATCATGAAAAAACAATTATTACGGGACTTCTGGATAGTATCACCAATGAACTCAATACAGCAATTGACGAGATCAGCCAGGACGTTATTGTTTCCTACATTGAAGTCCTTCTGAATTATAGCAACCGCTATTATAAAAGACAGTTTATTACACGAAAAGCGGTGAATAATGATTTGTTATCTAAAATGGATACTATTCTTGAAAATTATTTTAACAGAGAGGAAACATTAAATAAAGGCCTTCCGACAGTAGAATTTCTAGCTTCCGAACTTTATTTATCTCCTCATTATCTGAGTGATATGCTTCGTAACCTTACCGGTCAGAATGCCCAACAGCATATTCATGAGAAGCTGATAGAAAAAGCAAAAGAATATCTTACCCTTACAAGTTTTTCAGTCTCTGAAGTCGCTTATGCTTTGGGATTTGAGCATCCTCAGTCATTTAATAAGCTGTTCAAAAAGAAAACGAATGAGACACCTTTAAGTTACAGACAATCATTTAATTAATATAAACCTGAAACAAGTTGATTTACCCGGTCGTGTGTCGGGGGCATTATTGCTTTAGACAACCAGGATGGGGTTTTATACTCCGAATTGTCTTAAATGATGATCCATATGTTTGTAAGCGGCAATTCCCCATTCGTTGGTTGAAATATTACCAAAAGCGGGATGGGTAAGTGTGAGTGGATATTTGTTGGCAGGGAATTTTTCAATTAAGCGGATAAATTCATTTTTCTGCTGATCAAAATGCGAGCTGTCAACTTTTCCTTTGGGGTCATGTCTGGCTTCTCCTTTTATATTCTTTTTAAAATCCGAGGCAATATAAAGAGCTAGAATCCTCAATACATATTGTTTTAAGGTGGTTTTTTTATTACTTCTGTTTTCTTCCAGGATCTGTCTGTTACAGGAATTACAGTGCAGCAGCATTTCTGTGACTGTCATTTTTCCCCATTGAGGCCGATGGGTAACGGAGAGGTTCTGTGCTCTTGTAATAATAGAACAGGCCGCTTCTTCTGTCAGAAGGTTTTTTTTCATGGTGTTATTTTGTGGATGAAAAATCCGGTCTTAGTTTTTTAGAGAATTCTTTTCTGCAATTTGTTTTTTGATTTTAAACTTTGCGGCTTCCCACTCATCATCCAGAATGCTGTAATATGCTGCATTTCTTGTGGTGCCGTCGTTTTGAATACGGTCTTTTCTTAAAATTCCTTCAAATACACCGCCAATTTTTTCAATGGCTTTTCTTGATCTGAAATTGGTGTCTTTGGTTTTTAATTGTACTCTGTTGGTTTTTAAACTTTCAAAGCAATAGGTAAGCAAAAGCAGTTTGCATTCTAAATTGACAGAAGTTCCCCAGAATTCTTTAGTGATCCAGGTCCATCCGATTTCCAGTTTTTTGTCCGAAGGGTAGATTTCAAAAAATCTTGTGGAGCCAATCAGCCTGCCGGTTTCTTTATGCCGGATTACAAAAGGGTATTGATTTCCCGATGTTCTTTCTGATAATGCAGATTTATAATTTTTATCAAAAAGTGATTTTTCAGAGCAATCCGTGGGAATCAGCTCCCAAAGTTCCTTATCGGCAGCGGCTTCGTAGAGTTCATCCAGATGTTCTTTTTCCAGGGGAATTAAATCAATAGTTGTTCCTTCTAAAACAGTGGGATGGTAGATCCATTGTTCTTTCATAAGAATATTTTTGGCAGAACAAATTTAATTAAAAACTAATATAAATGTACTAAAAATCATGTAATCAGCTGATATTGTCTGTGGAGTCAAATTGTTATATCCGATTTTTTTACCGGTGTATAAAAATAGGGCAATATCATTTTTTTTAATGTACCAATGTAAATACCGGAAATATTTTATTTTTTGATTTTATAATTTTCCCGATAAGTATTGGCTGTAATTCCGGTACAGCGTCTAAAATACCTGCAAAAAAGAGAAGGATCTGCAAACTGTAACTGATTGCTGACTTCTTTGATGGAAAGAGAAGTAGTTTTCAGAAGTTCTTTTGCATGCTTGATGACCGCATAACTGATCCATTGTTTAATGGGTTTTCCTGTATCTTTCTTTATTAAACTACTTAGATACTGGGGAGAAAGATGCAATTGGTCAGAATAAAATAATACAGTCCTTTGCAGATGTCCGTGTTCGTTCAACAGGACAAAAAATCGTTCCAGAATACCCTGACTTCTGGTTTGTAGCAGACTGTTGTTTTTAATCACCGGTAAATACAGTTTTGAAATAATTTCAAGAAGGGCATAAAGCAGATATTGAACAGATTCCGGAGTACTTTCATGACTGGTTTTGGAATGATGATCTTGAATCAGTTTTACAGTAGACCAGATCAGTTTTTTAGCAGTGGTTTCTACCCTGATGGCCGGATTAAATTTTATTTCATCACTGGCGAGTAATACCGTCAGAAAACTATAGGTGCTAATGAAATCCAGGGAAATAAAAAAAACAGATAAGTTCAGATCTTCGCTTCCTGAGATCTTGGCCAGGTCCGTATCAGGTAAAAGCATGATCACCGAATTTTTCTTCAGGGGAAATGCCTGTCTGTTAACAGAAAGATTTAATTCCCCGTCAGAAAGAAAGCATAGCAAAAGTTTATTGAGTTTATTGGCTTTCTTTTGAAATTCATGTATGGTGTCTGCTCTGTATTCTTTAATAAATAACCCTTCAAAATTTGGTTTAATAGCTATCATTATGCGGGTGGATGACTCCGGATTTGGTTAAATATTTGGTACTGTTATAGTATTATCTCAGTTTGAGGACAAATGTAAGCAGTTAATTTTTCTTTTTAAAAAACTTGTTTAAAATGGAATATAAAATACCAGAAATGGAATATATTTTATTCAGGAAGTGTTGCTAACTTCGCCATCGGAAACATTAATCAAATATTGTGATCATGCATGATAGAGAATCCTATAACGCAAAAATGCCGACAGCCTGCTTTTTACTTTTCTTTGCTCACGGGCTTGTTTTCTCTTCCTGGGCAAGCCGGATACCGATCATAAAGACTGCGCTTTCCATCAGTGAAGCAGAGCTTGGAACACTTTTGCTGCTGATGCCGATAGGCCAGATTTCTACAATGGTACTGGCTGGAAAACTGATCAGTATCTATGGAAGTTCATGGATTATTAAGAGATGTTTTCTTCTGTATCCTTTTTTTCTGTTACTTATAGGAATTTCACCATCGTATTGGGCATTGGCAGCGGTCCTTTTTTTCTTCGGGGTTTCCGGAAATTTGTGCAATATCGCAATGAATACACAGGCGATAGAAATCGAAGGAATTACCAAAAGAACCTTACTGTCTTCCTGTCACGGAGCATGGTGCTTTGCAGGATTAGTAGGAGCATTGCTTGGTTTACTGATGATTAATATGGGAGTAGGAACATTCTATCATTTTATGATTAGTTTCATTCTCGTACTATCTTTGTGGTTGTATAGTAAAGCCCATTTAACCAATATTATTCATAAAGTTTCTCCGCAGAGACAATCTATTTTTAAATCGGTGAATCCTACGCTGGTGGCATTGGGGATCATCGGATTTTTGAGTATGGCTATTGAAGGAGCGATGTTCGACTGGAGTGGAGTGTATTTTCAAACAATTGTAAAAGCTCCGGAAAATCTTGTTATAATGGGGTATACGAGTTTTATTTTAATGATGACTTTAGGTCGTTTTGTCGGAAACCGTATCATTGAAAAATATGGGAAAAGGCGGGTACTGCAGTTATGTGGGGTACTTATGAGCAGTGGCCTTTTCCTGAGTGTTTTCTTTCCGGAACTCTGGATATGCATTATTGCTTTTATGATTATCGGGCTGGGAAGCTCACTAAGTGTTCCTTCTGTGTACAGTACAGTAGGAAAAGTAAGTACGGTTGCTCCCAGTATCGCCCTGTCATTTGTCTCGAGTATTTCGTTCCTTGGTTTTTTAATGGGGCCGCCTTTGATAGGATATATTGCAGAAAGTTTTGATCTGAGATATTCTTACGGGCTTTTTGCATGTTTCGGAATCTTATTAGCGGTAATGGCAAGACAGATGAAAGTGTTTAAAGATAACTGAGGGTAAATTTTTATTTTTTTAAATATCCTTTAGTGATTCATACAAGAGTTTTTACCTATTTGTATATAATAAGCAAGAGCCTGTCTTAATTTTGAGACAGGCTCTTGTTTGATAGTGACTTTTAGATCCACTTTTCGATCAGATGAAACCATAATGCTTTCTCCTCATCCAGAAGAAAAAGAGCAGAGGATTTTCTTTTTGTTGAGGTTGCCTCTGTAATCTGTATTTCTGTATAAGTAGCTAAACCGTGATTTTCAGAATGCAGAATTTCTATATTGTCCAGATTAATTTTACGGTCTGGAAATTTACCATAGGCGGAAGGAAGCCATTCAGCCAGCATAGATAAGGTTACAATATCACCATTTCCGTTAAGCATTTTAAAGTCAGGAGAGAACCCCGATAATAATCTCGAATATAGATTTTCCTGATTTTCAGCTTTTCCCTGAAACCATCTTTCAATATTTTCATGAAAGTCTTTTATTTCCTTTTCAATTTTTCCTGTGTTGTTCATCTGTTTGAAATTATATGGTTGTTAAAATTATTGAATATATTTTTTTAATCTGGAATTGATTCCCGTTCCGATGATCTGAAAACTACCAATCATGGCCATTGCTGTTGCAAAAGCAGCAGGAAACCCTAAGATTCCAACGATGTTGAAAAATAAAGTACCAATGATAGCGCCTCCGGTCACACTTCCTATCTGAATAGCAATACTTACCAGTCCTGAAGCTTGCCCTGCTTTATCTTTGGAAACAAGACTGATTGCTGTTTTCATCATGACAGGCATAATGGTTCCATGTCCTAATCCTGCTGAAAACAAAGTGATATAAGTGAGAAATGAGGGTTTCTGCTGGAAATAAAAAGCCAGTGCACTGGAAATAAAACCAAAGATGAGTAATCCCAGTCCAATATCAATGATCGTATAGCTTTTCAATTTAGTTTTCGAAACAAGAAAGGGGCCAAGGAAAAAAGCAAGTCCGTAAGGAAAAATCGCAAGTCCTGTCTGCAGAGAAGTCTGATGCAAAAATTGCTGCAGATAATAAGGATAACAGATGAACAAGCCTGAAGTAAAATTATAAAAAAAGATAATACAAAGGCTTAAGGCAAAAGGCCGGTATTGTAACAGGGCCGGATTGATCAGTATGGGCTGCCCCTTTTGCTGTAAATGAATTTCGTATTTTAAAAATATAATTAATAAAATAATCCCACTCAGTATACTTACGAATATCCACCAGGCCCATTGAAATTTTTGTCCGAAAATTAAGGGGCAGATTATCATTAATAAAGAAAGAATTAATAACAATGAACCTGTATAATCAATCCCGGACTGTTTTCTGTCCTGATGATTATCCATTGTGAAATGTATTCCTGTAATACAGATTACTGCTACCGGTACATTCACAAGAAATACCAGCTCCCACGAAAAGTGTCCCCACTGCATACTGAGCAATATCCCCCCGATTAATTGTCCGGCCACAGAAGCCAAACCAAATACGGAACTGAAGAGGCTCACGGCTTTAGGCTGTTCTTCAGCCCTGAATAATACTTTAATGGAAGCCAGCACCTGCGGAGCCAGTAATGAAGCTCCGATGCCCTGAAATAACCTTGAAACAATCAGCCATGTAATAGAAGGAGAGAAAGCGCAGGCCATAGAAGAGAAAAGGAAAATATATAATCCGATGACAAATATTTTTTTACGCCCGTACAGATCTCCCAGCCTTCCCCCGCATACAACCAAAGCAGCATAAGAAAGTCCGTAAATGGCCACTACCATCTGTAGTTGATGATCACTGGCATTGAACGCTTTTTTTATAGAAGGTAATGCCATATTGACAATAAAATAATCCAGCGGGGAAAGAAAAGCTCCGGCTACCAGAAAATATAATGCCTGCCATCGCTTAGGAGATAGATTCATTTTTTTAATGCAAATGTAACCGTTGAATGTTCTGGTAAAATTGTACTTTTGGAGGAAAAATTTGTCTGCCAATGAAAGGACTGCGCCTTGAAGGTATTAATGTGAAGGAAATCATATTAAAAGAAGATGAGTGGATCATCAAAACAAAAACATTTCTGTCCTTTGTCTTTATTAATACAGGAGAAGGGAAGATCACTTATGATGAACGCTGTATTGATTTTTCCGCTGGGAAACTTTTTATTATTCCGCAACATCAGGTATACCGTTTTGAAAGTACAGATGCTCATCTGACTATAATTCAATGCCCGATAGATTTTATTGATAGGATCCGTCTTGAGGCTGACCGCCTTGAAAGCTGTGAGAATCTTTATAAATTACAGTATATCAGTAATAATTACCATGCAAGAGCAGGTTGTGTGTTCCGTAACGAAAATGATGAACTTTTTGCAGCAAGTCTTATCCGGCAAATTGCCAGTGAATTTAAAAGTAAGACAGAAGATTATCTGATCATCAGGAATTGTATTTCAATCCTGCTCAATCTTATTGCCCGTAATATTATTAAAACTGAAACATCCGGGCTCCAGGAAAACCGCAAGGCTTTTTCCATAATGAAAATTATTACCTATATTCAGCAGAATATCAAAAACAGAGAAAAAACAGGTATTCAAACCATTGCTGATCATTTTGGAATTTCCGGAAATTATTTTGGAGAATATTTTAAACAGCAGACCGGAATTTCATATCAGGATTATCTCCTGGACTACAGGCTTAAACTGGTAGAAACCTACTTAAAATATAGTAGTGTACGTCTGAGTGAAATTGCCTATGAGCTTCAGTTCAGCGATGAAAGCCATCTTTCCAAACTTTTTAAGAAATATAAAGGAGTCACTCCAGGTAAATTCAGAAAGAATAATAAATAGCCATCTGTTAAGATTGGGGCAAAAAATCTGTAGAAAAATATAAAGTTAACTATATAGTTGACTTTATATTTATATATTTACATCAAATATTTTTCAGATGGATTTTGATTTTATTAAAGAACTTGGTTATAAAGCATTAGATAGCAGATTAAAGAGAATCAGTGACCGTATGGCTCATGATGTAAGGAAATTTTATAAAGAATTTGGGATAGACGTGGAACCCAACTGGTATCTTGTTTTTATGTTGCTACAGAGAAAAGGAGAAATTTCCATCACGGATATTGCAGAGCCTTTAGGATATTCTCATCCGTCTGTTGTGATGATTGTTAAGAAAATGACAGAAAAAGGGTATTTGATGATTAGGAAAGATGACATGGACAAGCGGAAGCAGATTGTTTCCCTTTCTTCCAAAGCAATTGATATGCTTCCGATGCTGGAGCAGGTCTGGGACAGCTGCGAAAAAACAATTTTAGAGCTTTTATCAGAAGATCTCAGCATCCTTACTTATCTTGATGATATTGATCAGAAATTATTAGCAGATTCTTTTCATGACCGATTTAAAAGACAATACTTAAATTCAATATAACGATGAAAACACTTATTCTAACGGCTCTGTGTCTTTTTTCAGCGCTGAAAGTTTCGGCTATTGAAACTCAGATTATGATCAGAGCAAAGGCTCGGGACGCCAAGTTTATCGGAAGTTCACTGGGAGGAGCTCATATCATTGTCAGAAATAAGCTGAACCAGCAAATTCTGGCCGAAGGGAATACAACCGGAAGCACAGGCAATACCGACCTCATTATGAAAACTCCTAAAATGAGAGGAAATTCAATTACAGATGAACAAACAGCAGGATTTATGGCAACAGTAGATATCAGTGAGCCTACATTTGTAAATATAGAAGTGATTTCCCCGCTCAATAACAAACAAGCGCAGGTAAGTGTCAGTACAGAAATATGGCTGATTCCCGGTAAAAATATTTTAGGTGAAGGAATTATCCTCGAAATCCCGGGATTTATTATTGATATTCTGAAGCCGAGGACCCATCAATATATTTCCTTAAGCAGTATTAAAGATAAACCTTTTCAGTTTCAGGCCAATATCGTGATGATGTGCGGGTGTGTTATCGAAAAAGGAGGAGTCTGGAATTCCGAAGATATTGAAGTAAAAGGGATTCTGAAAAAGAATGGAAAATTTATTAAAAATGTAGATATGTCTCTGGTTTCAACCAATTTTTTTGAAGGCGATACTTTAATTAATACAGCTGGAAATTATGAACTGGTTTTATACGCGTATCATGGAAAATCAGGAAATACGGGAGTGGATAAAATAAATTATGTAGTTTTTGAATAATACCAGGGAATATTTTGATTTAAAATTTTCCCATGATTCTCCAAAAGGAATTATCAGGCAGCAGAGAATACCAACAGTAATAGGCGTACCCCTAATCCGAATGATAGTGAAGGGTATATTGCCTGAAGGAAGAATCATATTCTGACAGATATTCTGATTTTTTAGAATCCCTCCCGGAGAGATTTTTTTGCATTTGTCACATCATAATCTAATCTTGCAATAACCGGAATCTTTTGTGGGGGGAGATTCCAATTATCAGCAACAAAAAGAATATTTTTCCTATCATTTTATACAGAGGGTAGTTAACCGTATTTTTCCTTAGTTTTCTTTTTGCAGCAGGTCTTTTCTGTATTTCATCCCCCATTTTCCCATGGTATCTATAATATCATGCAGGCTTTTCCCAAAATCCGTAAGTTCATAATCCACGGAAACAGGCATTGTATTATTTTGGGTCCTAATAACCAGATTATTCATCTCCAGATCCTTTAATTCTTTCGAAAGGGTTTTGGACGCAATACCATCCATTTGTCTTTTAAGATCCATAAAGCGCATTTTGCCAACAAAATACAGATAGCTGATAATAATAGTTTTCCATTTTCCGTCCAGTAAATAGATCGTGTCCCTTACCCCCCGGATATGGTTTCTGCATTCAATATCAAGCTCCGTCTTTTCTTTTTTCATAAGGCAAAGGTATGAAAATCAGGTGGTAAAATGTAATAGAAGACAAAATGGTTACCTGTAGGTAACTGGTTACTTAAAGGTAACAGGTAGCAAAATGATACTGATAAACAGGTAACTTTGCAGCAGAAATTAAGAATATAACCCGCCGGTCCGGAAATAAAACAGGAAAGAGCGGAATATTCTTAGAAAATGTACTAAGAAAAATAAGTAAAACATTAAGTTATGTCATTAAAAGAAGCATTACACTGGAGATCAGCAACTAAAAGCTATAACGGTAAAACAATAGAAACCGAAAAAATGAATCAGATATTAGAGGCGATTCGTATGGCACCCTCCAGCTCAGGTTTACAGCCTTTTAAAGTGCTTGTGATTACCAATAAAGAACTCAGGGAAAAATTGCAACCAATTTCCTGCCAGCAACAGCAGATTGTACAGGCCTCCCATATTCTTGTTTTTGCGGCATGGGATGAATATACCACAGAAAGAGTAGACTCTTTTTTTGAATTTAGTAATCAGGTTCGTAATCTGCCTGCCGGTGCAACGGATGATTACCGTTTAAATTTATTGGATATGCTGGATAAGAAAACAAAGGATCAGCATTTTGTAAATGCTTCATTGCAGACTTATATCGCTTTAGGTTTCGGCCTTTTGGCAGCAGCCGATCTGGAAATTGATGCCACTCCTCTGGAAGGTTTTGATAATAAGGCCGTAGATCAATTATTGAAGCTCTCTGAGCAGGGATTGAAGAGTACTGTGATGATGGCTGTTGGATACAAGGATGAAGATCATGACTGGTGGGGAAAACTGGAAAAGGTAAGAAGATCTAAGGAAGAATTATTCATCGAATTGAAGTAAGAATTTTTTGAATTAAAAGACCAATCAGAAATAAAAAAGAGAGGATTATACCTCTCTTTTTAGTTGATCCTGCTGTCGGCAATTGCCAAATGCCCTATGGTATCCAGCCAGTTTTTTCTATCGTTTTCATTAAGATCGCAGAAAGGTCCGATAAAATGATTTTGTACTGAAGATATCCCGCAATATTCCAAAATCCCGTTTTTAAGCTGGAAAAGCCCACTGGATTGGTAGATATTTTCATATTCTTCTTCTGAAAGATCTCCGGAAGTGGTAATGATCCTTGATGATTTACCGGTAAGAAGCCCTTCGCTGATTCCATTATTTCTTTTAAATGTAATACCCGGAAGAAATGCTCTGTCAAAAAAACCTTTCATAACAGCAGGCATTCCGAGCCACCATATAGGATGTATCCAAACCTGATGTTCACTCCAGTGAATATCTTCCAGTGCTTTTACCAGATCAGGTTCAAGTTCCATGCTTTTCCGATAACCAAACTGAAGATTGGGATTGAAATCCAGCTCTCCGATTGCAGTATACCGGATTTCGGCGCCTGCATTTTTAGCTGATTGAATATAAGATTGGGCTATAGCTGTATTAAAACTCTCTTTATCCGGATGACCGTTGATCACTGTTATTTTTTTCATTGTTCTAATTTTAAAATTTTACTGAATAATTTTTAGTTTCAGTTTATATGACAAAAATAGACCGGTAATGCTTTAAAAAACAGGTATAATTTAAGCTTATTTAGGTATCTTTACAGGATGGCAAGAGAAAATATCTACCAGAGTCTGGAAGTCTTTTATGAGCATATAGACAGTTGTCTACAACGGGACAGGCAGTTTAATTTTTTTGAAATGATTTACGTGATTTCCGGTATCGGGAACCATGTGGTGAATGAAAATATAAAGAATTTTGCGGCGGGAGATTTATTGTTGATCACTCCTAATGACTGTCATGAATTTAATCTGCAGGGAGTATGTGAATTTATGGTTATCCGTTTTGGAGCGCAGTATATTAAAGAATTCCAATGGAAAAGCATAGATCATATAGAGTGTCTTTTGTATTATGCCTCTCACTTGCCCGGTTCAGTTCTATCCGGTCAGGAAGATCAAAAAATGGTAGCTTCACTCATTCAGAATCTGAGACAAATTACAATATCCGAATCCGTTTATAATGAAGATATCAGTCGACATTTAGTCAATGCATTAATTGTTATTGCAGCCAGAAATATTGCTGTTGTAAGGCCGCAGTATATTTCAGCACAGGCAGATCACCGGATATTGCTGATATTGGAGTATATACAGAAGCACATCCGTTTTCCTAAATTATTGAAAGCTGACGTAATGGCTGAAAAATTTGGTTTCTCACCCACTTATCTGGGAAGTTATTTTCAAAAACATTGCAATGAATCTGTTCAACAGTATATCTCTTCTTACAAAATAAGGCTGATAGAGCACAGGTTGCGTTTCAGTGATAAAAGGATTCATGAAATTGCTGATGAATTTGGGTTTGCTGATGAAAGCCACATCAATAAGTTCTTCAAAAGACATAAAGGCCAAAGTCTTAAAGCTTTCAGGATGGAATCGACTTCTTACATTCATGAACGGCCGGAAGGATCATGTTTTGAGTCTTATAAAACCTGAAGTTCATTAAAAACTTCAATAATAGATTCGATAAGCTCTTTTTCTATCACGGGATTTGAAGAAGAATCCGGAAGAATGGCCCGCAGGTCACCAGAGTCATCCCGTTCAATGATGACTTCATGGCCATCGACATCAACGCAAAGTTTGTACCCGTAAGTGAATGTGGCTAACCGCCCCTGAAAAAGAAGTTCCTGTCCTTTATAGGTTACCGGTATCTCAAACTGATGATCCATTATTGTCTGTTTATATATTTAAAATAGGTGAGATTTATTTGGGAAGTAATATTTTCCTTGAATTCAGGCTTTGCCCGATTGAAATTTTTTTCTCCCTGGCCATTTGTTCCAGAAACGCTGTTCTTTCTTTGATAGGCAGGTTAAGAATATGATCAAATTCATCAAAAAAACAGCCGTTGGTTCCTGCAGATTTTTCGTGTTGTTTCCTTACAATTTCCAATATTTGTCTTTCTATTTCTTCCTTATTTTCCATGGGAGTAAAGATACGGATCTTATTATGAATTTAAAAGCACCCAGCCTGTGGATTTACAGCCATAGAAGTTATCTTCCACAAAAATAATTTTACCGAGATTAGCAGTATTACAGGTATTGTTTCCCAATGTCGGATTTTCTGCACTTAGTTTTATAGAGCCTTTCACCTGTACTTTCGAATCACTGGTTGTTGTTTCAAAATTATTGATGCCAATACCTACTTTTCCATTCTTTAAAAGAGTGAGAGCATCGCTGGATGCACCGATAGTTCCGTTACCTATAACCAGAAGGCGATTGCTGTTGTTGTATGCTTCGGTAAACTGATTGTCATAGATTTCATTAACAGGGAGATATGATGTATTATAAGCGCCTAATGCGGTTTCATATCCGCTGTACGCTCTTGTTTTATTTCCAAAAGCGGTCGAGAGAACTCCGATTGCCTGAGTTTGCAGACCCCATGCTGTAGAATTGCTGCCGGAAGCCGTATTTCCGATCTGGCTGATGAGGTTACCGCCCCATGACATAGAGTTGCTGCCGGAAGCTGTGTTAAAGCCTCCGAAAACAGAGGATCTTTCCCCTGAGGAAGTATTCATAATTCCGGTGGCAAAGCTGTTATTTCCTGTAGCACCTCTGCCGGAAGAAGTGTACGCATAAGATAAATCAACGGCATTATTACCCAATGGTCCGAAATTCGGACTATTTGCATTTTTAAATAAACGAAAAGCTGAAGAATATTCGTCATTTTGTGCGGAACCTTTCATCTGCATCAATGGTGAAGCCAGTGGCATCCAGTAATTCTGGCTCCAATAGTAATAGCCCGGATAATATACATATTTCATTTTATCATAATACGTATTCTTTCCCCCGTCTTGAATATAAACCAGCATAGTATTCTGATCATTAGTCAAAGGCATATTATATGCTTCTGCAGAAGAAATTACGGGTATTATTATGCCTTTAAAGGGGGTGTTAGCAGCAGTGCCCACGTGGAAGATGGCTTTAGGTGTGTCAGTATGTATGCCTACCTGAGAAAGCATAGACTGTGAAAACAGGCTTACTGCCAGTACAAAGATAAATTTCATAACCCGGATTGACATTGATTCATCTCTGCAAAGGTAATGGCATTGAGTATTCCGTACAAGAATGAAAACTATTCCTTTTGTTATTGTTAATAAGTAAATTTCAAAAATACCATCACCTGCTCATATGACCTGAATCATAAAGCGGTTATCTTTTTAATTGATAAATTCGAATGACCGGTATTTTTCAGTTTCGGACATTAGGAATCATAAAGTTCATTTTTGAAAAATAGACTATTGTTTTTTCCGGCAGAACAAAATGAAGATTCAGTAATATAAATATAGCCATTTGCTATACATCACCAATTTAAATTTATTATTATGAAAAATTATGTCTTATCCCTTTTTGCAGCAGCAGTATTGATAGGCTGTAAAAAAAATGAAACCCCGAATGTAAACTCATCTGATGGAAATCCTCCGATGTCTGCACCTGTGGATTCCGGTATGGCAGTTAAAGACTCTGCGGCTGTAACAGGAGCTCAGGGAACGAAGACTACGCTCAGTGATCAGGATAAAAAATTTGCAGATGCGGCTGCTAAAGGAGGCCTCATGGAAGTAATGATGGGAAAACTTGCTGAAACCAATGCCGCGAATCCCACCGTAAAATCTTTAGGAGCCATGATGGTTTCCGATCACAGCAAAGCTAATGAAGAGCTTAAAAAATGGGCATCAGCCATAGGATATACTTTACCTGCTGCTCTGGATGCAGATCAGCAAAAAATATATGATGGGCTGAAAGCTAAAAAAGGAGCAGACTTCGACCGCGCTTATACGGATCTGATGGTAAGTGATCACAAAGAAGATATTGAAGAATTTAAAAAACAGGCCGCCAACGGTACAGAAGCCTCTCTGAAATCTTTCGCGGCTAAAACCCTTCCCACACTGGAACATCATTTAAAAGAATCAGAAAAGGCGAAATCCGGTGTAAAATAATATATTATATGATCCGCATCATAAAATAAACGAAATAGATCTGATACATTTGATGTCAATCTACTTTCATTTTTGCATCAGATTTTGCAAGCTCCTTCATGATCATGAAGGAGCTTTTGTTTTTGCATAATAATTGGGTAATATTCATAAAACTCCCATAGATACGGAATTCCGTAAGATTCTCATCCTGGAATGTTTCTATATTTGTGGAAAAACAAAAAGTGAGATTAATTTTACTGGTCATAATTTTATTGTCTAATATTATGCATGCACAAGTTCCATCAATTGATAGTTTATCAATGGGCTTTGACCATTATGAGAGGGATGATGATCTATATTTACGATACGAAAAGGCTAAATTTCAATTTGATAGCTTGAGGCTTTATGATAGAAATATTGAACTAAGGCAGAGCCATAGAGAAGATTTAAAGCTGGCATACGGGAAGATGCTAAATTTGGAAAATTATAGTAGTCTGCCGTTACAAAATGCATTATTAAAAGATTATTTTATAAAATATAGAGAGCAACCACTTAAGGTAAAATTTGATAACAGAGAACAAGTAGAAAGCAGAATAGGAATGTTTGATGAAGCCTATGTGGCAACCATAACTTTAATGTACCTGAAAAATTTAAAAAATTTCTGGGAGCTCCATGTTCAAAAAATGGATGAGTATATTGATAGGAACTTAAAAAGACTTAACGTATCTAAGAAAGAGTTTGAAGATTTATCAGATAATGACAAGGAACTGCTCTGGAAAGAATTTAAATAATATTGCTTATGAAAAACATTTTATCAATTATTATAATTTGCTTAAATGTTAGCGTTTATTCTCAAGAGTTAAAATATGAAGAAGTTGTAGAAGTAGGTTCTACAATTACAAAGGAAGAATTGTATAACAGGGCTAGAACATGGGTTCGTCAAAATTTTAATAAGAAAACCAGCAGTATAGATGTTGAAGACAAAAGTATTGGTGAGATTAGTGCCAGTGGAATAATAGATTATAGAAATAGGAAAAGCTATTTTGGATCTGGGTGTGTGGAAGGTCCCATAAAAATAAGGCTTAATATCTATGTGAAAGAGGGAAAGTATAAATATGTATTTCATGCATTTGAACACAGTGGATCGGGAGGTTATGGTTGCAGAAAAACAGACTATGGTTTGATTACAACAAATGAAAAAGCTCCAAAGCCGACATGGGGAGAACCAAATGATAAAGCATGGCTGGATATTAAAAATGTACTTCAAGAAAATATACTCCTTAATATAAAGGATTTAAAAGAAGCCATGAACAAAAAGCACGAAACAAGTAACGACTGGTAAAAAAGGATCTTTGCCTAATAATAGGGGATAAAAGCGAAGGTGATATATTTGAAAATGCTTTATACAAAGGAAAGTTGTAGCCCCAACGGATAATTTCTCGAATTTTTTTAAAGAAGATTTATTGCGAATAGAAAGTATATATGAATATTTTGATTCCAGCGATAAGGCGTTTTGATTTCAAAGTTTATATAAATGTCCCTTCCTCAAATAAGTTAAAAGTGAATCAAATTATTATGAAAAATCAAGAATTTAAAAGTGAAAAATAAAGACAAAAAGACTATAGCACTGGCTTTATATTAAGGGAAGTTTCTCAGGTGGAAAATGGCATTTACACCTATAAACAAGCCCAAAAGATACCCTCCAATTATTCCGTTTATTTTTGTTTTTTGAAAAATATTCATAGTTGCCAGAAAGGGCATAATAATTTGGAAATATAATTAGAAAATAACTAAATTTTTAAATTAAGCAGCTACAAGAAAATTTAGCCTCCACATTACTCGGAGCACAAATAAATATGAAGACTGTTCTTATCCTTTTTGAGAATAGGAATAGATCATTTCATTTAAACTTGATCCAAATCTGGAGGACTATGTAGAGTAAAGAGATAAAAAAAAAACGATATTTAATAATGAAATCTTCAATTGGCGGTCTTGTGACCTTAACGAGCGTATCTTCAAACACTTTTATAGATGATTTGGTTCGATTGAGCCAAACGAAACACGAATTACAAACTCATTTTTAATAAATGTTTTTTTAAGCTAATATTTACCACAAATTCGCTTTAAAAATTAATAACAATCTTTATTGGAAAAATAAGTCTTTGTTTGTCTGTGCTTTTTCTTTATATTAATTCAGAAAAAAGATGAACTTGCTATGAGTATATACCATTCGGAGAACCATTGATGGAATGATTAAATCAGAAAGCAATTTGGACACTGGATGGAACAGTAAGCTCCATCCAATATCGGCATAAGAACCATGCTCAACAGAAACTATCTCACCAGAAAAAGCAAAACGCTGCACCCTACAGATAAGGTTTACGCAAAGGGTAATTGATATTACGACAGTTTTATAATAAAGATAACAGCAATGTATATACGCCCTCAATACTCAGAAAGTGTTGAGGGCTTTTCTATTTACGAACGGGTGTAGTTAATTTACTACATGAACTTCCATTTTCCACTACAAAGAAACTTTTATCGCTGCTGTAGATTTGCAGTATACAAAATAGAATAATTAAGTAAAAATAAAAAATGATCATCATGAAAAAACTAATCGTAATATCAGTCTTAACTATCGGAGCCTTTATACTGGGAACTAACAATGTTCAGGCACAAAATACTACAGCAACCACAACTGTAAATATCACCCTGAATGATGTAATCTCTATTGATGCGGGAAGTACTGCCATCGGTAATACGGTTGACTTTAATTATGCTACTGCAGCAGATTATAACTCAGATCAAACCGTTACTAAGACCAATTCTTTAAAAGTTACTTCAACGAAGAACTTTAATGTAAAAGTAAAAGCGGGAGGTGCTAATTTCATGAATGGAACCAACGTAATCCCTGTTAATGTTTTGACCCTCAAAGCAGCTACAGCTGCCGGAACCATGGGCGGAACGAAAAGCGCTGTTGTTTTATCTGCGACCGATCAAACGCTGGTATCAAATGCTCCGCTTGGAAGCGCATTAACACTGAATTTGGACTACACTATTCCGGCAGCGAAATCATCTTCGTCTGATATTTTAGGTAAACCGGCCGGAACTTATACGCAAACAGTAACTTATACTGCCACAGTTTTATAAATTAAATTTTTCATATTAATATTTTGTGATTTGGTGTTTCGAAGGCTTCCTTACGGGAGGCCTTTGATTTTGTCGGTATAAAGACATTCAAAATAGTACAGAGATTTTGGGAATATGGTGATCGTACTCCTGTTATTGGAAATGATTTGGATGCGCCTTGGAACAGATATGAAAATTTAATTCAAATAGGTAAATAACAGGATTGGATAGCAGAGAGATATTCGTGGTCGAATTGTACCAACGTATTTTGATCAGATAAGGAAAGATAAAAGTTATGTGGCTTTCTACATATTAACCATGACTAAAGAAGATGGAGTATGGAAAATAGAAAAGTTCCATTACATTCCGAAAATCTTCGAAACTTTTCAGATTTAGAGGATTACAAAAGCAGATTTGTTGAGCTGACAGAATAGGACATTTAAATAAAATTTTTATGACAAAAGAAGAATGTAAAAAAAATTAATTGATTCGGGGATATTAACAAGAATAAAAGCTGGGACGGAAGATCATCGTTTTTTGGACATCTGGATGGTAATCGTAGAGGATAGAATTTTCGCAAGATCGTGGGGAATAGCTGAACGAAACTGGTACAACACTTTTTTAAACAATGAAAATAGTCACTAAAAGTGGAGATAAAGTATTGGTTACGAATTAAGAAGAATTTTATGAATTCCCAGCGTTGATATGGGTTCTTCTTTAAAATTTATGGTTGGAAATTTCGTTCTTTTAGAAGCTGTTTTCTTTGAATTAAAGGGATTTAACGGCAATTGGTATGCGTTTTCACCATTTTTTTGCGGTTCGAGAAAGTACGGATTTTCAAAATAAACGGAATTGACTTCCACTTCTTTTACAAACTGATCAATGGAAAGAATTTTAGATTTTTCAGGACTTGAAGCCTCGTAATCTTCATCATCAAGAATGATGTATTTATCGTCCATGAGATAACCTTTAACAATGTTTTCCCATTTCACTTCTTTGCCTGTTTTTTCGTTGACTCTTTTAAATTTAATATTTGAAAAATCAGATTTATCAAGCATATCCAAATCCAATTTGCTGGTTTCTGTGGCGGAATAAATCTTTACAGGAATATTGACTAAACCAAAGCCAATGACGCCGTTCCAAATTGCTTTCATTGTACTTTATTGAATAAAACGTACAATGATTGTGCTGTGTGAAAAAGATCGATTGTAATATCTTAATATTGAGCATGTAATATATTAAAAGGTAGGTGTTGTTTTGGAATTGAATAAGGTAAGTGATGGGTTTTTATTTTCTTTGATTTGCGGTATTTAGGAGTAATTACACTTAAATAATTTAATTAGTGAGCGCTGTTCGCAGTTAGAATCTAATTTTTAGGTACCATATTTTGATAATACGTTATTTAATGGTCTTATAGTTGCTAAAATTTCATTATCAATTTATCACACCAAATACTTTATTAATGAAAAAGCAGACTACAAAAAGTAATGAAATGAGTGAGGAAGTGTCAAAGGCCCATATCAATTCAAGAGAATCTTCATTACAACAAAAAGAAAATCAAAGGGATTCAGTATTGACAGATCCAGTAACAAAATATCCTAAACCACCTTTTAAAAGCCAGTTTCAGCCATTTCCAGGATTAGCAGGTAAGATGGATCCAGTTCCTGATCATGGTGAAAAAAGTTATATAGGCTCCGGAAGGTTGAAAGGAAGAAAAGCTTTAATTACTGGTGGAGATTCCGGTATCGGACGAGCAGCTGCTATAGCATATGCTAGGGAAGGAGCTGATGTAGCAATAAACTATCTTCCTGAAGAAGAAGCTGATGCTCAAGAGGTAATCGCTCTCATAAAAAAAGCAGGTTGCAAAGCTATTGCTATTCCGGGAGATATAAGAGATGAAAGTTTCTGTAAAACATTAGTATCTAAGGCGGTTGAGGAATTGAGCGGTATTGATATTCTGGTAAATAATGCTGGTCATCAGAAAACGCATGAATCTATAATGGATATAAGTACTGAAGAATTTGACAGGACTATGAAAACCAATCTTTATGCACCGTTTTGGATCATAAAAGCTGCATTGCCATATCTCGAAGCAGGATCATGTATCATTGGTCTTTCATCAGTACAGGCTTATGATCCTTCTGAGGATCTATATGATTACGCACAAACAAAGGCAGCGACCACAAGCTATATCAAATCATTAGCCAAGCAATTGGGATCAAAAGGAATACGTGTGAATGGTGTCGCTCCAGGGCCTGTCTGGACTGCTCTTGAGATCAGCGGAGGGCAAACACAAGAAAAAATTGAAAAGTTTGGTGAAGATACACCACTCGGCAGACCGGGACAGCCTGCTGAGCTTGCTTCGATCTTTGTTCAGCTTGCTGATACCAGTGCCAGTTTTACAACTGGACATATATATGGTGCAGCAGGTGGTAATGGGCAACCATAAAAAAGTGTATTTACTCAATGGAAGGTGCTTAAAGGAGCATCTTCTATTGATCTAAATATATAATTACTTTAATTATTTTTAGAGAATTTTCTTTTTCAACACTATAATCATACTGATCTGTATGTCACTGAAGAAATGCATCTTTTGTTGTACATTCGACACAAATCTCCGATAAAAAGTAGATATCGAAGTGATCCTGATCATATTAAACTGAACCAATTTTTTCGAAATTGGCAACTCATATAAAAAGCTTTGATTGGGCAGTAAGAATTTTATTTATCTAACTACATAACTCTTAAGGTTCGGTCATTACTTCAATATTAGTAATAATTTTTACCTATAGTTTATTAAAATGAAAAAGAATTTTTTTGACAGATTTGCAGATTGGGCTGCCTGTTTTGCAGGAAGTCCAGGTGCTTTTATCGGAGCAAGTATTTTGATTATTATCTGAGCAGCTACCGGGCCAATATTTAAATTTTCTGAAGTATGGCAAATGGTTATTAACACGGGAACCACCATCGTTACATTTCTTATGGTTTTTCTAATACAAAAAGCACAGAATAAAGATTCTAAAGCCATACAGATAAAGCTTAATGAATTGATTTCAGCTCATGACAAAGCCAACAATCGAATTGTCTATATTGAAGATTTGACAGAAGATGAACTTGATGAGCTTCACAATTTATATGAGAAGTTTGGCAAGTTCCCTAAAAATCATGAAAATAGAAAGTAGTTGGAATTTTAAGTAGATTAAATTTAAATGAAGAACCTCAAAAGTGATTCTCTTTTTGTAAAGAAACGAATAATGTATTATATATTATAACGAAGGAATGCTCGAAAGAACATTCCTTTTATCTATAGTATTAAACTTTAATATAATTGTCCCCATTGTATGATCAGGCCTACGTAAAGATTAATACATAATTTTTCGGTTTGTAATTCGGACTATTTTTTCTTGCTCCATCTTTTTTATAGCTCTGATAGTCGTTTCAACGCATAATCCTGTTAAAGAAGCTAATTGTTGCCTTGTGATGGGAACTTCATAGGTAAATGGCGTTTTATTTTCTTGCTCCTGCTTCATGAGCTCCAATACTTCCTTAATCCTTTCAACGGCACTCGGAGAAGAAATTTTCTGCATGAGAATAAATTTACGGTATAGGTGCTTTGATAATGATTTGCAGAGCTCTACATAATGGCTCGGATGCTGGTCTAAATAACGTGTGAAGGTACTTGCGCATAATTTAATAATAGTACAATTTGAAAGAGCTACAGCATTTACGGGATATGTCTGCTCCAGATATAACATATAATCTCCTACGGGATCTTTTGAACTTAGTATATTTTGAATAAATTCTTTACCTGAACTATTATAGTTATTTAGTTTAACATCACCATTAACAATCTGAAAATAAAATTTGGGACTTCCGCCTTCGCGGAATATATAATCTCCCGGCTTATAATTTTGTTCTACAGCTCCGATGGAGTGTAGAAGTTCTTCTTTAAAAAACATACTTTTAATTTTTGTGGTTAGTGATAAGTGGATGTAAATTCCCAATGTAGGATCATCAGCGTAATACGGGTATCGTAATTTGCTGCATGTTACAGTATGTTTTTAAAGCAACAGTCTAACTTAGGATTGACATAAAATCATAAAGTGGATTACTCCCTTTAATAAATATTTACCAGAAGATTCTCCATACAAAAGTTGCTAAAGCTCCATAATTTGTTAGGAGATAATATAATTCATTAGCAATTGATATGCAGCAAATATAATGCAAGCAATATATAAATGATATGCTTTGAATCATACTCTGGTATGTTTTGTCTTTTTTTTAGTCATAAAGTTAATTGATTGTAAAATGTAAAATATATTAATGATGGGACTTATGGATTTTCCAAGATTAAATATCAAAGAGTAAATGCATTTTATAACCATTAGGAAATCAAACTATTAAAAATAGTAAATAAAATAAATAGTAAAAGTTAGTAAAACTATCTAAGTTCTCAAAGCCTGCAAGCACAAATACAATTGTTACGCTAGACAATTACAAAACTACGGCTCGAATTTTTAACGAAGAATTTAAAAGGCTTAATTGGCATATGGAGCCAATTTCTGAGTTAAAGACTGTACATTTATAAACAGTTCTACAAAATCTTAAAAAAGAAGGATCCTGGGGAAATTCTTACTATAATTTCAAAAGAATGATTTTTAAGTTCCATGTTTGGAATGCTTAAAAAGAAATAATTTGTTAAGGAAAATATAATGACAGATGTGGGTTCCCTTAAAAAAGATAAAAAGAGACCGTATATTCCATTAATTCCGGAAGAACCAACTAAGGTTGTCGATCATTTTAATAATTATCTCCCTAATTATAATGTATGGCTAAAAACATTGTACTATACTGGATTGAGACCTAAAGAACTTAGGCTTATGAAGTGCTCAATGGTTATATTGGGTGTTGGAGATAAAGATTTGCTTGTTCTTTCAGAAAGAATTAATTAAAACAGAACGAAAAAGAATCATCCCGATTCCAGAAGATTTAAGAAAAGATCTTGCAAAAATGGATTTAAGTAATCCTGACTATTATGTTTTTGGACGGACAAGAAAATACAATTGCTTTTCCCCAAATGATTTTAAGCGCAGCCCTAATATATTAGGAATAAACACTGCAAAGAATGTTTGAAAACTTGAAGTTATAAAGAAATTAGGAATTAAAAAGTTTATGTATTTAAACAAACACAAAAAAGCTAATGATAGTATTGAAGATGGAGTGAGTCTTGAAGCTGTTCAAAAACAGTTTGGGCATTCCACGCCAATCACTACAGAAATCTATGCACAGATACATGAATTGACAAATTTTTGAGCAGTCAAAGAAAAAGCAAGGGACTTTAAATAGTCCCTTTTTTTATTATGAATGTTTTGATTATCAACAAGTAAGTCAACTGAAATATCTTAATTTGTAAGGATTCCCGTAATAGAGATTTATAATATATTCTTATATTTATCACCGGTAAAAGAATTATTTAAATTATAACACTATATGAATAAAAATTTATTATGGCCTATTTTGATAGGTTTTTGCATCCTTTTACATTCCTGCCGGGT
>NZ_JAFAJM010000010.1 GCF_019236175.1 Chryseobacterium sp.
CAGAATCGGACAGAAAGAAAAAGCCTATGCTTATCTGGTGAAATCCATAGAGCCGATTGATAAGAAGTTCAATGTTTTTGTAAAAGAACTTCAGCAGATGGGGAAAGATAAAGCCATGAAGGAATCTGAAAATGTGCAGCAGATCACGCCATTCTATCAGTATTTATTTGATATCATGGAACCTTTTGACTCTACATATTCAAAAGAAAAAGAAAATCAGATTACCTCTGCCATTATCAAAGCAACACAATAAAATATTTAAAAAACGGAACTTCGGTTCCGTTTTTTTATTATTGGGAATCCTGAATTTTAAGGTTATATTTGTGAAACTAAAAATACCTAATGTCAGAAACACAAAATAGAAAATTCCCAATATATGCCGTAATTTTTACGGTGACTTTCAAACTTCTTTTTTTACTCACACACTATATTCAGGAGGATGCTTTTATTACCTGGAGAGTGGCCCAGAATCTGCTTGATTATGGTGTAATCGGGTTCAATGGAGATACTAAAATCTCAGCGTCTACTACGCATTTGTATGTTTTTGTATCTTATATTTTCAATGTGATTTTTGGAAAAGAGAATTTCATAGAACCACTTCTGATTTTCAATTCAGTCCTTTTTACAATAGGAACATTATTTCTTTCTCATCTGGTTCTTAAAAACCCCTTACATAAAGCTATTTTTATCTTTTTAATAGGAATCCTTCCGCCTGCTATTAAAATTTCAATCCTCGGAATGGAATACGGGCTTTTGTTTTTCCTGGAGATGTCATTATTGTATTATGGCTTTTACAAGGGAAGAAGATGGGTTTTAACCCTGCTTCCGGTTTTGATCATGTTGACCAGAATTGATACTGTTATTTTCTTAGGAATAGTGTTTCTGGTGGATACTTTCTGGAACCGGAAAATCAGATGGAATTATGTGTTTGGCGGAGTTTGGGGAATATTATTAACCGTTGCTTTTAACTGGTTTTATTTTGGAGAATTTGTTAATAATACCATCACAGCAAAGAAGTTGCTTTATGAGCAGCACTTTACTTTCCAGCAAAATATCAATTATTTTCTGATAAGTCTGGGTAATTTTTGGGGAATGCTTAAAGTTCCGGGTAACTTTAATCCGGTGACGATTATTGTTCTTATTTTTGAATTATTGTGTTTTATTTATCTGATCAGACAAAGACAACAGAGAAATTATTTTCTTTGGATGATTTTTATTTTCGGCTGGGCCAAACAGATTATTTTTCTTTCTCAAAAAAGTTTATTTGACTGGTATTACTGGGTTCCGCAGCTTTTGCTGTTTGTTCCCGTGCTTATATTTGTTTTAGAGCAAAAGGAGAGAAGAAATGTATGGCTGTCATTACTTGTGGTATTTTATATTCTTCCGATGTTGGCTTTTCAAACCGTTCATTCGATTGCTACAGGAAACGGAGAATGGAATTATCGAAGAACGATCGGTACGTTTTTGAATACCTATGAAAAGGATAAAAACCAGTGGATTTTACTGGAACCCGCAGGATATATCCCTTATTTTTCCGGACTTAAAACCATTGATGAAGTAGGTTTGGTAGACAAAGGAATTCAGAAGGAAATAAAGAAAGATAAAGTAAATTACTGGATTAATACCGTCAAAGCAAGAAAACCTAAATACCTGCTTTCATACAAAAATCTATATAATGGAAATGATGCTAATGCGCTTTATTATCAAACCCATTATAAACTTTTGAAAGAATTCAGAGTGAAAGATCACCTGAAAAGTGATAACAGAATCCTGGAAAAGATTTATAAGCTTAAACCTTCAGGAACGGATTATAATTTATACATCAGAATTGATTAAAAGATTAAAAAAAGAAGTTAGTTTTTTTTCTTAGTTTCTATTTTCTGATCAATCTGTTATCCAATACCTAAACTCTGATAACTTATGAAATATTGTGCTTTTCTCCGTGGTGTCAATGTAAAAGGAACGAATATGAAAATGGCAGATGTCTGTCAGGTTTTCAAGGATGCCGGAATGCAGGAAGTAAGTTCCATACTGGCTTCCGGAAATATTATTTTCTCTTCAGATAAGAAGGCTGAAGATCTCAGGGGTATTCTTGAAAAAGCAATGTCTGCTCATTTTTCTTACGAAGCTTTTTTATTTGTTAAATCTCAGGATGAAACCGATGTGTTCTGGAATAGTATTCCTTTTGAAAAAAATGAAGACTTCCATATTTATGCCTTTGTCGGAGTGCCGGGAGTGGAAAATATTTTGATGAACGAGTTTCAAAAAGCGACACAGACAGAAGGTGAAAAAGCGGCCATTGTTAATGATATATTTTACTGGCAGGTTTCAAAAGGAAATACCCTGGATTCTGCCTTTGGAAAAGTATTGGGTAAGAAAGCCCTTAAAGACCAGTTGACCAGCAGAAATGTCAATACATTTGAAAAAGTTTTAAAAAAGATGGGCTAAAGTCTGCTCCTGTTGAATCTCAATCGCTCCGGTACCGGACAAAATATACCAAAAAATTAAAGGAGAATTAATTAAAGTAACATTCTTCTTTCCGTATCATCTCTTAACTTTCCGTAAACTCTAAAACCTCTGCCCAAATAATTTCCAAGTCTGAAACTTTCTCAGTATTTTTACTGAACTTTTTAATTATAACAAAATGATTCAGTATTTAGATAATATTCAGCACAAAGATTCAAAGAACTTTTTCCTTATTGCAGGACCTTGTATTATAGAAGGAGAAGATATGGCTCTTAGAATTGCTGAAAAGGTAATCAATATTACAGACAAATATAATATCCCCTATATTTTCAAAGGAAGTTTTAAAAAGGCAAACAGAAGCCGTGTAGATTCTTTTACAACCATTGGAGAGGAAAAATCTCTTGAAATTCTTAAAAAAGTAGGAGAAACTTTTAATATTCCTACAACAACGGATATTCATGAAAACGAACATGCTGCTCTTGCTGCTCAGTATGTAGATGTTTTGCAAATTCCCGCATTTTTGGTACGTCAGACGGATCTTTTGATCGCGGCGGCAAAAACGGGTAAATGCGTTAGTCTGAAAAAAGGACAGTTCCTGTCTCCCGAATCAATGAAATTTGCAGTTCAGAAAATTACAGATTCCGATAACCAGAAAGTAGCTATTATTGAGAGAGGAAATTCTTTCGGATATACCGATTTGATCGTAGACTACAGAGGAATTCCAACTATGAGAGAATATGCTCCGGTAATTTTAGATGTTACGCACTCATTACAACAGCCTAATCAGAGCTCAGGAGTAACAGGGGGAAGGCCGGATCTTATTGAAACGGTGGCTAAAGCCGGAATTGCAGTAGGAGCAGACGGAATTTTTATCGAGACACACCCGACACCGGAAACAGCTTTGTCAGATGGTGCCAATATGTTGAGACTGGATTTATTAGAAGATTTGTTACAAAAATTAACAAGAATTAGAGAATCAATTTTGTAATTGTTAAAAAAACATTAATTTTAGAAATTCTTAAAACATTTCTTTTGAAAAAACTAGTTTTACCGCTAAGCCTTATGGTTCCCGTACTGATTTTCTCTCAACATAGGAAAAAAGATACGGTGACATCCAAAGTAAACGATATTGAGGAAGTTGTATTCCAGAAAAAAATAACAGGAAAAACAAACGACCTTACCAATGTGAAAATTTCAGCGAAAGAGGCCAAAGCAGTAGCTTCTATCAGTGGCGGAATTGAAGGTTTGCTTAAAACACTTCCTTCTGTAAACTCCAATACGGAGCTGTCTTCCCAATATATGGTACGCGGTGGAAACTATGACGAAAACCTTATCTATATCAATGATATTGAGATCTACAGACCTTTTCTGATCAGAAACTCTCAGCAGGAAGGGATGAGTATCATCAATCCTGATATGGTATCATCAGTGAACTTTTCGGCGGGAGGGTTTGAGCCTAAATATGGAGACAAAATGTCTTCTGCTTTAAATATTTATTATCGTGAACCTGAGAAATTCGAACTTTCAGGGGAAGCGAGTTTAATTGGAGGAAGATTATCAACAGGTTTTGCTTCTAAAAATAAAAAGCTTACCGCATTGTTTTCAGGAAGATACAGAAATACCAATCTGATTCTTAATACCTTAAAGGAAGATACGAATTTTAATCCTACGTATTGGGATTTTCAGTCTTATATCAACTATCATGTCAGTGATAAATTTTCAATGTCTTTCATAGGGTATTACTCTAAGAACGATTATGAAATGATTCCTAAGGAAAAGACAATAGACTTTGGAAGCCAGCTGCAGCCCATTCAGGTTAATATAGGATATGCAGGTAAGGAAAATGACCAGTATAAGAATATGATGGGTACATTCTCATTGAACTATAAACCATCCGACCAATGGAAGTTTACCCTGGATAATTTTGCCTATCAGAACAGAGAAAGAGAATATTATACTATACAGTCTCATTTTAAAATACAGACATTTGACCCTCAGACAAAGGACCCGGTAACTAGTTTTGATGAAGGAGGCCAGATAGAACATGCCAGAAATGATTTATTCGTAAGAACATACGGTACCCAGTTCAGAGCAAAATTTTCACCCAATATCAATACGGACATTGAAGTAGGTTTTAAATATGAAAAGGAAAACCTGAAAGACCTTACCAATGAGTGGAAAGTTGTGGATTCTGCAGGATATAGCCTTCCGAGGCCTGAGATAGACCCGAGAACAGGAAATACAGGAGATCTTAAATTATTATATTATATCGCCGGCCGTAATAATATTGAGCCTACCAGATTATCGGCTTATGCACAATATTCTCAGAAGTTTTACTGGGGATCCAGTAAAGTATTCATCAATGCCGGTGCAAGAGTTTCAAACTGGAGCTTCAATAAAGAAACCATTTTTTCTCCAAGAGCTCAGTTTGCTATAAAGCCGGACTGGGAATCGGATATGCTATTCAAACTTTCCGGAGGTATTTATTATCAGGCTCCTTTTTATAAGGAGATTAAAGATTTAGATGGTACGTTTAATTCGAATATTAAATCCCAACGCTCTATACAGGTGATTCTGGCCAATGATTACGAATTCCAGATGTATGACAGGCCTTTTAAACTGACCACAGAGCTATATTATAAGAAAATGGATAATCTGATTCCGTATTATATGGATAATGTGAGGATTCGTTATTCAGGAAAAAATAATGCTACCGGTTATGCTTATGGAATAGATACCAGATTGTTTGGTGAATTTGTTCCCGGGGTAGATTCTTGGTTATCTGCAAGTTATGCCAGGGTATATGAAAATATTGATGGGAGAGGTGATATCCCGAGACCTACAGATCAGCGATTCAGGTTTGCGATGTTCTATCAGGATTATATGCCAAGTTTCCCTTCTATGCGTGTCAACCTAACTTTGGTATATGCTATGGGACTTCCTAACGGAGCGCCGGTTTTCACAGATCCTTATCAGTATCAGAAAACATTGACCTCTTATAAGAGAGTAGACCTTGGATTGTCAAAGGTATTTATTGATCCGAAAGATAAAAAAAGCAGATCCGGTTTCTGGAGTAATTTCCAGGAATTGACATTGGGCGTTCAGGTTTTCAATATATTTAATATTGATAACGTTGTAGCTAATCAATGGGTTTCTGACTACAACTCTACAAGAATATATCCTGCTCCGGTATACCTTACGGGGCGTTTCTTTAATGTGAAATTAGAATTTAAATTATAAAAATATTCTCTCAGAGAACAAAGAGTGTAAAAAGCTTCCGGATATTTCCGGGGGCTTTTTTATTTGCTGAATTTTATAACAACAATACCGAATTTTATAACAACGGTTTCATAGATATTTTTAACTTTGCTCTATCAATGAAAAAGATTCTTGCCATATTGTTTTCTATTTTCTACTTCGGGTTTTCTTCCGGAGCGGTTTTTAGCGTTCACTATTGTATGCAGGAATTTGTTTCTGTGAACCAGAAAACAGATGATATCTGTAATAAATGCGGTGTTAAAGAAAAAAAAGGATGCTGCAAAACAGAAATCAAAGTAGTAAAGGTAGATGATTCCCAAAAGTCCGATCTGCTTAAAATTGATTTTTTAGGCCAGATCTCTGAAATACCGGTGAAACATCAGTTTTTCTTTGCAGACAGATCTTTTTCGGCATCAAAACTTACCCAGATTCAAATCAACGGGCCACCACAATACCGCCCGGTCCCTATTTACATACATCATTGTAATTTTAGAATTTAGAATTTGTCAGTCGTTTCCGGTATTGTCGTAATGCCGTTACAGGCGACATGTCCTGACGCATTTTCTTTGCGTTACCCTTATTCTTTTATTAAAAAAAACAATTCTAAAAATTTAAAACAATGAAAAAGTATATCATTACAGCAGCCTTATCTTTATTTTCAGTTATTTCACTTTCAGCACAGTCTAAAAAAGATGCTCAGGTTTCAAAACTGTATCAGAATTATATTGCAATCAAATCAGCATTAGCTTCTGATGATGCGGATAAAACTTCAAAAGCGGCCAATGAATTTATTAAGACGGCTTCAGCAATAGATTACAAATTGGTATCAGAAGGGAATCTTAATATCCTTAGAAAAGATGCATCTGTAATCTCTGAAGCAAGAACGGTAACAGCCCAAAGAGAAACTTTTCTCAACCTGTCTGATAATATGATCGCTTTGACAAAAGAATTTAAAGTGTCTGAAAAACCGGTATATGTACAATACTGTCCAATGGCAGACGGTAGCTGGCTAAGTAACGAAAAACAAATTATGAATCCTTACTACGGGAAGTCTATGCTTTCATGCGGAAGTGTAAAGTCAGAAATTAAATAATAAATTCTATTTATCACTAAAACAGTAAGTTACATTGTTTTTATTATAATTTAATTTAAGCAATGTAGCTTCTGAAAAGTTCGAAATATTATGAAAAAATTAATAATGTTTCTGGTCCTTTTGTTTTCTGTCTTTACTTTTGCGCAAACAACAAAGACTTATTTTACATGCCCTATGCATGCTGAAGTGGTATCTTCCAAATCAGGAGATTGCCCTAAATGCGGGATGACTCTGGTTAAAAAGACGGTTGTTGTAAAACCTAAAGCAGTACTTACTAAGCCCCAGGAGAAACTTATACCTAAAACACTAACCAGGTCTAAACCGGAAGAAACGAAAATTAATCAGACCAGAACCGATAGAAAAGTTGAAATAAAAAATAAAACTAAAGACGTAAAAAAAACTGAAAAAATCAAATCAGTTACAATGGCTCCAAAGCCTGTATCCCCAATTTCCCTTGCCGTCTCTCAATCTCAAACCATTTATAGCTGCCCTATGCATCCTGAAGTGGTATCAGACAAACAGGGAAAGTGTCCCAAATGCGGAATGGATTTGGTTGAAAAAGAAAATCAGAAGACGACTATAGCTGAAAAATCAGACATTGAAAGCTCTGTTTTAAAAAGGAATTCAGAAAACGGAAGAATTACTTTTGGCGGAAAGGCAGTTCGTTATGATTTATATGTAAAAGATACCCTAGTTAATTTTACAGGAAAAAACAGGAGAGCAATCGCGATCAACGGAAAGCTTCAGGCTCCCACATTATACTTTACAGAGGGTGATACTGCAGAAATTTATCTGCATAATATGCTTAAGGAAAATACCGGACTTCACTGGCATGGAGTAATTCTTCCTAATGAGCAGGATGGTGTGCCTTATCTTACTACAAAACCTGTAAAACCAGGGGAAACCCATTTATATAAATTCAGAATTTCTCAAAATGGAACGTACTGGTACCATTCACATGAAGCACTTCAGGAGCAGATAGGAATGAACGGGATTTTAGTTTTCAAAAAAAGAGAAGGTGAACCTAAAGCAGAATACAACGCTGAAATTCCTGTATTACTCGGAGATTGGAGTGATGATGACCCTATGCAGATTGCAAGAAGACTTCATATGGCAAATACAGACTGGTATGCAGTAAAGAAAAATGCAGTTCAGAGTTATTGGGAAGCTATTAAATCCGGAAATTTCGGAACCAAAGCTCTCAATGAATGGAAGAGAATGGAAGCAATGGATGTGAGTGATGTGTATTACGATAAATTTCTTATTAACGGAACTCCAAGTTCGGTATATTCCGGTCTTAAAGCAGGAGATAAAGTTCGGCTGAGAGTTGCAAACGGAGGTTCATCTACTTATTTCTGGCTGAATTACGGAGGCGGGAAAATAAAAGTAATAGGAAATGACGGAAATGACGTGGTTCCGGTAGAAGTAGACCGCCTGATTGTAGGCGTTTCAGAAACGTACGATATAGAAGTGACCATTCCTGAAAATAAAAGTTTTGAGTTTCGGGCAACATCAGAAGACAGAATAGGGCATGCTTCGCTATGGCTCGGTTCCGGTGAAAAAACAGAAGCTCCTAATCTACCAAGACTCATGCTTTTTGAAGGAATGAAAATGATGAACGGAATGATGGAAATGAGCGGAAATATGAAGCCGATGAATATGACAATGGGAAATCAGATGATGGACATGAATGAAGTTATGTATCCTGAATTATCCGAGAGTCAGAGAAAGATGACGATGAAGCATATGAATGAAATGATGGGCGTGAAAACCAAAGAAGAGGAGAAAAAAGAAGAACATTCTCAACATACGGGAATGGATATGAAAGAAGAGAAAACGATCAAAAGACTATCCTATAATATTTTAAAATCTCCCGAAAAAACAATTCTTCCGACGGATAGTATCCGCGAAATGAAATTTACTCTGGAAGGAAATATGAATCATTACCTGTGGACACTGGATAATAAAACAGTAACGGAGACAGATAAGATTATGATCAAAAAAGGAGAAGTTCTCAGAATTAAGCTCTACAATAATTCGATGATGCGCCATCCGATGCACCTTCATGGTCATGATTTCAGACTGATCAATTCCAAAGGGGAATATTCTCCACTGAAAAATGTTGTGGACATCATGCCTATGGAAACCGTTACGATTGAATTTGCTGCGAATCAGGATGGAGACTGGTTTTTCCACTGTCATATTTTATACCATATGATGGCCGGAATGGGAAGAATATTCAGTTATGAAAATTCAAAACCCAATCCGCAGCTTCCCAATAGAAAACTGGCATGGAAAAATTTTATGAAAGATAATCAGATGATCAGCTCAATGGCTATGCTGGATGTGGCGAGTAATAAAATGCATGCTGAAACAATGACGATGTTCGGACCACGATGGGCTAATCTTAATGAATTTCATTCCAATTGGGACTTTAATCACTTTGAAGGAAATGTAAAAGTAGGTAGGTTCTTAGGAAAATTTCAGTGGGCCCTTCCTTATGCCGGATTCAGAGTTCAGAAGAATCATGAGATCATGGAAAGACAAATGGCTGAAGATGAAGGAATGGAATATCATGGTAAAAAGACCTGGTTTGGGCAGCAGAAAGCATCTAAAAGCAAATATGCCTTTATTGTCGGGATGCAATATATATTACCGATGCTGATTACAGCTGACGCAAGTATTGACCATAACGGAAAGGTCTTATTGGAACTAAGCAGGGAAGATATTCCGCTTTCAAGAAGATTGAGAGGAAACTTCAGTGTCAATTCTGATGGTGAATTTTCAACAGGGTTGAGGTATATCGTGCAAAAATGGTTATCTCTTTCCGGAAATTATGATAATGAAATGGGATGGGGTGCCGGTGTTACCCTGACCTATTAATATAACAAAGACTGCCTCTCACTGAGGCAGTCTTTTTTTATAATAATATCCTGACTTATTATTGCCACGAATGCACGGACACATGTATAATAGGGTTACATTTCCAGCTCAATGACTCTCTGCGCTATTTTCTGGTTTGTACTTTCCGGAATTAAACCCATGAAAAAATTACGCAAGGTGTTTCCCTTTTCCCATTGGGATATCTTGCCGATACTCCGGCTTGTATTTACGATATAATCAACTTTTTTTCTTCGGATTTTCTGAAAGCTTTCAAAGACAGCGTCAAAATCACTGCTTTTCTCCAGTAACCGCCCAATAATATAAGCATCTTCAATGGCCTGACAGGCTCCCTGCCCCATATTAGGAGTTGTGGCATGGGCGGCATCACCAATCAGGCATAGGTTTTCAGAATACCATTTAGGAATAGGAGAAAGATCTGCAATTTCATTACAGATGATATTTTCTTTTGAAGTAGCTTCGATGATATTCAGAATTAAAGCATTAAAGTCACTGAAAATATCCGCTATATCTGAATCCGGGCTGAAACTTTTCTCATTAATACATGCATACCAATATACTTTCTTATCAGAGATTTTTACAAAACCGAAACGTTTTCCTTTTCCCCATAATTCAACAGCTCCATGATGGTATTTTTCCGGAAGATCAAATGTAAGTAAACCACGCCAGCATTTTTGTCCGGTACTTCGTATAGTAGCGTTTTTAAAAACTTGATTTCTGACAGAAGACTTTATACCATCTGCTCCGAAAACAATTTTGCTTTCTGCTTCGGTACCATTTTCAAATGTCATCTGATACTGTCCTTTTTTTTCAATTTTTTGTAAAGAATGATTGAGCCGTATATGTTCCCGGCCTATATTTTCAGCCAGAATTTTTTGCAGTTCAGCACGGTGAATGGCCACATTACAGGAATTGTATTTTTTCTCAAGCTCAGGAATTTCCGTTTTTGAGATGGGTCGTAAAGATTCATTGGTAATAGTTATTCTATGAATTTTATTTCCGGCCTGTTCTATTTTTTCTTTCAGACCAAGTTTGTCAAAAATCTGCATAGCATTAACAGCCATCATGATTCCGGCTCCTAAAGGTTTTATTTCCTGTGCCGCTTCATAAATCGTAAAGTCAAAGTGATGCTGTTTCAGAACATTTCCCAGTGCAAGACCACCGATCCCGGCTCCGATTATTGAGATGGT
Organism: Chryseobacterium sp.; assembly: GCF_019236175.1. GTDB lineage: Bacteria > Bacteroidota > Bacteroidia > Flavobacteriales > Weeksellaceae > Chryseobacterium. Next base: position 10,909 of record NZ_JAFAJM010000010.1, read on the forward strand.
ATTCATTAGAATCAGTTTGCCGTTTATAAATTAAGGATATACGTTTCAGAGACTTTCTGAAAACCATATTTATTGAAAAAGTGATGGGCTCCATGATTATTGACTCCGCTTTCCAGCATAATAAAGCTTATATTTAAGGTTTTAGATGTCTGAATAATTTCCTCTAAAAGCTTACTTCCCAGTGATTGCCCTCTTACAGACTGATCCAGAAGCATATCTTCTAAAACCGCATATTTTTTAAAAGGACTGTTGATGACATTGAATACAGCCATACCAATGATCTTTCTGTTGTCATCTTCAATAATTAGAATTTTCAGCTGTGAAGTATCGTCATAATCATAATCATTCATAAGTTGGGCTGTGAATACTTCTTTAAGTTCCGGATTCCAATGGTGAGCATCCAGAGCCCGCCCGTACATAATTTCGCTGTGGGAAATATAAGAATCTGTTTTATGGGTGATAAAAAAATCGACGAGTTCTTCAACACGTGTTTTATCAGTAAGCCATTTCGTAGTATATTTCATGAGGTATTATTTAAAATTTTTTAATTCTTCCGGTAATTTATTCTGTTTTTTGAAGAAACTGTCCAGACTGTCTGTTGATGAAAGGACTATTGTAGAAACAAAGAGAATTTTTTTCATAATTTATCTTTATGTATTAAAGATAGGTAATTAATCGCTATAGAGTGATTGAAACTCATGGGTGATAAATATCATCTATGTATTATTAAAGTCAAATATTTTTATTGAGGCAGTCGAATAATATTTAAGAGCGTATTATCTAAAAAAGTAAAAATTATTCATAAAATAGCGTACCATATGATTATTTATTCATTAAAATCATATGTTTATTTAAGTTGTTGTTTATCAATTGATTGTTGTTTCTTTTTTTATAATTTCACAGTCATAAAAATATAAGTATGTTTTCGAGTTTTAAAGAAGGAATAAAAAAAACGAGAGCAGATCGTTTTCCGCTACAGATAAAGATTGAATTAAAAGATATTTTCGCTGTTTTACTGATTCCTATGATATTTCTTAATGGATATATTGACGGGCTTCTTCAGTGGGAGGGGGTAGAGTTTGCTCTTGCAGACAGTATTTTTCGAGGTCTCCTGTTTCTGATTATTTGCTTTATTTATGGAAAAATGCTTAAAGAGCACTGGAAAAAATTCAATGCTGCAAAATGGCAGTCCTGGATTTTAGTTGTAGCCGGAGCTGTTCTGGTTCAGGTGATCATAAGTGTTACAAGAAGCTGGCTTCCGTTGGATCATACACCGGTAAAAGAAATAAAAAGTTCTATAGATACTACAAAACCAAGCCTTTTGATATTTTTTATAGCACTGGGGCCTGTTTTTACAGCCTTAATTGAAGATATTGTATTTCGTTATACTCTTTTAAGCAAGCTCTTTGTTCCCAATATGGTGTGGCGGATATTTATTGTTCTTGCCAACGCTATTGTTTTCGGATTAATTCATTATAATAATTTTGGGGGTAATATTCTGGCAACCGTCAGTTTTATGTCCGCCGGATTATTTCTTAATCTGGTCTATATTTATACCAGAAATATCTGGCATGTACTGCTTATTCATACCCTTAATAATTTTGTACTTAGCATTTTGGCGCTTATATTAGGATGGATTTTGGGAATGTTTATTAAATAAAAAACGGAGCCTGAAAACAGGCTCCGTTTTTAAAATTGCTGGTACTCAAATTATTTACCTAAATAAGATTTAAGAATCTTACTTCTGGTATTGTGTTTTAGTCTCTTAATTGCTTTTTCTTTGATCTGACGAACTCTCTCTCTTGTAAGATCGAAAGTTTCCCCAATTTCTTCCAAAGTCATCGGGTGTTTTCCGTTCAGTCCGAAATATAATCTTACCAAATCAGCCTCTCTTGGCGTTAAAGTATTTAATGCTCTTTCGATTTCAATCTGAAGAGATTCAAGCATCAAATCTTTATCGGGACTTGGAGATTCTCCTGAACGTAATACATCATAAAGATTAGAATCTTCACCTTCTACCAAAGGTGCATCCATAGACAGGTGTCTTCCGGAATTTTTCATTGATTCTTTAATATCCTCCTCGCTCATATCAAGAACTTCAGCCAGCTCTTCCGGAGAAGGTGGTCTTTCGTTTTCCTGTTCAAGGTGAGCGTATGCTTTGTTAATTTTATTGATAGAACCAATTTTATTCAATGGTAATCTTACAATTCTCGACTGTTCAGCCAAAGCCTGTAAGATTGATTGACGGATCCACCATACAGCATAAGAGATAAATTTGAAACCTCTAGTTTCATCATACCTTTTTGCCGCCTTCATTAATCCTAAGTTACCTTCATTGATCAAATCGGGTAAAGAAAGACCTTGGTTTTGGTATTGTTTAGATACGGAAACTACGAAACGAAGGTTGGCTTTGATTAATTTCTCTAATGCGGCTCTGTCGCCAGCACGTATTCTTTGTGCCAATTCTACTTCTTCGTCCGCAGTAATTAGTTCCACTTTACCAATTTCCTGCAAATACTTGTCTAATGAAGCAGTTTCCCTGTTGGTAACCTGCTTAGTGATTTTTAATTGTCTCATTTATTTTATCCTCAAAAAAAGAGTTACTATATATTATACGTATGAAAACATAAAAAGGTTACACAAGTTTTACTTTTTTATTAAATATTTAATTAGACTCCCTGACAATGAGCTTTATCTCTATTTATCAGGAGATTGACCGGGGGCGTCTGAAGATCTGTTTAGTCATAAAAAAAACGAAACCGAAGTTTCGTTTTTATCTATAAATCTGTAAGAATTAAAAATTCTATTGTCCGTTGTCAGAATAGCTCATTCAGTACTTTTGCCAGTCTCAATCCTCCGTAAAGAAGCTGTCTCTCAACAGTATCATTGAATTTATACTGGTAGTCATAAGATAATTTTGAACCATCAGGGGTCTGTGCATATATCTTATTAGCAATTTTATGAGAATCATATAACCAGTCTTCCAGAGTTCCGGATTGAATTTGTGCTACTTCTTCTTTTGATTTAATATCCAAAAGTTTTGAGTATTCCGTATAGCTGTATTTCTGAGAATCTACCAGTTTTCCGTCCCAAACCGAGTGTAAGTTGGTTTTTTCCCCGAAATAGGTAACATTGATTTTGTTTCCGCCCAGATCATCAGCTCTTCCTACGTGCAAAGGCTGTGCAAGATCACCCATAATGTGGATTAAAAAGATCAAAGCTATTTTTCTGTCTTTTTCAGAAGTGTTTTTATCTTTAATCTGGCTGGACAATGTGTTTACCTGAGTGTAAAGACTCGGTCCGGCCTGAGCTTTTAAATTTTGTTCAAAAGCTTTAAAATCCGTCTGTGGATCAATATTTACATAGTGCCATGATGAAGCCTGTTTCCAGACACCCGTCGTGTCGGATTTGATGAAATCCGGCCAGTTAGCCCAATAAGCAAGGCGCTCTTTTCCCATCATTTTTCTGATTTCCTTTCTCGCTTTTCTGGAAAGGTGATTTTCTGCAATGTCTGCAATGACTCTGTGCCCCGTCAATCCCCATGCATAAGAGTAAAGTGAAGAGGAGATGAATGCTAAAATCAGAATTTTAGAATAAATACTTTTCATTTTAAATAACAATTTTCAGTCCGCAAAGATACGTCTGCTTTCTGAAAAGACATTCAATTATAGTATATTTCTTCTATAATATGATGTTAATAAAATTTAATCCAGATAAAAGAAGGGTTTGGAGTGGCTGTTTTAAGGCCCTTTCTTAAAAAATAATTCTATGATGTGACATAGATAAACAGGCTGAATATGTTTTAATTGTCTGATTTTGAGGCTTAAATTTTTAATTCAAAATGTTTTACAACTTGCTTTTTACCGTATTTTTACGGAATTTAATGTATATTATTCCTTTTACTCTTAATAAATTAGTATTTTTAGGATAAAATTATTGGCAAAATATTTTTTCAAACTTATGAGATATATTATCTTTACAAGTCATAATCACAGGAAACACTATGTATGAGAATAATATTGTAGATATGAATTACAATAAGCTTCAGACAGACTTTAAGGCTGAAGCTGTGGCAGTTAATCTTTTGAAGTATCACAGGGCCGTCAGCAATATATTTATTGAACGGATTGGTGTGAATGACCGCGCTTACCTGAAAGATATCAAAAGTATTTCAAGCAGTTATTTAGGGTTTGATGAAGAAGTATTTACTATAGAAAGTTACAGAGAAGGTATTTATGATTACCTTCCTGAAGGGCTTTTTCACCCACCGTCTCTTGGGGCTTCCAGAAAGAATGTAGATACGGTGGTAAGAGAAATCCGTAAGCAGAAAAGGGTAGAGGATGACGCACGAAAATTTTTCCGTCCTTTTGAACTTGAAGTATTTTTTACGGAAATCAGTGCACTGCTTAAAGAATCTGAATTTGATATTACAAGCAATACCGATGCGTTGCTGGAAACCGTGAGTGAGCTCTGGCCGCTGATTAATATGCTTGACAAGCAGAACGCTTATATTTTTATGCATATTTTACCTTTCTTCCATCAGATCAGAGGGGATAAAAGATGGTTTGAAAGGTGTATGACCGCTTTTTTACAGGTACCGGTAGAAGTTACTTTTTCTCCCAATGTTATTGACGGAATAGAAAAGAATGACGATTCTATGTTATTGGGAAATTCCCGGTTGGGAGTCACCTATATTCCAAGTGGAAGACATATGGACGGACAGAGAAACTGGGTAGTGAATATAGGCCCGATTCCTTATGCAGAGATGAAAAAGTATATTCCGGGAAGCCCGTTCAGAAATGTGCTTCAGACACTTTATGATTATTTTCTCCCGGTAACAGTGGATGTAGAAGAGAATTTTGTGACCGAAAAACAGGAGTATTCATTTAGTCTCGAAGATGAAGAAAGAAATGCCAGCCGTCTTGGATTCTCTACCTTCCTCTAAATTATTTTATTATATTTACAATTACCAACAAAGTATAAATTCGAAAAGAAACAAATGGAAATTTCTTCAGTAAAAGGTATTTTTTTTAGGTACATTTTAATGCCTTTAATCGCAGTAATTATGATGATTATACTCGGTATAATCAGGAGAAACAAACCTGCGATAAAAATTAAAGTAATTATTGTATATGTCCTGCTGTGCAGCTTATGTCTGGCCATTCCCGGGGTATTTGGCTTTGCGGGTAATCTTTTTAATCCGTACTGGTATCTTATTGCACAGGTGATTTATCTTGTATTAGGGATTATTCATGTCAACTTATTACATAAGTATTTCAAAAAGCATATTGATTCTTTGGCGATGAGTATTTTATTTGAATCTGTACTTTCACTGACCTGTATTGCTTTTGGGGGATATTTATTTACCCTGATCTTTAACTGGATGAGCAAAGGGACAGGATATGCCGTAATGGCAGCCACCAGTATGATTATTTTTGTCGTTCCAATGGTGTTTTATTATTGCTATATTCAGCTAATCAGTATTCCTTTTGATATTTATAAAACATGGAGATATTCACCTGACCAGAAACTTCCGGATTTTGAAGGAGCTGATTTTGACAGACTGATGGTCCTGAATGTTGAATTAAGTAAGAACCTGGAAGATTCCAACAGATTTAGAATCAAAGCAAAAACACTTCCTACAGGAGTAACTTTCGGAGACTGGTTCTACAGAGTAGTAGATGATTACAATCATAAAAACCCGGGTTCTGTGATCCATCTGTCAGATATGGAGAAGGAACCTTATTACTGGATCTTTTATACTAAAAAATCATTTTTCAGTTTCAGAAAATATATTGATTTTGACCAGGATATTTCTACAAACAGTATTTCAGAAAATGAAGTGGTGATCTGTAAAAGAGTCATCCATCATGAAGAAGAAGGAGTTTCAAGAAAAGCATAAACACAAAAATTAAAAAGTATTAAACATGATACAGCCTATTAAACATTTTGCGATCAATTGGGTGGATGGGATGAAAGTTTCCCAGAGACATCTTAATGATCAGGATAATTTCTTAATCGACACGATCAGAGATTCCAATTCACTTGGAATTACTACATATAACTACGGACTTCTTCCTATTTCAAACGAGTATACGGACCGAACAATTTTTGAAGTTCATAATACAGCAACCAATGATGTTCAGCTTGTTATCAGGAGATGCAGCGCTGTGACAATGGCAGGCTACCGTATTGAATTAACAGACAGGAGGATCAGTGTGAAGTCATTGGCAAAGTCTATGAATGAAGAGCAGGCAGATGGAGATTATTATATTCTGATTTCTGTAAACCCTTTTGACAAAGTGCCTTTCGGAGATATTGATCCGGAGGAAATTCCGCCGCGTCATCCAAGCGCACAACCTAATCACCACCTGGAACTACTTCCGGTAACTTCACTGAACAGCAGCTATTCGGGAGGAAATTATCTCATCATTGGTAAAGTGGATTTAAAAGGGAATATTGCCCAGGTAGATTCCAATTTTATTCCGCCTTGTACTTCTATTCAGAGCCATCCTGCGCTATTGGATTACTACAGCAGCTTTGCTAAATCTATTGGAAATTTACAGCAATATGCCTTTAAGATTATCCAGAAGACTTCTCATAAAAACCAGAATACAGCATTGGCTCAGAATGTAAAGTTTTTATGCAGTACAATGGTAAATACTTTTGGAGATATGTATTTCCAGTTCAGAAATATTACTCCGTGGCAGCCCCCCGTATTCCTGATTGAGTCTTTTGCAAAACTGGCCCTTCATTTATACAATGCGACACAACTTTTAGTGCCTGCAGAGCTGGAAGAAATGCTGAATTATAGTCTTGAATGGAGTGAAATTGCACCCCATACTTTGCTGAATCAGCTTTCTATTGTGGCAGAGACCAATTATGATCACCACAACTGTGGAGAGCCTCTGCTGTACATCCAGCAAATGCTGAGAAGTCTGGAAACTATTTTCTCTAAACTGAGTGAGCTCGATTATATCGGCCAGAGAAAAGAAAATATTATTGTTAATGAACAGGAAGTTTCTTCCAACACGAATCCGAAGAGAGGCTGGAGTGTTTTAGACTAATATCAGCCATTGAAATATAAATCCCGGATATCATTCGGGATTTTTTGTGTACCTAAAAGTAAATTTTGTAATGAATGTAAACCAAATAAGAAAGGAGACGAAGGGCTGTTCAGATAAAATATTTCTCAACAGCGCAGGTTCATCGTTAATGCCTGAAATTGTTGTGGAAACTATGATGAATTATTTACAGGAAGAGCAATTATTCAGTGGGTATACAACTGCAGACCGCAATACTGAACAAATCGGGAAGTTTTATGAAGAAGCGGCCGGACTCATCAATGCAAAACCATCTAATATTGCTTTTACAACCAGTTCTACGGATGGGTATGCTAAGGCATTATCCAGTATTATTTTTAAAGAAGGAGACTGTATTATTACAACCAATGATGATTATATTTCCAATCAGATTGCCTTTATCTCTCTTCAGAAGAAGTTCAATGTCAAAATGATCAGAGTTGCCAGTCTTCCTGACCATGAACTGGATCTTGAAGACTTTGAACATTTAATTAAAAAACATCAGCCTAAGTTGATTGCTGTTACTCATATTCCTACCAGTTCAGGATTGATTCAGAATGTAGAAGCAGTAGGAAAACTTTGCAGAAAGTATAATATTCTTTATCTGATTGATGCCTGTCAGTCTGTGGGACAGATTGTTGTGGATGTTGAAAAAATAAGCTGTGATTTTTTGACGGCAACAGGCCGGAAATTTATGAGAGGACCAAGAGGAACCGGTTTTTTATATGTATCAGATCAGGTATTACAGCAGGAGGCAAGTCCTTTATTCTTAGACAGTAATGGCGCCCGATGGACAGCTTTTAATGATTATGAGCTGAACGCAACCGCAAAAAGATTTGAACTTTTGGAACGTTCCAATGCTTCTCTATTAGGATTTAAAGAAGCCCTGAAATATGCCAATACTGTGGGTATGCAAAACATTGAAAACTATAACCGCGGACTGGCAGAACAACTGAGAACCGGTCTGCTGAATAATGGTTTTAAAATATTAGATAAAGGAAATCATTTAAGCAGTATTATTACATTCTGTAATCGTGACGGGAAAATTGATGCGATTTATAATAAGCTAAAGGAAAATAACGTCTATTTTACAGTGAGCAATAAAAGCAATGCCCTGATAGACTTTACACAGAAAAACGTAGATCACGCCATCCGGCTGTCTCCTCATTATTTTAATACATCAGAAGAAATTGACCAGATTACCGGGCTTTTGAAAAAAATAAGCTGATGTACAAAAAAGACCCGACGAATAGCGGGTCTTTTTTGTATAAAAATATTTTATTTTTTGTCAAGCAATTCCAGGGTATGCTCTACATGGCCTCCTCCTTTCCATTCATCATGTCCGGGAATTATCAGTGTAGCCTGAGCGTACTTGGCCTTTAGCTTTTGCATCGTTTGTGGCCATTGTGTAATATTAGCCTCTCCTGTATATCCTAAATTAACAGCACTTTTGCTTTTCACAAGGCATCCGCCATCCAGTATTTTGTATTTTGGAAACCATACGACAACATTATCAGCCGTATGTCCCTCTCCAAGAAAATCTACAATAAATTCTTCACCGCCTATACGGTAGGTTTTGCCTGTTTTTATCATCTCCGTTGAGGTTGCCTTTCCGTCTTTTTTCAATAATTCATTTGTTTTTGCAGTGGCATAGGTTTTAATTCCTTTGTTATTATAGAAACTTAAATCTCCGGCTCTGTCTTCATGGGAATGAGTAGCAAATACCGCAATTACAGGAAGATTATGACGTTTCTGGATCGTGTCCATTAAGCTTTGGTACTGTGTTTTTTGCCAGGGCACATCAAATAAAACAACACCTTTTTTGGTAACAAGATACACCGCATTGGTAGAATATTCTTTACCTCCGAAAACCCCGAAAGTTTTATAAATATAGAAATTAGGTTTAATCTGTGGCTCAATCACAAAATCTCTTACCTGAGCATTTGCAAACGGGCTTAACAACATCGAAATAATAAAAAACGAAATGCTTTTTTTCATAATTTTTTTTGGTAATAATAATTGTTGGTATTTGTCGGAAAGACAAAGTCTGTAGAAAGTTTTACAAACCTAGTTAAAAATAAACTTTCAACCAGTTTGAGAAAATGAGTTTAACCATTTTTTAACAGTTAAAATTACAGTTCAAAAAATAATAAGGAAAAGAATTTTAAATTAAATATCGCAACTTAGTTGCATTAATGTATTTTTTTTTACTACTTTTGGTTTTACTAATAATCATTTTTCAAAGCTCTGTAAAAGAATGTAATAAAAATCTTAATGTATATGGAATTCAGATTGACGCTGTTTGTATTGGTTGTCTTTATTAGTGGCATGGCCGATGCTCAGAATGTAGAAGTAACGGGAAAAGTGATTTTTGAAAATGGAGGCAGTCCGGCTGCTGAAGTTATATTAAAAGACACTCCTGTAAAAACTGTGGTAAATAAAAATGGTGAGTATACGATCAAAAATATTGCTCCCGGAAATTATCGTCTTTTGGTAAAAAGCAAAGGCTATGAAGATATGGAGAAAGGAATTTCTGTAGAAAAAAATAATATAATAATTCCTGATATTGTACTTATTCGCGATGTCCGTACCATTGATGAGATAGCGATAACAGGAGTTTCAAAAGAGACTTTAATTAAAGAAAATCCTGTGGCTATCCTGAGTATTTCTTCCAGGCAGATTGAAAGAGCAGTGGCTACGAATATTATCAGCTCATTAGTGAAATCCGCTCCCGGATTAAGCGTGGTGGAAACCGGCCCGAATATTTCAAAACCTTTTATCCGGGGATTAGGGTATAACCGGGTACTGACTCTTTATGACGGCATCCGTCAGGAAGGGCAGCAATGGGGGGATGAACACGGAATAGAAGTAGGTCCTTATAGTATTGAACGTGCTGAGGTGATCAAAGGGCCTGCCAGTCTGATGTTTGGGTCTGATGCTCTCGCAGGTGTCGTAAGCCTCTTTCCCTATATACCTGCATATAATGATGGTAATATACACGGAAAAATAACGAGTGAATATCAGGGAAATAACAGCCTGATCGGAAACGGAATGCAGTTGGGATATAAGAAAAATTCCTTTATGGCTGCCCTAACTGCTTCTTATCGGATGGCTAAAAACTACAGAACTCCTGTGGACGGAAGGGTGTACAATACCAATTTTGAAGAAAAAAACTTTTCTTTCCTTGTAGGTCATAAGACCAGTACAAGTTTCTCAAAACTCAATTTTACATTATACGACAATCTTCAGGGAATCCCTGACGGAAGTCGTGATCCGGATACCGGAAAATTCACATATCAGGTAGGAGAGGGTGATGATGACGATGTGGAAAAAAGGCCTGTTGTTTCAGAAAAAGATCTTAATTCCTACACTCTTTCTCCTTTGCACCAGAGAATTCAGCATTACAGACTATATGCCCAACACAGCCAGCAGATCGGAAAAGGAGATCTGGATGTTCAGCTGGCTCTACAACAGAACATCCGCAGGGAATATAATCATCCTACCGTTCCTTATCAACCGGGAATGTATGTACGGCTTAATACCCTGAACTACGGGGTACGCTATAATTTTCCTAAGTTTTCATCATTTGAAATCTCTGCAGGAGTTAACGGGATGGTTCAGAATAATAAGAATAAATCAGCTACCGATTTTCCTATTCCTGATTATGACCTGAGTGAAGGTGGTATCTATACTTATATTAAATGGAAATACAAAAGACTGAATATAAGCGGCGGAGCCCGTTATGATATCCGGAATATCCGTTGGGATAATTTTTATATCGGGACGAATCCTGTTACTCAGTTTGAAGAACAGGTGGCTCAGCCTTCTTCCGGTACCAGATTAGGATTTGCTTCGTACAACAAAACATTTAAAGGTTTTTCCGCCAGTATCGGATCTACTTTTCAACTGACAAAGCAGATCAGTCTTAAAGCTAATATCGGAAGAAGTTACAGGGCGCCCAACATTACGGAGATAGGTTCCGACGGGCTGGATCCGGGGGCTCATATTGTTTATAAAGGAAACCGGAACTTCAGTCCTGAGTTTTCATTACAGGAAGATCTGGGAGTCAGTACCCGTTTTAAAGATTTTTCTGCGGATGTCAGCTTGTTTAATAATCATATCCAGAATTATATCTATCTGTCATTGCTGGTGGATGTACAGGGAAATCCTTTAGTAGACGCACAGGGAAATAAAACCTATCAGTATCAGCAGGCTTCTGCTCAGCTCTATGGAATGGAAGCCTGGTTGTCACTGCATCCTGAGAAGTGGAAAGGATTTAATTTTGATACCAGTTTATCCGTTATTTATGGATTTAACCGCGATCAGGTTTTCAAAGATAAAGGAAATCAGGGTGAATATCTTCCCCTCATTGCACCACTAAAACTATCAGGGAATATATCTCAGCAAATAGCTTTGAAATCAAAATTTATTTCTTCCGTTACTCCTACAGCAGAAGTGGAATTTTCAGCTGCTCAGAACAGATATCTGGGACTGAACGATACGGAAACAGCTACAAGAGATTATACCTTATTTAATGTAGGGACTTCAGTAGAACTGCATTATTCGGAAAACCATTCCGCAACCTTACAGCTTCAGGTGAATAACCTGTTTGATCGTGCTTACCAGTCTCATCTTAACCGGCTAAAGTATTTAGGGAATATTTATAATATGGGCAGAAATATATCTTTAAAGCTCATTGTTCCTTTTTAAGTACAGTATACTTGGGTATTTTTATTGCTGATAATCAGATGGATATGAATTCAGTGAAAAAATGCTTTTACGAGGGTGATTTTTTCTGATTTATGAGATAAAGGCAAAGATGCTTATGAAAAGTCATGATAACTTTATGCACCGTTATCAATAACCTCTGTAAAAAGAGTTCCGGATTTTATGAATCAATAAGAGAATGCCTGGCTTTATTTAGATTTTAATGACTCAGATAAGACATTCGGAACATATGTTTTGAATGTCTATTTTTTCACCAGTATTTTTTCGGTTGCTTTTTTACTGAGAATTTCTGTTTTACCATCTATTTCAATGCTCATCGACTTATCAAAATTTTCAATTTTAATCACCTTTACTCTGGTGTTGAGCAGAAGCTTACGATCATTCAGATAGCTTAGGAAAGCATCGTCAGAAAGAGTTACCGAAGCAAAAGTTACATTTTCACCAGGCTCACAGCTGCTTAGTTTCTGCAGGTCCTGAGCGATGATATTTCCGTCTTTATCGGGAATAGGCTCTCCGTGAGGGTCAAATTTAGGATAATCCAGAATTTCATCCATTTTATCAAAGAATACCTGTGAATGCACATGCTCCAGCTGTTCCGCAATTTCATGCACATTTTCCCAGCCGAAATTCATTTTTTTCACCAGAAACATTTCCGTAAGTCTGTGTTTACGAACGACAAGGGCCGCTTCACGTCTGCCGCTTTCAGTAACTATCAATGGTTTATAAGTCTCGTAAATGACCCATTTTTTCTCGGCAAATTTCTTCATCATATTATTAACGCTCGGCATTTTTACATTTAAGAATTTGCTGAGTTCATTAATCGTTACTTTCCCTTCATTGTCAACTAAATGAAATAAAGCCTTCAGATAATTTTCTTCTGTAAGTGTTGTTTTCAAAATGTTAGATGATTTTCAATACAAATCTAACAAAATAATATGAAAAGATCACTCTTGTTATTTTAACTTTTTTTACTTTTACTCTATGAAATTTTCTTTTAAAAACGATTACTCCGAGGGATGTCACCCCAATATTTTACAGGCTCTTTTACAATATAATCTTGACCAGCAGGCAGGATATGGTGAAGATGAATACTCGCTGAAGGCAAAAGCTTTAATTAAAGAAAAAATCAATAATGCAGGTTCGGAAGTATTTCTGGTTTCCGGAGGTACACAGGCCAATCTGATTGTGATTTCTTCTGTTTTAAAACCATATCAGTGTGCTGTTTCCGCCTCTTCAGGACATATTCTTAATAATGAGACCGGAGCTATTGAAGCAACAGGCCATAAAATATTAAATATTGATACTCCGGATGGAAAACTCAGGCCATCGGATATTATCCCTGTACTGGAAAATCATAAAAATGCACCCCATCAGGTAATGCCCAAACTGGTGTATATTTCCAATTCTACAGAACTGGGAACTATTTATCAGGCTAAAGAACTGGAAGAGCTCTCTGCCTTTTGTAAACAAAACCGTTTATACCTTTTTATGGACGGAGCAAGGTTAGGACACGGGCTGACTTCAGCGATCAGTGATCTTACCTTAGAGAAAGTAGCTGCACTTACCGATATCTTTTATCTGGGCGGAACTAAAAACGGAGCATTAATAGGGGAGGCTATTGTTATTAATACGATCAGTCTTCAGGAAGATTTTGCTTTCAATATCAAGCAGAAAGGCGCTTTAATGGCCAAAGGAAGGCTGTTGGGAATTCAGTTTATGGAGCTTATGAAGAACGATCTGTATTTTGATCTCGCAAGACATGCCAATCAGCAGGCTATGAAAATAAAAAATGCCCTGAAGGAAAAAGGAGTGGAGTTCCTTTCCGATACCTATACCAATCAGATCTTTCCGATTCTAAGCAACGGTCTTATCCAAAAATTATCTGAAAGTTTTGAATTCTATGTCTGGAAAAAAATAGATGAGGAATCTTCAGCGATTCGCCTTATTACTTCCTGGAGTACGGGAGATGATGCGATAACCCGTTTTATTGAAATTATCAGAACAGAATTGTAGTAGGGAAGCCGGAAAATATATGTCTTTAATTCCAAGATTTTACATAAGCAAAATGCTGTTTCCTTTTTTGGGAACAGCATTTTGTTTTTTTTGAAGTTTATTTTACAGCTTTGGTCACAGCTTTACAATCAGCAGCGGTCAGTTTTTGCCCGTCTTTATAACTGATTTTCTTTTCGTCAGCATATTTAGACTGTCCGTCTTCGTCTTTATGATCTCCGATTCCTTCCGTTAATACATTATCTTTTTGAAGGAAATAAATATCTCTTTTACTTTTTTTTCCTTCAGAAGCAAATTCGTAGATTAGTTTTAAAGTATCTCCGGATCTGAATCCTGTTACATCTCCTTTGGAGCTGTCTTTTTCATGGTTTTTGTAAGATAATTTTCCGGTGATGGTTCCTAAATTATCATCTATAGATGCAAAAACGCTGTCTTTTCCGGTAGCACCTGCATAACAGTATGATCTTGGTCCCAATGTATCCACTACTGGTTCGGCAACTGCAATAGTGTCTGCTTCAACTTTAGGAGCCGGAGCTTCAGTTTTTTTATTACAATTGATTAAAAAAGCTGAAACAGCACCTAATAAGATTAATTTTTTCATATCCTTAAAATGTTAAATCAAATTTCTGGGCTGCTAAATTAATAATAGTATTCCTATATTAAAAATAGTATCTGAACATAAAACGATTTTATGATATAAATTAATATTTTGAAAATATACTATTAAGGGAAAGTATTAATTCTTATCTTATAGCTGGAGCTTCCGGGAACAGATATGATTTTAAGTCTAAAGGTGATTATTACTTCAGTTATTTTCGGATTTCAGTGGTCTTATACTTTCAGCATTCCTCTAAATCCTCTTGCTGCATAATAGGAATCTGCGCCGTTGTGGTAAGTGAAAACTGTGTTGTAGCGTCTGTCACAGAAAAGAGCACCTCCGAGTTCTCTGACAGCAGAGGGAGTTTGTATCCAACTTGAGGTTTTCTGGTCAAATGTTCCAAGTTCCTGAAGTTTTCGGTATTGTTCTTCGGTTAAGATTTCAATGCCCATTCCGGTGGCTGTGTCTGTTGCGTTGCTTTCCGGTTTGTTGGCTTTTCTTGCGTTCCAGGCCTGATAATCATAGCAAAGACTTCTGCGTTTGGGGCTTTCGGGAGAACAGTCTGTGAAAATGTACTCATCAGTTTTTTGAAGATAGCCGGTGACATCGGGTTCACCTTCCGTTTTTTCCATTTCATTCAGAGACCATAGTTTTTCCGGAGCGGAATTGAGTTTAGTCTGAATTTTTTCCCATTGAAGGTTTTTGTGACGGGACGTATTTTTTTCAAAACGGACTTGTAGTATTTTTAAAAGCCCTTCAGTCTGTTCAGGTGTTAATTGTTTTTTTTTCATATTCAATTTTGTTTTGATAAGCTTCAGATTTACGGATTTAACCGGTAACAGAAATTTTTCTGTCCGAAGGTCTGAAATACCAGGAAATAATGACCAGTACAAACAAAAGTACAGCCGGAAAAGTATTTCCTATTGTATCGTGAACGATGAGGTGGGAGATTACAGCGCCTGACATCACGAAGAAAAATCCGGCGTAGGCCCATTCTTTTAATACCAGACGCTTAGGAATCAGTACTGCGATAACTCCTAAAACCTTCCAGATTCCAAGGATAATCATCAGGTAAGCCGGATAACCGAGTGTTGTAAAATTGGTCAGTTCATCTTTATTTTGTATCAGTTGTACAATAGCTGTAGAAATCATTCCCAGTGACATCCAAATCGTAAAGATCCAATAGATGATTCTTTTTATTTTTTCAGATTTATTCTGTGTTTCCATATTGATGAGGTATTATGATTAGTCGTTTAGGCCTTTTCCTTCGAGGATCCCGGGAATGCATTTTTCTATTCTTGCTTCCCTTGTTTTAGACTGCTTGGCAGAAGAGAAGTAGAGGAGGTAGGCTCTTTGCCGTCCCGGTGTAAGAGCGTCAAAGGCTTGTTTTAATGCGGTATCATGATCCAGTTTATTTTGAAACTCTTCAGCCATTTCGAAGTCCCTGGTTTTCTTCATCTCTACTTTAACTCCGGATTCTTCGATTTCAACGGCTTCAAACATATACGCACGAAGTTCTTTTTCAAGATCACTGATCTGCTGAAGGTCTGTAAAGCGGATTTGTCTCGCTGCCTGTACATTGTCAGACTGCTGAATTAAAATATGATCCGGATCTTTCATCAGGGCTCCTTTAAAGAAGAGCAGGGCACAGTATTCTTTAAATCCGTGAATTAAAAAAATATTTTTCCCTTCATAGGTATAACAGGGGCAGCCCCATTTTAAGTCTTCTGTGAGTTCGGTACTGAGGGCTACTGCTCTCAATTTTTCAAATTCTTCTTTCCATTGTTTGGCTTTATTGAAGAAAAAATCAACTTTCGGATTCATGAGTTCTTTAGTTTAAAGTTGGTATTCGTTTATTTACTTATAATACAATATGCAGCATTTCTGTTCATAAAGTTAAATCCTGATCTTTCAAATCTGACTTCTAATTTCCTGTTTTTGTACCAAGTATTTCCTGTAAGCGGTTGTGTGCCCAATTAATTCCCTGTGCAAAAGGCATTTTCAGGTGCTGATCTCTGAAATCTACAGATTTATAAATGGTCTGAATCGTTATTTTACTGGTGGTATCCGTAAGTTTTTCAAATTCTAAAAATTCGATCTGAACAGGAAATGGTGTATTTTCCATCTGAAAAGTCCGTGTAATTTTCTGGTCAGGAATAATTTCATGGATGGTTCCGTTTGCACTGAACACCACATCACCTTGAGGATTTAATGTTTCGAAACGGTAACTTCCGTGTTGTCTGTTTTCAAACTTGGTCACTTTGGTTCCCATCCATTGTTCGAAAAGTTCTGCTTCTGTATAGGCTTTGAAGAGGAGTTCTACCGGAAGATTAAATTCTCTGGTAATGAAGATTTCCTGTTTTCCGTCTTCTGCGTGAATTTTTGTTTTGAGTTCCATATATTAAGTGTTTGGGTTAGAAAGTAAAATAAAAATAAAGTTTTATTTAATGTTCTGATAAGCTTTCATCACCGCTTCCAGCTTATTGAATTTCTCATCCCACATTTTGCGGAACGGCTCTATAAAGTCGGCGATTTCTTTCATTTTATTGGGATTAAGATGGTAAATAATTTCCCTTCCGTTTTGCTCAGATCTTAGCAACTCACATTCTGTAAGAATCTGAAGATGCCTGGAAACGGTAGGTCTTGCGGTATCGAAATTGGAAGCAATGGCTCCCGCTGTCATAGACTGAGCCGCTACCAGCATCAATATGGATCTTCTGGTAGGATCTGCGATCGCCTGAAATACATCTCTTCTTAAATTCATCGTGTAGTTATTTGACTACAAATATATGTGTAGTTATTTAGCTACGCAAATTTTTGAAGATTTTTTTTTATTTAATAAGAAAGGCATGCCTTCATCAACCAGAAAAGCATTAAAGATTGTCTAAAGCAAAATGTTGCATTATAAATTAACAAAACCAACTTTTTACAGTTGGCTTTGTAGTATTTACCTCTCGAAGTAAGGACACGTTGTGGAACGGAATTATAAACTTCGATATGCTTTAAAATTTGCCGTTCTATAACGTTACTTTTTCAAATTTCTATTCTGTAATCATCATCTGTGTCATTGGGTAAATAGGTCTCTTTTACACTAGCGCCAGTAACTAAAGGCGACTTCATGACAATATCAAAATACTCTATTCTGGTCAAAATATCAATCCGGAATACCGGGACAAAACTTATAAAATATGCTCCTTCCTTTTCATGAAATTTATATTTTCTGCTCATAGTATAAAATTAAAGAATGGGAGTAAATAGCAAAACTAACTCTTAAAAGTTAGCTTTGCTTATTGTTATTTGTCATTTAGGACACGAACTAGAAGCTCGCGCCAGCGAGGGGAGATTTTGTTTATAGCTTTTTTAGATAATAAGCGTTTTCTTCTTTTCTGATTCTAAATTTAGCGTTAGCTTTATTTATTTTGAACTTTTTTAAATCAGTTTCAAAAACAACTCCATCTAATGGTTCATCTGCTCTAAGAGCCCATTCTTTTTGATAAACTATTTTTCCCTTGTATAGAAAAATAACTCTATCTCCGCTATCCGTCCATTCTTTTAACTCAAAATCTAAATCTTTATTAATATCCTCTAATGAGTTACCTGCGGAATAAAAACACATTGTATCCCATTTAAAATGCATTGCATTTGCAAAATCGATAATACAATTATTTGCCCTACCACATTCTTGCCATTTATTTGAAACTATAGTATCAATATCATTTCTATTCCCTGAGCAGCTATTCATAATGAAACATATAAATATAGCTAACAATAAAATAATTTTTTTCATAGTATTACCATTTTGGACCTCTATCCCAATTTTGAGCTTTTTGTTTCGCTTTATCAGTTTCTACTTTCTGTTCTGCTGCTGTACGTCCCGTGCTATCAAGTCCTTTAAATATACCTTTTAATTCGTTGTACTTTTCTGTAGTTAATTGAGTCTTTGAAACAACCCAGTTCCCATTACTATCTTTTGTAGCAGTATATAGCCCATCACTCTTAAATGTATCAAGGACTATATTAGCAAGATCATTCATACTTGCTCTTTTATTAGCTTCTCCAATTCCTCTCCCGATTACATTGTTTAGTAAGTCAACGGTCTGATCCGCTTCCGCCATCTTTGAAAAGTTCCTCTTAGACAAATCAGCAAAAGGATTCTCCTCGTGTGCATTTCCGGCTTCTTTTGCTGTTTTACTACCAAATTTCGATGTTATTGTAGATTGCCATAAAGTATGCCTAAAAGCACCATTTTCGCTACCCTCATCTGTTTGTCCTCTTTTAGAACCATATAAGACTTCTCCTCTTGTCGCAAATCTTGTGGCATTTGTAGATATATCAGAAGCTCCTTTTGTAACACCAAAGCCTATTCTCATTGCGGCAATTGGATGTCTCAAACCAAATCCTACATATCTTGTATTTATACTCGCCGAATAACGTCCTGGACCTGGACCAGGTTCTTCAGGTTCCATTCCCGTAGGATCTCCATAACGCACCGGATTATTAAACCCAAAGGCATATGGTGAGATAAACGGCATCTTTTCGGCCTTTGGATCAATCTGCCAGAAGTGTGGTGCATCTGCGGAATACATTCTGGCTCCAAAGTCTGTTGCCCCTATTCCTTCTTGTTCCTCCTTGCCATTAAAACGGTATTTATAATTCGGATTTCCTAAATCTGTATTATTATACCCTTCATGTTTTAATCCAAAAGGATAATAGTTGCTTTCTTCAATGATCTCTGCGCCACCGCTGTTTCCTTTAAAGTAGGATAAGCGGATATTTCCTAAATGATCAGTATAATTGTAAATATACTTATTTTGTACAAAATCATAATAACCTTCCGAGGTAGGGACAAACTGCAATTTCCCGTTAACATACTGAAAGCCGTCCAGATAATCGGTAACGGTGTTCCCGTAGGTCTTTCTTTGTTTGGTTCCGTCTGCACGGTAGAGGTAGCCTGTATTTCCTGTATTCCGGATGATCTGAGTTGGTAAATTCAGGAAGTTATAAGCGATACTGCTGATTCCTTTATCCATCTGGGAAATCATATTGCCATTGGCATCATACGGGATGGCATTTCCACCTACGGGATAACCTGTCGGGTTTCCGGAAGCATCATTCACGCGGATCAGCTTATTACTGGAATTGCTGTTGTCATAGGTATAGGTTAAGGCATCAATCTGTTCAGCAACAGGGCTGTTCTGCAATTGCTTAAAGCGGTTCAGATGCATAATGTTCCCGTTCAGGTCATAATCTACGCTTTCATTGAAGTAATTGGCATTGGGATTGGTGGTATTGGGTTCCTTATAGATTCCGGACATCAGCCGGTCGGTCTTATCATAATTGTACGAATATCTTCTCAGCATCCCGTCATTCTGGGTCGCCCAGTCGATCTCTGCGATATTCCCGTTATAAAGAGCAGGACTGCTTTGAGGCGTGGTGTATTTCAGCTCATAGGCGAAAAGCCTGTCGTTTAGGTTTTGGGGATCATTGAGACGGGTTAAGGCGCCGCGCGTATTGTAGCGGTACGCCAGCGACTGCATTCCGTTGCCTACATTTTTGCTTTGCAACTGGCCCAGCTCGTTGTAAACATACTCGGCCAGGGTTTCTTCAGCACCGCCATTGATCCGGTGGGTGTGTTTGGTTAACCGTTCCTGATGGTCATAGGTAAAGGTTTCATTAATGCGCACTTCAGGGCTGTTAGCATCTTTTTTGTGACGGATCAGCGTACTGAGTGCCACACCGGAAAAAGCCAAAGCGGATTCTGTCTGGGTGTAACCGCCCAAATGATTAATAGAATAGGTTCCGATAACTCTGGCCTTATCATCATAATAAGTATAGTTTTTGGTCCAGCTGTCATCTTCAATATTCTTCACCAGACTCATCACAGGAAGGCTTTTGGTGGTTCTTCCCTGTGCATCAGGCGTTGCGCTCAGCACTGCTTTTCCCTGAATACTTGTCGGGAAAGCAGGATTGAAACTATACGCCGGATAAGAATCATAATAACTGACACTTAAAACGGTTTCAATATCAACAAAATTGATATTAGAATACTGGATTTGTATTCCATTCCGGGTAAATCCGTGATTATTTCTGGTCTCCGTGATTATATTATGACCAGCCTGGGATTGCATATTGTTTCTGCTCCCGCCGGGGATGATTCCGGTATAGATCACTCTTCCTAACGGATCATACTTCGTGATCATCCATTTCCCTTTCTCGCGCATATTGGCATCCTGAGTGGCAACGAGCCGGTCTGCTTTATCGTAGACGTTATATTCCCAGCCTTTTCCCGGAACTTTCTCTTCCACCAGACGCTTTCTTCCGTCATAGCGATACTGATAAATGAGTTCATCCAGAAGCGCAGGGGTAATGGTCTTATGAACGGCCAGCGGAGGAACTACAAAGGCTAACAGGTTGTATTCATTATAGACATAATAGGTATCAAGATTCTGAGTCCCGTCATTTTTGCGGACCAGTAAGGTCTGGCCG
>NZ_JAFAJM010000014.1 GCF_019236175.1 Chryseobacterium sp.
TTATACAGATGCTTCCGGTAACAAAGTAGCATTAGCAAACAGATCCAACTATTACTCTAAGCCGGTAATGATGTTGAACTGGGACTGGACGATGAATGAGAAATCTAAATTAAGTACCGTTCTGTATATGTCAAACGGTAGAGGTGGCGGAACTGCCGATATTGGTAAAATCAATGGAAAGAATGGAATAAACGCCACATTCCCGAACAGTACAAACCAAATTTATAGAGACGAGCAGGGATATTATAATTTCGACCAAATTTTCAAAGAAAATGCTGCGGTTAATATAAACACCGGTAGCCCTCAAAATACTCTTATCAGAAGATCAAGCATCAATTCTCATAACTGGTACGGAATTTTAGCCAATTTCCAGCACAAAATCAATGATAACTGGAATTTCTCAGTTGGAACAGATGACAGATATTATTATGGATACCACTATCAGATAGCTTCGGACCTTTATGGAGCAAGCGGATTTAAAGATGCAAATAACAAAAATATACCTGCAAAAATCATAACGCAAACGTATGATTATAAAAAACTCACATGGAATCCTTTCGGAGGAAGCCAGGTTCCGATGGAAAACAGACTGGGATACAGCAATGACGGTGAGGTTCTTTGGTACAGCGGATTTGGACAAATTGAGTATTCTAATGACAAACTATCGGCATTCTTACAGGGATCTGTTTCTAATCAAGCATATCAGAGAATTG
This sequence comes from Chryseobacterium sp., assembly GCF_019236175.1. Lineage (GTDB taxonomy): Bacteria > Bacteroidota > Bacteroidia > Flavobacteriales > Weeksellaceae > Chryseobacterium. The sequence continues at coordinate 714 of NZ_JAFAJM010000014.1, forward strand.
ACAATTTCATTATAGATGGGAGTGTACAACGTAATCAGACTGTAAATACAAAAACCGGATTCAAAAATTTACTTGGTTACAATATTAAAGGGGGAGTAAATTATAATATCGATAAAAACAATAACGTTTTTGGTAATATAGGTTATTATAGCAAGCAACCTTTCATGAATACTGTCTATCCAAGTAATCAGCAAATTGTAAATCCTCAATTAACTAATGAGAAAATTTTCTCTGCTGAAATCGGCTATGGATATAGATCTGCAAAACTTAATGCAAATGTGAATATCTATAGAACAGAATGGAGAGATAGAGCATTAAGGAGAGGCATCCAAGTTCCAGATGTAACGGATGCTTATGCCGAGATGAACGGTATTACAGAAATTCACCAGGGAGTAGAAGTTGACGCAACATATAAAGCCACTAATTTCCTGGAGCTTAATGGAATGTTCTCTTGGGGAGACTACTACTACAATGGAAATGCCACAGGAACGACATTTGATGGAAACAATCAACCGTTAACTATTGCAGGAAACTCAAACGTTACCACACTTTATATTGACAAAGTAAAAGTAGGCGGATCAAGCAGTAACAGTATTCCTCAAATGACAGCTTCATTGGGAGCAACTATTAAACCCGTTAAAGATTTAAGCATTTATGGAGTTTGGAGATATGTTGGTAAACTTTATTCTTCTATTGATATTGCAACATTCTCAAATATTGCAAATCAAGAAAGAGGAACATTGAAGTTACCCAACTACAACCTGACGGATATAGGAATATCATATAAAATAAGATTAAAGGACGGTTCTCAATACTTTACAGTTGGAGCGAACATTTATAACTTATTTGATACAACTTATATTCAGGATGGTGCTACCAATACATTTGCAAGCGATGTTCCAAAATATTTAGCTGACGGCAAAACTTTAAATACTCAAAACCAAACTTATGAGCAGTTAGGTTATATGTATAAAGGTATTTCTAATGCAAACCGTGTATATTTTGGATTCGGAAGAACTTGGGCAGCAACATTATCATTCAACTTCTAATTATCACAATATTAGATTTTCTCAATATCAATCCCGGCTTTGAGCCGGGATTTTTGTTATCTTTGTGTACAAAAAAATAGGATTATGGATTTTTACAACATTTTGCTTCATGCTCACAAAGGATTTGGATACCTAGAGCTTCTTTTGGTGGCATTATTTATCATTGCACTTTTAGCAACCATGTTCGGTTTCAGTGGAAAAGTGAATAAATTTTTGAAAAAGACGACTCTTTTTACAATGATTTTCTTCCACGTTCAGTTTTTGATAGGGATCATTATGCTGATCACTACTTTTACAAGAGGTTTAAATATGGGAGAAGTAATGAAAAATGCAGCCTTAAGATTCCAGTATGTTGAACATCCATTTTCAATGCTTATTGCAGCCGTATTAATGACAATCGTTAACAAGAAAGTAAAATCCAACGATACTATTTCTTTAGGAGTTGTTATTATGGGATTAATTGCAGTAGGTTTATTTGCATTTGCATTCCCTTGGATGAGAGTCTTCGGGGCTTAAAAGATCAAAGAAATTATATGCGTTATAATTTATAAATAGTTTAATCTTAAATTTTTAATTAAATCAATGAAAGTAGCTGTAGTAGGTTCAACAGGAATGGTTGGACAAGTTATGCTTAAAGTTTTGGAGGAGAGAAACTTCCCTGTAACAGAATTAATTCCGGTAGCATCCGAAAAATCTGTAGGCAAGAAGGTGAAGTATAAACAGAAGGAATTTACGATTGTAAGCATGAAGGACGCTATAGCTGCCAAACCGGATATTGCAATCTTCTCTGCCGGAGGTTCTACTTCTCTTGAATTTGCTCCATTATTTGCAGAAGCGGGAGTAACCGTAATCGACAATTCTTCAGCATGGAGAATGGATCCTGATAAAAAATTAGTGGTTCCTGAAATCAATGCTGATGTTTTAACGAAAGAGGATAAAATCATTGCAAATCCGAACTGTTCTACCATTCAGTTGGTCATGGTTTTAGGACCTCTGAACAAAAAATATGATTTAAAAAGAGTAATTGTTTCTACGTATCAGTCTGTAACAGGAACAGGTAAAGCAGCAGTTGATCAGCTCAATGGAGAAATCAGTGGTGATGATTCTACTGCCAAAGTATATCCTTATCAGATCTTCAAAAATGCATTGCCTCATTGTGATGTATTTGCTGAAGATGATTATACGAAAGAAGAAATAAAACTGATGAAAGAGCCTAAGAAAATTCTGGGCGACGATACATTCAATTTAACGGCAACTGCCGTAAGAGTTCCTGTTCAGGGAGGTCACTCTGAAAGTGTAAATATTGAATTCGAAAATGAATTTGAGCTGGATGAAGTAAGAAAAATCTTAGCTGAAACTCCGGGAGTTGTAGTAATGGATGACGTGAAAAACAACCACTACCCGATGCCCCTCTACTCGGAAGGAAAAGATGAAGTATTCGTCGGAAGAATAAGACGGGATCTCTCGCAGCCGAAAACGCTTAACCTCTGGATTGTGGCAGATAACCTAAGGAAAGGAGCGGCAACCAACGCAGTACAGATCGCAGAATACCTTGTAGCAAATAACTTAGTATAAACTAACAAAATAAAAAAGAGTCTCAGAATTGAGATTCTTTTTTTTATCAAACTCATTATGAATACCCAGAAAAACACACATCAAGAAAAAATAGGATTCCAGAAGCTCATCGCTACCTTTGGAGTCATCCTTTTTATCGGAAAAATCATTGCCTGGAAGCTTACCAATTCCGATGCTGTATTTTCCGATGCCATGGAAAGTATCGTGAATGTGATCAGTGCATTTATGGGGCTTTATTCACTTCACCTCGCTGCCAAACCAAAGGATGAAGACCATCCGTATGGCCATGGAAAAGTAGAGTTTGTCACTTCCGGAATTGAAGGTGCCCTGATTGCGATTGCGGGAATTATGATTATTTATGAAGGAATTCACAGTTTGATTGTCGGGAAAACATTAAGTAAAATTGATCTGGGAATATGGATCATTGCAGCTACAGCAGTCATCAATTATCTTCTTGGATATATCTCCATAAAGAAAGGCGAAAAAGAAAACTCTCTGGTCCTTATTTCGTCCGGAAAGCACCTGCAGTCTGACACGATTACAACACTTGGAGTTGTAGCCAGCTTAGTCATTGTTTATTTTACAAAAATTTACTGGCTGGACTCTGTGGTCGCATTAATTTTCGGAGTTTATATTATCATTGTGGGTTATAAAATTGTCCGTAAATCTCTAAGCGGGATAATGGATGAGCAGGACCCTGAAATTTTACATCAGATTATTAAAATCCTTGAAGAAAACAGAAGAACGGAGTGGATTGATGTACACAATATGAAAATCCAGCAATTCGGAGCCAATCTTCATATTGATGCTCATATCACTCTTCCCTGGTACTATAGCCTTCGCGATGCCCACAATGAAATGGAAAAAGTAATTCTGCTTTTAGCCAAAAACATTAAAAGAAATATTGAGTTTAACTTTCATATGGACGACTGCAAGCCCATCTCATGTTGCGTATGCCAGATTCAAAACTGCCCTGTCCGGGAAAAAGATTTTATCAAACGGGTAGAATGGACTGCCGAGAATGTAACCCGTGTAGATAAACATACTGCTGAATAACAAGAGAGCAAAAAAACAATATTAATCTCTCATATATTGCCCGCCCTATCCGTCATCTGCTTTCTATAATAAAACATAGGGACAACCAGCAGTAGAATTAAAGGCTGGATAACGAATCTTCTCGTATAAAAAGACAAAAGGTACCCAATTTCAAACCGGTCATGAATACAGTATAAATAAGCGGGAAATGTAATAGCAAAAACAATACTGATCAAAACCGCACCCTGAACCGTCCATTCTCTGTTTTTAAAGAGCCCCTGAATAATCAGGCACGAAAACAAAAGATTTAAAAGGAATCTGAACAGATGCCCAAGGATCAGTTTCCCCCATTCAAATGCCGGAAATTCAATATTTTTATTTGCTTCATGGAAGTACTTCAGGAAAGGATCATAGAAGATTTTATCCTCAAATACTCTTACTCCTATGAGCCCGCAAAGCCCGGCTATAATTAAAACCCAGTTAAGATTTTTCATTTTTTAATGCAAAGAATTTAATCCAGATCAGCCAAAGGAGGACCACACTTCCATAGATTACTGCCGGAAAAATAAAATCATGAAACATTATCCCATACTCCTTATGCTCTGCCATCACGAGATTCAGCCCTACTATTCTAAGAAGATTCATGATATAAAGTGTGACCAGCCCTACCCCAACAAAGATAAATGTTTGGACTCCTTTATAAAAAGCAAAAACAAAAGACACAAATAAAATGGCAACAGAAATGGCATTACAGCCTTCCACCATTCTGGTGGTATACTGCTCCTTTACATAGAACCAAACCTGTTCATTTTTTGCATCATCATAAAGCTCTGTGGGATAATGAAGACCATTTTGAATCAGACATACCTGCCGGGCAATAAGTCTTGAAAAAGAATCCAGACCGGTATCTTTACTATGATTCAGATAAAACTGGTAGGCGAAAAGCAACACCAGATAGATGATGATGAATCGCAGTAAAATTCCTAAAACCGGCTTAAAATCCTTTAACATAATACTACAAAGATAAAAATTAGACGGTAATAACCTGAGTTCTAATCTAAAAAGTTAATTTTTAAGATAAATCCTGAAAAAATCCTCTCTGCTATTTCTGTAAAAACAAAAATGTAATTCAGCCTTTTCATGCAATCTCAGGCCCTGATTTCCGTTATCTTTTCCCTCTGTAATTCCCTTATTTCCAACTCGTGTTAAATTAGTATATTTGTTTTCATATTATGACTTCTGAACACGCAAAGCGATTTTTTGAGAACCATTGTGATCAAAAATCTACCGAATTTGTCACATTAGCCCAAAGTGGTTCTGCGAGGGTAAATTTTCTGGCGGCTACCGAGACCGGAAAATACATCATCACGTACAATGAGAATATCCCGGAAAATGAAAGTTTTCTTTATTATTCTGATATTTTCTCTGAACTCAATCTTAACACACCTCATATTTTAGCGGTTTCAGAAGACAGAAAAATATATGTACAGGAGTTTTTGGGGGCTCACACGCTTTCGGAAGTCATTGCTAAAGAACACCTCTCACCCCATGTACAGCTTTTGGTGAGACAAACTCTGGAAAAACTATTCAGACTTCAGACACGTACTGAGGGTAAAATTGATTTTACAAAAACCTTTGAATATGAAAGTTATGATGAACTGCCGGTCATTCATGACCTTTATTATTTTAAAAATTTTGTGGCAGATGTACTGGAACTGGAATACAATAAATCAACCCTTCTGAAAGAATTTAAACAGATTGCCGTTCTTATTGAAAGTCTGGGACCTCAGGGAATTATGATCCGTGATTTTCAGGCAAGGAACATTATGGTAAATGAGAAGAATGAAGTTTCATTTATTGATTATCAGTCTGCCATGAAAGGTCCGCTGATGTATGATGTTATCTCGTTTCTCTTTCAGGCCAAAGCCGATTTTCCTGAAGATTTTAAAAATGAAATGCTAGCCTATTATATCCAGCAGTTTGAAAATCCGACCGTAAGAATTCAGCTACAAAATTCAATACAACCCATTCAGATGATGCGGTTTCTACAGGTTTTGGGAGCTTATGGATTCAGGGGACTTATCCAGAGAAAACAACATTTTATGGCCAGTCTGACAATCGGAATCAGAAATATCAGTCAGTTTGCTGTTTCATGGGAGCAAATGAACAATTATCCTGAACTCAGCAAGGTCATTCACCAATTAATTTCTGAAAAGACACAATCTAAAATTGAAGAAATTTTACACTAAAAAGACTTATAATGTCAGAAAGCCCTTAAAGTCTTTCATCAATGAATATTTGAGAGAAACTCGCGACTCAATTTTGATTTATCAAAATCTTACCTTAAAAACTTAAAATACCTTACTGGTTTAAAAATAAAAAAAATGCTACACATCGACATCCACAGTTTTTCATATAAAAAAGGAGGAATTCCTAAAGATCATTCCGGAAACGGCGGCGGCTTCGCTTTCGACTGCAGAGGAATCCTGAATCCGGGAAGAATTGAAGAATATAAAAGCCAGACCGGAAATGACATCGGCGTTCAGGAATATCTTGAAACAAAGACTGAAATGCCTAAATTCTTAGAACTGGTAAAATCAATTATTTCTATTAATATTGATGATTATCTGGCAAGAGGATTTGACCATCTGCAGATTAATTTCGGATGTACAGGAGGACAACACAGATCTGTATATTCCGCGATAAAAATTGCAGAATTTATTAAAGAAAAATACCCTGAAGGTACCAAAGTGGCCATTCATCATGACGAACAGCCACAACTAAACATTAGCAATAGCTAATGAACCGTCAGTAATATTTTATATCCCCTACATTACTTATAATTATGAAGGCTCTCATTTTTGCAGCAGGAAAAGGAACAAGACTTAAACCCTTTACTGACCGTCATCCAAAAGCTCTGGCAAAAGTAAATGACATTCCTCTTCTGGAAAGAAATATTAATTATCTGAAAAGCTTTGGAATCAAAGATTTTGTAATTAACGTTCATCATTTCGGAGATCAGATTGTTGATTTTTTAAAGAAAAATCACAATTTCGGATGTACCATTGAAATCTCTGATGAAACCAACGAACTACTGGAAACCGGCGGCGGCTTGGTTTTTGCTAGAAAATTCCTTGATCATGGAGAAGACTTTTTAATCATGAATGCTGATATTTTAACAGACATAAACATCAATGCTTTGGTAGAATATCATAAAAAGATAAAAGATTTTGCTACTTTAGCAGTTTCGGATCGTGAAAGTTCGAGAAAACTCCTTTTCAATGATGAGATGGTTTTAAGAGGTTGGATGAATGTGCAGACCGGAGAACAGCGACTGGCTGAATTCAATAAGGGATTCAAAGCTTTTGCTTTCAGCGGTGTTCACTGCATCAACCCTGTCATCTTTGAAAAAATAAAAAGAACAGGCAAATTTTCTGTTATGGAAGAATATCTGGACCTGATGCAAACCGAGCATATCCATGGCTTTTTGCATGACAGTATTCTTATAGATGTCGGAAGACCGGAATCTGTAACAGAAGCCGAAAAATATTTTAAATAATTTTGCAAATGGAAATTGATGGAATTAGAGATGAAAGTTTGGTAAATCCGGAGCTTGACATTAATGAAACAAAACTACATAACAGTTTCAGACAAAAAACCTGGGACGAAACCATCACCAAAGACAGCTGGATGGTATTCAAAATCATGGCTGAATTTGTAGATGGCTATGAAAAACTGGCTAAAATCGGACCATGCGTTTCTATTTTTGGTTCTGCACGACTGAAACCGGAAAACCCATATTATCAAATGGCAGTGGAAATTGCCGAAAAAATCACCAAATTAGGTTTCGGAATTATTACCGGAGGAGGTCCGGGAATTATGGAAGCAGGAAATAAAGGAGCTTTTAACGCAAAAGGAAAGTCCATCGGACTCAATATTGATCTTCCTTTTGAACAGCACTTCAACCCTTATATCAATAAATCTTATTCCATGAATTTCGATTACTTCTTTGTAAGAAAAGTAATGTTTGTAAAATATTCTCAGGGATTCGTAGTCATGCCCGGAGGATTTGGAACACTGGATGAGCTTACTGAAGCAATGACCCTGATTCAGACGAATAAAATCGGAAAATTTCCGATTGTTTTGGTAGGTACCGAATTTTGGAGCGGATTACTGGACTGGTTCAAGGCAACTTTGTTAAAAGACGGAATGATTGCCGAAAATGATCTCGATCTTTATCGTGTGGTAGATACTGCTGATGAGGCAGTAGCACATATTAAAGCTTTTTATGATAAATTTTCTGTGAATGTAAATTTTTAATTGGCATATTATTTGTGACCTATAACTAGCAAGTATGATTGTAAATCTATTAATCAAGATGAAAAAACTTTTATATATATCAGGAATTTTAACATTTTTTGTGTTAATGAGTTTTATGTATGCAGACTTTTTCTCTTCAATGACCAAAGTGGATTATATTGATGGAAGCAAGACATTGAAGTTTACCACAAAAATGAATACAAGCCATATCTCTGATGCGATTAAAATCAACCCTAATACGGCAGGATTTGAAGCTGAAGTAAAAAAATATGTGAACAATAATTTTGATGTATTTGTCAATGGTGCTCCCAAAACAATAACTTTCACCGGAAGCCAGGTCAGCGGAGAAACTGTATGGGTGTATTTCGAAACCGGAGGGGTTTCGGATATCAATACCTTGAAGATAAAAAATACAATCCTTTTAAGTGCTTTTCCTAAACAGATCAATCTGGTCAATATTGCTTATAAAGGCAGCCAGAAAACAATGAATTTCCAGAGAGGAAAAGAAGTGAATGAGGTTTCTTTTTAAAAAAAATTAGATTTAACCATTATAAATGGGTACCCTGAAAGTTCAGCTTTCAGGGTATTTTTTTGCCCACTCATAAAATCACAGCAAAGAGACAAATCCGTAAAAACACTTATTCAAAATCAGCATTTATACGCTACCACAGCCGTTTTTAATCTTATAATTTTGTCCTGTAATTACAACGCTGAAGCCGAAATCACGTAAAAAACGGGGCGAAATCTGAAAAGCCAAACGAGTAGGAAGCAATCATTAAAAAACAAAATCATATGGACACCCACACAGAACAACTAAGTGCCACCAATCAGCTTATCGACGTTATGATCGTTATTGATACAGATTATGTAATAGACTATATAAAAAACTCACCTTATACTCCAAGTACTGATATCAATACCCCTGTACCTTTAGACCACCTTAATAAGTATATGATCGTTCCCAGTACCAATGCTATAAGCGGTCAGGCAACGGGAGACTTACATTTCAGAGCTAAAAACGGAGACATCATACGCTTTAGAGGAACATCACTTTATCAGAATTCCGATGCTGCCGTTATAGTCCATAATGTTACCCTCCTGAAAGCGCCGGATGTATTTGGCGGGAATCCGCTATACTGTATGTCTGTGGACAGGAAACAGGCTGTAGCGGCGGATAATACAACCCAGCATGGGGTTCCTCCTTTATCGAAAAGCATTACTTTTTCAAGTCTGGATGTAGAGGTAAAAGATACCGGAACAGGCAGCTATTATATTCATTTTGCTCTATATACTCTATCTTCAGGAGACAAACAAACCTTATACAGCTACTGCTGTTGGGATCCAACAATTACCGTTGTATAAAAACGTCTCTGCCACATAATAAAAATAATCCGCCTCATGTGAGGCGGATTATTGTTTATATCTTATAATAACAAAAGCGTATTACTCGATCTTGATATTGTCAATCTGAAGATCATAATTTCCTCCACTACCTGTTTTAATCGCAAACATGTCTTTTCCTGCGGCAAGGTTAAGATCTCCTAAACCTACCAGGTTAATCTCGATCAGTTTCCATTGTCCGTTGGTATTGATAGATCCGGTATAAGAGTTCGCATTCCCTGAATCCGCATCTAAGATCGCTCCTGTACTGAATGTTCCAAGGTTGAAGGTATAGAAAGCAGGCGTACTTCCTGTCGTCTTATATACATTAAAAGAAAGTGATTTTCCTGTTGCAGTACCTTTGATATACATAGTAATTCTCTTAGGCGCAGCAGGTAATCCCGAAGCTGCCGCGGATGTAAATACATAATCATTTCCACTAGGGGTTCCTTTAATCTGAAGAGAGTTTGTACCTCCGTATCCTAAACCGATACCTTGTGTGGCGTAAGGTTTCAGTCCGAAGCTGTTTACACTTGACAAGAAAGTAGCCCAGTTTTCGAAATCAGAACCGTTAAATAAGTTAACCGCTGAAGCAGACGGGTTGTCAGGTGCTCCCGGTGTAAATCTTGCAGCTGTAAAATTAATATCGGCAAGGTATCTGATGTAAGCCTGCTCAGTAAATGTTGTTGCAGTAGGGTTACTTGGACTCGTGTAACGGCTTAAAAGAAGAACGATATCACCGCTTTTTGCATAGTTAGGAGAAATCGGAGTCTTAGCAAATGTTGCATAGTTACTGAAACGAAGATCTAATCTTGCCGCTTTTTTGTCAGTAATATAACGGTCTCCTGTTCCTGAATCATCAGCAAAGTTTTTAGTAAGCTCTGCATCTTCAAACTGAACATTTTTAATTTTTACAAGCTGGTTGATGTGAGCTCCGTTTTTAAGAGCATCCGCGATAGAGTTAAACTCCAATGGTTTCATTACCGCTACAACCGGCTTCTGCCCGTCACACACTCTTGCAAAATAATTAGATAATTTATTAGGGTTAATTCTTCCTACAGAGTAGCTAGGATCGTAAGAACCTACTTTGATATTCCCGTTAGAAGCCTGAACAATAAGTCCTTTTAAGTTAATTCTAACCAAAGCTCCCGTTGGATAATCCAGATACTGGTTTCCTCCGTCGATATCCACTTCAATACCAATAGTCGGGTTCTCGGGTTTATCCTGAAGCGTCATCATTTTATAGATGTTTCCTGATTCATCGTTTGAAGAGACATAAGCTTCAACGATATAATCGTCCTTAATGATATCAGCATCTGTAGGTTTTGGTTTTGCAATTGCAGTAAGATCTGCCAGTTGGTGATTTGCAGCTGCAAACCTATTGGTGCATTTAATTTCCGGAACATCATAGTCATCTGATTTCACACAAGATGATAATGTTAACATTGAAATGGCACTAAAAATAGCCGCTTTAAAATATATGTTTTTCATTGTTTTCGATTTTTAATTTTTTATTAGAATCTGAATTGAAGATTAATGTAGTAAGATCTACCCTGGGAATACCAGTATTTAGGAGCAAATACCATATTTCCGCTATCATAATCATTTGCATAGTCAGTATAGTTCACGTTTCTGGTCTGTTCAAATCCTCCGGTGATATAATTTTTGTTATCGAGAAGATTATTTACAGAGGCAGATATCAATACATAATATTTGCCTATCATCCACGATTTACCTGCGTTGATATTAAAGAAAAATGCAGAAGGCAGTTTTGTAGGAGTAAGGACTCTTGCCAGCTCATCAGCATTTACATTATCGTAAGGTACTCCTGGTGTATTTGGATTGGTATAGAATCTATCAGTTCTTGTTACCGGAGACGGATCCAGGAATGAATGTCCGAAATAGTTCCAGCTTGCCCCTACCCACCAGTACTTAGGATTGTTGTATCTAAGACCTAAGGTATAAGCTTCCTGAGGAGTTCCTCCCTGTCTGTAGTTTTTCAGAGTAGCTTCACCCATGTTGGTATAGGATCTCGATACAATATTTCCGCTGTTGTCAAGTTCTCTGAAAGTCCCTACAGCATCAGATGCAAAATAAACGGTAGGATTGTTTGTATAAGTATATTGTCCTAAACTTAATAATCCGTTTGCAGTCAACGTAGGAGTAAGTTTTACCTGCGCACCAAGTTCAATACCCATATTTCTCTTATTGGCACCGGCAAGAACCTGTGTAATGAAAGCACCATCCTGAACAGGCGCCTGATCTCCGCTTTCCGTTAATGTTGTCAGCTTAACACCTTGTGCAAAGTATCTCTGAACACTGGTTTCGTTTTGGGTATTAACAAGATATCCCGTTAATCTAAGTTTAATAATCGGAGTAGAAACTACGTAGCTCAAATCATTAGCATCCACAACAACATTCTTGATACCCGGTGTAGTAACCCCACTCACTCTTGTATTGAAGTAGATATCGTTCAGGAATGGAGATTGTGAGAAATAAGCCCCGTTATATACTAAGAAATTTCTACCATTGATTTTATAGGTAATCTGACCTTTAACCCCAACGTTCCAGAAGTTCTTATCCTCTCCTTTTCCGTAAGATGACGGGTACAGATAATGCTGGAATAAACCTTCTCTGCTGTTGGTCGTATATCCGAATAATCCGGAAACAAAAACATCAAACTTCCCGGTTGAAAATTTAAATGCAGGGTTTACTTTTACTTCCTGTCTTCTGAAAATATAATCATACCCGATTTTATCGCCTTTTCTCTTGGCAACAGAAGCATCATCTTCTCTTACGTTGTATTTCCCCCAGACACTGCCACCATTTGTATTAAAGGCAAACGCATCCAAATTCAGTGCAAAATCAGCTCCTAATAAGTCGTTTACTTCTCTGTACTGTTCAGATTTATAGTTCTGATAAGAGACGTTTAAGATAAAACGAGAAGTATCGTTGAAGTTATAGGTATAATGTGTGGATACATTTAAGATTTTGTCATCTTTTACGTCATCAACAAGGAAATAAGCAGCTCTTCTTCCTCCGAACTGTGCCATGTAAAGATCCCCGTTTCTGTTCTGATTGTAAAGATTATCCCAGTTGATCTGTGTATGAGACTCATCGTCATTAGTCCACCAGTCTCTTGTAATTCCGATGTTAGCAGCCTGTTCAGGAGCCGGGTTTTTATAATTCAGCCAATAACTTGGTAAATTACGGTAATACGTTGGCGAAGGGTTATTCGCCTTGTACCAGTCCAGTCTTGAACTGTAATCCTTACCGAACTGATAAGAAACTGAAGTCCATAGCTGAGAATTTTTATTAATTTTCCAGAAATCCTGTAACTGAAGCATGGGCTGGAAACCTCTTTTCACTCTCTCATTTCTCTTTTCTCCGCCTTGCCAGCCCCAATAGGAGTTATAATAAATTCCTCTGTAGTTGTATACTTCCTGAGTATTCGGACTTGAAGAACTTCTTGTAAATTTCGAGCCTATAGCATTGAATGTCATACTGTGGCTGTCACTGAATTTCTTTTCAATTCCCAGATATCCGCTGTATGCATCATAGAAAGTTCCCTCCATTCTACCTTCCTGAGCCCATCTTCTTGCAAGCATTCCTGTAAATGCCCATCCGTTTTTATTCATTCCGGAAGAGAATCTGTAGGATAATCTGTTATTATAATTTCTGTTGGTAAGAGAGTATGTTAACTGACTTCCTTTTCTGTATTCGCTGGCTTTTGTATTTTTATAAAATACTCCGCTGGCTCCACCGAAAGCATATTCCGAAGGAGCGTGATTGGCAGCAATTTCCGGGTAACGAACGATTTCGTTCAAACCTCCCCAGGTACTGAAATCCACATCTCCGTTATCCGCTGCGGCCATAGAAGCACCATTCATTATATTCTCTCCGGTTCTGCTGTCGATCCCTCTTGGACGGAACCAGTATGTTCCCAATTCAAAACTTGCAGTTCTGTTGAACACATCCTGAGAAGATTGAAGCAATCCTACCGTTGCCGTTTGTTGTCCGCCGCCACTGTCACTGTCTGCAGAGTTTTCAATAATAGCCAAACCTTGGTCTGCACTTGAAAGTGTAGAGTAAAGAGTAATTACTCCCAGATCCTTCTTTTTCTCATCACTGATTACATCAAACTCAAGAAGTTTTGTTTCGAAGTTTGATTTTGTAACCATAATCTGATAGTGTCCCGGCATCAAATCAACAAATTGGAAATATCCGATTTTGTCTGCCGTTACATCATTTCCTGCTCCTTTTAAATCTACACTTGCCTGTTCTACAGGCTTCCCGTCCGCATCCTTAAGATACGCAAACACTGTGGTCTGCGCAAAATAATATGAAGCAGGCAGCAAGGTAAATAAAGAGATTAATGATAGTTTTTTAATCATGAGTATATTATATTTTTAAATACTTTTCTTGTTAATTATCAACAGTTTAAAAGTTGGGGGCACAAATTTAATCAAAATTTATAATTTACCACTTTTTTAACATTATTTTTTCTTAACATTGCAAACTTTTAAGAATGATTATATAAAAAAATACAGATACCTACATTTTAAATTTACAATTATTTAAAATACAGTAGATGTAAAAAGAAGTACATTTGCAGATTAAACAATATTAATAATAACTCTAAGAGAATGAAGAGATTTTCGAGTCTGTTTGCCATCATTTTTTCAATCATGGCATTCTCACAACAACAAGGAAAACTGAAAAAAGTAGCCACCGTAGGATTTTTAAATGTAGAAAACCTTTGGGACACCATTCGTTCAGCAGATTATATCGACGGGACTAAAGACATCAGAAACCCGGCATTCCACAGAAGTATTCCCTATGACTCTATTAAATTTTTAGAGGCTGAAAAATATGACGGGCCGTGGAGTGACAGTGCTTTAAAGGGGAAAAAAGTAGTCAGATATCAAAGTGGTTCTGAAGAATTCACTCCTAAAAGTGCTAAAAATTATGGTTCTAAAATTTACAAGGCAAAACTGGCCAACGAAGCTAAAGTAATCTCTGAACTTGGGGCACAGTATACGAACACAGCGCCTGCTGTGGTAGGCTTAATTGAAGTTGAAAACAGACAGGTTATCGAAGATCTGATCAACGAACCTGCTTTAAAAAAGTATAATTACGGGATTATCCATTACAACTCTTATGACTACAGAGGAATTGATGTTGCCCTGATCTATCAGAAAAGAAGATTTACACCCAGCAATTCATTGAAAAAAGAGCTGAAGATTTTCGGTGATGACGGAAAAAGAGAATATACGAGAGACATTCTGGTTGTAACCGGGTTCTTAGATAATGAAAAAGTTGCATTTTTCATGAACCACTGGCCTTCAAGAAGAGGAGGTGAAGCGATTTCCTTACCGAAAAGAAATGCTGCCGCTGCTTTATTGAAACAACAAATGGACAGTGTAAGAGCTGCAGATCCATCGACAAAACTTTTTGCAATGGGTGACTTTAACGATGATCCGGTGAGCTCAAGTTTAAAGAACTACCTGAAAGCTCAGGCCAGTCCAAAAGATTTAAGCGAAACAACCCCTTACTTAAACCTGATGTACCCTTTATACAAAAAAGGAGTGGCATCTTTGGCATATCAGGACGCCCCTAACCTTTTTGATCAGATTATTGTTTCTAAAAACTTAATTTCTGATCAGGCAACCAAGGAATACTCTATTTATAAAACCGAAATTTTTGCTCCGGCTTATCTGGTAAATAAAGAAGGAAATTATAAAGGCTATCCTTTCAGATCCTGGAATGGCGATCAGTTTACGGGTGGTTATAGCGACCACTTCCCCGCATTCGTTGTTCTTCAGAAAGAACCTTAAAAAAAAGCACTCATCCGGGTGCTTTTTTTATGTAAATTTATAGGTATGAAAAATATACTCTTCTTATTATTCATCGTCTTTCTTCCTTTTAGCTGTACTGCACAGAACCATCCTAAAAGCGAAAAAGATAAGTCAGAAATGAAACCTTCAAAAAATGAAGACGGAGAATGGGATCTTACCGTAATAGACACCCAGTTTGACTACTTTTTAAATGCCATCGCCAAACCCATCAGTCAATATTCCGAATCTTACCTGAAAAACAAAAATACATTTCTGGTCAATGAATGGAACAGCTATTACAATTCCGGAAAATACAGAAACATCATAGAATCAGGCATAGACTATGACCCCCGGGAAAATTACGGGATTAAATTCGAATACAAACTTTATCAGGTTTTCGCTTATGTAAAGTGGAAATACGGATTAAAAATGCAGGGATTATCAGGAAGTGATGCTGTGAGATAATCATATTTCACTCCAAATAAAAAGGTTCAGAAAGTCTCTGAACCTTTTTATTTTTTATAATAGCTGAAAATTATTTGTTGAATAACTCCTCTACTTTATCCCAGTTTACTACATCAAAGAATGCAGAAACATAATCAGGTCTTCTGTTCTGGTAGTGTAAATAATAAGCATGCTCCCAAACATCCAATCCTAAAACCGGAGTTCCTTTAACGTCTGCAACAGGCATTAACGGGTTATCCTGGTTTGGAGTAGAAGATACCGAAACAGAACCGTCAGCATTTTTTACCAGCCAAGCCCATCCTGAACCGAATCTTGTTTTTGCAGCATCAGAAAAGTCAGTTTTGAATTTATCAAGACCACCATAATTTTCGATAGCAGCTTTTACATTTCCTACAGGCTCTTTGCTTCCTCCAGGAGTTAAAATTTCCCAGAATAAAGAGTGGTTAAAGTGACCTCCTCCGTTATTTCTTACTGCCGGCTTATCTGTTCCTGTCTTACAGATTTCTTCAATCGTTTTTCCTGCTAATTCAGTTCCTTCGATCGCTTTATTTAAATTGTCAATGTATGCCTGGTGGTGCTTTGTATAATGGATTTCCATAGTTCTTGCATCGATAGTAGGCTCTAATGCATCGTATGCATATCCTAATTTTGGTAATTCAAATGACATAATCTTTATTTTTAATGTTATAACCCAAAATTAACCAATATTTAAGGTATTATCAAATACTGGGGATTACTTTAATAAATCTTTAACATTGACATATTGATTTAGAATGAATTAAATTTTAAAATATTTATTCTACATGATTATATTTCTTTTAAAACAAAAAGCACGAACCATAAAATATGATGCGTGCTTTTCTATTTAACAATAATTAAATTTATTTATTCATGGACATCAGGAATTCCTCATTGTTAAGAGTTCCTTTGATGTTTTTATCTACAAATTCCATTGCTTCAACAGGATTCATTTCAGAAAGATATTTTCTTAGAATCCACATTCTCTGGGATGTTTTTTCATCAAGAAGAAGATCATCTCTACGCGTACTGGACGCTACAAGATCAATCGCAGGATAGATTCTTCTGTTCGCAATTTTTCTATCCAGCTGAAGTTCCATATTACCGGTACCTTTGAATTCTTCGAAAATAACTTCATCCATTTTTGACCCGGTATCGATAAGTGCCGTTGCAATAATTGTCAGGGATCCACCGCCTTCAATTTTTCTTGCCGCTCCAAAGAATCTTTTCGGTTTATGAAGAGCATTGGCATCCACCCCTCCGGAAAGTACTTTTCCTGAAGCAGGAGTAACCGTGTTATACGCTCTTGCCAGTCTGGTAATTGAATCTAACAAAATCACCACATCATGTCCGCATTCTACCATTCTTTGTGCTTTTGCAAGAACAAGGTTGGCTACTTTTACATGTTTTTCAGCAGCTTCATCAAATGTAGAGGCAATTACTTCCGCATTCACACTTCTTTCCATATCCGTCACCTCTTCAGGACGTTCATCAATCAAAAGAACCATCATGTATACTTCCGGGTGATTGGCAGCGATAGAGTTGGCGATATCTTTAAGCAACATGGTCTTACCGGTTTTAGGCTGAGCAACAATCATTGCTCTTTGTCCTTTACCAATAGGAGCAAATAAATCTACAATTCTGGTTGATACGGTAGATCCGCTTCCTGCAAGATTAAATTTCTCTTCCGGGAAAAGCGGAGTAAGATATTCGAAAGCAACGCGGTCTTTAATAAAAGCAAGATCACGCCCGTTAACTTCAGTAGGTTTTAGTAATGAAAAATATTTTTCACCTTCTTTAGGAAGCCTCACAATTCCTTTAACTGTATCTCCGGTTTTTAACCCAAAATTTCTGATTTGTGCAGTAGAAACATACACATCATCTGGAGAAGAGATATAACTAAAATCTGAAGAACGTAAGAATCCGTAATTATCCGGTAATATTTCTAACACCCCCTCAATACTTACCATACCATCGAAATTGAATTCTTTTTTATGGTCATGTGAGTCCTCTGCCTTTTCAGAATGCCTGTTTTGATTCTGATGTTGGTGTTGGTTCTGATGCTGGTGTTGCTGATGTTGCTGGTTTTTATGCTGATTTCCGCCGTTCTGCGGGTGGTTGTGTCCTTTTTGAGGTCTGTTAGCCTGTTGTTGAGGATTGTTGTTAGGCTTTTCTTCTGCCTGAACAGGCTCTTGGGATTCTGTGTTTTTAGGAGTTTCTGTTTTTTCCTGGGCTACTTCGGTATTTCCCGCATTTGTAGAAACTCTTTTCCTTTTCTTTTTGGCTGCGGCTGAAGGTGCTTCTGCTTCCTCCGCGACTACCGTTTCAGCTTTTGGCTCTTCTGGTTTTACTTCTTCAGAAGCCGGTACCTTTTCTTCTACGTTTTCCTCTACTTTTGGTTCTGTCGGTGTTTTTGCGGTTGCTCTCGGCTTAGCAGGAGCTTTTTTAGGGGCAGCTTTTTTTGCCGGGGCTTTCACAGGTTTTTCTGCTGTAGCCTCTTCAGTATTTATGCTGGTTTCTGTGGCGTTGAAATAATCTTTAGCAACTTTAGGGTTAGAAGCCTGAAAGTCAAGAATTGCAAAGATTTTATCATTCTCATTGCTGGTTCTTGCAACTTTAACGCCTAAATCCTTTAAGATTTTAGTCAGTTCCGTTACGGATTTTGACCTTAACGTTTCTATGTTAAACATACTTAATGTAAAAATGTAATTAATTGTGAGTAAGAAAAGTAAGTCCGGTGACTTTGGTTTTCAAGTACATTGTATAATGCAAATCTACACTTATTTTTGAATTGTGCAAAATTTATGTTATTTTTGCCAAGAATTTAATATTCAATGCTACAGAGAATACAGACAATATGGACATTACTGGCAGTTTTAGCTGCTGTTTTTCTATTCATCACGGGACAGGATGTTACCGTTTTTGGTGCCGTTCCCGTTATTAATATCAGTTGTATTATACTGGTTTTAGCCGGAGCATTAAGTATTTTTAGTTTCAAAAACAGAAAAAGACAAATTTTGCTGAATACCATCAGCATCATTATAAACGTTTTGTTGATTGGTGTATTGGCGTACTGGCTGCTAAACTTATCCGGAGGAATTCATTTTCCTGAGAAGGGTATTGAGCCGATTTTCCCATTAATCGCGGTAATCTGTCTGCTTATTGCAAACGTATACATCCGCAAAGATGAGAGGCTCGTAAAATCTGTAGACAGACTTCGATAGCCTTACAACGATTTTTTGAGTGAGAACAGCTTCTTTTTAGGAGCTGTTTTTTTATTGATGAAAATTATACAATTGGTTATCTCTGGTACAGATCAATTAATTTATGTAACTTCCTGCAACTTTTCGGTAAAAAAAGCGACAGATTATATAACTTTAATTAAAGACAATGAAAAAGTTCACTTATCTTACGGTATCATTTTTCTCAATATTTACATTTGCCCAGGAAGTTTCAAAACAAAGAATTGAAACTGTACTGTCTACTTTAGCTTCCGATGAAATGAGAGGCCGGGAAATCGGCACCCAGGAAAATGAAAATGCAGCCAATTATATAGCAAAACTTTTTAAAGAAAATAATTTAGAATATTGTACAGGCAGTTCTTATCTGGTCCCATTTGATTATAAAGGAAAAACAGTCTATAATGTATGCGGGATCAAAAAAGGAAAATCTGATCAGTATTTAGGATTCTCCGGACATTTTGACCATATAGGTACCAGCAACAAAACCGGAGATAATATTTACAATGGTGCTGATGATGATGCCAGCGGCATTACAACATTAGTAGGTATTGCAGATTATTTTAAAAACAAAAAAACGGATTTTTCAATGGTCTTCATGGCTTTCAATGGGGAAGAAAAAGGAATGCTGGGCTCAAAAGCTATTTCAACAAATCAGAATCTGGATTATATTTACAATAAGATGACGGCACTTTTCAATTTTGAAATGGTAGCTACCGAATCTCAATGGGGGAAAAATGCATTATATATGACGGGAGATGATCTTTCGGACTTTGATGAATTATTCAATAAAAATGCAGTAAACGGGCTGACTATACATGCTGATCCCTATATAGGACAACAGTTATTTTACCGTTCGGATAATGTCAGTTTTGTCAAAAAGAAAATCATTGCCCATTCTTTCTCAACGGTTGACATGACGAAAGCCACTCATTATCATCACGAAAATGACGATATCAATATCGTAGATTTTAATAATATGACCCAGATCATTAATAACTTTGGAAAAACACTGGAAAAATTAAATCCAAAAAACTTTAGCCCAAAGTATAATGACCAGGTAAAATTTTAAAAAGCATACTATAAAACCGCTACTCCAGCGGTTTTTATTTTGTCCGTATCTTTCACTATTCTGCATTTCAAAAGACCTATTGTACTTCAAAAAGCAACCACAAGACCATTGAGTTGTAACAAAAATGCTCTTTCTGAAACATATCAATTAAAGTAAAACAGGATTAAGAACGTCTTATCTTTTAATTTTACGTAATTTTGCTATCCAATTTTTTCATTGAATGAACGAATATAAAAAAATCTTAAAGTTCGCGAGGCCGCATCAAAAATACATCTACGGAAGTTTATTTTTCAATATTCTTTACTCCGTATTTCAGATTGCTTCTTTAGGGACAATTCTGCCGGTTTTAGGAATGCTTTTTGGCACTATCAAACCGGAAAAATACGAAAAGCCACCCGTGTATTCCGGTGAAATCATTGATTTCTTCTCTTATTTAAAAGAATATTCCAACTATTATGTACAGAACTTGGTGGATCAGTATGGTGCACTGACAGTTCTTGCATGGCTGTGTATCGTGACAGCCTTTATGTTCTTACTGAGAAATGCTTTCAGATATTTCGGGGCCTACCTTTTAATTAATTACCGGGTAGGGGTCACAAAAGATCTTCGTGGGGCGATGTACAGAAAAATACTTTCTTTACCGGTTTCCTTTTTTACAGAGAGCCGTAAAGGAGATTTAATGTCCCGTATGTCTAATGACGTAGGTGAAGTGGAAGGAAATATTTTAGGAAGTTTAATAGAATTGATCAATGCCCCTTTTATGCTGATCAGTACCCTGGTTACATTATTCTTCTTGAGTCCGGAAATGACTCTGTTTTCATTACTGGTACTTCCTGTCATGGGAACGATGATCGCCCTGGTTGGAAAAAGCCTTAAAAAGGATTCTCATGAAGCACAGCATGAAATGGGAACCATATTTTCTATCGTAGATGAAACATTAAAGTCATCAAAAGTCATTAAGATCTTTAATGCTGAAAAAATCATGGACAACCGTTTCATGAAATCTATGAACAGATGGATCTCCAGTTCAATCAGCCTGGGAAGAAAGAAAGAACTGGCTTCTCCGATGAGCGAATTCTTAGGATCTATTACCTTTTTGATCATCGCGTGGTATGGAGGAAAACAGATTATTGTTGAACAAAGTATTTCTCCTGCAGACTTCCTCGTATTTTTAGGAATGTTCTTCCAGATCTTACCGCCGGCAAAAAGTTTATCTACCGCCATCTCTAATGTTCAGAAAGGGGAAGCTTCCCTGAAAAGAGTATTGGAAATTCTGGATGCTGATGTGAAAATTGAAGAAGTGGCAGAACCGGTTTCTATTACTACCCTTCAACACAATATTGAATTTAAAGACATCGGCTTCTATTATGACAAAGCTAATCTGATTCTTAAAAACTTTAATTTAACCATACCCAAAGGAAAAACCGTAGCATTAGTAGGACAAAGTGGAAGCGGAAAAACAACAATTGCCAATCTTCTGGCAAGATTTTATGATGTTTCTGAAGGAGAAATCTTAATTGACGGAACAGATATCAAGCATCTGAAATTAAAAGAATACCGCCAGCTTCTGGGAATGGTAACCCAGGAATCTGTGTTATTCAATGATTCCGTGTATAATAATATTTTGATGGGCAAACCTGATGCCACCAGAGAAGAAGTGATTGCAGCCGCTAAAATTGCTAATGCAGACGCTTTTATTTCCAATCTTGCAGAAGGATATGACACCAATATCGGAGACGACGGAAACAAACTTTCAGGCGGACAGAAACAAAGAGTTTCCATTGCAAGAGCCGTGTTGAAAAACCCACCGATTATGATTCTTGATGAAGCTACTTCTGCATTGGATACGGAGTCAGAAAGATTTGTACAGGATGCTCTTGAAAAAATGATGGAAAACAGGACTTCCCTGGTGATTGCCCACCGCCTTTCAACCATCCAAAAAGCAGACTGGATCGTAGTAATGGAAAAAGGAGATATCGTAGAACAGGGCACACACCACGATCTGATTGCTAAAAAAGGAATGTATCACAAGCTCGTTGAGCTTCAGAACTTTGACTAATTTTTTATTATAATGAATCCCATACAAGAGTATTTCTACAGAATCGAAGAGCCTGAAAGAAGTACTCTTTTATTTTTGCGAGAAAAAATATTAGGCTCCGACACTGAAAACATTACAGAAACTTTTAGCTTCGGGCTTCCGTTCATCAAATACAAAAAGAAAATGCTGTGTTATTTCTACTACAGCAAGAAATATAAAAAACACTATATCAGTTTTTACCATGGTGACCACCTTGATTATCCGGAATTGATTCAGGATGGCAGGAAAAAATTTAAAATTCTTTTAATTAATGTGGAAGAAGACTTACCACTAGACTTTATCTTAAATCTGCTGAATGAGATAAAACAATATATTAAGGCCTAACTCCATCTCATTTTAGAGTTAATTGCAAAGTTTTTTGTCATATACAATAGATGCCTGTTCACTAATTATCGATCTATAAAAGCTTTTTACTATTCCAGTTTAATCCATTTATATTGACTTGCCGTCTGAATTTTATACCAGTACCCTGGTTTTCTATCTACAATATTAAAAGTTTGAGGATCAAAATTGATATAATCAGAAGAAATTATTGTGTCTTTAAACGCTCTTATTTTATAATTTAGATTGATATTATTGGAAGGTAGCCAAAAGCCATATTTTTTGGTAAGATTATATTCATAAAACGTTGCAGTAGCATATCCATTACTTAAGGTATAATCCATGAAACCAAGCCACCAATTTGCAGGTCGAGCAACAGCACTTCCATCTAAATTGCCTGTCACTTTATCATGATAGCTAGATACCACATCCCCTTGAATTCCTATAGGAATTGTTGGATTTCCTAGTTTAATACTATCAAGAATATATTTATAATCAATAGCGTAATTACTGGGTAAATTATCTTTACTCCAATCTTGTGAAGAAGTCTGAATGAAAAAGACATCCGGATTAACAGTAGAAATAATTCGACGCATATCTAATCCGAAGTATTCTTTTATTCCAGCTAAGTTACCTCCTTTTATTCCAATTCCCCATGCAGCAAAATAAATATTAGGATTAGCCTCATTAATAGCTTTTTTCATTTGTTGATTAAAATTTATTACGGCATCCGACCTAAACTCTACCCATTGTTTATAATAAATAGTATTTTTTTTAATGGTTTCAAATGTTAAATTTTGTTTAGGAATAAAATATTTATCGGCAAATTGATCAATAGTAGATTTACTTACATCCCCATAAAAACGTTTTTTAGGCGACTGAGCGTCGATAGTTTCCCACTCTGGGAAGTAAGATTCTGCAAATTCAATACCATCAAAAATATTAGAATATTTATTCGCTTTATTAAGTATATTCTTAATTCTTTCAGCCTGCCAATCAACATAATCCTTATTATGAAAAGAATAAAGATGTGTTGTATTATCTATTGAAGAAGGATCAAGCAGCTCCATTTTCCATCCGTCTCCTCCCGGAATTGCATTTCCGTAAATACAATTTCCTAATAACATCAACCAAATTTTAATTCCGCTATTTTTTATTGCCTGAAGATAGTTTGGTCTAAGTAATTTGTCATTTTGGGTACCATCCCAATATTCTGCAACAGTATAGTGCACAGAATTAACACCAGTCCTTTTTAAATCCTCTACCAATTGCTCTGGGGATACCTTACCAATATTATCTATGAAAGCAGGATCTATTTGAACCGAGCGCCCATTCATTCCAGTTGGTATTGAGCGGGTTATTTTTGACTTGACTGCCCTATTTTCTTCCGGTGTAAGCATAGAAGAAGAAACAAATCTATCTTCCTTACATGAATAAGTTTCCAGAACAAAAATCCCTATACAGATAAATTGCAATAAATTTTTCATTCCTTAAATACATTTGTGTTAATCTATATTTTATAAAAGCTCTAAATAAAAAATATTTTCCTTAATCAAAACCAACATAAAACATTGATATATAAATAGTTAAATATATTAAAAAAAATAACAACTCTATATTATCAATATTCTTGGTGAATAAAATTTGTTAGATTATATCTTTAATTTCCATTGATACATACTTTCAATATAGCATAGGTAAGTTATTATGCAAAAAAATAAGCACTGCTAAAAAACAGTACTTATTTTAATCTATATGATTTATGGTAAATCTTAACTTTTCAATTTGGCAATAACGTCCAAGCCTCCTGTCGTAATGTCTCCGATCTTACAAACGATCTCAGTGTCCAAAGGCAGGAATACATCCATCCTTGAACCGAATTTAATAAATCCGAATTCATGTCCGGCTTTTGCCTGATCTCCTTCATTACAGTAGAAAACAATCCTTCTTGCTACATATCCTGCAATCTGTCTGAAAACCACTTTATGATGGGTTAACGTTTCAACAGCCACGGTTGTTCTCTCGTTTTCCGTAGATGATTTTTCGTGCCATGCTACCAGATATTTACCCGGGTGGTATTTTTTATAAATAACCTGTCCTGTAACCGGATATCGGCAGATATGCACGTTAAGAGGAGACATGAAGATAGAAACCTGAATTGCTTTTCCTTTAATAAATTCATTTTCTTCCACTTCTTTGATCATCACCACTTTTCCGTCAACAGGAGCGATAACATTTTCTTTGTGATCAAGAATACTACGGTTTGGCACTCTGAAGAACCAGAATACAAGACAGTAAATAACCAACAAAGGCATGATGATCACTAGTGACCATATTTTAAGGAAATAAATCGCTAACACACCCAATATGAAAAAAAGGATGGTTGCCACAGTAATGGTTCCTTTTGATTCTCTATGTAATTTCATGAGACTATATAAATTTTTCTAAAATAAAGTACAAATATACGACAGGAACACAGATTATGAAACTATCCAGCCTATCTAAAACACCACCGTGTCCCGGAATGATGTTTCCACTGTCTTTCACCCCGAAATTTCTTTTCAGCTGGCTTTCTACCAAATCTCCCAACGGAGCAAAAGCAGCTACCAGAAACCCTACGATCATCCAGTTCCCTCTGAGTTCAGGCTGATAATGCTCTATAAAATAAGACAAAACCAATGTCAGAACAACTCCCCCTGCATACCCTTCCCAGGTTTTCTTGGGCGAAATTTTAGGTGCCATTTTATGTTTACCAAAGAACTTTCCTACCAGATAAGCGAAAGTATCGCTACTCCAGATCAGAATAAACAGAAATAAAACTTCTAAGGAAAATGTATCATTATAGCTTGAGAACTTAGGCAGGCCTAATGCGAAACTAAAGGGTAAAGCCACATAAATGACGGTAAAAATCAGTTTCCCGCTATCGTAATACAATTCATTAGGATATTTGAATAAAGTCACTACAGCAATCCCTATCAATGCCAGTGCAAGAATTTCACTGAGCCTGAAATCAAAAAAGAAATCATGGCTGAAATATCTTTTTGAAAAAATATAAAATATAAAAATGACCAATGGGAATACTACCCATTTTTCATATCCTTTTCCGAACTTCATTATTTTAACACATTCCCATGTACCAACAACCAGCAGCAAACTGATCAGCGCATGATAAAGGTATTCCTGTTTAATAAGGCCCGGAGAGATGTTATTGATCAATTGTGCTCCAAGCGGAGTAGTACAAAGAATGATGATAGCTACATAAGCAATACCGGAGATCGTTCTTTGAATAAGATTTTTGTCCAAAATTTTAAATTTAGAAGTACGTGTGCTTAATCTTCAAGCAGTAATAAAAACAGTTTCGGATTGGAACCTGAAGAACCGTCTAATTTGGATTGTCCTCCGCTGATCGAAGTAAGATTCTTGATATTTCCGTTCCTTTTTATTTTCCCCATAGCATCATTAAGGTTGTTCACAATCTGTGAAACATTGGCAATAATAATAATTTTATCAGGCAGCCTTGAAGAATGATAGTGGAGAATATTATTATGAGAAAGCATAATTCTTCCGTCATAGGCAATCAGATATTCGCATGTGATAAATGCGGCATTATTGGATGTCTGAAGTTCTGAAGTATAAGTAGACTTCACTACATTTAAAAAGCTTTGAAGCTCTTTATCCCAACAAAAAAGGTTATTAATACCTTCTATCTTGATAATTTGATTTAAAGTTTGTAGAGCTTCCGCCTCATCTGCACAATAATTAAAAAATCCCCCCGAATGCGTAAATAATTGCGCAAACTTATAGTCGAGATCCGCATTTTTTAGCGAATCCCCAAGCTTCTCCAGACTCTGTTTTTCCTCTTCCTCAGGCTGGTTGGTAAGTTTGCTTACAATCCTCTTGAATAAATTCAACTTAATCTATTTTTAGTCAACTTTATACAAAAATAGAAAATTAATTACAATAGCATCCAAAATATCTCCTTAAATATGAAAAAACCTGACAATTTTAAAATTATCAGGTTTTTTCTATCCTAGTTTTAAAGGTTTTTTAAAGTTGTGTCGGACTTTCCGGAGCCTGTATTTCGCTCTCTTCCTCCTTTTCTTTAATCAGGGGAATATCCAAGACTGCCTGCTGTTCCTTTTCAGGAATTGTATTGGTTACAGGTTTTTCTGTCAGTTCAGGATCCCATGCTCTCTTTCCGAATATTTCCTCTAAATCTTCACGGAAGATTACTTCTTTCTCTAAAAGCTTATTAGCTAACGCATCAAGTTTATCTTTATTTTCCGCAAGGATTCTTACAGCTCTTTCATATTGATTTTCAATAATTGATTTAATCTCTGCATCAATTTTAGTAGCTGTTTCTTCAGAATAAGGTTTACCGAAAGAATATTCAGACTGGCCTGAACTGTCGTAATAAGAGATATTACCGATATTCGGGCTTAGTCCATAAATCGTCACCATAGCCTGAGCTCTCTTCGTTACTGTTTCCAGATCGGAAAGTGCGCCGGTAGAAATATTATTGAATATAACCTGTTCTGCAGCCCTACCTCCTAATGTTGCACACATTTCATCCAACATCTGTTCTGTAGTGGTAAGCTGTCTTTCTTCAGGAAGATACCATGCTGCCCCTAATGAACGTCCTCTTGGAACAATGGTTACTTTTAAAAGAGGAGAAGCATGTTCTACCAGCCAGGAGATCGTAGCATGCCCTGCTTCGTGGTAAGCCACTCTTCTCTTTTCAGAAGGTTTGATCGCTTTATTTTTCTTTTCAAGACCTCCAATGATTCTGTCTACGGCATCCAGGAAATCCTGTTTGCTTACAGAAGTATGGTTGTTTCTCGCAGCAATCAATGCTGCTTCGTTACATACATTTGCAATATCAGCTCCGCTGAATCCCGGTGTCTGTTTCGCCAGAAATTCTCTGTCTACATTATCATCAAGTTTGATTTTCTTCAAATGAACATCAAAAATCTGTCTTCTTTCGTGAAGTTCCGGAAGATCTACATAGATAGAACGGTCAAAACGTCCGGCTCTCATTAAAGCTTTATCAAGAATATCTGCTCTGTTGGTTGCAGCCATTACAATAACGTTGGTATCTGTTCCGAAACCATCCATTTCAGTAAGAAGCTGGTTCAATGTATTTTCTCTTTCGTCATTCCCGCCGGAGAAATTATTTTTCCCTCTAGCACGCCCTATCGCATCAATCTCGTCAATAAAGATAATCGCAGGAGATTTAGCTTTTGCCTGAGCAAAAAGATCCCGTACTCTTGAAGCTCCTACCCCAACAAACATTTCTACGAAGTCAGAACCTGAAAGTGAGAAGAAAGGAACTTTAGCTTCACCTGCAACAGCTTTAGCCAATAAAGTTTTACCGGTTCCCGGAGGCCCTACTAAAAGAACTCCCTTAGGGATTTTCCCACCCAGTTTGGTATATTTTTCAGAGTTTTTCAAGAAATCTACAACTTCCTGAACTTCTTCTTTAGCCCCTTCCAATCCTGCAACATCCTTAAATGTTACCTGAATTCTTTCTTTTTCGTCAAAAAGTTTAGCTTTGGATTTTCCAATCGAAAAAATTTGTCCGCCAGGACCTCCGCCGCCGCCCATCTTTCTGAAAAGAAGGAAATAGAATAGTCCTAAAATTGCAATCCAGATCAATGCAGATACTAAGATATCCATGAACGGGTTTTTACCTGCTCCGTAATCTTTTGTAGTTTTAATCGCCGGACTGGCAGCTTTAATCTGATCAAATTTTTGAAGGAAAAGCTGAAGATCTCCATATTTCACAGAATAATCTGCTTTAGGAGCCATTTCCAGTGCGGAAAGAGGGTTGTTTTCATTGGCAGGTTTGCTTACCGTTGCTGATTTGGCAGCTTTAGTAAGGAAAACGTCAGCTTTTTCAGTGTCTTTGTATATAATTATATTCTGGACTTTCCCCGCCTGCATTTCTCTAAAGAAACCATCTTCATCAATAGATTTTGCACTATCACCTCCTAAAAAATTAGAGCCAAAAAATAGCAAAAGAGCTATGATTGCAATAGGAAAGAACCAGTTGAATCCTTTGTTATTCATTTATACTTTTTAAAATTTTACAATTAGTTTTCGATTCTGGTAATGACTGCGTCACCCCAAAGTTCTTCTATGTCGTAGTACTCACGTACCTGTTTTTGAAATATATGAACTACTACTGAAACGTAATCTACAAGTACCCACATTGCATTTTCCGTACCTTCCACGTGCCAAGGTCTGTCCTGAAGTTCGTTTCTTACTTTCTTCTCTACACTACCTGCTAATGCAGCTACCTGTGTATTTGAATTTCCACTACATATGACGAACGTTTCTGCTACGGAGTTTTCAATATTGGAAAGGTCAAAGATCATAATGTCTTCCCCTTTTACGTCCTGGATAGCTTCAACGATTTTATCTATTAATGCTTGTTTTTCTACTGTCTTATTCATTAAAAAAATACTATAATCTGCAAATTTATTGTTTTTTCTTTACTTTAACCTTACTTTTACCCCCTTAATGTCTTAAAGTTTTCTTAAATGAGCCAACTATTCTCCCTGAAAGAATGTTCTTCTACTAATGACGAAATATCAAAGTTTTTACTTTATGAGAATTCAGATTTTACAGGCCTTTATACTTTTAATCAGACTAAAGGCCGCGGTCAGTATGGAAATATATGGATTCCTACTGCCGGAAAAAACCTGGCTTATACGCTGGCAGTAAAGACTCAGAACATTCTTTGCTCCGACTTTATATTCAATTATTATACCGCAATTATTGTCAGAGACTTCCTTGCCAAATTGGCTGATCATGACGTAAAAATTAAGTGGCCTAATGATATTATCCTTAAAGGTAAAAAAATCGTTGGAATTTTAATTGAAAAGAAAAAAATTAATCAAAATAATTATTTCATCATAGGTGCCGGAATTAATATTCTTCAGGATCAATTTGATGAAATATCCAACGCAGGATCGCTCCTGACGCAAACAGGGCACGCATTTGACCTGGAGGACTTCACATTAAGACTTCATGAATATCTTCTTGAAAAATTAAAAAACATTCCTTCAGACCGGGAAATCCTGGACCGCTTTAATAAAAACCTGTTCCGAAAAGATGAAATTTCAGTTTTTGAAATTGAAAAAGAAAGACAAAATGGCATTATCCGCAATGCAGATGAAAAAGGAGAACTCTGGATCGAACTGGAAAACGGAATGCGCTCTTTTTATCATAAAGAGGTAAAACTTCTTTACTGATTTGCTCTTTTGATGTATAAATAAAGAGTAAGCGGTAAAAACACCAGATTAGGCAGCCACATAGCCAACGCCGGAGGTAAACTTTTATTTTCGGAAACTACTTTCAGCGCTTCAAATGAAAACACAAAAAGAAATGCCAGAGAGATCCCTATAGCAAGGTTTATTCCCAGCCCGCCTCTTTTCTTTTGCGATGACAGCGAAAGTGCAAGAAACGTAAGAATAATAATAGAAACAGGCATAGAAGTCCTTTGATAAAGCTCATTGAGATAAGAATTCAGGTTAGAGTTTCCTCTCGCTTTTTCTCTTTCTATGAATTTCAACAGCTCAGGAGTTGTTTTATTTTGTCCTAAAAGTTCATTCGGGAAAAGTTCATCCGGTGAATGTCCGTAGTTTTTCCTTAGCTCTACTCCATTCCCAAGCTTTTCCGTATTGTCTTTGTTGATTGTTTTTTCAAGATAACTGTTCAGTACAAACTGCTTTTTAGTCTGGTCCCAGTATACTTCACCAGCTTTCAGTTCGTAAATCATTCTTCTGTCTTTATCAAACTTCTGATAAACAAAGCTGGAACCTCTTTTTTCTCTTTTATTCCATGATGCTACGAAGATATATTCTGTCTTGCTAAGCTGTGAAGAGGCAGGAGCTGTTCCTAAAATCTTCTCTTTATTGGCCGCATTATAAGTATAAGCTTCAAGCTGATTTTTCTTAATATTAGCCCACGGAAGCACCAGATGGTTGACGGTAAGCGACATCAGGGCAATCAGAATGGATGTATACAGATAAGGTTTAGCAAACCTGTGAAAGCTGGCCCCACTACTGATAATCGCTACAATCTCCGTATTATTAGCCATCCTGGAGGTGAAATAAATCACAGTAATAAACACCAGAATAGAGAGAAATGTTACCACAAGATTAATGATCCAGAAAGGATAAAAATGGATCAGAAAATACACCAGATCAAGTTTAGGGTCGATAGCCTTAGCATTTTCTATCCTGGGTATTTTTTGCTGAACATCAATCACTAGCACCACTATAGACAGCAGTATCAGCATGAAACTGAAAGTTCCAAGATATTTTTTGATGATATATCTGTCTATTATTTTAAGCATAGTCTTTTAGAGTCTTTGTCTAAGAATTGGAACTACTGAATTTTTCCACTCATAGAAATCTCCCGCTATGATGTGCTCTCTCGCTACTTTAACCAAATCAAGGTAAAATGCCAGGTTATGGATAGAAGCAATCTGTTTTGCCAAATATTCTTTGGATACAAATAAATGGCGAAGATATGCTTTTGAATATTCTTTGTCTACGAAGCTTGTACCCAACTCGTCCAGTGGTGAAAAATCGCGTTTCCACTTCTCATTTTTAAGGTTCATCACCCCTTGCCAGGTGAAAAGCATTGCATTTCTGGCATTTCTGGTAGGCATTACACAATCCATCATATCAATACCCAGCCCGATAGATTCAAGAATATTCCATGGAGTTCCCACTCCCATCAGATATCTTGGTTTTTCTTTCGGCAGAATATCGGTGACTTCATCTGTAATTCTGTACATTTCTTCTTCAGGCTCACCCACAGAAAGTCCGCCGATTGCATTTCCTTCTGCTCCGGCTTCGGAAATAACTTCTGCAGAAATTTTTCTTAAATCAGAATAGGTAGATCCCTGTACAATTGGGAAAAGCCTTTGCTTATGGCCGTACAGCTCAGGATGATCATTCGTCCAGTCAATACATCTTTTTAACCAACGGTGCGTAAGCTCCATTGATGATTTTGCCTGGTTATAATCACAAGGGTAAGGAGTACATTCGTCAAAAGCCATAAAAATATCAGCCCCTATCTGTCTTTGAATTTCCATTGATCTTTCCGGAGAAAACATGTGATAACTTCCGTCGATATGAGATTTAAATCTCGCTCCTTCTTCCGTCATTTTTCTGTTGCTTGCCAACGAAAATACCTGAAAACCTCCGGAATCTGTCAGAATAGGAAGATCCCAGTTCATAAATTTATGTAATCCTCCTGCATCCTGCATGGTTTCCATACCCGGACGAAGATATAAGTGATATGTATTTCCCAAAATAATCTGGGCTTTAATGTCTTCTTTTAATTCTCTCTGATGAACTGTTTTTACACTTGCTACTGTTCCCACAGGCATAAAAATGGGAGTTTGTATTTTCCCGTGATCTGTGGTTATTTCTCCGGCTCTGGCTTTTCCTTCAGAGGTTTTCTCTATAGTAAAAAATTTCATTAGTATGCTTTTAAATTATCGCTGTAGCGATTCTTATTTTGTTAAACAGAAGTCTCTATCAATATCTCATCAGGGTAGGTGACCCTCCGTTTTTCTGTTTATCTTTTATGTATTTATCTGCCTTAGGATCTTTTTTAAGCAATATTTCCTGGGCGTTATCCGCAATGCCTTTCATTTCTTCTTTGATAACATAATATTTAAAACTTTCGACAAAGTCTTCAGGTTTTACTTTATGAGAAGCGAGGATATATCTTGTACCGGCCTCTATATTAGAGTTCTGGTACATAAATGTTGACTGATCATTGATCTGAAGATCGGCTAATACTTCAGCCATAAGCCCCTTATCGATCAGATTTTTAGGCTTATCGATATAATCATTGCATGAAAACAAGCTCAGCAAAACGAAAATAAAAATCAGCTTTTTCATCAGTTTCCTTTTAGTATGATTAATGATCTGATGAAACTTTGCATCCACATGCTCTGTTTCATAATCGGTTGATGATGGACTTCCATTTTAAATTCAAAACTCCAAAGACAGCTTCATGGATGATTCCGCCATTCATTTTACTCTCCCCCAGAATTCTGTTTGTAAATATAATGGGAACTTCTACAATCCTGAAATTCTTTTTATAGGCTCTGAACTTCATTTCTATCTGAAATCCATATCCTTTTAATTTCACAGTATCCAACCCTATTTCTTCCAGCACTTTTCTTGAAAAACAAACAAATCCTGCCGTAGTATCATGGATCGGCAGCCCCAGAATAAATCTCACATATCTTGATGCAAAATAGGAAAGCAGTACTCTTCCCATCGGCCAGTTGACCACATTTACTCCTTTTGAATATCGGGATCCTATAGCCATATCTGCATTGAGGCATGCTTCAAAAAGTTTAGGCAAATCATTAGGGTTGTGTGAAAAATCGGCATCCATTTCAAAAATATAATCATATTTATTTTCGATTGCCCATTTAAAACCATGAATATAAGCCTTTCCAAGCCCGTCTTTTGTGTGTCTTACCGACAAATGAAGATGGTGCGGAAATTCTTTTTGCAGTTCTTTCACAATCCCGGCGGTTCCATCCGGAGATGAGTCATCTACCACTAGGATGTGAAAATCATCCTCCAATGCAAAAACCGCGGAAATAATATTTTTAATATTTTCCTTTTCGTTATATGTTGGGATGATAACCAGTTTTTTCATTTCAGTTTGCAAAGATAGTTTATTTAACCTTTTTATTTTATACAAAATAATCTATAATTTTGCAAAAAAATATTTCTCATCATTTTAAATGTTTTATAAGGTTTTGTCTGCATACCTCTTAATAATGTATTAAAATAATAAGGGATATATTTAGCCACGGATAATTCGGTAATAAAATGTATGCCAATTTGTGTTATTTGTAGTTAAATAAAGAATAAAAAAAACTTAAATTTTGCCATCACAACCATTTATTAACCACGTAAGATTGCCCGAAAACAATGATTGGGTAATTTTTATATTGCTGGGGTGCATATTTTTATATGTTTTTATGATGAACATCATAGAAAGAGATGCCAGTCTGAAAGATTTTCTGCTTCAAAAATATTTTGATGCCAGCAATAATCTCCCAAGCTGGATCATCACTTCATGTGTCACCGCACTTAGTTTATCGGTATTACTATCCCAATATATTCCGGTAGTTCCTAAATACATTGCAGATCTTCAGCTTTTTGGATACCAGCTTAATAAGTTCGGATATACTTTTCTGGCTGTCGTATTTTTTTATCTGATTAAATCGACATTAGGTTTTTTATTTTATCAAAGCATAGGAGATGGAAAAAAATGGACCATTTTTTATTTTACCTCCACTAAATTTTACTTCATCCTTTCATTTTTGTTAATTATTCTGTGTATAGCCCATTATTACTTCCCTATAGACAGAAATAAAATATTTTTTTACTATTTCTTCTTCTTTTCTTTTGTATTCATATTCAAAGTTTTTTTCTATTTATTTCACAAGAACAAGATTCTTCCGGAGAAATGGTATTATAAATTTTTGTATATTTGCACCCTCCAAATCGCACCATTATTACTGCTTTGGAAATTGTTATTTTTTTAATAAATGTCAATGATGAGAATAAAGTCCATATTGGTTTCTCAACCAGCGCCTAGTGAGTCTTCTCCATATTTGGATATAGCGAAGAAGGAAAAAATAAAGATTGATTTCCGTCCTTTTATCCACGTCGAAGGAGTTGACAACAAAGAATTAAGAACGCAGAA
This sequence comes from Chryseobacterium sp., assembly GCF_019236175.1. Classification (GTDB taxonomy): domain Bacteria; phylum Bacteroidota; class Bacteroidia; order Flavobacteriales; family Weeksellaceae; genus Chryseobacterium. Next base: position 34,883 of record NZ_JAFAJM010000014.1, read on the forward strand.
GATTGATCTGACGCAATACACTGGAATTATTTTTACCAGTAAGAATGCGATTGACCATTACTTCAGACTTGCAGAGGAACTGCGCTTTGCGGTTCCGGATACGATGAGATACATCTGCCAGTCCGAAGCTATTGCCAACTATCTTCAAAAACATATTGTATACAGAAAGAGAAAGATCAGCTTTGGAGAGAAAAACTTTTCGGATTTGCTTCCTCTTTTCAAAAAATTTCCTACCGAAAAATATCTGTTGCCATCTTCAGATGTTTTAAGTCCGGATATTGTAAAAACTTTAGATTCGGCAAATATAGACTGGACCAGAGCGATTATGTACCGCACGGTTTGCAGTGATCTTACCGATATCAGTATTAAAGATTACGATATGCTGATTTTCTTCAGCCCGCAAGGAATCAAGTCTCTTCAACAGAACTTCCCTGATTTCAAGCAGGATGAAACAAAAATCGGAGTTTTCGGAAATACTACTTTAGCGGCAGCGGAAGATGCGGGATTAAAAGTAGATTTAATGGCGCCAACGAAGGAAACGCCTTCTATGACGATGGCCCTTGAAAAATATATTAAAGCGCTTCATAAATAAGCTTTAATACCAAGAAAAAAAACCGTCTTTTCAGCATTGAAAAGATGGTTTTTTTTTACCTAAATTTGAACAAGAATTAATATTGAACGAAACGCGGGCCTAAAATAATTACAAAAAAGAGGCAAAGACGTAAAAAATTAAATATACTGATGAAAGCTCCACAGGCAAAAAAAATAGAAAAAATATTAGAAACACACGGTGATCAAAGGATCGACAATTATTTCTGGCTTAATGAAAGAGAAAATCCGGAAGTCATCCGATATCTTGAAGAAGAAAACGCCTATGAAGAATTCATCATGAAAGACACGGAACAGCTTCAGGAAGACCTTTTTGAAGAAATGAAAGCCCGTTATAAAAAAGACGATGAGTCTCTTCCTTATTTCTTCAATGAGTACTGGTATATTGTACGCTATGAAGAAGGCAAAGAATATCCTATATTCTGCAGAAAACATAAAAGCCTGGATAATCCGGAAGAGATTGTACTTGATGTGAATATTTTGGCAGAAGGTGAAGATTTCTTTGAAGTAGGAAGTGTAGCAGTAAGCCCTGATAATACACTGGCTTCTTTTTCCTCAGATAATGTAGGAAGAAGAATTTACACCCTTAATTTTAAAAACCTGGAAACAGGAGAAATACTTGCTGATAAAATTCTGAATACAACGGGAAAAACCGTATGGGCCAATGATAATAAGCATGTATTTTACATCAGAAAAGACAAGAGCCTTCGTGCATTTCAGGTATACAGACACGAATTGGGAACAGACCCTTCAGAAGACATTTTGATTTTCCATGAAGAAGATGACACTTTTGATGTGAATGTTTTTAAAACAAAATCATTACAATATATTTTCATCGCCAGTTCCAGCACAATTTCAGATGAACATCATTTTATCCCTTCTGACAATGTTTTTGCAGACTGGACAGTTATTCAGCCAAGAATAGATGATCTTGAATATTCTGTGGAACATTACGAGGATGAGTTTTATATTATTACCAATGCCGATGATGCGATCAATTTTAAAATTGTGAAAACAAAGATCGATAACTGTGGCATGGAAAACTGGGTTGATGTGATTCCACACCGTGCTGAAGTTCTGTTGGAAGGATTTGAAATTTTCAGAGACTACCTTGTCCTTGAGGAAAGAGAAAAAGGCTTGTTACAGATCAAAATTATTGATGAAAAAACAAAGGAATCTTATTACTTACCTTTCTCAGATCCTACTTACACCGCTTATATCGGGATCAATCTTGAGTTTGACACGGAAGTGTTACGTTACGGCTATACTTCACTGACACAGCCAAGCTCAACCTATGAATATAATATGAAGGAAAAAACCACAAAACTTTTGAAACAACAGGAAGTTTTAGGCGGAAATTTTATTCCTGAGAATTATATTTCCGAAAGAATATGGGCAGATTCCCGGGACGGAAAAACAAAAATCCCAATTTCTTTAGTCTATCATAAAGATACTCCAAAATCAGCAGACACTCCTCTGCTCTTGTATGGATATGGAAGTTATGGACATACGGTAGATGCCAGCTTTTCCAATGTAAGATTATCAATACTGGACAGGGGCTTTATTTATGCCATTGCCCATATCCGTGGTGGAGAATATCTGGGAAGAGAATGGTATGAAGACGGAAAAATGCTGTTTAAGAAAAATACATTCTTTGATTTTATTGATGCCGGAAAATACTTAATCAAAGAGAGCTACACCTCTTCCAGACATTTATATGCGATGGGAGGAAGTGCCGGAGGTCTTTTGGTAGGAGCTGTTGTCAATTATGAGCCTCAGTTATTTAACGGAATTGTAGCACAGGTTCCTTTCGTGGATGTGGTAAGTACTATGCTGGATGATACTATTCCTCTGACAACCGGAGAATATGATGAATGGGGAAATCCGAATGACAAAGAGTACTATCATTATATGAAAGACTATTCTCCCTATGATAATATAGAAGCCAAAGATTATCCTCATATGCTGATCACTACAGGCTTCCATGATTCACAGGTACAATACTGGGAGCCGGCAAAATGGACAGCCAAATTAAGAGAATTAAAAACAGATAATAATATCCTGATCTTTAAAACGGATATGAGTTCCGGGCACGGAGGAGCCAGCGGAAGATTTGAATCTCTCAAAGAAGATGCACTCGAGTATGCTTTTCTTTTGAAAATTGAAGATGCTAAAAATTAGAAAAATGAACGAATCCGAATATTGGAAAAAAATAGAACAGTTCTTTGAAAACCACTTCGGAACTGAAAAAAACCCGCCGATAGAAACTCTTTTATTTTTAATAGGGCTTCAGGAGCTGGGGAGCGGCCAGCAAAAATACACAAAAGAAGACAAGGTTAATTTAATTCATATCGCGGTTTGCAGATTACTGGAACCGTTCGGATATTATAAATTTACTCATTACGAAGACGGATGGCCTCAGTTTGAAAAGCTGGAAGATCTTCCGGAATTAAAACCTAATGAGCAGACTTTACTGATGAAAAAGGCTATTATTCAATATTTTCAGGAGGAAGAATTAATTTGATTCTAAACCTATTGAATAATGATGCATATAAAAAAGACGGGCTAAAGCCCGTCTTTTTTATATGCATCATTGATATATGTATAACTATCCTATAATCTCTTCAAGCTGATTCAGCCCCATTGTAAAACCTCCTTCAAATCCCATCTCCATCATTTTATTCATGATTTCCTGTGACTGATAATAAATGTTTATGGTTATTTTCGTTCCTTCTTCTATTCCGGTAAATCCGATCACCCACTTTGAGCGCGGGGCATTGTCATCAACATTTCCGTTTTCATCACAAAAAGCACTGGTCCAATCAAAGCTCCTATGTTCTGTAATTTCACCATATTTTGACTGGGAATAGGCCTTTTCTCCATTCGGTCCTACCATAGCATACAACCATATTCCGTCTTTTCTGAAATCCTGATTTATAGTTTCACATCTCCAGGGTCTGGGTCCCCACCACTGATCCAGTAATCCGGATTGGGTAAAATAATTCCATACTGTTGAAACATCTGCTTTATAAATTTTCATTACATAGGCAGTATTCGAGTCAAAATCTTTGTTGAAAATGATATTAGATTCCATAAATAATTATTTTTAATAAAGTTAATTCTTTATTTATTGAAAGGACTTTTCATATGACAAGTAAACAATAATTCATAAATAATTGTTAAAAAACAGTCTTTTAAGAAAAAAAATACAATTTTCTGGCGCGTTTTTTGTTTATCAACTCTTAAAATAATTAATTTTAACATTCATTTTTTCAACATATATAAAATTAGATAATGAATAATAAGTTCATCCCAATAATTTCGGTGTTTATGACAATCTCACTGATTGTCTTTGTTACGCTCCAATTTTATTGGCTGAAAGGTTATTACGGCGCGTTAGAACAGGATTTTTCGAACAAAGTCTATACCGTTCTGGAAAACACTTCAAAAAGTATTGAAGAGATTGAAGCGGATAAATACCTGAATAAAGACAATAGAAATACAATTCTTGCCAACAGCAGCCAGCCTTCTTTAACGACTATTCAACAGGTGGAAGATTCCGGCACTCAAAGACAGATCATTTATTCTAAGAATATCATTTCAAAGACTCAGCTTCCTATTTCTCAAAAAGGAGATTCTGTGAAGCTGACCACATTATATACTGATGAAGCAGCCTATAAGATCAAAAAAGATACTACCAACCGGGAACTTCTTACAGCTGATCTTAATAAAGATATTGAGAACGGGGATTATGCCATCAAAGAATTTGTAAAGGTATATGGAAATAACCTCCCTATTGCTAAAAGAGTGGATCCTGTTATTTTGGATTCAGTGATTGCCAAGGAACTGAAAATAAAAGGAATCACGGCAAAATTCGGGTATGGAATTGTAGATCAGAATAATAAGCTCACCAGTATTGCCAATAAGGCCTATAAAGAAAAAAAGGATAACAGTACTTATACATATCCTCTTTTTACGGATACAAAGGACCGTACTTTATATAGTCTTGCTCTGGTATTTCCTAAAAAAGAATATTCACTGGCTATGAACAACTGGCCGATGTTGCTGGGTACTTTCCTTTCACTGCTGACGATTTTGGGAATTTATATTATTTCCATCAATTATATGATGAGACAGAAAAAACTTGCCGAAGTAAAAACCGACTTTATCAACAATATGTCTCATGAATTTAAAACTCCGTTGGCAACGATTTCTGTAGCAACAGACTCTTTAGCAAATGATAAAATTGCCACCAATCCTGATAAAGTAAAATATTATTCGGAACTGATTAAGCAGGAAAATCTGAGGATGAAGAAACAGGTAGAAAATGTTCTCAATATGTCTAAGCTGGAAAGAAACGAAGTCAATCTGTTTCTGAAAGAAACCAATGTAAGGGAACTGATCAAAAAAACAACTGAATCTTTCAACCTGATTGTAGAGCAGAGAAACGGCTCGCTTACTCAAAAGTTTAATGCCACTCATTACACATTTAAAATAGATGAGTTCCATATCTCAAACATGCTGGTCAATTTACTGGACAACGCCAATAAATATTCTCCCGAAGCACCGGAAATTCATGTAGAAACAAGGAATGAGGGACACTGGTATGTTATTGAAGTTTCGGATAAGGGAATGGGAATGGAAACCCAAAATAAGACAAAGATTTTCGAAAAATTCTTCAGAGAAGAAACCGGAAATATACATAATGTAAAAGGACAGGGCTTAGGTCTTTCTTATGTTAAAAAAATTGTAGAATTGCACAAAGGACAGATTATCGTAGACTCTCACAAAGGAAAAGGAAGTACGTTTACGATAAAGCTGCCAATGAGCTAAATAATAAGTAAAAAATCAAATAACAAAATAGAGAAGATAGAGTGAAAAAAGTTCATTCTTAATTATTAATTTTTAATTATTGAAATTATGAGCAACAGAATATTATTAGTAGAGGACGATCAGAGTTTCGGAGCGGTGCTTAAAGATTATTTAACGATCAATAATTTTGAAGTTACCCTTGCAACAGACGGTGAGCAGGGACTTAAAGAATTTACAGAAAATGAATTCGACATCTGCATATTTGACGTAATGATGCCTAAAAAAGACGGGTTTTCATTGGCTGAAGACGTGAAAAAAATTGATAAAAACACTCCGATTATCTTCCTTACGGCAAGAAATATGAGAGAGGATATTCTGAAAGGATATCAGCTGGGAGCTGATGATTATATCACAAAGCCATTTGATACTGAACTTCTTTTATACAAAATCAAAGCAATTCTTCAGAGAAGCTCCACCCTGGAAAATGAAGAGCAGGAACAGTTCAAAATCAGTAATATTTTCTTTGACTCTATGTTGAGACAATTAAAAGTAGGAGATAAAGAATATAAATTATCTCCTAAAGAAAATGAATTATTAAAGCTTCTTTGCATTCATAGAAATGATTTCATGCCGAGAGATCTTGCATTAAGAAAAATCTGGAAGAAAGAAAACTACTTTACGGCAAGAAGTATGGACGTATATATTGCCAAACTTCGTAAACTATTAAAAGACGACGAAGGATTGGAAATCATCAACGTACACGGAGAAGGATTTAGACTTTTGGTAAAAAATTAGTCCTAAAACTACACTATACATGTAAAATTAGCAAAACAATTCAAAATGTTTTGCTAATTTTGTTTTATACCAGAGGATATGAAGAATACATTTATAGGTTTAATCGTCCTAGCGGCATTTAGCATTTCATGTAAAAAGGATGAAAGAGCAACATATATAAAAGAGGCAGATTCACAGCCCGCAGCAACAATCAATACTCCTAAGGCCTCTTTAATGGATCAGGCAGGAATAGCATCCAATCCTAACCCTACTCCTATGGCAACAACTCCGGGAATGAACCCTCCTCACGGGCAACCGGGACACCGGTGTGATATTCCCGTAGGACAGCCCTTAAACAGCGTCTCCTCAAACCCCGTTTCGCAGAATATCAGCGTTGGGAATAATAATGTCATTCAGGTTGATCCTAATGCTGTATCTCCCGGAAAAATAGCGATCGATAATAATGGCCGGCAAATAAAAACGGCTCCCGGAATGAATCCTCCACACGGACAATCCGGTCATCGATGTGATATTCCCGTAGGACAACCTCTGAACAGTAAACCGGTTGCAGTTCAGTCACCGAATATTGTGCAGACTCCGCCACCACCGGTTCCCGCTCCGGCAGAACAAAATCTGGCTATGGGAGAAAAACCTTCTGTAAACCCGGCTCATGGTGAGCCCTGGCATAACTGCGCGGTAAAAGTTGGTGATCCTTTGCCATAAATTTCTTATTTTTGCAGATATGAAGCTGTTTCACCTGCTAACCATAGTTTTTTGTTTAGGAATTTTCTTAGTTCCTAAAGATATTTTCTATGCACAATCTATGCAGGAAACATGCTGTAAGGCAGAATCTAAAAAAAGGGACTGCTGTAAAAACCACTCTTCTACAAAAGACAGCAAAAACGATCACACAAAGTCCTGTAATGATGACTGCTGTTCATCATGTATCGCCTGCTATACTTTTATAGAAACTCCTTTTTCAAAAAATTTACGTCTGGAACTGTCTTATTATAAATCAAATAAGAATCCTCAGTTTCAATACTCAGATCCGTATCTTTCAGATCGTTTAAAGGAAATCTGGCAACCGCCTAAAATAGGTTAATTACTATAGTCTGTTCATTAAATGATTTAATGAACCATCTTTTAATGTAATCTAAACTTTTAAACAAAATGAAATTATATATTTCCAGGTTGATACTTGGTACATTATTCCTATTTACCCAATTTATATCTGCACAGAGCCTTCCAAAAAACCAGTTCAAAGTAAAGGGGAACTGTGAAATGTGCAAAACCAGAATAGAAGGTGCTGCCAAAAAAGCAGGTGCTAAAACAGCAGTATACTCTATTGATCTTCAAACATTAACAATAGAGCCGGGCCGCAATATTTCTACAGATGATATCTTAAAGAAAGTGGCAGATGCCGGTCATGATAATGAGAAATATAAAGCTCCTGATGCTGCCTATGGAGGACTTCCGGGGTGTTGCCACTATGACAGGAATCTTCAGCAAACCCCTACTCCTGCAGATACTCAGGATCAGCATTCTCACAAGAAAGAGAATGAGTTTTATGTAAAAGGAAACTGTGAATCATGTAAAGCCCGAATTGAAAAGGCAGCGCAGGATGCAGGAGCAGATCTTGCAGAATGGAATGCAGAAAAACAGACCGTTGTGCTGAATTTTGACCCTTCAAAAACCTCATCGGATAAAATTTTAAAAAAGATCGCTGATGCAGGCCATGACAACGAAAAGTATAAAGCGTCTGACGCCGTATACAAAAACCTTCCGGGATGTTGCCTGTACGACAGAGAGACTCCTTTTGGTGAAGCTAATCCTAATGTACACGCTGAAGAGGGAACAAAACATGAAGAACATTCCGCTCCGTCTGATCAGTCTCACAGCCAGCATGAAAAAAATATTGACGGAGTTGTGGTAACGGGATCTAAAGCAGCTACTTCTGTAAGCAAAAAAGAAGCAGGCCTTGTTTTTAATATTGATAAAAAAGAATTGTTAAAAGCAGCATGCTGTAATTTATCTGAAAGTTTTGAAACCAATGCAACGGTAGATGTTTCTTTCAGTAATGCGGTAACCGGTACAAAACAGCTGAAAATGCTGGGACTGGATCAGAAGTACACCAGCCTGACAAAAGAACAACTACCTGAGATCAGAGGACTGGCATCTGCTTACGGGCTGAACTTTATTCCCGGGAGATGGATTGAAAGTATCCAGCTGACTAAAGGAGGAAGTACTGTAACGAATGGCTACGAAAGCATTACAGGACAAATCAATACTGAGCTTTTGAAAAATGCGAAAACTCCTGAAACTTCACTGAATCTTTTTGCTGATTTCAACGGAAGAGCGGAAGCCAATATTACCAGTGTTTCTTCTATTAATGATAAATGGTCACAAACCTTCCTTCTCCATGGAAACGGAACTTTCGGAAATACAGATATGAATGATGACGGTTTTCTTGACAGACCAAAGGGAACTCAGATCAATGCAGCTTATCTCCTGAATTATAACGACCTGGAAAAATCAGGATTCGGATCTCATTTCGGAATCAATTTTATCAGAGATGAGAGAACTGCCGGACAAATAGGTTTTGATAAGAAACTGGCTCAGGATAAACAAGCTGCCTATGGTGTAGGAATTGATATCTCAAGATTTCAGGTTTGGAACAAAACAGGCTATGTTTTCAAAGGAAAGCCTTATCAGAGTATAGGATGGATGAACCAATATGTTTACCATCAGCAGGATAGCTTTTTCGGCCTGAGAAATTATAATGGAAAACAACATACCTATTATTCCAATTTAATCTTTGAAAGCATCATAGGAAATACCAACCACAAATACAAAGCCGGTGCAAGTTTCTTATATGACGGTTATGAAGAAACTTATCTTACAGATAATATGAAGAGAAATGAGATGGTTCCCGGTATTTTTGCTGAGTATACTTTAACAGGATTAAAATATACTTTAGTAGCCGGTGCAAGAGCCGATTTTCATAATCTGGCCGGTACTCAGTTTACTCCAAGACTTAATTTCAAGTATGATTTCACGCCGCAGACGATCTTAAGACTTTCTGCAGGAAGAGGATTCCGGACTGCTAATGTTTTTGCGGAAAACCAACAGTATTTTGCATCTAACAGAGCGATTAACATTATATCCAACGGAGGAAATATCTATGGCTTAAAACCTGAAATAGCATGGAACTACGGAGCAAGCTTACAACAGGAATTTAAACTTTTCGGAAGAAAATCAACGGTTATTGCAGATTTTTTCAGAACAGATTTCCAGAATCAGGTATTGGTAGATTTAGACAAATCTCCTCAACAACTTACCTTTTATAACCTTGAGGGAAAATCTTTTGCCAATTCATTCCAGACTCAGTGGGATTTCACCCCTTTTAAAAATTTTGATGTAAGGCTGGCTTATAAATATTATGATGTACAGGCTGACTATATCGGGGGAAGAAGAGAAATTCCTTTTATGGCAAAGCATAGAGGTTTTGTCAACCTAGCCTATGCTACGAATAAAAATGACAATGGCGGATTCTGGAGCTTTGATACCACGTTAAACTGGGTAGGAAAGCAAAGGCTTCCTGATACATCAAGTAACCCTGCGGAGTTTCAGCTGCCTGCGTATTCGGAGTCTTATGCAATATTGAATGCCCAGATCTCAAGGAATTTCAATAAAAAGCTTAGAGCTTACGTAGGTGGAGAAAATCTCACTTCTTACTACCAGAAAAATGCAATTGTGGATTTTAGAAATCCTTTCGGAAATTATTTCGATGGCGGAATGGTATATGCTCCTATTATGAAGGCTAATTTCTATGTAGGGCTGGATGTGACATTCTAAATATATATATATATCAAAAAATAAAACAGCATCAGATTGGTGCTGTTTTTTTAGTGCTCTCTTTTCTGAAAACAGAAAATAATCCTATAAATTTATAAAACAAGCTATGTATTTCGTAAATCTAGTGAACGAACTCTTTTAATATCAATTGATATTAAATATGTTTGTAATGCCTATTCAGGCTCAAAACCCAATATCCGTTCTATTCTTTTTTCCAGTAATTAATTTATATCTTACTCTAATGAACTCAGAATTAACCAATAACAAATTATCAATAAGCACTTTACGTTTATTTTTAAACAATGAAAAATCTCAGTTTAAGAAGGGAGAAGACTTTCTCTGTACTCTTGCCGGTACTCTTTCTGATCTGGACGATTACAGTTTTGAGAGAGGAATTACAGGTTTTGGCTGGCTGGTCTCTTATTTACATTATCATCATTATATCGGCATTGACAGTAATAAAATATTAGAGGATATAGACGATCAGATCTACAGATATACCCTGCATATTATTGCCAGCTCTAAAGATGAAACCGAAACGCTACTGGAAATCTTCAGCTATGCTCTTATACGTCATCTTGACAGAAATCCTCATGATGTACATTACCAAAAATACATTCATCATGAATGTATTACCCTTATAGTGAACATTTTCACTTACTATCTGAAAACCAGCCTGAGTAAAAAAAATCTGTCTTTAAAAGAATTTCATAACTGTTGTAAAATCCTGCTTAAGCTGAGTTTCTGTCTGGAATACATCAAAAAAACAGAATGGAATCTGGCTTTTAAGAAATACCTGATAAACATCACCTCTTTCATCAGACAGAATTATGATCAGAATAGTTATCCTTATGAACAACTTCTTATTCTCTTATTAGCAGCTAAACAAAGAAAAGAAGATCTGGCTGAGACTAAAATTCTGGAACTTATTTTTTCATGCACCAGCTATTCCGGTCATTTTATTTTAGATATTCTTAAAAATCGGTCTCTCAATACAGAGGGCTTAAAGGATCACGAACTTATATTTTTACTAACGAATTATAATATTCCGTTTTTTCAGAATAATTAAGTAGTGTTATTAATTTTATTTAAAAAAAAGCAATTCAAATTAAAATTTTACTATCTTCGCATCAAACATATGTATGAACATACTCACTCAGGAATTCACAATTGATCATAATAGCAAACTTCCTCTGCATGTACAGGTTGAAGAACTTTTCCGTAAGCTAATTAAAATGGAAGCCTATAAAAAAGGAGCGCTATTACCTAAAGAAGTGGATCTTGCGAATTTGTGGGGCGTTTCACGAAATACAATCCGTCAGGCTACCAATAAACTGGAACATGAAGGGTTGATCATTCGTAAAAAGGGTATCGGAACACGAGTTGCCGAGAAGAAAAGTCTGGTAACCGGGCTGGATCACTGGTACAGTTTTACCCGGGAAATGCAGGAAAAGGGAATTCATGTTGTCAATCAGTTATTAAAAACGGCCCTTGAAGAACCGAATGAAAAGATTTGCAATTTCTTTAATTGCCTCCCCGATAAAAAGGTTTTTAAGCTATCGAAACTAAAAGGAGAAGATTCCGGAGATCCGATTGTTTATTTTGAAAGTTATTTTCATCCGAGAATCGATGTTAATAAAAATGATGACTTCAATATGCCGTTGTATAGTATGCTACAGGAAAAGCATGGAGTAATCGTTCATCGTTCCCGTGAAAACATCAGTGCATGTCAGGCCGGTAGTGTAATAGGTAAAAAATTAAAGGTTTCAGCTACTTTTCCTGTACTGAAGCGTGAGCGTTTTGTGTATGATATCAATGGTAAACCTGTAGAATATAATGTTGGCTTCTATCGCTCAGATAAATTTACTTATACTATCGACATTAATAAATCTTCGGAGATTTAATATTGTTTTTTTATCATTTAATATGTTCAAACATTCCAACATATAAACTTTAAAAATGAAACCCATGTATAACAGGTATTTTGTGTTGCTTATGTCTTTTTTGATGACAGGCAATTTTGTATATGCTCAGAAAAAGGTTCCTTATTTTGGGAACATACAGGCAACCAACGGTTATTATCGTGAAATAAGTGGTGAGAATATAGATTATTTCTCTGCTTTTCCCGATCATGCGACCCGTGCTTTGCTGACCCGTACAACAGATGGCACTAAAACTATTGAATGGGAAACAGCTCCGCTACCACAAAAAAATACAGGCTCATATGTATACTTTAACTGGCTGATGTCTCACTCATCAGGAACCAGTGGAGGCCCCCGTAATTTTGATTTATACATCAATGATCAGAAAACCCTAACACTTACCACCTATCCCGCCAATCAACATCCCGACTGGGTATCTAAGGCAGCAGACAGTACTGCCTTTGTTTTTCATCAAACGAAAACAGACGGGCTGAAAGATTCTTACGGTATTGCCTATTTGAGAGTTCCTGTTAATAAGGTATCTCCCGGAAAACCTCTTCGACTGAAGATAGTGGGTCAGGATCAAAATAGCAGGGACTGGATGATGACTTATAAATTTACCTTTCAGGAAAAGATAGAGGCACAATCTACTCCTTTTTTACTAAAAGACGGTAAACGGCTTCTTACCCTTACTACTTTACATTTTGGCCCGGACCAGCAGATAACGGCAACAATAGACCATAAAGACAGCTTTTCTTTTACAATGCCTGATGGTATTAAAACCTTTGATATTCCGGTTTCTCTTTCACCAAAGGGAGGTCATGCAGAACTGATTGTCACCTCAGGAAAAAAAGAACTTTACCGTAAAACCATTCAGGCGGGAGCCGTAGTTCCGCGTACGTTGTATTTTATTCATCATTCTCATACCGATGTGGGGTATTCTCATCTACAGGCAGAAGTAGAAAAAATACATACTCAGAATATTTATGATGCGCTCACCATGATTGAGAAAACAAAGAATTTACCTGAAGAAGCACGCTTTAAATGGAATGTAGAAGCACTCTGGGATGTGGAAAATTTTATGCAGAAGGCAAGTCCGGAAGATAAAAAGGCTTTTGCCAAAGCAGTAAAAGAAGGCGGTATCGGGCTTTCGGCAATGTACGGTAATATTCTGACAGGACTTAGCCAGCCGGAAGAGCTCTTCCATTACACAGAATATGCTCAAAAACTAGAGAAGGAATTCGGTTTTAAAATCAATAGTGCTATGATGTCTGACGTTCCGGGTTTTGCATGGTCGTTGGTTCCGGCACTGGCTTCATCCGGTGTAAAATATTTTTCAAGCGGGCCTAATTATCTGGGAAAAACGAACCCCTATTTAGGAGACCGTGTAGGAAATTTTGTAAAAAGCTGGGGGGATAAGCCGGTCTGGTGGCAATCGCCTTCGGGAAAAGAAAAAATATTATTCTGGACAGCAGGAAGAGGATATTCTTCATGGCATGGGGTACATCCCGGAGATGTATTTGATAACGGACAGAAAAAGATTGCTGAATATCTTGAAGACCTTACCAATACCAATTATCCATATGATATGGTACAATGGCGATATAATATTGTTGCAGATAACGGCCCTATAGATCCTACAGTCTCCAGATTTGTAGATGAATGGAATAAAAAATATGAATCCCCGAAAATCATACTCAGTACCAATGAAAAAATGTTTGAAGTATTTGAAAAAAAATATGGCGATCAGATTCCTGTAGTAAAAGGAGATATCAGCCCTCACTGGGAAGACGGAGCAATGTCTACTGCTAAAGAAGAGGGAATAAACAGAAACAGCAGTTTAAAACTACAGCAACTGACTACCCTCTATTCCATGCTGAACCCCCGTCAGTATGATGCACAACGTTTTTATAAGGCATGGAGAAATGTCATTTTATTTCATGAACATACATGGGGAGCATTCAACAGTATCACTGCTCCTGACCTTCCGTTTGTGAAGGATCAATGGCAGGTAAAAAAACAGTTTTCTCTTGACGGAAGTACTCTTGCAGATCAACTGGAACAAGAATTATTACAGCCTATTACTGATCAGTCTTCTCAAACAATTGCTGTTTATAATACTTCATCCTGGATAAGAACCGGCATTGTTACCATTCCGGGAATAACATCAGGTCATGCAGTTCGGGATGTTTCAGGAAAAATAGTTCCTTTACAAAGACTCCGGGACGGAACCCTGATTTTCTTTGCGAAGAATATTCCGCCATTGGGTTCTTCGGCTTATACTGTGGTTGAAAATAAAATGACGGTTCAAAATCCTTTTTCCATAACCTCCAGTACCATTTCCAATGGAAAAGTGACGGTGACCTGGGATTCCAAAACAGGAAGTATTACTCATTTTACAAATAACAATACCACAAACTATGCTGGAAACTTCAATAATCAGGGGCTAAACAGTTACTGGTATGTTCCGGGAACCAATCCTAAAGAAGCCATATCCAATTCTGATATACAGGTAAAAATATTGGAAAACGGACCTCTCATGGCTAAAATTTCATTAGTATCAGAGGCTCCCGGAGCCAAAAAACTGGAACGCATCATTACATTACTGACAGATAGTGATGAAATTTCTATTGAAAATATTGTTGATAAAAAGCCTGTCCGTACAAAAGAATCTATACATTTTGGTTTTCCTTTTAATACCGAATTCAAAAATATCACGGTAGATGCAGGTTATGGTACGATGAAATATCTTACAGATCAGCTTCCGGGATCCAATATGGATTACTGGTACAGCCGCAGATGGGTAGATGCTTCTTTCGGAGAGAAAGGAATGCAGTGGATGATGCTGGAAACGCCATTAATCGAAGCCGGTGAAATGATTGATGAAAGAATGGCAATTGATAACAGCCATAAAAAATGGAAAGATAAAGGAACTCCCGGCACAACCAGCTGGTTCAGCTATGCTATGAATAATTACTGGCATACCAACTATAAAGCGGATCAGGAAGGACCCGTACACTATCGCTACGCCCTTCGCCCTCACGGCTCTTTTAATCCTATTGAAAATGAAAAATATGCATCAGCCTTTACCCAGCCTCTTATTGCTGTCCCGGTCAAAGAAAAAACGTTCACAAAAGGAAGCCTTTTCCGCATGAATAACGATAAAATTGTGGTAACCAGTGTGACACCACAGGAAGATCAGAGTTTTCTGATCAGACTTTATAATCCTGACGAAAGTGAACAGATCTCTTCTTTCTTGTGGGAACAACTTAAACCTTCGCAGCTGATTTTTGTAAAAACCGGAAAAAGTTTAGCTCCAAACGAAAATTTTAGTTTATCCGGAATGGACGTGGTAGAAATCAAAATAATTCCTTAGCCATTAGAAACCTAGAAACTTTAAACTTTCATAATCGGACTACACTCTAATATAATCAACGTAAAAGATGTCAAAACCAGTAATTGCCATAGATATGGGCGGAACCAAAATTAAAATAGGTATTGTACAAGGTGATAATATTCTTTCCTCTATTTCTATTGATGCAGATTCCGGCAACGGACTCAGAAAAAAACTGCCGCTTATCCAAAAAAATATAGAAGATTTATTAGTGAGGGAAAAACTATCTCTGGATGAAATTGCAGGGCTTGGAATTGCTTCTCCCGGAATTGTAGACAGCATTCAGAAAAGAATTCTTTCTATCGACAAAAAATTTGAAGATGCTCCGGAAACTGATCTTGAAAACTGGTGTCTGCACACTTTTAATCTGCCCTTTTTTATGGAAAATGATGCCCGCTCTGCCTTATTGGGAGAATGGAAATACGGGAATGCAAAAAATTGTGATCATGCTGTACTTATGACATTAGGAACAGGGGTCGGAAGTGCGGCAATAATAGAAGGTCAATTGCTAAGGGGTAAACATTTCACTGCCGGCATATTGGGCGGACATTCCATTATCAATTATAAAGGAAATTCATGTAATTGCGGCGGCAGGGGCTGTGTAGAAACCGAAGCCTCTACCTGGAATCTTGAAACTATAGCAAAATCAAATAAAGTTTTTGCAGAGAGTCGGCTGGCTAAGGCCTCTGTAATTGACTATGAACTGGTCTTTCAGCTGGCTCAGGAGGGAGATGAGGCGGCTTTACAGATTCGGAATCAAAGTTTACAGGCATGGTCTGCATGTGCGATTAATCTCATTCATGCTTATGATCCGGAAATTCTCGTGCTTACGGGAGGAATTCTTGCCAGCAGTTCCCAGATTATTCCTTATATCAGACAACAGACAGAAGCTCATGCGTGGACCCCGTGGGGGAAAGTACATATTGAAAAAGGAAAATTTCCCGGCACAGCAGCTTTATTAGGTATAGCACATCTTACAGGTAATTCATAAACATAAAATAATGAAATCAAATTTTAATAAACACCCTATCGTTAAGATACAAGGACACTCCTGCATCACCGGCTGGGAAGATATTGCAAAACAATTAAAAAAAAATACCCCCGAAACCATCACAATCGAATGTTATCCCGGAGTATTTTTAGAAGAAATCAGAAATTCGGTCCAGAAATTATTACAACCTGACCTGATCATTGATACTTCAGAAGCCATGAAATCTGAAGACGAAATCGCTGTTATGGTACAGAGTTATGTTACTGATGATCCTGTATTTGGTTTTATTACTCCATTGGAGCTGGCGGATTATTTTGACGTTTCCCGGATAGCCTCTGTCAGAAAAAAGATAAATAATACGAAAGGCTGTACAGTCATTATAGGTCCCGGAGCCACTTTAATTTCTGAGCATTCAGACCTTTCCGTTTATGCGGATATGCCCCGTTGGGAAATTCAGATGCGGTTTCGTAATCATACAGCCTGTAATCTGGGGAAATCCAATTTAACAGACTCTTTTGCCTATCGATACAAACATGCCTATTTTGTAGACTGGCGCGTAAGTGACCGCTATAAAAAACAAATCCTTAACTCCTGCCAATGGGTACTGGATACCACCACACCTAATGATCCTAAAATGATTGGTATAAAAACTCTATTTGAGGCGCTTGAGAGAACTGTGCAGCGTCCATTCAGAGTTGTTCCGTTTTTTGATCCGGGACCATGGGGCGGACAATGGTTAAAAGAAGTTTGTGATTTAGACAGAAACCGTCCCAACTATGCATGGGGTTTCGACTGTGTGCCTGAAGAGAATAGTTTGCTATTAGGTTTTGGAGATAAGATAATGGAAATTCCTTCGATCAATCTGGTATTCTTCCGGCCCGAAGCATTACTGGGTAAAAAAGTGTATGAAGGTTTTGGAGACGAATTTCCGATCCGTTTTGATTTCCTGGATACCATGGAAGGCGGTAATCTGAGTCTACAGGTACATCCGCTAAAAGAATATATAAAGGAAAAATTTGGGATGACTTATACTCAGGATGAGAGCTACTATATGCTGGATGCAAAAGAAGGATCCTTTGTCTATCTCGGACTGAAAGAAAATATTGCCCCTGAAGCAATGATGAAAGACCTTGCAGAGGCACAAAACAGCGAAATTCCCTTTGATGCAGAACAATATGTACAAAAATGGCCCGTTCGGAAACATGATCATGTATCCATTCCGGCAGGTACCATACATTGTTCAGGAGCTGATGCTGTAGTTTTGGAAATTAGTGCAACTCCCTATATTTTTACCTTTAAACTTTGGGACTGGAACCGAATGGGACTTGACGGAAAACCGAGGCCCATTTCATTGGAACATGGTAAAAATGTAATCCAGTGGGACCGAACGACTTCATGGACAAAAGAAAATATACTTAGCCTTACAGAGCCTGTAGCCTCTGGGGACGGCTGGAGAGAAGAACGTACCGGCCTGGATGCAATGTCATTTATAGAAACCCGCAGACATTGGTTTACAAAAAAAGTAATTCATCATACGGAAGGAGTTGTTAATGTATTAAATTTGGTAGAAGGCAGAGAAATTATGGTAGAGAGCCCTGATGGTAGTTTCGAGCCTTATATTATTCATTACGCCGAAACTTTTATTGTTCCAGCTCATATAGGAACATACACCATCACTCCTTATGGTGAAAGTACCGGTCAAGAATGTGTAACCATAAAAGCAAGTATCCGTACGGATATGATTGCAGAGAAAGTTTTAAAACAAACAGTATGCAAGAAAGTATAAATTCCAATATTGTTTACAAAGCCACATTGGTAGCCTCTGTAGGTGGTTTATTATTCGGGTATGATACTGCTGTTATTTCGGGAGCTATTGGTTTTATGAAAACCTATTATCATCTTTCTGATGTGATGACCGGCTGGATAGCTTCCTGTGCATTACTGGGTTGTATTGCCGGAGCGATGTACTCCGGAAAACTAAGCGATGCTGTAGGACGTAAAAGAGTATTGATGCTTTCCGCTGTATTATTTACCATTTCATCTGTAGGTACCGCAATAGCACAGGATCTTTGGATCTTTGTTATTTTTCGTATCATCGGCGGCATGGGAATCGGAATCGCATCCATGCTTTCTCCTATGTATATTTCAGAAATGGCACCTGCTGCTATTCGGGGGCGCCTGATCTCTATTTTTCAGCTGGGAATCGTCACAGGAATTCTAATCATTTATTTTGTGAATGCTTATATCGCCGGAATTCATAATGAAAACTGGAATATATCCACAGGCTGGCGATGGATGTTCGGGTCAGGAATTATTCCCTCAGTAATTTTTGTTTTGTTACTGCTCTCTGTACCTGAAAGTCCACGATGGCTCGCCGGGCAACGACGAAATGCAGAGGCACTGGAGATTCTCCGTCACATTAACGGAACTGAAAAAGCTAAGCAGGAACTGGAATCTATTAATGAATTGCTGAAAGACGAAATGCCTTTTTCTTTTGCTGAAGTAAAAGAGACTCAATTTAAGCAACCCCTGATCATTGGCATTTTACTCGCTGTATTTTCACAGATAACAGGAATCAATGCGATTATGTATTATGCGCCTGAAATTTTCAAATCAACAGGTGTAGGTTCCGATTCTGCATTTATGCAAACTATTCTGGTAGGCATTATCAACCTCATCTTTACTTTTGTAGCTATCAGATATGTGGACCACTGGGGAAGAAAGAAACTGCTTCTTCTGGGAGTTTCCGGAATGACAATCTGCCTGTTTATTGTAGGTTTTGCTTTCCATACCCGACAGCAGGGTTATCTTGTTCTTGTGGCGATCCTGGGGTATATTGCCTCCTTTGCCATGTCATTGGGACCGCTAACATTTGTTGTTATTGCAGAAATTTTCCCTGCAAAAGCACGTGCAACGGCGATGTCTGTAGCTACTTTTTTTCTATGGCTTTCTGTATTTCTGGTATCTCAGACCTTTCCCATTCTTATAGGGTCTGTAGGGAATGCCGGTACATTCTGGATGTATATGGCTATTGCTGTACTCACATTCATATTTGTATGGAAGATGATTCCTGAAACCAAAGGAAAAACACTTGAAGAAATTGAAAAAGGGTGGAAAAAAAACAGGCATGGTTAAAATGATCGGGTCACGAACGCATGAATAACCGGGATTCACAGAATTGTGGCCGGAATATAAATACAGCCGGATACAAAATAAAAGACTACCGGCTGTTGGAGAATGTCAAATTTCCGGGACCGATTCCTTTAACAGTCACTTTTTTCCAATGCGGGGGCAAAGCTGTTTTTGCAGCTTTTAAAGAACCTTTTTCATCCATATCTATGCCTGCAAAACCCATCATCACTGCCTGTAAGACTCCTCCTGCGCCCGTTATAAAATAAGGATTATCTCCTTCTTCTGTTTCAGCCAACACCCTGAACGGGGGCAAAAGATTAGGTTCATAAGATTCTTTAAACCATTTATATGCTTGCCTGCCCTCTCCCAGCCTGCTGTATAATAAAGCAAAAATAGCTTTGGTCATTGCCGGAGCTTTCCTATTGGGTATACGTTCCTGATAGTACTGTAAATCTTTTCGGATCTGATCTTTATCCTGGATAACATTCAGCGGATAAGCCAGTAAATTGACATCAGCCTGCTTAATGTCTGCCCCTTTATAAGTATCATGTTCTTTTGTCACTCCATTTTCAAGCTTAGTAAAAATGAGGTTTTCCGCTATTTCGTCCCATTTTTTATTGAACGGAATATTCAGGACTCCGGCTGCTGCATTGGCCCACTTAAGATTTTGTTTTGCTATAGCATTGGTATAGGCATTGTTATCTACATTCTCAGCCCATTCATCAGCTGCTACTACGTTTTTAATGTGGTACTCCTTTCCTTCTTTTTCTACACGGGACTGCCAGAATTCGGCAGTTTTACTTAAAATAGGCCAGCCTTTATCTCTGAGCCAATGTGTATCTTTAGTCATGAGATAATAGTACCATGCGGCAAAAGCCACATCTCCGGTGATATGATGTTCGTACGTTCCCGATAATGCCCAGACCGGTGTTTCTTCTTCTCCCGAAACAGCACTTTCCCATGGAAACATGGCGCCTTTGTAGCCATGCATTCTTGCGTTGGTTTCCGCAGCTTTTATGCGATTAAAACGGTAATTGATCAGTCCTTTTGCCGTTTCCGGATGAAAAAACACTAAGGGTTTGAACATAAACATTTCTGTGTCCCAGAAAATATGCCCGTTGTAACCGGTGCCGCTTAAGCCTACTGGTGAGAGTGAGTAATCGGAACCTTCTCTTGAAAAAGAATACAGATGATATAACATATTGTGAACATCCTGTTGTGCCTGTGGATCCCCTTCTATTTCAATATCTCCCTTCCATAGGTTCTGCCATTCTGCTTCATGTTTTTTATAGAGCTGCTCCGGATTTTGCAAATTAGCGTAGATACTCAGTCTTTCGGCTGTATTGTACGGATCATGAACCTGAGACGATGATACCATTGAGCCAATCAGGGAGAAGGTATAGGTTTCTGATGCTTTTAATTTTCTGACAAACTTCATAAGGTGTGCATCACTGTCTCTGATTTCATGAGAAACCTTTGGCTGGCTGTATTGTTCTTCAGGAAATACAAATGTTGTACTCGCTGCCATTGTAAGAGCTCCTGTCGGACTTTTAGCAACGGAGGTCAGAAGAGGTATGGTAGCATGCGGAGGGCTCACTTCATTATAATTTTGTTGAGAAGGTAAAAATCCCTGTGGGGTTTTAAGATTACTTTCTGCAACGAATGTCAGATCTTTTTTAGGATGAATAGTTACGGTAAGCATTACATTATTCGGGAGATGCCTTAATGCCACATATTGATATTCTACAGAAGCCTGATCTCCATAATCAAAAGTTCCCGAAAAAACAGCTGTTTTAAAATTGATTTCCTGGGTATAGTTGGAGACATTTTTCTGGTTAACCTGCTTCCAGTCAATATATAAATTAAAATCCAGCACATTAAAATTGGAAAGAAAATTACTGGTTCGTCCCCGTCCGTACTGATCGTAAACTCCGGCAAGAATAGCATTTCCTGCTTTCAGAGGTTCTGGTGACGAAATCATCCCGATCATTCCATTTGAAACGGTAACACCGGTATATACATTCGGATTGATCTTCTCAGACCTGATGATCCAGGGATCCTGTGCTGCACAAAATCCAAAGAAACAGGTATATAAAATCGTTACAGCCAGTCTTTTTTTCATTACTTTACAGGTTTTATACTGATGGCAAACCCTCCACCCGGAGCCAGTTTTATTTTTAGTTTTTCGTTGGATTTTATCTGCTGGCGGACAATTTCATAATTTTTCGGATCATGATTCCAACTGGCATTTTTCCCGTCTTTGTAGATAACAGCTTGAAACTTCTGTCCTTTAGGTAGAAATGATAAATCTACGCTTGCTTCTCTTGGGTTTTCATCAGTAATACCGCCTACAAACCATTCATTTTTATTTTTTGCTTTTCTTGCGATGGTAATATAATCTCCGGGTTCTGCTTCCAGAATATAAGATGAATCCCAGTCTACTGCCACATCTTTGATAAACTGGAAGGCATCCGGATATTTTTTGTAATTCTCAATCAGATCAGCCGCCATCTGAAGCGGGCTGTACATGGTAATATAAAGAGCCAGCTGCTTGGTGAGTGTTGTGCTTAATTTTGCTTTATTATTTCCATAAACGGAAAGATCACCTTCAAATATTCCGGGGGTATAATCCATTGGTCCGCCGATCAGCCTTGTAAATGGTAAAATAGTAGTATGGTCCGGTTTGTTGCCGTTGAAAGACTCAAATTCTGTTCCTCTGGCAGATTCCTGTGCAATCCAGTTGGGATAGGTTCTGTGCAGTCCGGTAGGTCGTACGGCTTCATGGGAGTCTACCATAATCTGATACTGAGCAGCTGTTTCGGCAACATATTTATAATGATTTACCATCCATTGCCCGTCATGATATTCACTTCGAGGAATAATAGGACCTACATAACCTGTTTTTACGGCATCATATCCGTTATCTTTCATAAATCTGAACGCGTCTTTCAATTGCCGCTCATAGTCTACAGCTGAAGAGGTAGTTTCATGATGCATAATGATTTTTACGTGTTTGTTTTTTGCATATTCCTGAAGTTCTTTTACATCAAAGTCGGGATATGCCTTGATAAAACTGTAAATATGTTCTTTTCTGTAGGCCTGATTATCTTCCCATCCTTCATTCCATCCTTCTACCAGAACAGCATCAAATCCGTTGGCTGCTGCAAAATCAATATATTCTTTTACATGTTTTGTATTGGCACCATGTTTTCCGTTTGGTTTCAGTGTTTTATAATCTGTTTCTCCGATTCTGATATCCTGATAATCCGAATAGGCCCATGTAGATCCGCCGCCTGTAAAGTATTCCCACCATACTCCGATATATTTGGTAGGTTTGATCCAGGAAGTATCTTCTATTTTACTGGGCTCATTAAGATTTACAATCAGATTGGAAGCCAATATATCTCTGGCATCATCACTGATAATCATTGTACGCCAGGGACTTACGGAACCGGTTTGGATAAACCCTCTTTCTCCGTTTTTATCGGGTGTCAGGTTAGAAGATAAAATGAAATTTTTCTCATCCAGATTCAGGCTCATTGCCGGAAAATTAATCAAAGCGGCTTCATGAATGTTAATATAAATTCCATCCTGAGACTTCAGCATCAACGGAGTCTGTACGGCAAGTCCGGTACTTGGAGCTTTAGCAGCAAGTGGTTCTTTTCTCACCTCATCAATCAGCCCTGAAACTTCGGATAATCTGGAAGTGGTTACCGGAAATTCATTGGTATCATAATCTGCGGGAATCCAGAAAGATTTATAATCTTTTCCAAGATTAAAAGAGGTAAGCTCGTTGCTGATCGTAAAATGTCTTAGCTCGGGCTGAACCGGGAATTCATACCGGAATCCCAATCCGTCATCAAAAAGTCTGAACCGGACGTCAAGTTTCCACCCAGTTTTATTTTGCACCAGATGAACGAGCATCTCATTATAATGATTAGCCACTTCCCTATTGGGGCCCCAAACGGTTTTCCATGTATTATTTTCAGAAGTATAGGTAATATTTGTCACTGTAAATCCGGAAAAATAGGACGTGGAAGGCTTCAGAATAAATCCAAGTTTACTGTCCTTTAATATTGTTTTTCCTTTATACTCAAGGCCATAATAAGGACTTTCTTCTTCCATTTTAAAATTCAGTTTTAATTTGGCATTGGGGGATTCAAGTAATTGTGCATCAACCATTAGCCCGAATACAACAGACATATAAAGGCACAGCATATTTTTTATCATGATCTTCAGTTATTTAGTTGTTTAAACAAAGAGTTTCAGTTCATCCGGAAAAGATGAGAGCTAAAAACACGGATTTCCATATCATTCTGAAATTCAGTCTTATAGAAAAGACTATGTAAGAAATACAGAAACTGAAAAGAAGTATTTTCACCCTTGACATTCACATTACATTTCTTCCCTTCTTCTTCTTTTGAAGGGAAGAAATGAATATGTTTTTATTTTAATTATCTGCCGAAATCATCCTGTACGCGAACGATATCATCTTCATCAGAAGGATTAGAAGCATCAGTATGCTGCCAGATTTCAGCAACCACACCCCAGCCGTCCAGACCAATCAGCCTGTGTCTTTCTCCCTGCTGAAGTTTTACCTGATCTGCCGGATGATATTCTTTCAGTTCTCCTTCTTCATCGGTATTGCTTCTTTTAATTCCTACGCTACCTTCCACCACCTGCCAGATTTCGGCTCTTCTGTGGTGATATTGCCAGCTTAATCTTGCTTCCGGAGCAACGATAAGAATTTTAGGACTTAATTTCCCTCCAATCCTTAAACTATCAACATCAATCCCATCAAAATACTGATTGGCAAAATCCTGCGCCTGATTTTCATCAATCACAAAAAAGCCGCCCCATGGTCTTGTATCATCTTTTGCTGCAATACTGAAACCTTGTGTTGCCAGTATTTTCTCTACTCTATCGAATATTTCTGTTTTTTCTGTACTCATACAGTTGTATTTGTAGGTTAAAATTTATTTTTTTGATTCTTCTTTTGACATTGAATATGGAAAATCTTTTTCCTCGGATCCTCTTTCTTTATTCGGTTTACTATTCATTTTAAAATCCAGAACACTGCCTTTCATCAATTCTGTATGGCTCAGCCAGCTTTTGGAATAAGGCTTCTGGTTTACCTGTAATGATTGTACATAAAGATTATCCTGAGTGTTTTCCGGAGCTTTGATTTCAATTTTTTTACCATTTTCAAGGTGAATAGTGGCCTCTTTGAAAAGTGGCGCTCCTAAAACATACTGATCTGTTGCCGGTGTTACCGGATAAAATCCTAATGCAGAGAAAATATACCATGCGGAGGTCTGTCCGTTATCTTCATCTCCACAATATCCATCAGGAGTAGCCTGATATAATTTATTCATGACCTGTCTTACCCAATATTGTGTTTTATAAGGAGAACCCGCATAGTTGTACAGATAAATCATATGCTGGATAGGCTGGTTACCATGAGCATACTGGCCCATATTCATGATCTGCATCTCTCTGATTTCATGGATTACACTGCCATAATAGCTGTCGTCAAACACAGGCGGCAGTGAGAACACCTCATCCAGTTTAGCTTCAAATTTCTTTTTACCTCCCATCAGTTCTGCAAGACCGTTGATATCCTGGAAAACAGACCACGTATAATGCCAGCTGTTTCCTTCTGTAAAAGCATCTCCCCATTTGAATGGGTTGAAAGGTTTCTGGAAGCTACCGTCTTTATTCCGGCCACGCATCAATCCTGTTTCCCTGTCAAATACGTTTTTGTAATTGTAAGCTCTTTTCTTATAAATATCAATTTCTGAAGCGGGCTTTCCCAATGCTTTCCCCAGTTGATAAATCGAAAAATCATCATAGGCATATTCCAGGGTTCTGGCAGCATTTTCATTAATTTTCACATCATAGGGTACATATCCTAATGTATTGTAATATTCTACTCCTGCACGTCCAACGGCTTCTATCGGGCCCTCATGATTCGCCCCGTGTTTTACGGCCTGCCAAAGAGTTTCCGTATCATATCCTCGAAGTCCTTTGATATAGGCATCTGCCACTACGGAAGCAGAGTTGTTTCCTATCATGATATCAGAATATCCGGGGCTGCTCCATTCCGGCAGAAATCCACCTTCTTTGTAAGCATTGGCGAGCCCTTCCTGCATTTCAACATTGATGCTTGGATATACCAGATTCAGGAAAGGGTATAATGCACGGAAAGTGTCCCAGAATCCGGTTCCGGCAAACATTCTCCCGTTCAGCACCTTACCATTATAGGGGCTCCAGTGTTTTATGGTATTCTGGGCATCAATTTCATATAATTTTTGCGGAAAGAACAGAGTCCTGTACAGGGAGGAATAGAACGTTCTCATTTGCTGGTCCGTACCTCCTTTTACCTCTATTTTCCCTAATGTTTTATTCCAGATATTTTTAGCATCGGTTTTTACCTGTTCAAAATTTTTGTCACCGATTTCTCTTTTAAGGTTCAGTTCAGCCTGTTCAACACTAATAAATGAAGAGGCTACTTTTGCATATACCGATTCTTTATTCTTTAGCTTAAATCCTACAACAGCTCCTGCATGATCGCTGGTTATTTCCAGCTGGCTATTCACAAACTGATCATCTTTCCATCCTTTGGTCAGCTCAAAATCTTTATCAAACTGGATGACGAAATAGTTTTTAAAGTTTTCATATTTCCCGGTTGAATATCTTGTTGTATATCCTAAAATTTTTCTTTCTTTAGGAAGAATTTTAATATAGGAGCCTTTGTTCAGGGCATCAATTACTACATAAGCGCTATCTGTTTTGGGAAAATCAAACTTAAAATAAGAAGCTCTCTCTGTGGGAGTCAGCTCAGTAGTCACATTAATATCAGCAAGATAGACACTGTAGAAATAAGGAGTTGAAACTTCCGCTTTATGACTGAACCAGCTCGCTCTGTCCTCTTCTTTAAATTTTAATTTTCCCACACCCGGCATAATGGTAAAAGCACCGTAATCATTCATCCACGGAGAGGGCTGATGGGTTTGTTTAAAACCTTTTATTTTATCCGCATCATAGGTATAGGCCCATCCGTCACCCATTTTACCCGTCTGCGGAGTCCAGATATTCATTCCCCACGGAAGTCCGACTGCCGGATAGGTATTCCCGTTGGATAAAGAAGGTTTAGACTGGGTTCCCATTAACGGATTTACATAATCTACAGGGGATACATTCTGGCCGAATGCACAGAACTGCAGTACTATAAAGAAAGAAGAAAATAGCGACTTCATCGTATTGTTTTATTATTTATTTAATCTTTTTCAAAGCATAACTGGCTGCTCCTAAAATGGCTGCATCTTCAAAAATAGCAGAAATTTTAACCGGCAGATTTATATTATTCTTTTCTAAATTCTGGGTGAAGCGTTTTTCAAAATAAGGATATGCTTTCGCAATATTGCCTCCAATCACCAGGACTTCGGGTTCATAATGACTTACATATTTCATGACAAATTCTGAAAAAGAATCTGCATATTCATCAAAGATTCTGGTTTGAATTTCGATGGGTTTATCCAGCAGATCTTTCGTTCCTGAGATCAGTTCGCCGGTTAATTCTTTATAATAATTAACAAACCAGCGCGTTGCAAGATAATCTTCAGCAATAGAGTTTTTAAATGGTGAATCCCAAAGATCTTCATCAGTGGCGAAATCTCCGTTATAAAAAGTGGTTCCAAGGCCTGTTCCAAGAGTGATTCCGAAAACTTTTTTAAAATCCTGAACACATCCTCCGAATATTTCTCCTTCCATGAAGGCAGCAGCATCATTTACAAAATGGATCTGATGCTGAGAGACGGATAATCTTTCAGCCAGTTCTTCTTTAATGTTTACCTGATAGATATCGATAAATTTTCCGTGCAGCATCAGAGATATTCCGTTTTCATAATCAAAGGGACCGGGCATGGCAATTCCTATTAAAAGCTTATCTTTCCCAAGATTATATGCTGCTTTTTCCACCGCCGAAACCCATGCTGAAAAGATAACCTCTCTGTTATCAAAAGAATTCACATGCTCCCTTACGTATGTCGAAGAAATAATTTCTTTTTTCCCGGAATCTACCTGAGCTAAGGTAATATGTGATCCGCCGATATCTATTCCTAGTATATTTTGCATTATTTTACTGTATTAACTTCCTAGTTTTTTTACTGAAAAACAGACAAACAAGAATTCATACTTGTCTGTCTGTTTACTATTCAATTTTATTCCGGGGATAATATCCTGTTATCCGGCATATTTAATTCACTATGATTTTACCTGATGATAATACTCTACCCTCTTTTGAAGTAATTTTGTAAAGATAGTTACCAGAAGGTAAATCCTGTGTATTCATCCTATTATTATTTTGATTAATATTTTGTTTTTTAGATAATGCTCCGGAACCGTCATATACAGCTATTTCACTGGCAGAGCTGTCATCAATTCTGAAACTGATATCAGCACCTCTTTTAACCGGGTTCGGATAAACCGCACTTTCCTGTTTGCTGTTCGCATTTACTGATTTTACGGATAAAGAAGACGGACAAGGTACTTCTGTTTTCCAGTTGGTATCTGTCATACTTATTAGTGTGGCATTGTGTGTATTAGAAGTGGCATCTACAGCACCTGTTCCGCTTCCGTCATCCATTTTCCAGTTGGCTTCAAGACTGGCTGATCCCGGTGCTACACTGCACTTATTAGCAAGGACTTCCTGAGCGGTTAATGCTTTCTTCCAGACTCTGAACTCATCCATTGAACCGTTCAGGGTGCGGGAATTATCATAATTTCTCGCCATATAAAGAATTCCGTTTGCCGTAAAATTACCTGTAGCCGTAGTACTTGCATCAAGATTACCATTGACATAGAGTTTCATAGCTGCTCCGTCATAAGTGGCTGCTATATGATACCATGTGTTGGCTGCAAGTGCTGTGTTTCCGTTGAGTTTAACCTGATTAGAACCGAAGCTTAACGTAAACTGCAGTTTATTATTAGCAAGATTAGCATCACCTAGTCTCAATATCGCTGAATTATTATCTGCCACTTCAATTCCGATAATGGATGAGATATAAGGGAATGCGGTTTTGAAAGCACTTACTTTTACCCAGCCTTCGAAAGTTAACGCATTTCCGCTAAGATTAAATTGCCCTGCATTCAGGTACTGAGTGCTTCCGTTGAAGGACAGCGATCTCGGGCCAGGGCTTGTTACAGGGGTATTTCCGCTGTTGAAGGGAGTATCTGCTGAATAGGCACTGGTGGTTGTTCCTCCGCATACGGATTGTATTTTCCAAACATAGTTGGTATTGGCTGTCAGATTCTGAAGGGTATACGTATTCGTTGAAATAGTAGGAACGGTAGTCCAGGTTGTAGCTGCGGCGGTTTTATATTGTAACGTATAGGAAGAAGCGCTTGCTACGGTATCCCAGTTTAATTTAGCCGTAGTTCCGAGAGTATTGGTGGCACTCAGGTTTGACGGGGTTCCACATCCGTTTCCTAAACTAAATCTCGGAGCAAACAGATAGGTACTTTTTGATGTTGAAGAGCAGTTAGATTGTATTCTCCAGTCATAATCCGTATTCATGGTCAGGTTACTGACTGCGATATTGTTTCCGGAATAATTACTGGCAACATTAGTCCATGTGGTTGAACCCACCGGTTTATAATCAATATTATAGGTTTGGGAACCAGTGGAAGTCCAGTTTAAGGTAGCTGAATTTGTAGTAAGGTTACTTACTCCCAGTCCCAATGGCGGATCACAGGTTGCACCCTGCGTCCATGAATAGAGCTGTCCGGTAAGCTGTGTATTCTGATTATAAAGGATATTGGACCCTGTACTTAAATAGCTGGCCATATTGGTTCCGGGCAGATCATACCACATAAAGACTCCATAGCCGTCATTTTTTGAATTCGTTGCCAATGTGGATAATGTGGAAGTAGAGGTATTATTGATCCAGGTTGCGGCAGCGGAAAGTTTGGCTTTAGTAAGTGGGGGTACACTTGGAGCGCTGTAGGTTCCGTAATAGGCATTCCAGCTGTAGTCAATATAATTTCCGGCCTGATCTCCGTTATAGCTCTGTCTTGAAGTCGCAGGGCCCAGATAATAGAATGTGATGAGCTTATCAGGCATTGCTGCTTTAAGTTCCTGCAGCAACATTACGAAAGAGCTGCTGTTCGGCTGTCCCGTCCCGTTATTTCCGTAATCTGCATATTCGTCATCCAGATCAACGCCATCCAACCCGTAGGTATACACGGTATTGGCAATCTGTAGTGCAAAATCTTTTGCTGCTTCTCTGTTCGGGAAATTGGATATTCCGGCTCCCTGGTGATTTCCTAAGAGATCAAGCAAAACCTTGATTCCTTTTTGTTGCAGGGGTTTCACATAAGTGTTTACATCATTCAGTACTTTGGTAACATTATTATTACTGGAGATATACGCCCTGTTTTTGGAAGTATCATAATTGATGTTGGCGGCAAAAATAATAGCGACATCAAAAAGCTGTTTACCGCTGCTCTGCAAAGTATAGGACCCTGCATTCAGCATATTGTTGTTATTCACTTCCACATAGCATATTCCTACCGGATTATTAAGCTGTTGTGCAGTGAGTAGAGAACCCGACTGAAGCATGGCTGCCATCAGTGTAATAAAAAGAGATTTTTTTTTCATTGTATAACTTTTTTGAGGTTTTTTTGGTGTTTGGATTTTGTATAGCATTCCCCTGATATCATTCTTCTTAAAGAAAAATATCGCAGATAAAAGAGGGCAATATAAAATGATGGGCTAGCTCAGTAGCTCAGGATTTTCATTAAAGGTTTTCCATAATAATTCACCCAATAATGTATTCGACCAGGCGAACCATTCTCTGGTGAATTTTTTGTCGTTGTCTTTATGGAAGGACTCATGCATAAAGCCTGTCCCGCCGTGCGTTTTCTGTAAGGTTTCGATACACCATCTGATCTCTCCCTTATCTTTGGTAGTAAGGGCTTTCATAATGATACTCATCGGCCAGATCATATCAAGTCCAATGTGAGGTCCTCCAATCCCTTCTGCCAGTTTCCCTTTAAAGAAAAAAGGATTGTCTTGTGACCACACGTATTTTCTTGTATTTAAATATACCTGATCATCAGCTTTTACAGCATCCAGATAAGGTAATCCCAATAAACTCGGGCAATTGGCATCATCCATCAGGTTGTAGCTTCCAAAGCCATTCACTTCAAATGCATAGATCTGCCCGTACTGAGGATGATTATAGATTCCGTACTTTTTGATGGCTGCCTCTACCTCATCAGCAAGACTGGTAAGCTGCTGGGCCAGTGTTTTATCGTTTTTGATCTGAGACACCATTTCTGCCGCCTGGCGTAGGCTTACCACAGCAAATAAATTGGATGGAATCAGGAATCCGTAAATGGTAGCATCATCACTTGGACGGAACATGGAGCTGATCAGCCCTACAGGCTTTGTCGGATATCCGTAACCTCCCATAGGAACACCATCTGTTGCCCATGATGTGGTACGCTCAAACTGATAAGGTCCCAGATCTTTTTTCCGCTGCTGCTCCGTAAAAGTCTGTAAAGTAAGCTTGATTCCTTTTAACCAGCTATCATCAAAAGGTCGGATATCTCCTGTGGTTTTCCAGAAATGATAAGCAAGGCGGATCGGATAGCATAATGAATCGATTTCCCACTTTCTTTCATGGGTTCCCGGCTTCATATCGGTATGATCATATTCTTTCCATTTACTGATTTTCTGATCATCGTTATAGAAAGCATTCGCATACGGATCTTTCAGAATAAAAGTAGTCTGCTTACGGATAACCCCTGCAATGAGCTTATGAAGTTTTTCATCTTTTTTCGTAAACTGCAGATAAGGGAATACCTGTGCAGAGCTGTCGCGAAGCCACATGGCATCGATATCTCCTGTAATTACGTACGTATCCGGAGTACCGTTCTTTTCACTGTAAAAAACAGTAGTATCTAATGTATTCGGAAAACAGTTTTCAAAAAGCCAGCCCAGTTCTTTATTTTTGACTTTCTTTTTAAAAGCTGCAATAGCACTTTCTACGGATTCACTGGTAAAATGTCTTTTATCTTTAGGAACACGGACAACAGGAAAATCCCCGATAACCAGATTTTTAGCAAAAACATTTTGAGTAAACAGCAATCCGGCTCCTGCCAGTGCACTTGTTTTAATAAAATTTCTCCTTTCCATTGATACTTTTGTTTCGTTTATTTTTTATTAGTCTTATTTTACAGGCTTACTTCCCATTACAAATCTCAGCTCTCCTCCATTCATAATGTCACTGTGATTCAGTTCCCAGCTTTTGTATGCTTTCCCGTTCAGGAACATTTTCTGTACATATATATTTTTATCTGAGATTTTATCTGCTATTACCGTAAAGGTTTTTCCGTTTTCCAGCTGAAGAGAAGCTTTCGGAAACTGCGGAGCACCAATGGCATATACAGGTTTACCCGGAGTTACGGGATAGAATCCTAATGAAGAGAAAATATACCAGGCCGACATTTGTCCGCAGTCTTCATTATTCACAATCCCGTCAGGTTTTGCCGCATACATATTGTCACGGATAAATTTGATCATTTTCTGCGTCTTATAAGGACTTCCTGCATAATTGTACAGATAGGGAACATGATGTCCCGGCTCATCTCCAAATCCTAAAGAACCAATGAATCCTGAAATATCAACGTGTTGTTCTCCCTGCATATTCAGTGCTTCAGTAAAGGTTTTATCCAGCTTTTCTTCAAACCCTTTTTTACCGCCATACAGATCCATCATCTGATCGATCTGATGGGGAACAAAGAAGTCATAAGCCCAGATATTTCCGGAAACCCAGTGCGGCTGTAATTTTTTCCAATCATTCAGAGCAAAATCAGCTATGAATTTCCCGTCTTTCTGTTTGGGCCAGAAATGCTTATTCTCTTTATTGAAAGTATTAAGAAAGTTCATGGAACGTTTCTTATATACTTCTGCCTCTTCTTTTTTACCTAATTTTTCAGCAAGTTGCTGGATACACCAGTCATCATACGCATATTCGAGTGTTGCAGAAACAGAAGCTCCGTTTTCAGAGGGAGTATATCCCAATTTGATATAATCATTAAGACCACCCCCGCCATCACTACTGCTCATTTTATCTGTGAGAGACGCATCTTTCATAGCAGCAAAAGCTTTTTCTGTATCAATCCCCGGTACCCCTTTGGAAATGGCATCCCAGATCACCGATACGCTATGGTAACCCAACATGCAGAAATTATCATATCCGCAGAGTTCCCAGATCGGCATATGATCTTTGCGGTCTGTATATCTGCTGATCAGGGAATTGGCAAATTCCTTGGTATGTTTCTGATCCATGATTGTCAGCAACGGATGGGTTGCTCTGAAACCGTCCCAGTAAGAATAGGTGCTATAGTTTGTAAACCATTTGGTATTCATATTTTCCTGAGCCGCCACATAATCTCCGTTGGTATCCATATATAGATTGGGAGCAATAAAAGTGTGATAAACTCCGGTATAGAAAATTTTTCTCTGATCGTCTGTTCCTCCGGTAACCTGGAATCTTCCGATAAGATCTCTCCATGTTTTCTGAGCGGTTTCTTTTGCTTTCGCAAAGTCTATGTTTTTGGCTTCTTCATCAAAGTTGGCTTGTGCATTTTCTGTACTTATCGGTGATAAAGATACTTTTACCTCGATGCTTTCGTTGTTTTCCGTGGAGAACCGAACAAATGCTTTGGCATCTTTTGCAAGGGCAATTTTTTCGTTATTCTTTGTCTTTCCTTCCGCATAAACACCGTAGGATTTAAATGGTTTCGAAAATTCCATCACGAAATAAGCGAATCGCTTCCCCCCCCAACCGTTGCTGTAACAGTATCCTTTGATCTTGTTATTTCCTTCTACGCTAACCAGTGTGTGATAAATATTTCCGAAAATTTTGTTAGTAGGATCAATAATAATATTGGCTTCCTCTGTTTTGGGAAATGTATATTTATGAAAACCTACTCTTGGAGAGGCCGTAAGCTCCGCTTTAATTCCATAACTGTCCAGCATTACGGAATAATATCCCGGAGAGGCCGTCTCTTTGTCATGACTGAACGTTGAACGATATCCCGTTTCCGGATGATCTTCTGATCCCGGAACCATTTTTACCTGCCCAACAGTTGGCATCACTAAAATATCCCCAAGATCTGCCCATCCCGTTCCGCTCAGGTGATTATGACTGAATCCCATGATCGTTTTGCTGCTGTAATGATAACCGGAACACCAGTCCCAGTCTCCGCTTTTCGTATTCTGATCGGGACTGAGCTGAATCATTCCGAACGGAGTCGTAGCTCCCGGAAACGTATGACCATGTCCTCCTGTCCCTATAAAAGGGTCTACCCAGGACAGAACATCATTCTTATTTTGCTGTGCATTCGCCGTGGAAATCAGGGCAGTAAAAAAACAGATAAGCAATTCTTTTTTCATGATACGAGAGATATCGGACTTTTTTTAAGTTAAAAGTTGGTTTAAAAATATGAAAACCTTAACAAAGATCCCAAAAAGCAGAGAAATTAAGCTGATTAACATAATATTAAAACCTTAGATTCCTTAGATTGAATTCTTTTTCATAAAATCTATAATTTCTGAAATGTATCCAAACGCAATAGCCACTACCGTATCGGCAGCACCATAATACACGGTTACTTTATCTCCTTCAGTTAATGCTGCACAAGGAAAAACCACATTCGGAACATCTCCTGTCAACTCATAAATTTCTGCCGGAGCCAATAAATACGGTTTTGTTCTGTACAATACTTTTGTAGGGTCTTCAAGGTCAAGCAATGCTGCTCCCATTGAATATCTGAACCCTCGGCATGTATTGATTACTCCGTGATAAAAAAGCAGCCATCCTTCTTCCGTCTTAATAGGAACAGGACCTCCGCCGATTTTTGTACACTGCCATGCGCTGTCTTCAAAAGGTGTTACCTTCATTACACAACGATGTTCACCCCAGTATTTCATATCAGGGCTATAGCTGATATAAATATCTCCGAAAGGGGTATGTCCGTTATCACTCGGACGGCTCAGCATTGCGTATTTACCATTGATCTTTTCCGGAAAAAGAACTCCGTTTCTGTTGAAGGGTAAAAATGCATTTTCACACTGAAAAAATTCTTTGAAATCAAATGTATATCCGATTCCGATCGTAGGCCCGTTATATCCGTTACACCATGTGATCCAGTAGCGGTCTTCAATAAAGGTAACACGGGGATCATATTTGTAGTCAGATTCTATCATATCTGTATTTCCGGCCTTCATTTCAATAGGATCATGATTGATATCCCAATGAATTCCGTCTTTACTGAAACCTGCAAAAATATTCATCTGTACCGCTTTGTTATCGCAACGGAATACTCCTGCAAATCCATCCTCAAAAGGAATCACTGCACTGTTGAATATACTGTTGGATGTGGGTATCGCATATCTGTTAATGATCGGGTTTTCGGAAAACCTCCACATGATATCGTTACAACCTTCCGGGCGATCCTGCCATGGGATCATTACTGATTGAGCTGTCATAAAGTATTTTTACTTTTATTTATTTTTAAATGATTCGTATTTGATTTTATTGTTCTTTCTGATCTTCAGCATATGGGAACGGTACCCACAGGGTGACAAGGAATGCAGGAATGGTAGCGACCAATACCCAGATGAAGAATAACTTGTACCCGACCCAGTCACTGATCATTCCGCTGAACATTCCCGGAATCATTACTCCCAGATTCATAATTCCTGTTGCAAATGCATAGTGAGCCGTTTTATGTTTTCCCGGTGCAATCTGTTGCATCATATACAGCATAAGGCCTACAAAGCCAAAGCCATAACCGAAATACTCCACGACAACAGCCACTCCTACCGGCAAAAGGTCAGCCGGCTGATAGTGAGCCAATAAGGCATACACCACAAATGGAATATTAAATGCACAGCACAGCCATATTAAAGATTTTTTCAATCCGCGGGATGAAATAAAATATCCCGCCAGTACAGATCCTAGAATAAACGCTGCCGAGCCATAGGTTCCGTAAATAAGTCCAATATCCGAAGTCGATAGTCCCAATCCTCCTGAAGATCTTGGTGCCTTGAAAAATAAAGGCGCGATTTTAATGGCAAAACCTTCAGCAAAACGGTATAGAATAATGAACAATACAGACCACAGAATATTCTTCTTTGTAAAGAAAGAAGTAATAACTTCCAGCAGTTCTTTACGGATATTTCCTACTGTCTTTTTATCTTTCTGTACAGCCCCTTTATTTTCTTTTGGTAAGATTAAATAATGATAAACCGCCAGTGCAAAAAATAACATAGCATATACAATCATAATGATCATCCATGCATGTGTAACTCCTTTTGTTTTTTCTAAAACCCCTGCAAAATAAACCAAGGCACCACTGCTGATAATCTTGGCTAAATTGTAAAAAGCACCCTGCCATCCGATATACTTCGCCTGTTCCTTATTGGTCAGAAAGCTGATATAAGTTCCATCTGCCACCACATCATGAGTAGCCCCGCAAAAAGCGACTACTGCAAAAAGAGCAATACTGTATTTAAAAAAGTCGTGCAGAGGCAGACTTAATGCAACCAGTGCAAACAAAATTCCTATCGCAAACTGAGTAAAAACAACAAAGAATTTTTTCGTTTTATAGATTTCCAGAAAAGGGCTCCACAGAGGTTTCAGGGTCCATGAAAACATAATAAGAGCTGTCCAGAATGTAATCTGAGAATCCGAAACTCCCATATCCTTATACATAATCCCGGAAACTGCATTAATCGTTACAAAGGGGATTCCCATTGCAAAGTATAAGGTGGATATCCAAAGGATTGGCTGTACTGAACGGGTTTCAGCGTTGTTTTTTCCCATATATAAATAAGATGCTAAAGAAAAAAGAGAACATCTCAACATTGCATTTCAGAACTTAAAACGAAACTATAAATATTGGAGATTACTCTCCTTCTGAAATTTCTTACTGTTAAGATGTCTCTGTATTTTGAGTGATTCTGATTATAATTTTTTATCCCACCATAACTTCGTTCCTCCTGTATCAGCTCCTCCAAGCATTTGTGCAGCCTGCGGATAATTGAAAAGAGATGTTTTTGTATCTGTCGTGAAGGGAATTCTTCGGATCATCACATCAGTACTGATCAGGCCACCGCTATCATTTTGTCTGATTTTAAATAAAACAGGATAGCCGGTTCTCCTCTGCTCTGCCCATGCCTCCGGCCCGTTTGGATAAAGGGACAGCCATTTCTGAGTAATAATCCTTTCCAGTTTTCTTTCCTGAGAATCAGTACTGTTCCAGGCAATAGTGATGGTGCTCAGTTGTGCATCACCGGCATTTATATTATTGGCAGCATTTTTAGGATCAATATAAGGCGCTTCCGTAGATGTTGTATTAGCCAGGTAAGTCATAGCGTCAGCACTTTTACCCCATTCTCCAAAAGATTGTTTTACTCCGTTTTCGTAATTGGTCTGAATATCTCCGGCTCCTGAATACCCTCTCAGAGCAGCTTCAGCTTTCAAAAACCATGTTTCAGCCGCAGTAAATAATTTCATTTTACCGTCTGTTGCAGAGAAATAGTCACCGGTTGCAGATTTTGCTTGTGGCTGAGAAAATCCTCCATAGGTTGTTTTACCGTTAAGCAAATCAATACCCTGTCTTATTCCTATATATTGCCCCTGCACCTGATTGTCTGTTGCCGGAATAGCGTAAGCCGAAAGTCTTGGGTCATGATATCCGTTCATATAGGCCATTAAAGGAGCTCCAATCAGACAGTCTCCCCAGGCATAAATAATAAAACTCAGCTCAGATTGTCCTACACTGATTAATCCGTTATCTGCATTATCTGTAATGAGCCCGGCAGATGAAGCAAATGCTTCTTCAGCATATTGTTTAGATTTAGCCGGATCTGCGTAGCTCATCCTCATAGCCAGTCTTAGTTTAAGAGAGTTTGCTAATTTTGCCCATTGTGCAATATTTCCTCCATACACCAAATCTGCTCTTTTTAATGCTGACTTATCTTCCACATTTTGAGTGGCAGGCATATTATTTACTTTTTGCAGATCTGTAATTGCGGCCGTAAGATCTGCAATAAAGAAGTTGTACGCATCCTGCTGAGAATCAAAGTCGGTAACTCCATTGGCATTAGGTGTTTCATATTTACTGTATACAACAGGTCCATGACTGTCTGAAACTCTGGCTGCCGTAATTACTTTCAGTATCTTTTTCATGGCCAGCGTAGCTGTGAAATCTATTCCCGGATAGTTAAATTTTGCTGCTTTATCGATAGTAATGGAATAATTGAAAATATCCTGCTGTCTGGCGATAATCCTGTTATTCCATCCATCCATCATATAGTAGGTAAGATTATTTTTCCCGCCGTTAAATTGGGTTGCCGTACTAAACATTCCGCTATACATATCTGCACTGAGATTAGGATACAGCTGATAATCTGACTGTAATCCTCTTTGTATAGATTTCAGAGGGTTTACGACAGCAATAAAATCAGCATAGAAATTTTCAGGCCCGCCTGCTTTTTCCTGATTATACTGATCAAAATCGCCGGTACATCCTGAAGCAGAAAACAATACTACTGCTCCGAATACTAATGTTTTAATATGATTGATTTTCATTTTCGTATTGTAAATTAGAAGTTAGCCTTTAATGATAAACCTAGAGATCGGGTAATTGGCACTCCGAATGCATCTACTCCTACCCCGCCCGGTGTATTTCCTGCTACCTGCTCAGGATCAAAAGGAGCTTTTTTATAGAAGAAGAACAGATTCGTTCCTACAAGACTCACAGTTGCATTTTTCATATATTTTGAATTAATATCAAATGTATATGATATAGAAGCCTGGCGTAAACGTACCGTTGTTGCACTATAGATATAGGCTTCATCGATACCTGTTGAATTGTTAATCCCTCCGGTTGCCGAATAATAAGCTTTAGCATCGGTTTTTCCGTTGTATGCCATTCCTGCCTGAGGGGTTCCCGGAGCATACACGGCATTCTGAATCGTTACTCCTCCGGCATCACGGGCATCGGCAGAAGCTTTACTTACTCCGTATAGATCATTGGCTTTTTCCGTAAGAGACAATACCTGTCCTCCGAATTTTCCGTCAATAAGGAAGGAAACTCCCAGTTTACCGATGTTGAATGAGTTATTGAAGCCCAAAATAAATTTAGGATTCGGATTTCCCAGATACCCCAGTTCTCCTGTGGTTGCTAATGGAACTCCATTCTTATCTACTAAGATACGTCCCTGATCATCTCTTTGAAATTTAATTCCGTAAATATCTCCAAAAGATCCGCCCAGTTTCAGTTTGGTATAATTTCCTCCCCCTGTAAGTGAAAAAGGTAATTCTTTTGGAATTCCTAAGATTTCAGGAAACAGCTCCACAATCTTGTTTTTATTTGCGGATGCATTCAACGTAGTTGTCCATCCGAATTTTTCATTATTGAATACTTTATAAGATAAAGAGGATTCAAAACCTGTATTTCGGATTTTCCCTGCATTCACATAATATGATCCTGAATTGATTCCTCCCAGATTAGATGCTATTGTTGTTTCCAGCAACTGATTGGTAGCATTCGAATTATAATAGGTAATATCAAAACTTAATCTGTTATTCAAAAGCCTCAATTCTGTTCCGGCTTCAAATGTTTTGTTAAGTTCAGGTCTTGGAATTAATTCCGGGATGTCTGTAATAAACGAACTTTTTGGATATACAATGATCCCTGCATCTACTCCGTAAGAATATGCTTTGTAATATTCCTGCATTGCATTGGCTATATTAGCAGGCAATCCAAGTCCTACTGTAGCATACGATGCTCTCACTTTCCAGAAATTAATCGTTTGCGGCATCTTGAAAATAGAAGATAATATAGCATTTGCTCCGATAGATTCATAATCAAACCCGGTTCTTCCTGTCAATGCTAAAGTAGAATCCCAGTCATTTCTGAAAGTCATATCTACATAGAACAGGTTTTTATATCCTAATGTTGCGCTGGCAAAGAATGATTGTACCTGTTTCTTAAAAGATGTATAAATATTATGATATCCGTCTCCCTGATCTCTGTTAACATTCCACTGCAGATTACTCAGAGTAAACAGGTTAGGCGCCGCGAGATAAGCATTATCAATCTGTGTTACAGTATTTCTTGTCGTGTTGATACTTCCTCCTACTGTAAAATCTAGACTAATAGATTCGCTCAGCTTAGGACTACCGATCAACAATACGTCTCCATAGGTAGATGAGTTTTCATATACATTTTTAAGCAGCCTTCCGTTAGCACCATTTAATAGTAAGGCAGGATCTGAGTAAGCCGAAATATCTCTCTGACTGTCAGAAGTATTCCAGCTGTAGTTCCCTCTTACTCTTGCAGACAACCATGGATTAATCTGATATGATAAAGCCGCGGAACCATAGAGATTTTTATTATTAACGGTCACCTGGTTTCTGTTCAGTATCCAGTATGGATTCTGTGTTGCCGGGTTTCCTTTGAAGGTACCGTCAGGTTTTATTTCCCACCAGTTTTGAGCAGGCAGGAAACGGGTTTTATTCATATAAAAATAATTATCCGGGCCGTATTGATCAAAATCAACACCTCTTGGCAACCAATACAAACTTGCTAAAGGAGAAAAGGAAGCTCCCGGTGTTTGCCTGTTCTTACTGTTTTGCAGGGAACCTATAAAATTGGCATCCAATGTTAATTTATCATCTAAAAACTTGCTCGAATTTCTGAAAGAGATATTATACTGGTCAAAGTACGACAAAGGTACAACCCCTTTATTAGTAGTATTTCCAATAGAAAAATAGCTTGTTGATTTGTCAGTCCCGGACTGGAAAGAAAGGCTATTCACCCACGTTGTTCCGGTTTGTAAAAAATCTTTTAGGTAATCTTTTGAAGAGCCTTTTGCGCCCCAGCTAAAGATAGATTCTCCCGGAGCCTGGTTCGGTACTGAAGGATCATAAGACAGATAGCTATGTTGTAATTTAGGCAGGCTATATGCTCTTTCCACTGTTAAGCTTGTGTTATATGTGATGGAACTTCTTCCTGCACGTCCTTTCTTAGTGGTAATTAAAATGGCTCCGTTCCCACCGGCGGATCCATACAACGCAGACGCTGAAGCTCCTTTTAAAAAGTTGATACTTTCAATATCATCAGGATTAATAGAGCTTAGCACATCTCCCGGGTCTGGCATAGAAGAGTACGGGCTTATCTCGGCAGATTTCCCTGTTCCGTTCGAAATGGGAATCCCATCAATTACGTACAGTGGCTGGCTGTTGGTAGCTGATTTATTTCCTCTCATAATCACCCTTACGGAGCCTCCTACACCGTTGGTTCTGTTGATCTGGACATTGGAAACTTTTCCATTGATAGAGTTTAAAAGATTGGGAGTTTTCACTTCTGTCAGCTCATCTCCGCCAATCTGCTGACTGGAATACGTCAGAGACCGGGCCTGCCT
The DNA here is from genome assembly GCF_019236175.1 of Chryseobacterium sp. Lineage (GTDB taxonomy): Bacteria > Bacteroidota > Bacteroidia > Flavobacteriales > Weeksellaceae > Chryseobacterium. The sequence continues at coordinate 75,883 of NZ_JAFAJM010000014.1, forward strand.
TTTAATCCCCAAAGAAGTCACAACAACCTCCTGAATATCGGTTGTCTTAGTGGTGTCGGCTGTTTTTTTCTCCTGAGCATTGGCTGCAAGCGAAAAAACGAATAGAACCGGTATAACTGCTTTTCTCATAAGGTTTAGATTAGTTAGATTTATTTGAAAATCAATCACATCACTTTAAATAATTCCTTAGTGTTTAATACAAACTTCTTTTATTTTTTAAGCAAGAATATGCTGTTTATGTATTAAAAAATTTAAAGTTTCGTTAAGATTTAATTCATATTAGCAAATCTAAATTTTGTTGGCAGTCCGATATAATACTATTTTATCATAAAACGATATTATTTTTTCAGCAATTTTAAAAAAACGCAAACAACAAGCTGATTTACAGCAACATAAAACACATAGAAATCTTTATAAAAAAGAGGATTTATTATACTTTTTAATCAAAAAAATAAAATCCGGATTTGCTGATCCGGATTTTAAAACTCTATTTTACCTCTTTATTATTCAATTTTTCTGACGCCTTTAAACTGTTCTTTAAATTCTGTAGGAGTTGTCTTTTTAATGGATTTAAAAACTTTATTAAAATTGGCAATATTATTAAACCCAGCCTCAAAAGCAATTTCAAAAACACTAAGATTTTTTTCCATTAGCCAGCGGGCGGCATAGCCGATTCTTATTTCATTAAGGTAATTCACAAAAGTTTTACCTACCCTTTTTTTAATGAATCTGTTGAAGGTCACATTACTCATGTTCACCAGCGAAGCGGCATCGTCCAATGTAATTTTATTTTCAAAATTCTTATGCACATAGTCATGAACAATCTTCATTTTATCATTGTCCGCAAAAGTTTCCAGCTCTATACTGTAAGAAGACAATAAGATCTTATCTTCAGCCACCGCCAGCTCATTAAGAATCTTCATAATTTCTATGAAAGACTCAAAACTGTTCATTTTGGAGAGATTCAGAAACGAATCTTTTAATTTTTCAGCAGTATCTGTAGAAAATAAAATTCCCCGTATTGAATCTTTCATGAGATTATTAATCGGCTTCAGGATATTTTTTCCCATCAGCGACTGATGGAAGAAATCCTGGTTAAACTGTATGGTGATTTCGTGAGTCTTTCTGTTTTTACATTTATGATTTGCCCAGCAATGCGGCAGATTCGGGCCTACAAGTACTAATTCTATATTTCCTATTTCTCCCGTATGATCACCTATCATTCTTCGATAGCCCTTTCCCTTATAAATAAAATTAATTTCAATTTCCGGATGATAATGGTATGGAAAATCAAAAGAAGCCTTAATCCTGTCAAAAACAAGAAAACTGTCTTCAGGAGAGAGTGGAGTTATTTCCCTCAAAATATTTTCTAATTCATTCATTAATAATTCTTTAAATAAAATTAATGCAATTTTTTACGGTACAAGTCTTTGTAAAAGTGATAAAATAATATCAATGTAAAAAACATATTTTAATTTTTTTCTCTGATAGTATAAGAAGAAAGACTGGTCGGGATCATTTAATCTGGTTGAAACCCCACTTTTTTGTATCTTTAAACTAAAGTTAAAAGTATGGCGCATCCGCTAATTTTTGAAGACCATTATAAAAAACTCGGGCTTGAAACATTTTCAGGGGGAAATCCTAAAGCAATGAATGGAAATCTGTTCAAATCGGATATTAAGGTTTTCTTTATTGCTGCCGGATATGATCTTATGGTAGATTTCAACCATCACCAAACAAAAAAACCTTCTTTATTTTTTATCACCAATCAACAACTGACCATTCAAAAAGGAAAAGAAGAATCCGAATTATTATATTACAACCGGGATTTCTACTGCATCCAGATTCATGATAAAGAAGTTGCCTGCGATGGACTTCTTTTTCATAATGTTTTTGAAATTCCTTTCGTGGAACTGGATCATGAGGAAACTCTTCTTATTAAAAACCTTTTTCAAAATATTAAAAACGAGCTCGAATGGCAGGATTCTTCTGCAGAGGAAATGATACGTACGTATGTAAAACAACTCATCATCCGGGCAACAAGAAAGTGGAAAAAACAAAATCTGGACAATGATCTTATCAAAATTTCGGGCAGTGAACTGGATATTTTCAGAGATTTCAGCAGATATCTGGAAATCCACTTCAGAGAAAAACACCATGTAGCAGATTATGCTGATATGCTTCATGTTGCTCCCAAAACCTTAACCCATAAGTTTAAAAACCTACAGCTGGATTCTCCGAATCAGTTGATTATCAACAGAATTTTATTAGAAGCCAAAAGACTTCTTTTCTACACAGACAAACCCGTTAAAGAAATAGCCTATGATCTCGGATATGAAGACCCTGCCTATTTTAACAGATTATTTACCCATAAAACGGGAAGCACACCGGCAAGTTTTAAAAAAAATTATACCTCGGGAAAAAAGTACAATTTTTAAAGCTCTTTATCTATTGAAACAGACCTATGACCGATTTATCTTTGTAACATCAAAACCAACCCATATTAATAATAAAAAACAAACATTATGAGACGTAACGCAACAGCCGTTTGGAACGGTACTATCAAAGAAGGAAAAGGACATTTAACGACTCAAAGTACAACTTTAAACCAGACTCAATATTCTTTCAACAGCCGTTTTGCAGATGGTGTGGGAACAAATCCCGAAGAATTACTGGCAGCAGCACATGCAGGATGCTTTACCATGAAATTAGATGCAGAACTGTCTCAGGCAGGTTATAATCCTGAAGAATTAAAAACAACTTCTGTGATTAGTCTTGATCCTAATATTGGAAAAATTACAAAATCTGAACTGACTTTAACCGCTAAGGTTCCCGGAATTTCAGAAGAAGAATTTCAGAAATTTGCTAAAATTGCGGAAGAAGGATGTCCTGTAAGCGCAGCATTCAACTTTGAAATTACCCTGAATGCCACTTTAGAAAACTAAGCATTCCCATACATCATATATTAAATCTGGGTTTTTATTGACTCAGATTTAATTTTTTCCATAAAATATACCGAGTGGTATATTTTTGTATATTTGCAGGAGAAATAGTAATCATCATGTCGAAAGCAGAAAAAACGAAACAGCATATTATTGAGAAAACGGCCACCTTATTTAATACAAAAGGCTATATTGCTACCTCTCTGTCTGATATTACTGAAGCAACAGGGCTTACAAAAGGAAGTATTTACGGAAATTTTGAAAATAAAGATGAAGTGGCCATTGAGGTATATAAATATAATGCTGACTTGCTGGGCCAAACACTCAGTCGTTCTTTCGGGGAAGAGTTTCCGGCTTCAAAGGACAAACTTCATGCTTTTGTCACCTTCTACAGAAAAAACTGGCAGACCGTCTTTGCCAATGGAGGCTGCCCGCTGATGAATGCTGCAACAGAAGCTGATGATTCTTTTCCGGCCCTTAAAATACAGGTCAGACATTCCTTTGAGATCTGGATGAAAAAAATTGCCGAAGTGATTATTCAGGGACAAAAAAAAGGTGAAATCCATCAAGAGATTGATGCAAACCGATATGCATCTCTATTTATTATGCTCATTGAAGGCGGAATTCTGCTTTCAAAAACCATGGGTGACCAAAGATTTCTTTATCATGCATTAGACAAGGTTACCCATATTATTGATCACGAATTAATTATTCTTCCATCATAAATTTTATACTATGGAAACAAAAAGAGTGGCGATTGTAGGATACAACAGAATCCCGTTTGCCAGAATGAATACCGATTACTCAGAACAGGGAAATCAGGATCTCCTGCTGGCTTCTCTTAACGGATTGATTGACCGTTATCATTTAAAAGGCAAACGCCTCGGAGAAGTAGCCGGGGGAGCCGTTATTAAACATATCTCTGAGAGTAACCTCATCAGGGAAACTGTGATGAATACAGCTCTGGATCCTGCTACTCCTGCCTGTGATTTACAACAAGCCTGTGATACAGGAATTGAAGCTGCTATTTATATCGGAAACAAAATAGCTTTAGGACAGATTGAAAGCGGAATTGCCTGTGGTGTTGAAGCCATGAGCAATATTCCTTTTGAATCTTCAGTAAAGCTAAGAAAAGCCTTACTGAAAGCCAATAAAGAAAAATCAGCATTCGGAAAATTAAAACATCTGCTGAGCCCCGGATTAAAAGACTGGATGCCTGTCCCTTACAAAGGTCAGGAACCGAAGACCGGGCTCGTGATGGGAGAACATACCGAAATTACGGCAAAATATTATTCGATTACCAGAGAAGAACAGGATGAATTAGCTTTTAAAAGTCATCGGAATATGGCTAAAGCCTATGATGAAGGGTTCTTTGATGATATGATGACGCCTGCTTTCGGACTGGATAAAGATAATAACCTGCGCCGCGATACCAGTTTAGAAAAACTATCACAGCTAAAACCTGCTTTTGATAAACAGAACGGAACTTTAACAGCTGGAAATTCAACACCATTTACAGACGGTGCTTCCGCTATTTTACTCGCCAGCGAAGAATGGGCAAATGCCAATAACCTTCCTGTATTGGCTTATATTACTTTTTCAGAACTGGCAGGAATAGAATATGTTGAAAATAAACAGAATCTGCTGTTAGCACCGGTTTTTGCTGCGGAAAGAATGCTTAAAAAAGCCGGAATGAATCTGGAAGATTTCGATTATTATGAAATCCATGAAGCGTTCGCTGCACAGGTTCTGGCTACCCTGAAAATTTGGGAAAACGAAGATCTTGCTAAAAAATTCGGACTGGAAAAAGCACTTGGAAAAATAGACAGAAGCAAGCTTAATGTAAAAGGGGGAAGCCTTGCAACGGCTCATCCGTTTGCAGCCACCGGCGGAAGAATTATCGCAACATTGGCTAAACTTATTCATGAAAAAGGCAGCGGAAAAGGCTTTATTTCCATTTGTGCCGCACGCGGACAGGGAATCACCATGATTCTAGAAAAATAGGATCTTCCCTATAAAAAGTTTTCTAAAGGCAATTTTTCTTTTATTATGCTTCAAATAATACCTCTAAAATTTGTCTACAGCGGAAGAAAAATGATAATATTGCAAGCGAAAACTAAATGATAAAAAAGAGAACCCCAACGAAACATAGGGTAAACCGGGTTTATCCTATTGAAATCTTATCTATTTAAAATTAGTAACTACGTATGAAAAGAGTTGTCATTACAGGATTAGGCGCAGTGACGCCTTTGGGAAATAATGTCGAAGATTTTTGGCAAAACAGTATTAAAGGAGTCAGCGGTGCAGGATTAATTACTTATTTCGATACAGAGAAGTTTAAGGTACATTTTGCCTGCGAGGTAAAGAATTTTGATCCTAAGGTTTACCTGACTCATAATGAAATTAAGAGAAGTGACCTGTTTACACAATATGCGATGTATGCTTCTTCAGAAGCAATTCAGGATTCCGGCTTGGAGCTGGAAAAAATGAATCCTTTCGATACCGGAGTAATCTGGGGAACCGGACAAGGAGGAATGTGGACTTTTGAAAAAGAGGTTATGGATTTCGCACAAGGTGACGGCACCCCGCGTTTCAACCCATTTTTCGTTCCTAAATTTATTGCCAATATGGCATCGGGAATGATTTCCATGAAATACGGTCTTCAGGGAATCAACTACACCACAGTTTCAGCATGTGCTACAGGAAACACAGCATTAATGGATGCTTTCAACTATATCCGTCTTGGAAAAGCGAAAGTAATCATCAGTGGTGGTTCTGAAGCCGCTATTACTCCGGCTTCCATAGGGGGATTCTCTATTATGAAAGCAATGTCTACCAGAAATGATGATTTCGCTTCAGCCAGCCGTCCTTATGATGCAGACAGAGACGGTTTTGTTATGGGTGAAGGTGCAGGAGCATTAGTTCTTGAAGAATATGAACACGCAGTAGCGAGAGGCGCAAAAATCTATGCAGAATTAGCAGGGGCAGCAATGACTGCAGATGCTTATCATATGACCGCACCTCATCCGGAAGGAGTTGGAGCGATCAAAGCGATGCAATTAGCTGTGAAAGAAGCAGGTGTCAACATGGAAGATATAGATTATATTAATCCACATGCCACTTCTACGCCACTGGGAGATTTAATTGAACTGAAAGCAATCAATGCTGCTTTTAAAGGAAGCAAAAATCTTGATATCAGTGCTACAAAATCTATGACAGGACATTTATTAGGTGCTGCAGGCGCTGTGGAGGCCATCCTTTCGATCAAAGCTATTCAACATAGTATTATCCCGCCAACGATCAATCTTCATCATATTGATGAGAATATTCCACAGGATATTAATATTGTTTTTGGAGAGGCAAAGGAAAAAGAGATCAATTTTGCATTGAGCAATGCCTTCGGATTTGGAGGCCATAATGCTACTGTAGTTTTCAAAAAGTTTAGATAATCCTGAAACAAAAATAATCTTTAATCCTTGTGTCTTACACAGGGATTTTTTTATTTCAAGAAACATTATTCCGGCATACATCCTAAAAAAGCAGCCCAACCGGCTGCTTCAAAAACATAACGAATCTATATATACTCTGTAAAAAGAGCTGTATTAAAAACTATTGCGCATCAGGCACGAAAAAATCGTCGGCATTTTCTGAAATCGGAATATAAAGCCTTTCCCATTCTTTACTTTTCACCATATCCCAGCTATGCCCTGTTCCTTTAAGATCTTCAGCAAGAAGCACCACCCCCGGCTTAATGATAAAAGTAGAACCATCGGTTACTTTAAATCTGATATTCCCTTTGATGGTGATCACATATTGCCTTCTGGGTGCAGGATGGGCATTTTTTTCCCACTCTTCGGTCTTATTGCTCATCCAGAAAGTGGTCGTATTCATGTGTTTAAGCGTCGGAATCTTTCCTTTTTCGAAAGAACATGAGCCATCCGGATTATTAATTAACCGTATGGCAGGAATAAACGCTGTAGATTCTTCCGGGGTTACACTTACATTTTTATGGTTTTTATGCTGTCCATTCATAAACCCTAAGTTACTTAATGCTAAAACAAGGCTTAGCCCTTTAATGATATTTTTCATTATAAATTTAAATTTTATTTTTAATTATATATGGTATCGTGAACCAACATTCTATCAAAGAATGGTTTATATTTTTGAACCAATGCAAGATGTTCAGGAAGCTGGCCATAAGCTTCCAGTTCTTCCAGGCTGTCAAATTCCATAGAGGCATTATAGGTGAATGTATTATCCAGAACATTTCTCGGGCTGGATGCTGCAGGCTTTCCATAACGCAGATTTTTCTGATAGGGAAGTTTTTTAAGACCTTCAAAAAAATTTTCAAAATCTTTAATCTCTGAGGCTGAAAGATCTTTTTTCAGCCAGAATAGCAAATAATGGAAGTACACTTTTTTCTTTTTTATAGGGTTAAACATCGGCAAAGCAGAGGCTAACATATTTCCGGAAACAACTAACAAAGCTGAAGCCTGTACTGAACTGAATAAAAATTTTCTTCTTTCCATAGTCGGTTATTTTTAGTTAAAATCTATTCTGTATTTAAGGACAAACTGCCATTTTCTATCGGAAACGACTGCATTATTCGAAGGATCGTTCATATATACGGGTCTGTTCTGGGCATCGAAGGTTAATCTGGATGACATTCCGTTCATAAGCAATGATATTCCGGCATCATAGACAACAGCATTATCGTGAAGCCCTTTTAAGTCGGACAGCTGAATTCCCACCGCAGGCTGAAGCTGAAGGTTTTTCTTTTCTTTATCTAAATAAGGAAGGGTTCCTCCTAATTGTACATAATAAGTATTTCCTGTTCCTATAACCGGCATTGCATTTCCTGCACCATTGAGACTGGCTTGTGTAACATCTACCGAAGTTGCGGGATTATTCGTCCCTACATAACGGATATAATTAGGACCATAGTCATTATGCATCGCCATTCCATATGCACTTATTGACGTTCCTTTCTCTTTATTTAAAGGAGCATCATAAAATAGGTCTACCGCAAAGCTCTTCATATCATCATTCACGGTATTTTTAGCAGCATCTTTATGCCATAAAGCATTGTGGATATAATCAAAACCAGCTCCTAAGCTCAGTACATTCTTTTTCCCTACATAGGTTCCTGAATTAAAAGGTGTTGAAATATTTTCTTTATCAAAAAAAGCATATCTGAAATACCCGGAGAAGTCTTTGCCTGGAGAATTCTTACTGAAAGTCGCTACATCAAATTTAGGATCTGAAGTCGCCATACTATAAGGATCAGCAACAACCAATCGATAATCAAATCTTCCCAGCTGACCTTTCACATATGCACTCAGCTCACGTACCGTATAATCAGTAGCACCTGCGTTAGCTGTTGCATAAGCGGGCAAATCATAAAGTAATGTATTTAAAGGACCGGTAGTAAATCTTGAAAGTCCTCTCCATGTAGAACGTCCTGCCCCGAAAGCGATTTTATCACTGAAAGAATATTCCGCATAAGCATCCAGTAGATCAAAGTAATTACTTGCTTTTGCATTGACATTGACATTGGTGGTTCCGCCCTGTAGAACAAACATTAATTTTTCAGTAGGCTTATAGGTCATTTTTACACGAACTCTGCGAAGAGAAAGATCAGAGGCATCTGATTTAGCTTCGTTGTTGATAAGACTTCCCGGATTAAGCTGAGCATATCTTGCCCATAATTCTGCATAACCACTTAAAGAGATATAGCGTGAATGTTCATCATTAAAATAATGGGTCAATCCCGGATTATTAAAGTCATTTTTTTTCTGAGCTTCTAATTTCCCCGTGATTCCTAACAGGGCCAATAAAGCGATTCCCGTGCTGAAAGATCTTGTCTTCATATTTTTCTGTTCTAATCTTTTTTGTTGATTTCAACGGGACAAAATTAGATCGGGAAGCTCCCCTCCGTTATTAGAAATCTATTAGAAACCTTTTAGAAAACTATTAAAAGCGTTAATCTGCTACCATAAAAAGAAAATAAGAAATACCTTTGCAAAGGGCTTTAGGAAAGCTGGAAATCAATATTTTAAAAACAAAATACCGAACTGAATATCAGCCTTCAATCCTGTAATATTTCCTTATGAGAATTTTAATAATAGAAGATAATTCACGAGTTTCAAGTCTGTTAAAGCGCGGGTTAGAAAGCCAGAGCTATCAGGTATATATTTCTGAAGATGCGGAGGATGCTATTGCGCTGCTTGGTAAACTAACTTTTGATCTGGCTATTACAGATATTATGCTTCCTAAAATGAATGGTATAGACTTGTGTAAATTCGTTAAACAGAAATATCCAGATTTACCGATTATCATGCTTACTGCATTGGGAACCATTGATGAGAAAGTAGAAGGATTTGATGCCGGAGCGGATGACTATATGGTAAAACCATTTGAAATACGAGAGCTTTTTGTCAGAATAAAAGCCATTCTTCAAAGAAGCTCAAATAAGAACAGAGAAACCTATCTCAGTGATCTGGAATATCATGATCTTAAGATTAATAGAAAAATTAATCGGGTCTTCAGAAATAATGAAGAAATAGAACTTACTCCAAAAGAATTCAAACTTCTGGTCTTTCTCGTAAGTAATGCTGAAAGAATTCTCACCCGTGAAGAAATTGCAGATAATGTATGGGGCAATCATTTTGATACGGGAACCAACTATATTGATGTGTACATTGCCTACTTACGAAAAAAAATAGACAAGAATTTTGATACTAAACTTATTCACACCAAACCGGGTGTAGGATTTATTTTTGCTTCACAATTATGAAAATAGCCACCAGAACAGCATTAATTTACGCCATTCTCACCGCAGGCATTCTCTTTATGTTTGCTTATGTACTGTATGTTGTCTCTGAAAAAAACAGGGAAGATGAGTTTAATGATCGTTTGGGATATAAAGTCATCTGGCGTTCTGAGTTTATTTTTGATGTCCGGATCAGTGATGAAAAAATCCGTGAACTGCATCAAAGAAACCAGAGATTATTGAATGAGGCTGATATCAGCGTTTATAACAGTAAAAAAGAGTTGACCTTTACAGATATTCCCCCATTGAAAAGCAATGAAAAGTATCTTGATAAAATCATTAAATCCAATAAAAATAGAATATTCTGGCAGCAAGGTGACCGCCAATACATTGCTATTAAATTCAAATCAGCTGGGGAAGATTATTATATCATCGGAAGTGCTGTAGATGTAACAGGAAATGCCCATATAGCAGAGTTTAAAAAAGATATTATCATCATTTATATCAGCTCGGTTATTGTTATTTTTATCATCGGGTTTCTTTTTTCCTACTATACTTTAAAACCTTTAAAAGATATCATTCTTCAAATCCGCGATATTTCAGAACATAATCTCAACCAACGCCTTGATGTTCCGAAGGCCAAAGATGAAATTTACGAGCTTACAGAAACTTTTAACTCCACTTTTAACAGGCTGGAGAAGTCATTTAATAATCATAAACAATTTGTGACGACCATTTCTCATGAATTCCGCACTCCGCTTTCTACCCTGATTGCAGAGCTGGAGCTGGCAAAAGAATTGAATGTAACATTGGATGATTATAAACTTTCCATTGATAATGCGCTTCAGGATGCCAATGATGCTTCAGAACTTTCATCGGCACTTTTAGATTTCGCAAGAGCCAGTTATGACGTTTCACAAATCAGTTTTACTAATATCCGTTTAGATGAAATCTTGGCAGAAGCCAAACTGGCACTGATCAAAAAAAACACCCATTATAAAATCGGAATCAATTATATCAGTAATGATGAAGAGGAAAGCAATTACGATGGGTATGGTAACCCTTATCTATTACAGGTTGCTTTTTCAAATCTTATGGAAAATGCCTGTAAATACTCCAAAGATAAAGGCTGCCGGGTAGAAATTGAAGCACACCGCTCGTCGGTAAAAATTCGTTTTGTAGATTACGGAGTTGGCATATCAGAACAGGATCTCACAAAAATATTTGAATTGTTTTACAGAGGTTCCAATAAAAACTTTGAAAAGGGAAACGGAATCGGATTATCTATTGTGAAAAGAATTGTAGAAATTCATGAAGGAAACCTGTATGTAGACTCTGAGATTTCTCAGGGAAGTACATTTACCATAGAATTCTCTTCTAAAAATAAAAAAGCAGTCTGATCAGACTGCTTTTTCGTTTATGCTTTTAACCATTCCGAAGAGGAAAGGTAATTTTGATCAGGATAATAGATGAATAATAAATTTCTGCCTTTTATCGTATTAATCATTGCTTGTGACAGTTCTCTGGGTACTGCAGGACAGCCCCAGCTTCTTCCGATTCTTTTGTGTACTGCGGCAAATGCATCACTTACATAATCTGCTCCATGCATCACAATAGCTCTTTTATACGCTGCATCATTAAATCCTTTATCCATTCCTAATAATCTCAACGAATACCCGTTATCTCCCTGATACGTTGCATCTGTGATATAAAATCCCATGCTGCTCTGTCGCGAACTTTCCGTGTTAGAAAAATTCGTGGCAAATTCTTCGCCTGTATTTTTACCGTGGGCAACCAATGAGTTGAACAGTACTTTTTTGTCGTTAAGATCAATAATCCAAAGTCTTTTAGTATTGGAAGACATAGAAAAATCGCAAACAGTTAATAAATGAGACTCGTCCGTAAGCAGTCCTGCTTTCTTTAGATTTTCAAGTCCTGTTAATGCTTTCGAAAAAACTTCATAGTTCAGTTCATGTTCAGGATCAAATTCAATGGTTTTGTATAATGCTTCTGCCGAAGATACTGCTGTAGTATTACTCTTCTCAGATTTCGTGTCTGTTACTCTTTCTGTTTTTGTTGTGGTGATACTTACACTCTTTACCTCTGCTCTCGGAGAAATGTAGAATGAAGTCGTCACCATGTAAAGAAGGCCTATTACGCCATAAAATCCTTTCATTCAATAATATATTAGTACCAAATTAGTGGGGCAAAATTATAAAAACATCGCTATCAGCCACTTATAAGTCTACAAAGTTTAACTGAATTTAAGAAACTTTAACGTCCTGATTCTGTGAAATAAAGCTCATTATTTCACAGAATCGCCAACAAATTCCAGGCTGATAGAATTCATACAATACCTCAATCCTGTGGGTTTTGGACCATCATCAAACACGTGCCCCAAATGGGAATCACATCTCTTGCAAAGTACTTCTACTCTTTCCATTCCGTAGGTCTGATCTCTTTTATAATATACGCCTTCTTTATCAGCTTCAAAGAAGCTTGGCCATCCACAACTGCTGGAAAATTTTGAAGTGGAACGGAATAAATGATTACCACAAACAGCACAGTAATAATCTCCTAACTCATCAAACTCATTATATTTTCCAGTAAAAGCCCTTTCCGTTGCCGCTTCTCTAGCAATTGCATAAAGGTCCGGGGCAAGTATTTTTTTCCATTCGCTATTGGGGATATTCAGTTTCGTAGTATCTGTTCTTGAGTAATATGGATTGCTTTTTGCTTCTTTATTTTCCATAGAAGTAATTTTAATAGGTTGCTGTTTCTGCGTACATCCCTGCAGAAGAATTAATATAATGGCTGAAAATAAAAATTTCATCAAAATTTTAAATGTCTTATATCTTAGCCACAAAACAAACATGTAAGGGAGCTAAACTCTTTACAATAAAACTTTTGCGTCTTTTGTGGTTCAAATATTGGATGATTTGATAACCAAATTTAGTAAATTTGAGAATATGAATGACGAAGCAAAAAGAAAACAACTTAGAAAATATAAGGCATTTGCCACCGGATTATTTGTTCTGATGGCGGTTATTTTCATTGTTACGACGGTTCTTCAAAAGTCCAGCAATTCTCACTGGATTGGCTATGTACGGGCTTTTGCAGAAGCGGCTATGGTAGGAGCATTAGCAGACTGGTTTGCAGTTACGGCCTTATTCCGTCATCCGTTGGGACTTCCGATTCCCCATACCAATCTGATTGAAAACAGTAAGCAGAAATTGGGTGATAACCTGGGAAGCTTCGTGGTGAGTAATTTTCTTTCTCCTCAAAATATCCGTCCCTACATTCAAAGAATCAGGGTTTCAAACTTTGTGGGGGAATGGCTTGGTAAAGAAAAAAATCAGGATATTCTGATCCGAAATCTGTCGGATATTGTTCTGGACATTCTCAATAAACTGGATGATTCCACTGTGAGTCAGTTTATCAGCAAAAAAGTGTCAGAAATGACCGATGGTATCAAACTGAATAAAGTGGTGGGCAACGGGATCAATTATATCCTGGAAAAAAATGACCATCAGAGAATCATCACCAATCTTTCCAAACAGATCAAAGAATACATTATTCAGAATGATGAAATGATCAAAGATCGGGTGAAAAAAGGAAGTTACACTTTCATTCCATCTTTTGTTGACAATAAAATTGCTGATAAAATAGCAGACGGTTTATCTGATTTTTTCAAAGAAATAGAGGAAGATCCCAACCATGAAGTAAGAGCCTTAATCACTCAAAAAATTTATGAATTTTCAGTTGATCTTAAAGAAGATCCGAAATGGGACGAAGAGTTTAAAACCATTAAAAACGGTCTTCTTAAAAATGATAAACTCGATGAATATTCCAATGACATCTGGGTTTCTATCAAAAGAACCCTTATGAAAGAACTTCAGGAGGATCAGTCTGCTCTGAAAGGTTATCTTTCTAAAAATCTGAATGAGTTTTCACAAAATTTAAAAACAGATGAAAATCTTCAGAATAAAATTGACCATTGGGTTCGGGTAACCGCTTATAAATATATTCTGAAAAACACTCATCAGTTCGGAAACCTCATCAGTACCACTGTAGGGAATTGGCAAGGTAAAGAATTAAGTGAAAAACTGGAACTGGAAGTAGGAAAAGATCTTCAGTTTATCCGTGTGAACGGAACTTTAGTGGGAGGTCTGGTAGGTTTAATTATATACACCATTTCTCATTTCTTTATTTAAAAACCGAAACACAACCATGAAAAAACTCCTTATTGCTCTCTTTCTTTCCTTTTTCCTTTCCGGTAAAAGTCAAAAGATTGAATTAAAAGCAGTCACAGATTCTTCCCAAGTCTTTAAAGGCGAGATTGCAGGAGTTCCTGTAACCTTTCAGCTTCGTTATACAGGCATTATAGACTGTGATCAGTATCAGCATTATGTAGACGGCTGGTACTATTACGACAAATACCAGAAGAAAATTCCTTTAACCGGCATCTACGATTTTTATGGCAATATGTATTTGTATAACTTTGGGAATAGGCAAAAGATGAATTCTAAAATTTTCAAGGAACAAATCACCTCCCGAAAGGCCATAGAACAAACTCATGAAATCGCACAAAAACTGGCTCCTCAGGAGTCTGTTATATTCGGACAACCTGTACCAAAAGAAAATACAGTCTCAGGAAATTTTTATCATAATAAAAAAGTGCTTTCCGCAAAGCTTTTCACCGGGAATGATATGATTTACCGGTATAATAATTATCTGATTTTACCGGATAATAAAAAGATCAATACGTATGATTTCATTAATAAGGCAGGCGGAAATCAATTCATATCATTTGCTTCCGGAGAACAGGGAAACAGGATTCTTCTATATTTTGAAGAAGTTTCCAATTTTAATTTTTGCGGGATGTGCGGAGCCAGTGACGGGGAAAAAGGATATCGGATTTTATATTTTACCAAAGACTGGAATTACAAACATTATGAAGAATATCTGACGGAAAGCTGCCGGAAAGGAATATCTGAAACCCGGAAGATAAAGACCAAAGACCCAAATGTACTTCAGTTTAACGTTCCAAAATCCTACTCTTCACCTGCATATTCATTAAGGATTGATACTAAAAGGGTTCATGTTATAAAATCAAAATAAATAAAAGAGAGCGCTGCCAGCGCTCTCTTTTTATTTCTATCTTGGCAATCTGCTTGCTCTTTTTAGAATTTCTTTATTGATTTCGTTAATCAGCTCAGGCCCTTCATAGATAAATCCGGTGTATAGCTGCACTAAACTAGCTCCTGCATCCAGTTTTTCAATGGCATCCTTTGCCGAATGAATTCCTCCTACTCCAATGATTGGGAATGCTCTGTTGCTTTTATCGGAAAGGTATTTAATCATCTTTGTACTTCTCTCACGGATAGGCTTACCACTTAAACCTCCGTTTCCGATTTGTTCTAAAACTTCAGGAGATGTTTTCAGTCCTTCTCTGTTGACAGACGTATTGGAAACAATGACTCCGTCAATTTTTGTTTCTGCAATCAGATCGATGATTTCATCCAGTTGCTGATTATTAAGATCGGGTGCAATTTTTAGTAATACCGGTTTTTGCACCGTTTTCGACTGATTGATTTTCTTAACTTCCGTAATCAGTTCACGCAGGTATTCTACATCTTCCAATTTCGCGTGACTTCCTACATTCGGGCAGCTTACATTCAGTACGAAATAATCTACATGTGGATGAAGCCCTTCAAAGCAATCCAGATAATCCTGGGTATAATTTTCGGGCTGGGTATCTGTATTTTTTCCGATGTTTCCACCAATGATTATTTTTCCTTTATTGGATTTCAGTTTTTCAATGGCAGCCTGAAGCCCATCATTATTGAACCCCATTCTGTTGATGATTCCTCCATCTTCAATAAGACGGAATAGTCTTTTCTTAGGATTTCCGGCCTGAGCTCTTGGGGTTACAGTTCCGATTTCTACAAATCCAAAACCTAAATCTCCCAACTCGTTAAACAATGCTGCATTTTTATCAAAACCGGCAGCCAGCCCTACAGGATTTTTAAATTTCAATCCGAAAACTTCTCTTTCCAGACGTTTGTCTTCAATAGGTTTTGGGAAAAATAATTGAGTAAGAAATCCAAAATTCTTAAGCATCGAAAAAGTAAAGTGATGCACTTCTTCGGGATCAAATTTGAAAAGAACCGGACGGATGAGCGATTTGTACATTGAAAAAAAGTTTTACAAAAATACTCATTTTAAAATTAATCTATAATTGACGTATGATATTTTATCAAGAAATGAATTATTAATACTATCTATATCATACAAAAACTGTGTAATCTGAAAACCATCGAGAATTTTTTTACGCTGACTATCCTTGTCAAGGTTTAAAACCTTGACAAGGATGTTTTCTAAAGATTTTCTTCTTTAAGATCATTAAGAATACGAACTCAAATCGAAGTTCAGGATATCTCCTACTCTTTTAAATTCTTCATCTATAGTAGCATTTACCGTAATTCTTTCGTTAGAAATAGGATGATTAAAAATCAATTGATGAGCATGAAGCGTCATTTTGTTAATTTCAAATGTTTGAAGCCATAATTTATTCTGTTTATTGCAGCCGTGTTTCCGGCATCCTAAAATGGGGTGTAAAATATGTTTAAAATGTTTTCTCAATTGGTGAAATCGTCCTGTTTCAGGGATCGCTTCTACTAAACAGTATCTCGAAGTCTGATGTTTTAAAAAGGGTAAATCGATTTCTGATTTTTGTAAAAGACGATAATAAGTAATCGCATTTTGCCTGACTTCGTTTTCATTAACCAGATCATAATCGATGGTTTCTTCTTCTTTCGCCCAGCCTCGTAGAATGGCGATATATTTTTTCTCCACTTCCCGGGTTGCAAAACGGTCGCTCATGATTCTCAGTGTATCTTTATCTAAAGTGAACAACAAAACCCCGGAGGTTTTGCGGTCTAAACGATGCACAGGATAGACTTTTTGTCCAATCTGCTTTCGTAATTCCTGAATAGCATAGGTATCTGCTTCCCCTGCATAGAAGGACTTGTGAACTAATAATCCACTGGGTTTATTGATGGCAATAATATGTTCGTCGCGATAAAGAATTTCTAACATGGGGCAAAAGTAGAAATTTTCTACTGATCTAGCCCTGATTGTAACGGCATCCTTTTTTGTTGCGGCCGGAGTGAAGCGGAAGCTGCGACAAAAAAGATACAGTGGAAAGCAGGTTCCCGGCTCCTAAAAACGAAAATCAAACTATTTAATGGATTATTAACAGCTTTTTTTACTGAATCTCATGATTTTGGATCCAATTTGCTATTTTTGCACATCAGACGTAAAAAAATTATGGCAAAGCAAGAAGATGTTTTCAAGAAAGTAATTTCTCACGCTAAAGAATACGGGTTTATTTTCCCTTCAAGTGAGATCTATGATGGTTTATCCGCTGTTTATGATTATGGACAGAACGGTGCTGAACTTAAAAATAATATCAAACAATACTGGTGGAAAGCTATGGTACAGCTTAACGAAAATATTGTGGGTATTGATTCGGCAATCCTTATGCACCCAACAACATGGAAGGCATCAGGCCACGTAGACGCTTTCAACGATCCATTGATTGATAATAAGGATTCTAAAAAACGTTTCAGAGCAGATGTTTTGGTGGAAGACTATTGTGCTAAAATTGAAGATAAAGAGAATAAAGAAATTGAAAAAGCGGCAAAGAGATTCGGAGATGCTTTCGATAAAGATCAGTTTGTTGCTACCAATCCAAAAATTTTGGAATACAGAGCAAAGAGAGAGGCTATTCTTTCAAGATTGGCAAAATCTCTGGAAAATGAAGATCTTGCTGATGTAAAAGCTTTGATTGAAGAACTTGAAATTGCTGATCCGGATACGGGTTCTAAAAACTGGACGGAAGTAAGACAGTTCAACTTAATGTTCGGAACTAAATTAGGTGCTTCTGCAGACAGCGCAATGGATCTTTATTTAAGACCGGAAACGGCTCAGGGTATTTTTGTGAACTATTTAAATGTTCAAAAAACTTCACGTCACAGACTTCCTTTCGGTATTGCACAGATTGGTAAAGCGTTCAGAAATGAGATTGTTGCCAGACAGTTTATCTTCAGAATGCGTGAATTCGAACAAATGGAAATGCAGTTCTTTGTAGCTCCGGGTACAGAGCTTGAATTCTACGAACAGTGGAAACAAAAACGTCTGAACTGGCACTTGGCATTAGGATTAGGGAATGATAATTACAGATTCCATGATCATGAGAAATTAGCTCACTATGCGAATGCTGCGGCTGATATTGAATTCAACTTCCCATTTGGTTTCAAAGAACTGGAAGGTATTCACTCAAGAACTGATTTTGACCTTAAGGCGCACGAAAAGTTCTCCGGAAGAAAGCTGCAGTTCTTCGATCCTGAAAGAAATGAAAACTATGTTCCTTACGTAGTGGAGACTTCTGTAGGTTTGGACAGATTATTCCTTTCTATCTTCTCACACTGCTTAAAAGATGAAGTACTGGAAGACGGTTCGGAAAGAACGGTTTTATCTTTACCTCCGGCATTGGCACCAATTAAGGCTGCTATTCTTCCATTGATGAAGAAAGATGGCTTAGCGGAGTATGCTGAGAAAATCTTCAACGATCTGAAATATGATTTCAACTTATTCTACGAAGAAAAAGACGCCATCGGAAAACGTTACAGAAGACAGGATGCTATTGGTACTCCTTACTGTATCACGGTAGATCACGATTCATTAACAGATCACACAGTAACCATCAGAGACAGAGATACAATGCAGCAGGAAAGAGTTCCTGTTTCAGAGTTGAGAAGAATCATTGATGAGAAGACCAACTTCAGAAATTTACTTTCTAAAATATAATGCAAAAGCCCTGAATAATCAGGGCTTTTTTCATTTTCAAAAAATATATATTCAGATATTGCGAAAATGATTATTTTTGACGGAATAAAAAAAACTAATAACAATCATGAAGAAATTATTTATTTCGTCTTTGGCTATGGCAGTGATCGTAAGCTGTAGCTCATCCAATGATGATACATCTGCCAATAGCAGCAATAATAACAATAACAACACGCCCTATCTCCTAAAGAAATCTACTGAAATTAGTCCGGATGGCTCGTCTTATGTTGTTGAATATAAATACAACGGAACTAAAATAACCGAGTCTTATGATGTTACTGACAAAGAAAAAACAGTATTCACTTATGACGGGGATAATATTGTAAAAGCTGAAGTCTATAGAGACGGAGTATTAAAAATCACAAGAGAGTATGCCTATTCCAGTGGTAAGCTGGTTTCTGAAAAGGTAACGAATAAAGAAAAGGGGCAACCCTTGATTTATACTGAAAACTATCAATATCTGAGTGACAATCATGTACAGTATAATGATTTTTATACGGCTACATATAATCCGACAACAGGTGCTTATTCAGATATCAAGTTTATTCAGAAAGATGTTTATTTCAATAATGGCAATATGATTTCCTGCAGTTCTACAAACATGGGAATTACCCATAGTATTACTTACATTTATGACGGAAACAACCATCCTATGAAGAATGTAACCGGTTTTGTAAAAATGGAAATGTTTAGCAATAATGACGGTGAAATTGGTTACAGTAATCTGTTAAGCTCAAACGGTACCTATACAGGTACTTTGAATGAAACTCATAAATCCAATGGAGTTCATACGCTTAATGCAGCTAATTATCCTACAAAGTCTGAGATGACTTATGTAAGCTCCAGTATTGGAACTAATAAGCGCACTTACCTTTACGAATACAACAAATAATGATTTACAGTATATAAATCCCTAGCCCTGAAATATTTCAGGGCTTTTTTATTTTTTAATCAGAGCAGATCAACATACCACGAAAATTGCTATTTTTAACGGACTAAAAACTAAAAACTGGTAATAACCATGAAAAAACTACTCATTTCATCACTGGCTGTAGCCGTGATTTCAAGTTGCGTATCCAATGACAATCCTGCAGATCACAGGGACGAGGGCAAAAAAAACAATAATACCAATGCTGCTTTCCGTCTTCTGAAAAAAGCAACCGAGATCAAACAGACCGGCACGCCTTATGTTCTGGAATTTAAATATAACGGAGACAAAATAACAGAATCCTACAATGCAGCAGATGATGATAAAATCATTTATACTTATAATGGAGATTATATCATTAAAATGGAAGAATTCGTTGGCGGTGTACTGGTTCTTATGAAAGAATTCACCTATTCCAACGGAAAACTTGCCACAGAGAAAGTAACTGATAAAGAACAGGGAATACTGGTTTACACCAAAAACTATCAGTACGTAAGCAATACGCATGTAAAATTTAATGAGTATAAAGATGCCACCTATAATGCATCCACGGGAACCTATTCGAATCTTCAGTTTGCCCAGGCGGATGCTTATTTAACAAACAACGGCAATGTAGCCTCAGTAAGTTACATTTATAACGGAACCACCTACAATATTACCAATATGTTTGATACTTCCAACAATCCGATGAGAAGTGTCAAAGGCTTTATTGAACTCGCCTTAACAGATGTACACGACGGGCAGCTATCTTACAATAATCTCCTCACCCAGAAAGAAATCTATTCGGGAGCGGTTAACGGAAGCAACAAAATTACGGCAACCCATACTCTCGGAGGTGACAATTATCCTACCAAAACAGTGACCACTTATGACATTTCATCCTATGGAACCACCACGATTACTTCACTTTATGAATACTATTAGTCTTTAAATTTTTACCGGTTCATTTTTACTTTTATAACCAAATTAGTTTAATTTTGTCAGAGACCGATTCATAACAATATGAAAATACTAAAGTACATGATAGGTGGTGCTGTAGCAGGTGCTGCAGCAGCTTATTTCCTGGGATACGACTATCTGTTTAGCGGCATATCCAAAACCTACCTTAAAGGAAAGTCCAGTGCTTATATTGATGACGGAGATCTTTTTCCAAGCAATCCTGTGGCCACAGAATCTCCTGAGCTTTGGGAAGAGGATCCGGACTATAATAAAAAGGAATTACCTAAAAGCTTAGTTGATAATTTAAAACATTCCAAAACAGCGGCTTTTATAGTGATCAGAAGCGGAAAAATTCTTCATGAGCAGTATTGGGATGGCTATAATCAGCTTTCACAGACCAATTCTTTTTCCATGGCAAAGGCTGTTACGGTTATGCTTCTGGGAAAAGCTCTTGAAGAAGGTATTATAAAAGACATTGATGAAAAGATGGCCACATTCTATCCTGAACTTCGCGAAAAAACATTTGGAAGCAGTGTTACCCTTAAAAATCTCGCTCAGATGGAAGCAGGACTTGACTGGGACGAAAATTATAACAACCCTTTTCTTCCCAATGCAAAAGCCTATTACGGAAAGAGCCTGGTAAAAGCAGTATTTTCAAGAAAATTCAAAGAGGAACCGGGCTCCCGGTTTGAATACCAGAGCGGCTCTACACAGCTTCTTGGCTTTGCTGTAAAAAAAGCACTGGGAAAACCGCTGGCTACCTATTTATCAGAAAAATTCTGGATTCCGCTGGGCATGGAACAAAATGCAAAATGGAGTACAGACAATTACGGAATGGAAAAAACATATTGCTGCATCCATTCCAATGCAAGAGACTTTGCTAAACTGGGACAATTATTCCTGAATGATGGTAAAGTTGGAGATCAGCAGGTTCTTAATACCGCTTTTATTGAAGCCATGAGAACCCCGACAGAGAAATCTGAAGGAATATACGGACTGGGTCTTTGGATCAATAATGATAATCCGGTCAGACATTATTATTTTCTGGGACTTCAGGGACAATATATTATTATGGTTCCGGAATACCAAATGATCATCGTAAGAACCGGAAGTTATTCCAACAGTCCTAAAAACGACAGGGGAAGACCGGATCAGGTGAGGTTTCTTGTCAATGAAACAGTTCAGTTTTTTCAGTAAAAGAGTCTGAAAAATATATTGAGTAGATCCGATTTGTCAAAAACACTGCTGTCGTGTTTTTTAACGGCTTATCTATTGGCCTTATCTTTTCCTTCCCACCTATAATGATACCATAGCCGGATTTCATCTTCCAGTGATGCCGGCTTTTTATCAGGATCAAACGGCTCTGCTCCGCCATTATCAATAATTTCCTGAGAATATCCCCTCTTCTTAAAAATTCTTTCTCTGCTTTTATCAGCAGTGATCATAAAAAGAATAAAAACACCCACTATGGATATCACAGCGACAATGATATTGGTATAATTAAAGAAAAAATCGTCCTTTATAAAAGTTCCCTTTCTCAGATACAGATAATTAAACAACCATATAACACACATGATTCCAAACAGATACAGATTGGAAATAACAGTATCATCATATCCATTAAGTTCCGAAAAGAATTTTAAAGAACACAAAATTAAGAACAGAAGAAAACTAACGACAAGTGCCGTCTTATGAATTAAGATACTTCTGTCATCTTTTTTAAAGCCTATTTTCAGAAGTTTATAGATTGAAAATGCCCAATAATTATATAGTTTCATGGTTTCTGAAATATACAGCTTTTTTGTTTTTTAAAACCATACATAGATAACTATTATTGAAGGGAGGGATCTTTTGAGTTTCCAAATGGTAAAGAAAACTGAGATCAATGAAACCTAAAATTCGCTTCAGGCAATGTATTCTTTTTCAAAAAGGCCTCATATTCCGGAGACAGCTGAGCACGGCCAAAGGTATTTTCGCCACTCATGCTTCCCAAACGGACTTTATCTTTTCCGAACTTTTTGTTCATGGCATCCATCGCTTTCATAACGGGCAGATGCTGATTTTGGGTATCTTCTTCAAACAGGCTGATCTGCCTTTGATCTTCAGGAACAAAATCATTAACCATAACCCCCGCTCTTTTATAATGAAAACCCTCTTTAAAAACAGCTTCAAACAGCTCATTCACTACCCTTCCGATTAAAATAGAAGAATTGGTAGGATTAGGAAGTATCTGTGTGACAGCATTACTGTATTCGGGAAGGTCTTTTCTGAAGCGGTTGGTCTGCACAAAAACACTAATCATTTTACAACAGGTATTTTGCTTTCGCAATCTCTCAGAGCAATACATTCCAAAAGTCTCTACTCTTTCTCTGACATCTTCTTTTTTTGTCAGCATTTCCATAAAACTTCGGGTAACGGCTATAGATTTTTTAGGAGATGGAGCATCGAGTTCCAGCTGGCGGATTCCTTTCAGTTCATTAATCATTCTAATACCGTGAATTCCCATTATTTTCCGGATCCATATCTCCGGTTTCTGAAGAAGATCCCAGGCTTTATACACCCCGCTATCATTCATTTTTGCACCGAGCTTTCTGCCAATTCCCCACACATCACCTATAGGAAGCCACCTCAACGCTTTTTCAATCTTTTCAGGCGTATCCAGAATATAAACACCGTTACATTTTTCCGGAAAATCTTTCACAATTCTGTTGGCCACTTTGCATAAGGTCTTCGTAGGAGCAATTCCTATACTCACCGGAATATTTTCTTTCTCTGAAATTTCCTGCTTGATTTTCACACAATATTCATAAATATCAATATACTTAAATCCTGTCAGATCCAAAAACAGCTCATCAATACTATACACCTCATGATCAACAACATAAGACTTCGCAATATTAATTACCTGCTGGCTTTTATAATTATAGAGTTCAAATTTTGCGGAAAAACTCTTTACATCATGTTTCTTAAAAAGATCTTTATACTTAAAAGCAGGTGCTGCCATAGGAATTCCAAGGTCTTTTGCTTCTTTGCTTCGGGATACAACACACCCATCGTTGTTGGAAAGAACCACAACAGGTTTGCCTTCAAGGCCCGGATTCAGAGTTCTTTCACAGGAAACAAAAAAGTTATTGCAATCTACGAGAGCGTACATGATGATGAATATATAATGCAAAATTATTCTTTTTTAAGAATAAAATAAGCTTTCATTTCAAAATTAACACAAGCTTTAACAGTCTACCTATCAAATAATTAAAATGATTTTTAATGCGTCATATTTTGACGTTCCCCTATTTTAATTTTAGCTTCAAAATCTCATTTCGCCAATACAAGCCTGCCATTTCCGTCTATATTACAATAACATTCTTAGCCGTTCTTCTTCCAGATCGATCTGATATAACTGATGGCGTATAATTTCTTCATCTATCGAAATATCTTTGTTAAGCTCAGAAAGAAACTGTCTCTGACTTTCCAGCATTTCAAAGAAAACAGTCCTGATCTCTTCATCCATCCAGTCTGTATTATTGCTCTGGTTCTTTTCCTCCCAATGTCTCAGGAGCCTTTCAATTCCGGTACTGCTGTGCACTGCATTTTCATGTTTATTTTTCAGAAAGTGATAAACATGTTGCTTCAGCTGGTGTCTGACTTCCTGCCTTGCCTGTTTCTCTTTTTCTTCATCGGTAAAGTCAGCAAACGGACGTAAATACTTTATAAAATAAGGCAGGGTAAGCCCCTGTACCAAAAGAGTAAGCAGGATCACAACAAAAGTGATGAACAGGATCAGATTTCTGTTTGGGAAAGGGGTTCCGTTTTCAAGGGTGATAGGAATTGCCAGTGCTGCAGCTAATGAAACGACCCCTCTCATACCTGTCCATCCCAGTATAAGCGGCATGGCAAAACGCCTTCTGGCAGAAGAAGCCCTTGGCGCCACACTCGGCCGGAAAATAATAGTTGCGATCATCGCCGCATATGAACTTATAATTCTGGCTAAAATAAGGATCACCGTTACCCAGACGCCATATTCAATTGCTGTTTTCAGAGGAATCCCTTCTGAGCGTAACCCACCGACAATTTCAGGAAGTTCCAGCCCTATAATCAGAAAAACAATTCCGTTTAAAATAAATACAAAACTTTCCCAGACACTGTATCCTCTTATACGGCTGGTACTGTTTAAGAAAATCATTCTTTTATTGGACATATATAATCCGCCGCATACAACAGCCAATACCCCGGAACAGTGGAACTGTTCAGCGACCCAATACATCAAATAAGGGTCAATAAGGGTCAGTGCAATATCCGAGGAAGCATCCGTAGGAAGTTTTTTATGAGCCTGCACAAACAGCCACGCCAGAACGAGCCCAATTACCGTTCCTCCTATCACCATCCATAAAAAATCTAATGAGGCTTCCTGCCATACAAACTGGCCCGTTCCTACTGCAATCAGGGCAAAACGAAAAATAATAAGAGAAGAAGCATCATTCAGCAGGCTTTCACCTTCCAGAATCGCCGAGGTCGTATTAGGTATTTTCACAAATCTCATAATGGCACCTGTGCTTACCGCATCAGGAGGAGAAACAATTCCTCCCAACAGAAATCCAAGGGCAATGGTAAATCCGGGAATAAAATAATTGGCCGCTATGGCCACTGTGAAAGCAGTAAAGAAAACGACCAGAAAAGCAAAACTTCCGATAATGCGCCACCATTTCTTCATCTCCTTAAAAGAGATCGTCCATGCAGCTTCAAATAATAAGGGGGGCAGAAATATAAAAAAGATAAGATCCGGATTAATTTTTACAGCGGGTAGTCCCGGTATAAAACTCACGAGCAGGCCGAATACCACCAACAAAATCGGATAAGCAATTCTCAGTCGGTTCGCCCACATGTTCAATAATACAATAGCGGCAACCATAGCCAGTAAAAAAGGTAAAATCGTATGCATGAAGTCTTGTGTTTTTTAATTTTCATCCATTATCTTCATTCCCTGTCTGAAGACAACATCTTTTACAAATATACAATCAATCTGTATTTTCGGAGTTTTTTTTTCATTCTTATTAAAACTTAAATAGAAATTATACAACAGGACCTCGATATGATCCCTGCTTATTAAGAAAAGGGGTTACAATCGTAAAAAAATCAATTAAAGCACACCAGATCTTGTCGTATTTACTTCTTTTTGTCTACTGGCTTTTGTCTAAAAATTTCAGTACCAAACCTGTGGATATAATCAATTTGATAGAGGACAAATAAAACAAATTTTATTCTACATACGTCAAGTTTTGTCGTAGCGTGCTCCTACTTTTGCCTCAGAACAGTAAATCATATGGACAAAGTAACATCAGAAAGAATTCAGACCCTTCACCCCCTGATCAGGGATGAAGTACAGCAGATTATTAAAGAGTGTGACGAAGCGCTTACCGGAAGAGCTAAGATAAGAATTACCCAGGCTTTGAGATCTTTTGAGGAGCAGGAAAGACTGTATGCCATCGGAAGAATTACTTCAGGAAAAAAAGTAACCAATGCAAAAGCAGGACAGAGCATTCACAACTATGGTCTTGCCGTAGATATCTGTCTGATGATCGACGGAAAGACAGCAAGCTGGGACACCGTCAAAGACTGGGATAACGATAAGGTTGCCGATTGGTACGAATGTGTAAAAATTTTTGCAAAACACGGCTGGGAATGGGGAGGAAACTGGAAAACATTCAAAGATCTGCCCCATTTCGAAAAGAAGAGTATCCCGTCTTCAGAAGGCACCGTGAAAACCAATTGGAAAACCCTTTTAAAAATGCCCAGAGACAAAGAGAATTACGTTATTTTTTAGACCTCATTTATTTAAAAAACAACTAAAATACGACACCTTTTGTCGCTGTCCCCGCCTACCTTTGCTTTACTAGATAACTACTAAAAAAGCAATCAAATCTAAGGATAAAAACCACAATATTTTTCCAAAAAAACACGGTTCTATCTGTTGAAGATTGCATGTGTCCTTTTAAAAAAACAATTAAAATATCACATGAAAAAGACAACCTTACTTTCTTTGGACGGGGGTGGAATAAGGGGAATTATCACCTGTATTATTCTACGTTACATAGAAGAACAGCTCCAGTACTATGATAAGCCGAGTGCCAGGCTCGGAGATTACTTCGATCTGGTCGCAGGCAGCAGCACAGGAGGTCTGATTGCTTCTATTATCCTTTGCCCCGATGAAACCCGGAAAGCAAAATATTCCATTCAAAAAGGATTGGAATTATACGCTGAAAAGGGTGGAGACATTTTTCAGGTTTCTTTTTGGGAAAAACTGGTCAATCCGTTTGGATTACTGAATGAAAGAATTTCTCAGGAAGCACTTGAAAAAAACCTAACCGATTTTTTTGGAAATCTGGAATTAAAAGAACTTATAAAACCATGTTTAATTACAAGTTATGATATAGAAAACAGAAGAGCCAAGCTTTTCAACTCCTGGGAAGCGAATCTCAGTACCGATAATTTTTATGTAAAAGATATTTGCAGAGCCACCTCAGCAGCGCCTACTTATTTCAGTCCTGTACAGATAAAATCCATGTACGGACAGATTTTTAGCCTGATTGACGGTGGTATGTTTGCCAATAATCCGGCCTTATGTGCTTATGCCGAAGCACGAAAAATTCCTTTTGCCGAAGTTTTAAAGAATCATCAGAAAGCTAATCATCCCGGAGTCAATGACATGATTATTATCTCTATCGGGACAGGAATTGAAGCCCGCCCCTACTCCTTTAAAAGATTGGAAAAATCGGGAAAAATAGGCTGGGTAAATCCTATCATTGACATTTTGATGTCTGCCAATGCAGAAACTGTAGATTACCAGCTGTCTCAGATGTTTCAGACATTAGGCATAAGAAATCAGAAAAATTATTACCGTCTGAATCCTTCGTTAAAAAACGCCTCTCCGGCAATGGATAATGTAAGGCGGTCTAATATTGAAAACCTGATCCAGGCCGGGCTGAGTTATATTGATGATAACAGGGAAACATTAAATGAAATCGTTCAGAAGCTCATCAAAAACAAAATATAAGCTTAACAACTTATAATATCTAAAAATAAGCTTTTTAGCTTATATTAAAAATTCTCTAAGATGAAAAGACGTTTACTCCATCTGAATTAATTTTGAAAAACTAAAAAAAAAATTTATAACACGACGAGTTTTGACGTCTCAGTAAACGATCTTTAAGTCAGTTAAATAACCTAGAAAACTAAAGCTAAAAGCTTATTCCATTTTTTTAAACATTCCGATTATTTTAAAATAATGAACGCTCAGTACCCAGCACTGAACCGGATATGTATTGCTCCCTATTGAATATTAGTCTGCTAGCACTACTATATATTATTAACCAATTAATACTCTTAACAATTTTAAAATTATGGCAAATTTAGTACAAGAATTAAACAGTTTAGATTTCAGTGTTTACATTGGAGGGCCTATGCAGGCTGCTATTAAAGCCCAGCATGACGCCTCCATGTCGCAGGTCAACTTTATTAAAGAAGTAGGTTTTGAACAGCCGGACGCACAGGGCGGCGCTACAAAACTTAAGTATGTTGACTTTGTCTATACAAAGTCAGTACCCAGTACTACAGGAAGTACCGATAGCGTGGTTAAATCAGAGGTAAAGCTAAGTGTCCCGTTACTTTCCATGCTTACCATTCCGGCGCTGAGAATTGATGAAATGACGATTGACTTCAACGCAAAGCTAAATTCAGTAGAAACCCAAAGCATTGCCAGTGAGTTTCAGGGAAGTGCTTCCCTGAGCGCAAAGTTTTGGAAAGTGAAATTCAATGCTTCTGCTTCTTATAAGAAAACAAGTTCAAGCACATCTACAACAGAAAAAACATATACCTTAGGAGTACATGTAAAGGCTGTCAACGATGAGCTTCCAGCCGGACTTTCAAAAATCATGGATATGTTAGAAGATGCTATTGTTGCTTCTGCAGCTCCGATAGCAAATCCGGCTTAATAAGCCTTTAGGGTGGCTGCTCCGGCGGTCATCCTTTTTAAACTTAAAATTCTTACTCATTTAAAAAAAAACTTATTATGCCAAAACTGAATGAATATCTGGGAGGTATTGTTTCCGAAATTACTGCTGCCAGAAAAATGACTGATTTACAGACGGTACAAATTGCTAAAGAATACGCTCAGGATGATCTGTTAAAACACTTTTCGGTTCCAAGGATGAAAGTCGGAACCGTAGATCTGACAATACCTTTTGCCATGGCCGGAAGTTCCCCAATTTTATCTTTCCGGGATTTCACATATGACGAAATTATCAAAGTAGCCAAAACCGATTACAATTCTTCTGATACTAAAAATGATCAGAATTTAAAGAACTTTCTTGCCAATCAGGAATTAAGTTATAATGATTATGTCACTAAAATTAAAGCTGAAAATAAGCCTGTACTCACTGATGAACAAATCAAATATTTTGAACCCATCACAAAATATACCATCGAATATTGCCGTTCACTTCCCAACTTTGCCTGGAAAGTCACAGACCCTCAGCTTTTATCCCAAAGTCTGTTCAACAGAATTATTTCCGAAGTAAAAAGAGTAATTGAAAAAACGGATGATCGTGAAATTATTGTAGAAGCAAGCAAGCTGATGCAGCTGGACAGCAAATGTCTGATTTTTGCTAAAATGAACGTAACTGAAGCAGGAATGGAATGGTCAAGATATGAAGATATCAACGGAAATATTGTAGAAACATTAATCCCGGAATAACCAATGAAAAAATCTCAGTTTATTTTAGTTTCCCAATTAAAGGAACAGCTGTTGAGCTTTCCGGATATTGTTTCTGCGTTAGAGAAAAAAGATCCTTTTTTTATAGAAAAAATGCTTCTCTGGCTAAAATCTGTTGAAGACATTCTTTCGGCAAACTCCATCAGTGAAGTTTCGGAAATAGCAGGATTCAGAAGTAAAATTCTGGCCGGAAAAATCAGCGATGAGAGAAGTTTTAACGCTAAGAAGAATCAACTCAAGATTACGGCTAATCTTCTCTACGAAGCACAAAACTGTGTGCTCAATGTATTATTACCTCACGAAGGAAAAATGAACGAGTGCAGAGAAATCACAAAACAGGTACTGACTTTAGCAGCTCAAACATCAACACAATTGTACAGCCCTGAACTCCAATTTGAAGATTTTGTACAAAAAGTATGGTGGTTTATCCTTTCTGACAATGATCTGAAAATGGGCGCTGTAAAACTCAAGTCGATGCTTTCGGAGATGGACATCATCATGCTTATGGCAGATGAGATAGAGCGTAAAGATTTTTCTTAAAAAACTAAAATAGTTCAAATTTTTTTTGAGCTATTTTTTTATACGTCAAGTTTTGACGCTGTGCCCTCTTATTTTTGAAATATAAATAAGGAACACAAAAATAATCTATAAAAATTAAAAAGACCTTTTGAATTCAACATTGATCAATGCTGAACAGTATAAAATATGTTCAAAAATTAACCCAAATCACCAAATACAAAACATGGAGACAACCAATCACAACACAGATTTACTCTTTGATGAAGATCTCTATACAATAGAATGGAGTGACATCGAAAATGCAGAGATGGACTACGAAAACTATCTTAATGATATTGAAAACTTCTTCAGACAGGATTTTGAAAATGATATTCTTGAAGAAGAAACCTTATAAATAAAATTTGAAACAATAGAAGTTCCGAAGCTGCTCACCCTACTTTAAGCATCCATAATGCTCACGCAATCTCGTCAAATTTTCGCTATACCTTTGAACTCACCATTCACAAAAGCGTGGGCAGCCGGAACTTTATTTAAAAAACATCAGACCAATTACATAAAGCTTATTATAAAGCAATTATTCTTATAGTTATTACCTGACTATTATATGAAGCCGGCGAAGGAATCTGCTCAAAACAGAGCCTTCCCGGTTTCATTTTTCACATAAAACCGCACTCAGATTGTGCACTTATTTTCATTACTGAGAATAAGTATCAGCCCCCCTTATATTTAAGCTTCCTCTACCACAAAATTGTCATAAAAAATAAAACACGACACATTTTGTCGCATTAAGCACATATATTTGTCTTACAAAATTTTACCATGAAGAAAGACTTTTATCTGACAAGATATGCCTTAATTATTAAAAGACTGGAAAACTCTCCTGCAACGTATTCTCAGCTAGAAGAATACCTTTTAAATTCTTTTGAATTCCAGGATGCGGGAATCAAGAGCTATTCCATCCGTACTTTACAGAGGGATATCCGTGAGATCTCAGATCTTTTCAATCTTTCTATCCATAATAAAAAAAAGGGAGATAACCGGTACTATATTGAAAGCCGCCCTATTATGGAAGTGGATGAATATAACCAGAAGTTGCTGGAGTCTTTTCAGGTAAGCAATGCGCTGAACCTTCATCCGGATTTTTCAGACTTTATTTTTTTTGAAAGCAGAAAGCCGACAGGTGTAGAAAACTTTTACGATCTGTTCTTTGCCATCCGTAATAAGAGAGTGGTCAGTTTTGAACATTATAATTACAAAAACAAGCTGATGACTTCCCGGAAGGTACATCCTCTGGCTTTAAAAGAATCTAAAGACAGATGGTATCTTATTGCCATCGATACTAAAGATAAAATTTTAAAATCTTTCGGACTGGACAGAATCAATTATCTGGATGTCGGAAAAAATAAATTCCGTGAAAAATACAGCTACAATTTCAGGGAACATTTCAAAAATGCTTTTGGAGTCATGAATCTCACGGAACAAAAACCGCAAAATATTGTTCTAAAATGCAGCCGCCATCAGGGGGAATACATCAGAAGTTTTCCGCTCCATCAATCTCAGAAAGAGACTAAGGAAACACCTGAAGAAATTTATTTTGAGTTCTTTCTTCATCCTACCTATGATTTTATGCAGGAGATTCTTTCCTATGGAAAAGAAGTAACCGTACTGGAACCGAAATGTCTAGTTGATGATATCCGTGCTCATCTGCAGGAGTCTCTGAACCGTTATTTTGAAAACTAGCATCATCATTTTATCTCATATTTTTTGATTATATTTACATAAATATACCTGAATTGAGAGCTTTATTTATTGGCATCAGCTGTTTTATTTCTTCATTTTTGTTGTCACAGCAGAAAGAGGAATTCAGGCTTGTCAAAAATTATTATAATCAGCATAGAAGTTTACTGAATAAAGAATTCAGGAAGAAATTCGATGCAGAATCCAATACGTTTAAGAAAGCGACGATAAAAGGTGATTTTCTGTACTTTATGAAGAAGATGGATAGTATTGAAAACACGGCTTTAGTCGGGGCTTTATTAAGAGTAAGGAATCTGGAGGATCTTCAGAGGATAAAAATGCTGAAAGATCCCACTCAGCTTATTCCTGAAAAGCCGGGAGATATAGAAACAGCACCCAATTATCCCGGAGGAATCAATACCCTGCGGCAGGAAGTGGCTAATCTTATTTATGTAGGCGGAGTTTATTCTGAGGTAAAAACAGTAAAAACGAGTGTTGCTTTTATTGTGGAAAAAGACGGGAGCATCAGCAATGTTCATGCACAGGGAGATAATTTCACTTTCAACCGACAGGCTGAAATTGCTTTATATTCTCTTTCTGAAAAATTTCTTCCGGCAGTAGCTAAGGGAGATCCTGCAAGATTCCAGTTCAGACTTCCTTTAACATTAACAATGGAATAGATATCAATGTTTACTGACGAATATTATATGAAAATGGCTTTGCAGGAAGCAGAAACTGCTCTGGAAAAAGATGAGGTTCCTATTGGCTGTGTCATCGTTTCCAATAATCGGATCATTGCAAGAGCCCACAATCTTACCGAAACTCTGAACGACGTTACCGCTCATGCAGAAATGCAGGCTATCACTGCTGCTGCTAATTTCTTAGGAGGAAAATACCTGAAAAACTGTATATTATACGTCACTCTGGAGCCTTGTGTGATGTGTTCAGGAGCTCTTTCCTGGTCTCAGATCTCGAAAGTCGTGATCGGTGCCAGAGATGAGCAGAGAGGCTTTATCAATAAACATCTTTCTTTACATCCGAAAACGGAAATAGTCACGGGTATTATGGAAAATGAATGTTCATCGATTGTCAAAGAATTTTTTAAAAGCAAAAGATAAAGGAACAATACCGGGTATTGTTCCTTTTTTTAATCATTAAAGATCGAATACTGAACTAAATCTAAATATTCTCCGTCTTTCTTAATATGTTGTTTTAAAACAGCCTCTTTTTCCATTCCGATTTTTTCCATGATTTTTCCGGAAGCAGGATTATGCAGAAAATGGGTTGCAAAGATTTTATTGAAGTTCATTTTTGTAAAACCAAAATCCACGATGGCTTTTGCCGCTTCTGTTACATATCCTTTATTCCAGAACGGGATTCCGATCCAGTATCCCATTTCGGCTTTATCATCATCCCGGTCATGAAGCCCTATTGCTCCCATCAGTTGTCCTTCCTGATCACGAATAGCAAAAGTATATCCTGAATTATTTTCAAAGGCATCCAGAGACATCTTCAGCCAGAGTTTAGCGTCATTTTCAGTGTAAGGATAGGGAATATTAGAGGTAAGATCAGAATAAATCTTATGTTTAAGGTATTCGGTTATCAAAGGAATATCTTTTTCTTCCAGTTGTGATAGAAGCAGTCTTTCTGTTTTGATTACAGGAAATTCTTTTGTCATATAAATAAGGAGTGATTAAGAAAAACAAAGGCTGACAATGGTTATTTGGTTCAGCCTCAGTCTTTATATTATAGATCTTTTCCGAGGAAATAGAGTCCTTTCAAAGTATGAAGTCTGTCCATGACATGGATCTTATCCGTCAAAGGTTTATAGACATGCGATACGCCTCCTGTGGCTACCACGAAACAATCGTCATTTACCTCATCATTAATCCGGTTTACAAATCCTTCTACCATTCCTAGGAATCCATAGACCATTCCGCTCTGCATACATGTTACGGTATCCAATCCCAGAACTGACTTTGGTTTTTTCAACTCAATATCAGGAAGTTGTGCCGTCTGACTGATCAATGAATTTAAAGAAGTAACGATTCCCGGAGCAATAATCACGCCTAAAGTCTCACCCGTTTCCGCGACACAGCTTGCCGTAAGGGCGGTACCGAAATCGATGACAATTTTTTTTCTGTTCGGGTAGAGGTTGTGAGCAGCAACAAGGTTTGCGTAAATATCCGTTCCCATCTGTTTTGATTTTGCCTGAACTCCTGACGGAGTTGTACGGTCAACAATTACAGGGGTAATTCCGTGAATCTTTTTAATTCCGGAACTCATCACTTTGGTAAGTTGGGGAACTACCGATCCTATGATTACCTTATTAATTTCTTTAGGTTCAATTTTATAGGTCTGATACAGCATCAGCATTTGCACATAAAGCTCATCTGCTGTTCTGTAAGGTTTTGTATTGATTACCCAGGAAATATCACAGTTGTCTCCATTGAAAAGTCCGAATCTGATGTTGCTGTTCCCTACGTTGATTACAATTGAATTCATTGATTTTATTTAACAGGCTAAGATTTAAAAATTCTACTTCCAAATTTATAAAAAAATAAAAGGAGTACCCGCGAATACTCCTTTTATCTGTATGTTTAACACTTTTATTTTACTTGTACAAAATTATCTTCCAGATTTACATCGGCTATTCTCTGGCTGAAGTCAATCCCCAGAACGGATAATTGAGATTTTGTGTAAGGGATGGTAAGCGTATATTCCTTTTGAGTCCAAGGCCAGTAAGGCATTGTTTTAAAATCCCCGTAGATATCTTTTGTTTTCCATGTGTGGGTCATGTTTAGTGGAATCTGATAAGTGATCACTTTTTTGTCGGTTGTCATCACTCCGAAGTCGATAGGCATAGGCACCTGACCTTTATTGATCAGCGTAATTGTGGTAGAGGTAGTATCGTATTTTACATCTTTAATCGCATAATCGATGGTTTTTGTCGTATTGATCCAATAGTTGTGAAACCATTTTAAATCCATACCGGAAACTTTTTGGGCAATATGAAGAAAGTCTCTGTCTGAAGGATGTTTCATGCTCCACTGATTATAATATTGTTTCAACGTTTCAGCAAGGTTCTGTTCTCCCATAATATATCCTAACTGTACCAGATACAACTCTCCTTTTACATAAGAAGCATACGTATAAGCCGTTCCGTTATCATGATGATCTCCCAGCCAAACAGCCGGTTCTTCAATTCCTTTTTTTATAAAACTTCTGTAAGCATCTAAAGTTTTAGCAAAAGGATTGGGAAGGTCTTCAGGGAATAACTGGTACATGGTGTATCCCTCTGCATAGCTTGTAAAACCTTCATCCATCCACGGGCGTACCGATTCGTTTGTTGCAAGCATTTGTTGATACCATGAGTGAGATCCTTCGTGAGCCATTAAGCCCATTAAATCTTTAATATTTTTAGCTTCTCCTAAAATCATGGTACACATTCCGTATTCCATACCACCGTCGCCTCCCTGAATAAAGGCATAGGTTGGATATACATATTTCCCGAAATGAGAGTTCATGATCTGGAAATATTTGGTAATATAAGGCTGAGCTTCACCCCAGGCTTTTGTTTTATCATTTTTCTGGTACACCAGATAGACTTTCGGACCATCGGGAACGTTAAAGCTTTCTACAGAATAATCTCGGTCTGCGCTCCAGGCGAAATCCAGAATATTTTTAGCGGTCCATTTCCAGACTGCTTTCTTATCTTTTTCAGCTTTAATTTTCGCATTGTTATCATATCCTTTAACCTCAGCCGGGTTTTCAAGAATTCCTCCTGCTCCCACTACATAATCTTTGTTGATTTTAATACTGACATCAAAATCTGAGAATGGCGCATGGAATTCTCTTCCCAGATAATCAAAGGTTGCCCATCCGTCATAGTCATATTCAGCAATTTTAGGGTACCACTGAGTCATGGTCATATCTACTCCTTCTCTGTTGTTTCTTCCGCTTCTTCTGATTTGCTGTGGAATTACCGCATCCCAGTCCATGGTGAAAGTGGTTGTGGAATTCGGCTTAATTGGTTCTGCCAGATACACTTTCATAATGGTTTCCTGCACTTCAAACTTCAGCTCTTTTCCGTTTTGTCTGATCCAGTGGATATTCTGAGCGCCTTCCTGATCTTTAGGAATAGAGGCCAGTCTTGAGATCCCGTCTTTCTGCAATCTCCCGTCTCCGTTTTTCCCCTGGGAAGCCACCCTCTGATCCATCATGGAATTGGGTTTAAAAGCGTTCCAGTACAGGTGAAAATAAACCACATTCAGCTCATCGGGTGAGTTGTTGGTGTATTCTAAAGTCTGCTTTCCCTGGTAAGTAAATTTTTCAGCATTGACATCAATATCCATCTTGTACTTCGCAGCCTGCTGATAATAAGCTCCTTGCTGAGCCTGAAATTGTGAAATGATAAACGCAAAAATGATTGCAGCCGATTTTCTCATTTAAAATTTAATTTTTTTCTAAAGGTAGGTAATTTAAGTAAGACCCTCAAATGTGGACTTATTCTGTTTAATATGAGTTTAGATCCCGTTTCACCTGATTGGTTAAATGAATACTAAGACTATTTTGAACCCTACCGGCTTTGCATAAAAAACCTCAGACGTAATACGTCTGAGGTTAATATGATTGATTTAAATCAGATTATTTTTTAGCGGGAACTTCTTTTTTTCCGCTTTTAAAGATTTTCTCAAGAATTCTTAAAGTAATCAGATAGGTAGGCTTCACTCCTGTAAGACCAAGACCTCCTGAAGATAACGTACTTCCTGTTTCCAGGGGATTATCCGATGCATAATACGCATAGCATACAAACAGGTCCGGTGAAATATGGTGTCTGATTTTAGAAGCCACCTGAATTGCTTTCTGGTAATGCGCGCCTTCCATTTCAAGACCGATTGCTCTCCATGAAGTATTCATAAAATAGGAAAGAATATCTCTGTTTTGAAGTGAGGTTCCTAAAACAGTAATCATAGGACCTTCGAATGCTTTAAGCTCGTCATCTTTAAAATCCTCCAGTTTCAGGGCATTTTCGAAAGGATAGTTATCTGCAGTTCCTTCAAAAATATGAGAGGTAGGAATCATAATATCTCCTTTCTCTCCTGTAAGGATACCAGCTTTTCCCATGATGGAAACAGACTTCACATGCATCATATACACTTCTCCTTTATGTTCAAAAGGTTTAAGCAGCTCATCCATTACTTCAAAAGCCTGCTCTCCGAATGCATAGTCGAATACCATAATAACATCATCACCGGAAAACTTGCTGTCACTGAAAGGAGTATTCTTCAGATCGGTTTTGCTCAGGTCGATAATCTGAACATCAATATTACTTCCGCTTTTATCAGCAATATGAATCATCCCTTCATCCAAAGCATACTTCGAGACTTTATCACGAAGATCTTTTTTGTTGGAAATGTCTTCGTATAGTTTGTAGTCTACTTCATGATGTGGTTTCTTTTTAAGTGCCTCATTCGCATACAGCATATTTTTTACAGAGTGCATGTTGGCAGAAATAATGTGCAAAGGACGCATATGAAGGTTGTTTTCAAACAAAACTTCTTTCACTTTGTTGGCCCATTTTTCTCCGAAGTAGTGATGCCCTACTCTTTCTTTTAGTATCGCACTGAAATGAATTTCTCTTTCTCTTGTTTCTTTAGCATCCTCAAGACTTACCTTTCCTAAGTTATAGATAATTTTAAACAAACGGTCAGGATTGTTATCATCCCCGAAAGTATTATATGCTCTCAGTGTTTCATCGAAAGT
The DNA here is from genome assembly GCF_019236175.1 of Chryseobacterium sp. Lineage (GTDB taxonomy): Bacteria > Bacteroidota > Bacteroidia > Flavobacteriales > Weeksellaceae > Chryseobacterium. The sequence continues at coordinate 113,166 of NZ_JAFAJM010000014.1, forward strand.
TCTTCCTATTAAAGAAGAAAGGTGAATAAGTGCCACTTCTTTTTCTCTTCTGCTGAATTTCTTTTCTCCTTTCACTACCTCTTCAATAATTTTAAAGGCACGTGTCGGTTTCCAGTTTTCATCCTGAATGAAAGCCAGGTTACGGATTTTATCTGCTTCTATAAATAGGAATGTCAGGTGGGTAAGAATGTCATAAATTTCGGAACGGCCCAAAAGAACCTCAATATTCATCTGGTGTTCGTCTATTCTATAACAGTTTCTTCTTCTTTTCTTAGGTACAATAGGTTCGAAACTTCCTTTATCAAACCCTTCGTCAGATGTAAGATGAATAAAAGCACATTCTTCAATTCCTTCCGGAAGTCTGTCTAAAACGTACATCAAACCGTCAAGTTCCAATTTATTTGGAATATTCATGGTACCATAAATCTCCGGATTGATTGTTTTTAACAAACTTCTAATGCTTTCTCCTGAAACACCCCCCGGCTTGAAAAATCCTCTATAAAATAAATGTCTCATAGAGATATATAATCTTTCAATAGCCTCTGTTGTTTCTCTTGCTCTAGAATTTGTCATAAAATAAATTTCACACAAATATACGAAATCTTTGTCCATTTTATTTTAACTATCTTTTAATAAGTAGTTTAATTCCCTTTATTTTCATATCTTATATACGTAGGCCCTTTCATATATATTTCAGAATCATTTCCCCCATAAAAGCAGGCTTGGGCCATTCAATTCAAAATCCGGACTGTTCCGCATGCCCCTGTTAAAAACGTTAAACTAATGTTTAATTTGTATAAATTTTCAAAGTACCCCTATTTTTTTTAGGGTCAAATCATTTTCGTTTCATTTTTTTCGTAAATTTGCCCCATAAAAATCACCCTAATATGTCAACCTTAAGATTCAAAGCGCTAGAAACCCTTCCATTTAAGGACTTCAGAAAAGATAATTCTGTTGAAGTTCCTGCCAAACTATCAGAACTATTCTGCAAAAATGTTTTCTCAGAAGAAACCATGAGAGAATATTTAACAAAAGAAGCATTCGGTTCTATTATGGATGCTATTAAAAAAGGAACTAAAATCCAGAGACATATCGCAGATCAGGTAGCAGTTGCGATGAAAGACTGGGCTATGAGCAAAGGCGTAACCCATTACACTCACTGGTTTCAGCCTTTAACAGGGACTACTGCTGAAAAACATGATTCTTTTTTTACTCCAATTGAAGGTGGCAGAGCCATCGAAAGGTTCAGCGGAAATATGCTGATCCAACAGGAGCCTGACGCATCTTCTTTCCCGAACGGAGGAATCAGAAACACTTTTGAAGCAAGAGGATATACGGCCTGGGATCCTACTTCACCGGCATTCATTATGGGGACTACATTATGTATTCCATCAATCTTTATTTCTTATACAGGAGAAACCTTAGATTATAAAGCTCCTCTTTTAAGAGCTTTGAATGCTGTAGATGAAGCTGCAACCAACGTGATGCAGTATTTTGACAAAAATGTAACGAAAGTAACACCAACATTGGGTTGGGAACAAGAATATTTCCTGGTTGATTCTGCATTATATCAGTCTCGTCCGGATCTTGTATTAACGGGTAAGACTTTATTAGGCCATTCTCCGGCTAAAGGACAACAGCTGGACGACCATTATTTCGGATCTATTCCTACAAGAGTAATGAACTTTATGAAGGAACTGGAAATCGAGTGTATGAAACTGGGTATCCCTGCAACGACAAGACACAATGAGGTAGCTCCCAACCAGTTTGAACTGGCTCCGATGTTTGAAGAGGTAAACGTTGCTGTAGACCACAATTCTTTATTGATGGACATCATGGCAAGAGTAGCGCACAAACATCATTTCCACATTCTATTCCATGAAAAACCTTTCGCAGGAGTAAACGGAAGTGGTAAGCACAACAACTGGTCTCTGGCAACTGACACAGGGGAAAACTTATTAAGTCCGGGGAAAAATCCTAAGAAAAATCTTCAGTTTTTAACATTCTTCGTGAATACAATTAAAGCTGTTCACGAATATGCTGACCTTTTAAGAGCAAGTATCGCTTCTGCAAGCAATGACCACAGACTTGGTGCTAACGAAGCTCCGCCGGCAATTATTTCGGTATTCATCGGAAGCCAGTTGTTCAGTGTTTTAGAAGAACTTGAAAAGGTAACAAACGGTAAATTATCTCCTGAAGAAAAAACGGAATTAAAACTAAATGTTGTCGGAAAAATTCCTGAAATTCTTTTAGATAATACAGACAGAAACAGGACATCTCCATTTGCATTTACAGGAAATAAATTTGAAATCAGAGCGGTAGGTTCTTCTGCCAACTGCGCGGAATCCATGACAGTAATGAATACTATTGCTGCAAAACAGCTGAATGATTTCAAAAAAGAAGTAGACAGTCTTATCGAAGGAGGACTGAAAAAAGACGAAGCCATCTTTAATGTTCTAAGAGAATATATCAAACAGTCCAAGAGCATTATGTTCGAAGGTGACGGCTACTCTGATGACTGGGCAAAAGAAGCCAAGAAAAGAGGATTAAACAACTTAAAAACAACTCCGGAAGCCTTAAAACAGGAAATGGACAAAAAATTCTTAGATCTGTATGAAGAGATGGGAATTTTCAACCACAGAGAAGTTGAAGCCAGAAACGAAATCAAACTGGAGAAGTATTCTACCGTGATTGATATTGAAGCAAGAGTACTAAGTGATATCGCAAGAAATCACATTATTCCTTCCGCTTTAAATTATCAGAACAGATTGATTGAAAACGTTAAAGGTCTTAAGGACATTTTCGGGGATAAAGAATTCAAGCCACTGGCAAAAGAGCAAATGAGCCTGATTACAAACATTTCTGAAAATGTTTCAAAGATCAAATTAGGCGTTGAAGATCTGATTAAAGCCAGAGAAGCAGCAAAAAGCTTAGCCAATAGCCAAAAGCAGGCAGAAGAATACTGCAACAAAGTAAAACCACTGTTTGACCCGATCAGAGAAGCTTCCGATGCGCTGGAAATGATGGTGGATGATGAGCTTTGGCCAATGACAAAATACAGAGAAATGTTGTTTACAAAATAACACCTGTAAAGTTCCATATTAGTTTAAATTCCTCGGTTTTCCGGGGAATTTTTTTGTTTTATTAACAACCTTCAAAAGTGGAGTTGTAAATTTCAAACTACGATTTATAGAAGAAAATCGATTAAGTTTGTTAAAGAATCTTAATAAAAAAAACCGCAGACTTGCCAAAAATGGGGAGTTGCGGTTTATTTTTCTTTAACATATGTAAACAATATGTTAAAATGTGTTAAAATAAGATCCTGACAATTATCATATCAGGGGTCTTTTAATCGGAATCTCTACTTTTGTAATGCTTTTGAAAATAAATATTCCTTTTAACACGGTTAATCAAATATATATGAAGAAAAGAGTTTTGTTTTATTTAGTTGCTTTAGTTACTACAGTTTCTATGCAATCGTGTGCTACCAATTATGTGGTTTCAAAACCAGCAACTTACGCTAAAGAATACAAAACAGATGCCAAACTAGCTTCTATAGATACTAAAAAAATGGAGCAGGATAAGCAAAAGCTTATCAATTCTTTTCTTGATGAAAAGGCAGCATCTATAGCAAATGCTAAAAAATCTATTAAGAATTCTGAGATTGCTAAAGCAATCAAACACAATAAAACTATTGACGGTATCCTTACAGAAGCTGAAACATACCTTGGAACGCCTTACAGATACGGAGGAACTACAAGAAACGGTATTGATTGTTCAGCTTTCGTTCTTTCTGTATTCGGAGCAGCAGCAGGCCTTAGCTTACCTAGAGTAGCAGCCTCTCAGTCTCAGGAGGGAGAAAGAGTAGAAAAAGGAGATTTACAAAAAGGAGATCTTATTTTCTTTTCACATGGAAGAAGAATTTCTCACGTAGGTATTGTAGAAAGTGTTTCTGAAGAAGGTGAAATTAAATTCATCCATGCAGCAACATCAAAGGGAGTAATGATCTCTTCACTTAACGACTCTTATTGGGGACCTAAGTTCAGATTTGCAAAAAGAGTGATCAATGAAGAAGGAGAATCATACAATAACTTAGCAGCAGTTACTCCAGCTACACCAGCAAATTTTTAATTTTTTAAATAATTGATTTAAATAATGAAGCCATCAAAATTTTGATGGCTTTTTTATTGCTTATCCGTCTTTTAAAAAGAAATAGATCTCAACAGGAAAGGAAGGTGTATTGATCAGTATATTTTAAAATTTAATCCTTATCAATTACAATGTCCAGCTTATACAGCAGACCATAGACTTCAGACAATGAAAATTTAGCCTTTTTAAGCTTATTTAAAGCCGGATCTATAGAATAACCGAATGAAGTCCTCAGATCGGCCTTTTCAAGGATTGTATTATCAAAGACTGCACCTGAAAGATCACAACCGCTCAGTATGGCATAAGAAAGATCACATTCTGTAAAATCAACTTCAATCAGTCTTGAATTCTTAAAGACTGTTTTTTTTACGGAGGTTTGGTAGAATACCGAATTATTCAATAAGCAGCCATCAAATGTAAAGGAAAGGCCAAACGCATTACAAGTGTTAAACTGCAGCCCGAACATTTTACATTCTTTAAAAACGGCATCGTGAAAAGAGGTTTTCACAAGCTTAGCCATGCTTAAGTTACATCCTGTAAATTCACAATTTTCAAAACTGAAGCCGGATATATCTGTATATTCAAAATTACAGTTTATGAATCGGCAGTTCTCATATTCCCCTTTATTGAATGGAAGTCGGGAAAAATCGGTGTTTTCAAAATTTTGATCTGCAATATAAGCTTCTTTCATAGCATACAATTTTGGATGGAAATACTATTACTTCCACAGTGTATATAAAAACAAAATGGTTGTTCCGTATGAAAATTATACCAGACTGTTCTTATCAGAATAATTAAGTTTAAAGAAAATAAATGTCATCATAGAAAAGGCCAGCAAAGAACTTCCTCCATAACTAAAATACGGAAGAGGAATCCCTACGGTCGGGAAAAGCCCCATAACCATCCCTAAATTGATCGAAAAGTGCATCAGCAGAATGGAAGCAAAACAATATCCGAATACCCGATTAAAAGTAGATTTCTGTTTCTCAGCCAGGTAATAGATACGTCCGATAAACACCAGATAACACAAAACGAGCAGAGCACTTCCTACAAACCCCCATTCTTCCCCTACTGCGCAGAAAATATAATCGGTCTGCTGTTCCGGAACAAATTTACCCTGAGTGACAGACCCTTCACGGTAACCTTTTCCTAAAAGGCCTCCTGATCCGATAGCTGTTTTGGAATATAATAAATTATAACCTGATGTATCTCTAAATGCTTTTTCTCCTTTATAAAGAACCTCGATTCTTTCTCTCTGGTGTTTTGGCAATTTTTCTAAAATAAAAGGGGAACCGAAAGCCAGCCCGCATAATAAGAGAATGGACCCAGTAATTCCGGAAATAGAAATTACATCCCAGGACATCCTGTGATAATTCATTGCAATCAGGACACCGGCAATCAATACTACCGCTGCCGCAACATATACCGGAGGTATTGCCAGTGAAACAAGAAAAACTGCTGCAAAAATAAATCCTACCCCAAACAATAATCCGCTTAATCCTTCCCGATAAAGAGCGATAAAGAATGCTATAAATACGAGCATGGATCCAACATCCGGAATAGCAAGAACTACTGCTGCCGGAATACCCACAATAGCCAATGCCATCAATAATGATTTTCTGTTAGCAAGGTTAAAATCCGGACCCGAAACATAATTGGCAAGCATCAGAGCGGTTCCGATCTTCGCAAATTCTACGGGCTGCATGGTAAAACTACCGAACTTGTACCAGTTCTTCTGTCCGAGAATTTCTTTACCAAAAGGGAAAAGGCCGATCAGCAGCAATACGCCGCCAATGTAGATGATTCCTGCCATATTCTCAAAGAATTTACTTCGGCTAAAGAATATAATAATCCCCACAAATAAAGAAATTCCGAAAAAAACCAATTGTTTTTCACCCAGCTTCTGATCCACACTGTAAATATTTGCAATCGCAAAAACGCAAAGCAGGACGTACAGTCCAAGACCAAGTTTATCTATTCCTTCTGTCCATTTCATTGCTTTACAGGTTTTTTAGGAGTGTTATTATTTTGAGTTCCTTCTTCTGTTTTCTTCTGAAGGCCGGCTTTTTGCTGTTTAACACGATCCAGACTATCTTTTATTCTTTTCCGTTTAATTGAGTCAGGTCTAGGATCAACATATAAACCTTTACGTTTTAAATCTGCAACCCATTGTCTTTTATATTCCGGCATAAAACTCGAGGTGATCATTTTTTTATACAAATTTTCCCTCTTCAAATCACCGGTAATATATTTTTCTGCAATCACCGTACAAGCCGGGCCCGCCCAAGTAGCTCCAAATCCGGCATGTTCCATTACAGCAACCACAACAATTTTCGGTTTATCAGCAGGAGCAATCAGTACAAAAATAGAATTATCCTTTCCCTGCGGAACCTGCGCAGTACCTGTTTTGGCTAATTGTGTAAAATCATTGGATTTTAATCCTCTTGCCGTTCCTCTCAAAACCACAGCTTCCATACCTTTTAAAACAGGTTCAAAATGTTTAGGATCAACTAAGGTCTGATGTTTAACCTTAAACCTTGGGTCAGGATTTGGTTTCCCGTCAATAGCTTTTACGATATGAGGCGTATAATACCATCCTCTGTTAGCGATAGCACTCACATAATTGGCGAGCTGAATAGGAGTTACCAAAACATCACCCTGCCCCATTCCGTTATAAATGGCACCGGTTGACATTTCATCCCAGTTTTTAAAGTCCGTTCGCTTGGAACCGCTTGCTTTCATGATGGCTTTAAATCGTCTTTCATAAAAATCTCCGGAAGGTATCCTGCCTTTTGCACCCACGGCGAAATCATTATTTAAAAACTCTCCGACTCCAAAGCTGCTCATGATTTTTTTCCATTCGTCAACTCCTTTTGAGGGATTTCCCGGATATTTTTTGATGATGGCAATAAATGCATAGGTAAAAAAACAGTTACTGGACACCTGAATGGAAGGAATCAGGGGCTCAGCTCCACCATGTCCTTTAATCCTTTTACCTTTATAGAAAAATCCGCCTCCACACGGAAAAATAGTTTTTTCATCCATTACTCCCATTTGCATGGCAGCCAGGGCAGTCAGTAACTTAAACGTTGAACCCGGAGGATATCCTGCCTGTAAGGAACGGTCAAAAGTAGGTTTATTTTCATAAAGCGTATCTTTTGACAGAGCATATAAATTTTTAGACTTATAGGGTCCGGTGAAAAGATTAGGATCAATATCCGGCCCGGTGGCTGCTACAAGTACTTCTCCGTTATTAGGGTCTATTGCTACAATTGCACCGTGTTTGTTGACCATCATTTCTTCAGCTGTTCTCTGAAGATCATAATCAATAGTCAACGTAATATCTTTACCCGTAATCACATCCTTATCCAAAGATCCGTTTTTATAAGAACCAATATTTCGAAGCCTGATGTCTTTTTGGATATATTTCATTCCTTTTACTCCCCGAAGGACTTTCTCGTAGGATTTTTCAACCCCTGTTTTTCCGATAAAATCTCCCGGTAAATAGTAAATAGAATCTTTTTTAATCTCTCTTTCATTCACTTCACTGGTATATCCCAAAAGGTTACCTGAAGTAGAAACTTCATACTGGCGCTGAGGTCTCTGCACAATATTAAAAGCCGGATATTTAAAAATAATTTCCTGGACTCTCGCAATATCTTCCCTGCTGAGGTCTTTCAGAAAAGTCATCGGGGTCAGCTTAGAATAATATTTTTCTTTTTTAATAATATTGATTTTGTTGATAAAATCAGACTTACTGATCTTCATGAGACTACAGAAGCCTAATGTATCAAAATCAGGTTTCATTAACGCCTGAGTAAATGAAATTTCATAGGCAGGCTGGTTACCCACCATAATTTTTCCGTTCCTGTCAAAAATAACCCCGCGCTGAGGAATTACGTATTCGATTTTAATGGATGTATTGGCTGCATTTAAAGCATAACGGTCCGTAAACAACTGTAAATAAGAAAGCCTCGCTACAAAAATAAGAGCGATAGCAACAAGGACGGAAAAGATTTTTAAATAACGTGTGTTCAAACTTTTTGTTTGATTTTAAATATTAATGCGTAAACAACTATAAATATAAATGAAATTACACTGGTCACCAACACATTAAATAAAATTTCAAAAAATCTGCTGAACTTAAAGAACTCAATATACTGTACTAAAAGCTGATGCAGAAAAATACTTGAAAATAAAAACAGCAAAAACTGCGCCCATTGCAGGGACTGAAAAGAGAAAAAGTCTGTAGACGTATCTGTAGATGTTCTGAAGATCAATGTTCTGAAATAGGCAATCAACGTGGTAGCAAAAGCATTGATTCCCCATGAATAAAGAAAACCGTCAATTGATAGGCCTATTAAAAAACTTAATGCCAGAAACTGAAATTTATTTCTGAAGAAAGGATAAAACATAACGAATACCGGGTATAATACCGGTGTATACTTCCCGAAAATCGTAATCCTGTTCAATACAAAAATCTGTAATGCAACAAGAAAAATCATGATCAATATGTCGGTAAATAAAGTCCTGCTAATCATTTTCTTTTTTTATTACAGCCTGCATAGTATCCTGAATCTTTTGCACCTCGGCTTTTTTAAGATTCTTTACTACGTATACTTTACTTAAAGCACCCATTTTTTCACTCAGCTCTACGGAAATATCCCAGAAACCGGTTTTATTATCTACGGAATATCCCGCAATCGTTCCAATCATGACCCCTTTAGGAAAGATGGCAGACTTACCGTCTGTCACTACGCTATCTCCTACTTTTAAGGCAACATATTTAGGAATATCGGCAAGATGCATTACCCTTGAATTATCTCCGTTCCAGGTAAGGGTACCAAAGTATCCGGAATTTTTAAGGGCTGCATTAATTCTGATTCTGTTGACACTTAATACGGACTGAACCAGGGCATAGCTATCTGTAGAATTGATAACAATTCCGGCAATACCTCTTGGAGCCATTACTCCCATTTGAGGAAACACCCCGTCTCTTCGGCCACGGTTGATCGTAAAGTAATTATTTCGTCTGTTGATACTGTTAAAAACAATCTCTCCGTCAACGAAAGTATAAATCTGCCCGCCCCCTATGGTATCATGAACTCTTTTGAAAACCGGATTTTTAGCGCCTTCTTTTCCATAAAGCTCAGTCATAAGAGCTTTATTCTGAGCTACAAGATCCTCATTGATCTGTTTAAGCTTCAGATAAGAAACTCCTTCGTCAATATATCCGGAAATCCAGGAATTCAGCGCAGCTGTTTGTCCCGCAATCCAGGATCTCTGCATGGCGTTTCTGGAGAATATCAGAACCAGAGCAATAATTTGCAGAAATATAAAGAAGACAAAAAGAGTGTTCTTCGAAAATAATCTCAGCAAAAATCCCATTCAGATATAGTGTCGTAAAAAGTTAAAATTATTTAATTAAGAAATTGAATTTATCCATATTCTTAAGTGCAATACCTGTTCCGCGAACAACAGCTCTCAACGGATCTTCAGCAACAAACACAGGAAGACCTGTCTTTTTGTGAATTCTATCCGCAAGACCTCTTAGTAACGCACCTCCTCCGGCAAGATAAATACCGGTTTTATAAATATCCGCAGCCAATTCCGGCGGAGTAAGAGAAAGTGTTTCCATTACCGCATCTTCAATTCTGATAATAGATTTGTCTAATGCACGGGCAATCTCTTTATATCCAACCATAATTTCTTTCGGTTTCCCTGTGATCAGGTCTCTCCCCTGTACAGGAATATCCTCGATATCTACATCAAGATCTTCTACTGCAGAACCTACTTCAATTTTGATTCTCTCAGCTGTTCTTTCTCCGATATAAAGATTATGGTGAGTTCTTAAGTAATAAGCGATATCATTGGTGAATACATCCCCTGCAATCTTCACAGATTTATCACATACGATACCCCCTAAAGCCACTACAGCAATTTCTGTAGTACCCCCTCCTATATCAATGATCATATTTCCTTCAGGCTTCTGTACATCAATACCTACTCCTATCGCGGCTGCCATTGGTTCGTAGATTAGTCTTACTTCTTTAGCGTTTACTTTCTGAGCAGAATCTCTTACCGCTCTCTTTTCAACTTCAGTAATACCAGAAGGAATACAGATTACAATTCGTAATGCAGGCTGAATGAATTTACCTTTGATTCCGGGAATTTTCTTGATGAATTCCTTGATCATGTGTTCAGAAGCATGGAAATCAGCAATAACCCCGTCTTTCAGAGGACGGATGGTTTTGATGTCCTCGTGAGTTTTACCTTGCATATGTTTAGCCTGCTCACCGACAGCAATCGGCTTACCCGAAGAACGTTCAATTGCAACAATTGAAGGTTGATCTATAACAATCTTATTATTATGGATGATAAGGGTATTAGCAGTTCCAAGGTCTATCGCAATTTCTTGCGTAAACATATCAAATAAACTCATATTTTTCTTCTGATTTTAAGTTTACAAAGATATAAATTTAACAATACTAAAGAAATTTCCAAACAACATAATTTGGTTAAAATTTTATTAAAATTTATAATTCTTTATTAACTTTTACTTTAGATATTTACAGAGTTTGAGTTAAACTAAAATTAATGGCGTGTTAAAAGAGTGAAATTGCAGATTCACGGAAGCCTCAAAAGACAGGGAAAACCGAAAAAAAGCGAACGGTACGGAAGGCTTAAAACGGAAAAAAAGAAAGTTTCAGAAACAGAACTCCCTGAATACACAGAAAAAAAAGGAACATTTAGCCCTCTCTCAACCGTTTTTCAGTTTCATTACTTCATGACTCAACACTTTTTCACGTCTGCCGTCTTATAGTTTTTTACGATAATTATCATATACACTATCAGAGGGTGGTTAATTAAAAAAAACGTAAATTTGCGACTGCTTATGTTACAGTATTCCAATATCCATCAAACATCAAATTTTGCCGTGCTTTCTATAAGCTACGAAAAAGCCGATGTAGAAACGAGAGGAAAATTTGCATTCTTTGATGAAAACATCAAAAACTTTGTTTCCAGAGTCCACCAGGAAGATCTGGGCGATGCTTTTGTGGTTTCCACCTGTAACAGAACCGAGATTTATACAACCTCCTCCAATTATCTTTTAGTAGCTGAGGAATATTGTAAAACAATCGGAGTACATCTTACTGATTTTCTTCAGTTCGCTAACATCCTTACAAAAGAAGAAGCTCTGATTCATCTTTTCAGAGTGGCTGCCGGTCTTGAAAGCCAGATCATTGGTGACTTTGAAATTATCGGACAGATCAAAAAGGCCTACAGCCGGTTCAAAAGAGAAAGACAAAATTCCAACCCTTATCTGGAGAGAGCGATTAATGCTGCAATTCAGATTTCGAAAAGAATCAAAAACGAAACAGGTATTTCCAATGGAGCCGCTTCTGTTTCCTATGCTGCAGTTCACTATATTTTAAATAGCCAGAAAAGAATTAATGAAAAAAACATTCTTCTGTTAGGAGTAGGTGAAATCGGGCAGAATACGGTTGAGAACCTGGTAAAACATGTCTATCAGCCAAAAATTAAAATTGCCAACAGGACTCAGGAAAAAGCTGAAAAAATTTCCCAGAAATATAATATTCCACATGTCGACTATGCAGATTTTGACAAGGAATTAAAAAACACGGATATTCTCATTGTAGCAACAGGAGCTAAACATCCTATTGTTAATCAGTCTCATTTTCCGAACGGAAAAGAAACATTGGTAATTGATCTTTCGATTCCCCATAACGTTGAGAAGAATGTTACCGAAAATGAAAATGTAACATTAATTGACGTGGATGAGCTTTCTAAGCAGATTCAGGAAACCATTCAACAGAGAGAAAGAGAAATCCCAAAAGCTGAAAAAATCATCAAGGAACTGATGAAAGATTTTATTGAATGGGAAAAAAAGAGAAAACTCGCACCAAATATTCATCATTTCAAAGCCGTTTTAAAAAACATGGAACGCAATGAAATGCATAACTTTTATAAAAAGAATAAATATATCAACATTCCGGACATGGAACTTTCTGATAAAATGATCCAGAAAATTACCAACCGTTTTGCAAAATATATAATAGATAATCCTTTAAAAGCCGAAGAAATTAGTAAATTAATGCACGAAATATTAGTTGAACAACCAAACAACGAATTCAATGAAAAGCATTAGAATCGGAACAAGAAATTCCGCACTTGCACTTTGGCAGGCTAGAGAGGTTGCGAGGCACCTTCAGAACAACAATTATTTAACGGAAATCGTCCCTATCGTTTCTTCCGGCGACAAGAATCTTAATCAGCCATTATATTCTTTAGGAATTACAGGGGTTTTCACAAGAGACCTTGATGTGGCGTTACTTAATGACGAAATAGACATTGCCGTACATTCCTTAAAAGATGTTCCTACCCAGCTGCCTCAAAATATTGAGATGATTGCTTATCTGGAAAGAGATTATCCACAGGATATTCTAATCAGAAAGGAATCTGCAAGAAATAAAGAATTCCACGAGCTGAAATTAGCAACAAGCAGTTTAAGAAGAAGAGCATTCTGGCTGAGACATTATCCTGCTACTGAATTTTCAGACATCCGTGGAAACATTCAGACCCGTCTTCAGAAACTTGAAGACGGAAACTTTGATGCTACTATTCTATCATTAGCAGGAATCAAAAGAATGAAAATGGAAATCGATTACGAAATGCTTCCATTATTAATTCCTGCCCCGTCGCAGGGAGTTATTGCCGTAGCCGGACATTCTGACAAACCTGAGATTAATGAAATATTAGGCCAGATCAATCATAGGCCGACTCAGATCTGTGTAGAGATTGAAAGAAATTTCCTGAGCACTCTGGAAGGCGGCTGTACTGCGCCTATCGGCGCTTTTGCAGAAATCATCGAAAATCAGATCCGTTTCAAAGGAGCACTTTGCTCTTTGGATGGCAAAAACTGTATTGCTGTGGATGAAAACTTCGAGTACAATCCAACAGAGAATTTTGGCGAAAAGTATGCAAAAGTAGTTCTTGAAAACGGAGGAAAAGAATTAATGGCAGAAATCAAAAGCCAGATCTAACAGATTTTAAATTTCAATTTTCCCGGTTTTTCCATTTTCACAGCTGCAAACTTCAGGACATGAAAATCTTATTCACCAAAAATATAGACCAGACGCTTATATCCAAAGAATTAGGAGAAGATATTTCGGTGGACTGTATTGAGGTAATAAAGACGAAACCCATCATGATCAGCCCGTTTGAGTTGAAAAACTATTCTCTGATTTTCACCAGCGTCAACGGGGTGACTGCATTTTTTAAAAATCGTTTTAAACCCAACGAAGATTTTACGGCGAAGAACTACAATAAGATTTATTGTGTAGGTGAGAAAACAAAAAAAGAATTAAGAAAGAATGGTTTTGGAACTTTTAAGGTATTAAAAAATGCTGAAATGTTATCCCGCTTTATCATCGGAAAATGCCAGCATGAGCAGTTTCTTCATTTCTGCGGCAACCTTGCCATCAATGTCCTGGATAAAGATCTTCCCTTACAAAACATTAAGTACAAAAAAGTTACTATATATAATACGGAGGAAATCTATCCTCTAATAACTGAAAAATATCATGCTGTAGTATTTTTTAGTCCGAGCGGAGTTCGTAGTTTTGCAAAGCGAAATTCCATGGAAGGGATGAAGCTCTTTTCGATAGGAGAAACCACTTCCGGAGAGTTGAAAAATTATACCAAAGACCCTATTTTTACTTCTGAAGGCAATAATCTAAGCTCTATCTTTGAGCTGATCAGGAAAGAATTCGGAAGTCATTTTTAAGAAAGCCGGTACCGGAACTTTGGCGGTACGATTAGTTTAAATAGATTATGATTAAAAACGACCTATATTTAAAAGCACTTCGCGGAGAAACCGTTGAAAGACCTCCTGTCTGGATGATGAGGCAGGCTGGAAGATATCTGCCGGAATTCATTGCTCTGAGAGATCAGTATGACTTCTTTACAAGATGTCAGACTCCTGAGCTTGCTGCTGAAATTACATTACAGCCTATCCGCAGATTTCCTTTGGATGCTGCGATCCTGTTTTCTGATATTCTGGTAGTTCCACAGGCTATGGGAATTGATTTCAAAATGAAAGAATCTGTTGGCCCTTGGTTGGATACCCCAATCAGAACCATGGAGCAGGTTCAGAATATTGAAACTCCGGATGTGAATGATACTTTAGGATACGTTTTTGATGCCATCGAACTTACTCTTCAGAAATTAGACAATGAAATTCCGTTGATCGGTTTTGCCGGATCACCATGGACTATTCTTTGCTACTGTGTGGAAGGAAAAGGAAGTAAAGCTTTTGATATTGCAAAATCATTCTGTTTCCAGCAGCCTGAAGCAGCTCACTTATTACTTCAGAAAATCACTGATACTACCATTGCCTATTTAAAGAGAAAGGTAGAAAAAGGAGTTTCTGCGGTACAGATATTCGACTCATGGGGTGGAATGCTCTCTCCTACCGATTATCAGGAGTTCTCATGGCAATACATCAACCAGATTGTTGAAGCATTAAGCCCGCTTACCCATGTCGTGGTATTTGGAAAAGGATGCTGGTTTGCATTGGAAGACATGACCATGTCTAAAGCATCTGCACTGGGTGTTGACTGGACGATCAAGCCGGAATTTGCAAGAACACTGACCAATCATACGATGACATTACAGGGAAATTTTGATCCTGCAAGACTTCATTCAACCCCTGAAACCATCAAGAAAATGGTTACTGAAATGATTAACCGTTTTGGAAAAGACAGATATATCGCCAATCTTGGACACGGAATTTTACCTAATGTTCCGGTGGAGAATGCAGAAGCTTTTATCAGAGCTGTCGTAGACTGGAAACCTACACTATAAGAGCGGTTCAATCCGTCAGCCATATACAAAAAGCCCCATCAGTAATGACGGGGCTTTTTTATTCTTATGACAGGTATATATTGTTAACCCAGCATTCTTTGCGCCTTCTTAACACCTTCTACCAATACATCAATTTCTTCAAAAGTATTATATACTGCAAAGCTGGCTCTTACCGTTCCCGCAATATTAAAGAAGTTCATAATAGGCTGTGTACAATGGTGACCTGTTCTTACCGCAATCCCCATTTTATCCAGGATCATTCCCACATCAGAAGAAATACCTACTCCTTCCAGATTAAAAGAAACAACCCCTGTTCTCCTCGCTTTTTCGCCATAGATTTTAATCCCTTCTATTTCTAAAAGCTGTCTTTGGGCATATTCCAGTAAAGCATTTTCATGGTTCTGGATATTTTCATGTCCTACGCTGTGCATAAAATCGACAGCAGCTCCTAAAGCGATATTCCCGCCTACGTTCGGCGTTCCTGCTTCATACTTAAAAGGAAGTCCTGCATAGGTAGTCCCTTCAAAAGAGCAGGTAGCAATCATCTCTCCTCCACCGTGAAATGGCGGTAAAGCTTCCAGAATATCACGTTTACCGTATAAAATACCTGTTCCCATCGGAGCATACATTTTATGACCTGAAAACACAAAGAAATCACAATCCATTTTCTGAACATCTATGTTAAAATGAGGAGCTGACTGAGCGCCATCAATAACAACATAGGCATCCGTATTTTTTCTTGTTTTTGAAATAATCTCTTCAATAGGATTCACAATTCCTAATGCATTGGAAACCTGATTAACAGAAACTACTTTTGTTTTTTCACCTAACAACTGATCAAACTGATCCATCTGAAGTACACCATTCTCATCAATTGGGATCACACGAAGCTTTGCTCCTGTTCTTTCACACAGCATTTGCCATGGAACAATATTAGAGTGATGCTCCAGATATGAGATAATGATCTCATCATCTTTCTTTAATTTCTGTGTTAAAATATAAGCAATGAGGTTTAAGCCTTCTGTGGTTCCTTTTGTAAAAATAACTTCAAAATCATGTTCAGCGTTAATGAATTTCTGGATCTTTCTTCTGGAAAGCTCCATCTCTTCGGTAGCCAATTGGCTCAGGGTATGAATCCCCCTGTGGACATTAGCGTTAAGTTCTGTATAATATGCATGACAGACTTCCAACACTGAATTTGGTTTCTGAGATGTAGCTGCATTATCCAGATAAACTAATGGTTTACCGTTTACTTCCCTGTCCAATATAGAAAACTGGCTTCTTATTTCCTGAATGTCAAACATTTATTTATTTTTTAAATTAAAACGTTCTTATTTAGAACTCTTCAAATTTACGGCTTTTTTTCTGAAAGGAAGCATTACAAGAAGTACTGATACTTGTCAGCTAATAGAAATATTCGATAGCTTATAGTGAAAAAAGCTGATGAGGAGAAAACGTACAAATACCGAAGTTCTGATAAAAGTCTTTTTATTCTGTTGTTGTTTGCACTCTTCAGCATGAAACAAAAAAACCTGCCAATATATATTGACAGGTCTTATATTCTTTAAATAAGCAATACTTATTCTGCAGATTTTTCTTCTGTTGTTGGAACATCAGGAGATTGAGTTGCAACTTCTTCTGCTTCTTCTTCATCTTCTTCATCCATTGCTGCTGCACCTCCTTTCATTGCATTTCTAGACATCTTAACAGCAACTACTACTGCGTTGTCAGGGTGCATGAAAGAATATCCTTCAGTTTTGATACCACCGATGTAAAGTTTGTTACCAATTCTTAATGGAGTAACATCTACAACGATTTCGTCTGGTAAGTTAGCAGGAATAGCTTTTACTTTTAGTTTTCTGAAAGACTGACGTAAAACACCACCAGCTACAACACCTTTTGAACGTCCAGTAATTCTTACAGGAACTTCCATGATAACTGGCTTATCGTCAGATAACTGGTAGAAGTCGATGTGAAGAATTTTGTCAGTGATTGGGTGAAACTGAATATCCTGAAGAACTGCTGGAATTGTTTTTCCGTCAACTTCAATAGATACCGTGTGTGCTTCAGGAGTGTATACTAACCCTTTGAAAGCTTTCTCTTCTGCAGAGAAGTTTAAAGGGGCTTCACCTCCATAAACAACACAAGGAACTAATTCAGCATCACGTAAAGCTTTTGTAGACTTTTTGCCCACGCTTTCTCTTTTTGTACCTTGAATTGTAATAGATTTCATTTATAAAAAATTTAAAAAATTATTTTAGTTTTGATTTGCAAACTTCTAAAAACCAATTAAATAACAAACTTGCTGCTAATTGATTTATGCTCATGAACCATTGTCATAACATCCGCAAATAACGGGGCGCAAGATAGCACTTTTATTTTAGATGACAAATTATTTTTAACAGGAATTGAGTCAGTTACAATAACTTCCAGAATTTTTGAATTCTCAATATTCTCGTAAGCCTTTCCGGAAAGCACTCCGTGAGTAGCCATTGCGCGAACTGTTTTTGCTCCTTTTTCAATTAAAATATCTGCGGCTTTACAAAGTGTTCCTGCAGTATCAATCATGTCATCAATAAGGATTACGTTTTTGCCTTTTACATCTCCGATAAGGAACATCTCTTCTACAACGTTTGCCTTTTTTCTTTCTTTATAAGCAATTACTACTTCTGCCCCTAAGTGACCCGCGTAGTTTTTTGCTCTTTTTGCACCTCCCATATCCGGAGAAGCAATAGTAAGATCTTCAAGATTTAAAGATCTGATATAGTCTACGAAAATAGTAGAAGCATACAGGTGGTCTACCGGAATTTCGAAGAACCCCTGAATCTGATCTGCGTGAAGATCCATGGTCATAATTCTCGTTGCTCCTGCCGCAGTCAGAAGATTAGCAACTAGTTTTGCTCCAATAGGTGCTCTTGGCTTGTCTTTTCTGTCTTGTCTTGCAAGTCCGAAATAAGGAATTACGACAGTGATGCTTTTAGCAGAAGCTCTTTTCGCTGCATCAATCATTAGAAGAAGCTCCAAAAGATTGTCTGCAGGAGGGAATGTAGATCCGATTAGGAAAACTCTTCCTCCTCTTACAGATTCGTCTAAAACAGGCTCAAATTCCCCGTCACTGAACTCCTGAAAGTTGATTTTTCCTAATTCTTTCCCATAATGTTGGGCAATTTTCTCTGCCAAGTCCCTGCTGGTTCTTGTACAAAATAGATAACTTAACTGATCGGCCATTTTTACTTTTTAAAAGATTTTGCAAATTTAAAAAAAAACCACAAGAATTACTCTTGTGGTTTTTAAGTTTTTTATTTCCTATTGATTATGGGAATTTTACACCTCCGTAATTATTAGGATTTACCTGTGGTAATGTTGATCTGTATTTAGCATTGATCGACTTAATAAATTCATTGGCAACAATACCGTACCCTCTTCCTGTCAGGTGAACACCATCCAGAGAGAATGCGCCTCCTGTTACAAACTTTGCTGTATATTTTACGCCATCAAATGAAATTCCTGACTGACCGTTGAGTTCAACCATTTTAGAATTAGCATCTACAAAAGCCAATCCATAAGAATCAGCAAGTGATTTGATAGACGCGTTATATGCATCCGTTGCTGTTTTTACATAAGCAGCCTCGGTTTTTGTTAATACGTGTTGGTTCTGCAATGGATAAGAAATACCATATACATTCACCGGAGCCGGAACCCCCGGCGCATTTGTATTAATTACAGAGCTCGTTGTAAGCAGGATATAATCATCCTGAGTAGCCTGTCTTGCCTGGCCGTAGATCTGGCCGAAAAGAGTGGCCTGAGCCAACCCTAGCGCCGGTGTTAAAGCCGCAGTAAGCTGGGCAGATAAATCCTGAAGGGCAACATCTTTAATCAGAACCGGGTTAGCAGAAGTAGAAGAAAGCAGATTAATTCTGTCTCCAGCACCAAAAGCAGTAAGTGCCTGTTTTAAAGGACCATATAAGCTTGTATTAAGAGCTGTCAGATTAGCTCCTAAAGCAGCTGGTGTCAAAGGGTTATACGGAACCGTTGTAAAGAAAGGTACTGAAGTAACATAAGGAATATTAGCAATAACTCCTTTTGTTGTCCCTACACTTTTAAGACCGTCTAAAACTCCTTTAATAGAACCCGCCACAACAGCAGGGTCAGAAATATCATTTGATTTATAAGTTCCCGGATTGGTATTTCCTGTCTGAACAGTTGCTGTTGTATATGTTGTCACGTTTCCTACCGTCTGGGAATTAGTTCCGCCATTGGTTGCATAAGACAATACATCATTATTTCCTATCCAAAGAGAAAAGAATGTTGCTTTCTGAGCCATAGCATCCTGTAAAACACTGGTTGTAGCAGAAGAAGCAAACCTTACAAAGTAAGGATTAGCGGTTCCTGCTGCAAGACCTGCAGGATTCCCATATCCAGGTGCTACCAAATGAAATGATTTGGCCCCCGGAACGCCCATATTCTGATATGTACCTCCATTAGGCAGAATATCCAGCGTGGCAGCCGGCGCACTTGGTACCGGAGATAAAGCTCCGTTAACAACCTGAAGTGTTAACTTTCCGGGAAAGCCTGGAAGATTGGTAAAACCACCAATATCATTAGGGACTAAAGGCTGTTTGAAATCTCCGCTTCCAGCCAGCTTCATCTGACCGGCAATCATACTTGGATAAGATTCGTTCTGGCCGGAGCTGTATAAAGCTCCATTGCTGTATCCGGAAGTCAAAGAGTTTCCTAAAGATATATATTTTGAGAAATCAGCATCCCCTTTTGTTACAGGGATATCTTTCACATCAGTATCAAAGTCTGTTTTACAACTCGTTACCGTAAAAAGAAGTGCAGAAACCGCAATTGTTGATATTATAATTTTTTTCATAGTCATTCAATTAAAAAGGATTATAAGATACGCCTAGACCAAAGTAGAATGCTTTTGCTTTTGCCTGTCCGTAAAATCCAAGATTCGCGTTGTTTACATCTCTGGCTTTAGGCATTGCATAACCTCCCGCAATATCAACTCCAAACTTTTTCAGTTTAAATCCTACCCCACCTGTCAGTACAAAAGTATCAAATGAAGGGGTTTCCGGAATAAAGTTGTCATTAGTATAAGGAGATTCGTCATAGTAAGCTCCCAGACGTCCGTAAATCATATTGGTGAACGCATACTGAGTCCCCAGTCTGAACGTTTTGGTATTCCTGAAGTTCTTAGGACTTACAAGAACTGTCGGATCTGCCTGATTTCCGATAGGTGCATTGTCGAAATCCAGTACAAGTTTACTGTATCTTTCCCATCCATGATAGTTAAAGTCTGCAGAAACCTGCCATTTCGGAGTCACTTTATAGGTTAAACCAATGGTATATTCTTCAACAAGCGGAAGTGTTGCAGAGAAGCCATCCTGCCCAGCTGCATTCAGTTTCAGCTGTGAGTAAATAGATTGTGACGGAAACTGGAATGATGCCGTCCCGGTTTTAGCTTTCATATCTACCGGTGAACGGTATGCAATACTCACATCTAATTTAGGATCTGGTCTGAAATAGAAACCGAATCCATATCCGTGTCCGCTTGCTTTTGTATCTTTAATATTAACCTGTCCTCCGAATTGAGTTACTGCTTTATCCCAGTCTACGATACCCCTTGCATAAATATAACTAGCACCAAAAGCTAACCATGGAGCAAGTTTTACTGAAACCATAGGCTGGAAATAGAAACTCTTCAGCTCAAGTTTTTGTACCATTTCCTTACCTTCCCAGTTTTCCGGCCATTGGATCGTACTTCCAAAAGGGGTAGTTACACTAAGACCTACTGATAATTTTTCTATTGGTCTATAAGTAACCGCAGCATAGAAAGGAGTTCCTAAAGGGTTATCCGTTGATGTACTTTGTAAAGTATTCAGGTTCTGGAAAGTAATTTTATTACTGGCTCCGAACCCTCCTGCCGCTATACTCAGCTTGGAAGGGATAAATGACATCCCCGCAGGGTTAAAAAATGTCACACTCGCATCTTCGGCATGAGCACTAGTATGCGCCATTGCCAATTGCTTTACCCCCTGCAAAGAAACCCTGAAGCCTCCTGCGTAAGATAAAACGCCTGCCAATAAAGCAGTTGATACTAATATTTTTTTCATAGACTATTATTATATAATCCAAATATAAAATTATTTTGAATACGTCTGTTAATATTTCCCAATATTTTAAACATTATAGGAAAAGAAAATTATGTTTAAAATAATACTTTATACGAAAACACCCATAAAATAACCAATATTAATCACTTAGTATATTCATCAAAAAGGGATATATTTAACGTTTAATATTAAACAATAGTTTAACTAAATTAAATATTGATTTTAAATCCAAAACCAAAAAATAGTCAGCCTTTTAGTGGAATCTTCATTTTTGAACAGAATTGGAACAGAAATAATTTAACACTCCTATTCAATGATAAAAAAAATACTTCCGATAACTTTCTCTTTCAGGCCTCAGATCTATTTTTATGGGGAAAACAGAGAAATGTTTTACCCTGAATTCAGGTTATTTGAGGATTTTAGAATTGGGTAAAGATAAAAATACATAAATTTGCAAGATTATAAATAATAATAATATGAGTTGTGGATGCAAAACATCTGGCGATTCTGCACATTCTTGCGGTCCTAAAAAGACTGCAACTGGTTGTGAAAATGTAAATACCTGCGGGAATAGTTATAAATTAAGTGTTTTTGACTGGCTTTCTAACATCAACAATCCGGCACCGAACAGGTGTGATTTCGTGGAAGTTAGATTTAAAAATGACAGAAAATCGTTTTATAAGAATGTAAACAATATTCCTTTACATATAGGCAGTGTAGTTACAGTAGAATCAAGCCCGGGACACGATGTGGGCGTAATAAGCCTTACCGGAGAATTAGTAAAGATTCAGATGAAAAAGAAAAAGTTTTCTGAAGAATCGGCACTCAAAATATACAGACAGGCCAACCAGAAAGATCTTGAGGTATGGCAGGAAGCAAGAAAAAAAGAAGACGGCGTAAAACTTGAAGCAAGAAAAATTGCTCAAAGAATAGGCCTTGAAATGAAAGTTACCGATGTGGAATATCAGGGTGATGCTTCAAAAATCACTTTTTATTATACTGCAGATAACCGGGTAGATTTCAGACAGCTGATCAAAGATTATGCAGGAGCTTTCAGAACAAAGATCGACATGAAACAGATCGGCTTCAGACAGGAAGCTGCAAAAGTAGGCGGAATAGGATCTTGCGGACGTGAACTTTGCTGCTCAACATGGCTTACAGATTTCAGATCTGTAAATACCAATGTAGCAAGATATCAGCAATTGAGTATCAACCCTCAAAAACTGGCAGGACAATGCGGGAAACTAAAATGTTGCCTTAACTATGAGCTTGACAGTTATTTAGATGCATTAAGCAACTTCCCTTCTTCATCTACCACACTCGATACAGAAAAAGGAAAAGCTTTCTGTATTAAAATAGACGTTTTTAAAAAGAAGATGTGGTTTGCCTATGTAGACCATTCTATTGCATGGTATGACTTTGATATAGATCTTGTCAAAAAACTAATCTCCAAGAATAAAAGGGGTGAAAAAACCCTTCCGCTGGAAGATTTAAAACAACCTGAAACATCAATTCAAACTATTGATCTGATTCAGGAAAATAATGTGGACCGTTTCGAGAAGAAAAACAGAAACAACAGAAACAGAAACAACCAGAATAAGCAGAATAATAATCAGCAGGGACAAGGACCGGGACAAAAGCGAAACAGACCTGAACGCCAGGAAAGACCTGAAAAAACTGAAAATCAGAACGCTCATTCGGGGAACCAACAGCCCAAACAGCAACCCAAGCCGCAGCAGAAACCACAAAAACCACAGCCCCCTGTGGAAAAAGTAGAAGCCGCTTCTAATGCTGAGAAAACCCCACAAAACAACCCGAACAAGAAGAAATTTAAAAAGAAATATCCTCCAAAAAAAGATAAAAATGCGTAAAATTTTAGGATTATTTTCCCTTATCCTTTTCTTTAGCTGTAATAGCTCTCCTTCAGGAGAAAACGTTATAATGAATTCTGTTGATAACAAATGGAATAAGAAAAGTGAGCAAAAATTTAATCTTGAAATTTCAGATCCGCAGAATCCTAAAAATATTATATTTGTTGTAAGAAACAATAATAAATATCCTTATAGCAACATAAGGTTTATTGTCAATTTCACCAATCTTCAGAATAAGAAAAAGGAAACAGACACCTTAAATTATGTTTTGGCAAAACCAAACGGAGAGTGGCTTGGTACAGGCTTTGGTGACACGAAAGAAACATTGTTTCAGTATAAATTAAATTATAGATTTCCTGCAAAAGGTAAATACGAAATCGGGCTGATTCAGGCGATGAGAAATGACAACCTTCAGGGAATTGAAGATATTGGGGTAAAAATAGAAACGGCTAAACCGTAACCATAAATGGAAGAAAACAAAAAAAATACAGGAAATAAAGGGAAAACATTCCCTCTGCCTCCCAAAAAAAAGAAAGACTCCTCTTGGAAGAAATGGGTTTCGTTTATTTGGATCGGACTCATTGCGGTAGTCTTAGGAATTTCAGGAATTTTCTTTGCTGTTTCCCAGGGTTTCCTTGGTGAAATGCCTGATGTGAAAGAACTTGAAAATCCGGACATCTTTGTCGCTTCTGAAATTATTTCTTCAGACGGAGTTACTTTAGGTAAGTTTGAAAAGGAAAAAACACAGCCCATTGTGTACAAAGACCTTCCTCCCTACCTGATTTATGCTTTACAGGCTAAAGAAGATGAGCGTTTTAAAGAACATTCAGGAATCGACTTATACTCTATCGCAAGAGCTGTGGCCTACGGTGGGGGACGTGGAGGGGGTTCTACAATCACCCAGCAGCTGGCAAAACTATTGTTTACAGGAGCTGCTTCTCAAAACAAAATAGAAAGAGGGTTCCAGAAACTTAAAGAATGGGTAGTGGCGGTAAGCCTTGAAAAAAGATATACCAAAGAAGAAATTATTACGCTTTATTTCAATAAGTTTGACTTCCTTTTCAATGCCAACGGTATTGAGATGGCTTCCAGAGTATATTTCAATAAGAAAACTTCGGAACTTACCTTGCCCGAAGCGGCTACTTTTGTCGCCATGCTTGAAAATCCAAGAAAAAACAACCCTTACCGATATCCTGAAAAAGCGAAAGAAAGAAGAAATGTTGTATTGGATCAGATGCAGAAAACGGGATATATTGACGCTGCCACGTATGAAAAGGCAATCAATACTCCTATCGAAGTAGACTTCCACCCTATCAAAAGCATTACTGACGGATATTCTGCGTATTATAAATTCTATCTGAGAAAAGAAATCGATAAGTATCTTGAAGGATATGAAAAAGAAACCGGAAAAAAACTTAATCTTTATAAAGACGGTTTAAAAATATATGTTACTCTGGATTCTAAAATGCAGAAATATGCAGAAGAAGCTATCAAAGAACATTTAACTGATCTTCAGAAGAGATTTGATGCCGAGCAAAGAGGAAGAAAGAACAGACCTTTCTACTATCTGACCGATAAACAAATCAATGAAGTAATGCTTCAGGCTATGAAGAGAACCGGCCGATACAAGCTTTTAAAAGCTGATGGCATGCCTGAAGATTCTATCATGATGGAATTTAAAAAACCGATCAAAACATCAAGATTTACATGGAGCGGAGAGGAAGAAGTTGAAATGTCTCCTTGGGATTCTATCAGATATCACAAACAGATTGCACAGGCCGGCTTAATGTCTATGGTTCCCGGAACCGGGGAGATCAAAGCCTGGGTAGGTGGAATCGACTGGCAACACTTCCAGTACGATCATATCAAACAAGGAAAGAGACAGGTGGGATCTACCTTCAAACCTTTTGTATATGCTACAGCAATTATGAAACTGGGAATGACTCCCTGCTCAACAGTTTCCAACGGAACTTACGATCATAACGGATGGCACGTACCGGGAAGAGGCGGAATGCTTACACTGAAAGACGGTTTGGCACACTCTCAAAACCCGGTTGCAGCAAGACTTATCGAAATGACAGGAGTAGATGCGGTAATCCAGACGGCAAGAGACCTTGGGGTAACTGAAGATATTCCGAGAAATAATACCATTGCTCTGGGATCATCAGATATTACTATTTACGAAATGCTTGGTGCCTACAGTACTTTTGCCAATTACGGAAATTACAATAAACCGGAAATGATCTGGAGAATTGAGGATGCCAACGGAAGAGTTATCAAAGAAGTAAATGTAGAGCCTAAAGAAGTCATGAACCCTATGTATGCGTACACCATGATTGAGCTAATGAAAGGTGTTGCACAATACGGAACCGCTTCAGGCGAGCTTGGAAGAAGAGGAATCTCAAAAGCAGTTGAAATTGCAGCCAAAACAGGTACTACTCAGAACAACTCTGACGGTTGGTTTATGGGTATTACTCCAAAATTAGCAACCGGAGCATGGGTTGGATGGGAAGACAGAGCCACTCACTTCTATGGTACCGGTGAAGGTCAGGGTGCACGAATGGCCCTCCCGATATGGGCAATATTCATGAAAAAGGTATGGGCAGACAAAACACTGGGTGTTACGCCGGATGATAAATTTGTTAAACCTTCAGACTGGAAAGATGGCTGTTCAAACCTTAAAGGGTTAGGCGGAGGATATGGAGACGATGGAAGTCTTCAGACCATTGATGAAATCAAAAATCCAAGACCGGCAGATCCAAACCCTAAAAAACCGACTGAAAAGAAAGAGGAAAACATCAATGAAAATCTTCACTCCAATGATGATGTAGATTTTAATAAATAGATTCTCTTTTAGAAATACACAAGACCTTTCAATAATTTGGAAGGTCTTTTCTTTTATAATTAATACCTTTGATATATGAATATCGAACGCATCAGACAGCCTTTCATTGAGAAGTTTCCCGGAGATTTCTCAAATAACCTTATGCAAAGAAACACCCCTAAAGTTTTATTTGCCACGACACAGCCTGCCGGTTTTAGCCACCCCAGACTGATCACTTTTAACGAAATTCTCTCAGAAGAAATCGGACTGGGAAAATTTGAAGAAAAAGATCTTGATTTTCTGGTAGGAAGCCATCTTCCCGAAAATCTCAAAACTTATGCAACAGCCTATGCAGGGCATCAGTTTGGAAACTGGGCAGGACAGTTAGGAGACGGAAGAGCAATTCTGGCAGGAGAAATTGAGAATAAAGACGGAATAAAGACGGAAATCCAATGGAAAGGAGCCGGCGCCACCCCTTACTCAAGACATGCTGACGGAAGAGCCGTTTTAAGGTCATCCGTCAGAGAATATCTGATGAGCGAGGCCATGTATCATCTGGAAGTTCCTACTACAAGAGCATTAAGCCTTGTACTCACAGGAGAGGATGTTGTCAGAGATATGATGTACAATGGAAATCCCCAACTGGAAAAAGGAGCAGTTGTTATCAGAACGGCAGCAAGCTTTCTGCGCTTCGGGCATTTTGAACTGATGTCAGCTCAAAGGGAATACAATACCCTTGAAGATCTTGTCGATTTTACCATTGAAAACTATTTCCCTGAAATCACATCCACAGGTAATCAAAAATATAAAGATTTTTTCGAAGATATATGTACACGAACTGCAAATATGGTAGTAGAATGGTTCAGGGTAGGCTTCGTACATGGAGTAATGAATACCGATAATATGTCTATTTTAGGTTTAACAATAGATTATGGCCCTTATTCTATGATGGACGAGTATGATCTGAATTTTACACCTAACACTACCGATCTTCCGGGAAGAAGATATGCTTTCGGAAAGCAGGGACAGATTGCCCAATGGAATCTCTGGCAACTTGCCAATGCCCTCCATCCGTTGATTAAAGATGAAAAATTTTTAGAAGATACTTTAAACCATTTCGGAACTTATTTCTGGGAAACTCATGATAAAATGCTTTGCAGAAAATTCGGCTTTGATGAACTTCAGAAAGGTGATGAAGAATTTTTCACCAACTGGCAGGGGCTAATGCAGGAGCTTCATTTCGACTACACTTTATTTTTCAATACTTTGGAAAATGTAAATACTGAAATCAACCTGAAATCGGCTTTTGAAAAAGTGTCTTATGCTGCTTTTGATAATGAAAAACTTAGAAAACTGGAAGACTTTATCAGAGGTTATCAGTCGAGACTTGCCTCAAATATTATTTCGGAAGAGGAATCAAAGCTTCTGATGAGAAAAACAAACCCCAGATTTATCTTACGAAATTATCTTCTTTATCAATGTATTGAGGAAATAGAAAATGGCGGAACGGAAATGCTTCAAAAGTTAACAAAAGCTCTTGAAAACCCTTATGAAGAACTATATCCGGAATTTTCTTCCAAGAGACCTTCTTCATATGATGACATTACAGGATGCTCTACACTTTCCTGTAGTTCTTGATAAATGGTTAATATTTTTCTATATTTTTTAGTTATTTCTTTTCATATTAAAAATTTTCACTAATTTTAGAAAAAATATTTAACATGAAAAGAACTCTACTATCTTTAGCTTTATTAGCTGGTTTTTACAGCAGCGCCCAAACGGTATTATCTGAAAATTTTGAAGGAGCAACATTTCCACCAACAGGATGGACAAGAAGTGCAACGCTTTCATCAAGACCCTGGGGACCATCTAATGTAGCGACAACCTTTCCATCAAGTGGAAGCGGAGCAATAACAACGTATTCTATCAATGGAACATCGGCAGCAATAGACTATTCAGCATCCAACAATACGGCTAACCTTGTATCCCCTGTTTTCAGTTTAGCAGGAGCTACTTCACCGGTATTAAAATTCAAAGTAGTGGTAGGCTGGTCCTACATGATTGATCAGGACTTGGGAAATCTTCTTGCGCAAATCTCCACAAACGGAGGAACAACCTGGACTACATTATGGACAGAGGACACAGAATCCGGTTTCATTGATGATGGTGACGGGAACCCGGATACCGATTTATATAATGTTGTATCCGTTCAGAAAGACCTGTCATCTTATGCCGGACAAACAAACGTTCAGATAAGATTCCAGTACGCAGCAGCAGACGCAGATGCTGTTTCTATAGATGATGTACAGGTTCTTGCAAGCGGTACATTGGCAACTCATGAAGTTTCTGCTAAAAAAGCCTCATTGGAAATTTATCCTAATCCAACAAAAGGAGAAATAAGCATCAAAGCGGATAAAAACATCAAGTCTTCAAGCATTTTTGATGTGTCAGGGAAATTATTGTTACAAACAGACCATGAAACAGCCAATATCTCGTCGCTTCCGAAGGGTACATATTTAATAAAAGTTGTATTCGCAGACGGAACTTCATCAACAAGAAAAGTAATTAAAGAATAAATAGATTTTAAATTAATATAATCTTCAAAGCTCACCCATATGGTGAGCTTTTTATTTTTACTTTTGCAAAAATTTTGGCTGTGTCTTTTATCAAAACAAAATTCATTAACTTTTTAAGGCTGGTTTTCCCCTCTGCTTATACTGAACTTGCAGTCTTTTTGTTTTTTATAACCTGTTATGGCATAATGGGCTCTTATATTGCGCTCCATTACAGAATAATATTGGATGACAGAATACCTTGGGACGCCTATTTCAGCTTTGATAATAAATCTATTCTGATGACAGGAGGAAGTTTTGAAAGACATCCCCTGTCTTATTACTTTTTTAATTGGATCAGGGAATTTTCATTATTTATTTCAGGTGGTAAAACGGACGCCACCTTCAGACTTACACTGGCATGGCTAAGTAATTTTGTCATTTCCCTCAATATTGTTCAAATCTTCAAATATCTAAAGAACATTATCAGACTCCCCCTCATGCCGAGTATTCTCATTGTTCTGTTTTTTGGAGCTTTTTCAACCAACATTATTCTTTCTTTTACTCCTGAAAATTTTACATACACTCTATTTTTACTGAGTTTGTACAACTATTACGCAGCCATAAAACTAAGACAGCAAGAAAAAACACCTGCTATAGCTTTATCCCTCGCAACCATCACAATCGGCGGACTTACCGTTACCAATCTTGTAAAAGTTTTCATCCCTGTATTGTTTGAAAAAAATCTTTTCAAAGACTGGAAGAAAATGGGAAGTGCTTTTATAAGAGGAGCAATAGCTATTATTCTTTATGCTTTACTCTATCTGAACAGAATTGATTTTAAATACCAGAATATTTTTTCAAAAACAAATCAGCAGTACGAAAAGTTCTCTCATGTAGAATCCATGCCGACATGGGATATGATTCTTTCTTTCTTTTTTGGAGGCAATATCTTATTTCCGAGTTTCATTACTTCGGATAAGCATAATATGAAAGGCTTTTATTTTAAAGCGTTGTATATGGATCTTTATTCTTCCGTATTTTCTTATCTTTTTATAGCCATTATACTTATCCTTGTAGGTTGGAGTTATTTCAAAAATTTCAGAAACAAATGGGTTCAGATTATTATGATTTCATTCCTGGTTGATATCATGATCCATTGCGTGATGAGGTTCGGTCTTCATACGTCTTATATCTATGGGGGCCATTTTGTCTTCATATACCCATTACTTATAGGATGGCTGTTTTATGCGTACAGAACTTCTCCTAAAATCATTTCAGCCCTGACTTTAACGGTTATTGTATTATGCATATATCTTGTCGCTAATAACGGGTACAGAATGTCAGAATTCTTTTGGTTTTTAGATTCATACTATCAATAAAAAAAGCCGGGAACTGGTTCTCGGCTTGTATCTAATTTGAATTGAATCAATTTTATTTAGCTTCAGCGCAGAAAATTCTGTATTGTACAGCAACTGCAGACTTGAAGTATTCTCTGATTTTAGACAGATCTGCTGCTGCACTTTGCTTCGTAAAATAACTTCCTGCTAAAATCTTATAGTTGGGTCTTAAAGAAGCATCAGTTTCTACTTTTAGGTTGGGAAATCTTTTTCTGAAATAAGACTTCACTTCATTGGCTTCATCATTGCTTTTTACCGTTGTAATCTGAATTTTAAAACCTAAAATTCTAGGATTTTTCTTACAAATTTCGGCATTGGTAAGTTCTCTGTTCGGAATATAAATTTTAGTTGGTTTTGTAATCCCGCCTGTAGAAATTCCGTTATCAATATTGCCATAATCCTTGGATGAATTATTCACTGCAACTTTTGAGCATTTGCCTTCAATTCCTTCCAAAGCTGCACTTATTTTGGAATCCATGGTCATGACAAGCTCTGTTCCCGAAAGCGTATCCTTTTTAACAACCTGCTGTGCTTCAATATTATAAAAACCAAATAATGATAATATCGAAAATATTTTAATCAAATTTCTCATTTAAACTTGTTTCCGCAAATTTATACAAATTAAAAAACTATACCAAACAGGTTATTTAGAATCAATACAAATTAAACGTAAATGATATTTTCCCTTTTCGATATGCCGTTAAATTTCTGTTAAAAATATTATTTTTGCGGAATTGATTGAATGTTCAATAATTTACTAACATAAGATAATTTAAATGATTAGTTGGAGAAAGCATTATAAAAAAACGTTGATCGCAATAGGTTTATTGCTATCAACCAGTGCTTCATTTTACGGGCAAGACGGCGATCCTAAAAACGGAGAGAAACTTTTCAAAGCGAATTGTACTGCATGTCACGCGCTGGACAAACAAGTGATAGGACCCCCATTAAAAGGTGTTGTAGAACGTGTAAAGACAGAAGGTGGTGTAGACAAAGATTGGCTTCACAAGTGGATCAAAGACAATAAAGCTTTAAGGGCTTCTGGGGATAAATACGCCAATGAGATTTTTGAAAAGTTTAATAAGACTGAAATGTTACAGTTTCCTAATCTTACAGAGAAGGATATTGACGACATTTTAGCTTTCACAACTAATCCTCCGGCTCCGGAAGAGAAAAAACCGGAAGCAACTCCTGCAACTGACGCTACTGCGGCAGCTCCTGCAGACAAAACGACTACAAACATTGTCATCATTTCTCTTTTAGCGATTGCAGGTTTATTGGTTTGGATTTTAGTAAAACTAAGACAATTAGTGACACTAGGCCAATCTGAAGAACTGGCAGGTCTTAACGAAACAAGAGTTCGTTCCTTCAAGGAAATGTATGAAAAGTTCCACTTCATCGGTAAAGGTGCTTTGGCAATTCTTGCTATTCTGGCGGCTTACGGAGTTTGGAACTGGCTGATGTGGATCGGTGTTTACAAAGGATACAAGCCAGAACAACCTATCTACTTCTCTCACAAAATTCACGCTGGAGAACAAAAAATTGACTGTCAGTTATGTCACTCCAGTGCTAAATACGGAAAAGTATCTGAGATCCCTTCTATGAACGTTTGTATGAACTGTCACAGAACCATCTCTGAATACAACAAAGATCACTATATGGAGCCTGGAAAAGACAAGGCATTCTATGACGGAGAAATCCAGAAGATCTATGCTGCTACAGGTTGGGATCCTGCAAAACAACAATACACAGGAAAAACACAACCGGTTGAATGGACAAGAATCCACAACATGCCGGACTTCGTTTACTTCAACCACTCTCAGCACGTAATTGCTGGTGAACAAGCAATTATTAATTCTTTCAACAAAAAGAATCCAGATAACAAAATTGATGTTGTATGTAAAGCTTGTCACGGAAAAATTGATACAATGAATGTTGTTCAGATGGCAAACGACTTTACAATGGGATGGTGTATCGAGTGCCACAGAACGACTGAAGTTGATATGAACAACGGTTATAATAAAGAGTACTTCAAAAATCTACATGACAAGTTGAAAAAACAATATCCACAAGATGGAGGTAAGATCACTGTAGCTGCAATTGGAGGTCTTGAGTGTGGTAAATGTCATTATTAATAACTAAAAAATTAGAAGTATAAATGGCTTCAAACAAAATACAATTCAGAAGTATTCATGAACTTAAAGATCCGGCTTTAAACAATAAGCTGGCTCAGAAAGAGTTTCAGGAAGAAATTCCGGTAGAAGATTTCCTTGGAGATGCTGAGAAAAACGGATCAAGTACTTCAAGAAGAGATTTCCTTAAATTATTAGGATTCTCTACAGCAGCAGTAACATTAGCTGCCTGCGAAGCTCCGGTTATCAAAACGATTCCTTATGTGGTAAAACCGCATGATATTATTCCGGGAATCCCTAATTATTACGCTTCAACTTATTTTGATGGTTTCGACTTTGCAAGTGTTTTAGTAAAAACCCGTGAAGGTAGACCTATCAAAATTGAACCGAACCCGGCTGGTGGCGATTTAGGTAAAACTAGTGCAAGAGCTCAGGCAAGTGTACTTTCTCTTTATGATAATGATAAAGTAAAGCAGCCTAAATTAGACGGGAAAAATGAAACATTCGATAAAGTAGATAGTTTCATTCTTAAAGGTTTAGAAGAGGCTAAAGCGTCAGGCAAAAAGATTGTGGTTCTA
The DNA here is from genome assembly GCF_019236175.1 of Chryseobacterium sp. Classification (GTDB taxonomy): domain Bacteria; phylum Bacteroidota; class Bacteroidia; order Flavobacteriales; family Weeksellaceae; genus Chryseobacterium. The sequence continues at coordinate 145,681 of NZ_JAFAJM010000014.1, forward strand.
TCACACTCTTTTGCTTCACCTACTTTCAAAAAATTATTCGCTGAATTCAAAGCTAAATATCCTACAGCTGAATTAGTAACTTATGATGCTTTCCCGTATTCTGCACAATTAGATGCAGCTCAGGAAGTATTCGGACAAAGAGCATTACCTGTTTATGACCTTAAAGGTTCTGAACTGGTAGTTTCTTTCCAGGCTGATTTCTTAGGAGACTATAACGCTTCAAGCTTAGAATCTTCTTATGCTGCGGCTAGAAAACCAGGAGCAAACATGTTGAGACACATTCAGGTGGAGTCTAATATGTCATTAACTGGTGCTAACGCTGACTCAAGATACAGATTAAAGCCAAGTGCAGTAAACAAAACACTAGTTGAGGTTTACAATGCTATCGTAGGTGGTGGTACTTCAGACAAGACTGCTACTGAGATCGCTAACGAACTAAAGACAAAAGGAAGCAAAGCGGTTGTTTTTGCTGACGGTTCTAAAGGAGCACAGGTATTAGCACACTTAATCAATCAGAAATTAGGATCTGTTGCTTTTACCGGTAAAGCTAACTTCTTAAAAGATTTCGATAAAGCAAGATACCAGGAATTCTTAGGATGGGTAAATGCAGGTCAGGTTGGTGTATTAATCGCAAACAACGTAGACCCTATCTACTCTCATCCAAAAGGAGAAGATTTCAAAAAATCTCTATCTAAAGTTCCTTGTGTAGTTGCTGTAGCAGATAAGAAAAATGAAATGTACAAAGCAGCGAAAGCTGTAATTCCAGTGGCCAACTGGTTAGAGTCTTGGGGAGATATCGAACCACAGACCGGAGTATATTCATTAATGCAGCCTACGATCCAGAAGATCTACAAATCAAGACAGATTGAAGAATCTCTATTGGTTTGGAAAAATGGCAAAAATAATGCAGCAAACAACTACTATGACTATTTAAAAGCTAATGCGGCTTCTATCTTAGGAGGTACTTCTTTCAACAAAGCATTATACAACGGTATCAATACCTCTACGAACTCAACAACATTATCTTATGCGGGCGGAAACGCGGCTCAGGCTGTTGCTGAATTAGGAAACTTCAAAGCTTCTGAACTAGAATTAGTATTGTACACTACGACTTCTATGGGAGACGGTACTCAGGCTAACAACCCTTGGTTGCAAGAATTACCTGACCCGATCACAAGAATGTCTTGGGATAACTACCTGACAATTTCTCCTAAAGATGCAGAGAAGTTTGCTATTGACAACGATCTTAACGCAAGAATGCAGTTAGACGGTTCAATCGTAAACCTTACTGTAAACGGAGTCACAATCAAAGATGTTCCTGTATTCGTTCAACCGGGACAAGCTGAAGGATCTGTAGGTCTTGCGCTTGGTTATGGTAAGAAAAATTCAGGAGCGACTGCAGATACAGGAGTAAATGCTTATCCTTTATTCGATGGTTCCAACCTTGCTCTTTCAGGAGTAAAAATCGAGAAAACAGGAGAAGACCACGAATTCGCAGGTATCCAGCTTCAAAATACATTAATGGGTCGTTATGAAATCGCTAAAGAAGTTCCTTTAGCTGAATTCATCAATGTACCGTTCGATGATGAGCACAAAGGATGGAATAAGCCTTTGGAATACCACACGATCAGCGGAGCACTTCCGGCGAGAAAAATCGACCTTTGGGATGCTTTCGATGATACGGACGGACCTCACTTCAACTTATCGATCGACTTGAACTCTTGTACAGGTTGTGGAGCGTGTATCATCGCTTGCCAGGCTGAAAACAACGTTCCTGTTGTAGGTAAAGAAGAAGTAAGAATGTCGAGAGATATGTATTGGTTAAGAATTGACCGTTATTACTCTTCAAGACAAAAAGTTGAAGTATACGAAGGATTAAAAGAAGGAATGGCTGTACCAGAATTATACGGTACTGCATTCAACAAAGAAGGAGGTGCATTAAACCACCCTGCAGACAATCCGGATGTAATCTTCCAGCCAGTAATGTGTCAGCACTGTAACCACGCTCCATGTGAAACAGTATGTCCGGTAGCGGCTACTTCACACGGTAAGCAAGGTCAAAACCATATGGCTTACAACAGATGTATCGGTACAAGATATTGTGCAAACAACTGTCCGTACAAAGTAAGACGTTTCAACTGGTTTACTTATAACCTGAACGATCGTTTCGATTTCAACATGAACAACGATCTAGGAAGAATGGTACTTAACCCGGATGTAGTTGTAAGAACTAGAGGGGTAATGGAGAAATGTTCAATGTGTATCCAAATGACTCAGAATACAATTCTTGAGGCTAAGAAAGAAGGAAGAAAAGTGAAGGATGGAGAATTCCAGACTGCATGTTCTAAAGCTTGTTCTACTGGTGCAATGACATTTGGAGACATGAACGATAAAGATTCTTCAATCAGAGAGCAGTATGCTTCTAACAGAAGATATTATTTACTAGAGGAGATCGGAACAAAACCAAACGTGTTCTATCACACTAAAGTAAGAAACAGAGTAGAAAAATAAAGTTTAAATAATAAATAGGTAAAAAATGTCAGGACATTACGAAGCTCCGATAAGGGAACCTCTAATTATTGGTCACAAAACTTATCACGATATCACAGAAGATATTGCACGACCTATCGAAGAAAGAGCAGGTAAATTATGGTGGATTTCATTATATGCTGCACTAGTTCTATTTCTCTATGGATTCGGCTGTATCGCTTATACGATCGGGACAGGTATTGGAGCATGGGGGCTTAACAGAACTATTAACTGGGGTTGGGATATTACCAACTTCGTATGGTGGGTAGGTATCGGTCACGCCGGGACCCTAATCTCAGCAGTATTATTATTATTTAGACAGAGATGGAGAATGTCTGTAAACAGATCTGCAGAGGCGATGACGATCTTTGCGGTTGTACAGGCAGCAATCTTCCCTGTAATTCACATGGGTAGAGTTTGGGTTGGATACTGGGTATTCCCTTTACCAAACCAGTTCGGTTCTCTTTGGGGGAACTTTAACTCTCCTCTACTTTGGGACGTATTTGCAATCTCCACGTATTTCTCAGTATCAACTGTATTCTGGTTTATGGGATTAATCCCTGACTTTGCAATGATCAGAGATAGAGCGAAAACTCCTTGGACTAGAAAAATTTATACATTCCTTGCATTTGGTTGGGGTGGTAAAGCAAAACACTGGCAAAGATTCGAAGAACTTTCTTTGGTTCTTGCAGGTTTAGCAACTCCGCTTGTATTCTCAGTACACACTACCGTATCTTTTGACTTCGCAACTTCAGTAATTAAAGGATGGCACTCAACTATCTACCCTCCTTATTTCGTTGCTGGTGCGATTTTCTCAGGATTTGCAATGGTACAGACTCTATTGTTGGTAGCAAGAAAAGTTTGTCACTTAGAAGAATATATTACTATGTATCATATCGAAATTATGAACATCGTAATCGTTCTTACAGGAGGTATGGTAACGGTAGCTTATGCTACTGAATATTTCATCGGATGGTATTCAGGATCAAGATTTGAAGACTTTACGTACCTTTCACCAGGTGCTGCAGTAGGACCTTACTGGTGGGCTTTCTGGTCTTTGATCATCTGTAACCTTGTGATTCCGGCTTCTTTCTGGTTTAAGAAAGCAAGAACAAATATTATCTGGACGTTCATCGTTGCATTGATTATCAACATCGGTATGTGGTTTGAGCGTTTTGATATCATCGTTATCAACCTTTCAAGAGACTACTTACCAGGATCATGGACAATGTTTAAGCCAACGATCATTGATGTGGGTGTATACTTAGGAACTATCGGATTCTTCTCTGTATTATTCTTATTATACGCAAGAACATTCCCTGTAATTGCACAGGCTGAATTAAAATCGATTTTGAAAATCTCAGGTGAAACTTATAAAGCAAAAGAAGGAGATGAGCACCACTAAAATTGTATACGGACTTTATGCTGACGACGACGATTTAATGAACGGCGTTAAGGCATTCAACGATAAAGGAATCAAAATAAACGAAGTGTATACTCCGTTTCCGGTTCACGGACTAGACAAAGCTTTAGGATTAAAGAAAACCAGAATTTCTGATGCTGCTTTCATCTACGCTTGTTATGGAGTGACTATTGGTGCTACTTTAACCTGGTATGTAATGAACCATGACTGGCCTCAGAACATTGGTGGAAAACCAGCATTTGACTGGGGACACAACATGCCGGCATTCGTAGTTCCAATGTTCGAATTGATGGTATTCTGTGCAGCTCACATGATGTCTTTAACTTTCTTATTTAGAAATAAAATGTATCCGGGGGCGCCGGCTCAGAATCCTGATCCAAGAACTACTGACGATAAATTCATGATGGAATTTGTAACTGAAGATGTAGAATCTGTAAAACAGTTGCTAATTGAAACGGGAGTTGAAGAAATAACTGTTAAAGACGCTTAAAATGAAAAAGAATGTATTAAAAATTACAGCAGTTTTAGGTTTAACAACAGTTTTACTTAACTCTTGCGGACCGAAAGAAAATACACCGTTGGTTTATTTCCCGGACATGTATTTTCCGGTAGCCTATGATCCGTTGATGAAAGCTCAGGATGCTTATTCAGATCATGAAAATGAAATTCCTGCTTTCGTTAAAAATAATGGTGCAACAGGTCTTTCTCCTGTAGAAGGATCAGTAGCTCAAAATAAAGACGGAGTTTTTGAAGAAGGTTTACTTCCTAAAAATGTAGATCAGTACAATGCAGGATATGATGCTTCTAAAAAGCTTACGGTATCTCCTTTAAATCCTGCCAATGCGGCTAAGGATCTTGAAAGAGGAAAAGTATTGTTTGATCACACTTGTGCTGCATGTCACGGAACAGGAGGAGATGGACAAGGACCTATCGTACAAAGCGGAGCATTCTCAGGAGTTCCTAATTATGCTGACAGAGAAATTACTGTAGGATCTGTTCATTATGTATTAACAAACGGTAGAAATGCTATGGGTTCTTATGCAGGACAATTGAATGCAGGAGACAGATGGAGAGTGGCTATGTATGTGATGAGTGCTTTCAAAAAAGGAGCAGCAGCACCGGCAGCAGCTACAGCGGCAGCACCAGCAACTGAAACGACTACCGAAACTAAAAAATAAGAAAAGAAATGTATAGTTTTTCACCAAAATTAAAATCAACTTCTATAATACTTCTTGTTGTAGGTTTAGTTCTGTTTGGTATTGGTTTCTTTATGAATAAAGGACTTTCTACTGAGAAGATAGAACAAATGATGGAAGCTGTTCATGCTTCAGGTCATAACGCTCCTACACACTCAAGTGAAATGGTTGGGCCACAGGACCACGCAGCTCATTTAGAGCACGCTGAACTTCAGGTTCACAATCAGCCGTTGGCATCGTTACACTTTGTAGCTGTCTTTTTCTTTGGAGTGAGTTGTGCTGTATTGTTTTTTTACTGCATTCAGCACGCTGCCCACGCTGGTTGGCCAATTATCATTACAAGAGTAATGGAAGCTATTGCTTCTTATATTCCTTATGGAGGTGCTATTCTGGTTATTATGATGATTTTAAATATCACGCACAATGGCCATTTATTCCACTGGATGGATCCGGAATTAACAAACCCTGACTCCGCTCATTTCGATGTTATTTTATTCGAAAAGAAAAGATTCTTAAACATACCTTTCTATGCTATCAGAACAATCATTTATGTAGTAGGTGCTTCTTTCTTTGCATGGAAATTAAAAGCTCAGTCTAAGAAAGTAGATGACACTAAATCTAAAGTTGAATATCAGATGCTTTACAGATGGGCAGTAGGATATATCGTATTCTTCGGATTTGCTTCTGCAGCTTGGGCTTGGGACTGGTTGATGTCTATTGACCCTCACTGGTATTCTACAATGTATATCTGGTATTCCATGGTTAGCTGCCTTTCAAGTGGTATTGCTGTAATCATCTTATTAAGTGTTTACCTTAAGAAAAATGGTTTCTTACCACAGTTCAATGACAACCACTTACACGATTTAGGAGTTTTCCTTTTCGCAACAAGTATGCTTTGGACATATACATGGTTCGCTCAGTTTATGCTTTACTGGTATGCCAACGTTCCGGAAGAGGTAAACTACTTCTTCGGAAGATTCCAGCACTACTCTCCTACTTTCTTACCAATGCTGATCATCAACTTCTTATTACCATTATTGGTATTAGTAAGCAGCAGCATCAAGAGAAATTACAAAGTAGTAACTACGATGGCTGTAGTAGTGATCTTAGGACACATTTTAGATTACTTCAACATGGTAATGCCGGGAACGGTAGGACCATACTGGAACACTCCTGAAGTATTCTTATTAATCTTAGGAGCTATCCTGTTCGTAGCCGGATTATTTATGTTTACTGTACTTTCAGCTTTATCTAAACTGAAGTTGATCCCTACAGGAAACCCATTCTTACACGAATCTGAAATTTATGAGTATCCTTTCTAAGGACTTATAATAAAATAAATTTAAAAAGGTTGGTCATTCAGTGGCCAACCTTTTTTTATGACATCTCTTAAGTTCTTTTTTTAGAACGATTTAAAAGAACAACAAAACAAAAAATAAAAACCTAGTATTAATAAAGGTTTTATTAAATTTGCAACAAACCAAATAAAAATGAAAAAGTTTTCTTTTCTACTTGTTTTCAGTCTCTTGCTTTTCACAGCATGTAAGAAAGATCATGTAGATGCTACGAATACTAAAACGCTGCAGTCGAGTATCAATGATATGACTTCCAGCCTGCCAACCATTAAACAGATTAAGTTTAATGAAGCTCTTTATATCCTTAAAACATTCGGTGTAGAAGCTGATGGAGATATCAATGAACTAAAAGCCCTTGGAAAACTGATCGACGGAAAAAAAGTTCCTGAGATTATGTCCCTAGCTGACGAAGTGGCTCAGAAAAATGGAATTGAATGGGCAAGCACTGCCCCTCCATCACTTGGAGAAATGAATATCTTCGGAGATGATAAAGCCAAAGAAAGTGATCCGAATGATGTCAAAGCCGGAGCCTTAAGTCTTGTGACCAGACCTACGGGAGATGACGGAAGCGGAGCTCCCACGGCAATTCAGATCGTTCCGAGGCTTGTAGATGCTGCAGGAAATCCTGTATCATTCACCGGTGCCGGACTGGAAGCTACTTTAGAAGTTTTCAGCAACGGAGTAAAACTGGCTACCGCTAAAAACCTGATGCAGGATAATAACTTCAAAGGATTCAACCTGAAGTTCTCTTCAATACCTGCGGCAAAAGTAGTAGACAATAAAATCGATATTACGGTTTCAGTAAAAACAACAGCCAAGACTTTTAAAATGTCTAAAATAGGACTTGATGTCAACGCTGCTGCTCTGAAAGTACCGGCAGTTCCTAAAACTGATACGACTGCAGTTCCTCAACAGCCAAGTGCTGTAGTGGATCCTAATAACCCCACTGCGACTCCTTCTGCCACCACAGAACCGGGAACAGCGACACCCGCAACACCTGCTGCCCCAAAACAGCCAGCAACAGATCCTAAAAATACCGTAAGTAAATTCTTAAACAGTGTAAGCTCTCAAAATTTAAAATCAGCTTATGAAGTATCCAATAATCCAAGCTGGGGAAGCTATGAGTCTTTCTCTAATCCGACCTCAGGCTTCGGATCTGTGAAAAACGTAAGTGTAAAAAACATTACCACCAATGCTACCAATCCAAACGGAGCAAGTGTAAATGCCACTTATGATGTAACCGATAAAAGTGGTAAGACAACCTCTTTAAAAGTGACTTTCGGACTTAAAAATGTAAACGGTGACTGGAAAATTTCCAGCTATAAAATCAATCCATAAATGGCTTCAGCAGAACTGATCAGAAAACTAGAAAATACTATTGAAAATATTGCTGATTTTCCAATACCGGGAATACAGTTTAAAGATATTTCACCCATTTTTTTAGATCCAAAACTTTACGAAGAAGTGATTGCAGATCTTGCCGCTTTCAGTAAAGGAAAAGTAGATGCAGTCTGCGGAATTGAAAGCCGTGGCTATCTTTTTGGAATCGCCATTGCGGTTGCTTTAGAAGTTCCTTTCATCCTGATCAGAAAAGCAGGAAAACTTCCGCCACCCGTAATTTCGGAAAGCTATGATCTGGAATATGGCAGTGCCGTCATAGAAACCCGCGAGGGACAAATAAAAAAAGGCCAGAGAGTTCTGATTCATGATGATCTTTTAGCGACAGGCGGAACAACAGAAGCTGCGGCAAAACTGGTAGAGAAACAAGGTGCTACTGTTTCTCAGTTTAGTTTCCTTATCGGATTGAAAGGACTGAATGGAGATGAAAAACTGAAGAAATTCGGTGCCGAAGTTTACCCTATTTTAGAATATTAAGAAATATATAAACCTATGCTTCGGCTTCGCTCAATATGGCTATCACTCGTTTCAGACAGTCCATGATGAGCGGAGCCGAAGTGTTTTTAGTGTGAATAGGTACAAATTCACAACATTTACATAATAATCCCGATAAAGTATTTTGTAAATCATTCAGAAACAATTAAATTTGCAATTCAATTTTTAAAAACTTATGGCAAAATTGGGTAAGAATGCTCAGAACGAGCAAGAAGGTAAAGAAACAGTTGAGTTCTTTAAAGACCTTGACAGAGAGGCTTTAAATGCTGAAAGGCTTCTTGAAAAATATTCAAAACCTTTAGGTGTTGTATTAGGAGCTTTAATTTTAGGTGTTTTAGGATTCTTCGCATACAAGCAATTTATCGTTGCTCCTAAAAATACTGAAGCTGTAAAAAGTTTCCTTGCTGCTCAAAAAAACCTTACAGAAGGTAAAGATAAAGAAGCTTTAGGTGGAAAATCTGCTGCTAATCCGGGTTTCGTAGGTACATATAACGATTATTCAGGAACAAATGTAGGCCAGCTTTCTGCTTATAACGCTGGTTTATTGAAATTCAAAGAAGGAAAATTTCAGGAAGCTTATGATCTTCTGGATAAATTTTCTTCTGATAACAAAACGTTAATGGCAATGAAGTACGGAGCGATGGCTGATGCTAAATCTGGTCTTAATAAAAATGATGAAGCTTTAGCTTTATTAGACAAAGCAGCAACAGCTTCTGATGATCCGTATACGACTTATTTCTTTACCAGAAAAGCAGGTATTGTAGCATTAGGGCTTAAGAAAAACACGGAAGCTAAAAAATACTTCTCTACCATTGATGAGAAATATCTGGATTATGACAACGGAATGTCTGATTCTTACATTGAAATGACTAAATATTATTAAAACATGGCAACAGTTAATCTTTCCGATTACAAGCCACTTCATATAACGAATGCCGAAGATTTTTCTATCGGCATTGTTTTTTCTGAGTGGAATGATTTTGTAACATACAATCTTCGTGATGCAGCATTGGAAATTCTTGAAAAAGAAGGAGTAAAATCTGAAAATATTAAACTTTTTCCTGTTCCCGGAGCTTTTGAATTAAGCTATGCAAGTATGCAGCTTTGCAAAGAAAGAAAATATGATGCAGTAATTTCTATAGGATGCGTAATCCGTGGAGAAACGCCTCATTTTGATTACGTTTGTTCTGCCGTAGCACAAGGGATTAAGGATTGTAATATCATGACGGATACTCCTACCATCTTCTGTGTACTGACAGATGATAACAAAGAACAGTCTATCGCAAGAAGCGGTGGTGATTTAGGGAACAAAGGAGTGGAAGCTGCTGTGACTGCCCTTAGAATGATTGATTTCAAAAAGAAATTATCTGATAAAAAAGGAAATATCGGTTTCGGACATTCATAAACCGATCAACCACTACATTAATAAAGGGCTGTCTCCAATATGGGCAGCCTTTTATTATTCTATACAACCTGCCTCTTCAATAAAACGGTACCGGAAGGTCAACATTATGACACAGGAAATTTTGCCTCGGATAAAAGGACTTCTTAAAGATTCATAAAATATCATTAATAAACAGGATGTTTTCATTTTTTTCCGTTAAAAGTTGCACACAAAAACTATCTTTGTGAAAACTAATTTAGATAATAAGTACATGTTTTTAAGAAAAATAAAACCGTTCCTTTATCTTGGAATTTTCTATCTTATTATTTCGTTGATAATAAGAACAATATTCTTTTTCCATCCCATCACTACAGCTAGTTTTGGTTTTTTTGAAGTGGTAAAAGTACTTCTGGTAGGACTTATCAATGACATATTTGTCTTCATACTGGCCAGTTCACTGCTCGCCGTTTATTTTTTATTTCTTTCCAACTCAAAGTATAAAAAACCTTACGGTTATGCTATTTTTGGAGCTTTAGTATTATTTTTTCTGTATATATGGCTTATACCCAATAATATTTTTAAACAATACGGAGGTTCAATAACAGAAGTTGCTCTTAGCTTCGTGGGAATAAAGACACTTTTCTTCGGACTTATGCTTTTCCTTCCTACTCAGAGAATTAAAATCCGCAATGTATTATATTTCACCACGCTATTACTTTATGTGCTGGTCATTATTTTTAACGGGGTAAGTGAATATTTTTTCTATAATGAATTTGGAGTACGTTATAACTTTATTGCGGTAGACTATCTGATATATACCAATGAAGTCATCGGGAATATTATGGAGAGTTATCCCGTAGTTCCTTTGTTTTCAGGCATCATGATTGTCACCTTATCCATCACATGGGTTATCTATAAGAAGACCAAAAATGAACTTCTGGAACTACCGGACTTCAAGCAGAAGATGGTTTTATTAGGATCATTTATTGTGCTATGCGCACTGAGTCTTGTGGCCATACCTTCATTAATGCAAATCAAATCAGACAATGTATTTGCAGACGAAATTGAAGCCAATGGAATTCCTAAGTTTTATTGGGCTTTTACTCATAACGAACTGGATTATTTCCAGTTTTATTCACAGATTAACCAGAAACAGGCAGAACAAAATTTATTAAGTCAGTTTTCTCAGCATACACTCTCAAGAAATATTATCGCAGAACAGCCGGAAGCCAAGAAAAATGTTGTTCTGATTTCTATTGAAAGCCTTTCTGCAGATTTTATGGAACATTACGGAAACAAAGAAAAAATAACGCCATTCTTAGATAGCCTGGCTGACAAGTCCTTGTTTTTCACCAACTTGTATGCAACAGGAAACAGAACAGTACGCGGACTGGAAGCTTTAACGCTGTGTATTCCTCCTACAGCCGGAGAGAGTGTTATTAAAAGAAATGACAATAAAAATAAATTCACAACAGGAAGCGTCTTCAAATCTAAAGGGTATGATGTAAGATTTCTATACGGCGGATACAGCTATTTCGATAATATGCAGGATTTTTTTGCCGGAAACGGATATGGTATTGTAGACCGAAATAATTTTAAACCTGAAGAGATCACTTTTGCTAATGTATGGGGTGTTGCTGACGAAGATATGGCAAGAAAAGCAATTCAGGTAATGAATGCTGAAGCAAAATCAGGAAAACCCTTTTTTAACCACTGGATGACGGTATCCAATCACAGACCTTTTACTTATCCGGATGGAAGGATTGATATTCCGGGAACCGCAAAATCCCGTGAAGGAGGAGTAAAATATACGGATTACTCATTGAAACTCTTCTTCGATATGGCTAAAAAACAGGACTGGTATAAAAATACCGTCTTCGTTATTATCGCAGATCATTGTGCTTCAAGTGCAGGAAAAACCGAACTTCCTATGGACAAATACAGAATTCCTGCGATGATTTTCTCAGAAGGATTTATACAGCCTCAGAAATTCAGTACACTGATGTCCCAGATCGATCTGATGCCAACTGTTTTCGGATTACTTAATTTCAGCTATCAATCTAAATTTCTGGGTCAGGATGTCTTCAAAAAAGAATTCCAGCCCAAGGCTTATATTGCAACTTATCAGGATCTTGGCTTGGTAAAAGATAATCGTTTAACCATTATTTCTCCGGTAAAAAAAGTAAAACAATACTCTTTAGACCTTGAAAAAAGTGATCTGGCTCCTGAATTTAAACTGTATTATAACGAAAAATTACTGAAGGATAAGGATCAAAAACTGATAGACGAAACTATTTCTGCTTATCAGTCTACTTCTTACTGGCTTAAAACAAAACAACTTAATCGTTAATTAAATGAGGCATAAAACGGCTTTGATTATTGGTGATCAGGTGAGTACTCTCTCTGATCCCAATTCCTGCCGGCTCCTGGCCTATCACCCAGCTTCCTATAACAGGATAATTTCCTTCAAATTCCGGAAGATCAAATAATTGCTGATAAATAAAACCTTCTTTGGCATAGTCTCCGCCATTTTCTTCAATAACAATATCGTCTTTGTATAAAACAACGTTTGCCCCTTCTCTCGAATATACCGGTTTTTTAGCATAGTTTTTCAGATGTCCCGGTTCGAAATAGGCTTCCAATAAATAAGGATGATCCGGATATAAGTCCCAAAGAACAGGAAGAATCGCTTTAGATGAAAGTAAAACTTTCCAGGCCGGTTCCATCCATTGTGACCGGAAACCATTCTTTACGAGCTTCTCACCATAACCGTCAGCCAGAATCCATTCATAAGGATAGAGTTTAAAAATATACTCCATAATCAGATCATCTTTTGCAATAAATTCTCCGATATTTTCTGCCCATCCGATATCCTGGATTGCAATAAACTCAGTATCAAAACCAGCCTGAGAAGCACAATCCCTCATATATTCCACATTAGTGACGTCCTCAATATTCGTTAATGATGTAAAATAGATATAGTGCGGATTCATATAATTTTTAAGATACTTCCAGTAATCCACAAGTTTCTCATGAATAGAATTAAACTGATCCTTATAAGGAAACAGCTCCTGAAGCCAATACCATTGTACCACCGAAGATTCGTAAAGAGAAGTCGGGGTATCTGCATTAAACTCCAGCAGTTTCAAATTGCTACCGTCAAACCCAAAATCAAACCGCCCGTAAATAGCAGGATGGTCTTCTTCCCAACTGGTAACAATATAATCTCTAAACCATAAAGGGATATTAAACCTGTCCCAAAGACCATTGGCAATAACATGATCTACCGCCTCCAGACACATATCCCATAATTCTGCTGTGGCCTTTTCAATAGTGGTAATCTCACGCATAGAAAACTGATAATAATGGCTTTCATCCCAGTAAAGCCCTTCAAGGGAATGATACCCAAATCCCAGGTTCTCAAGTTTATGCTCCCAGTTCTTTCTAAATGCTGATTGTATTCTTTCCATATCCTTATGATGATGCTCTGAAACCACTTCTTCCTAACCCGCCTCTGACAATACTTCCCTTATAGGAGCTTCTTCCTACATTAGACTTGGAACTTACAGCATCACTGTAATATCCGGCTTTATAATACTCTCCGTGATAATAGGCTCCATACGGACGAAAAGCACGATACGTATAGTAACCGGGAATGAACCCGTGTGATCTGGTATAAGCAGCCGTAGTATCTGATCTCATATACACTTTCTTCTCCTTTCCCCAGTCATTTTTAGGTTTTTCTTCAGAACACGCCACCAGTAAACCGGTCACGAAAAGCAATTTGACAGAACTTGATTTTTTCATAATTATTGAACGGTAATATAGAATTCATAATCATCTTTCATTTCTTTAATACGGTAACCCGCCGCAGAGCTGCTGTCCGGAACCGCCTGAAAACCACTTCTCAATGCAGGAATGGTATCTTTTTTTATAATTTCTTTCAAGAGCTTATTGTCTCTCCAGATCCGGTGTCTGGTAACCAGCAGATCTACCTTATCCAGATGTTCCACGGAAAGCTCTGTTTCAATAGCCGCTTCTTTATTTACCGAACTTACTTCATCCTCCTTTTGTTTGCTGCAAGCTGCAAAAAACATCATTCCCGGCAACAAAAAGTAAAATTTTAATTTTCTCACTTTGGCTTTAATTTTTAACAAAAGTAGTCATTTAGTGATGATATTATTTTAAATTTACAAGGCAAAAAAATTCTAATATGAAATGGACAGACGACAGAGGCGCAAGCGTTGACGATCGCCGTGGCTCCGGAGGCGGAGGTGGCGGTATGATCGTAGGCGGAGGCCTCGGAACCTTAATTATAGCAGCAATTGTTTTCTTTTTGGGTGGTGACCCTTCCGGTATTTTAAATTCAGGAAGTGTACAGTCTTCTTCGGGAGCCAGTGAAAAAAGAGAGCTTTCAGCCGGTGAAAAAAAAATCGGCGATATGGTAGAGATGATGGCGACATGGAATACCCAAACCTGGGATAAAGTGTTTAAAGAAAATGGGATGAACTATACAGAGCCCACCGTAGTTCTTTTTGAAGATACGACACAATCAGCTTGTGGTACTGCCCAGTCTGCAATGGGCCCCTTCTATTGCCCTGCCGACCAAAAGGTTTATATGGACATGAGTTTCTTTAATGAACTTCAGCAGAAATTCGGGGCTAAAGTTACGGAATTTACAGTAGCCTATGTTCTGGCCCACGAAGTTGGCCACCACGTTCAGACTCTTTTAGGCACTACACAGAAAGTAGATGCACTAAGAAGAAGCGGAAGATATTCTGAAGCTGAAATGAACAGAGTTTCCGTGGCCACAGAATTACAGGCAGACTTTTATGCCGGAGTCTGGGCAAAAAGAACAAATGACAGCAAGCATATTCTGGAACCCGGAGACATTCAGTCCGCAATAGATGCGGCAGAAGCAGTGGGAGATGATAATATTCAGAAAAGAGCTCAGGGATATGTTAACCAGGAAAGCTTTACCCACGGATCATCCGCACAACGTAAAGAATGGTTTATGAAAGGATACAATACCGGAGACATCAGACAAGGCGATACCTTTAATCAGCTTCTGAAGTAAACCAAGATACATAAAAAAACCTGAAGGATTTTCTTCAGGTTTTTTATTTATTGCAATTCAATCGGATTAGAATTTTTCTTGGCTTCCCCCTTTACTCTGTCTTCCATTCTCTTTTTCATATCCGCAGGATTTTGATTTCCACCACCCTGACCTCTTCCGCCACCCATTCTCATGGTAGTGGAAAAACCTCCCTGTCCTCCACTTTGGTTCATGAATGACATAGGATCTGCAATGAATTTCTGCTGTTGTTTTACAAAATCTGTCCTTTTTACCTTAATGGTATTTCCAAACTGATTCATATTTGGTAATTCTGCAATTTTATAATTCTTCATCAGATCAAAGGAATAATCTCCTTTATCGTCTTCCACCTTTACAATTAAACCGGGAAGTCCTCCAAATTTATAGGGCCCGTCCTGATATGGTAAATCTGTTGTAAACCAGGCCGTCCATTTTCTTCCTCCAAAATCTGTCTCTGCCTTTTGAACCTTATACTCTCCTATCTTTCGGGTTTCAGATGAAATTATCCAGTTAATGGGTCTGTCTTCTTCATAAGAATAAATATCCCTTCCTATACGGTCTTTAAAAAAGATTTTTTGATTGGTTTTATCTTTTTCAACCGAATAATTAATATTTGATCTCAGGCTTTCCATCTGATCCCTGCTGATACTTCCTCTTCCACCACCACCCTGAAAAGCCTTTTGCATAACAGAATCTCTTTTAATTCTATTTTCAGAATAAAAGACCGATTTCTCCGGAGAGATATCCAGATATGCATTTTCTGTTTTAATATCTGTTTTATTTTCTGCATCAGGCTTCATCGTTACCTGATATACAAATCTGTTTGTCTGTGCAGAAATATGCTGCATCAACAATGCAAGAACTATAATGCCTAATTTTTTCATGTATATTTTAATTTAATTCAATTGGATTGGGGTTTGTGCTATTTTTTAAAGAAATATTTTCCATTGCCCCATTTTGAACAGGAAGGCCACCGCTGCGATCGTCTCCTCCCATTCCTCTCTGCATGCCACCTGAACGCCCGCCATGCATACCGCCTCCGTGTTTTCCACCTCCCATATTCATAAGGCCCCCTCCATTTCCTCCGGCCATATTTTTTTTGTTTTTACTGAACTCCAATTCCAGAGCAGCTTTATCACCCCGGAAATTGACTCTTGTACTTTGTTTTGCATCAGAATTTACGGGTTCTTCAAAAGCATCTTTAACAATAATTTTCTTAACGAGATCAAATCTGTAGTCTCCTTTATCATCTTCAAGTCTTACAATCAGCCCCGGCAATCCGGAAAACTTATAAGGCCCGTCAGAAACATTAATATCTTTTGTAAACCAGGCTGTCCAGACTCTGCCTCCGAAATTCGCCACTGCCTTTTGTGCCTGATAACCATTCTGTTTTTCCATATCATTTGTTATTTCCCATTTTAACGGGCGGTCTTCCTGATAATAAATTTGTTTTCCGGCTACTCTGTCGTAATAGTATACTTTCTGTTCCGGAATATTTTTTGAGATAAAATAATCGAAGAAAGTAGGATCAAAATGCTTTTTTCCTTCGAGTTTCGAGAAATCTTTCTCATCTTTTTTATTATTTTCCTTCACTTCTGATTTAAAAGAGGCGAAAAGAGAATCTTTTTTCAATTTATTTTCACTGATAAATAAAGAACGTCCCCCTTTAATATCTAAAAATGTTCGTTCTGTTTTCATGCTTACCAGATTTATTGAATCCGGATTAACAGACGTATCATAGATATATCTTGTCGTCTGTCCATAAGACATTAGGGTTAAAAATAGTACAAAGAAGCCAAGTATTTTTTGTCTCATGTTCATTTTATTTTATAGATCAAAAATACAAATCAAGGTTAAACTCTAAAACAAATACTTAGGATTAATCTAAAAAATTTATATAATTTTAACACGGGCTCATGTAAAAAAAATGATGTATTGAGAACAGAATCATTAAAATAGATATCTTCGATTTGAGATTGCGGAAATTAGTTCGTATTTTTGCCTAATTAAATCATTCTAAATAAATACAATGATAAAAGTATCAGATTACGCAAAGGAAAAAGCCATCCAACTGATGACAGAAGATGGTTTTAACCCTGCTGAAGATTATATAAGAGTTGGAGTTAAAAGCGGTGGATGCTCTGGGTTAGAGTATGTTTTGAAGTTCGACAACCAAAAAACAGACTCAGACCAGGTTTTTGAAGACAATAATATTAAGATTGTTATTGATAAAAAATCCATTCTGTATTTAGCAGGAACGACTCTTGAATATTCGGGAGGACTAAACGGGAAAGGGTTTGTATTTAACAACCCGAACGCATCCAGAACTTGTGGATGTGGAGAATCATTTAGCTTGTAGTTCTTAAAAGATTAAAAATTTATAATCCTTTAAGAGATCAGTTAAAAAAGAATTTTGAACTGACAAGCCACTTAAAAGAGCTGTTTTGTCTGTTTCAAACAATGTTGGAGAAAAAATAAATATAATAATAACGGTCAGTTTATCCGGTATTTAAAATATTTCGGGAGAAGTTGCTCAGAAGTAAGAAATATGTTACATCTTTGCTCCCTGTTATGATGAGGATACAATCGAACTAATTAATGATTGCCGATTAGTTTCTCAACAAGTATCAAAATTTATTGATTACCTCTCTAAAATGGATACAAGAAAGAAGAATTAATTTTTAATCATTTAATTTTTTAATTATTTAATTAATGTCAAAATATACTGAAGACGATTTAAGAGTCGATCTAGAAAATAAAAAATATGAATTCGGTTGGGAAACGAAGATTGATTATGAAGATTTCCCGATTGGATTAAATGAGGATATCATCCGTGCCATTTCTGCTAAAAAAGAAGAACCGGAATGGATGACTGAATGGCGTCTGGAATCTTTCAAAATCTGGCAAAAAATGGTGGAGCCTGAATGGGCAAACATCAAATATGAAAAACCGGATTTCCAAGCCATCCGCTACTATGCTGCTCCAAAAGTAAAGCCTGAACTGGCAAGTCTTGACGAGGTAGATCCTGAGTTATTGAAAACATTCGAAAAGCTAGGGATTAATATCGAAGAACAGAAAAGACTTTCAGGAGTTGCCGTGGATATTGTCATGGACTCAGTTTCTGTGAAAACTACTTTCCAGGATACTTTAGCAGAAAAGGGAATTATTTTCTGTTCCATCTCTGAAGCGATTAAAAACCATCCTGATTTAGTAAGAAAATATCTTGGAAAAGTTGTTCCGAGAGGGGACAATTTTTATGCAGCGTTGAACTCTGCGGTATTTTCTGACGGAAGTTTCTGCTATATTCCTAAAGGAGTAAAGTGCCCGATGGAACTTTCTACTTATTTCCGTATCAACCAGGCAGGAACAGGACAGTTTGAAAGAACTCTTCTTGTAGCTGACGAAGGAAGTTATGTTTCTTATCTTGAAGGATGTACAGCTCCATCAAGAGATGAAAACCAGCTTCACGCGGCTGTTGTAGAGCTAATTGCTTTAGACAATGCTGAAATCAAATATTCAACGGTTCAGAACTGGTATCCCGGTAATGAAGAAGGAAAAGGCGGGGTATTCAACTTTGTAACGAAAAGAGGACTTTGTGAAAGAAATGCAAAAATCTCATGGACACAGGTAGAAACAGGTTCAGCCGTGACGTGGAAATATCCGTCTTGTATCCTTAAAGGAGACAATTCTATCGGAGAGTTCTATTCTATTGCAGTAACCAACAACCACCAATACGCAGATACAGGAACAAAAATGATCCACATTGGAAAAAACACCAAGTCTACAATCATCTCCAAAGGTATTTCTGCAGGAAAATCTCAAAACTCATACAGAGGTCAGGTGAAAGTAATGCCTTCTGCAAAAGGAGCAAGAAACTTCTCTCAGTGTGACTCTCTATTAATGGGTAATGAATGTGGAGCCCACACTTTCCCTTATATTGAAATCAAAGATCCTTCTGCACAATTAGAGCACGAAGCAACCACTTCAAAAATTGGAGAGGATCAGATTTTCTACTGTAACCAGAGAGGTATTGATACTGAAAGAGCTATCGCTCTGATTGTAAACGGTTTCAGCAAAGAGGTTCTAAATAAATTACCAATGGAATTTGCCATTGAAGCTCAAAAACTATTGGAAATTTCATTAGAAGGGTCGGTTGGATAAACCATTGAAAAAAAATAATCTTATGAAGAAGTTTTTGCTGGCGTTTTTTGGATTGATTTTTCTACACTTTTCCGCTCAGGAAAAAACAGGGTTTCAACTTTCAAGTCATATTCTGGATATATCACAGGGAAAACCTGCCGGAAATGTGGAAATTGAACTGGAAAAATACAATGAAACTACTAAACAATGGGTTTCTATAGGTAAGAAGCAAACTGATAATAATGGCAGGGTTTCAGATTTTTTACCGTATCAAAAAGCTGGTAATAACGGAAAATACAAACTTGTATTCTTCATAGAAGATTATTACAAACATAAAAATATAGAAAGCTTCTATCCGTCTATTGAGGTAATATTCCAGATAAAAGACAAAGAGCATTATCATGTTCCGATCACTTTATCACCATTTGGATATTCCACGTACAGAGGAAGCTAATACAATTATAAAAAGAAAAAGTTAGCAAGAATGTTACAAATTAAAGACCTTCACGCCAAAATTGAAGATGGCGCAGAAATATTAAAAGGTATTAATCTTGAAATAAAGCCGGGCGAAGTTCACGCAATCATGGGGCCGAACGGAGCTGGTAAATCTACCCTTTCTTCTGTAATCGCCGGAAAAGAAGATTATGAAGTAACGGGTGGTGAGATTCTTTTCCAGGGAGAAGATATCAGTGAAGACGCTCCTGAAGATAGAGCTCACAAAGGAATTTTCCTTTCTTTCCAATATCCAGTGGAAATTCCGGGAGTTTCTGTAACGAACTTTATCAAAGCAGCTTTAAACGAAACCAGAAAAGCAAACGGACTGGAAGAAATGCCGGCAAAAGAAATGCTTGCCTTAATCCGTGAAAAATCTGAAAAACTTGGAATCAAGAAAGATTTCCTTTCAAGATCATTGAATGAGGGATTCTCAGGAGGTGAAAAGAAAAGAAATGAAATCTTCCAGATGATGATGCTGAATCCTAAATTAGCGATTCTCGATGAAACAGATTCAGGATTAGATATCGATGCATTAAGAATCGTAGCAGACGGAGTAAACTACTTTAAAAACGAAGGAAATGCAGTTCTTTTGATTACGCACTATCAGAGATTGCTTAACTATATTCAGCCTGACTTCGTTCACGTGTTAGCAGACGGAAAAATCATCAAAACCGGTGATAAGTCTTTAGCATTAGAGCTTGAAGAAAAAGGTTATGACTGGCTTCTTAACTAAGAAGGAAGTACATTATTTCAGAGATTACAATTTCTCGCGGTCATTCATGTAGCGCAGCAAAATAAAGAATCTCTCATATTAAAAATTGGATTCCCTGTTCCTCGGAATAACCATATTTTAGTTCAAAATAAAAAGAAAAAATGGGGCAAACCACAGATATACCAGTAATGGCATTAAAAGAACAAATTATAGAGAACCATAATGAATTTTTGGAGAGTCTTCGTCACAGGTTTCTGGATGATGAAAGAAAAGCGGCTCTTCAAAGATTTGCAAACATCGGTTTTCCTACCAAAAAAGACGAAGAATATAAATATACCAATCTAAAGGAGATCACGGAAAAAAGCTACAACTTCTTCCCGAAAGAGAACCATAATATCACTAAAGAGCAATTTGATGAATTGCATCTTGGAGAAGAAAACTTTGATTGGATTGTTTTTGTAAACGGTAAACTTCACAAAGAACTTTCAAAAGTTTCTATTGAAAATGTAGAGTTCCTTTCATTCAATTATGCACTGAATGATGATCAGCATAAAGAAGTTTTTGAGAAATATTTCAACAGTATTGCTTCCAAAGAGCAGGCGTTCACCAACTTAAACCTTGCGTACTGCAAATACGGATTCTTTTTAAAGGTTCCTAAAAATGTAGTTATTGAAAAGCCAATCCATGTCTTTTATATTTCGCAAAACCAGGAAGAAAATACCTTCTACAACACCAGAAACCTGCTGATTGTAGAAGAAGGCGCTAAAGTAGAGGTTATTGAAAGCCATCACAATTTTGACAGTACATATGTATTGACTAACTCTGTGACTGAGATCTTTACCTATTCCAACGCCAAAGCCGACTGGCATAAGCTTCAGAACGACAACAATACTTCTTATTTTATCGATAATACTTTTGCCAGACAGGAAAAAGACAGCTTAACGACTGTAAATACCTTCTCTTTCGGAGGTAAACTGGTAAGAAACAATCTGGATTTTATTCATAATGGACAAAACATCAATTCATTCATGAACGGAATTACCATTATCGGAAAAGATCAGTTGGTAGACCACCACACGGCAGTACACCATAGTTTCCCGAACTGTGAAAGTTATCAGAACTACAAAGGAATTTTCGATGGCAATGCCCACGGTGTTTTCAATGGAAAGGTCTTCGTAGATAAGATTGCTCAAAAAACAAATGCTTATCAGCAGAACAACAATGTTTTACTAAGTGAAGGAGCAAGCATAGACACAAAACCCCAGTTGGAAATCTTTGCTGATGATGTAAAATGTTCTCACGGATGTACGGTAGGCCAATTGAATGAGGATGCTTTATTTTATCTGAGAGCAAGAGGAATTTCTAAAAAAGAGGCTCAGGCCCTTCTTTTATATGCTTTCGCTAATGATGCGATGCAGAATATTGACATAGAGCCTTTAAAAGAAAAAATTTCGAAGCTACTGGCAGAGAAATTAGAAGTAGATATAGAATTTTAAACTTTATATATTGATAATAAAAAAGCACTTCATGATGGAGTGCTTTTTATTTTTTATCATAGAATAGAACAAAAACTACTTCTTCAGCCAGCCCTGGTTATTCTTATTATCGGAACGTTTTTTACCATTGTCGATATTATAGGCAAAACCAACTCCTAACGTCTGTTTTAGCTGTGTTTTCTGAATCTGGTTATGATCATATAATAAATCCAGTGTAAGATTGGTAGAGATGAATTTATTGATTTTCATATTTAAAATTCCACTATATCCAAGTACCAAACGGTCAGGATGATCAAGATAATTTGAAAAAACAGAAGCCGTATTGGTCAGGTTGATATTTTCCATAATTTTCACCTTATACATTGCTGTTCCTAAGAAACCGAACTGGAACAGGGAAGAGTCTCCATCGTTTTTAAGCCCGTAAGTTCCTGCTTTCTGAAGGTCTTTATCCAGAACAAAAGTCCATCTGGCGTTTGCAGGGCGTAATGTCATTGTAAAATTATCGTTAGGACGGTAAGTGACTCCGGCCCCTAAATTAAGATAACCCGGTGCAAAGAAATTAGAGATCTTCTTAGCGTCAGGATTATTGCCATCCTCATACCCCGGTGCAAACTGTGACTGAATACTTGCTCCCATTGAGTAATACCAGTGCTTGGCAAACTCCCGCCCGTAGTTGGTAGAAAGATTGATAACATCCTGAGTCTTTCTTACTCCTGTACCCTGAGTGTTATTTTGCCCGTATCCCAGGATAATAATATTTTCCCAAAGATCTTTTCCTTTTTCATAGGTCAGGTTATAATTCACACCAGCAAGCCAGCCAACGTTATTGGCGCCCCCACCGACCCAGTTCGAAAAAGCAGCCTGATTAAGCATTAAGGTATTTTGTCCCTGGATAGACCACGCTTTAACAGTATCTGTTGCCGGTACTGAAGTTTTTGTTTCCTGAGCACCAGCAATAGCTCCCATAGAAAGGGAGGCGATTAATAAAAGTTTTTTCATAATTAACGATTTTCCTTACAAATGTATAAATAATAATCTACCTCCGGATAAAATTCACTTTAATTAGAATTTTATATTGTTTAAAAAATTATTGATAATCCGTTAATATTAAGATATTTAAAAACCTCCAAGCAGAGATAAAAAGCGTTCAAACTTAAAACTACTTAAAATCACCTTTCAGCTATTCACAAAAAAAAGTACTCCAAAACCGAAGCACTTTTATTCTATAATTTAATGATATCTTTATTTTTTAATCCACCACTGGCTGTCTTTACGGTCGGAACGTTTCACTCCATTATCCAGTGTATAGGCAAATCCGATTCCCAATGTCTGTTTAAGCTGGGTTTTCTCAATCTGATTATGATCGTATAATAAATCCAGTGTAATATTGGATGAGATATATTTATTAACCTTCAGATTCAGTAGCGCTCCGTAGGCGAGAACCAGCCTATCGGGACGATCAAGATAGTTGGAAAAGACTGAAGCGGTATTAGTCAGGTAAATATCTTCCATTAATTTAAGCTTATACATCGCAGTTCCGAGGAAACCGAATTGTAACAATGAGGAATCTCCGTCACTTTTCAAACCATAATTTCCGGCAAGCTGAAGATCTTTATCCAGTACAAATGTCCATCTGGCGTTGGTAGGACGCAAAGTTACCGTCAGATCATCATTCGGTCTGTAGGTGATACCCATACCCAGGTTCAGATAACCGGGTGCCATAAAGTTTGAAATTTTCTTTGCTTCAGGGTTATTTCCGTCTTCATATCCGGGAGCAAACTGTGATTGTAACCCTGCTCCTGCAGATAAATACCAGCTCTTGGAAAATTTTCTGCCGTAATTGGTGGAAAGGGTGATAACATCCTGCGTTTTTCGGATACCTAAACCTTTAGTATCATTTTGTCCGTATCCCAGAACAATGATATTTTCCCAAAGGTCTTTATCCTTTTCATAAGTCAGGTTATAATTAGCACCGGCAAGCCACCCTATGTTGTTGGCTCCCCCTCCTACCCAGTTTGAAAAGGCAGCCTGGTTAATCATTAAAGTGTTTTTTCCTAATACAGACCAGTATTTAACGGTGTCTACCACTACCGAATCTTTTTTTAATTCTTCTTGTGCACTTGCATAAATCCCTGTAAAAAAGGAAAGAATCAATAAAAACTTCTTCATTACTCTAAATAATTTCAATGCAAAAATATTAATATAATTTTTTTTTAAGGTAAATAAACCCTAAAAGAATCTATTTTTCATAAATTCTCGCTCCAATGACTAAAAATAATAATAAATTCAATGCCAAAAAAAGAGAATAAAAATCCAATTTGATACCTTTTGTCTTAAAATCAGACGGATAGAAGCATATTCATCGACAAATTTTCCGAAATTTATCCTTGGCTTTTGATTTGACATACAATCTCTATGTTTAAAAATGTAATTTCCAAAAGAGCGATTTTATACCCTTTGCTGATGCTTGCAGCCATGTGGTCCGGATATTTTTTACAGACGCAAGGCTTTTTTGCAAATTGCATAGGAGCTATCATTCCTTTACTTCCGGAAGGATTACTAGGTGTTATTACCTCTCCTTTATTACATGGAAATTTAGATCACATCATAGGAAATTCAATTCCTATTGCTGTTTTAATGTTTCTTCTGTATCAATTCTACCCTCTGGTAGCTAACAAAGTCTTTATTCTGGGCTGGCTGGCAACAGGTTTTTTAGTATGGCTTCTTCCTCCCATTGATATTCTTACCGGTGAATATATGTATACCTGTACTATCGGGGCCAGCGGTGTAGTGTACGTTCTTGCATTTTTTCTTTTCTTCAGCGGAGTTTTTAAATGGAATACCAAACTGCTTACCATTTCAATGCTTGTTGTTTTATACTATGGCAGTCTGATTTGGGGAATGCTTCCGGAAGAACTTTTTTACAATATGCAGGAGCCCAGTAAAATTTCGTGGCAGGCTCACCTTTCAGGAGCAGTTGTAGGAAGTATTATCGCTTTTGCATTTAAAAACGTGGGAGAAAAAAAGAAAAAATATATCTGGGAATTTCCTAACTATTATAGCGAAAAGGACGATAAACTATGGCAACAGTATAAAGAAAATCATCCTGAAGACTTTCTTGAACTTCCTTATAAAAAAAGAGACGATATCTGGGATCATTTGGATGAATTAAGAAAGAGATAACACTTATTTCACTACATTTGAAAAAAAACACACATGATCTCCGAAGAATATTTATATGCAATCGCGCTGCGCGAATGCAGCCATATTGGCGATATCAATTTCAAAAAACTGGTTAAAACTTTTGGAAGTGCAGAAGAAGCATGGAAAAGGGGTCGAAAAGAATATAAAAAACTGGAAGGAATGGGACTAAAAACCGTTTCTGATATCGGCAATGAAGAACATCTGAAATATGCAGAAAAAGAATTGATTTTTTGCGAAAAAAATAATATAAATATCAGGCTAAGACATCTTCAGGAAATTCCGTTTCTTCTTAATGAATGCCCGGATGCTCCTGCTATTATTTATCAAAAAGGAAATTCTGGTGACTCCGTACGAAAACTAAGTATCGTAGGAACCCGGAATATGACTCTCTATGGCAAACAGTTCATTAATGATTTCTTTGAAGCTACACAATCTGCTTCTTATGTCTCTGTAAGTGGCCTTGCATTAGGTATTGATAAAGAGGTTCATGAAGTATCTCTTCAATACCGGAGACCCACCATAGCCGTTCTGGCTCATGGCTTCCAATTCCTTTATCCTTCAAAAAATAAAAAGCTTTCGGAAAAGATCCTTCAGGAAGGAGGTGCATTACTGACGGAGTTCAGTTCCTCCAGAAAACCGGACCGTGAAAACTTCATTCAAAGGAACAGAATTGTGGCTGGAATTTCCCCATCAACCATCGTTGTGGAGACAGGATTCGGAGGGGGCTCTGTAAGTACTGCAGCTTTTGCCAATGAATACAACCGGGATGTATTTGCACTTCCAGGAAAGATTACAGATGTTTTTAGCCAGGGGTGTAATCAGTTGATTTTCCATCATAAAGCAACAGCAATTTCCACGATAAAAGATCTCATTAATCTTCTCGGATTCAACAAGCATGAGATGAAAATGGAAGAGCTGTTCCCACACAGCGAATCAACAATACAATTAACTGATAATCAAAACAAAATCTATCAATTCATCAAAGGCAATCCACAGATTTCTTTAGATGATATGTCTCAAAAAATTGAAGTTTCTGCGCACAAAATTTTACCGATAATTTTAGAATTAGAGCTTTTAGGGAAAGTAAAATCATTTTCCGGGAGGCAATTTATAGCAATTTAAGAATTAACGATTTCTTAATATTGCATTGTTTCATACATAACATTTCATTTTTAATAAAATTTGACAATAAATTATCAATTTAATAATATTTCTACACATTTTTATTTAATTTTTAACAATGTTAAAATAGAGTGTTGTGAATCTTGAAAAAAAAATTAAATTTGTTGACAATAATATTCAACCTTAATATATGGAACAATATAATATTGACCAGAAAATCCAAGAGTTTATTGCAAAAATTGAAGCAAAAAATCCTAACGAACCGGAATTTTTACAGGCTGTAAAAGAAGTTGCCGTAACTGTAATTCCATTCATTGCTACCAAAAAAGAATATACAGGAATGAAGCTGCTTGAAAGAATGGCTGAAGCTGAAAGAATTATTATTTTCAGAGTTCCATGGGTTGATGATAAAGGAGAAATTCAGGTTAACAGAGGTTTCAGAATTCAAATGAACTCTGCAATCGGACCATACAAAGGAGGAATTCGTTTCCATCCTACAGTAAACTTATCTGTTCTTAAATTCCTGGCTTTCGAACAGGTATTTAAAAACTCTTTAACAACCCTTCCAATGGGTGGTGGTAAAGGAGGTTCAGATTTTGATCCACAAGGAAAATCTGATATGGAAGTAATGCGTTTCTGCCAGGCTTTCATGACAGAATTATGCAAGCACATCGGTCCTGAAACAGACGTACCTGCAGGAGATATTGGTGTAGGAGCAAGAGAAATCGGTTACCTATTCGGACAATACAAGAAAATCAGAAATGAGTTTACAGGGGTTCTTACAGGAAAAGGTCTTGCTTACGGTGGTTCATTGATCCGTCCTGAAGCTACAGGATACGGAGTAGTATACTTTGCTGAGCAGATGCTTAAGACTATCGGACAGGATTTCCAGGGGAAAACAGTAACTGTATCAGGTTTCGGAAACGTGGCTTGGGGAGTTATCAAAAAAGCAACTGAACTGGGAGCTAAAGTGGTAACGATTTCTGGTCCTGACGGATATATCTATGATAAAGAGGGTATCAGCGGAGAAAAGATCGATTATTTATTAGAGCTTAGATCTTCAGGAAACAACAGAGCTGAGGACTATGCAAAAAAATACCCGTCTGCTGAATTCCACGCTGGAAAACGTCCTTGGGATGTGAAATGTGATGTAGCTTTCCCTTCTGCAACGCAAAACGAATTAGATTTAGATGACGCAAGAAAATTAGTTGAAAACGGATGTCTTTGTGTAACTGAAGCAGCTAATATGCCTTCTACGCTTGATGCGATCAACTATTTCTTAGATAATAAAGTATTATTCTCTCCTGGTAAAGCTTCCAATGCCGGAGGTGTTGCAACATCAGGATTAGAAATGACACAAAACTCTATCCGTCTTAACTGGACTTCTGAAGAGGTTGACGCAAGATTAAAGGAAATCATGATCGGTATCCACAAAGCTTGTAGAGACTACGGAAAAGACGAAGATGGCTATGTAAACTATGTAAAAGGGGCAAACATTGCCGGCTTCGTAAAAGTAGCGGAAGCAATGCTGGCTCAGGGAGTAGTGTAAATAAAGAACAAAGGTTGGGAGAAACTCCCGACCTTTTTTGATATAGCCTGTTCCCGGGATAATGGGAAAAAAGTAAAAAGTGAAAGGAGAAAGCGCTGCTATATGCAGCGCTTTTTTTATTTTTATATGATGAAAAACACCTTTAGAAATATAGATGAATACCTCCTTTTATTTCCGGGTGAAGTTCAGGAAAAACTGGATAGACTAAGGGAAATCATCCGGCTCAAAGCACCTGACTCTGAAGAATATATCGGCTATCAGATGCCTGCCTTCCGATATAAAGGAAAACCGCTCATCTATTTTGCCGGTTATAAAAATCATATTGGCTTTTATCCGGGAGCTGAGGGTATTAAAAATTTTGAAAAAAATTTTAGAGAAAAGGCCTATAAGTTTTCTAAAGGAGCTGTTCAGTTTCCGATCCATGAAGCACTGCCGGTTGATTTAATTCTTAATATACTTACTTTTAAAATACAGGAAATTGATCAAAAAAATCCTGAAATATAAGATTCCAGGATTCAGGCTCGTGTTTACTCAAGTATTTACTTTTTCTTTTTACTTTTCTTTTCTTCTTTGGTAGCCTCCGAAGTTTTAGCAGTTCCCACTGTAGTTCCTGTACTTACCGTAGCATCGGTAGCAGGAGCTGTTGTAGAAACTTCTGTTGTCGTGTTTTGTTTTTGCCCGTTGGTGGTTGAAGAGGTACTCCAGTCTGTGGTTGTCTTTGGACTTTGCTGCTGAGTTTGGGTAGTCGTTGAATTTTCTGCCGGTTTCTGAGTTTGTGTCTGAGCAGATACTGCAATGATTCCCGCGAATGTAAACGCTGCTGTTACAAATAACTTTTTCATAATGTAATATTTAAATGATTGTTTAAGATAAACGATACATTAATCACAAAATTATTTGTAACACCCTAATTTAACGTAGTTTATAATTATTTAAGAGGATTTTATAATGAGTAAAATAAGCTGAAAGAATGGTTGTTTCTCAACTCCTGTTATTTTTTTAATGATTATGCCTCCATAACAAGTGTTAAATCTATTTGCCAATATTCTTCATCATTTTTTCTACAAACTCAAAAGCAGCAGGACAAATTACAGTGTTCTTCAGCATTATATTATTAATCTGGTAGATCTTCTTGCGGTCTGTATGGGGATATTCCCTGCAGGCTTTCGGTCTTACTTCATAGATAGAACAGGTATTGTCAGCATTCAGAAAAAAACATGGCAGATGCTGTAATACTTTGTCATTATCTTCATCTACTCTTAAAAACTTTGCTTCAAAATCTGCCTGCTTCATCCGAAGATGTTTAGCTATACGTTCAATATCTTTTTCTGTATATAAAGGTCCGGTAGTTTTACAGCAGTTGGCACATTGTAAACAGTCTATTTCTTCAAACACTTCGTCATGGGTCTCCTGAACAATATAATCGAGGTTTTTGGGTGGCTTTTTCTTTAAACCATCCAGAAACTTTTTATGTTCTTTCTGCTTTTGTAAAGCTTGTTTTTTATAAAAATCTAAATCCATTTATTCTTTATTTCCAGCCGAAGCGGGAAGATCTTGTTTTTGATATTCATTAATCTTATCCAGATCCAGTACTGTTGTAAGATTATTTTTATCAGGATAATACATAGGGACAAATTTTGCTCCGTAAACAATTTCTCCGGTTACATAGGAAGATCTTTGAACCACGGTATTTGAAAATACTTCATCAAATGCGCGTACCTGAACGATAAGTTCAATATCTGTGGTTTTAAAATCTTCTTCAGAAAAGCCGTAAAACGGTGAATTTTCATCTATCTTATGAACAACGGTCCAGTTAAGCGCCAGTGTATTGATTTTACTTAAATGAATATCCAATCTGTAAAA
The DNA here is from genome assembly GCF_019236175.1 of Chryseobacterium sp. Classification (GTDB taxonomy): domain Bacteria; phylum Bacteroidota; class Bacteroidia; order Flavobacteriales; family Weeksellaceae; genus Chryseobacterium. The sequence continues at coordinate 175,137 of NZ_JAFAJM010000014.1, forward strand.
ATTACTTTTGGGAGCTCCATTTTCAATCACTTCTATAGCAGTAGACACGATAACATCGGCATCTGTAAGCGCGTTATTTTTATAAGGAGCGAGCCTGAACATCAGCGCTGTGGATTCCTGGAATGGTGCTATTACTGCAATATCAGAAAAGCTAAGATAAGCTCTCGGTCTGGAAAACCTTCCATAAAAAAGACCGGTTGCAATTGCAAAGGTAAGCAATCCTAAAAAAGCTTCAAAAGTAGCAATCAGACTGGCCATAAAACCTACAGGAGCAATTCTTCCGTATCCTACCGTTGTAAAAGTTTGTGAACTGAAAAAGAAAACATCAATAAATTCATTGCCCGGATTAGTCTTATCAATTCCTGTAAGGTGCTCTACCCCGATGATATAATATATAAGGGCAAATACCAGATTAATCAGGATATAAGCTATTACCAGATACGAAATAAAACGAAATGATGACAAATTCAGCATCGTATGATACCAGCTTAATCTGTTAAAAACATTTACGCCCCTTCTCTGAACGTTTGGAAGCCCGTCTTTATTAATAAACCTTCCCGATGCATTACTTCCGAAGCCGCTGTTCTCCGTATTTTTCTGACGGATTTTTTTTCTGAATCCTCTTGTCATTTTGTATCGTTTTTTCAGTACAAAGATAAAAGATTGTTTTCATGAAATTTATCAATCCCGTATTGAGATTTGTAAATTGATTTTGATGTAACTTTGAGAGATGAAAAAGCTTGAATCAAGAGAAGACATTGAACAACTGGTTAATTCATTCTACACCAAAGTTATTAAAGATGAAACCATTGGCTTTTTTTTCAATGACATTGCAAAAGTAGACTGGGATAAACACCTTCCGAAAATGTATTCTTTCTGGGAATCTATTCTTTTCGGGCAGATGACCTATAAAGGAAACCCAATGGGAGTTCATTTTCCGGTCAATGAAATACAAGCTATGGAACAAAAGCACTTTGATCAGTGGCTCAAATTGTGGCGTACTACCATTGAAGAAAATTTTGTAGGTGAAAATGCAGATATGGCCATCTACAAATCTGAAAACATTGCTAAACTCATGGCGTTCAAAATGGAATTGGCGAGAAGATTATAATAAATGGCGAGATTCGTATTCCTCAATTTATAATAACCTCCCGAATTGGGTAAACAAGCTAACATCTAACCTTTAATTTTTCAAAATCCCGTTTCTTTCTAGGGAACAATCACCGTAAATATATAGGCTGCCAGATTCACTAAAAGCACTGTTCCATAAAGAATATTGGTCTTTCCGCGGCTTAAAGAGAGCATAACAATAAATACGGATAAGGAGAGCAGGATAATATCTTTTTTATCCAGTCCTAAAACCAAAGGAATATCATACATGATACATACCGCAGAAACTGCAGGAATGGTTAATCCGATACTGGCTAATGCAGAACCCAGCGCCAGATTGAGACTGGACTGTATCTGATTTGCTCTCGCTGCACGAATAGCCGCTACTCCTTCGGGAAGCAAAACTACAGCTGCAATAATTACCCCAACCAGAGATTTGGGAGCTCCAAGACTCCGCACCATATCTTCAATTGTAGCCGACAACCCTTTTGCCATCAGAACCACTATAGCCAGACATACTACAAGAAAAACAAAACTGATGATGGTTTTCGTTAATGACGGAATATAATGTTCTTCAGGATGCTCATCAGGAACGATGAAATAACTCCTGTGACGAACGGTCTGTACCATCAGAAAAACCCCGTAAATGGCAAGACAGGCAATGGAAATAAAAATAAGCTGTGCCTCATTATAAAAAGGGCCGTTAACACTTGAAGTAAAATTGGGAAGAACTAAAGTAAGAACCAGAATGGAAACAATACTTACCAGATACGTAGTGGCAGAAGTCCTCGCAAAAAACTGCTCATGATACTTCACTCCTCCTACCAGAATACAGATTCCTAAAATACCATTCAGGATAAGCATGACTGCAGCAAATACCGTATCTCTTGCCAGCGTAATAGCCTGATCCCCGCCGGCAACCATCAGTGAGATGATTAAGGCAACTTCAATAATTGTGATACAAAGGGCAAGAATAATGGTTCCGAAAGGTTCTCCTACTTTATGTGCCACCACTTCTGCATGGTGAACTGCCGATAAAACACTTCCGATTAATAAAATTCCTGCAATAATATCATAAATAACACCTCCTCCCATTAATCCCGAGAAGTAGTAAACCACTGCAAGAACAGGAAAAATATACGTATAATGTAAAAGTTCTTTTAATCTCATAAGCTGATTACAAAATACAAAAAATCTATAATATTTTCAATATCAAAAGAAAATATTAATGTTATTTTAATGAGGCCAGAAGTTAAAGTCCTGATAATCTGTAAACATGTGAAAAAGAAGCCCAATTCCTATAACTCTGATATTTCCTTTGAAAAACAACATCAAAAAATACACCGCAATGGCATAATAGGAATGTAAAAAATGAAATCCTATACTTTCTCTTGACGGGTCGAAAATAGGATTGGCAAAAAGATGATCCAGATCTACCAGCATCGTCGCCAATAAAATAAGATACACCTTCTTCCAGTTTTTAGGATAAAAGACCAGTGCTATAAACACGGGAAATACAAAATGCAAAAAATAATGTGTGCATGTCTTGAGCAATGCAATTTCTGATGGAGCCATGAATAGATCTATTTTTTCAGCGTTATAATTACCACCGTAAAATTAAGGGTAAATCCCCTTTCTTCGCTTTTATTTTTATGTAGTAATTTTCTGATGTATTCCGGTAAAGCACATAATCGATTTCAGAAATAATTTTTTTCTCTGTTTTATTAAGCGTTTTCAAAGATGAATACCACAAAGCATTATTTCTGATCAGAATATAATTTTCTTTTAGCTGAGGGGATAGCATGACCGGTTTTCTGGTCGATTTTATAATAACCTCATTATTATTCTGACTGATTTTATTGGGCTGAAAAGGAATTGCTGTGAACTGACTTTCACTATTGATCCATTTTTTGGACCGGAAATATTCCCGGGTTCTTTGGGAATCATTGCTTTGGATACTGATGATATAATCGGGCTGCGTAATCTTCTGAAAAGTCTTTTTTTCAATTTCATTAAAGTTATCATCATATCCGTAACTGATAATGGTATCATTGATCTGCTCAAGATCAGCGGTAGCTTGTAAGGAAATGGCTTCTGATGAATCGGCAATGCTTTTATTGAAAAACCGGGTAAATTTTCTGAAATTTTCTTTATCTAACTCCAGTTGCAGAAAGTGATTTCCTTTCTTAAGTTTTGAATCAACAGTATTAAAAAATTCCGGGGCTGAATGGTTTGTGATCTCAATTTCGTCATTATTTAATGCAACAGAAAAGCGTTGAACTTTCTGTCCTGAAATAAAAGAAATACTCCCCGGTGTATTTTGAATAAAGCGGTCTGCATCCCAAACAGAATTTGAAGAAGTTTGAAACAGTCGTTGACGAATGACATCAAAAGCCAGATCAGAAGTCCCTGCAATACAACGATTTCCATCTATCATAAGAAAAACCTGGTCCTTCTGAAAACGATTATTTCCTTTATCCGTAAATTTTTGCTTTTTTAAAAAAACAAAAAATTTTTTGAGGTCCTTAAGTTCTAAGACACTGTACCATTCAGAAAACTTAGTATCCTCAACATGGAAGATCTGTAAAAAATCCGGAATACTGATTCCCGAATCTTTCAATAAACCGGAATCTTTTGTCTTTATTCCCCTTCCGGACCATGCTGAAGGGTGTGTTGCCAAGCTGAATATATATTGTCCCGTTAATTTTTTAGTATCGATTAAAACAACGACATCCGCATTGTCCGGAATATATCTGAGCTTTTTATCTTTATGAAAAGCCACAAAATACACTCCAACAGCCAGTATTAAAAGTAACGGGACAATAATCTTCTTTTTCATCTATAAGACGGGTGCTTTCTTTTCGGTCTCTTTTGTTTTAAAAATCTGATCGAATATATCAAAGAAATACATTAAACTGTTCTCTGAAGAATCTTTGATATTATAATTCATTTCAGTCCGGATACTTTCCCCATTTACTTCTGTCTTATAATACAATTCTCCCACATTTTTTCTGACTGCATCAAGCGTCTTTCTCTCTTTAGGACTTTTGAACTCCTTATCTAAACCGGTTAAAAGCTTCTGAATGTCCAGTCTTCCGGATAAAGGATATTTAGCAGAATCCTTAGCCCATTTTCTGGAAATATCAGATTGATTCACAGGTAAAATATTATCTGCGGAGCTCATCAGATAAACAACTCCGTCTTTTACAGTGAAGAATAACTGATCTATATATCCACCGGTTTTTTCCTCTTTAAAAATATACAGGTCCCCTTTTTTAGAGAATCTTTTTGAAAGCTTTTTATTTGTAGCCAGCATATCAAAAATACGATTCCAATATCCTTCGTTCTCTGTTGAAAAGGCAAACGTAAAATTAGGAACAGCAATTTCTTTGGTTTTCTTTACCTCTTTTTCATTGAAATCAGCATCATATTCGTAATCCGTGTACTCTACTTTCTTAGATTTCAGCTCGTTTAAAACAAAAATTCCGTTTCCGGGTGCAATTTTGGCAATGGCTTCTTCATCCAGAACAATTTTCATTGTTTCCATGATCAGTTCCATTTCTTTTTTATACTCATGTTCTCCGGCATGCTGGAAAAGACTGTACATCATATCAAAACATTTAGCACCGTTGACATTCACTGCATAATAACCTACGCTTTTTTCATTGATAAGGTTCAGCAGCTTCTTATTTTTCTTCCCCTTATAAATGGCTGATATATCCTTCTGAATATCGGCATTTTTATGCTGATAATGATTAACAAGTCTTACTTTGTCTTTATCAAAATACAGATTGTATGAATAGTTAGAATCATACATGTTTTTGAAGAATTGTTCATAGCTGTAATACTTGGTCATTTTACCATAAATTCCTTCATTTACAATTTTTCCGTAATCCGTGTAAACAAAAACATCAGAATTGGCATCCCTGAATAGCAGCATTTCTTTAGGAACTTCAATTTCTAAATTTGAACTAAAGTATTGATCAAACCTGTTCTCGGCATTCTGTTTAACAATTTTGAAATTTTCCCGGCGGATAGAATCCTGCTCCTTCTGGAAAGCTTTTTCCTGTTCTTCATCATAAGTGGTATCAGGCATTTCCTCTCCATTCTCAGGATACTCAGGATTTACCTTCTCTTCGGGATATTTATGATGCTTCTGCAGATATTTGATATCTTTCTGAAGTCTTGCAATTTCGTTATTATTATCTTTTACACTCTCTTTCAGGTACTTAATATCTTCTTTCAGGCTTTTAATTTCCTCCTTATAATTAAAAGGTTTTTCCGGCTCATCCGTATAGGGAGTATCTGCGGCATCTGTTGCAACACTGTCGGCAACAGCAACGGCAATACTGTCTGTCACAGCCTCTGTAGTCCAAAGATCTTTATAGGGCCTGGTATAGCTGATCATACTAAGAACCGCGCGACTTCCGTTCCATGCAACAAAAACATCGTCATTGAGATCTATATAAGAATAGTTTTTTCTGCTGGAAATTTCCTGCCCTTTTTTCTTTACAGAATTAATGAACTCCTGGAATTTTTCCTTGTTATCAATAATAAAGTGGGTATTGTAGGTCTTAATAGAGTCATTAAAACTGGCGTAATGATATTGAACTGCATCATATTTGATTCCCGTTTTGGAATAATCTGTCCATGAAAGGGTTTCGTTCTTCTTTTTGCTCAGCTCATGAAGTAAAGGATTCAGTTTATTCCAGTTGATTTTATTATTGAGCTGTTTTCCGTTGACTTCCATATAAAATACGGCATCAGACGGAATTTTCATACTGTTTTGGGCAAAAGCCAGTGTAAAACCAAAGGCTAAGAAAATAATTTTTTGTGTTTTTAATAAGATAGATTTCATGACTATAGTTTAGAAATTTATTGAAAAAGAATGGTGTTTTGTATTTGTTTTTTCTGAAGGATAAGATCCAGAATATCAGCCTCAAGTTTGAGAGCCTTTTTGTTGGGAGAAAGTACGTAATTGCTATTGGTTTGTGATTTCACGATATTCTCAAACTGCATAATGGAAGTATATTTCGCATCGTTAAACACTTCCTTATCCGCCTTACCCATCTTATCATAATCTTCTCTAAACGTATTCACTTTATTTCTTATGAATGTCTTTTTTTCAGAGTTCTGGCTATAAACCTGTGTCGGAACCATTTTACCCAATATTTTCTGGGCCTTAAGTTTTTCCAGGCCTGCATTGATATTTTCAATTTTTTTGAAATTACAGCTCAGTTTGATGATATAATTTTCAAAATCCACAGATGTTTTCACATTGGTAATTCCGGGAGTTGCTTTAAAAACCTTTGCGGCTTCATTGATTTTATTTTCAATTTCAGCTTTTTTAGGAACCTTTTTCCCATTGATGGTTTCCATTTTGGAAATTGAAGCCAGTCTTGTTTTGCTTTTGCTGGCATTAAGAATAATGGTATATTCTCCCGTTCCGTCAGCTTTTATATTTACTTTATCGAGAATATCGAAACAGCTTGTCAGCAATAGTAAGGGGATACATAGAAGAAATAATCTGAAAAAATTTTTCATTACCTGGTTTAAAACCACAAAATTACTCAATTTCGGGCTTAAACTCTTACAATCTTTGAATTTTTGAGTATAAATAGCTGTTTTCCGCTAGTTTTTCAGGGCAAACACCAGATTGTTCCGTGCTTATTTAAATACGTCCTTTAAGATAATCCTGTCTTATACTTTCATCCAGCTTTTCGATGGCATACCTAAGACAGGTTCTTGGCATATCTTTGTAATATATGTTCAGATACCTGATCAGTTCCGCTTCATTTTTATTTCCCATTTCGCGCAGCAACCATCCGTTTGCTTTGTGCATGAGGTCATGGGAGTGGGTCAGATTTCTTGTTACAAATTCCTTGGTCAGGTCATAGGACCCTTTCTTCACATAATGCATGGTTCCTACTACGGCTATTCTCTTATGCCACATCTCTTCAGACAGGGAAAGGTCTCTGAGAAGATCTTCCTTTCGGTTTTCAAAGGCATATCTGCCCAGAATTTTATAGCAGCTTGAATCCACAAGATCCCAGTTATTGATATAAGGAAGATGGTTCAGATAAAAAGTTATGACATCATTTTTTACAATCGGATCCTTTGTTTTTTCAAATTTTAAAATCAGTATAAAAAGTGCGGTAAGCCTGTGTTCATGGTATTGTGAAGAAAGCAGCTCACTCAATTTTTTTAAATCAATTTTAGAATAGTATTCCTTCGCCACAGATCTCTGATCCGGAACCTTAACTCCCAAAAACAAATCACCTTCGCCATATTCTCCCTCACCTGTTTTAAAAAACTTTGGAAAAAACTCAGCTTTTTCAGGAATTGATAAAACAGCAAGAGCTTCCCGAATTTCTTTAACAATACTGCTCATAACCTTTATTTAAAAAAATTAAGCTTTATCTTCTAAAATAGTATTCTCCTGTTCTTCCTCTTCCTTCACAATCTGTTTAGGATTAGCCACTTTAGCAATGGTAAGCCCCTGAACAATAATAGAGAAAACAACTACACAATAGGTGATACTTAAAATAATTTCACTGTACTCACTTTTAGGGATAGACAGGGCCAACGCAATAGAAACTCCGCCACGGATTCCTCCCCAGACCAATACTTTTACCGTTTGCGGGCTAAAACTCTTCCTTAAGGAGGTAAACTTTGTAGGTCCCCAAATGGAAATAAATCTGGCAAACAGTACTACGAAAATAGCCAGCAAACCAGGAATCATGAAATGCTTCAGATCTTTGATCATTAAGAGCTCGAATCCGATAAACAGGAATAATACGGCATTCAGAATTTCATCAATCAGCTCCCAGAATTTAATCAGATAGTCCTGAGTAACAGATTTCATTTTAAAGTTCCTGTTAAAATTACCCATAAACAGACCGGCCGCCACCATGGTCAGTGGTCCTGAAATGTGCATCTGCCTTGCAATAAGATAACCACCCATGACAACAGAAAGTGTGACCAATACGGAAATAATATAATCATCCACTTCACGCATCAGTCTTGAAGTTACCCATCCCAGCAAAACACCTAATAAAATACCACCACCTGCTTCATGAAGCAAAAGTAATCCGATATTTTCAACTCCTAAATCCACTTCTTTCCCGATGGCAAGCTGAAGGACTACTGTAAAGACCACAACCGCCATACCGTCATTAAAAAGAGATTCTCCGGCCACTTTTGTCTCCAGTGATTTGGAAACATTTGCCTGCTTCAGAACACTTAAAACCGCTACCGGATCGGTAGGAGAAATCAATGCTCCAAACACAAGACAGTATATAAAAGGCAGTTTAATCCCTACTAAAGGTAAAAGATAAAACATTCCAAAACCTACCACAAATGTGGAAATTACGACTCCTACAGTGGAAAATATCAATACAGGTCTAAATTGTTCCTTGAGATCATTAATATTAATATGAATTCCTCCTGCAAAAAGAAGAAAATTAAGCATCGCTCCCATCAGGATTTCTGTAAAATCAATACTTTCCATAAGATTATTGAGATGCCCAAATGTTCTTGGAAGTACTGTTTCTCCAAACATTACCAGAAAAATAGACACCACAATAGCAATGACCATAATTCCAATAGTACTGGGAAGTTTTAAAAATCTGTAATTAAGATATGCAAATATGGATGCAAGTACGATTAATGCTGAAAATGAATAATATAATTCCACTAAGTGTTTTTTAGGTTTAGGTTTATAAATTTAAGTACAATACTTTAATATAAGTTTTGCTACCTTCTTTTTCCCAGACATCAAACATCCCGTCTTTAGCGGGTACTGAACCTCTTGTATAGTCTTGTCCGATATTGAGAATATTCAATAAAATATACTCATCCCCTACTGAATTGACCAGGTAAGCTGTCTTTTCAGACTTTCCGTCTCCGGAGCTCTTTATACCGTCCGCCAGTGCACGGAACTGGCTCAGATGGTGCATAAAGTTGTTCCCGTCTTTTAGAGAGTCGTAGGCCCTGAGAAGAATCAGCAGAACATCCAAATTGGTAGGATCTTTGTCATACAAAGCTTTTCCCTGCTTGATACACTCTTCAAAATTATTTTGTTTAAAAGCCTCCGCCAGGTTTTTGAAACGTTCATCAGAAGTATCGATCTTATCATTTCTGAAGTTTCTCCCATAATACAGATATTGTGATTCTATACTGTCTAAAGATCTTGGAAACCCTTTGTATTTAAAGATAAGCTTGTCATAATTATACGGAGAGTCAGCCTTTTTGATACTTTTCTCAATGGCTTTAAAATCAACTTTCAATTTTTGGCTGAACCCAAAAGCCGAAAATAAAATGAACAGAAGGAAAAAGTGATATTTCATTATTTATTGTTTTCTTCCTCATCGTTATCGAAATATTCGAAAAGGAAATCATTGTATGGAAATCTCGAAATATGAATTTTCATGACCTCGTCATAGATCAGTTTTTTCATTTCCGGGAAGTTTTCTTTTGTTAAAGCTGAAATAAAAACTGTCGGATACTTGGATTTTGCCATCCATGTTTTTTTCCATTCTTCAAGAGAAACATTTTTACGGGATGACGGCGTCAAATCGTCTTCTTCTTTTTTCTCATAACTGAAATCATCAATTTTATTGAAAACCATGATCATAGGTTTCTGATGCGCATTGATCTCCATTAAAATCTGATTTACAGAGGCTATATGATCTTCAAAACTTTCATGGGAAATATCCACAACATGAATCAAAAGATCTGCTTCACGAACCTCATCCAAAGTGGATTTGAAAGATTCTACCAACTGAGTGGGTAGCTTCCTGATAAATCCTACTGTGTCCGTAAGCAAAAATGGCAGATTTCCGATTACTACTTTTCGCACCGTGGTATCCAGTGTAGCAAACAATTTATTTTCTGCAAATACTTCAGATTTTGACAAAGAATTCATCAGGGTAGATTTTCCGACATTGGTATACCCTACTAATGCTGCACGAACGACTTTTCCACGATTGTTTCGTTGTGTTGCCATTTGTTTGTCTATCGTTTTCAGTTTATCTTTCAACAGGGTAATTCTGTCACGGATAATACGACGGTCAGTTTCAATCTCCGTTTCACCAGGTCCTCTCATTCCGATTCCCCCTTTCTGACGCTCAAGGTGGGTCCACATTCTTGTCAGTCGTGGCAATAAATATTGATATTGTGCTAATTCTACCTGTGTTCTGGCATAAGAAGTCTGGGCACGCTGGGCAAAAATATCAAGAATAAGATTGGTACGATCCAAAATTTTAACTTCCATTTCTCGTTCCAGATTTTTAAGCTGCGAAGGAGAAAGCTCATCATCAAAAATGACGGTTCCGATCTCATTTTCTTTTACATATTCTTTTATCTCAAGTGCCTTTCCGCTTCCGATAAAGGTTTTGGAATCCGGTTGTGTTAATTTTTGAGTGAAGCGCTTTTGTACGGTTGCGCCTGCTGTGAAAGCCAAGAATTCTAGTTCATCCATATATTCCACTAGTTTATCCTCATCCTGATTTTGGGTAATAACCCCCACCAAGACTGCTTTCTCATAATTATGTTCTTTCTTTTCTAACATTAAGTTCTTGCTATGTTTATGATTTTTACAAGATAATATTTTTCAGAAAAAAAACAAAATCAATTTTTATATAATACCATTTTTTAATATAATTTTAAGTCAGATCTTCTATTCCTGATAAAAAATCAATAACTTTAGATCATAATTTTCTGATTTTGAAACTTTTAAATTAACAAAGTCTAACTAATTTCCGGAAGATCATGATTACCCATATTAAGTGTATGATTATTGATGATAATGAACTGGACAGGCTGGTTCTCCAGCATTACATCAGACAATATGAAAATATAGAAATTGTCGCCTCCTTTAATGCTGTGGAAAAAGCAGTCCCATACCTTGAATCTCCGGTTGATCTTCTTATCACCGAAACTTCTTTTAAAGGCATGAGCGGTCTGGAATTCAGAAAATTAGCTCATAAAATCCCTGCCTGTATTTTTATAAGTTCTCATCCTGAGCTGGCTGCTTCTGTATTTGAGATCAATACTTTGGATTTCATTACAAAACCTTTAAATTCAGAAAGATTTCATCATTCCATGCTGAGGCTTTTTGATTTCTTTACAGTAAAAGAAAAATGTGATTGTTATGACGCCATGTTTGAAGAAAACTTTATCAAAATAAAAGAAAGCGGAACTATTTCTCAGATCCGGAAAACAGATATCTTATATCTGGAAGCTTTAAAGGATTATACCCGGATTATCACCCTGGAAAAAAACCATTGTATTCTGGATTCTCTGGGGAATGTTCTTCATAAAGATTTTTTTAATTCTTTTGTCAGAATACACCGCAGCTATGCAGTGCCCCGCCATATTATCCGGGGAAAAAACTGTCATGAAATAGAACTGATCCATCAGATCAAACTTCCTATAGGGAGAACCTACCGGGGGAACCTTTCTTTTTTTGAACTTTAAATGTACATTCCAGGAAGAATTCACTGGGTGACGTTGGTCTATTAATTCTGCTGTTGGTCTATTTTTCTGCGATCAGATACTTATAGTTGGTAATTTAGTCTTCCCAAAAAAGTAATTTGAAAAACCTCTTATTGGTCATCAAAATATTTCTATAGCTCTTTAACTGAACTATCTTCTTTTAAAGAAATGGATTGAGAATCTTAAAAAGCCACAAACTATTGATATCTAAAAAATTCTAGGAACACAAATAAAAACTAATAATCCCAAAAGCTGATAACCAGTCTAGATTTTTCAAACAAAAGAAGTCCGCTAAACGGCGGACTTTTATTGTGATGTTAAAGATATTAATTTACATTAATCCCAATCTGCAGCAACAAACTTCATTGAATGCCCCTGGTCATCAGATAATGTAAGAAAATGTCCTTCTACAGAATATTTTGTCATCGTATCAAATTTTCTCTGGAATGCATTTTCAAGATCCATATTCTGGCAGGCTTTCATTGTGCTCACTCCTTTCGAAATTTTTATATGTCCTTCTTTTTTAAATTCGGAAATAAAAGACATCCTGTTACATCCCATATAGGCACTCCCCTGTATTTTACTTCCATCCATTGCAGAAGTCAGGTTGATCTCTGCTTTATTGGCGATCAGCTGATCTTTTGTAAAACCGTCGAAAGAAACCAGCATCCATTGTCTTTGAAGTGCCGGGTTTTTATCCGGAACTGCTGAGCAATTTAAGGCAAGTCCTAAAAATAAAACGCTAAAAAGTGGTAATAGTATCTTTTTCATGGCGATTATCATCCCATTTTCATACCAATCCGGGACTGAATCTCGTAAAAATTAGTAAATTAGCAACACAAAAATTTTTTATAAAATGAAAAGACTATTTCTACTATTCACTTTCTTGTTGAGCTTTGCTCAAATGAGGGCGGATGAGGGGATGTGGCTGCTAATGCTCATCAAAAGACTTAACAGTGTTGATATGCAAAAAGAGGGTCTACATCTGACGCCTGAAGAAATTTATTCAGTAAACAATTCCAGCTTAAAAGATGCTATCGTAAGCTTCGGAGGATTCTGTACCGGTGAAATTGTTTCTGATAAAGGACTTATATTCACCAACCATCACTGTGGTTATGGCGCTGTTGCAGCTGCTTCTACTCCGGAAAAAGACTATTTGAAGAATGGTTTCTGGGCGATGAAACAAAAAGACGAATTCAACGCAAAAGGTCTTTATGTAAGATTTTTAGTGAGAATGGATGATGCGACTAAGAGAATCACCTCCAAACTCAACGACAATATGACCGGAGAAGAGAGAAAAGCTGTTATTGATGCTGAGACTAAAGCTATTCAGACAGAAAACTCTGAAAACGGAAAATATACGGTAGTAGTAAGAGATTTCTTTAACGGAAATGAATTTTACTATTTCGTATATCAGGATTATAAAGATATCAGATTAGTGGGAGCTCCACCTTCATCATTAGGAAAGTTTGGAGGTGATACAGACAACTGGGAGTGGCCGAGACACACTGCAGACTTTACTGTTTTCAGAGTATATGCTGATGCTGCGGGAAATCCTGCTGAATATTCTCCAAGTAATACCCCATTGAAACCTAAGCACTTCCTTCCGGTTTCTCTTAAAGGGGTTAAGCCTGGTGATTTCTCCATGATCTTAGGATATCCTGGTAGAACAAACCGTTACCTGACTTCTTACGGAATCCAGCAAATGGTAAACAAAGATTATCCGGCTTGGGTTGAGGCTTCTAAAACAGCAATGGATGTTATGAAGAAGTATATGAATAAAGATAAAGCAACACAGCTTAATTATGCTTCTCAATATGCTTCTGTGGCCAACTACTGGAAAAACAGACAAGGGACAATTGATGCTGTTGAGAAAAACGGAACCATTACTGATAAGAAAAAAATTGAATCAACATTCAAGGCATGGGCTGCTTTACCGGCAAATAACATGTATGATGGTGTTTTAGAAGAAATTGGAGCTTATTATAAACAAACTTCTGACAGAAATGTTGAAAAAAACTATGCTTCACAATTCTCTAGAAATGCCAAATATCTTTCTCTTGCTCAGCAAGTAGGATCTGTACTTAAAGCTTATGCTGCTCAGGATATGCAGGGAAGACTGGCTATGAAAGCTAAAACAGAAGCTGCAATTAAAGCGGCTTATGAAAATTTCAGTCCTGCCCTGGAGGGTGAGATGCTTGCTGCGATGACCAGCCTTTACCAGGCAAGAGTAAATAAAGATGTTGCTTCTGCTACCATCTTAGGCTTAGATGCTAAAACCGTTTCTAACTTAGCTTATTCTTCAATTTTTGCTAACAAGACTTCTGCAACAAACTTCTTATTAAATCCTGATGCCCTGAAACTGGATGCTGATCCACTTTGGAAAGCAACCAACGGACTCGCTGCCGATCAGAAAATGAGTGCTGAAAGATATGTTAAAGTAGATGATAACTTTGCTAAAAACAGCCGTCTATTCTTAGCAGGATTAATGAAGGCTATGCCTGAGAAAAAATTCTATCCGGATGCTAATTCTACAATGAGACTTACTTATGGTACTGTAGATAAGCTTCCTATCAGAAATGACAGAAATTATTTCGGTATTACCGATAACTATTATACAGATATGACTGGTCTTGTAGGTAAATACAAGAAGGGTGATGAAGAATTTGATCTGCCTCAAAGAGTGATTGATCTTTATAACCTTAAAGATTTTGGCCAGTACGCTGATGCTGCAGGTTATATGCCTGTCAACTTCCTTTCTAATAATGATATTACCGGTGGTAATTCCGGTTCACCTGTAATTGATGGTGACGGAAACCTTATCGGTCTTGCTTTCGACGGAAACAGTGAAGCATTGAGTGGTGATATTGTATTTGAACCGGAATGGCAAAAAACAATCAATGTAGATGTTCGTTTTGTTCTTTGGACAATTGACAAATTTGCAGGTGCAAGAAGACTCGTTGATGAGTTAAAACTTGTGAGAGATGAAAATACTCCTGCCGATACAAAAACAAAAAACTCAGGGACGACAACAACACCTAAGAAATCGAAGAAAAAATAATCTTTTCTGATATATTTTTAAAACCGTGGAATTTACTTTCACGGTTTTTTTATTTTTGAATCATAAAACATTTTATATGAATGCCCCAGCAATAGAATTTAATGCCATCATAAAACAAAATGGAGAAATAAATGCCGCTTTTGTGGAGTTTCCTTTTTCTACAGAAGAATTATTCAATAAAAAGGGGCTGGTGAAAATCAAAGCCGTTTTTGACAACAAAGTAGAATACCGGGGAAGCCTGGCCAAAATGAAAACAGACTGTCATATTCTGGGCTTAACCCAGGAAGTGAGAAAACAGCTTAAAAAAACTTTCGGGGATGAGGTTTCTGTCTCTCTTATTGAAGATAAGGAAGAAAGGCTTATTGAAATTGCAGAAGATATAGCGTTGGTCTTTACTCAAAACCCAGCCGTGAAAATACGCTTTGATGCAATGAGCTATACCCACAGAAAGGAATATATCCGCTGGATTGAAGAGGCTAAAAAACCGGAAACAAGAGAGAACAGAAAGACTAAAATGGTCCGGATGATTTTGGACGGCAAAAAAGGAATCTAGTTTTTATACGAAGCTTTTTAATTCTGCCTTCAGATATTGATTTCCACCACCGTTGGTTATCGTTATAAATCCATCATAGTGGGCAATCTTTACCCCCAGATCATTCGTAACTTCCTTAAAATAACCTGTCGTTGCCATACGATCAGGAACTGCATTTTTTTGCCATGAAAACTCTGCCAACTGTCCCGTTTTATTTTGAAAAACCAATGATTTCAGTTGACTTCCAAATTTAAATGCTTTAATATCTACGACTGCACTTTCATTAGCGACAAACTTTTTTGCTAAAACAATAAAACTATTCATTTTTATATTTTTTGATTATAGGTTTTAAAACTCAATTTTATTTCTACGGCAAATATCTCTGTACATTACGACAGAACTCGACGCATTATTTCTTAAATTCACTTCATGCAAACCAAAAAATAAACAACTGATTACCAAATATTAATAAAAAAAACACCCAACTATCTGTTTATTTCCTGTCAGGATTTTAAAAAGCTTCCGACTATAGTTTCAGCACAGTTATAACTTTAAAAAATGAACTTATGAAAAAGAACTTTTTAAAAATGACAGCAATAGGAATTACCGCTGCTTTTAGCCTTTATTCATGTAATGATTCTGATCATAATAGGGCGGAAGATGTTTCCTTTCAGAAAAACATCACATTTGAAAATGTTGTTGTCCCTAAAAATTATGTAGAAAGCGGAAGTTTTCAAGGAACAGCACAACCGGTAATTATGCCCGGAGAATCGGTTTCCATTACATTCAGTGCCGGAAAGGCTCAGGCGTTGATGCTGACTACCATGTACGGAGCATCTAAAGACTGGTTTTTCGCTTCTAAGCAACCTGGAATAAAGCTCTTTGACAATAGCGGAAATGCCAGAACCGGAGATGTTTCTTCTGATGTTTTATTATGGGATAACGGAACAAAAGATAATGTGACAGGACAGCCTGAAAGCAAAACTATTGCAGAGGTACCGGGTGTAGATGCCTCTAAACTCATGAAAATCAACCTCACATTCAATGCTGTTTCTTCTGAATTTACGCTTACCATCACCAATACTTCAGGAGGAACCGCAAATACAACACCTTTCTCCCCGGGAGTATGGGCTGTTTCCAATTACAATGGATCCAAACTACTGAACGAAACTCCTTTCTTCATGCCCGGTACTTTATCAAATCCGGAAATTACCGATATAGCCCAAATGGGAAATATTACTAAAATGAAGACAAAGCTTAATAATGAAACCGGTATTATTACAGGGCTTTCCCCTGCACTGATTGTAGTCTATCGGGGTAATAAAAACCCTATTTATGAAGCAGGAAAAAATGATACCGGAATGGGGCTAAAAGAGATTGCTCAGACAGGAAATGTAACTAAACTTCAAAACAGTTTAAAATCTTTCCCGAATGTTAAGGGAGTATTTATTGCAGGAAATGCACCTGTACCTCCAGGCAATAAAATTACAGCCAGAATTAATGCTGATCCGGGAGATAAAATTGCCTATGTAACGATGTTTGGATTTTCCAACGACTGGTTTTATGCCAACGATCAGGATATTGATGCCAATACGCAGGGTGATGTTACTGCAAAGACTTCATTATTTGATTCGGGAACGGGAGTTGATCAATATCCCGGTGCAGGAAATAATCAGGCATTATTCGGAGGAACTCCACAGAGTGAAAGCAAAATAATTGATAAAGTAGGAAATCAATATCCGGTTCCTGCAGTACAGAATGTAATCAAGGTTACCATCAACTAAGTCATCCCATAAAACATAAATTTAAAAGAGAAAGGCTGGAAACGTATTCCGGCCTTTAATTATCGCCTTAGCTTTTAATTAATATAGTCTGGTTTGGCCATATAAATAGAATTATATTATCACCCATTCCAGAACTCCCGGTCTAAACTTCTGTATTGGATTGCTTCAGAAATATGATAGGAAAGTATTTTCTCCGATTCTTCAAGATCCGCTATTGTTCGGGCAACTTTCAGAATCCGGTCATAGGCTCTGGCAGAAAGGTTTAGTTTTTCCATGGCCAGTTTGATAAGATTGAAGGAGGTTTCATCCAGTTCACAAAATGCTTCAATTTCTTTGGGCCCGATCTGGGCATTGCAACTCATATTAAGCTCTTTATAGCGTTCATTTTGAATATCTCTCGCCTTTAGGACACGTTCTCTTATGTCTTTACTTTTTTCACCTTTTCTCTTTTCTGAGAGCTGTTCAAATTCTACTTTCTGAACCTCAATATGAATATCAATACGATCTAAGAGCGGTCCGGAAAGTTTATTCATATAGCGCTGCATTTCGTAAACGGAAGAAGTATTGTTGGGATCATCAGGAAAAAAACCACTGGGACTGGGATTCATAGAGGCAACGAGCATAAAACTTGCAGGATAATTTACCGTAAACCTTGCTCTTGAAATAGTAACCTCCCGGTCTTCCAAAGGTTGTCTCATTACCTCCAGCACTGTTCTTTTAAATTCAGGCATTTCATCGAGAAATAATACGCCATTATGAGCCAGAGAAATTTCTCCCGGCTGCGGATAGCTTCCGCCTCCCACCAGTGCTACATCCGAAATGGTATGATGGGGTGATCTGAAGGGGCGGACTGTCATCAATGAGGCTTCTGCACCGATTTTTCCGGCTACAGAATGTATTTTGGTAGTTTCTAAAGCTTCTTTCAGCGTCAGCGGTGGTAAAATACTGGGAACCCTTTTCGCCAACATCGTCTTTCCACTACCCGGAGGGCCGATGAGGATAATATTATGCCCTCCTGCTGCTGCTACTTCCATCGCTCTTTTGGCCGTTTCCTGCCCTTTTACCTCCGAGAAATCAAAAGGAAAATCATTAATTTTCTCATGAAATTCTTTACGGGTATCCAATATCATTTTTTCCAGCGGCTTTCCTTCATTAAAGAAGTCAATAACTTCTTTAATATTTTCGACTCCATATACCTCAAGATCATTAACAATAGCTGCTTCACGGGCATTCTGGACCGGAAGAATAATTCCCTTAAAACCTTCTTCTCTGGCCTGAATAGCAATGGGAAGTACCCCTTTGATCGGCTGAAGGCTTCCGTCCAGTGAAAGCTCCCCCATAATAATATAATGCTGGGCATCTTCAGCCAGAATCTGATCCGAAGCGGTAAGGATTCCTATAGCAATACTAAGATCATAGGCAGACCCTTCCTTCCTTAAATCTGCAGGTGCCATATTAATGGTAATCTTCTTCCCGGGAATTTTATAGCCTACATTTTTAAGGGCCGCAGAGATTCTGTAACTGCTCTCTTTAATTGCATTATCGGGCAGCCCTACAAGATGATAGCCTACCCCGCCTGTATCTATATTGACTTCAATGGTAATCGTCTGCGCTGCAACTCCGTGAATGGCGCTTCCGTAAATTTTTATCAACATGGTGTTTTTTGAAGTAAATGTAGCTAATATGTTATTTTAGGCAATCTGGTTTTTCATTAAAATTATTCAAACAAAATAAATACAACATAAACAATATCAACAAACTGAAATGATTACAAAATAATAAAATCGGTACAAAGAAAAACTCTGTACCGATCTAACCATTATTAAACTAACGAAAAGATTATTTAATCTCTATTTTTTTATGAACTTATTTTTATAAACTTTTCCGTCTGCACTTTTAGAAACAATGAGATAGTTTCCAGGTACAAGACGACTTACATCAATAGCCTGACTATACTGATGATCCTTTTTCTGTAACACTATTTTTCCGGACATATCTATGACGGAAACCTCAGGATATATCTTATCTGATTCTTTTCCGATATAAAGAAACTGAGTGGTAGGATTCGGATAAATTTTCAGATTGTTATCCTTAGCCTTTGTTTCTCCTGTTCCCAGCTCCCCGCAAAATTCCCAGTTTCCAAAATTGAGTTTTATGAATGAGTTGGTCCCTAAGAACTCACACTGGTCCGGGCAATATTCCGTACAGGCATAAAACCCGTATTCTCCAGATTCTGTTGCGGTATAGGAATCTCCGGTAGCTCCACTGATAATACAGGCATCTCCGGTAACCGGCGGGATATTACCCGGAAAACATTTGTACCAGGTGTGAACCCCGTATACAAGAGGAAAAGTATCTTCAAATTTTACGGATGCACCTGTGCATATATTAAATTCTCCACCATCTACCTGCTCATAGGTTCCCGGAGTAAATGTAGAAATCATAGACGGTAAGCCATATGCAAATCCGTCTGCCATAATTGCGGGGCTTTCTGCAGTACAGTCTCCCAGAGCAACGGCAACTTTAAAATAATACAGCTGATCATTACTCCCGTCAATAGTCAGCTGTTGGGAAGTTGCTCCGGGGATTGCTATCCAGGGATTATTATTGGGCGTCTGCCATGTCCATTCCTGTTTGTACCATTGATAACTTCCAAAAGACTGCGTAGAGAGCACTTCCGTTTCTGTATTGCAAAAAAGGATTTTATCCGGAAATTTCACTCCGAGTCTGGGACTGGTAATGCTAGGGTTACATTGTGCTTTTATACTCAGAATACCAAGTAAGAAAGCAAAAAAAATTAATTTTGTTTTCATATATAAACATTTAAGATTGATGTTGTTGTTGTTGTGATTAAATACTATGTTTAATCAAGCAAAAGCCTGATTCCGAATTTTATATTAAATTGTAAAGGTTTCTCTTTATAAACCGTATTGAGTGCATTGTCATCTTTGAAGTGATATCCAATTCCCGGTTCTGCATAAATTCCCAGTTTGTCAATAATTTTCAGCTGTAGACCCGCAGCCGTATTAACTGAAAACTGCAATTTCTTATTATCCAGACTTTCTTTTGAGGTTTCTTTTACCTCATCATTGACCACATAAGTGGTGGTAAGACTTCCTGAAACAGATTTTTCCACCAGCGCCCCTCCTGTTATATACCCTGTAAAGCGTCCTTTCTGAATAACATTATAATTAACCTGAACCGGTATTCCGATATAATGAACAGACTGAATCCCTTTGATATAATTATTTTCACTCCCCGAGTGAAGCTCAGATGTCAGTTTGGTGTAATTCAATCCGGTTCCTATTCCCCATTTCTTACCTAAATTATAATAAAGAGATAATCCCAGTGTAACAGGTACTTTATGCCTGATTCTCGCCTCTACCGGCTGGCTTTGATTAGCCAGCAGAAGTTCTGTAAGCGGATCATCATGGTAGCTCGAGGCACTCCACACCTCGGCTATATTCATCGGTTTTCCACTTATAGAAGCATAACCCGGAAATTGTTGTTCAGCAGCATTTGAAGTGGCATTTCCTGTAAGCATACTTAACATCCAGGATTTTGCAGGCTTCGATTTCTTATGATCGGCATATTGTTTTTCCTGTTGATTTTCACGATAAACAAAAACGTCACTGATTTCTTTCGGCTGAACAGGATCTGACACTATTTCTTTAACGGGAAGCAGATTTTGAGCTATCGGGAACTCCTGACTAAATACTTTTTCCGTGTTTTTTATTTTAAATACACTATGAATTATATCTTCATGATCTGCAACTGTACAATCAGTATGAATCTTCAGGTCATCTTTCAGGTTATTTCCCGCCATTGTTCCGTATGATGATATTCCTTCAGTAAAAGGATTTTTTTTATTTCCGCTGCCTTTTAAAGGATTTCCGGACTTTCCTTTTGTCATTCCCGAATGCAGTGAGGAATTATTATTTTGTTCAGCATGAGGAATAAGTTTTGTCATAAAAAAGCACAATATAGCAGCAGCTGCAACACCACTGATACGGTAAAATAATCGTCTGTGATCGGGTTTTGAATCTACTTTTTCCACTTCATCTTCATGCTGCAATTCCTGAGGCACAAAACCGCTCATCTTATTTTCCTTATCATCTTCAGAGAATAATTCATCCCTGATGTCATTCCACAACCTATCAGGAACATCCTCTTCATGGTCCTGCATTCTGCTGCGCAGGTTATTTAACCATTCATTATTCATATTGTGCTTTTTTTGACATTTTAAACTCTTTAATTTTCTGAACAAGTAAGCTTTTTGCTCTGTGAAACTGTGAGGCAGAAGAGTTTTCTGCGATACTCAGAAGTCCTGCAATCTCTTTATGGCTCTTTTTCTCAAACACGTAAAGATTAAAAACAGTTCTGTAACCATCCGGAAGGGATCTGATCATTTCCATAATAACAGCCCGTGGGATCTCTTCAAAATCGGGTTCATCCTCATCAGGAAGATTTGCCAGATGATCAATTTCAGCTGTCGTTTTAAAATCAGCCCTTTCTTTTATATGTTTTAAGGACTCATTAACCGTAATCTTAGTCATCCATGCTTTCAAAGAGCCGCTTCCTCTGTATTCAAAAGTTTCTATCGAGCGAAACATTTTGATAAAACTGTTCTGAAGTACATCATGAACATCTTCTTTTTCGGTAATGTAACGGGAACAGATATAGGTAAGGTTTCCGGAATAAGCTCCAAAAAGCTCTTTCCAGGCTGCTTCTTCTTTCAAAAGAAGGTGTTTTACCAGAATCTGTTCTTTACTTTCCTCCATGAATTGCTCCTATGTCCGATTGAATATGATTAAAATTATAAAGCAAAAATAGACTGCATCTTAATAAAAACACAATCCATTTTATGATAATATCTATGTACTAGTTCTTTATACAGAATGGAAAGTTATAATTAATTGTTTCGTAAGGGCTTAACACCACCCCGTCTACCGTTATCTTTTCAGCAGCAAGAGCAAACCTTAATGACTGGTCCATTCCTACAAAAAAGCCTTTTTGTTTAGCAGAAAGGAGTACAGATGTATTTTTGGTTACTCCATCTACAGGGATTTTGAGCAACAGTACCTTAGGATCAAAGGTTAATTCCAATACATTATTGGTTGTATTTACCGTTGCTTTGTAGCTCACATCATATTTCACTTTCGCCATTTCTCTTAATGCTTTCTCTGCCTTTACCGGATCACTCACTACGGATTTTACAATTTCTTTTATCGGAAATTCTGCAAACGTCAGGGTATCTTTTTTTACTTTAAAGTCTATAATACTTTCTGTTTTAAAATTTCCCTGTACAGTGATCAGCCTGCCTTTATAATTTCCTTTTACATCTTCTAATTTTACGGGCGGGATTTCCGGTCTGTCATCATTCATACACGAAAGCAAAGTAAGACCTGCCAGTATTGTTAAAGCAGCTATTAAAATTCTGGGTACTGTAAATTTCTTCATTACATTATTTTTTTACATTAAACATTATTTATTTTCGAGTACTCATTTATATAAATCCTGTTTTTTAAAAATCTTGCATGAAATTTTCTAAAAAAAATAAAAAAAATCATAACCTATTGATTTCATGAACGTAAAAAATAAAAAAAACACAATTACAGATTAAAATCATTATGAAGAACCGGATATTTTTGATCATTGACTGATTTCGGCTTTTAATCCTATATAAAAAAGGAAGCTACATTTTGTAGCTTCCTTCTTAGATTCATCAGTTATAGTTTACTCTACTCCGCCGCCTAATGCTCTGTATAAATCTACTTCGGCATTTAATCTTTCAAGGGTAACATTAATCGCTTCCAGATCATTCTGAAGTTTATTGTTCTGTGCCGTAATTACTTCCAGATAGGTTGCCATTCCGCTTTTGTACAGTTTAAGAGCATCATTGATTCCCTTATCCAAAATAACTGCTCTCTGATCCAGAAGCTCCAATCTTTCTGACGTCCCTTTGGATTTTGCCATCGCATCAGATACTTCCCCTACCGCTGCCATTACAGACTGCTTAAAACTGATCGCGGCCTTTTCCTGCTCTATCAAAGCTGTTTCATAAGCTGTCTTCAGCTCTTTTTTCTGGAAAATAGGTGCCGCAAGATTCGCTGCAATGGCTTTGGTAATTGATCCCGGAATATCAAACCAGGAATTAAATTTATTGGAATTCACCCCGATTTGCGGAGTCAGGCTGATACTTGGATACATGGCGGCTTTTGCCAGCCCTGTTTTTGCATTCAGGCTGATGACATTGAATTCGGCAACTTTCAGATCCGGTCTCCGGCTCAGGAGCCGTGCAGGAAGTCCTTCTGAAAGTTTATTTTCAGGAATCATTTTTTTCAGGGTTCCTTCTCTTTCTATCCTTCCCGGATATTCTCCGCAAAGAATACTCAGGGCATTTTCCTGAACGGAAATATTCTGTCTGGCAAGGGGAATCAGCAGCTCGGCAGTTTTCTTTTGCGCCTCTGATTGCTGAACCGCTAATGAATTGATCTGGCCCGCCGTAAACTGAAGCTTCATCATTTTAAGGGTATTATCACTCAATTCGATGTTCTGCTCGGCAATTCTAAGCTGCTCATCCAGACTGATCAGATTATAATAAGCCTGCGCTACCTGTACCACGATTCTGCTTTTTATGGCATTCAGATTTTCTTTCTGCCCAAAATATCCTGCGGCTGCAGATTCTTTCTGCATTTTAGCTTTACCCCAGATATCCACTTCCCATGAAAGTCTCAGTGTTGCATTGAAGTCATCTATGTATTTTGTTCCTAAAAACTGCTCATTAAGAGATCCGTTAAGACTGTTTTTAGATGCCCAGCTACGGTTGGCTCCTGCACTGAAATCCAGAGTTGGCATAAGAGACAGCTTGGCCTGCTTGTAGATGAGGTCCAGTTGTTCTATATTTTTCAGAGCAACATTCACCTCATTATTTCTGGTGAGTGCTTTATCAATCAACCCTATTAATTTAGGATCTTTGAAGAAAGTCTTCCAGGGAAGAATTACGGTATCTCCCGTTACCTGTACAGACTCTTTATAAGTTGCCGGTACCTGAAGTTCCGTTCTTGTATAGGGTTTCCCTACAGCGCAGGACACCAGTACGGATGCCATTGCGCCTGAAATAAGGAAATTCTTTATATTAAATATTTTCATTGGTCAATTGATTTTCTATGATGTTATACTTTTTCTTGGATGAAAACTTCTCATCCAGATACTGAAAGAACATATACAGGACAGGAATTACAAAAACACCTAAAACTACTCCGCTCAGCATTCCTATAGCCGCACTGACACTAATGGATTTATTTCCTGAAGCCATGCCTCCTGTAGAAATCATCAAAGGAATCATTCCTACGATAAAGGCTAATGATGTCATGATAATGGGACGTAATCTGGCTTTTGCTCCTTCCAGTGCCGAATCAATAATAGACAGGCCTGCTTTTCTTCGCTGTACGGCAAACTCCACAATAAGGATCGCATTTTTTGCGAGCAGACCAATAAGCATAATCAATCCGACCTGTACATAAATATTATTATCAAATCCAATCGTTTTTATTCCCAAAAATGCCCCTACTACTCCTGTCGGAATCGAAAGCATTACGGCTAAAGGAAGGATATAGCTTTCATATTGGGCTGCAAGAAGCAGATAAACAAAAAGCAAACACAGCCCAAGGATGACCACGGTCTGATTTCCCGCTGATTTTTCTTCTAAGCTTAGTCCCGTCCATTCATAACTGTAATCTGAAGGAAGCCGGCTTAATGTTTTTTCCATTTTATCCATTAGTGCTCCGTTACTTATCCCGGGTTTCGGAACCACATTGATGTTTAACGAGTTGTAAAGATTATATCGCTGAACAGATTCCGGACCATATACTTTTTTCAACGTAATCAGAGTATTCACAGGTACCATTTCTCCTTTAGTGTTTTTCACAAAAATATCATTAAACGCCTGTTCATCCATTCTGAACACTCCGTCTGCTTTAATATTCACTCTGTAGAATTTTCCAAATCTTGAGAAATTCTGAGACTGATCTCCTGAAAAATACGTCTGTACTGTTCCCAGGAGATTTGCCACACTTACTCCCAGCTGCTTAGCCTTATCTTCATTAACTTCAAGCTCCAGCTGAGGATAATCTGCTCTGAACATCGTGTAGGCATACGCAACTTCCGGTACCTGCATCAATTGGCCGATCACCTCATCTGCCTTAGCTTTAAGCACCTGTGGATCTCTGCTCATACGATCCTGTAAAACGATCTCTGCATCATTCGTCACCCCATATCCTTCTACCGGCGGCATTCTGAAACTGATCACGTTGCCTTCTTTAATCGTTGCCAGTTTTCCGTTAACAATATTCATGATTTCATCAATATTCTGAACAGCACCTCTTTCTTTTTTAGGTTTTAATTTCACAAACCCCATCGCATAAGCAGGTCCAGCACTGTTACTCAACAGGTTAAATCCTGTAATAGATGTATTTTCCTGTACGGCATCCACTGTTTTTAAAATCGAATTGATTTTATTGGAAACTTCCGTAGTTTTTGTCAGTCCGGTTCCCGGCGGCATGCTTAATGAATAGATAAAGAAACCGTCATCTTCCATAGGAACAAAACTTTTAGGCGTACTTGATAATAACCAGGCAGACAATCCGATAATCCCCGCTACCAGTCCGCCTGCGATCCACTTACGTCCTATTAAGAATTTGACTCCTTTGGCATAACGGTTGGTCATATTATTAAATCCTGCATTAAAGGCAAGGGCAAATCTCTGTCCGAATCCTTTTGGTTTCCCTCCTTCTTCGGCATGGTGGTTTTTAAGAAACACCGCACATAATGCAGGAGTAAGAGTAAGAGCATTCACTGCGGAAATAATAATTGCAATAGCCAGTGTATAGGCAAACTGCTTATAGAATAAACCCGCAGAACCGGACATAAACCCGATAGGAATGAATACTGCAGACATCACTAACGTAATGGAAATAACAGCTCCTGTAATTTCACTCATCGCTTTATGAGTAGCATCTCTTCCCGAAAGGCTGGTTCCTTCCATATTACTGTGAACAGCTTCCACAACTACAATAGCATCATCTACGACAATACCGATAGCCAGTACAAGGGCAAAGAGCGTTAATACATTGATAGTGAATCCTAATATCAAAAGGAAGAAGAACGTACCAATAATTGCCACAGGAACTGCAATCGCAGGAATAATGGTAGATCTGAAATCCTGTAAGAAAATAAATACGACAATAAATACCAGAATAAACGCTTCAATCAAAGTAGATTTCACCTGTCCTGTTGCTTCATCCAGCCTTTCTTTTGTACTCATTACCTTGGTATATTTAATACCCGGAGGAAATGATTTCGAAAGCTGATCAATCGCTTTATTCACTCCAATTTCAATTTCATTGGCATTGGATCCTGTCGTCTGCATGATGGCTACGGTAACTGCATTTTTTCCGTTGGAAAGGTTATCTCCGCTGTTATTAATAGATCCGAATTCCACACGGGCAACATCTTTAAGCCGGATCACATTGGTTCCGTCATTTTTAACAATAATATTTTCGTATTGTTCGGGTTTATTCTTTTTCCCTTTGTAGCGGATTACATATTCTAATGCGGCATTAGATTCTTCTCCTAATTTACCGGGAGCAGATTCCAGGCTATGATCGGCTATAGCATTGGAAACATCCGAGGGCTCAAGCCCGTAAGAAGACATTTTCTGCGGATTCAGCCAGATTCTCATGGAATAATCTTTGATTCCAAAAATCTGTGCCTGCCCGACACCTTTTACTCTTTTGATCTGGGGAATAAGATTAATATTGGCATAATTCTGCAGGAAAGTTTCATCATACTGCTTATTGTCTTCCGTATAGATATTGAAAATCAGCACCATGCTGTTTTGCTGTTTGGAAGTCGTCAATCCCATTCTTATTACTTCCTGCGGCAAAATCGGAGTCGCCTGCTGTACTCTGTTTTGTACATTTACAGCTGCCTGGTCCGCATTGACACCTTGTTTAAATATGACTGAGATGGTAAATGTTCCGTCATTACTGGCTGTAGATTTCATATAGCTCATGTCCTCTACCCCATTGATCTGTTCTTCCAGAGGGGTCACCACTGAACGAATCACTGTTTCACTGTTTCCTCCCGGATATGACCCTGAAACGGTAATCGTAGGTGGAGAAATATCCGGAAATCGGGTTACCGCCAGCTGGTTTAATCCTATAATCCCCAATATAACGATAATCAGAGATATTACCGTCGCAAGAACCGGACGGTCAATTATTTTTTTTAACATTTTCAAATTTTCTAAGAATGATTACATTATTTTGAAGGAATCACTTTGGCTGCAACCGGAGTACCATCTGTAAGTGCGTCAATCCTGTTAACGGCAATTTTATCTCCTGCATGTACTCCTTCTTTTACGAAATAATCCTGGGAAGTACTTCCGGAAACTTTAATCTGAGCCATCTTCACTTTATCCTTACCTTCCAGTTTGTATACAAAGAATTTATCCTGAATATCTTTTACTGAGGTTTTCGGAAGTCTGATTACTCCGTCCAATGCATTATGAATCAAGACTCTTGCGGTACCTCCTGATCTCAGCAGCTTATCCGGATTTTGAAAAACAGCTTTCATCTGGATACTTCCGGTAGTTCTGTCGAAGTTTCCGCTGGCATTTTCCAGTCTTCCTTTGTAAGAATACATAGAACCGTCTGCAAGGATCAATTCTACATTGTCATTATTTTGTCCTGATGCTGCGGCCCGGCTGTGTGCGATAAAGTCTGCTTCATTCATTGAAAAATAGACATTCACCGTGTTTATATTTGAAAGGTTTGTTAAAGGGGAAGCATCAGAAGGACTGATAAGATTTCCTACTCTGTTTGGAATTCTTCCTATATATCCGCTTACAGGTGCTTTGATATAGGTGAAATTCGCACTGATTTTTGAAGAGCCTAAAGAAGACTGCGCCTGTGCTACCTGCGCAGATGCCGCATTGTAACTCGCCTGCGCTGTTTTCAGCTGCATATCGGAAACTACTTTTCCTTCTACAAGAGGCTTAAGCTTTTCCACTTCCAGCCTTGCTGTTTCCTGAGCCGCCAATGCTGATTTTAGGGCAGCTGCATTGGTATTCACCTGCTCATTGTATACTGATGGATTAATTCTGAATAAAGTCTGTCCCTTACTCACATACTGTCCTTCTTTTATATATACTGCTTCCAGATAACCTGTTACCTGGGCTTTAATTTCCACATTATCCTGCCCTTCCATACTTCCCGGGTAGCCGGTAGAGACATCTTCATTTCCGGACTTCACCTGAATGAAGTCTGTAGGCAAAGCCGGTATTGGCTGGGCATTTTCCTGGCCGTTCCCTGACCCGCAGGAATACAAGACTGCAGCAGCGGTAAGTGAAAGTACCAGATATCCTTTTCTGTAATTCATAATATTGGTTTTTTTAAATTTTACAACAGCAAAATAAGCTCATATAATAAGGAGATTCATACAGAAATCAGGTGAAACGTAGTTAATCGCAGATGAAGCGTATCATACTAAAAATGAAAGGAAAACCATATATTTCAGCTATTAAAATTGAAAAAAAAGGGGTTTTCACTTTAGGATTTCAAAAATACGGTTGACATTTAAATTTATACGTTTCACGTTTAAAACTCTGGTTTCAGGTTCTTTAACACTATAATTTTGCAGTATTAAAAAATCAAAAAACAAGTCAATAATTTAAATTTTTATCAAATGAAAAAGTTTTTCGCAATCACGGCAATCATATTAGGGCTGGGTTTACAGGCTCAGCAGATGAAACCAATAAAGAAAGACTCCGGAATAGAGCTGATTCCAAAAGCAGGAATCAATATTGCGAATCAGTCTATTAAAAATGCAGACGGGGAAAAATCCAAAACCTCTTTTCAGGCAGGCCTGGGAGTAAATATACCAACAGGAATCGGCAATTTTTCCATACAGCCGGAGGTCAACTTTATCAGCAAAGGGACCCGTTTCAAAAACAACTTCGGAACTCAGACGTATAACTTCAATTATGTAGAAATTCCGGTACTGGCGAAATATAGCTTCGGACCGGTTTATATGAATGCCGGTCCTTCCATAGGTTTCCTGATGGAAAAAAATGACAGGATCAAAGAAGCTTACGGCAAAACCAGAAGTATAGATTTCGGACTACAGATGGGAGCCGGAGTGGCTATTCCTGCCGGACCGGGTAAACTGATTGTAGACGGAAGATATAATTTAGGTTTAAATAATATTTCCAACGAACAGGGGGTAAGCGTAAAAAACAGAGGCTTTGCGATCTCTTTAGGCTACGCAATTCCTTTATAATCCTCAGATCATAACTGTTTCTTTTATATCCTGATCCCTTTATGAATTTCTCATAAGGGGGTTTTTCTTTATCAGGAAGTATTTTTTAATCATAAAAAAGACTGTCCTCTTATAAGAACAGCCCTTTCTATGATTTTATAATGATCTGCAGTTAGTAATCCATCCAGGATTTGAATGAAGAAGCTTTCTCCCGGCTTACAATCACCTCCATTTCAGGTTGTTTTCTTAATTCAAGTTTAAGTTTACCATTAAAGTGATTAAAAATCTGTTTCACAGAATCTATATGAATGATAAACTGTCTGTTTGCTCTGAAAAAGAATTTCGGATCCAGCTGTTTTTCCAGCTCTTCCAATGTTTGGGGTACATTTTCAACAATCCCGGTAGTAAGCATTGCCTTACTGACTCCCAGTTCTGTATAAAAGTATAAAATATCTTCCGACAAAACGGTTTTATATCCGTCGCGATGAGGGATCAGAAATCGTTTTCTATAATCTTTAGGCTGAATATAATTAAGTAATCCTTCTATAGCAGTTCCTACAAACGGTACGGTTTCTATAAATGTTTCATACCTTCTCAACGCCAGTTCGAGCTCTTCTTCTTCAATAGGTTTCAAAAGATAATCTATACTGTTGTATTTGAATGCCTGCACTGCATACTCATCATAAGCTGTTGTAAAAATCACAGGGCTTCTTATATCGAACTTATTAAAGATCTCAAAACTCAGCCCGTCTGCCAGACGCACATCCATCATAATCATATCCGGTGCGGGATTATTTTCCAGCCAGTTCACCGAAGAGATAATCGAGTCCTCTACAGAGACGATTTCGACCTGAGGTCTCAGCTTTAGCAGAAGCCTTTTTAACCGGTCCGCATTAGGCTTTTCATCCTCAATTATTAAAATTTTATTAAGCTTCATATCAACGGAAGTTTTACAATAAATTGATTTTCATTTTTTTCTATTATCGGTTGCGGATATCCAAGAATTTCATACCGCGCACTGATGTTCGTAAGCCCGACACCTGAAGAATCTGGCTTATTGATCAAAGGTAAAAAGGTATTTGCCACTACTAATTCTTTGGATGAAGTTGTATAAATTTCTATTTCCAGCGGATGGCTTTTTGAGGTCTGATTATGCTTAATAGCGTTTTCAACCAATAACTGGACGGAAAGCGGAAGGGTATACATGGCTCTGTAGTCTTCCTGAATATCAATTTTAAATATAACGCCTTCCCCAATTCTTTTTTCAATCAAAAATATATAGGAATCCAAAAACCTTAATTCTTCTTCTAAGGCAATAATATCTTTCTTTGAATTAACCAGCAGATACCGGTACACTCTTGCAAATTTCTCTGAATATTCAAAGCCAAGCTGCTGATCTTCAAGAATTAATTCGGATAAAACACTCAGGTTATTAAAAATAAAATGCGGGTCTATCTGCAGCTTAAGAGCCTGAAGTTCAGCAGCCATAGCGGCCTGTTTATGTTTGGAGGCTCTAAGTTTATGCTGTGCTGCTTCTTCTGCCGTTTTTTTCCAGTTGGCAAGAAGGTAATCCACAGTATTAAATGCACTGATAATAAGGGAGATTACAATATTGGTAGCTACCCATTGTCCTAAAAGGGTGTATTCTTTACGGGCATCCATATCCGGGATACTATCGGAGGTGCTGTCGATAATAAAATTGATGACCATCACAATCAGTATACTTCCCACAATCTGAAGTGCACATTGAATCAGTAATCGTTTAACTGTCCGGTTCTTCCAGGGAAGTAATTTATTAAGAATCTTATCTATGAAAATACTGACTTCTGAAATAATTACCGAGAAAAGGAAAACCCATAGAAGGTCTTCAATAATCACTTGCAGCGGAGTCTGAAGATACCCTTCCCAGGCAGGATCAAAAGGATTGATCAAATATGAAAAAATACAAAAAGTAATAATAGCCACCAGCCAGATGACCAGTCTCCTTTTCATGGCCGAAAGGATTTTTTTACTTCGTATTATATTTTTCCTGATTTTAGAAACATTGTTCATATTTTCATTTGTCATGTAAAGATAAAAATAGATTTTACAAGAAGTCCTTCTATTTTACATGAGACTGCCAAAACGGGACCTGAAGTGTTAAATCGCGGACTTAAAATGATGGCTTACGTTTCATCACCTTAAAAATACATTTCAGCATCATTTTATGCAATGTCGCAATCTTTTTACTCCTTTATGAAATCTTTGTATCATAGTTTTGCCGTATCAATTTTGGAATAATGAAAACAATAATTGTCTGTACAGATTTCTCTAAAGAAGCCGAAAATGCAACCCATTATGCAGCATCTATGGCTAAAGAAAACGGGTATAAAATCGTTCTGTTTAACTTGCAGACGGTTTCAGTTCATGCCTTAAATGCTCAGGCTTCTGCTGATTTCTTCTATGAGCAGACGCTTAAGAATCAAAAAAAGATTTCTGATAAGGCTTCTGATATTTGCTCATTATATGCTATAGAAGCGGATCATTATCTGGCTTCCGGGGCTTTTATTGAAGCGCTGGAAAACTGCCTGCAGATGAATGAGGTTGATTTTGTTGTCATGGGTATGGCAGAAAAGACTATTGAAGAAAGGGTTTTCGGAAATACAGTAACCAGAGCCATTCACAGGATCAAAAAACCCATATTGATTATTCCGGACCATATTGAATACACCGGCATCAGAAAAATTCTTTTTGCCTACGATACCCATAAAAGCATGACGTGGTCTGCCATGAATGATATTTATTACTTCATCAATGAATTTAACGCTGATATTGAGGTATTCAATGTCAGTGAAAGACTGGAAGATTTTACGGAAGTCCTCCATGACATTGATCTTAATTCCGGATACGATATGGATGATATTAAATACAGCTTTAAAATGATTCAGTCTATTGAAGTGATAAAAGCCATTGAACAGGAAGTAAAATTAACCAACTCCGATCTTCTGACCATGGTTCCCTATAAGTACAATATCGTGGAATCTCTTTTCCACAGGAGTAAGACGGCTATTATGGCCTATAAAAATAAAGTCCCTTTATTATCAATTCCCTTAAACATGGATTAAGTTCAATAAAAATCTGTACACATCTAAATTATCCTTTTCGCCTTTAAAGGCTAAATTTTACACTTAATCTTGTTTAACAGGACCGGAAAGAATTCCGGTCCTGTTTTGTACGGATAACTAACCCATCGGAAACAAAAACTAAATATGAAGTCATAAAGTGAACAGACCGTTGAATACGAGTCCGGAACGGTCAGTAAGGTTACAGATCTTTTAAATCAAAGAGATACAGACCGGAATTTGATAAAATTAAATACATTTTCGGTTATCAGATCTTTACGATTCTCAATATTTTAATACATTTGTTAGAAAACCCATACAAATGAATTTTGAGCAGATTCGTTTCCATCTTGATGCTTACAAAGAACACAACCAAATTTTGGATGCTGCGAAATATCTGATCCATTCTTTTCAGCTGGAACACGAGAACTTTGCCGGATTTGGATTCAGGCAGGAATGGTCTCCTACTTCAATGCTTCTTACTGCGGAAGGAGAATTGGGAGGTCCCCAAACGGTCATGATTCCAAAGAATTTATTTGATTTTGATCTGAATCTTGTCCTGAATATGATTGCTCATGAAATGCTTCATGTAAGACAAAAAGCTCCCGGACAGGTAATAGAAGACAAAAATGAGAGAGAATTCCAGGCCTATTACGAAATGCTTACTCATAAAGTATTTCCACAGATTCCGGAAGTTTCTGATTTTCATAAAAAATTCTTCGGCGGTAAGGCGCTGGAATATTATAAAAGAATGGGAGAAGGTTCGGCGCTCCAACAAAAATATGCAGAACAGAAAACAGAAGTTGAACATTTAATGAATACATTACCATGAACTTAAAACCAGACATCACCTGGACTGATTTTGAAAAAATAGATATCCGATGCGGAACCATTATCGCAGTCAGTGATTTTGAGAAAGCAAGAAATCCTTCCTACCAGCTGGAAATAGACTTTGGAGATCTGGGTATCAGAAAATCCTCAGCACAGATTACCACTCTTTACCGGAAAGAAGAATTGATAGGAAAACAAATTTTAGCCGTGGTTAACTTTCCTAAAAAACAGATTGCTAATTTTTTCAGTGAATGTCTTGTCCTTGGATTATATGGAGAAGATAAAAACGATGTTACTCTTTTAACGCCTTCATTACCCACTAAAAACGGGATGCAGGTAGGATAGCTAATAAAAAACACACATGATACAGAACATACCATTAGAAAGAGTTTTATTTCTTGATATTGAAACCGTTCCGCAGGCGGGTTCCTGGGATGAGTTATCTGAAACCGAGCAGTATCTTTGGGACAAAAAAACCAGATTTCAGAGAAAAGATGAGGTTACAGCAGAAGAATTTTACGAAAGAGCCGGAATTATGGCCGAATTCGGGAAAATTATATGCATCAGCATTGGCATGGTTGAAAAGAATGAAACATTAAAAATAAAAAGCTTTTCAGGGCATGATGAGAAAAAAATGCTTCAGGAGTTTGGCGAAATTTTCAATAGCCCAAGACTTCGGGAGGTGATTCTCTGTGCTCATAATGGGAAAGAATTTGATTTTCCCTGGATTGCACGCCGGTATCTTATTCATGGAATGCAGCCTCCGGCTCCTTTTCAGATGTTTGGCAAAAAGCCCTGGGAGATTCCTCATCTGGATACCATGGAGCTATGGAAATTCGGAGATTATAAAAGTTTTGTATCTCTCGAACTGCTGGCTCATGTATTTGGTATTCCTACCCCGAAAGACGATATTGATGGCTCAATGGTTTCATCAATTTACTACATAGAAAAAGACTTGCAGAGAATTGTTGATTATTGTGAAAAAGATGTCTTAACTTTGGCAAATATTTTCCGGCGCATGCGTCAGGAAGATTTGTTGAAAAGGAATATCAATTTAGATTAAAAAATGAAATTTACAGACGATCAAATTGCTGACATTGGTGAGGAAATCATCAGTGTATTAAAAACCGTATACGACCCCGAAATTCCTGTAGATATTTACGAATTAGGGCTCATTTATGATGTACAGATTTCTGAAGACGGCGATGTAAAAATTGTAATGACACTTACCACTCCCAACTGCCCTGTTGCCGAGACTCTTCCACAAGAGGTAAAAGACAAAGTGGGTGAAGTAGAAAATGTAAAAAGTGTGGATTTGGAACTTACATTCGAGCCGAGCTGGAATAAGGATATGATGAGTGAAGAAGCCAAGTTTGAGCTGGGAATGCTTTAACGGCTATTAAAATATAAAACCTCAGAAAATTTCTGAGGTTTATGTTTTTTAAATATCGGTGGCCACTTCTTTTCCTTCTCTGCGGCTCCATTCGCTCCAGGATCCTACATAAAGACTGGGAATGGTAAGCCCCGCATAATCCAGGGCTAAAATGGTATGGCAGGCTGTCACCCCCGATCCGCAATGAATGATCAGACGCTCCGGCTTATTTTCCAGTAGCTTACTGTATTTTTCTTTTAAAACTTCAGGAGTAAGGAAGTTTCCGTTTTCATCAAGATTTTCAGAAAAAGGAATATTGATTGCTCCGGGAATATGTCCGGCAATCAGGTCTATGGGCTCAGATTCGCCTCTGTACCGGTATGCGTCTCTTACATCAATCACTGTGGAAGATCCGTTTTTCAATTCATTTTCAACCTCTTCAAGACTTGAAACCGGAAGTTCCCAATGGCCTCTTTTAATACCTTCCGTTTTTTCGACAGCTTCTTCTCCAGAGGAAAATTCAATTCCGTTTTTTTCTGCGGCCTGTAATCCTCCGTCAAGAACCTGAACATTTTTCAATCCGAATGCTTTCAGCATCCACCATGCTCTTGCTGCGGCATTTGAAGCATTTTTGTCATCATATACCACAATACGGGATCTTTCAGAGATTCCAAGAAGAGATAGTTTTTCCGCAAACTTTTCTAAGGAAGGAAGCGGATGTCTGCCTCCAAAAGCAGCATTTTCTCCTATCTCCGCCAGGTCTTTATCCAGGTCAATGAATCTGGCTCCTTTGATATGTTTTTCAAGATAATGCTGGTGAGCATCTTTCCCGGTCCTTGCATCAAGGATAATAAAGTTTTCCGTAGGAAGATTTTTAAATGCTGTTGATGAGATAATTGAGGACATTTTGAATTGGATTTTAAATTAATTTTTGGCTTCAGCCCATTGTATTTTAATACGTTGAAGCGAGCTAAAGCCCGCTCCTGCTGATATTTTAAATTCCTATGGATGCACTCTGATTACAGAAACTGATACATCCTGAAATTTTTTTAAAAATGAAAAATATCTTTGGCTTTGTTATAAGAACTTTCGAAGTTCAGTAAATTCAGTTTATGGTCTGCCTTTTCAACACTCATAAAATTGATAACCTGCTCTGTAGGCATATTTCCTACAAGATCATCTTTAGCCATAGGACATCCGCCAATTCCCTTGATGGCACTGTCAAATCTTCTGCATCCCTGATCATAAGCCGCCTTTAATTTTGAATAAGAATCCTCATAACGGTTATGAAAATGCCCCCCGAAATTGATTTCAGGATATTTGGAAGGAATTTTTTCAAATAAAAGAGCGATGGTATCCGGTGTCGCTACTCCAGTGGTATCGGAAAGCAGAATATCTTTCACACCTATCTCTGAAAACCTTTGTGCCCATTGATCTACATCTTCCCATTTCCACATTTCCCCATATGGGTTTCCGAAAGCCATAGAAAAATAGATATTCAGCTGCCTTCCTTCACTTTTTACCAGCTCAAGCATTTTAATAATCTCAGCAAAAGCTTCTTCCTGGCTTTTATTTGTATTTCTGTGCTGGAATGTTTCTGAAATAGAAAACGGAAATCCCAGAATATCCACCGACTGATGCTTCAGTGCTTTTTCAGCACCTCTGTAATTTCCGATAATCGCAGAAACTTTAGTATTGGAACGTGATTTATCAATATTTTCAGCAACCTCATCAGAATCTGCCATCTGAGGAATTGCTTTGGGAGAAACAAAGCTCAGGCAATCCAATACATCAAACCCAACATCCATTAAGGAGTTGATATAATCTATTTTTTTATCGGTAGGGATAAACTCTCCCCAACCCTGCATTGCATCTCTAGGACATTCGGTAAGAAACATTTTTACTTTTGATTTTCTCAAATATAATAAAACTAAACTATTTAGTATACTCTACATACAAATCTAACATTATTTTGATTTTCAAAGTTTTATATCCGATTTATAATTTCAATAACTGATATTCCATTGCCGATAAGGTATTCTAACAACAGATTTAATCAGCTCAGAACAACGTATTTTAATATATTTGATTGAAGCCCTGACTTATAAATCTGAAATAATAGACTCAGTAATCATATCCTCCGTTAATATTTTTAACCCAAAACAGTAGCCATGAAAGTTGTACTTATTTTATCACTATTTTTTTCTGTTCTATGTAACAGCCAGCAAAACAGCAATGATCATAAATATTTAGAATTAGAAACAATTTCTAAAAAATCCCGTGAGCTGAAAGACCAATATGATTCTTTAGTGGAAAAAAACAAACGCAATCTTATCAATGAGGATGGGGTATATTTTAATAAGGCCTTATATGAGCAGGAGAAGCAAAAGAAAAATGGAGAATGGATAAATCCTCTTTTATCAAAATCTACATATACTCTAAAAGCAGGAGATAATGAATTTTTTATCAAAGATGAAGGACAAGGTCTGCAAATTTATCTTACAAAAAAGGGATATCTCATGGAACAGATACACATGATCAAGAAAGATGGCAATGTGGAGAGGGTGATTAATTTTTCTGAAGGAATAAGTGCAAGCTATGATGACTACAATCACAAAATATCTGTCTATCATTTTATCCAAGACCAATACGATCCTCATAAAGAAGACCTCATGCTTTACAGGGAATATATTAATAAGCAAGTGGTATCGGAAAAGAACTACAAAAAAGATTTCAAAATCAGTAAGGAGCAAATGCTAAAAGAGCTGCCCAGTAATTTTTACTATACTGCACTGGATTATCTGGTAAGAAAGCAAGAAGAATGGCATAAAAAAAGAGAAATTGAGAAATCCGTTAATGAAATTGAAACAGAAATAAAAAAACGCTTACAGCCTGTTAAAAACAGGTTACAAACAGCACTGGAAACTAAGAATGATTTTTATAAGGAAATTAGAATTTTTAAACTGTACAATGAAAGCAACACCCCTTTCTATCATTTGACTATCCCTGAAAACCCGGCAATCACAAGTGTTTACTGGATGATAAATATTGATGGAAAATCCAATAAAATAACCCGCATAGAGCAAATAATTCCTATTGATTAATAATGGATATAATCTAAATACCTCAACCACCGGCATCCCTCATCTTACAAGTTTTAATAGAATAAAGTAAAAACTTTAATTTTAAAGATATAAGTCATGTTTTCTAAAAGGTATTCCACCCACTGTATACAAATTACGTCGTATATTTGTTCAAATTTAGAATAAATCTGATGAGTACAATAGAATTCAATCCGTTATGGAAAGAGAAATTACTGAACCGTTTTCTTAGTTATGTAAAAATATATTCAACCAGTGATGCAGAAAGTGAAACAACACCTTCTACTCCAAGACAATGGGATATTGCCAATTATATTACTGAAGAACTGAGAACCATTGGTTTGGAAGACGTTTCAATTGATGGGAACGGGTATATTATGGGTTATATTCCTTCGAATCTTGAAAACGATGACAGACCTACGATCGGCTTCATTTCCCATTATGATACATCACCTGATTTCAGCGGGGAAAATGTAAATCCTCAGGTCTGGAAGAATTATGATGGAAATGATCTTTTATTAAACCAGACGACAGGATTCACTTTATCTCCTTCAAGATTTGAAAGTTTAAAAAAATACGTCGGGCAGACCTTAATTACGACTGACGGAAATACTCTTCTCGGAGCTGATGATAAAGCAGGTTGTGCAGAAATTGTAACCGCTGCAGAATACCTGATTGCTCATCCGGAAATCAAGCACGGAAGAATTGCGGTAGGATTTACCCCTGACGAAGAAATCGGAAGAGGTGCTCACAAATTTGATGTGGCAAAATTCGGTGCTGAATGGGCGTACACAATGGATGGAGGTGAAGTTGGAGAACTGGAATATGAAAACTTTAATGCAGCCGGAGCTGTAGTAAAAATCCACGGATTAAGCGTACACCCTGGTTATGCGTATGGTAAAATGATCAATGCAGCATTACTGGCTTCTGAATTTGCACAGATGTTGCCTGCTAATGAAACTCCTGCAACCACTAAAGGGTTTGATGGTTTTTATCATTTAATGGATATCAATGCTGATATTTCTGAAGCTAAACTTCAATATATCATTCGTGATCACGACGCCGATAAATTTGAAGCCAGAAAGAAATTCATGGCGGAAAAAGTGGCTGAATTCAACCAGAAACATGGTGAAGGGACTGCTGAAGTAGAAATCAAGGAACAATACAGAAACATGAAGCAGCAGTTTGAAGGCAAAATGCACATTGTGGACCTTGCGGCCAAAGCAATGACGGAAGCGGGAATTGAACCTAAAATCAAAGCGATCAGAGGAGGAACAGACGGAGCACAGTTGTCTTATATGGGTCTTCCTTGTCCTAATATTTTCGCCGGAGGGATCAATTTCCACGGGCCTTACGAATATGTAGCGCTAGAAAGTATGGAAAAAGCTACTGAAGTTATTATTAACATCGTAAAAGCTTAATACATTATGAAAAAGCTCTTAGCATTAGCATTTATTGTCACTTTTGTTTTCAGCCATGCCCAGATTTCTGAATTTCAGAAGGCAGACTCCCGCTATGACAGAAAGAAAACGGCTCTTTATAAAAAATATCCTAAGCCTAATGATTTAAAGACTAAGCTGGAGTGGCTTTTGACTGAAGATAAAATAACGTCATACAAGAAAGCCCTGGATAAGCTTTCTACAGAGGACAAAAAAATGATTGCTTCAGATCCGCCAGCAAAGGCTAAGATCACCAAAGAAGCGGAGTACGACAAAGGAAAAGCAGCCTATCTAAGGCTTTTATATGAAGCTGTAGATCTTAGTTTTTTAAACTATGCTTCGGATTCTTATAAAGCAACCATGAGTTTTGTGGTAGATTCTAAGGGACATGCTCTTGATGCTCAGGTAAAAGGGAACAATGAAGATGTGAATGCATTCATTGAGGCCGCTTTTTATCGCATCAGAGAGAAAGGCCAGTGGAAACCGGCAGAAAGTAGCGGTAAACCTGTATCTTCTACAGTTACCCTTCCTCTGGTACTGACATTTAAAAAATAAATACCATCCCTCTACTGCACAGTGGAGGGATTTTAAAAAATACGCTGTTCAGCTTCAAGATGATGTAAAACCGGAAGAATATTCTTCCGGTTTTTGTATGGAGTATATTTCCCTACAAAAGAATCTTATCATAAGATTCCTGCCGTTCATCAAATAAAATTTCATCCCATCTTCAGGAATTGTTGTTTTGCATCCAATTTCTAACAATAATCAACTTATGAAACAACAATTTTTAGCAATCAGTGCATTCTTATTGTGCATCGGCAGTTCAATTCATCTACAGGCACAGCAGACACCGGCTTTTCACATCGGGGTCAAGGGCGGAACCAATTTTACAAAGACCTCAACGGAGTCCTCTTCCTTGGAAGGGAAATACGGATTCGGTTATCAGGCAGGGCTAATGACCAGAATGGATATCGGAAAGCTTTACGTACAGGGAGAAGCCTTATTCAACAAAAGAAAAACATCTTACGAATCAAAAGACGGAACTTCTGCAAAACTGTCATGGAATTCTATTGATATCCCGGTGGTTGTGGGATATAAGGTAGTAAAAACCGATGATTTTAATCTGAGAGTATTTGCAGGAGGTGTATACAGCTATGCTTTTAAAAATAATCTTTCAACCTCTGCAGCCATACGGGAAGGTTTCGAAAAGTTTGATAAATCCAATATCGGAATTACCGGGGGTATCGGAGTGGATTACAAAAATTTTACCGTAGATCTAAGATACGAAAATGGCCTTTCCAATGTCAGTAAAGTATTTAAATCCAAACCTCACAGTTTCAGTCTTGGGATAGGTTATTTCTTATTCTAAAAACTTGATTTATCTTTACCATTAGAAACTGTATCACTGCAGTTTCTATTTTTTTACCAATTTACTTATGACGAAATCTTTTGTTTTAAAAGAATATATATTCACTTTTATGTTCTGGCTTGTTTTAACCATTGTATTATGGTGTAATTTCCAGACTGAGACCGAGAAATACCTGGCTATGCTCCAGGCAGTGATCATTGCTGTCAGTTCTTTTATGCTCACCCATTTTTTAACTAACCGGCTTCTTCCAAAAGCTTTATGGACAAAAAATATGAAACGTTTTCTGATCCAGGCAGCACTGGTTATTTTCATTTTAAGTGTCATATTTTCTGTTATTTTCACCTATCTTGAGGCAGCACCCAAACAACAGCTTCCTTCTGAATTTTCAGGCCATCTTCCTTTTTTATGGCGGGGCTTTTATATGTCTTTACCGGCTTCATTTCTGATCAACGGATCTGCATGCGGAATCAAATTCTATAAAGAACACGGAAGAATAGAACGGGATCACATCCTTCTTCAGCAGGCTCATCTTGAAAATCAGCTTAAATTACTGCAGGATCAGATCAATCCTCATCTGGTATTCAATATTATGAATCATATTCACATTCTGATGAAAACAGATACACAACTTGCTGATTTTCTGCTGATGAAATTTTCAGACATTCTTCGCTATCAGCTGTATCACTGCAATCAGAGCCTGGTTCCTCTGGATAAGGAAATTGAGTATTTGCAGAATCTTGTGGAAGTAGAAAAGCTGAGGTGGGGAAATGAACTCGAAGTGGAGGCCCTATGGGAAATCAATAATAAAAAGGCAGATATTGCCCCGTTACTACTGGTTCCTTTTATTGAAAATGCCTTTAAATACGTGTGCAGACTTCCCGGACATACAGGTTATATTAAAATCCACTGTAAGGAAAAACACGGCAATCTTTCCTTTTATGTTGAAAATTCTTATTCTGATATGATCAAGTATAGAAAAAAGGAAAAAGAAGGCGGGATTGGTCTTCAGAATGTAAAAAAACGTTTAAAATTACAATATCCTGATTCTCATAACCTGAAAATTGAATCAAATAATCTCGTTTATACCGTAAGTTTATCCTTAGAATTATCCAAAGAAAATGAACAGTAATAATATCCCTAAAATGAAATGCCTGATTGTGGATGATGAGCCACTGGCAAGATTCCACCTGAAGGAACTGGCAGATCAGATTGATTTTTTATCTGTTGAAGGAACCTGTGCTACTGCACTGGAAGCTGACACTAAAGTAAAGGAAAGCGAAATAGATCTTCTTTTTCTGGATATTAATATGCCTTATCTGAGTGGTCTTGAATTTCTGGAACAGCTTGAAAATCCTCCTTTATGTATTCTTACCACGGCCTATTCCGAATATGCACTGGAAGGATTCCGTTTACAGGTAGTAGATTATCTTTTAAAGCCGATTGCTTTTAATCGTTTTTATCAGGCGGTCAATAAAGCCCAGCAACAGTTTATTATCAGTGAAAAACATAAAAAAAATGTACCGCTGGATGATCCTTTTCTCTACGTAAGGCAATCCGATTCCTTTATTAAAGTTTCATGGGTTGATATTTTATACATTGAAAGTATGCAGAATTATACCAAGCTTCATTTTAAGGATAAGGCTCTGATCATTCATCAGACGATGAAGGCTATTGAAGAATCTCTGCCTTCCGAACATTTTTTCAGAATCCACAAATCATTCCTGATTAATATTTTACATATTGATATGATTTCCGGAGGCCGTCTGTTTATTAATAAAACCGAGCTCCCTATTTCCCGTACCAGAAAAGAGGAATTACTTAATCAGGTGGTCTATAAAAAGTTAATTAGTAAGTAAAAAATGGAGGCCGGAAGAAAGAAGTAAGGCTTTTAATTTTATGACAATCGCCTTTAAATAATCTCTTTCCTCCGGCTTCCAGCCTTATAAATTCCAGCGTAATGCAACAGCAACATAGAATGTACTGGCAAATCTGGGATCTTCCATCTTTTTAGTTTTAAAAATATTTTTGATCTTTCGGTCACTTTCGCTGAAACTTCTCAACAGAGCAGTTCCTCCGGTAACACGAAGACTGAGTTTATCACTCAGTTGAATTTCAGGTCTCAGACCTGCTGTAATCTGCTGATAACCTACTAATACAGACTTACCATCTTTATTTCTTTCCGCAGACATCCCGCTGAGATCAATGGCAGCCTTTAAAGAAAACTGATCTGAAAACTGGTATCCCGCTTCCATTCCTTCAGGGAAGTTGATTCTTACTTTGATTTTTCCATTGGTTTTCCAGTCGAAATAAATCCATGGTAACACCATAGGAACACCAAATGCCGTGGTAAGAATCGGGCCACCGCCCAGTGCAAGATTAGGATTAAAATG
Source organism: Chryseobacterium sp. (assembly GCF_019236175.1). Taxonomy (GTDB): domain Bacteria; phylum Bacteroidota; class Bacteroidia; order Flavobacteriales; family Weeksellaceae; genus Chryseobacterium. The sequence goes on from NZ_JAFAJM010000014.1 coordinate 218,045, forward strand.
TCTCACAAATACAATTCCTCCCTGCCCCAATACATCATCAAAACTTATTCGTTCCAGATCAGTATATACTCCCACTGAAGCCATCATCATTATACTCCATTTCTTGCCCAAAGGACGCATATGCTGAATTCCTATTTGAGCATTGAGCATTTGAGAGGGAAATAACGGGGTTTCATAATTCTTATGGGTCATCTTTGCATACGATCCGCTCAATAACATTGACCAGGCTTTTACTTTACCGTTACTGTCTTTTTTTACAGATAAAGGGATATTTAGATTCAGCCCTACCCTTTTAAAATCACTGGTGGAATTTGTTTTTACGCTATCTTCCGGTCGGATATAGCTGGAAGCCGGAATATATTCGGTTTTCAGCTCGGCAGATATTCCGGATTGTGCACTGACCCAGTATCCTAATGGCAGCAGACAGCAAAAAGCCGTCACAAGGTTTCTCTTCATAATTTAAATTTTATGCAAAGAGAAACCTTTGTGCATTTTTTACAAAAATTACTTGATTAAGTGCCCGGATTCTATGACGACAGGATTAAATAACAGGATTAAAAATCTTCCAAAGAAGCTTCTGCCGGAACAGTTGTTTTCTGGCTTTTGAAAATACGATATCCAAACCACACTGCCATTGCAGCCATTCCTGTACGCGTTACCACCATTGGCATGATTGAACCTGCTTCTAATAAGCCCAGTAACCCCGACATCAGAAAAGTCACCATCAACTGCATAAATCCGAGGAGCGCGGCAGCGGTTCCACGGCCTTCTTTAAAAGGTGATAAAGCGTGAGCGGATGTAATAGGAAACAATATTCCAATGGCAAGTAATGACAGATACAACATTGCTATTTCTAAGGCTACAGATAAATTTTCAGCAGCAATCAGAATATGCAGAGCACAAACCACCAGTAATACCATCGTAGCGATAAACAAAAGTGCTGAGTTGCTTATTCTCCTGATCAGCCTGGGAGTAATATAGGCTGCCGTTATCAGAGCCAAAGAGTTAAAAGCAAAGATAAAGCTAAAGACTCCGCTAGAGAACCCGTGAAGCTCCATAAATAAGAACGGCGCATTCGAAATATAAATAATAAGAGAGGCAAAAGCAATACTTCCCACCATGGTACTGTTGATAAAATCCCGGTTTGAAATAATCATTTTCAGCTGGTCCTTTACTCCTTTTTCGTCTTGATGTATATCTGGCTGGCTGATTCTGGTATTCGTTTCCGGAACATATTTGTACACCATAAAAAGGGTGATCAGTCCCATAATACACAGAAAGGCAAAAGAGCTGTTCCAGCCCCAGAATTTAAGAAATACACTTCCTAAAAGAGGAGCTACAATAGGTGCAATACCGCTTATCTGGGATTGTTGTGAGAAAATAGTAACAGACTTCTGCTTATCATAAAGATCAATAATGATAGCTCTTCCGATAACAATCCCTGCACTTCCTCCAAAAGCCTGCAGAAAGCGCATGGCCCATAAAACATAAATATCTGAGGTAAAATAGATGGCTGTTGCTCCTATAATAAAAAGTAAAAGCCCACAATACAACATAGGTTTACGCCCTTTTTTATCTGATAAGGGCCCCCATAATAACTGCCCGAAAGCAAATCCTGCAAAGAAAACAGAAATGGATATCTGGATATGCCCGATATCGGTTTTAAAAATATCCGCCATACTTGGAAAAGCGGGAAGGTAAAGGTCTATACTTAAGGACTCCAACGTGTTGAGCAGTGCTAAAATAAACACTACAATATTTAACTTCTTCATAAACAATGATAAGCCTCAAAGGCGATTTTTCAGTCTGCAAAATTGACTAAAAAACCAAAAGCTTACAATAAAACAACTGAAGGAAGACCAGCACAAACTGAGGATCAGCCTTAGCATTCATATTAAATTTATCCCCTCAAAACCACACAGAACGGAACATTCTGAGGATTAGCCATTTCCGGATTTAAAACTGTCGGGATTCTGCCCTGTATGTTTTTTAAAGAATCTGGAGAAATAAGATGCATCTCTGAATCCCAGCTTAAAAGCAATTTCCTTCACTGTAAGCGCTCCAAAGCTAAGTTCTCTTTTGGCTTCCAGAATAAGGCGCTGGCTAATCATTTTTTTTACCGTTGTTCCTCTCAAAAGACGTACAATATCATTCAGATGATGGGTGCTTATCTTTAATTTTTCCGCGTAGAAACCGGTTTCTTTATGCACTATATAATATTTTTCAATAAGCCCTACCAATTCCTGAATTCGTTGACGGTCATGCAATAACGGCTCCTGAGGATTAATTTGTTCCGCAATGATGATACAAAATGCTTTCAGATAAGTCTTTAAGAGTTCAGTTCTTGAGGCTCCATTGTACTCATTTTCAATCAGTGACAGGATGGCACTGCATACATTTTCACTTTCGGAATGTAAAAAAAAGGGAAGCACTCCTCCTGTAAGTACCCATTCTATATCACAGGCTTCGTTGAAAATCTCCCGGCTTATAGCCATTGCATATCCTACCTCTCCTTCTATTTTCATATTGAATGCCTGTCCGGGTGCAATGATACAGATTTGGTTGTTCCCAAGCTTATAGCTTTCAAAGTCCAATTCTAAGCGGCTGTTTTCATATACTTCTCTGAACCATATAATTTCAAAAAAATTATGGCGGTGAACATCATGAAAATTTTCCGGTCCTGCGGCTGTCAGAGTGCTCATCTGAAATTCTTCAGAAGTCAGATGATGAACGGGAATATCTTTTTCTGTTGAACTCATCATATATTCATCATGTATTTTGTGTGATAAACAGAAACCACAGCAAAAAAGCTGCGGTCCCCCTACAATATTTACAATTAAATGTAATTTTATCCGTTTTGCTGATTGCCTAAAAAAGCATCCCATCCCTGTGCGGTAAGTGCTACCAGCTGATTGGAGCCTCTTGCCACCATAAAGTTTCCGTCTTCTTTTTCTACCGCATGCCCGATAATGGTAAAATCAGGATGATTTTTTATTTTATCAAAATCATTCGGAGCAATCGTAAACAGTAATTCGTAGTCTTCTCCACCGCTTAAAGCGGTCATTACAGGATTAAGGTTCATTTCATCAGCTGTAGAAATCGTAAGACTATCCATTGGAATTTTTTCTTCGTATAATCTGAATCCTACATTCGACTGATCGGAAAGGTGAAGGATTTCAGAAGCCAGACCATCAGAGATATCAATCATAGAAGTTGGTTTGATATCCAGTTCTTCCAAAATTGCTTTAACATCTGTTCTTGCTTCAGGTTTCAGCTGTCTCTCAAGAATGTAATCATACCCCTCCATCTCCGGCTGCATATTAGGGTTTGCCAGATAAACGGCATGCTCTCTTTCCAGAACCTGAAGCCCCATATATGCTCCACCTAAATCTCCTGTTACCACCAGAAGATCATTCGCTTTTGCCCCGTTTCTCTTTACAAGATTCTCACCATTTTCAATACCTACAGCTGTGATACTCATTACCAGTCCCGAATTAGAGCTGGTTGTATCTCCTCCGATAAGATCAACCTTATATCTCGTACAGGCTGCCTGAATACCGGCGTAAATTTCTTCTAAAGCTTCTACCGGAAAACGACTTGAAACAGCCAGAGATACCAGGATTTGCGTAGGCACCGCATTCATGGCCGCTATATCACTGAGATTAACTACCACAGCTTTGTATCCTAAGTGCTTTAAGGGCACATAGCCCAGATTAAAATGTACCCCTTCTGCCAAAACATCGGTTGTAAGGACTACTTTTTTATTTTCAGGATTGATAACTGCCGCGTCATCTCCCACTCCAAGCTCTGAGGAATCATTAGATAAAGGGAAATGCTCGGTCAGATGCTTAATAAGGCCAAATTCTCCTAATTTCGAAATCGGGGTTAGTTCCTGTGATTTATCTTCAAACATAAATTGTTGTATTAATGTACACTGTAAAAATCAATACTATTTTTACAATTCTTTCTGTAATATTAAATGCTGAAATTCAATTATTTAGTAAATTCCGCCGGGTCAATATTGTGCGGATGAAAAGGAAATTTTTTAAAGTCTTCTTTTGTAAGTACCACAGTTTCCGGGCTCTTATATTTATTCATTGCTTCTATCACATCATCCGGCGGAGTTGTCATTTTTCTCAGCATCATATCAATCCAGACTCCGGTTGCTTCAGAAGTTGCACAATGCACACCATCCGGTGTATAGAATTTATGGACAAAACGATAGATAGAAGAATCATCTGAGCATCCGTCTATTTCCACACTTACAATGACCGTCTGATCAGCATAAATTTCTTTGAAAAAAGAATATCTTTCATGTAAGATTACCGGACCTATCCCCCATCTGCTTAATTGGGTAACTCCCATTTTTTCTTTCGTCATAAAAGCCATTCTGGCCTGAGCACAGTATTGTACATATGATGAATTGGCCAAATGCTTGTTGGCATCAAGGTCACTCCAGCGTACTTCGAATGTATGGTAAAATATCATATGAAAATCTTTTTTGGGATCATTAAATTATATTCTTCAAAAATACTCAAATAAGATGGTTTATAAAAATTGTACTTTTGGAAAAATAATCTTCAGCATAGGATTACACATACATGAAACATATCATTATTATCGGAGGCGGGGCTGCAGGCTTTTTCTGCGCGTCGAACCTTGACGAAACGAAATACAATATTACCATTTTAGAACAGAATTCGGATGTCCTTCAAAAAGTGAAAATATCCGGCGGGGGACGCTGTAATGTCACCCATGCCTGTTTTGATCCAAGGGAGCTGGTACAATTTTATCCCCGTGGAAATAAAGAACTTCTTAGTGTTTTCACCAAATTTCAGCCGGGAGACACTATGGAATGGTTCGATCAGCGAAATGTTCCTTTAAAAATTGAAAATGATAACCGTACTTTTCCGGAAAGCAATTCTTCCCAAACCATTATCAATACTTTTTTGAATGAGACACAAAAGAAAAATGTTATCGTCAAAACAAAATGCACCGTCAAAGAGATTGAAAAACAAGATAATAAGTACCTCATCAGAACCACTTCCGGAGATTTTGAGGCAGATTATATAGTGTATACAACCGGCAGTTCTCCAAAATCACTGAAAATCATTGAAAATCTGGGGCATAAAATTGTCAATCTTGTCCCTTCCCTTTTTACTTTCAATATTAAAGATGAGTTGCTAACAGCACTTCCGGGAACAAGTTTTGAAAACGCAGGTATTTCAATTCCCAAGCTGAAAACCGAAGAAAGCGGCCCGCTGCTGATTACCCATTGGGGACTTTCCGGACCTGCTGTTTTAAAAATTTCCGCATGGGAAGCGATAAGCCTTGCCCGTTTACAGTATAATTTTGAAATTGAAGTTAATTTTATTTCTACCCCAGTAGATGAAGCAGAAGAAGCTTTTCAGAATTTCAAACAATCCAATCCTAAAAAGACCATCGGACAATCGAAAATTTTTGACATTACCAACAGGTTCTGGCAAAAGATCCTGGATATTTCAAAAGTTGACCTCAATAAACAGGTAGCCAATATTTCGGGAAAAGAAATGCAGACTATCCTGGAAAATCTTTGTAAAAAGAAATTTCAGGTGACCGGAAAATCAACTTTTAAAGACGAATTCGTAACCGCAGGAGGTGTTGATTTAAAGGAAATTAATTTTAAAAATATGTCTTCAAAACTTCTTCCTAATTTTTATATTGCCGGAGAAGTATTGAATATAGATGCTGTAACCGGTGGATTTAATTTTCAGGCTTGCTGGAGCGAAGGCTGGTTGATTGCACAAGATCTGAATACTTTATAACCATGAAAAAAATAGTATTATCGTTGCTTTTAGGAAGTTTCACTTTTTTTCAGGCACAAAAAACAGAAACGTCTCCCTCTCAGGATCATTCCAGAGATCATTATATTCCCGATGCCTCTAAACCTGCAGAATACCCGGGTGGTTTTACGGCATTCAGAATGGAAGTATCAAGAAAAATCAGGACAAATAAAATAATAGGGACAAAAGGAGTTATACGTGCCAATGCAAGATTTTCAGTCAGCAATAAAGGTGAGATAGAAAAAGTCGTAGTAACGGGAGATAATGAAAGCTTCAACAGAGAAATCGAAAACGCTGTTAAATCGATACACACGCGATGGAAACCTGAAGAATACAAAGGAACACCCGTATCTGGCTGGTATAATATCTCATTTACGTTCAGTTTTGATTAAATACGATGCTTTCAGCTAAAAGAAATATTTCAAGGCTCTCTAAAATCCTATTGATCACAGGGTTTGGATATTTCTTTTGGCTGATGTTAAAAATCACACTGGAATATATTCCTTTTAATCCGAATGTAAGCTTTCTGATGATTAAACAAACTGAGGTGGAACAAAAACCGGAATACCTTTATTTTTTCTACACTCACGTTTATACCAGTATTTTTATACTTCTTTCAGGTTTTCTGGCGATTCTCAGGAAAGATTTCGGTGTAAAAAATTTTCACAAAAACATGGGAAAAATCTATATTTTTCTCATTCTGATACTGGCTGCTCCATCAGGAATTTATATGGGCTTCTTTGCCAACGGAGGAATTTTATCCAAAGTTTCCTTCGTGATACTGGGCATCTTATGGTGGTGTTCCACTTTTAAAGCCTACCGGCTGGCCCTACAACGTAAGTTTAAAGATCACAAACAATGGATGTGGCGAAGCTTTGCTTTTACTTTATCTGCCATTACCCTAAGAATGTGGAAGGTTATTATTGTATATTTATTTCACCCCGATCCTATGGATGTTTACCAGATTATTGCCTGGGCAGGATGGGTTCCTAATATCCTTATTATTGAATATTTAATCACAAAAAAACAGATATGAAAATTGTAAATTACACCTTAATTTCCTTATTGACAGTCTCTTTGGCAAGCTGCAAAAAGGAAGGAAAAACAAACGAATCCGGGAAAGATTCCCTGACCGCAAAGAAAGATTCTGTTATCATTCCTGAAATTCACAAAGAATACTACGGAATCTATACCGGAGAATTCTTCGGAGCAGAAAAAATGATTGATGAAACTGATGGTTCTGAATATGAAGGAGGAACCTACAAGAAAATCTCTTTAAAAATCAACAGAATCACTAAAGACAGTGTCTACGGACAAAGCATCGTAAGCGGCAATCAAAGACCCTTCAGAGGAATATTTAATGAAACCTCCGGCTCTTTTATTCTGGATGAACCCGGTAATGATAAAACGGACGGAAGATTTGAAGTAAAACTGAAAGGAGACAGCTTAACCGGTAAATGGAATGCTTTTAATAAAACTGCGGTAAAAGCGCCTGCAAAAGATCTTAAATTAGTCAAAAAAGAATTTGTTTATAATCCCAATTTCATGCTGGATAAAGACTCTAATCTGGTAGACTGGTCTAACCCAAAAGAATTTGTAGAAAAATATACCGATGACACCGGAAAAACGGAAAGCTATACAACATCTAAAAACCGGGTAGCCTCTGAAGCGATATTTAAGCTTAATGCTTCCAAACAGAAACTCACGGAAAAAGATCTTAAAAACCTAAGAAAACTGGATCTCGAGATTATCAAAAACTCAGTATTTGCAAGACACGGCTATTCTTTTAAAAAAGAAACATACAGAAATTTCTTTGAACAAACGGACTGGTATATTCCGGTATCCAATAATGTAGACCACGACCTTTCACCTCTGGAAAAAGAAAATGTGGCTTTACTGAGCCGTTTCACCAAATATGCAGAAGATAAATACGACAGCTTTGGAAGATAGATCTCTTAGAAATTATGAGATTGAAGCTAAGCTTTTAGAGGTCTTCATTCTTATAAAGATGAATAAAAATAAGCAGCCTACGGCATAACACAGCATATCAATCCATGAAAATGAATTTCCGATCACAATATACATCAGGCTTCCCTTTCGGAAGCCTAATTTTTCGGCTATATTAAAATACTGTCCTCCCTCAATCAGAAAAGAAAATATCAGAATTCCCAGAATCAGCTTCTGATTACTATTTACCTCTATAAAGCTCTTTATTAAGGTATAAAGCAGCATTACTACAATAACATCGCCCAGATAGGCTCTGATAAAAAAGATGTTTTTTAGTACGGTAGCGATGAGAACTTCAACAAGGAAGATCAATAGGGTCAGAAGAAAATATTTCAGGCTAAATTTAAATTTCATTGTTATTATTCCTGTTTAGATCTTACACTTCAACAAATATATCAAAACTCACGCATTGGCAGCAAAAAAGCATAAAACACTCATTATCCGCGAAATAAAACAACACAAAATACTCACAATCAATTGAATTAGTCAATATTTTTGTATATTAGCTTACAATCAAATTAAAAATATCATGAAAAAATCAAACATTCAAACGAGAAAACTGACTAAAAAAGAAATGAAGGAAATCAGTGGGGCAAGACCGTTCTGTCCATTGGTAGTAAGCTGTTTTGATCCTTCTACCGGACAGGAGATGTATGGGGTTCACGGGATTCAGGACGGCCCTTGCTGCTAGTCGGCATCTTCTTGTTATAATAAAAAATGATTGGGTTAACCTCCAATCATTTTTTTTATGGCATTCAGCTTCATTAAAGCTTCAATGGGTGTCAGTGTATTGATATCTATTTTGGTAAGCTCCTCACGGATATTTTCCAGTACAGGATCGTCCAGCTGGAAGAAAGAAAGCTGCATATTTTCTTCAGTTACTCTTTTCATACTCTCCGATGTTCCGCCGCTCTGAGCTCTGCTGGCTTCAAGTGTTTTAAGGATCTCATTCGCTCTGCTTACCACCTTCGCGGGCATTCCGGCTAATTTAGCAACATGAATACCAAAGCTGTGTTCACTGCCTCCCGGAACCAGCTTTCTAAGGAAAATAATATTTCCTTTATTCTCCTGAATGGAAACATGGAAATTCTTCACTCTTTCAAAATTCACCGTCATTTCGTTCAGCTCATGATAGTGGGTTGCAAACAGGGTTTTAGCCTGAGTCGGATGCTGATGAAGGTATTCTGCAATGGCCCACGCAATGGAGACTCCGTCATACGTAGAAGTACCGCGTCCTATCTCATCCAGAAGAATAAGGCTTCGTTCCGAAATATTATTCAGGATATTGGCTGCTTCGTTCATTTCAACCATGAAAGTAGATTCGCCGGCAGAAATATTATCTGTCGCTCCTACTCTGGTAAAAATTTTATCAAGCAATCCGATCTCTGCATGTTTCGCGGGTACAAAACTTCCGATTTGTGCTAAAAGACAAACAATTGCCGTCTGACGCAGAATTGCTGACTTACCGGCCATGTTTGGCCCTGTAACCATAATAATCTGCTGAGCATCTTTATCTAAAAAGATATCATTTGGAATATATTTTTCTCCCAACGGAAGAGCATTTTCAATAATCGGATGCCTTGCTTCTTTTAAATCAATCGCGTATCCGTCATTCAGAATGGGCTTTGTATAACTTTCAGAAACGGCCAGTTCGGATAATCCGGCAGCCACATCAAGCTGGGCAATGATATGGGAGTTCTGCTGAATCTGGTCGATATAAACCATTGTTTCGGCACATACATTTCTGTACAGCTCATTTTCCAGAACACCTATTTTCTCTTCTGCACCCAGAATCTGATTTTCATATTCTTTTAATTCTTCTGTTATATACCGCTCAGCGTTCACGAGAGTCTGTTTTCTTACCCAGTCTGCGGGAACTTTATCCTTATGTGTATTTCTAACTTCAATATAATATCCGAAAACATTATTGAAATCAATTTTAAGACTTGAAATTCCCGTTCGTTCAATTTCCCTCTGGCACATTTCATCAAGGAATCCGCGTCCTTTACTTTGAAGACCCCTCAGTCTGTCAAGTTCTTCAGAAACTCCTTCTTTAATTACATTTCCTTTGGCAATACTCACAGGAAGTTCCACGTTAAGATTATTTTGTAAAAACCTGATCAGTTCTTCCAGATCATATAACGGTTCCAACCAGGCCAATACTTCTGCATGAGAATGAAGGAGTCCTTTTATCATATGGATATTGATTAAACTCTGACGCAGGTACCCCAATTCTTTGGGTGAAATTTTTTCTGCCGCCAGTTTTCCCATTAATCGGTCCAGATCAGAAATAGACTTTAACAACTGGCTGATTTCATATTTCAAAGGGTCGTTTTCATTTAAAAAATCAATCAGAGAAAGTCTTCTCATAATCTCATCCACTGATTTTAAAGGAAGTATGATTCTTCTTCTCAGGAGTCTTCCTCCCATCGGAGTGGATGTTTTATCAATAATATCAAGCAATGATTTGCCCTGAGCATTACTCGGATAAACGATTTCCAGATTTCTTAAGGTGAAATTATCCATCATCAGATACTCTTCCTGAGGAATGATCTGAAGCCTGGTAATATGAGAAAGCAGGTTATGATGGGTATCTTCCACCAGATAGGCAAAAATGGCACCTGCTGCTGTAATCGCTAATGGAAGGTTTTCTACCCCAAACCCTTTTAAAGAACTGGTTTTAAAGTGGTTTGTTAATTTTTCGTAGGCAAAATTATACTGAAATGCCCAGTCTTCAAGTTTAAAAGCATTTTTATTTTTAATCTGTTCCGGAATCTGTACGCTTCTCTGGAAAATAATTTCACTCGGATCAAAAGTATTTACAATATGCTGAAGCTTATCCAGATTTCCTTCACTGACTAAAAACTCACCCGTAGAAATATCTACCAATGCTATTCCGTATTTTTCTTTCTCCTTATGTAAAGAAAGCAGGAAGTTATTCTTTTTGGAATTTAATACCTGGTCGTTAAATGTCACTCCGGGAGTCACCAGCTCGGTAACTCCTCTTTTTACAATTCCTTTTACCATTTTCGGATCTTCCAGCTGATCACAGATGGCCACTCTCATCCCGGCTCTCACCAGTTTCGGAAGATAAGAATCTATGGAATGGTGTGGAAACCCGGCCAATTCAACACTTCCTTCCCCGTTATTTCTTTTGGTCAGAACAATGCCCAGAATCTGAGATGTTCTTACTGCATCCTGCCCAAAAGTTTCATAAAAATCTCCCACTCTGAAAAGTAAAAGTGCATCAGGGTACTTTGCCTTGATGGTATTATACTGTGTCATTAATGGAGTTTCCTTCTTCGATTTTGCCATAGTAAAAAATGAGCCCCAAATTTAGAAAAATAAATCAGGCTTATAGAATTGTTTCCCCGTTAATCTTTCTATAAACTTTTTCTTATCAGTAATTAATTGTATTTTCACCATAAAATACAACCCATGCAATTTCCTGTTTTAGAGACTGAAAGACTTATTTTACGACAGCTTACCCTTCAGGATACCCAGGACCTGTTCGAATATTTTTCTCTGGATGAGGTAATGGAATATTATGATCTGGCTCCCTTTAAAACATTAGAGGATGCCCAGCAAATCATTCAGCACTTCAACAGTGAATTTGAAAAAGGAAAAGGCTTCCGATGGGCTCTCGAGTTAAAATCCAACGGTAAGGTAATTGGCACCTGCGGATATCACAACTGGTACCGGGAACATTTCAGAGCAGAAATAGGCTATGAACTGAACCCCATATTTTGGAAACAGTCTTTCATGAAGGAAGCCATTCTCCCTATTTTAACTTTTGGGTTTGAAAGCATGAGGCTACACCGGGTAGATGCCTTTACAGACCCGTCTAATATTGCCTCCGAAAAACTTTTACTTTCTATCAGCTTTAAGGAAGAAGGAGTCCTCAGAGATTATTTTTTTGAAAAAGGAAAATTCGTAGATGCAAAAATCTTCGGATTGATTAATAAATAACACCCATTTTAAGGCCGGGACCCAGAAGCAGGAAGTACTATTCGTCAATAGACTTCTGACCATTATTTGATGAAAATGAGGATTAAAATAGAGTTTAGGATATACTTTACCCTACAGAACACCCATCTTCCTGCTTATCTATTTCTCAGTTTTCAAATGTCTTTCCAAAGCTTCGGAACTTTTCTTATGTGCCCACTTCTGCTTGTAATTCACCCATCTGGCTTTAAATAATTTACGCATCAGCTTATCTGTATACCTCATGATAAAAACATGATACAACATATTGGCAAATACTTTCGGCTTATCTGGAAGAGCTCTCAATGACAGAGAAAACCCAGGTTCAAGGTATCGGTTAAAATGCCAGAAGGCCCCGGGAATAAAAAGCGCATCCCCGTGTTCCATAAAAATCTCATACCCTTTCGCATATTGTAATGCCGGAAACTTCTCATAGTCAGGATGCTCATAATCCAGATCATAAACCGTATGGACAGATAACGGAACTTTGTACAAAAAAGCAGATTGTTTCTGATCAAAAAGCAAAATTCTCTTTTTGCCTTCAAAGTGAATATGCATAAAATCCCCTAAATCTACATCATAATGCATAAGCACATGTGCCTCGCTTCCTCCAAAAAATAAAGTAGGAAGCCGTTTAAAAAATTTTATTCCCAAATCAGGATAAGTAAAGTTTTTTAACAGCTCAGGAAGCCTGTCTGTAATGATATAAAAAAAAATCCGCAGATCTGAGGGCCTGCTTTTTATCGTATCGATATAATCCTTCATCTTCATATGAGTTGCCGGTGCATCCGAACTTTTAGAAGCATCAGCTGGTTTATTATCATATAACGGAACATCCTGATCACCTGCTTTTTCACGGATATAAGCCAGGTTCCAAAGGTCAAAGGCATCCCACCGGCTGGCAAAATTCTTGATCAGAAGCGGCTTTTGCTTTTTAAAATAATTCTTCTGAAAATCTTCTTTACTGATATCATTAACTGTATCTACGTTTACGAGGATCATGTATTTTGTATTTAATGCGAAATAAAAATACTGTTTTTTTGAAACTTGTAAAAATTTTTAAAAACAGCAAGACAACAGATAAAAGCGATTATTTATGACGCAAATATCTCCCCTTTCCAATTACACACAGATCAACCCAATATATACAGCAGGAATGAAATGATTCCACCCAAAATAATGATGACACAACCTTGCGGTTCGGAATATCTTTTTCCTCTACCACGGGAATTCACATAATGACCGCTTACCCAGGTTCCGTTTTTCTTAAAATGTCCTTTTCTGTAATAACCCATATTTATTTTTTGAACAAAATAAAAGGGGTTTACATAATAAATTTTACGGGTTCCCATAAAACGGTGCTAAATGAAAATAAATTATATTTGTGTTATTAAGCACATGTATGAGAGTCTACAATACGAAACATTTCATCAAAATCCTTTTCAGTTTACATAAAAGTGATACCTTAAAAATTCTTTTCCCGAGCATGATCCTTGTAGGCTTATACTCCTGGGGAATACAATATTTAGAAGTAGGATATCTGCATCTGACGACAAAATCAGGAATCAGCAATGTCGGGATGATCCATTCTTTGCTGGGGTTTGTATTGTCTCTACTGTTGGTTTTCAGGACGAATACGGCTTATGACAGATGGTGGGAAGGAAGAAAGCTCTGGGGGAAACTGGTCAATGATACCCGAAACTTTGCGATAAAAATCAATACCATCCTGGAAAATGACAGGCAGGATGCGGAACAGATCTCGAGATATTTAAAATTTTTTCCTCATTTTTTAGCCAAACATCTTTCTAAAGAATCTACAAGGCTCGCTTTGGATGAAGATTATTCTGAAATTGAAAAGTCATTAAAAAATCACGGTCCCAGCGAAATCATTATTCTTTTAAGCCATAAACTGCACCAGCTCAAAAAAGAGGGGAAAATATCAGAGATTGAAATGCTTTATCTGGATACTCAGCTTTCCGGTTTTCTGGAAATATGTGGCGGTTGTGAAAGAATCAAAAACACCCCGATTCCTTATTCCTATTCTTCATTCATCAAAAAGTTTATCATTCTTTACGTATTTGCACTTCCGATTGCTTATGTCATTACCATAGGTCTTTTTATGATTCCGCTTACCGTTTTTGTGTATTATGTTCTGATGAGTCTTGAACTGATTGCTGAAGAGATTGAGGATCCGTTCAACAATGATGAAAATGATATTCCCATGGAAACCATTGCCCAAAATATTGAGAAAAATGTTCATCAGATTATGGGTAAAAAATAAAAAGACAGGATAAATTGTTTTTTTCTCCCCATATTTTTGAACCCCAAAAACTATTTTACTATTTTTGAATTACGATACAGTGACCCGCCTGATCTTACTTAAAGGAATAAGAACATAGGCTGTAAAACTGAAAATTAATATCAACAAATAAGATACAATTGGTACAGAAACTAAAACTGGAAGAGCTTAACAGGATTGATGTCGAAACATTCAAGAAGGTTGAAAAAATTCCACTGGTTATCATTTTAGATAATGTCAGAAGCATGCATAATGTAGGAGCTGCATTCAGAACGGCAGACGCTTTTTTGATTGAAAAAATAATTCTTTGCGGAATTACACCGCAGCCGCCACACCGTGAGATTCATAAAGCGGCATTGGGAGCAACCGAAAGTGTAGACTGGTCTCACGAGGAAGATATCAATACAGCCATTGCTGATCTGAAAAGCAGAGCGTATGAAGTAATCGGGATTGAACAGACAACCGACAGCCGGATGATCACGGATTTTACTATTGATCCGTCAAAAAAATATGCCCTGGTTTTAGGAAATGAAGTAGAGGGAATCAGTGATGAAGCATTACCTAATATTGACGTTTTCCTGGAAATTCCACAACTGGGAACAAAGCATTCTCTGAATGTAAGTGTTTGCGGAGGAATTGTCATGTGGGAATTCGCCAAAGCCCTAAAATAAAAAAACTGCATATGTCCTTAGTAGACAGTGCAGTTTGAAATAAATCTAATAAAAAGTAAAAATGAAAGGCGACAAAGGTACCTTTTTTTTCTATACAAACAAATTTTGACGGCACTTTTTTTGATAGATCTTAAAAAAAGTAGGCTTTTCAGAAAAAGTTTCATTTAATTTTTTATAAATTAGCACAATGTTTATCAAGGACTATATCTCAAAAGACTTCCCGTGTTTTAGCCTTTCTGATTCCATAGAGTCAGCAAGAAATACATTAGAAGATTTTGGATATTCCCATGTTTTCATCAAAAAATCCCATCATTTTTACGGAGCCATTGCCAAAGACTTTCTCTACGAAGGTGAAGGTACGCTGAAAGACCTTGAACATCAGATTGAGCGTTTTGCCATTCTGGAAGACAATAATGTTATGGACAGCATCCGCTTATTTTATACATTCAGCTGCAATGTGATCCCGGTAATCAATAAGGGGGAAAAATATCTGGGTTATATTACCTGTGAAGATATTTTTCAGGATCTTTCCCGCTATCCGTTATTTTCGGAAACCGGAGCTATTCTTACCATAGAAACCCCTTCCAGAAAATATTCCATGACGGAGATTGCCAATATTGTAGAAAGCAATAATTCTAAATTTTATGGGGGATTTATAAGCTTTATGTCTGATGAGGTAATTCACGTTACCATAAAGATCAGCAATGAAAATCTGGCCTCGATAGATTCAACTTTTGACCGATACGATTACAGAATTGTTGAAAAATATTATTCTGATGAAAAAACTGATCTGTTTAAAGACCGATTTGGTTTTTTCCAAAAATTCATAGAAATATAACATGAAGGCAGCCATATATTCTCAGAAAAAAGATCTTGATACTTTTTTATATTTAAGCAAGTTTATCTCTGAGCTTGAAAGCAGAGGTGTAAAATCCGTTCTGTATGATGAAATGGCTGAAGCACTTCAGTTTTCAAAAATCTTCGAGACATTTAACTCTAAAAAAGACCTTTTAGACAAAGAAGTGGATCTTTTCTTCACTTTTGGCGGAGACGGAACCATTGTCAATTCATTGACTTTTATTGAAGACCTTGAAATCCCCGTTGTAGGGGTAAACACCGGAAGACTGGGTTTTCTGGCTTTCTTTACTAAAGAAGAAGCATTCAAAGAACTGGATTCTATTTTAAAAGGAGATGTAAAAACCAGCCGCCGTTCCGTTATTGAAGTTGTTTCCCCGGATCTGGAAGGCTCTTTTCCTTATGCATTAAACGATGTGACGGTTTCCAGAAAGGAGACTACTTCGATGATTACCGTGGACTCTTACATCAATAATGAATTTCTGAATGTATTCTGGGGAGACGGAGTGATCATCTCAACACCAACCGGCTCTACAGCCTATTCACTGAGTTGTGGCGGACCCATTATTTCCCCGAATAACGAAAATTTTGTCATCACCCCTATCGCTCCTCACAATCTGAATGTGAGACCTTTAGTCGTGAATGATAAAGTAGAAATCAAATTCAGAGTGGAAAGCCGTGTACCCCAATACTCCCTTTCTCTTGATTCCCGACTCATCCACATTGAAACCGACAAGGAAATCATCATTAAAAAGGCAAGTTTTCAGCTTCTTCTGGTACAGCCTAATAATTTAAGTTTCTACGAAACCATTCGTCAGAAGCTACTTTGGGGAAGAGACAAAAGAAATTAGTAATTTCCTAAAAATGATTACCTTTACACGAAAATAAAAACACCTAATAAATTTATAATAAAAAGTAAAACATGAGCAGAATTTTTCCGGCAGGAGTTGCCACAGGTCAGTTAGTTACTGATATTTTTCAGTATGCTAAAGAAAATAAATTTGCATTACCTGCAGTAAACGTAATTGGATCAAGCAACATCAACGCTACAATGGAAACTGCAGCGAAATTAAATTCTCCTGTAATTATCCAGTTTTCAAATGGTGGAGCATCTTTCAATGCAGGGAAAGGATTAAGCAATGACGGACAAAAGTCTGCAATCTTAGGAGCTATCGCAGGAGCAAAACATATTCACACTCTTGCAGAAGCTTACGGAGCAACTGTAATTCTTCACACAGACCACTGTGCAAAGAAATTGCTTCCTTGGATCGACGGATTAATGGATGCTAACGAAGAGTTTTTCAAGCAAACAGGAAAATCACTATACTCTTCTCACATGTTGGACCTTTCTGAAGAACCTCTGGAAGAAAACCTTGAGATTTCAGCTCAATATTTCGAAAGAATGGCAAAACTTCAGATGACCCTTGAAGTGGAAATCGGAGTGACAGGTGGTGAAGAAGATGGTGTAGACAACTCAGACGTTGACAACTCTAAATTATATACCCAGCCGGAAGATGTAGCTTATACTTATGAAAAGTTAAAAGCTATTTCTGACAACTTTACCATTGCAGCTGCATTCGGTAACGTACACGGAGTTTACAAGCCAGGAAATGTGGTTCTTACCCCGAAAATCCTTGACAATTCACAGAAATATGTGCAGGAAAAATTCGGAACGGCGGCTAAGCCGATCAACTTTGTATTCCATGGTGGTTCAGGATCTACTTTAGAAGAGATCAGAGAAGCCATCGACTACGGAGTCATTAAAATGAATATCGATACTGACCTTCAGTTTGCCTATACAGAAGGCATCAGAGATTATATGGTGAATAATATTGATTATTTAAGAGCTCAAATCGGAAACCCTGAAGGAGAAGAAAAACCGAACAAAAAATTCTATGACCCAAGAGCTTGGGTAAGAAAAGGTGAGGAAACATTCTCTACAAGATTGGTGCAGGCATTTGAAGATTTAAATAACGTAAATACTTTAAAATAAATTTGTAAAAACTAAAATGTATAAAGTACAGCTTATCAAACGGCTCCTCTTTATACATTTTACATTATACTTTGTACATTAATACTAATACAAAATGGCATTCGACTGGTTTAAAAGAAAAGCAAAAAACATTACTACCTCTACTGATGAAAAAAAGGACGTTCCCAAAGGCCTTTGGCATCAGACTCCATCTGGAAAAGTAGTGGAACACGATGAACTGAAGAGAAATAATTATGTTTCTCCTGAAGACGGATTTCATGTAAGAATAGGAAGTGCGGAATTTTTTGACATCCTTTTTGACGAAGGTAAATTTACCGAACTGGATGCCAATGTTGAAAGTATTGATATCTTAAACTTCAAGGATACAAAACCTTATAAAGACCGTTTAAAAGAAGTAAAAGCTAAAACAAAACTTACAGACTCCATCAGAAATGCAGTAGGTACGGTAAAAGGTACTGAAATGGTAGTTTCATGTATGGATTTTGCTTTTATCGGTGGATCTTTAGGTTCCGTAATGGGTGAAAAAATCAGAAGAGCAGTAGATTACTGTATCAAACATAAACTTCCTTACATGATCATCTGTCAGTCTGGAGGAGCAAGAATGCAGGAAGCTACCTATTCTCTGATGCAGCTGGCTAAAGTTCAGGCTAAGCTTGCCCAGCTTTCAGAAGCAGGACTTTTATATATCGCTTACCTTTGCGACCCTACTTTTGGAGGAATTACAGCATCTTTTGCGATGACCGCTGATATTATTATGGCAGAACCGGGAGCTCTGATCGGATTTGCAGGGCCAAGAGTAATCCGTGAAACCATCGGAAGAGACTTACCTGAAGGATTCCAGACATCGGAATTCTTACAGGAAAAAGGATTTGTAGATTTCATTGTAAAAAGAACTGAAATTCAGAATACTATTGCAAAAACAGTTAATTTATTAACAGTAAAAGCATAGTCACTGTAACAAAAACAATACAGTCTCTCTCTAATTAGGGAGAGATTTTTATTTATGAGGACTTTTAAGATATTTTTCAACACCATCCGGAGTATGAGTTTAAAAAAGATAATCCGTCTTTTATCGCTTATTCTCCCCCATCCTCTTTTTGCCCTGCTCAGTTTTCATGCCACTGTTAAGGCGTTTACCATCGCGCAGGCCAAATTTCCCGAAACAGCATCTAATAACGGAATAGGAAATGCCTTCAGACATGCGCTCTGGTGTTGTTTTATCCTGATGTACTGCTGTAAGGTATCTTCTCCTAAAAAGGCTCTTGATTTCTGTAAAAGAATGACTGACATGCATGAAGAATTGTTTCCCAATAAACCTCTGGAAACAAAAATGGATCTTCACAACAACAAATTCGGAATGGATTATTTCATGGAACTTCTTCCGGGAATTCATCGCCAGTTTTTTGAGAAAAGTTTCTTCGTAGACGGTCTGATCAAAAAAATGGATGAAGCCAAGGTCCTGAAAAGTCTTGATGATGATTTTGAAGGTCATCTGGTTTATCTTGAAGAGTAATTTTTTTGTTTCATACGCAAAGGGATCATAAATCCTTATGCATATTTCCGGTCGCAAAGGCACTTCGTTCAGCAAGGATCTCTACCTTATGAGCTCTGCTAAGTACTAACGCCGCAGCGATCGTAAAATTTTTACTCCCAGATAAAATCTTAGCCAACCTCGCATTACAATAACCCAGCATACAAAAGGCTGAAATCAAATATTTTAAAAAAACTTAAATGCTCTTTTCGGCCACATGACTGAAACTTTCTATAAACTTCGTTGTTTAATTCTTTTGTGACTTTTGTGGTTTAAAGTATTTTTGATAAGTTTAAACAATTAAATCAATCAGATGGTTCTCAGCAGAATTTGGTCGGCTTTTATTATCATTGCCATTACCATTGCCAGTATAAAATATATTTCATCGTACAACTACAAAACCATTTTCAATGATATGGTCGTTGGAAAAAGCGGTGATACGATACAGATTGCATCTCAGAAGATGAATGCTCTCTCTCCTGTTGTCAGAGGCAACCTGATGAAGAAAAATGATTTTGCGGACAGCAGAATTCACTACAAAACAGATTCCTTACAACAAGAAGTTAAAGTCTATCGCGTGCAGGAAGCAGACGGAGTCATAGGGACTTCCGAAACAGCAGTAAAAATCTGCCTGGGACTGATTGGAATCATGACGTTGTTTATGGGCTTTATGAGCATTGCCGAAAAAGCAGGCGGAATCAATCTTTTGAGCCGCTTTATACAACCGTTTTTTTCAAAATTATTCCCCGATATTCCTAAAAACCATCCGGCTTTCGGACATATGCTGATGAATTTCAGCGCCAATCTGTTAGGCCTTGATAATGCCGCCACTCCGTTTGGACTGAAGGCAATGGAAAGCCTGCAGAGCCTAAATCCCAACAAAGATACAGCCAGCAATTCGCAGATCATGTTTCTCTGTTTACATGCCGGAGGAATGACCCTGATTCCGGTTTCCATTATTGCAATCAGAGCATCCATGGGTTCAAAAACTCCCACAGACATATTCCTTCCCTGCATGATTGCTACTTTTGCCGCCACACTTGCGGCGATGATCATTGTATCTTTATATCAGAAAATCAATCTGCTGCGTCCGGTTGTCATCGCATATGTAGGTGGTATTTCAGCCATTATAGGCCTTCTTGTACTCTATCTTGTACAATTGAGTAAAGATGAACTGGATGATTTCAGCAAAGTACTGAGTAACGGTCTTATACTGTTTATTTTCCTCGCTATTGTACTGGGAGCTCTCTATAAAAAAATTAACGTTTTTGATGCCTTTATTGAAGGAGCAAAAGAAGGCTTTACTACCTGTGTGAAAATTATTCCTTATCTGGTAGGAATGCTGATAGCCATCTCTCTATTAAGAACTTCAGGTGTTTTTGATGTCATCATTGACGGCATGAAATGGCTCGCTAATGTAGTCCATCTGGATCCCCGTTTTGTGGACGGACTTCCTACCGCCCTGATCAAACCCCTGTCCGGCTCCGGAGCAAGAGGAATGATGGTAGATACGATGAAAACTTTCGGCCCTGACAGTTTTCAGGGGCATCTTTCCGCCGTCCTTCAGGGAAGTTCAGATACGACGTTTTATGTGATTGCGGTATATTTTGGTGCCATAGCTGTAAAGAATACAAGATACACGGTAATTGCCATGCTTCTGGCCGATTTGGTAGGAGTTATTACCTCAATTGCGCTAGCCTATCTATTTTTTGCCTAAGATAGTTACTAGTTTCTTTATCATTAATGAGTTACGAAAAACCTATATTGATAATATTGCTTTTGAGCTGTTTATTGAAGCACATACGCTTTCACTCCAACTGCCAGATTATGAATTATATAAATCGGGTAGCCAGTTGAGACGACTTGCCGATTCCGTTGTTACAAACATTACAGAAGGCTATGGAATAAAAAATTACAAAGGTGATTTTATCAGGTTTCTTACTTAGTCTCAGGCAAGTTGTGATGAAACAGTTTGTCACTTATCAAAAAACCAATGCCTTTATCCGGGTTTAAGTCCAGATTTTAAAGAAAAATCAGAACAATATAGACTCTTAGGAGGAAAAATCAATACCTTTATAAAATACGTCCAATTGAACTGGAGCACATAACCCAGACCATCAACAAAATTACCATTATGATAACAGATAAAGAATTTACGTTAAGACTTATCAGACAGCTTTCCCAGGCCCTGGAAAAGCTGATTCTGGACAAACCCGAGGAAAGTTTAATGCAAAAAGAACTGGATTTTGATACCCTGATGCGGGACATTTTCAAGATGAATTTCACAGAAGTAGCAGCAATGACTCCGGAAGAGATGATTGCTCTTGTCAATGAAAGACAGGAAAGAGACCGTAAAGATTATTATGAAATGCTGGGAAATCTTTTCTACTTTAAGAGCAGAGAAGAACAGAATAAAGACTTCCAGAATAAAGCAAAGACATTCTACGAGCTCTATCTTCAGACCAGCGGTATTTTTGCCCTTCCGGTTATCAACAGAATTAATGAATTAAAAAAAGCACTTGAATAAAGTGCTTTTTTATATAGATGTGTTTTAACCTTATTGTAGTAACTCCGAAAAGTCTTTATAATGATAACAGCAGTTGCTTTCGGGCAAACCTGTAGATTCTTTCCTCCGAAATAAAAGTTAGAATGTAATTTTATAAGTTCCTGTGGAAGATGTATTGGCTTTCTCCGCTTTTACATATTTCTTAACCCAGGCAACTGAGGTGGAAGATACACAAGGGTCTGAAATTCCTCCCGCTCTTCTTGCAGAAACTACATTTCCGGCTTTATCCACCGTATAGGCAACGGTGATAGATCCGCTGGCTGTACAACTGTGAGAAGGCTGAGCCCCTCCTCTTCCCATCGTTCCCGGAATATATCCTACCAGTTTTCGGTCAATTCCTACTTT
Organism: Chryseobacterium sp.; assembly: GCF_019236175.1. Taxonomy (GTDB): domain Bacteria; phylum Bacteroidota; class Bacteroidia; order Flavobacteriales; family Weeksellaceae; genus Chryseobacterium. The sequence continues at coordinate 240,118 of NZ_JAFAJM010000014.1, forward strand.
ACTATCTCCGTTTCCGTCTCCGCCTAAAGGATCTCCTGCGTTGCCGATTCCTTCGCCTGTTCCCTGGCTTCCGGCTTTTGTGCCTCTTCCTTTAATCAGGTTTCCGATGGCTGCATTTCCTTTTCCGTCACCATTTCCTGTTTTGGAATTGGCCGTGGCTGCTCCTGATTTTTTAGTATTCTTGGAAGCACTGGTACTGGTGGCTTCCTTTTTTTCTACTTTTTTTGATTCCTCTTTTTTAGGAACCGTATTTTTTGATTTATCTCCAGTAATAATCTTTTCCTTAGCCTCTGTTTTTTTGGGCACAGGAACGGGTACCGGTTCTGGTTTTACAACAGTTTTAGTTTCAGGAACCGGCGTTTCTGCAGGCTCAGGAGTGACCTCTTCTGTAGCAGCCTGACTTCCCGGTTGTTCTGCAGGCTCTTCAATCCCTTTTCCGTTTCTGTTGTCTCCGAAATTCACAAGCATTGTTGTCACGATTTCCGGTTCCTTATCCAGTTCAGGTTTTAATTTATATAAAAAAACAAAAAGCAAAACGGCAGCCCAGATAAGGACAGAAAGCAACGCGCTTTTTACCCTGTCTTTATTTTCCTCGTTTTTATTGGCAGTATAGCTTCTCATCTTACAATAATTCTTTCCGGTGATTCGGGTGTATTATTTATCTTTAACTGTTGCAATAGCAATATTAAATTTATGTTTTTCAGCAATTTCCATCACAAAAACAACATCTTTATGCAATGTGTTTTCATCAGCTCTGATCGTGAACGATTTATTGGTCTGATTCGCCAGTTTATCAACAATAATCTGCTCCAGTTCGCCTTTATTGGCAGGATTATCATCTACATAAAATGAACCATCCGGCTTAATACTTACCGTTAAAGGATTCGGAATATTATCGTCGACAGCTCCGGCTTTCGGCAGATTCACATCAATGGCACTTTGATTGGCAGCCGAAGAGGTGATCATAAAGAATATCAGCATCAACAGGATAACATCTGTCATCGCTGCTAAACTGAATTCCGGGTTCGCTTTATTTCTTCTTTGAATTTTCATTGCAAGAAAATTATAACGGTTTATTGATAAGATCTAAAAATTCTCCGGACATGTTCTGTGCTTTCAACACAAACTTATCAATCCTTGTCAAAAGGATGTTATAACAGAAGTTTGCAGGAATAGCTACTGCCAGACCTACAGCTGTTTGCCCTAAAGCGGTATAAATACCTTCTGAAAGAGTTTTAGGAGAAAAAGATCCTGTAGCATGTGATAAATTAAAGAAAGCAATAATCATCCCGATTACCGTCCCTAAAAGCCCTAACATCGGGGCAATACTTGGAACTACAGCCAAAAGGTTAAGGTTTTTTTCCATATTGGCAACTTCCACCTGTGCCTGTGCCTCCATTGCACTTACAATATCAGAAACAGGACGTCCCAGTCTTGAAATTCCTTTTTCAAGAATTCTCCCTTCCGGGGAATTTTGTGTCTTACAGTAATCTGCTGCTGCTTCTATCTTTCCTTCTTTAATAAAGTCTTCAATATTATTCATAAAATTGGAATCCGTCTTGGATGTCAGCCTTTTAATAAAGAAAAATCTTTCAAAAAACAGATATAGAGAAAATACACCCAGGAGCAACACGGTTACCATCACTATTTTAGCGAAAGCTCCTCCGTGGAACATAATCTTCCAAAATGAAAATTCTAAATTGTCTGTAGCAACTGCAGGTGTAGCGATTTGAGCAAATAAAATCTGAGTAAGTTCCGTTAACAGCATTAATGTGAATTTTTATAAAAATTTAACGACAAATGTAGTGGAATATTATTAATTGATATCTTAAAAATTGCTTAAAAACAACTTAAAATATGTTATTTAATATAAACAGCAAATTTCTTTCCAAAAGAAATTTTGAAAAGAAATTTGAGATAAAAAGAATAAGTAGCGACTTTTTTAGTCTTCGTCTACCTCAATATCATCTTGCTTAAACTCACATTTTAGCCTAAAAGGAATCGGTGTATCTGACCCTGTATAGAAATCGTCGATGGTTCCCTTCCAGATGACCTGAAGCTCACCGTCTTCGTTTTTCTCAAAAAGAAGCTCATTATCGTAAATATAGGCCTCTTCATCATCGAAGAGATCTACTTCCGTATAAGTTTCCTCATCAGAATCACTGATTTTAATTGTTTGGCCTTCTATTTCGGAAGAATCAATCGGAAAATCGAAAACTTCCAGCGAAAGCTGTGGAAAGTTGTACTGTAATGAATCATCATCTACGTGATCCAAACTGTCATCCGTTATAACTTCAACCTCTAAAAAATGTTGCTGGTTGCTGTAGACTGCTTTACAATAAGTATTTCTGATATTGTATTTTAAAGTCTCGTCCGGATGGTAAATTTTTAAAATCCCTTTCATTTTTTCTTAAAAAAGAACTGTAATAATATGATTGTTAAACGTTTTAGACAAAGATAAAAAATTGATTCAAAGTTAAAAGGATTTTGAAAATAAATTTTCAAAATCAAATCAGATGATGAGTCTGAATCCTCTAATAATACTTACTTTTGTTTTATAAAGATTCTGAAAATGAAAAACATTTTATCAAAAAGTATTTTAGGTCTGGGACTGCTGATCAGCCTTGCCTCGTGCAGGAAATCTGATTCTCCTCTTACAAAAGTGACCCCTACCAATCTGGATTCTATTGCATCCAATTATTATGAACAGTATCTTAAATTATACCCTTTAGATGCTACTTCTCAGGGAGATACAAGATACAATGACCAGCTTCCTATTAATATTGATAAAGATTTCATCTCAGGAGAAATTGCTTTTTACAATTCAGTACAGAAACAGCTGGAACATGTTGACTACAAAAGTCTTTCCGATGAAAATAAAGTGGTGTATGATGTATTGGACTATACTTTAAAAGATAAAATCGAAGCATATGCCTATCACCCGGAATACATCCCTTTCACTCAGTTTGGGGGACTTCCGTTAAGTTTTCCTCTGTACGGAAGCGGTGAAGGAAGCCAGCCTTTCAAAACAGAAAAAGATTACAATGACTGGCTGAAAAGAATGGAAAAGTTTCCGGACTGGATGAATGCGGCTGCAGAAAATTTCCGCGAGGGAATCAATAATAAAATTGTTCTTCCTAAAAAACTGGTGGTTAAAATGATTCCACAGCTGAAAGCTGAGGAAATCATCACAACCGATATGGAAAAAAATATCTTTTACGGGCCTATCAGAAAATTCCCGAAAAATTTTACTCAGAATCAAAAAGATAAGTTTTCAGAACTTTATAAAGAAGCGATTATCAAAAAAATTATTCCTGCTTATACCAAAATGGGTACTTTCCTTGAGAAAGAATATTTACCAAAAGCGAGGGATACCGATGGCTACAACAGCCTTCCTAACGGGAATGAAATTTATACGTACTATGTAAAAAGCTGGACAACAACCAAGAAATCTCCTGAAGAAATTAATAAAATCGGACAGCAGCAGGTGGCTATGCTTCGTGCTGAAATGGAAAAAGTAAAGCAACAGGTGGGCTTTAAAGGAACACTGGAAGAATTCATCACGTTTGTGAAAACCGACCCTAAAGCAATGCCTTACAAAACTTCTAAAGATGTTTTAAACGGATTCAATGCTATTCTGACTAAAATTACCCCGAAGCTGAAAACGATGTTTAATGTAACCCCGAAAACAAAGTTTGAAATCAGACAGACGGAAAAATTCAGAGAAGCAAGTGCAAGTGCAGAATATATTCCCGGAACACCAGACGGTAAGAGACCCGGAATTTTCTACGTTCCTCTTCCCGATCCTACAAAATTCAATGTAACTTCAGGAATGGAATCCCTTTTTCTTCACGAAGCTATTCCGGGACATCATTATCAGGTTTCCCTACAGCAGGAAAACACTTCTCTCCCCAAATTCATGAGATTCGGATGGTTTGGAGCCTATGGAGAAGGGTGGGCTCATTATTGTGAAACATTAGGCCCTGAGTTCGGACTTTATACAGACCCTTATCAGAAAATGGGCTATTTAAGTGATCAGATGCTGAGAGCAGTGAGACTGGTAGTAGATACAGGAATTCATACCGGAAAAATGACCCGCGAGGAAGCCATTAAATACTTCCTCAGCAATATCTCTTATGACGAAGGAGCTGCTACAGCAGAAGTAGAAAGATATATGGCTATGCCGGGACAGGCCTTAGGATATAAAATCGGTTCTTTACGAATCCGTGAACTCAGAGAAAAATACCAGAAAGAACTGGGAACGAAGTTTAATCTGGCAAGCTTCCATGATGAAGTATTAAGCCAGGGATGCCTCCCTCTGGATGTTCTGAACAGAAAAATGGAGCTTTGGGCCCAAAAACAAAAATAGTTATTTGACAAATAAAAGGTACTGAACAACAAACAGTACCTTTTTTAAGCTTAGCAAATTTTAATAATCATCTATAAAATAAAACCCATGATCACAGAAAGTCTGAAATCTCTTTACAACAGAGATTTAAATAAGCTGAAAACGGAGCTAGTATCCTATCAGAATGAAGAAAACATCTGGAAAACGGATAAAAACATCAGTAATTCCGCGGGAAATCTGTGTCTTCACCTTGTGGGAAACCTCAGTCATTTTATTGGAGCAGAGCTGGGGAAAACAGGATACATCAGACAAAGAGAGCTTGAATTTTCACTGAAAGACATTCCGAGAGCCGAACTTATCACAAAAGTTGAAGACACAGCTGCAATGATCGATACGGTACTCTCTCAACTATCTGAAGATGATCTGAAGAAAGAATACCCGCTCGTTGTTTTTGAAGACAAGATGACCACAGATTATTTCCTGATTCATCTTCTTGCCCATCTGGACTATCATTTGGGGCAGATCAATTACCACAGAAGGCTGCTGGATCTGTAATCACGATTCAGTTACTCCGCCTTTTTTTCGCACAAAACCTCTTCCCCTTCAAAGAAGGGGAATTTTGTCTGGTATAAAAACAAGGATTCTACTTGTCGAACATCATTTTAGTGATAAAATCTTTATCTCCTTTTCCTCTTGCCGGGGAATATTCTCTTCCGTAGAAAATAATCTGAAGATGGAGCTTATTCCATACCTCTTCAGGAAACAGCTTTTTGGCGTCGCGTTCTGTTTCTACAACATTTTTTCCTGAGGTCAGCTTCCATTGTGTCATGAGACGGTGAATATGGGTATCTACCGGAAAAGCCGGAAAGCCAAATCCCTGACTCATCACTACAGAGGCGGTTTTATGCCCTACCCCTGGAAGCGCTTCCAATTCTTCATAAGTCTGCGGAACAATACCGTCATGTCTCTCTAATAAAAGCTCGGCCATTTTTTTCAGGTTTTTAGCTTTGGTATTGGAGAGCCCTATTTCTTTGATCAGCTCTTTGATTTCAAATTCTTCCAGTTTTGCCATTCTTTGTGGAGTTCCTGCAACAGCAAAGAGATCGGGCGTTACCTGATTCACCTTTTTATCTGTAGTCTGCGCAGAAAGCGCTACAGCTACCATTAATGTATACGGATCCGTATGATCCAGCGGAATGGGTGTTGTAGGATACAGCTTATCCAATTCTATCTGAACGAGCTCAGCTCTTTGTTTTTTTGTCATGTAACCCTTAAATTTGAACAAAATTAATTTATTATGTTGAAAGTTGGAGACAAATTGCCTGAATTTGAAGGGCACAATCAAGACGAAAAAACAGTAACCTCATCAAAATTAATCGGAAAAAAGCTGGTTGTTTTCTTTTATCCGCAAGCGAATACTCCGACATGTACTGTGGAAGCCTGTAATCTGAGTGACAATTATGCCCGGCTTAAAAAAGCGGGGTTTCAGTTATTGGGGATTAGCGGAGATTCTGTAAAAAAACAGAAAAATTTCCACAGTAAATTTGCTTTTCCATATGATCTTATTGCTGATGAAAACCATGATATTATCGAAAAATTCGGGGTTTGGCAAGAGAAAAAGACTTTTGGGAAAACCTATATGGGGATTGTAAGAACAACCTTTATTTTTGATGAAAACGGCATTTGCACAAGAGTTATTGAAAAAGTAACTTCAAAAACAGCTGCTGAACAGATCTTGGAAGGATAATTTTAATACTAATAAAAAGAAAAATCCACAAATAGACTTTGTGGATTTTTTATCGTGTTTGGCTTTATTCTGTTTCGTAATAGTTGAGCTCTTCTGTTTCACCGGGAAGTGTAACATATTTTTTAAACTTCAGTCCTAATTTCTCTATCAGTTTTTGTGAAGAAAGGTTGTCTTTTGAGATAATGGCCGATATTTTCGAAAGCCCAAATTCGTCCATACCAATAGATTTTACCTTTTGAGCGCCTTCATAAGCATATCCTTTACCTTCAAATTCTTCCAGGAGAGAATAGCCTATATCTACAATATCCAATCCTTCTCTTTCAAATATCCCAACCGCACCTATTTTCTGATGTCCTTCTTTTGTAATGAGCACATAGTTCCCGTATTTCAATCTTTCAAGTTGTGGTAAGAATCTGTTTTGGATATAGTTTTCAGCGTCTTCAACCGTCTTAATTCCACGGTCACCTATATACTGAATGAATTTTGGAGAAGTGTAAAGTTCAAAAATCAAATCTTTGTCTTCAAGAGAAACGGGACGAATGATTAATCGCTCTGTTTCATACAATTTACCTGCGTCTGGTTGTTTTTTTAGGCTCATCTTTTGGTTCTTCTTTTTTCTCGATCTTTAAAAGACGGGGGTTATTAGCACATTTTTTATTGTAAAGCTCAATATAGGTTCCGTTATCTTTTACCTGACTTACGGCTCCTGTTGCCTTATTTATTGTTAACGTATAGTGAGTTTTCTGATAAGGACATTCTTTCGAGGTTACCTTACCCAGATCAAGATAGTAATTCGATTGATCTTCATGATAGTTACCTGCCAGATCCTTGAACTCTTCATCTACCATATATCCGTCTGCTGCCAATACCACGGCTGCTTCCTGAGCATTGTCTATTTTACCTACAAACGTTTTTAGTTCTCCAGCATTGGTTATATAGCCTATTTTTCCGGCTTTGGAATAAGCAATATAATAAAAGCTGTCTTCATCAGGAAATAAATTGAATCCGGAAAACTGAGGGCTATAGTTTATCTTCCCGCCGGATGTTTTTATTTCCTCCCCTTTTCCATAGTTGTTATAAACCAGCACCCATGAATCTGTTTTATCATTAGGTTCAATCTGCTTTAAAATATTCGGAATGCTTGAAAACTTTTTTTTCTCCTGAGAGTATCCTAAGAATCCCAGAAGTAAAAACGTAAGCATTGTAAATCGGGTTGCAACTTTTATCATAGCTCAAAAATCAGCAGAAAATATACCAAAATATTTACATAAACTTCTCTCCTTTCTTGAAGCTCTTTAAATCAAGCACATAATCTTTGATCAGCTGATCATTATCTCTCGGGCAGATCAGAAGAGCTTTATCCGTATCTACAACAATATAATTTTCAAGCCCGTCGATGATTACCGCTTTATTATTATTTTTTAAACGGATGATATTTCCGTTAGAATTATAAGTAAGCAAGTGTTTCAGTTTTACAGCATTCCCGTTTTCATCTTTTTCAGTATTCTCATATACCGATGTCCAGGTGCCTAAATCACTCCAGCCCAAATCAGACGGAATAACATATACATTCTTTGCTTTTTCTAAAATTCCGTTATCTATTGATATTTTCTGTACTTTAGGGTAAATGGTTTCTATGCAGCTGTGTTCTTTTTCAGAATTATATTCACAGGCCATAAAGTGCTGCATCATCTCAGGAAGATATAATTCAAAGGCATGGTGGATGCTTTTTATATTCCAGATAAATATTCCTGCATTCCAGAGGAAGTCTCCGCTTTCTAAGAAGCTCTGAGCAATTTCAAGAATAGGTTTTTCGGTAAATGTCTTTACCTTAAAGTATTCCGATCCTTTCTTTTCTACAAACTGAATATACCCGTATCCGGTATCAGGTCTTGTGGGTGTAATCCCCAAGGTCACCAGATAGTCATGTTTAGATGCCAGATCGAAGGCTAGTTCCACTTTTTCCAGAAATACATCTTCCTTCAGAATCAGATGATCTGCCGGAAGAACAATCATGGTAGCATCAGGATTAATTTCAGCAATTTTATTAGCCATATACAGATTGCAGGCCGCTGTATTTTTCATCAGAGGTTCTCCCACAATGTTCTCTTCAGGAACCTCAGGAAGCTGCTGATGAGAAAGCGCAACATATTCTTTATTCGTAATAACGAATATGTGTTCTTTAGGAATTATCTTACTGATTCTGTCATAAGTCTGCTGAATCATAGTACGGCCAACTCCTAAAATATCCTGAAACTGTTTTGGAAATTTTTGTGTACTCATTGGCCAGAACCGGCTACCGATTCCTCCCGCCATTATCACACAGTATCTATCTGATTTTAACATTCTTAGCTACATTTTTCTACCCTTGCTAAAGGCTTGAAAGAATACTTCCTCCCAGTAGCCAGGTTCTTACAAAGATAGTTCTTTTTAACCAGACCTTCTAATAAATACTTTTCGTTGCGATAGATAAAGAATTCTCCTTTCTTAAGCTGTTCAATAAATTGAAGACTATCATCTTGTTTCTCAGTATGAAAATACCTAACAAGATCCGGGCTCGCCATAAAATTTGCTTTGGGTGACTTTGAAAATTTCACAATAATAGGCTTCAGGTCTTCATCATACACTTCAAGACTTTCAAGAAGCATATTTCTGAAAGTTTCTTTCCACTCGTTTCCGTGTGGCGAGATCCTTCTTCCATATTTTTCAAAAGCAATTAAATGGGCCAGTTCATGAGTCAGCACAAAGAAAAACAGCTGGGGAGTAAGGGTGGAATTTACTGTAATTTCATGGGAATTATCCGGAAGCTTTCTATAATCTCCCAGTTTAGAATTCCTGTTTCGGGTAACTTTTATATGAATAAAATAATCTGAAAACCAGATTCTTAAATATTTAAGTGTATTTTTTGGTAAATATTTTTCTAATGATTGAATAGACATCTTACAAACTTAATGGAATTCCTGCATAGAAATTCAACAGCTTAAGACTAAAAAGATAATTATATTTCGCCTGTGCTACCGATCCCTGTGCATTTGCATAATTATTTCTTGCAACATTAGCATCATAAATAGTTGTTCGTCCTGCAGCATAGCTCTTATCCGCAAAATCAAGAGCCAACTTCGAACTCTTCTCCGCTTCTACAGCTGCCAGGTAAGTTTCATAGTTTGCATCAGCGTCAAACTGAGCTTTCTGTATATTTTGTCTTATCGTTTGCTTCTGCTGTTCCAACGCATTTTTAGCAAGACTTTCGTTTATTTTAGATTGTTCTACCTGTAATTTTGTTTTTCCTTTATTGAAGATAGGAACGTTAAGTGTTATCCCTACATTTTGTCCAAACTGATCTTTATACTGTTGAAAAAAACCTCCCTGCACAACACCCGGCAGAACATTAAACTGATTATTATAGAAAGTGTTAAGACCAGCACTAGCTGTCAATGTAGGCCAGAATGCTGTTTTGCTTACTTCAGTTTGTGCTTCTGCAGATCTTATTCTGCTTTCCGCCGCTTTTATCTGAGGTTGTATTTCATATGCCGTTGCAAGTACTTCATCCGCGGTGGTAAGCTGTAATTCAAGCTTTTCCGGAACATTTACATCTTCCACATCAAACCCCTTATAATCTGACAGTTGTAAAAGCTGAGCAATGGCAAACAAAGCACGTCCAACATTTACTTCTGCTGTTTTAAGATTTTGTTTTTCTCTCGCCAGCGCAGCTTCAGCCTCAGCAAGAACTGTCTGAGCGGTTGTTCCTACCTGCGTTGTTATCTTAGCTCTGTCATACTGTTTCTGAGCATTTTCTACGGCACTCTGAGAGATTTTAACAATCTCTTTGTTCAGAAGAGCTGTAAGATATTGTTGAGCAATCTGAAGAGAAATATCATTTTTAATGGTTTCAATGTCGTACTGGCTTGCTTCTACATCAAACTGAGCTTTTCTTATATTCTTTTCTAATCTTCCATTATTATAAAGCAAAATATCGGCTCCCAGCCCCACGCTGTTGTTGAATCTGTCATTTCTATAACTTCCTGCTCCTAGTGATCCCTGTCCGAAACTCACTCCATTTGTAATACTCCCCGATACGGAAGGTAAATATTCTTTTTTGGCTGATTTAAGATTGTATTCCTGATTCTGTTTGTTATATTGATTTTGGATAACCTGAAGATTATGCTCCACTGCATAGCTTACACATTCTTTTAAGGACCATTTCTTTTGGGCATTTAATCCCAAATAACCTAATCCAAAAACGATAATCCAAATTTTTTTCATGTTAAGATTTTTCCCTATTAGACGAACTAAATATAAAAAAGTTACACATTGAAAAAAAATGTTTCATTTTAATAAAACTTTTGAGAATTTTGTATCATGACAAATGAACAATATCAGGAAGCTATAGACTGGCTTTTCGTACAGATGCCCAACTATCAGATAGATGGACAAAAAGCTTACAAACCCGGGCTTGATAATATTACCAGGCTTTGTGCCTTTTTTGGAAATCCTCAGGAAAAGATAAAATGCATCCACATCGGAGGAACCAACGGAAAAGGATCTTCAAGTAATATGCTGGCCTCTGTGCTTCAGGAAGAGGGATATAAAACAGGTTTATATAATTCTCCACACCTTATTGACTTTACAGAACGTATTAAAGTAAACGGAGAAAACTGTAATAAAGAATTTGTCTTTGAGTTTATCCTGAAACTTAAACAGCTGCCTGAAGACATCCGCCCTTCTTTTTTTGAATTTACAACGATCATGGCTTTTGAATATTTTGCTCAGCAGGGAGTAGATTTTGCCATTATTGAGGTAGGTCTGGGTGGAAGACTGGACTCTACCAATATTATTACGCCTTTAATTTCTGCGATTACCAATGTTCAGCTGGATCATCAGAATATTTTAGGAGATACTATTGAAGAAATAGCAAGAGAAAAAGCAGGAATCGTTAAAAAGAATATCCCCGTTATTTCCGGTGATGAAAATGAAGCGGTAAAAAATATCATTAAAGCAAAAGCAACACAGGAAAATGCTCCTTTTATAGATGCCACACAGATTCATACAGACCTTTCTTCGGATTTAAAAGGAAATTATCAGAAGAAGAATATTCGGGTAGTATGGGCAATGGTTGCAGAATTAAGAAAGCAGGGTATTCTTATTTCAGATGAGGCACTTGAAAAAGGCTTACTCAATGTTCATCAAAATACAGGATTTATTGGAAGATGGTTTGAGTTTTCAAATCACCCGCTTACCATTTGTGATACGGGACACAATCAGGCCGGTTTAGAATATGTTTTTTCCCAACTAAACTCTATCGACAGGCATAAGCATGTCATTTTGGGATTTGTGAATGATAAAAAAATAGACGAAGTCATGGATTTGCTTCCTGAAAATTCTGAGTTTTATTTTGCAAAACCTTCTATTAACAGGGGAAGACATCCTGAGGATTATGAAAATCTGCTTCGGGAGGCAAAAATTTTTTATAAAATTTTCAATTCCGTCCAGGAAGCGTATCTCTCTGCAAAAGAGCAATGTACAAATGAAGAAATGATTTTTATTGGCGGAAGCAACTTTGTTGTTGGAGAATTTTTAGAAAAAAATTTGGAGATTCACAAATAAGTTGTATATTTGCACCACTCTAAACGAGGAAACAACAACAAGTCTAGAGGGTTCTTAGCTCAGTTGGTTCAGAGCATCTGGTTTACACCCAGAGGGTCGGGGGTTCGAATCCCTCAGGACCCACAGAAAAGGAAACGAAACCTTTCAAAAAAATTCGGGTTCTTAGCTCAGTTGGTTCAGAGCATCTGGTTTACACCCAGAGGGTCGGGGGTTCGAATCCCTCAGGACCCACAAAAATCTCTCAAGAAATTGAGAGATTTTTTTATTTCATATACCTTTCAGTCTATTGAAGATTAATCAATAGAGCATACAATACCCCGATAGGGTTATTGATTCATTTTCCCGGCCAGAATGCCCAGTTTATAAAAATCAAAATACCTTATATCAGGATTTTCCGAAAGAAGGTTTTTCTTAATTTTATTTTCAAATATTCCATAAAAAAACAGGAATAGCCAAATCAGCTTTAATTGCTTTAATTTCACCGCAACCCTATACACCTTTACTTTTCTTATGAAAGGCTTATTTTCCGGTCTTTCTGAAAGCTTCCATAATGATTTCATCCCTATTTCGATCTTTTTTAAAAAAACGTCATTGCCGGTATCATCAAAATGGATAACGGGATTATTAATGGCTAAAAATTTTACTTTATTCAGTTCAAGAAGCTGTGCAAAAACAAAATCTTCATAGCCATAATCTGTCAGTTCTTCATTAAAAGGGAATTTTTCAAAAACAGTTCTTCTGATGACAAAATTGACGGTTTTAAATAATGAAAAATCCGCAGACCGGGCCCCTGAAAAGATCTCTCTTTCCAGCGAGTATTTATTCCGAAGTGTAGAGGCGTATTCATGAGCTATTTTAAAATTTCCGTATATCAGTTCCAGATCGGGTTGTTTTTTTATTTCACATAAATAGCTCTGAAGGAATTTTCCGCTGTCTATTTTAACATCACAATCCAGGAAAAGAAGATATTTTCCCTGTGAATATTTTAAAAAAAGATTACGAATTTTGGAACGTCCCGCATTTTTTTCGAGAAAAATGAAATTCTGAACATCATCCTGAAGCTGATTATTGATCTGCTTATAAGAGTCATTAGAAGCATCATCAATTAAGATGATTTCAGCATCAATAGCATAGGTCTCAATTTCTTTTTTCAAATCAAAAACCAGCTCACGGACATCAAAATTAAATACGGGAATACAGACTGAAAGTTCCATTTCCTTAGATTTTTTCAATAACTTTCCGGATATCAAACTCCTCAAGACAGGCCCAGTCTCCTCTGTAACATTCTTTGTCTCCAAATACAGAGCAGGGCCTGCAGGTAAGATCTTTCACCTGAATAACATCATTTTCACTTTGCCCGAAACCTAAAAACCCGGCATAAGGATGAGTTGCCCCCCATATGGATATACATCTCGTTCCCACAAGGCTGGCCAGGTGCATATTGGCAGAATCCATTGAAATCATTAGTTCTAATCCCGAAATCCTGTTAAGTTCTTCCGTGAGGCTTAGCTTTCCCGAAAGACTTTTGGTATTTGGAATCTGACTCTCCCACTGCTCAAGGGTTTCCGTTTCTTTTTTGCCGCCTCCGAAAAAATAGACGGTATGCTTCTGTGCCAGAATTCTGGCTAATTCGAAAGACTTCTCCAAAGGAAGCATTTTCCCTTTATGCTGAGCAAAAGGAGCAAAACCAATTCCTGATTTAGGTCCTGAAAATGGTCTTAGCTTTTGAGAAAGTTCAACATTGAAGCCCATTTCTCTGAAGACATCAGCGTAGCGTTCTACTGTTTTTTTCAACTGAACTTTATTGAGATTCCATACATTGGTAAGATTCTCTTTTTCTTCTTTCCCTTTATCTATTTTAAAAACCTTTAATCCTTTCCTTCTATAAATCTTGTCCAGAATCTTTGTTCTGATCACATCATGAAGATTGGCAACAAAATCCGGATTATAGGTTCTGATTAATTCATTTCCCAGTCTTCTTATGCCAAAAATTCCTTTATAATCATCCAGATCGATTCCTTTGAATATCAGATTCGGAATACCCGCAAACAGAGCTTCAAAATTCTTTCTGGAAACCATGACAATCTCCACATCGGGATTCTGCTCCAAAAACTCTCTGAAAACAGGAACAGTCATGGCAACATCTCCAAATGCAGAAAAACGATATGCTAAAATTCTTGTCACAATTATGATTTCAGTTGATAAGCAACCGCGTAAAATTTAATTTGTTTGGTCATCGCCATCAGACCGTTAGCTCTGGATGGAGAAAGAAACTCCTGCAACCCGATTTCTGAAATAAATTCAAAATCTGAATCCAGAATTTCCTGTGTAGAATGACCGCTATAAATGCTTACTAAAAGTGAAACAATTCCTTTGGGTAAAATTCCGTCAGAATCTGCATTAAAGAAAAGCTTTCCGTCTTTAAACTCAGCATCAATCCATACTTTACTCTGACAGCCTTTAATCAGGTTTTCTTCCGTTTTTTTATCTTCAGAAAGCCCTTTCAGCTCTTTTCCAAGGTCGATAATGTATTCATATTTCTGCTCCCAGTCGTCAAGAAATGCAAATTCTTCAATTATTTCCTGCTGTTTTTCCTTAATGGTCATTTTAAAAAAATTTCTTTGTGCAAAGATAATTAATTTTAGACTTTTAATTTTTATTTCAGGTTTCATTATATCATTATCAACAAAATACAACCTGTTAACACTAAAGATATAAAAAAATAATAAAAATAATTTAAACATTTACAATACATAAATGGTTTTCCCTGGTCAAAAATGATTTTGACGCATTGTTTTAACCTTTATATTTTAGCTTATATAAATGAAAAATTTATTGATATACTTTTTGAACAAACTCCAGTAATTTGACTTCTTCGTTTTCCCAGCAATATACTTTGGAAGCATTCTCCAGCTCCTCCCGGTAACCGGTTCTGCCTTTGGCCAATACTTTTTGAACAGCTGCCGAAATTGTTTCCGGGCGATGGTCCGCAATAATCTCACCTATATCAAAATGGCTTTTAATACGCTTCATTTCAGGAAAATCAGACAGTATTAAAGGGACTCTTGCCTGAATACAATCCAGAACCTTATTAGGCAAAGAATACAGATAACTTTCTCCCCCGTTTTCCTCAATACTCATTCCACAGTCTGCCGTTATCGTTATATTTCTTAGATTCTCGGGAATCAGTTTGCCTAAAAACTGAACTTTATGCTGAAGGTTTTCTTCAGTTACCAGCCTTTCATACTCTGCTTTCATCGGCCCGTCTCCTGCTATTTTTAAAATAACACCATCGAGATGATGCATGGCAAGAATTACTTTATCGATCCCGCGAAAAGGATTAATGGCTCCCTGATATAAAAGGATCTTCGGATCATTATCGGATATCTTTCCCGAAAAATTTAATCTGCGTGGTGCATTCTGTATTACTACAGGATTTATTCCGTACTTCTTCTGAAACCATTTTGCATAGCTTCCGCTTGCCGTGATCATATTTCCAAGCTTAGGAATAATGGTCTTTTCGACGTGTCTCCATATTTTTTGTGACATTTTGCCCTGAATTGCAGGCATTTCTGAAAAAATTTCATGACTGTCAAAAATCAACGGAATATTTAATTTCTGAGCAATAAGATAATTAGGATATAATGCATCTACATCATTGGCATACAAGGCAGTATGCTGATCTGCTTTTTTCTTTAATTTCTGATACAGCTTCCAGTTAAATTCAAAATACGCTGTCTTCAAACTTTTTGAAGCAAGATGAATTCTGGAAAAGGGATAGGGACGTTCCATTTTACCGGCTCCGTTCCAGTCATTTCCTATCAGTTCTATCTGATACCCGTTTTCATATAAAGTGCGGCATACTTTCTCTATACGCTGATCTGTATATAAATTACTGAAGGCAGATATAATGATTTTTTTCTTCATCAAGCTTTTTTTCCGAACAATAAATGATAGATCTGAATAAAACAAATAAGTCCGTTGGGAATGATAACCGGCCAAAGCATACCGTTAAAGAAACCATAAATGACAAAACAAATACAGCCAATCATATTAACCACTCTGATTTTTCTTACATCTTTCAGTATGAAACTCAATACGATAAAAACTGAGGCAGAGTATCCAATATACGTAGTAATTTCGGGATTCATGGGGATTTTTTAGAAGAAACAAACTTAATCATTTTCAATAAGATAATAAAATTTTTTGTGACATAAAGTCATTAATTGATTTTTGGTAAAATATTTGTAATTTAGATAATGAATAAAAAGCAATGTTGCTTTTGTTCTAATGAGATATATTATGGATTATAAGTTTTCACAAGGTTTGAGCCAGGTGTTCAAACAAAGCAAAAGCGAAGCTAAAAGGCTGAAAAGTGAATTTCTTAATACAGAACATCTACTTTTAGGTATTATAAAAACGGAAAACTCTGCAAAAGAAATCCTTCAAAACCTTAATGCGGATTTAACACAAATCAGAAGAAAAATTGAAACTCTAAATACAGCAAGTCTTAATCCTATTTCTGAGGAGGTTACTAATATTTCTTTCACTAAGATGGCAGATCATGCTATTAAACGTGCAGAGTTAGAATGCAGACAATATAAAAGCAATGAAATTAATACCGTTCACCTGCTTTTAGGCATTCTTTATAAATATGAGGACCCTACTTCAAATATTTTAGGAGCTTATGACATCGACTATGAAGGTGTTTCAAGAGAGTACCAGACGATGCTTAAAAATTCCGGGCAGTCACCACAAATGAGTGCTTATGACGATGACGATGAAAGAGAGGAATTTGAGCAGATGAGAAAGCCTACGGGAAATTTAGGTTCTGCAAAAAGTAAAACTCCTACATTGGATAACTTTGGTAGAGACTTAACTTCTTTGGCAAGAGATGGAAAATTAGACCCAGTCATCGGTCGTGAAAAAGAAATTGAGAGAGTCTCTCAGATTTTATCCCGTAGAAAGAAAAACAACCCTCTTCTTATCGGGGAACCGGGAGTTGGTAAGTCTGCCATTGCAGAAGGACTGGCTTTAAGAATTCAACAGAAAAAGGTGTCAAGAGTTCTTTACGGAAAACGTGTAATCACTTTGGATCTTGCAAGTTTAGTAGCCGGAACCAAATACCGAGGTCAGTTTGAAGAAAGAATGAAGGCCATCATGACTGAGCTGGAAAAAAACAGAGATGTCATCTTATTTATCGATGAGCTTCACACGATTGTAGGTGCAGGAAGTTCTACAGGAAGTTTAGATGCATCCAATATGTTTAAACCGGCTCTGGCAAGAGGTGAAATTCAATGCATCGGAGCGACAACTCTGGATGAGTACCGTCAGTATATTGAAAAAGACGGAGCTTTAGAAAGAAGATTCCAGAAAGTAATGGTGGAGCCTACCTCTATCGACGAAACCATTCAGATCCTGAATCAGATCAAAGATAAGTATGAAGAACATCACAATGTTATTTATACTCCGGAAGCCATCGCTGCGTGTGTCAATTTGACATCAAGATATATTACAGACCGTTTTTTACCGGACAAAGCTATTGATGCAATGGACGAGGCAGGATCCCGTGTTTATATTAAAAACATGAAAGTTCCTACCGAAATCATTGATTTCGAAAAGAAAATTGAAGAGATTAAAGAACTGAAACAGAAAGCTGTAAAAGCTCAGGATTATCTTGAAGCCAGAAAGCTTAAAGATGAGGAAGAACGTCTTCAGATGGAACTGAATGCTGCTCAGGAAAAATGGGATAAAGATGTAAAAGAGAAAAAAGAAACCGTAACGGAAGAAAATGTAGCGGAAGTAGTTTCTATGATGAGTGGTGTTCCGGTAACAAAAGTCGGCAAAAATGAGCTTGATAAATTAGCTCAGATGGATGAAAAGCTGAACGGAAAAGTAATCGGTCAGGAAGATGCTGTGAAAAAGGTAGTGAAAGCTATACAAAGAAACAGAGCCGGACTTAAAGATCCAAACCGCCCTATCGGAACCTTTATTTTCCTTGGTACTACCGGGGTTGGTAAAACAGAGCTCGCCAAAGTAATGGCCAGAGAGCTTTTTGAATCTGATGAGTCTCTGATCCGAATTGACATGAGTGAATACATGGAGAAATTCGCTGTTTCAAGATTGGTAGGTGCGCCTCCGGGATACGTTGGATACGAAGAAGGTGGGCAATTGACCGAAGCAGTAAGAAGAAAACCTTATGCTGTGGTTCTTTTGGATGAGATTGAAAAAGCTCACCCTGATGTATTCAATATTCTTTTACAGATCCTTGATGAAGGTCATGTTACCGATAGTTTAGGAAGAAAAATAGATTTTAGAAATACCATCATTATTCTTACTTCTAACATCGGAACCAGAGATCTTAAGGATTTCGGAGATGGTGTAGGCTTCGGAACATCAGCCAAAAAAACGTCTTCAGATACAAGAGCAAGAAGTACTATTGAAAATGCCCTTAAGAAAGCATTTGCACCTGAGTTCTTAAACAGAATTGATGATATTGTCATTTTCAACTCTCTTGTACAGGATGATATCAAGAAAATTATTGATATTGAACTGAACAAACTATATGGCCGACTTGAAAAATTAGGCTATAAAGTAGAATTAACTGAAGAAGCGAAAGACTTTATTTCTGAGAAAGGATGGGATAAAGATTTCGGGGCAAGACCATTGAAAAGAGCTATCCAGAAATATATTGAAGATTTATTGGCAGAAATGCTTGTAAATAAACAATTAAACGAAGGAGAAACCGTAGTTCTTGACCTTAATGAAGCTAAAGACGGATTAACAGGAAAAACTTCAAAGCCAAAGAAAACTGCGGCTGAAAAGTCTTCTCAATCTTAACTCAATATCTTACAGAATAGATAAAAAAGCACCGGAGATTTCCGGTGCTTTTGTTTTTATCAGTTGTTGGATCTCAGCTAAAATTGTTGATCCGAAGCACTTAGAAAAGCAAAAATTATAGTCCCACCACAAATCCTATATTGGGAACCAGCCCGCTTGAAAAGACACTTGAATGCTCTTTCCAAAGCACATTATACATTACCCCGATCTGCATAAAGGAATTATTTCCTATTCTCTGCATATACCCTCCTCCGAGATACAATGCATTTTCTTCTTTATTGTATTTATAATCATAGTATTTATCCTTATAATCGATAAAATAATGCTGAAAATTAGCGCCCAGATAAAATGACCTTGCAATATAATAATTCACAAACGGGCCTACTCCAAACATGGTCGACTTATAATAATCTGACGTTTGCCAGGAAACACTTCCCACAACTCCTCCTTCAAGATCTTCTGTAAGTCTGTATCCTACTCTGGGTGAAGCCTGCAGATAAAAAGCACTGTTGCTGCCAAAACCCAATCCGATTCCTCCTCCGAAAGTCCACCTGTTGGTTTCCTGAGTCGGGGTACCTACTGAAATCTGGGAAAAAACTGATCCTGAAAACATCAGCATTAACGGAATAATAAACTTTTTCATATGTACTATTTTATTTGTCTAAGGTGATTGATATACCTGCATTTTTTTATCTGCAACAAGCCAATACCACTATGCCTGTGTTGGCTTTTATATGGCTATTGTTTTTATCAATGTTTAAAATTATGGTTTTTTTACGAATTTTTTTAGTTGTATTTTTGCCACGTCAAACTAAGAACTCCCGTTAAGAGTTTCGTAAAATTGAAATATAATGAAAATAGTAGTAGGCCTCTCAGGAGGTGTAGACTCAAGTGTTACAGCATATTTGCTGCAACAGCAAGGTCATGAGGTAGTGGCTTTGTTTATGAGAAACTGGAATGATGCTTCGGTAACACTGGAAGACGAATGTCCATGGATCGAAGACAGTAATGATGCTCTGATGGTAGCCCAGAAGCTGGGAATCCCATTTCAGGTAATTGACATGAGCGAACTTTACAAGGAACGTATTGTAGATTATATGTTCGCGGAATACGAAAAAGGAAGAACTCCGAACCCTGATGTCTTATGTAACAGAGAAGTAAAATTTGATGTTTTTATGAAGACAGCCATGTCTTTAGGGGCAGATAAGGTGGCTACAGGACATTATGCCAGAGTAGATTCTACTATTGATGAAAACGGAAAGGAAATTTTCCATCTGTTAGCAGGAAAGGATAACAATAAAGATCAGTCTTATTTTCTTTGTCAGCTAAGTCAGGATCAGCTATCAAAAGCCTTGTTTCCTATCGGTGAACTTACAAAACCTCAGGTACGTGAAATTGCAAAAGAAATCGGACTGGTGACTGCCGATAAAAAGGATTCTCAGGGGTTATGTTTTATCGGAAAGGTAAGTCTTCCGCAGTTTTTACAACAGCAATTAAAGCCAAATGAAGGTGAAATTGTTGAAATTTTTAAAGATTCGCCTCTCTTTTCAGAAATACAACCCGAATTTTCTTCAAAAAAAGAAGAACTGGAGTTTTTATCCCGAAAAATCAATTATAAAAAAGCAGACGGTAAAGTAATCGGCAAGCATCAGGGGGCTCAGTTTTTCACGATCGGACAAAGTAAAGGACTTGGAATAGGCGGCCATAAGGAAAGCTGCTTTATTGTATCAAGAGATATGGAAAATAATATTCTTTTTGTAGGAGAAGGAAATCATTTTCCGGGATTATACAAAAAAGCATTAAAAATTGACAATTCCGAGTTGCATTGGGTACGTGAAGACCTGAAGCTGCAAAATGGCGGCTCTATGGAGGTAATGGCCAGATTCAGATACAGGCAGCCTTTACAAAAGGCTACTTTATATCAGTTTGAAGACACCTTCTATATTGAATTTGAAGATGCACAGTCTGCCATTGCGGAAGGACAGTTTGCCTCATGGTATATCGATGAAGAGCTTATCGGAAGCGGTGTGATTTCGTAACCTGTATTTCAGAAAGAAATTTTTTTTGAAATTTTCTGTAACGTTTTTAAAGTGATCATACTTACTCAGTAAATAACAATAAAAAATACTGCTATGAAAACTTCTGTAAAAAATCAATATGCTTTTGCAAACAATATTCTGATTGCTTTGGTATCCGCTGTTTTTGGCTATAACCTGTATCAGGCCATTGTACATCCGGACAAGTCCCATATCGCTTTGAGCCTTATTTTAGTGGTTCTCACTTCAATCATGATAAGGAAATACGGAAATCAGAAGATGAAAGAAAAAGAGGAAGATCAATAATCTCTACCATTCAATATATAAACCGGAACATAGATTTCGGTTTTTTTTTATCCATGACTTCACTTCGTGGAATTGTTCAGTTGACTTTTAATAAGTACTACACCAGCAATACATTCCATAAAAAGAATGAGCAGCAAAAAGCCAATGGGTTTTCCCAGCCAGAGTCCTCTGACCAGCTTTACAACACCCAATCCAAACAGAAGCACAATGAAGGATACAAATGTTTTTAAACCTGTTTTTTTTTCTTGTTTTAAAAAGAGAAGTGACGCGTAAAATCCGGTTAAAAGAATTAAATAGAAGACTAAGAAATCCGGTCCTTTTAGGCTAACCGGATTATATGTGTGATGCATAGCCATAAGCCACAACCAGCATACAATAACCGGTACTGAATGAATGATAATTTTTTTCATACCTATTTAATTTTTATTGTTACTATTTACCCGCCACAGCCTCCGCAGCCGCCACAACCACCACCGCAGCCTCCGCCACAACCACTTCCGCTACTACAGCTTCCTCCGCCACAGCCTGAGCCGGAATCACCGCCTTTCTTATCATTATCATTCTGAACGGAGCCTATCACAAATCCAAACACCAAAATACCTGCTATCGAACAGAAGATCCATGTTACTGTACTGATGATTTCGCCAAGACAGGAGGTTAACATACAGAGTACTATAATCAGCGGGATGAAACGCAGCTTTCTGAACCATTGAGTTGTAGACCTCTTTTTTACCTTTCCCTGCCAGACATCCCGTGGTGGTGGTGACTGAAAAATTTCTCTGTAACTTTTCAGCGTATCGGAAAACCAATGCTGATGTTTTTCTTTTTCACAAGCACCTCCCTTTGAAGGATAATGATGAAGTACCCTATGTAAGATATGGGGACAAAATTCTACCCAATAACTCTCTGTATAAATCAGATGCATATGCCAGACTTTATCTACTGTTTCACTCGGAGAAGCGCCTTTAGGCAGAATACAGCAGAGATAGATAAATTTTTTATATTCTTCTATGGCTTTCTTCGTGAAATCGAGACTCCAGTTTTCTTCTTTAGCCAGCTTTTTTGAAAAAGGAAAATCAGCATCAGGAGCGTCTAAGGAAAACCCCTGAATCCTGGCCCAGAGAGATTCGTCTTTTAAAAGCATTCTTGTTTCCATTGTTTTTATATTGTTTTTTCTATTCAAATATCTTTTGATTTTATAATATAAAAATCTTCTTAATATCTTATTTGGTATGATAAAAGTCTTAAATTAGTCTTGCAATAAAAACTAAAACAAATGAAAAAGGAAGATATCCTCCATCTTGAAAAGCTTATGAATTTCTTAAGCCGTCAGTTTTTAAAGAAAAGCGATTGGGAAGATGTCACAAAAACAGAATGGTCTTATATAAGTTCGGAACTAAATGACCTCATCATTGCTGATCATTCAAAGAAAGAGATAGTGAAAAAACCTGAATTACTGGGGACTCATTATCTGTATGAGCATTTAATCATCAATAAGCTAAAGAAATACAGTCTGAATGAAAATACAGTTTTAAGCCGCCCTAACCTGTCAAAGCTGAGCCTGATTGTCAAAGTTTTAGGATATTCAAATTATATCGATTTTATTAATTCCAATACGGAAGCATTTAATTTTAATGATCTTAGAATCGACATGAACAATACAGCGCAAAATACGGTACTTTTAGAACGTTTAACAGGCTGTTGGTATTCTTATAACAGAAACCTTCCTGAGAATCCTTTACAGGCAAAAGAAGACCGTATCTGGCGCTCTGCCATGGAAATCTATAAGTCTGAAACTACCGGAGAATATTTTATTGAGCGGAGCGGAGGTGATCATCATAAATATTTTGGGAAAGTCACCGCGTATTCGGATTATGTATTTATCATCATGAACAGTAATACTTTTATCAGACAGCGGCATTTCATTTCAAGAATTAAAGATATTAAGGAAAAACTTAAAAATCCGGAATACAAACTTCATGAGCTTCATTTTATCAGTACCTGTATCAGCTTTAATCAGGAGCCCATTGCTCTTTTTGAAATCTTCAGGAAAGCTGAAAGAAAAAATTTCATTTCAGATTCCATCAGCTTTCCGACCGACAGTGATGAAATTCCGGAATCCATCTTAAAACAACTTGAAGATCCCGAGGCGAACAGAATTGGTTACAGGTAGTTTCCGGAATAAAAATAAAAAGAAAACCAGGAACATCTAATATGCCTAGAATACATTTAGCATTTTAAAATCAGTATTTTACAGCAATAATTCCATAATTTAATAGTTCTAATTTTGAACCCACAGATCTTGTTATGGAATATTATGAATTATACGAAATTTTAAAAAGGCATTTTGATTCCCCGGAAGAGAATTTGGAAATAAAGGAACTGAATACAACCCTAGAATCTGTCTCTTTTGTTTCAAAAGCTTCAGATCTGCTGCATGGTTCATCTGCTCAGGAATGCATCAAACATCATCCTCAGGCGGAAGTGAACGAAAAAGCATATCTGGTATACGATCAGCCTTCCATAGACACTAAGGATTTTGATATTGAATGCAATAAAAGGTTTGCATATCATATTCTTAAAAGAGCTGATGTGGAAACCGCCAAAGGATGTATTATTTTTTTCCACGGACTGAACGAAAAGAAATGGGACAAATACCTTCCGTGGGCCTATGAACTTGCCCAAAGGACCCATAAAGCCATTATTCTCTTTCCTATTGCTTTTCATATGGACCGTGCAGAGCCTGTGTGGAGCGATCGTCATCAAATGTCAGAAATTGTAAAATTCAGAAAAAAAAGATATCCGGAAAACACCAATTATTCGTTTATAAATGCTGCAATAAGTTCAAGACTGGAAGCCCATCCTCAGCGAGTTTTCTGGTCCGGTTTACAAACCTATTGTGATATGATTGAAGTGGTAAAAGAGATCAAAAACGGCAGGATAAAAAGTATTTCCCCTGATGTACGTCTGGATTTATTCGGCTACTCTATCGGCTCTTTTCTCTCAATGATCATTAAAATGGCAGATCCGGGATCTTATTTTACACAATCCAGATTATTTTGTTTTTGCGGCGGAATGACTATTGACCGGATGTTTCCGATTTCGAAATACATTATGGATGCTCAGGCTACTGTTAAGATGCAAGCTGTTTTCACGGAACTTTTAAGTTCCGATTTCAGGTATGATCTTCGTTTAAAACACTATCAGAATGAAGAAATACACCCTCAGGAAAGCTGGTTTAAGAGAATGCTTCGTTACAATTATTTCCAGAAAGAAAGAGAGAGCAGGATTCGTGAAATACATTCCCAGATCAAAGCTTATGTACTGGAAAAAGACAGTGTGGCTCCGCCTATCGAGGTTTTAAATACGTTACAGGGAGGCTACAGAAATATTGATGTGCAAGTGGAAATAACAGACTTCCCTTATGAATATTCACATATGATTCCTTTTCCCCTGACCCATAAAAATAAAAAGGAAATTACTGAAGCATTCAAAAATTTTGCAAAATCCGCCAGCGATTTTTACAACCAGTAAATATTTCATAACCATATGAAGCATAATTTCTAAGAGTAAAACACTTCAAGAAAAAATTTAAACAGTATCAGAATAAGATCCATAAGTACGATTCTAAAAGCGGGTAAAATTTTGAATAGATTACAGGTATATCCATAAGCTTAGCGGATACCTGATTAACCAGGTATTATTTTTCAGAGCGCCTTCTGTTTCCCTGCTGTCATTATAAAATCAGCTGACAAGCCAGTCTTTAAAATCCTTGACACGATCTCTGCTTACGGTAATTTCTTCATCAGGCTGAAATTCTAGATCAACTTTGTAATAAGGTGAGGTATGAATATTTTTGATATAATCCGAATTGACTATAAACTGTCTGTTGACACGGAAAAATTTTTTCATCTCCAGAATATCTTCCAGTTCATCCAGAGTGAAATCTGACGGGTAGGTACGATCTTCAGTCTGAAGGTAAACAATTTTATTTTCACTGAAAAAACAGCTTATTTCTTCTGTCTGTATAATCTTCAGATTATATCCGATCTTTACCAATACTCTGGAAAGGGTAGATTTTTCCTTTTTTATCAGTTGTTTGATATCCTGAGAGCCGATGGTATTTTCAGCTGGAATAAACGACTTGAATTTCTCTACAGCACCGGAAAGATCTTCTTCCAGAATCGGTTTTAAAAGATAGTCTATACTGTTCAGTTTAAAAGCCTTCAGCGTATACTGATCAAAGGCTGTTGTATAGATGATAAATCCTTTTGTAGGAGTCTTCTCAAAAATATCAAAAGACAGTCCGTCTCCTAAAACAATATCGGAAAAAATCAGTTGGGGATGATCATTTTCAGTGAACCATGCCACACCTTCTTCTACGGATTCTATTTTAGCAATTACTTCAATTTCAGGAAAGTTACTTAACATTCTCTCCAATTTCCTTGAAGCAGGCTTTTCGTCTTCGATAATGACTGTTTTGATCATTGAGTTTTGGTTTTCAGATTTTAGGAAATAAAGGTAAATAAAAGCCGGGAGATTTTAAAAATCTATCGGCTGTTTATCTTTTTTAAGCTCTCTTTCAATCATATCTTTTTCCCATTCGGAATCAAAAAGAAAGAGTTTCACTGCTTTGATAGTTAAAATAAGTGCCCAGATAGCAAGTATCGTGTACCCGTCAAACAATCTGATTTTAATAATATGGTCTTCAAATATATTGCGTTCAAAGAAGTCGTTTGGGATAATCAGAACGGCAACTACAGCAAAGAAAAGAAGGCTTCTGTAGAATTTTTTGAGCTGGGTTGTTCTTGTGTATGCTGAATTATAATCCATGATCGTGTAAGTTTTTAAATGAATGATTCTTATAATGTTTTTATTTTTCCTTTTTCTTCTTCCATCAGTTCTTTTATTTTCTTCTCTTCCCAGCTTTTACCGAGTCCAAAGACATTCACAGCATGGAATGCGATTCCTATTCCCCACCCCAGCATTGGCCATAAAAACCATAAATATCCGGGGGCTGTCAAGAGGTTTAAAGCGGCTAAAAAAGGGATGACCAGACAATAAGAAGTAAGATTTCCATAAAATTCTTTTAATTCTTTTACTCTTCTTCTGGCTTTATCGTAAGCTGGGTTTTCTTTGTTAGATAAAATTTCCATAATGTTTTGTTTTAAAGGTTAGTTTGTCTTTTTTGTTGATTCAAAGGTAGCTTGAAATAGAGGCTCCGATCAACTTTATATTACCGAACGGCAGAATATGATATCCGAATGGTAGAATCTGAAGATTAATGGAAATAAGTTTTTAAAATCCGCCCGCAAACTAAATACTGCCTGGCTTCCATATTTATATGAATGGTAAAATTACCCCGAATACAATCGGCGTGTATTCATGTTTCCGTTTTAAAAAACCTGGCTTCTATAAACGGGACTTTATGGTATTTAGTAGATAAAAGGGATCAGTTTCTTAGTTTTCTTTCTGTATTCAATATATTCATTACCAAACCGTTCTACCAATGCCTGTTCTTCTATCTTAATTCTGTAGGCAAAAGCCAGAAACGGAGGAACGAAAGCGAAGAGTAAAGACAACCAGTTGTTGAGATACAGACCAAGCCCCAAAGAAGTCACTAATGAAAAGGCATAAGACGGATGTCTCAGGTATTTATAGAAGCCTTCTTTTTTTATTTTATGATCCTGCTTTATCGTCACATCTACGGTAAAATATTTCCCCAGTGACCTGATAATGATAAATCTGAAGACAATTCCAAGGATAATCAAAAATTCTCCCACATACAAAATCCGGTTTCCTTTCAATATCGGAAAATGAGTGTTATAAGAAATAATAACGGAAGCTCCTATAGAGAAAGGAATCGCCACCCAAAGAATATTCAGGGTAGATTTATCCTGATTTTTTTTATCCTCTTTCTCTGATTTCAGCATATTTTTATATAAAAACTCACTGATAAACCAGGCGATCATTGAGACAGTAAATAGTATTCCAAGTGTATTCATTTCATATGATTTAGGGTTAAAATTTTCATTGTAAAAGGACTGTTATTTATCCTTTTGCTGATCCATTAGCTCCCGGATTTTTTTTTCTTCCCATTTCCTGACAAGATTAGTTTGGGGTAAAAATACCATGACCCCATGACCAAGAACCCCGATTCCCCAAAAGATGGCCGTTAAAAAATTTTTACCCTGAAAATAGCTTTCTCCGGGTTTTAAATTCGAATAATTAAAATATACAATAACAAGATTCACTGCAATATAAATGAATACGTGGGTATAAAACCTTCTTAAACGCTCTACCTGTCTCTTGGCCTGCTGATATTGAATATGATCTTCATTAAATATTTCCATGATCTTTATTTTTTTGTTGATCCATAATTTCTCTGATCTTCTTTTCCTGCCACGATTCCCCGATTCCGAAAATTCTAAAAGCACGGAAAGCCAGAGCAATCCCCCATCCTAATGCGGGATACCAGAACCAGTGGCTGTAAGGTTCTGTTGTCAGGTTGATAAAAATTAAAAAAGGAATAATAATACAGTAAGCAATCAGATTGGTATAAAAACCTTTTATCTCTTTAACTCTCTTTTGAGCTCTCTTATAAGCTTTAATTTCTTCATCAGGCTGTACGCTTACAATAGTAGGTTTAGCAGATAGCATAGGAAGTTTTACTTTAAAATAATCTTCGGATTTTTCTATAAAAACATTCCTTTTGGTAAGCAGGGCATATCGTTGTACAATATTAGCCAGCCCTATTCCTGAACTTTCCTTGATCTGCTCTCTTACCTGAAGATTATTCTCAATACACAACGTATTTCCGTCTGAAAATATTCTGATGACCAAAGGCCTTGATGACGTTGCAAAATTATGTTTAATACAGTTTTCCAGCAGCAACTGTAAAGAAAGTGGCACCACATATTCTCGATAGTCTTCTTTTTTTAAGTCAAAATGAAAATCTACACTGTCTTCAAATCTTGTTTTCAGAAGTTCACAATACGTTTTTGCAAATTCTATCTCATCTTCTACTGTCACCAGTTCTTTATCTTTTTGTTCAAGTACATACCGGTAAATCTTTGACATTGAGGCCGTAAACTTCTGTGCCTGTTGCGGATTTTCATCAATTAGAGCGCTTAAAACATTCAGTGAATTAAAAAGAAAATGTGGATCAAGCTGATTTTTTAAACTTTCAAACTGTGCGTTGGCCGATTTGGCAATAAGTTTTTGCTCCACCACCTCCTTTTTGGAAGTTTTTTTCAGTTCCTCCATAAATCCTTTTGCATGAAGAAAAGTGGTAATAAGCAATGCAATATTGATCATAAACCAATTGGTGAGACCATATTTCTGGGAGAAAAACGCTTCTGTAGTTGCTACATTCTGAATCACGACATAATTCATATAGTTACAAAAATAAACCAGAATAAAATTGCCGATAATAATGGAAATAATACTTAAAACAGCTCTCGTTCTGGTAGCTTCGGACCAAGGAAATTTCTTATTAAGATATTCATTAATAAATCCGTTCCCGAACCCTAATACAAAGGAATACATGGTAGAAAGCAACAGGGTGATCAAAAAAGTATGAAGGTTTTTTTCATCATTAAAGAACAAAAAGAAGAAAAAAGTAGTCCCTATTGATGTCCAGACTAATATTTTAAAGTATTTCAGTTTCATGTTTCGTTTTCTTAGCTCAAAATTAGTTTTTATTAAAGGTATCAAAAATTATTTCTTACCGAGAGGCTGATTTTTCTTCCCGAACGGGATAAAAAAACCTTCACAGAATGAAGGTTTTTTATCTCAGGGAGTGAATGTTAAAAGGATCATCAGGCACTCCTGACTGTTTCAGACCTTTACTTCAGGGATCTTTTTATTGTCCTTTTTCCGAAAGGCTGATAAAGTATTCGGCTTCAGATTTTCCCCAATTAGGATCCAGCGCTGACTTCGGTTTATAATTATTGAATTGGGTCAGCGCAGCTTTAAACATTTCCACTCCTTTTGTTTTGCTTCCGCCATATTGTTCAGGAGTAAAATAAGTATCTTCTGCTTTGATGAGTGCGATTCTCGGGTTAGAAGGATCCAGCTTTTCTGCCACCGTAAGTTCTTCAGAGGCTCTTGCCCCGTCTGTCATAAATCTCTGTTGCGGATTCACCATCATTCTCAATGAATAAGCCATTTTTTTCAGCAGATGGATCTCTGCATTATCAGCTCCGGCAAGATTTTGGGCCATAGCCAGGTACTTTTCTGCCTGCTCTGCAATACCATCAAGCTCCTGCATATTTCCGTTTCTCATCATAAGTCTTCCTTTCTGAATCTGGGAAAAGGCAGCGTAATACTGAGGAAGCCATTGCGCACTTTCCTTACTCCCTATTCTCTGGAAATCATTAGACAAAGTCTGGATTTCTTCCGGAGTTCTGGCAGCCTGAATTTTAGCAATTTTATCCGTCATTATTTTTTCATAATCTGTCTGTGCAAAAGCGGTTAAGCTTATAAAAGCTAAAGCAAAACTTAAAAGGTATTTTTTCATACTATTAATTTTTTTAAAGTTAGTTGTAAAAGTTGACTGGGACTGATTTTTTTATAAATTATTATTGATTGCATCATCTGTTTTATCTACTCCAAAGCTGATAAATGCACCTATAAATACGAAGGTATTCACTGGTGGAACAACAGCTGAACTTCTGGAACCATCTGCAGAGAAATTATATCCGTATACATTCTTGGACCCGAGAATATTTGAGATACTCAATACAAATACCGGGAAAGCCCTGGCATTTTTTTTACCGATATTCGGTAGATAATTGACACTGAAATTCAATGCATTGTAATCTTTTAATCTTCCTTCGGTTCTGGTATAATTAATGGGATTTCCATTTTCAAACTTAGAGGCGATATCATAATAGGGTCTGCCTTTTGCGTAAGTATATGATAAGTTCACTCCAAGTTTCCATTCCGGAATAAATCTTTTGGCTACGGCAGAAAGCGTGTGTTCAGCTGCAAAGCTCGGTTGTAAGCTCACCGGATAATTAAGGAAATCTCTTTTCGAATCCAGAAACGAATAGCTGATCCAGTAGTCTATATTTTCAAAAGTTTTCTTGTTATCTCTCCAAAACAGCTCCACTCCTTTTGCATATCCGTAGCCATTGTTGTTCAGAGCGGTCTGAATCTGTTGATTTTGTTCTTTATCCGGGGTAATAGTAAATGTTTTAATCAGCTGATCATACTTTTTATAGAAAGCTTCAAAACGTAAGGTTCTGCCTTCAGATGCTCTCTGAACCTGAAAAATATAATGTTGTGACTGCTGAAAACCCAGGTCTGCAGGTCCGTTGATATATTTGCTTTCCGGATTCTGGTAGAAAAGTCCGTAAGCCAGGGAAGTCGTCCAGTCTTTTGCAAGACGGTAAGCCAACGCAAATCGTGGGGCTATATTGTTTTTATTCAAAAAAGATGAATGTTCTGCTCTCACTCCTATTTTTGCTGACAAGGCATTGCTGAATCCAAGGTCTGTTTCTAGGAAAGCCGAAGAAATCAGGTCTTTATAATGTTTTTGAACGTCTTCAAAATTGAGTTTTTCATCGGTATTATTCAATTCAAATCCACCTCTTATCGCACTTATTCTATTGATCTTTCTTTCAAGAACCGCTTTAAAGTTGATATAGTTTCCGTCAGTAAGCAGCTGATTTCTGTTTGATTCTGTCTCATTGGTTTCTGTAGAAAAATGAAGATCTGATCTGTTGTATGCATAAGAGCCCCCCACGTTTAAAAGATATTTTCCAAATTTTTGTTTAAAAGAAAGGTTATGATAGGTACTTTTTCCATTGAGTCTTACCAGGCTGAAATCATATCCGGGTTCCAGGCTTTCCGATCTGACCCCCATTTTATTGGAGTTATACATTCCGTAATATTTGAAAAAGCCGCCTGATTTTGTTTTAACCCTGAAGTTCATATCTCCGTTTAATCCTTGTGGAGCGTTAATAAAATCAGTATTAAAATGAAATACCTTCTGCATAAGACTTAAGAGTGAATACCCGGCAGAAGCTCCGTAAGAATAGTTTTTATTGTTTCCCAGTTTTTGAAATCCGGCATTGATAAAAATCGGAGAAATTCCAACATTATAGGATGTTTCATCCGGAAGGTCAACACTTTCCAGCATCAGTGCTCCTGAAAGAGCCTGCCCGTAGAGAGCGGAGTATCCTCCGCTTGAAAATATATTTCCTTTAAAAAGAGACGTATTGAACTGATCTCTTCCTGCAATTCCGGGAACAGAATTGGAAAAATAATTGTTGATTAAACTTCCATCCATAAAAATTTTAGACTCTGTTCCTGTACCTCCTCTGATGAAAAGACCTTCCGTACCTCCTACTTTCTGTACACCCGGAAGATAGGTTAAAGCAGAGGAGATCTGTCCGTCTGCACCGGCGGTGGTATAAATATCAATAGGAGTTAATAAAGTGGTGGCTCTTTTCCGGTCACTAGCTTCAATTGAACCTGCTGAAACTACCACCGCGTCAATTTCGCTGATCTGTTCTTTAAGGTCTGCATTTACTGCAATATCCTGATTTTCAATAGTAATTGTTTTTTCTACATTTTCATATTTCGGATGGGTAAACGTCAGAATATGAATTCCTTTTTCAGAAGTTTCAAAATAAAAATTTCCCTGAGCATCAGTTGTTGCGCCGTCATAAGTATCTTTCAGGGTAACGTTTACCTCGCTTACTCCTTTATTTTTAAAACTTACTTTTCCTGAAACTTTTACCTGGGCATATCCGGTTATAAAAGCTAAAAAAGAGAACAGGATGAGTAGTTTTTGCACTTGCGTTTTCATGATTATTAATTTTCTGAGTCAAAAATATCACAACCAATGCCCTTCTGTAAAAAATTTCTTACTGAAAGGCATTCTTTTGCTACCGAATGGGAAATTAGTGGACCGGAATACAAAAATCCACGATCATTTTTCCTTCCGGATGGTCTTTAAAGTTGGAATGGTAGACCTCAAAAGGAAATGTTCTCCGTATCGAATAATGGTGCTCATTCATCCATAAAAATAAAGAGACCCAGCATTGTTCAAAATCATTAAGGACAACTTCCCCGCTTCCCACAATATAGTTTCCGGCATGTATGGTTTCCGGAAAAACTTCTCCTTTTTCTTTCTCCAGTTGTTGATCCAGCAGCATACAGGCATGTATTCTGACCTTATCCGGCGGAGTTACCTTGAAACTGTCATGATATACGGAAATCATTTTGACATTTTCACGAGGGAACAGCTTTTCATTTTTTGCCCAGTCGATGAGAACGTTAAAAGAAGGTTCTACATTGCTGATTCCTAAACTCATCACTGCTGCCAGATTCATTTCCGGCAATTCTTTAACTTCAATTTTTAAATTCATATTGGCCCAGTTTAACAGGTTTTCCATATGGCAAATGTATGGGGTGAAAACCGTATCCACTTGTCCGTTCTTGCTTTGTATTTGTGAAATCCTGTGAAATTTTCCCGGAGCAGATCTCCGGAATTCAGACGGAGGAAGCCCGTAATATTTCTTAAACGTTTTGGTAAAAACCGAATGGCTTGAAAAACCAAGCTCAAAATAGATATCCCTGATTTCTTTCTCTTTATGTACTGCCAGATAGAAAGCACTTTTTTCTATTTTCTTTCTGGTAATATAGCTCTGAAGGGGTTCTCCGGTAATCAGTTTGAATATCCTGTGAAAATGGAATGGAGAGTAGGCACTGATCTCTGCAATAATCTCCAGAGAAAGATCTGCATCGAGATTGTTATTAATGTATTGAATTGTTTTGACAATCCTTTTTTTATATTCTTCCAAAATTAAAAATGTTGATTAACAAAGATATACATCTGAAGTATTCTTTGTTTGTCTTTTATTGCGGATTCATATCAAATTTCAAAAAATTCAACAATGACGGCCTCATTTTTAACATTCTCATTCTCAGAAGCAATGCAACAGTAATAATCGGGATCGATATCAAGCTCTTTTATGAAGAATTTTCCTCCTTCAATAGAGCATTCATCATTGATCACCTCAAAAGAATCCAGAGGAAGCATCATTCCGCTTCCGTGTGCTTTTATAACAGCCTCCTTATTGGTCCAGTAGGTAAAAAAAGCTTTTGTTTTATCTTCAGAATGATGAATTTTCAGGAATTCTCCGGAAGTCATCTGAAATTGGAAATCATGATAATTAACTTTCTCGTCCGAAAACTCTATATCAATCCCGACAGAAAAATCGGCAAGGGCACATACGACAAGGTTTCCCGAATGAGAGATATTGAAATAAACAGGATTTCCTTTGAGGAAAGGCTTCTTATCCGGCAAAAAATCAATATCCAAACGGTGAATATTATAGAATTTCTCTGTTCCATACTTTAAAAGAACTCTTCCCAAAAGAGACAGCTGTGCATCCTGCCATCTTTTGTATTTCAGAATATCTTTTTTAAAACCTTCGGTAAAGCCATCCAGATATCTGTCCAGCAGCTCCTGATGTTTTTCTTCATGAATAAATGTGTATAAAATGATCATCGATATTTTTGGTTATCTAAAGATAAAATATTTGGCTTTTCCCTGCTGTATTTTAACTGATTATTAATTTTCTGTCGACCAGTACCTCTTTAAAAAGTGACCGTATTTCCGGCCCTTTTCCAGTCATCAAAAAGAAAAAAGACTGGAATCATAAAGCCCTTTGGAAAATCTTTTATAAATTTATCATAAAATCACTATAAATCATTTAAAAAATGAAAGTACAAACATTAGCACTATTGGCAGGTTTTGCATTGGCAGCCGTTTCATGCGGTACCACAAAAACGTATGCCGTAAACGCCAAAAGCGGAACACAGACAGGGGGAACGGTAAAGTTTACCCAACAGGGAGAAGATGTTGTTATGAAACTTGATGTAACCCACCTTACTCCCGGAATCCATGCAGTACACATTCATGAAAAAGGAGACTGCTCTGCAGCAGACGGTACTTCTACAGGAGGGCACTGGAATCCTTCTAAAAACGACCATGGAAAATGGGGTGCAGAACATTTCCACATGGGAGATATAGGAAACCTTGTGGCAGACCAAAGCGGAAATGCAACGCTTACCTTCAAGACCAACAAATGGTGTCTTGGCTGTGCAGATGAGTCTAAGAACATTATCGGAAAGGGGCTTATCGTACACGCAGCAGCCGATGATTTCCATACCCAGCCTACAGGAAATGCAGGCGGAAGAGTGGGATGTGTAGAAATTAAGTAATCTTATTCTATTCCATAAAAAAACCGCTAATTAAAATTAGCGGTTTTTTGTTTTTTATGATTTTGTTCCCATATCTGATACAATATTCATTGCTTCCTGCAGATAAAGATCTTTTTTCAGATTTTTGATCCACATTTCAGATTTTTTCTTGAACGCTTCATCTTTTTTCTCTCTTTCCACTTCACTTGGATACATGATAAACTGAAGTCCGTTTTCAAATTTAGTTAAAGCTTTGAATTTTTCAATCTGAGCTTTTCTTTGTTTCATCACTTCATTAAACTTATCAATATTCAGGGTAATGGTTTCCTCCTTATCCAGCTTTTCTCTCCACTGAGCAGATTCCAGTAACAGCTGATAATTGCTGTTTTTAGCCATTCTTCCTGCACTTGCTTTCTCAAGAGCCTGGATATTAAAATAGTTCAGTTTCTCGAATTTTGTTGGCGGAATCTTATCCCATGCTAATGCATAATCATCATATCTTTCACCTACTTCAGCATAGGTAAAGAAGTCTTTCATCTGGATATCGGAAACAATTCCTTTTCTCTGTGTAGATTCTCCTGTAATTCTGTAAAACTTCTGAATAGTAAGTTTTAAAGATCCGAAATCATCTTCTGTATTCAGGAATCTATTCAGATCAACAAATGTCTGAACCGTACCTTTTCCAAACGACTGTGGTGATCCGATAATCATGGCTCTGCCATAGTCCTGCATTACTCCTGCAAGAATTTCGGAGGCAGAGGCAGAAAGTTCATTCTGCATAATGACAAGTGGCCCTGTCCAGATCGGAGTTTCATATTTATTCTTTAAAGTCTGGATTTTTCCGTTTCCGTCTTTCACCTGAACGTAAGGTCCGGCATCCATGAAAAGTCCCATAATATCTCCTACTTCAGTTAAAGATCCCCCGCCATTATTTCTAAGATCAAGAACAATTCCTTCAATATTCTGGGCTTTAAGCTTAACGATTTCATTTTTAATATCGTCCGAGGCGTTTCTTCCTTTCGCATTTTCAAAATCAGCGTTAAAGCTTGGAAGATTAATGAATCCGTATTTCTTTCCATTAGGAGCATTCACAACAATACTTCTCGCAAAAGTGTCTTCAATGGCTACTTCTTCACGGATCATCGTTACGTCTTTAATACTGCCGTCTTTCTTCTGCACCGTTAATGTCACCGGAGTCCCTTTTTCTCCTCTGATCAGTCTTACTGCCTCATCAGAAAGCATGCCTACCACATTTACCGCATCATCTTTCGGTTTGGATTTCACTTTCAGGATTTTATCTCCTTCGGAAAGCTGTTTTGATTTCCAAGCCGGTGCTCCGATGGTAAGTGCTCCCAGATAAAGGTTTCCTTTTTTCTCCTGGATAATGGCTCCGATTCCGATTACTTTTCCTGTAAACTGGCTGTCAAAATCTTCCTTATCCTTTGGAGAATAATAGTTGGTATGAGGATCGAAAACTTCAGTATACGCATTCATATATACGGTAAACCAATCCATTTTCTTTCTCTTTTTGAATCTTGTAAAGGTATCTTTCACAAGATCTTTTACTTCGTCCGTGGCTTTTTTGATTTTTTCATCAGGACTAAGCACTTTGAAATTGATGGTATCTTTCAGTTTATATTTCTGAACGGAATCCTTTTTCTCTTTTTGAGCTTCTTCTTTACTGTTCATCGATTCGATTTCCTGAAGGATATTGTATTTGATGAATTTTTTCCACTCATTATACTGTTCCTGTTTATTGGCAGGTACTTTTTTTAATTTGGGTTCCAGCGTAAGTGTTTCATCTTCCTTAAGGTTGATAGGTTTGCTGAAAATATCCTGTGTAATCTTGTCGATTTCGTCCACTCTTTGATAAAGTCTGTCGATCGTCAATTTATAGAAAGTCAGATCTCCCTGGCTGATATAATCATCAAGCTTTGTTTCATGCTTGCTAAATTCATCCATATCAGATTGCAGGAAATATCTTTTTGCAGGATCTACCAATTCGAAATAATGCTTATAAACATCCTTCGAATAGGCATCATTAATAGTTTTAGGGCTATAATGCAGATAAGAAAGTGTATTTTTTACGCTCACCATTATTGTTTGCATCTTTTCATCGTCATTCTTCGGCGAGTTGAAACAAAACATCAGACTTGTTAATGGAATTAGTAGTAAAAATTTATTCAGTTTGAAATTTTTCCACATAAACTGTCTCGTATTTATTAATTTTTTTTAAATAAGTATTGTAATTAGTAGCACTAATTACTAGGACTGTTACAAACGATCAAATTTAATACCTTATTTACAAATATCGAATAGTTTTAAGTATTTTTATTAAAAGAGATTGAGAAATAATCATTGCTGTTCTCTGTATTTCCTATGACAAGGCACTTTGCCAGATTTATAAAAGATAAAGACACCCGTTTTTTTGATTAAAATTATTCTTAACAACCTCATAAACAGATACCACAAAATGATTTTTTGACCATAAAGGCATAAAATATGCAGGTATTTGAGAAGATAACTTTAAAATTTTACAGTCATGAGAAGTTTATTATGGTTAGTAGCCGTCATTTGTATCGTTGTTTGGCTTTTAGGAATTTTAGGAATCGTACCGGGGATGAGTACCGGTTATTTAATACACATCCTGCTTGTTATTGCCATTATTGTTATTCTTTATAATCTTATAACAGGCAGAAAACCCTTAGACTAAGCCTCAACAATTATTACCGATTATCAGACTTAAACGGATGTTGATTTCCAACAGAACGGAACTTCTGTTCACAGGAAAGAAACATCTGTGAAGTTCTGATATGTTTTGTTTTTTATGAAAATTTTATTTCTCTGAAACATTGTATTTCTCTTCTGTTTTTATGGTATTTTTTCTCTTTTTCTCCTGTTTTTTAAGTAATCTGATTCATTTATAAGCAATAAGATGTTTTGCAGCAGCTTATTTTTAACTACATTTGATGTGTTGAAAAAAATTTCTTTTTATCCTATTCAATCAACGGGCAAATTGCACTTTACTTATAAAAAATAATTAGCATAATTTATGGAAAGACCGCTTATTCTGGTTACTAATGATGATGGAATTACAGCACCTGGTATCAGAAATCTTATAAACTTTATGAATGAAATAGGAGAAGTAGTTGTTGTAGCTCCCAACTCTCCTCAAAGTGGAAAAGGCCACGCTATTACCATTAATTCTACTTTAAGCTACGAAGAAGTTAACCTTGACGGGCCACAAACAGATTTTTCGTGTAGCGGAACCCCCGTAGATTGTGTTAAAATGGCTTTGGATAAGATCCTGAAAAGAAGACCGGATATTGTGGTATCAGGAATCAATCATGGGGCCAACTCCTCTATTAATGTGATCTATTCCGGGACAATGTCTGCTGCTGTAGAAGCGGGTGTGGAAGGAATTCCTGCCATCGGGTTTTCATTACTTGATTTCAGCTGGGAAGCAGACTTTACGCAGGCAAAGGAATATATTCAGAATATTGTAAGAAGAACTCTTGAAAAACCAATGCCGAAAGGAATTGTTCTGAATGTTAATATTCCCAAGCTGCCCGCGGAAGAAATAAAAGGGGTAAAAGTCTGCAAACAGGCTCATGCGAAATGGGAAGAAAGTTTTGACGAAAGAATAAACCCACACGGTAAAAAATATTACTGGCTTACCGGATATTTCAATAATATGGATGAATCCGAAGATGCTGATGAAACGGCATTGGCCAACGGATATATTTCGATTGTTCCCGTAAAATTTGATCTTACCGCTTACGAGTATATGAAAACACTGGAAGAGGTAATGTCTTTTGAAAACGCAAAAGAAATTAAACAATCCTAATTGTCGTCTTATAAAAAATTACAAGGCATGAAAAAATTATTTTTTCATGCCTTATTTTGGGGTTATTTCAATGTTAGAAAAGTACTTTATCCTCTTTTCTGAGTTCTTCGAGATAGCTTTTCTTATCGTCCCTATAGAAGAGGTTCATCGTTTCAAAAGGAATTAATTTAAGATCTTTATTCACGATATGAACGCAGGATTTTTTTACGGCTCGAACATCAAAATCGTGGGCATCCATAAAATTCATAATGATAATTCTGAATAGGTTATCATAATCGAGATCAGGAGCACATACTTCCGGGAGGCAGCAAAGTAACTGGTTTACTTTAGGTTTTACTTTATCTACGGAAATGCCTGTACTGAAAATATCCAGCAGCTGCATATGAAGCCCTGCATCCTGTTCATAAACAATTGTATTTCTGGATTCGTTATTCAGGAGATCGGCAGGATTGATATACCGGGTTAAAGGAATGATTTCTCCTTCTAGTTTTAAGATATATCCCATTGCCAGAGCATCAGGGTTACAGGGAACCGGAATAATATCGTCTAAATTCAGAAGCGGAAACTGACTCAGGATTTCCTGTCTTACTTCCGTTAAGGTAATTTTTTCATGCGCAGAGTCGTCTCTGTTTCTTCCGGCAATCTCCACGGGCTGAAAGGTAATACCACGTACACATTTCTGTTTCAGGGCAAATTCGATGATCTTCCCGATCTCATCAATATTCTTATCTTTTTGAAGAACAATCACCAGTGTGGTGGAAAGATTCAGGGCATTCAGTTTTTCCAGGGCCTTCATTCTTACGGAAGTAAGATCTTTTCCTCTGAAATCCTCCAGCACTTCAGGTTTAAAAGAATCAAACTGAAGATACACTTCAAATTCAGGAGCATAGGCAGCCAGTTTTTCTGCAAATCCGGGATCATTGGCAATTCTTATTCCGTTGGTATTCAGCATCAGGTGCTTTATCGGTTTTGATTTGGCAATATTCATGATTTTAAAAAATTCCGGATGAATGGTAGGTTCTCCGCCACTGATCTGAACAACGTCCGGTTCTCCTTCATTTTTCACGATAGCATCAAACATAGCTTCTATTTCCTCAAGACTCCTGTGATTTCCATAATGAGGCGAAGACATGGCATAGCAGGTAGGACAGGTCAGATTGCAACGGTCTGTCACTTCTACAATAGAAAGGCAACTATGTTGTTCATGATCCACACACAGCCCGCAGTCATAGGGACATCCGTATTCGACATCTGTTCCGAAATGAAGCGGCATTTCAGAGGCTTTATTATAGTTTCTTATATTTTTATAATACTGAACATCCGAAGCTATTCTGGTTTTAAAAAAACCGTGATCAGGACATCTTTTAGTCATAAATACAGCTTCATCCTCAATAATAATCTTCGCTCCTACCCTTTTCAGACATTCAGGGCAAAGGCTGATCGTATAATCGTAATAAGTATAGTTTCTTACCGGCATAATTAAATTTTAAAGTCCACCACAGATAAATCCACTGATCAGGCCACAAATAAGGAGGCTGATGACCATCGTTTGTATAAATTGTTTTTTACTGAATTTCCTTTCTCCTTTCCATTCATAGATTACTTTAGTAATCAAAGCCACGACCAGGGAAATAAAAAGGGCACCCAGAATAATCATTCCAATGATCATGATGACGACACCGGCAAGGTTTCCGACCTCTAAAATTGTTAAATTTCTCATCTTGAATATTTTAAGTGTAAGGATTTAGTATTTTTAATTGTATAAATGTAGTAAATAATTACACAAATACAGACCATTTGTATGGTTCCCAGACTACCCGTAATTTCTACTCTTGGTTTAATAAAATCAAGAAAGAATCTGAAAGTGAAATAGCTTAACATAAATACCTTAAAAATATATCCTGAAGGATATTTTCTCCCTTGCTGAATATATTTTAACCCTGCCCATAAAAGAATCAGGAAAACAATTTCATACAAGGCAACGGGATGTCTCAGATACTGATCCCCAAGATGCATTCCAAAAACAGAGTCGGTAGGTAGCCCATAAGTTTCTTCATAGATTCCGGTGAGGAAACAGCCCACCCGTCCGATAATAATGGCAAACATTAAAGGGAATACAATTAAATCTCCTGTACTATCTTTATGTCTGACGATTTTTTTAGCCAGCTCCACTCCTATTAACCCAAAGGCGAGGCCACCAACAATGGTATTGTTTGACCAGAATCTCTTAAAGCTGAAGTTTTCAAATAAAGAATATGGGTTTTCAAGATTCCCAATGAGCTTGGAACCTAGTAAAGCTCCGGCAGTTGCTCCTATTAAAACAGCTGCTGAAGTATTAAATGATAATTTTTCTTTGGATTTCCTTTTAAGGTAAAAATAATACCGCATCCCCAAAAATATTCCAACCGCCTCAAAAAAAGGATGTGCAAGGACTGTATTACCGAAAATATGAAAAGTTACAGGAAAATCCATGACTTCAAAAATAATCCATTTCAGATTATTTACTACCTTTATTCTGATAAATAATTACAAAATGCGCATAGAATATGACATAAAACTCGGGTTCAAGGATGTAATGTTCCGCCCGAAACGCTCCACTCTGAAATCCCGCTCAGAAGTGAATCTGGAAAGAGAATTCACATTCAGGCATACTGGTAAAAAATGGAGCGGTGTTCCTGTTATTGCAGCCAATATGGATACGGTAGGTACTTTTGAGATGGCTGTAGAACTGGCAAAAGATAAAATTATTACCGCCATTCACAAGCATTATACTCCTGAAGAATGGAGCCGGTTTCTGAACAGCCAGCCTGAAAGTATTCATCAGTATATTGCTCTGAGTACGGGAACAGGAAAGGCGGATGAAGAAAAAATCAGACAAATCTTAGAAAAACACCCGAAAGTCGAATTTCTCTGTATCGATGTAGCGAATGGCTATTCGGAACATTTTGTGGAATTTGTGAAGAAGGCAAGGGCAAATTTTCCGGATAAAATCATTATAGCGGGTAATGTGGTTACCGGAGAAATGGTAGAAGAACTGCTTTTGGTAGGTGCAGATATCATTAAAGTAGGTATCGGGCCTGGTTCTGTTTGTACAACAAGAGTAAAAACAGGAGTCGGATATCCTCAGCTTTCTGCCATTATCGAGTGTTCTGATGCGGCTCATGGTTTGGGAGGGCACATTATTGCAGACGGAGGTTGTAAAGTTCCGGGTGATGTCGCTAAAGCTTTCGGAGGCGGTGCCGATTTTGTAATGCTGGGCGGAATGTTTGCCGGGCATGATGAAAGCGGTGGAGAAATGATTGAAGAAGACGGCAAAAAGTATCGCCTTTTCTATGGGATGAGTTCCAAAACTGCAATGGATAAGCATTCCGGAGGAGTTGCAGAATACCGTGCTTCCGAAGGAAAAACAGTGAAAGTAGCTTATAAAGGCCCTGTCTCAGAAACAGTAAAAGATATTTTAGGAGGGGTACGTTCTACCTGTACGTACGTAGGAGCTTCCAAACTTAAAGAGCTTTCCAAGAGAACTACTTTTATCAGGGTTCAGGAGCAGGAAAACCAAATATTTACCTGATAGGGATCTGCATCAGGAAGAAAAATATTGTTATCAAAAAAGAGGCTGTACATTCTGTAACAGCCTCTTTATATTTTTAAGTTAACATTCCTCCGTCAACGTTCAGTGTCTGTCCTGTAATATAAGAAGCCATTTCGCTTCCTAAGAACACACACGCATTCGCAACATCTACTGGCTGTCCTCCTTTCTTCATCGGGATTCCTTCTCTCCATTCCTGAACAATCTTTTCATCTAAGACAGCTGTCATTTCTGTTTCAATGAATCCTGGTGCAATGGCATTACATCTGATATTTCTGGAACCTAACTCCAATGCAATAGATTTTGTAAATCCGATAACTCCTGCTTTAGAAGCCGCATAGTTGGCCTGTCCTGCATGTCCTTGTATTCCGACTACTGAAGTCATATTAATGATAGATCCTGATCTTGCTTTCATCATTGGTTTGATGACCGCTTTTGTAAGGTTGAAAACCGAATCTAAGTTGACTCTCAATACCTGGTCCCAATCTTCTTTAGACATTCTCAATAGCAGGTTGTCTTTTGTAATCCCTGCATTGTTTACCAAAATATCAATCTGCCCAAACTCTGCCATTACTTCTTCCACCAATTTCTGAGCGGCATCGTAATCTGACGCATCAGACTGATAACCTTTGATTTGGGTTACAGAACTTAAAGTGGCTTCTAATTCTTTAGCTTTGTCTACAGAGCCGGCATAGGTAAATGCTATTTTTGCACCTTGCTTTGCAAATACTTCAGCGATCCCCTTTCCGATTCCTCTTGTAGCTCCGGTAATTAGTGCTACTTTTCCTTCTAATAATTTCATATTCGTTAACAATTATTTTTCTTTATAACTCATTCAGCGTGTGAATGCTGACTCAATCAATATCAATAATTCCTTTTCTGGAATTAAACGGTGTGCAAAGATATTACAAAATGTCATGCAATGCATTCAATTCATCAAATTACTTAATTTTTTTGCACTTTTTTTACTATATTATCAAAGTCTGCGTGTGGTACCTTTAAATCTTGTGAAATAGACAAAGTCTGATTTCTTATCTTTATCCATCCTTAATACTTCCTTCTGCCAGAGATACTTATCATAGATAATCTCTTTCAGCGGCTCGTTCTGGAAATTCAGTACTCCATATCTGCCTTCTTTTTTTACAACAATTTCATTTTCAGAATTGTCAAAGACTATAATATCTTCATAAAGAAAAGGAACAATCTCTTTTCCTTTTTCATCCAGAATCCCATAGCGGTTGTCTGTATTTTTACACACCAGCGGTTTTGAATACTCATTCAGAGGATTAAAATAATCCGTATCCTGATTCTTAATAAAGCTGATATTCTTAAGTTCCTTTTCAGACAGGCTATTCACTGAAAGCTGATAGTATTTCTCCTGTTTTCTGATCAGCAGATTATCAGGATAAAAGCCCAGTATCTGTGTCCCTTCACTAATCACATTCTTAAGATTCTTATCCAGTAGTTTTTCTTCTTCTCCTTTTTTAAGATATATAAAATTCCTGCCTGAAATAATGAAACTTTTAATAAAATCATATTCCGGAGGAATAATAATGTTTCCCTGCAGATTAACAACTCCGTATTTTTTAGCTTTGTCGTTGTATACATTAAAATACTGATCAAATAAAGGATTTAAATATCTGAAACTATTAGGGTAAAGTTTACGGTCTTTTTTATAGAAAACGGTTATTTTGTTGCTTTTTCTTAGATAAAGATATTCTTTTTGACCAAAATATTCCGGACTGATCTCATCAAAGATTTCCTCAGCCATTGCATTGTCATCTTTATCGATCAGCCCATACTTTCCGGTACTTTTATTTTTAGTAATCAGGTACGGAAAAGCGTTGATATCAGTAATCTGTTTTGAGAATTTATAAAGGGTTTGCCCCTCTGTTCCGATAATTTCACTCTGACTGTCCTCATTTACAATCAGAGCCCGGCCTTCCTCAAAGTTATAATCT
Organism: Chryseobacterium sp.; assembly: GCF_019236175.1. Classification (GTDB taxonomy): domain Bacteria; phylum Bacteroidota; class Bacteroidia; order Flavobacteriales; family Weeksellaceae; genus Chryseobacterium. Next base: position 283,617 of record NZ_JAFAJM010000014.1, read on the forward strand.
TCTTTAAACTCCCGCTCACTGAGCTTTTTTCCATTGAAATCATATAAAAACCATTTCTTATCTTTTAAAACAAAAAACCGGTTCTTTCCTGCAAATCTTATCCGATCCGAATGAGGAATGATCAGACTACCCTTATAATCATACACCGCTTCTTTATCCTGTTTTGAGGCGATGATTCTCTCTCTACTCAGCCACGGTGTATTAAATTCCTGATCATCAAAAGAAATCACTTCATTCCCTTTTTCATCAATCACCGCAGACTTTGCTCTGCTTCCTTCTTCAGACCGTATAACAAATTTATTTTTAAATATATGATAGATGCTTCCTCTGTAAGGTGATTCAAAAGTAACAGTTCCCAAAGAATCCACTATTCCCTGTTTTTTAGTCACAGGATCGTATACCGTACCATATCCTCCTGCGTACGAGCCCACCTCTTTTCCTATTTTTTTTGATAAAAGAACTTTGGTATACTGATTAGTCTGTGCAGCACAGATGGCCGAGCACAAAACAAAAACTATTTTTTTCAATTAAATAGAATTATTGACAATAAGGACAATTTCCCCTTTTAAAGTTTTAGTCTTGGAAAACTCAATTAATTCATTGATTGTTCCCCGTTTAGTTTCTTCAAATTTCTTAGAAATCTCCCTGCTCAGACTGGCTTTGGTTTCTTCTCCGAAGAACTCTTTAATCTGTTCTAAAGTCGTATTGATCTTATGCGGGCTCTCATACAAAACAATGGTTTTCTTTTCTTCTGCAAGCTGTTTAAGCTTGGTCTGTCTGCCTTTTTTTTGTGGTAAAAACCCTGCAAACAGAAATTCATTATTAGGAAGCCCTGAAACCACCAATGCCGGAATCAGTGCTGTAGCTCCCGGAAGACAGATCATCTCGATCCTGTTGTCTGCTCCGGCTTTCGCCAGCAGATATCCCGGATCTGAAATACCGGGTGTTCCTGCATCAGTAATAATGGCAATATTCTGGCCGTTTTTAAGATCTGTAATCACCTTTTCAGTAGCCTGATGTTCATTATGTAAATGATAGGATTTCAGAGGTTTTGAGATCTCAAAATGTTTTAAAAGTATTCCGGAAGTTCTGGTATCTTCACATAAAATATAATCTACCTCTTTAAGGACATTCACAGCCCTGAAAGTCATATCTTCCAAGTTTCCTACAGGTGTAGGAACAAAATATAGGATTCCGCTCAAAATTATAAGAATTTATTTTCCACCAATATCCAAAGTCTCTGAGCATACTCATCCACCTTATTCCACTTTCTCTCATAATAAAGATCACTTAGATATTCTTTTGCCTCTTCGAGAGTTCTGTATTGATTCAGACGTGCCATCGTTTCATTAAGATCTGACTGGCTGCCATCAAACAGCATTTTCGAAAAAGCAATTCTGTCATTCAGATCAAGTCTGAACTCAGGCTTCTGTTTTTCAGCCTCCATAAAATTGGTAGGAATATTCGATTTCAGAATACTTCCTTCATCCTCTTTTACTGTATGAGTCTGATTTTCTGCAGGAGCTTCTCTTTCCAAAGGATCATCATCAAAAAGGGTCTGAACTGCTTTCAATCCTTTGATATTGGCTAATTTTATTTTTTTATCCTGATGATATTCGTCTAAATTTTCAAAACTTTCATCAGAACGGTGTTTTTCAGTTTCTTCCGGAACCGGTTTATCTATTTCAACAATCTTTCTTCTGTCATAAACTTCAGCAAGTACATTGTCTCCTTGCTGATCTTCCGCAGTATGATCATTTTTAATTTCGCTCAGAATATTCTCTACATTGGAAGTTTCTGTAGCAAGCTCTCCCTGCTCTATAGAAATTTGTGATCCGATAAACTGTTCTTCATTTTCTTCAATTAATATTTCATCATCCAGCATTTCAGGATCAAAAATACTTGGAATTTTTTCCGAGATTTTCTGGGTGTCTTTTACAAAAGCTTCATCTTTCACACTTTTTTCCCGTGGTTCAGCTTCTGCTTCTTCAGAAGCATCTATTTCATTCAGTTGATTATTAAATATGGCTTCTTCTTTTGTAATTCCATTATCAAACATATCTTCGTTGATATCTTCCTCTGATTCCGGAATGGAATGTGCCAGTATTTTTTCTTCGTCGATAAAATTCAATACAGCCGTTTCACTTCCTGAAAGCTCATGCTCCTGAATAGGATCAGAATGTACCAAAGCTTCTTTCTCTTCATTACTTTCTGCCTGAAGAACAGGATCAGGATCTCTGTGATCATCACTTTCTTCCACAAAGCTGATAATGTTTTCATGAAACTCATTTTCCATAATTTCATTCAACTGATTATTGAATATAGCTTCTTCATCAATTCCGTTGGCAAAGCTTTCGTTTTCATGTTCATCAATTTCATTAAGCTCATTGTTGAAAATAGCTTCTTCTTCCGTCACTTCATTTCCGGTCTCGTGTATATCCGAATCCTTTGAGACAAAAGAATCTGCATGGCTTCCCAAGTGGTGTGCAGGCTCTTCAGGAATAAAATACTCTATATTTTTTTCCAGCAGTTTCAGGAAAGAAATTCTGTTAGCAAGCTCATCCACAAGATCTTGCTTGGAAAGTAATTCGTCTACGTTATTTATTTTGTCCAGATTATCAATGATATTCATGGATTCAAAAAAAATCTTTTCCTTTAAATCTTGGATATTCTGCATAATAAGATTCTTATTAAAATTGCTTACTTTTGATGTGAAAAATATACGGCTAATTTAACAAATGTTTTTAGAAAATACAATTAATCATTCCAAACAAAGCGGTTGGATGGAAGTTATCTGTGGCTCTATGTTTTCGGGTAAAACGGAGGAGTTAATCCGAAGATTGAGAAGAGCAGAAATGGCGGGGCAGAACGTTGAAATTTTTAAACCGAAACTGGATATCCGGTATTCTGAGGAAGATGTAGTATCTCATAATCAGAATAAAATACGCAGTACCGCGGTGGATAATCCTAACGAAATCCTTCTGCTTGCTTCCAACTGTGATGTAGTAGGAATAGATGAAGCCCAGTTTTTTGATGAAAGTATTGTTGAAATTGCCAATCAGCTTGCCAATGGCGGGATAAGGGTGGTCATTGCCGGACTGGATATGGACTTTTTAGGACGTCCTTTCGGTCCTATGCCCAATCTGATGGCCACAGCAGAATATGTTACAAAAGTGCATGCTATTTGTAAGAGAACAGGTAATCTTGCCAATTATTCGATGAGAACTTCTCAGGGAGATGATCTTGTGGAACTTGGAGAAACCGAAAGCTATGAAGCGGTAAGCCGCCGTGTCTTTATTGATGAAGTGCTTTCGAAAAGAAAATAAAAGGACAAACCGCTGAATATAGCGACCAAGAAGACATTCACGTAATATAAATGAAAACGAAAAAGCAATAGTGTAAAATCCTGAAAAATCAGCCCGTACTTATCGGCTCTTTTAGTTTTTTGCGATTTTATCTTTTTGCAGTTTTCGTCAAAAAAAAGCAGAAAGGGTACCAATGAACTACACAGTACAACAAATTGCAGAAATCACCAATGCACAGGTTATTGGAGACGGGAACTTAATGATTAAAAACATAGCATTTGACAGCAGGATTATTTACTCTACAAAAAATACTGCCTTTATTGCTATTAATACGCATAAAAATTCCGGAGAAAAATATATTGAATCTGCAATTGACAGAGGTATCAGCATCATTATTTCCGAACGCCAGTATCCGCAATCTGAAAATATAACATGGATCATCGTTGAAAACTCCGTAGATTTTCTTCAACAATTGGCAAAGTACCATTTCGAACATTCACATTTACAATCTATCGGAATTACGGGAAGCAACGGAAAAACGATTTTAAAAGAATGGCTGTATCAATGTGTCTGGAATGAATTTCCAACAGTGAAAAGTCCTAAGAGTTTTAATTCTCAGATCGGCCTTCCCCTGTCACTGCTCCAAATCAACCCGTCTTACCAGCTCGGAATTTTTGAAGTAGGAATTTCTAAACCCGATGAAATGGAAAAACTGGAAAATATTTTCCATCCTCAGATCGGATTACTGACTCATATCGGAACAGCTCATGCAGCCAACTTTTCTTCTGAAGAAGAACTGATCGACGAGAAAATCAAACTTTTTAAAGATTCTGAGGTGATCATCTATAATGGTGATCATTCACTGGTGGACCAGAAAATAAAATATCTGTACTCTGATAAGAAATTAATTTCTTACGGATTCAAAAAAGAAAACCAGGTCTTCATTAAAAATAATATTTCTAAAGCTGAAAACATTATTGTAGACTATTTTGGTGAAGAAATCAGTTTTCCTGCCCATCAGAGAGACGAAGCCACGTTAACCAATGCTATGGCGCTTATCACGGTTCTTAAGGGACTGAACATCGAAAATAAAAAGATCGTCGAAAAAATCAACACTTTAAAGGCCGTTGAAATGAGGCTTGAAGCGATCGAAGGAATTAAAGGTAATATTGTGATCAATGATTCCTTTAATCTGGATCTCGACTCTTTGAAGACAGCCCTTCAGTTTTTGAACGAATACAATAAACCGAAAAAATCTCTGGTCCTGACAGACATCGTAGGAGTAAATGCCAATTCACAGGAACTTTATGAAGAAGTCTCAGAATTGGTGAATGAACAATATTTCGATTCCGTATTTTTAATCGGGGATGAAATTTCAAAATTCAGTTCATTATTTAATTCCAAAACCTTTACTTTCACTAATACTAAAGAACTTATTGAAAGCAAACACCTTTCTGAAATAGAAAATCAGATTATCCTGCTGAAAGGAGCCAGAAAATTTGAAATTGAAAAGCTTAAAGATATTCTTGAGCTCAGAAAGCATGACACGGTTTTAGAAATTAACCTGAATGCTATTCTTCATAATATTAATTATCATAAATCGCTGCTGAAACCCGGTACAAAAATGATGGCTATGGTAAAAGCCAATGCTTACGGATTGGGCAGCTATGAGATCTCAGAATTTTTGCAGCACCATCATATAGACTATCTCGGGGTAGCGTTTGCAGATGAAGGGGCAGAACTTCGTAAGAAGGGAATTACAACTCCTATTGTCGTTATGAATCCGGAACAGCACAGTTATCAGACTATTATAGAATATAATCTGGAACCTGAAATTTATAGTTTCAGAGTGCTGGAACTTTTCTATGAAGCAGTTCAGAAGTCCGGTTATGATCAGAAATATCCTATCCATCTTAAACTGGAAACGGGAATGCACCGTCTTGGTTTTAAAGATTTTGAGCTGGACCAGTTAAGTGAAACTTTAAGCAAAAAAAATCTTAAAGTTCAAAGTATATTCAGTCATTTGTCTTCTTCCGATGTTCCTGAAGAAAAAGAATTCACATTAAATCAGCTGTCTGTTTTTGAAAAAAATTCAACCTATTTAACAGAAAAACTGCGTTATACCCCAATCCGTCATATTCTAAATTCCTCAGGAATTACAAGCTATACAGATCATCAGTATGACATGGTAAGAATAGGAATCGGAATGCTAGGAGAATCACCAAATAGTGAAATACAAAAGCAATTACGTTCCGTAGTAAGTTTTAAAACTGTAATTTCGCAGATATCTTCTGTAGAAAACGGAGAATCTGTAGGTTACAGCAGAAAATATAAAACGGATCATTTAACGAATATTGCAACCATTCCCGTAGGCTATGCAGACGGTATTCCAAGATTAATCGGCAACCAGGTAGGAAGTGTAGGGGTCCATAAAAATCTGGCACCTATTGTAGGCAATATATGTATGGATATGATGATGATCAATGTAGACCATATCCCGAATGTAAGAGAAGGTGATACGGTAACTATTTTTAATGCATACCCGAGTTTAAAAGAATTCGCAGACTACTGCAAAACGATAACCTATGAAGTTTTAACCTCCATTTCACCCCGGGTGAAACGGATTTATATTAAAGATTAACTATGAGAAAACTCCTGACTATTCTCTTCGTATTCCAATTGCTTTTGATCCACTCACAGGTAAAAAAGAATTTAGTGATTCCGAAAAATCCCAAAATAGGCTTGTCTCTTGCCGGTGGTGGTGCCAAAGGTTTTTCACATGTAGGGGTACTTAAAGTATTAGATTCATTAGGAGTAAAAGTAGATTATATTGCCGGAACCAGTATGGGGGCCATAGTCGGCGGGCTCTATGCTTCCGGATATTCAGGAAAAGAAATAGAAAAAATTGTCATGGACACAGATTTCTATTCTCTGATTATGGATCCCAAATCCAGGCAGGAATCTACATTTTTTAATAAATCTGTTGACAAATATCTTTTGTCTATTCCTTTAAAAAACGGAAAAATTTCTCTTCCTTCTTCAATAAGTACAGGACAAAGAAATGTCTATCTTCTCAAAGAACTCTTTAAAAATGTTTCTAATATTGAAGATTTTTCAAAACTTCCCATTCCTTTCTTATGTGTAGCCACCAATCTTGAAAGCGGGAATATGCAGATCTTCGAAAAAGGAGATCTTGTACAGTCTATCATGGCAAGCTCAGCATTTCCGTCTTTAATGGATCCCGTAAAAATAGGCGATAGTATTTATATAGACGGCGCAATGACCGTTAATTATCCCTCAAAGCCGTTAAAGGATAGAGGAATTGATATTGTAATCGGAGTGGACCTGAACCAGGATCTTTCCAAAAGAGAGGATTTAAACAATATTATCTCTATTCTCAATCAGGTAATCGATTTCGGAATTAAAAGAGATACCAGAAAACAATATAAATATACCGATATCAATATTAAGCCTGATTTAAAAGGAATGACAGCCACAAGCTATGATGATAAGAAAAAAATTCTCGACAGCGGCTATGTGGAAGGAATGAAATATGCCCATATACTGGATCAATTGCCGAAGCGTTCATTCGACCGGCTCAGACAGCGCGTCAATCCTATTTATTCCAATGTTTATAAGATAGACAGCATTGCTATAGAAGGCGGAAAAATATACGGAAAAAACTACGTTTTAGGGAAAATGGGGCTACGTCTCCCCTCTCTTCAGACCTATGGCAATATTAATAAAATGATTGATAAACTTGTTGCCACCAATAACTACAGATTCATCAACTATGATATCGTTCAGCAGAATGATGCCAATTATTTAAAGCTATATGTAACTGAAGATGATGCCCGTCATTTTCTAAAATTCGGGCTGCATTATGATGAAGTTTTCAAAACAGGGCTTCTTCTTAATTATTCAGCCAAAAGGCTTTTATTTAAAAATTCAAACCTTTCTGTAGATGTTATTGTAGGTGACCGATTGAGATATTATCTGAATTATTTTATTGATAACGGATATATTCCGGGCTTTGGGATCTACTCTTCCGGAATGAGCTTCGATCTTAAGAATGTAGATAATAATGTTATAGACAAATGGGAATGGACCAGAAATGAAGCCTATATTCAATCTGTATGGAAAGATAAATTTGCTATTGGGGGTGGTATAAGCCACGATTATTTCAAAGCAGAACTTAATGGTGATAACAAACGTTACAGTCGTTTTTTAAACCCGTACATCTTCTTAAAAACCGATACTCAGGACGATAAGGAATTTCCTACAAAAGGAGTTTATTTTGCTGCTGAAGGAAAGGTAATCGATCTTTTAAAATCCGAAGTTGATAAAAGAATCGTTCAGATCAAAGGAGATCTGAGAATCAATATTCCATTAGGAAAGCAGTTTACTTACCGTCTGAATCTGTTCGGTGGAGTAACGATCGGAGAAAACCTCCCGCAATATTATCAATTTAGGTTAGGCGGAGTTTTTGAGCAGAATATCATCAACTTCAAAAGTTTTGGAGGATTTTATTTTGCACAGCTGTATACTAATAATGTGATCATCGCATCAAATGATATACAGTTCAGGTTTAATAAAAACTACTTTGTCAGCGGAAACTTTAGCTTTGCCAATCTTTCCAATGACATTAAATTTGAAGACGCAGTTAAAGTAAATTATAGCTCATTAGGAATTACCGCAGGGTACAAATCTCCGTTCGGGCAGATTAAAGTAAACTTTAGCCACTCATTAAAAAACAATCAAAAAGGCATATTCAGTGTTATTTTAGGACACTGGTTTTAAAACAATGATACAATTCTTTTACGAAAACTTACCGGAGTCAGTAAGTACAGATTACAAAAAATGGCTGGAAGATATTATTCTTTCAGAAGAAAAAAAACAGGGAGAAATCAATTATATTTTCTGTGATGATGAATATCTTCTTAAGATCAATCAGGACTATTTACAGCATGATTATTATACAGATATTATCACTTTTGATTATGTAAAAGGGAAAACAATAAGCGGGGAGATTTTCGTATCTTTGCAGCGCATTTCTGATAACGCCTCTACCCTTTCCCGAGATTATGAAGAAGAATTAAGAAGGGTCCTTGCCCACGGAATTCTGCACCTTGCAGGCTACAAAGACAAGACAGAAGCAGAAGAAAAAGAGATGCGGAGAATGGAAGATTTGTACTTATCCAGGTATCATGATTTAATGATTTAATGATTTAAAATTAAAGAATCACTTAAACTACAATATCTAAAGTACTCTATTCTAGTGTTAATATAAATTTACCTAGAGTGCATTCTCCAAAAATGTTTCACGTGAAACATTGATGACAAGAATAAAGTTTAAAGCTTAAATAAGCGAGATAAAAATGATTTCAGAAATATATGACGTAATTGTAGTAGGCGCCGGACACGCAGGTTGCGAAGCTGCAGCCGCTGCTGCTAACTTAGGTTCCAAGACCCTACTCGTTACAATGAATATGCAGACCATCGGACAGATGAGCTGCAACCCCGCAATGGGTGGAATCGCAAAAGGACAGATCGTAAGAGAAATCGATGCGATGGGAGGATATTCAGGAATTGTGGCAGACAAATCTGCAATACAATTTAAAATGTTGAATCTTTCCAAAGGTCCTGCCATGTGGTCTCCAAGAACCCAAAATGACAGAATGCTTTTTGCCGAAGAATGGCGACTTGCATTAGAAAACACCCCCAATCTTGATTTCTTTCAGGATATGGTAAAACAACTGATCGTAGAGAACAATAAAGTAACAGGAGTTATTACTTCTCTGGGAATTGAAATTAAAGCAAAATCTGTAGTTTTAACCAACGGTACTTTTCTTAACGGATTAATTCACGTTGGTGACAAACAATTAGGCGGTGGAAGAATGGGAGAACCGAGAGCATTCGGAATTACCGAACAATTGGTTTCTTTAGGGTTCGAAGCAGGAAGAATGAAGACCGGTACTCCACCGAGAGTAGACGGAAGAAGTCTGGACTATTCTAAAATGGAAGAACAAAAAGGAGATACCCACCCTCAAAAATTCAGTTATCTGGATACTCCGAAACTAACAAAACAATTAAGCTGTCATATCGTATATACTAATGAAACGGTACACGATATCTTGCGCGAAGGTTTTGACAGGAGTCCTATGTTCAATGGAACCATTCAAAGTTTAGGCCCGAGATACTGCCCGAGTATTGAAGATAAAATCAACCGTTTTGCTGAAAGAACAAGACATCAGTTATTCGTAGAACCTGAAGGGTGGAAAACCGTAGAAATATATGTCAACGGATTTAGTTCATCACTTCCGGAAGATGTGCAGATTAAAGCGATGAAACATATTCCAGGTTTTGAAAATGTAAAAGTATTCCGTCCGGGATATGCCATTGAATATGATTACTTCCCTCCTACCCAACTGAAGCATACCTTAGAAACTAAACTGATAGACAATTTATATTTCGCAGGGCAAATCAACGGGACTACAGGATATGAAGAAGCAGCGGGACAAGGTCTGATTGCAGGAATCAACGCACACAATAAAGTTCATGAAAAAGAAGAATTCATCCTTAACAGAGATGAAGCTTATATTGGAGTTCTAATTGATGACCTGATTACAAAAGGAACCGAAGAACCTTACAGGATGTTTACTTCTCGCGCCGAATACAGACTTCTTTTAAGACAGGATAATGCCGATATCCGATTAACGGAAAAAGCTTATCATCTTGGACTTGCAAAAGAAGAAAGATTAAGAAGAGTAGAAGTAAAACTATCTGAAAGTCAGTCACTTGAAGAATTTTTACGAGAAACTTCTTTAAAACCAGGTATCATCAACCCTATTCTAGAATCTATTGAAAGCAGTCCGGTAGATCAGGCTTACAGAGCAGCCCAAATTCTTACAAGGCCCAATATGACACTGGAAAAACTTGATGAAATTGAAGCTATTAAAGAATTCTCTTCTCAGTACAATGAAGAGGTAAGAGAACAGGCGGAGATCAATATTAAGTATAAGGGCTATATTGAAAAAGAAAAAGAGAATGTAGCTAAGCTTAATCGCCTTGAAAACATTAAAATCCCTGAAGATTTCGATTATTCAAAGCTTTCAAGCCTTTCTGCAGAAGCAAAACAGAAGATGTCTAATGTACGTCCGAAAACAATTGCACAGGCAGGAAGAATAAGTGGTGTTTCTCCGGCAGATATCAACGTTTTACTAGTCTATTTAGGACGTTAAAAAAAATGTTTCACGTGAAACATTAAAAAATAAAATAAAAATTAAGGTATTCAAAGTTGATTAAACTTATGAATATCTTAATTTTTAAAATACTATATACAACGAATTCAATGAAAATAAAAGATCATTTTCTTTCACAGGAAATATTTGAAATCAAGGAAACCGAAACAAAAGGAGTATTCAAAACCTCCCCTATCCCATCTAATATTTCCAAATACTACGAAAGTGAAGACTATATTTCCCATCACCAGGATTCCGGAAGCCTTAAAGAAAAATTATATAAATTTCTTCAATCATTCAATCTGCAATACAAAAAAAATATTTTAGTAGACAGAATAAAAAAAGGATCAAGAGTTTTGGATTACGGATGCGGCGCAGGCGAATTCGTAAAGTATATAGAAAATGATTTTGAAACCTTCGGTTTTGAACCGGACGCAGATGCAAGAAAAGCAGCTCAGAAAAAAATAACAACTGCAGATATTCTGAATGATATCAATACCATTGATGATTACAGTCTGGATGCCATAACGCTGTGGCATGTATTTGAGCATATAGAAAATCAGGATGAGATGCTTAACATCTTCAGCAGGAAATTAAAGGAAAAAGGACTTTTGATTATAGCCGTACCCAATCCTACTTCTTATGATGCTAAACATTACAAAGAATATTGGGCAGCTTATGACGTCCCAAGACATATCTATCATTTTTCAAAAAACGGAATGGAAAATCTAATTTCTAAAAAACCAAATTGGAAAATGAGAAAGATTAAACCTTTGGTTCTTGATTCATATTATATTTCGATGTTGAGCGAAAAATACAAAAAATCACCACTATTTTGGCTAAAGGCAAGCATTTACGGTACGATTTCGAACATAAAAGCCCTATTTTCGAACGAATTTTCAAGCTTGATATATATTATCGAAAAAAAGTAGAAAATCGATTTTTAAGCCGTTTCTGACGTCCAAAATTCAGCATATTTGTTAAAAAAAACAAAAACTCAGGAAAACTATCCTGAGTTTTTTTATGAAAAGGCTTCATCAGAATTTAAAAAAAGAATAATTTGTTCAAAATTGAATAAAAATATAACCTCATAAAAATCAATTGTAGTCTTACTCTTATTTTCAGAATACAATTTAAATTTTCAGATTTAAACCCTGCTTTTTTCATTTAAAAAAAAATTTGAAATACCATAAGAAAAAAATCAAACCTCAGTTTTTCGAGAGCACTCCCCTACCCTGTCTTTTGATGAATAAAAAAATTCAGATACCTGAAATTAGTTCTTCGAAATTTTCTTCTATCAGCAACCGGACATATCAAAAAGACAATACGAATAAAAAAAATCAAAAAAAACGGGCTGAAAACCTAAATCGCACATAAATACACTTATTTTCACGTCAATTAATAAAAAAGGTATTAATACTCTAAAACATCTAGAAAATAGATTTTACAGGTATTTCTGAATGTCATTTTTTCATGCATTTAATAAAAATCAGTCCGAATAAAAAATTCCAGCTGAATAAAGAATTTTAAATTAAAAACAAAGAAAATTTGATCTGATCCAAAAATAATAAGCTTGAAATAATTTCACACGAAAACCCGATTCCGGAATTTTAAAAATATTTCAGCTTTTTAAGCAAATAAAAAATTGACAAAAAAAAATCTATAAGAAAACATGAACTTAAAATTTCAAAAATAAAAATAAAAAAAAGACTTTAAATGTTAAAATTCAATAACTTACATAGCCATGAACACCATTAACAAAACAAAAAAAGAACCAACTTAAAAACACCTCTAAAATTGCAAAAAATAAAAAGAAAATATCTATAATTAAATAAGATTAATTACTAATTACCAATACGTTATAGCATCATATATCAATCATGATAAATATAAAAAAGACCGAAAAAATTCCGGTCCTTTTCTTTATAGATCAATAATAAGATTACTTACAAGGTCAGAATTTCCTGAAAATAAACCTGGAGTAATATCATCAACTTTAAATTTAACCGCTGCCGTACCACCTGCTCCAAAGAGCATTAAAGAAAAGTTCCGGAAAAGGATAAGTAGGCTGAATCGTATACATCGCTCCCCTCTTTTATGGCTGTCAGAAAGCACCGGATTAATCAAAACAGAAGTACCTCCACTGATACTAGGAACAGGAGTACTCACAAGTGATAAAACATTTTTTGCTTTATTGGATGGATCTGCCAGAAACCCAGCAGCTGGTGTAAACTCAACTTTTGGCTGATTGTAAACATAAGTATTATCTTTTATTGTTGCAGACCGGATGATATCAGCATTAATTTCAATTAGATTTTCTAGAGCGTCAGAGGCCAAAACATCATGCTGTAAAACTTTAGGATCATTAGCAGCTAGTGAATTACCATCAGCCCATATTGTCACTTTCTGAAAAACAACATTCTCCTTGGTAAAGCTGTCGATAAGCCGTACAAATTCATCGTTGGGAGTGGTATTTCCAAAGACGAAAAATTCATTTGTATACCTCATAATACTATAATTTAGATTACCAATATATTCTCCGCTGTCGACAAAACATGATGTTCAAAAATTTAAAAATATCAGAAACAAAAGAAGAATAATCTGTATCTGAAAATTAAATATTTCTAATAAAAACTTGGTAAATCTATAAGTCTCAGTAGATGAAATACTTATTTTAACTATAACCTGAAGTTATATCATATAATTCAAAAAGTACGATTGATCCTGAGTTTTTACAGAGGATTTAAGACATAAAAAAGCCTGCTAAAATAATTAGCAGGCTCAGAAAATATGAATTTTTTTTTCTTAATTATTGATTGCAGCTACTCCCGGAAGCTCAAGCCCTTCAAGACTTTCAAGCATTGCTCCTCCACCGGTAGATACATAACTTACCTTATCAGCGTAACCGAACTGCTTAACAAAAGCAACACTGTCTCCACCTCCTACTAATGAGAAAGCACCCAGTCTTGTTGCTTCAGCAATACTATCACCCAAAGCAACTGTTCCGCCGGCAAAATGAGACATTTCAAAAACACCGATCGGACCGTTCCAAAGAATTGTTCTTGAATTTAACAAGACATCGTTAAACTGATCTCTTGATTTATGCCCGGCATCCAGTCCCATCCATCCTTCAGGAATTGCATAGATATCAGCTTCTTTTCTTTCCGTTTCATTGCTGAAGCTTTCTGCAATAATAACATCAGAAGGAAGGTATACTTTTACTTTATGTTCTTTTGCTTTTCCAAGGATTTCCAAAGCAAGCGGAAGTTTATCTTCTTCTACCAGTGAAGTTCCGATCTTACCTCCTAAAGCTTTAATAAATGTGAATGCCATTCCACCACCAATAATCAGATTATCGATTGCCGGAAGAATATTTTCTATGATAGTAATCTTAGTTGAAACTTTCGATCCACCAAGGATTGCAGTAATAGGTCTTTCACCACTCTTCAGTACTTTATCAATGGCCTGAAGCTCCTTAGCCATCAGTAAACCGAAATATTTAGTTGAAGGAAAGAATTTAGCGATAACTGCTGTAGATGCATGAGCTCTGTGCGCTGTTCCGAATGCATCATTTACATAAGCATCCCCAAGTCTGGATAACTGCTCAGCAAAACCTTCATCTCCTTTTTCCTCTTCATTATGAAAACGTACATTTTCCAACAATAAGATCTCACCGGGCTGTAATTCGGAAGCAGCCTTTTCAGCTTTCTCCCCGATACACTCATCAACAAACTTCACTTCTTTTCCAAGTACAGCGGAAACTTCATTCAGAATATGTTTCAGCGAAAACTCATCTTTAACTTCTCCCTTTGGTCTTCCCAGATGGGTCATTAAAATCACCGAACCGCCATCGTTAAGAATTTTTTCAACTGTAGGTTTTACAGCCACAATTCTTGTATTGTCCGTCACGTTGAGTTGATCATCCTGCGGAACATTGAAGTCCACCCTTACAAGAGCCTTCTTATCTCTAAAATTGAAATCATTGATTGTTTTCATAAATATCGTTGAATTTTCGTTTCACAAATGTAAGGTTTTAAACTTTTTCAACAGATTCATTCAAATAAAAGTTTTCAAAAACTTTCCTCATCCCCAATCACCCATTAATCAACAATTTTTTCTCTTCTAAAAAAAAGAATAATGTAGTTGTTGTTGAGTATTGTTAGTTTCGGGGATAAGTTTTCAGGTAAAAGTTCACCACAAATAGCTTTTATCAAACTCATATTTAATCCACATTCTAACCTCTTGTAAACCTGCTGATTCACATGCTTATCCACAATTGTGGATAATTTTAAAAACAATCGATTATTAGTTATTTCATTATGGAAAAACTTTGGATTTGTTGAAGAAAACATTTGGAAAGTTGTGGTTAAAATTTTCGGACAGGTTTTCTATTACGAAATAAATTCATCTTTAAAAATAGAAAGTTGAGAAAAGTTTTCCACACTTACTAACATACCTTTTCACAATTAATTCCCGGTTTACTAACACTAATTGTTATTATTCTTAACTTTGTAAGGAAATAGAATCTAATAAAGCTTAATAAGAGTATTATGAAAAGAAAAATTGCTATCGCAGCGGACCATGCAGGCTATGAATATAAGGAGATTGTTAAAAACTACCTCTCGGAACATTTTGAAGTTCAGGATTTTGGCACGTTTTCCACAAACAGTGTGGATTATCCGGACTTTGTACACCCGGCTGCGACCTCTGTGGAAAACGGAGAAAATGAGCTGGGAATTTTGATCTGCGGAAGCGGAAACGGTGTTCAGATCACTGCGAACAAGCATCAGAAAATAAGATGCGCACTTTGCTGGATGCCGGAGATTGCAACCCTGGCAAGACTACATAATGATGCTAATATGATTTCAATGCCTGCAAGATTTATATCAAAAGAATTGGCGTTGGAAATTGTAGATAAATTTCTTTCAACAGATTTTGAAGGTGGAAGACACCAGAACAGAGTTGACAAAATTGCAGTTTGCTAAATAGAATAAGGCTTGTAAATCGGTTTACAAGCCTTATTAATTTTTATTCGTACATTTGCAGTGTTCAATAGAAATTACACCCTATACTTCTCCTGAGCCTTTATAATATTTTAAAGATATTTTTATAGAAGGTTTTCTCTTTTCTTCTCCAAATAGTATTAAATTTATAAACAACTAAAGCTTCCGTTATAAAGTGGATTTAGAATAATAAAGTTAAATTAAACATTAAGGTTTGATGAAAATAAAATTATCTGCGGTATTATTTTTTATGTTAGGTTGTTTCCATGGTCAGGAGATTAAAGATCGTAATACCTTTAATAAATGCAGGAAAGAATTCAGTAGAAAGATCTGTCTTTCCGATAAGGATACGGACGGGGTTCTGTTTTATCTTGACCAGTGTCCTGAGGTATCCGGGCCGGAAGATAATAATGGATGTCCATGGGCAGATACAGATAATGATGGAGTGATTGATAAATATGATGCATGCCCTACTGTAGAAGGACCCGAAGAAAATAATGGCTGCCCGTGGCCGGATACAGATGGTGATGGGGTTCTGGACAAGGATGATGCATGTCCTACTATACCCGGAGATCCGAAAAATAAAGGCTGTAAAGCAATTCCCAGCTCAAAAAGCTACACGGCAGAAGAGCTGCAAAAAATAGAAAATGATTTTTTAGCTAATAATAAAAATATTAATTATCATGCATTAGCAGATTATATTTTCAAAAAAATAGATACAAAGAATCTGAATAAGAAAGTGCTTTATCTTTCTATTTATAGAATATATCAAGCGGGATGCGGGCTGGACAGGACTGATTATTCTGATGTGAACTTGGTACAGCGATTGATATTTCAATCATTCTGGGATGAGAGAAACTTTAAAAAGTTTGCCAATCTTTTTCCTAATAAAATAATTCTTCCCATAGGAAGACCTCGTATTTATGATTACGAGAGTAACAAGAGTATAGGAAACCTTAAAGGGGTACCTAAATTAGTAACAAAATATGGAACGGTTTATAATGCAAAAGGAAGATTTGCGGAAATATCAGATTCTAATGAAAAAATAATTTCGGACAGTGATGGAATAACTTTATTTTTATTCGTTGAAAATAATAAAGTAGCCGTTTCTCTCAATGAAAAGGATTTTTATTTTAGATGTAAGAATTCAAAAATTGAAGAGATTTCGGGTTCGGAATATAACAATTAAAAAAATTAAAATGCCAAAAAAAAGAAAATATATAAGTCATAAAAATGATTTAAAAATGATGGAAATCGGGAGACTGATTCTCCGTTTTATGAATGCAAATTCATCAAAAATTTATAATTATAAGCAGATCGCTGACGGAATTGATTATAAAAATCCGAGACAAAGAGAGCTCGTAATCCAGGCGCTTCATAAACTTCAGGGTTCTGAAAAGATCAAAGAAGTGGAAAAAGGTAAATACATCGTGAATCTGAAAATTGCCGGAACACTCTCGGGAATTATCGATTTTAATCAAAGTGGTAATGCCTATGTCAATGTTGAAGGAATGGAGGATGATATCTTCATCCATGCGAAAAATGTGAAGGATGCACTACAGGGAGATAAGGTTCTTATTATAACTTATCATTATAAAGGAAAGAAACTGGAAGGCTCCGTTTTGGAGGTTTTGGAAAGAACAAGAACGGAGTTTGTAGGAACTTTTCAAAAGGTTGCCCACAAGGATTTCGGGTTTGTAGTTTGTGATAAAAAATCAATCAATACAGATATTTTTATCCCAAAAAGCAAGTTCAATAATGCAGAGGATGGTGATAAGGTCATTGTAAAAATGACAGAATGGAAACCGGGTGATAAAAACCCTGAAGGGGAAATTATTCAGGTACTGGGTGCTCCGGGTGAACACGAAACGGAAATCCACTCTATTCTTGCTGAATATGGTTTGCCTTATGAGTTTCCACAGGAAGTAGAACTCGATGCAGATAAAATTGACAGAAGAATTACAGATGAAGAAGTGGCAAAACGATGGGATATGCGTACAATCTGTACGTTTACGATAGACCCTAAGGATGCGAAAGATTTTGATGATGCATTATCAATAAGAAAATTGGAAAACGGAAACTGGGAAATCGGAGTTCATATTGCCGATGTATCCCATTATGTAGTTCCGGGAACTATTCTTGATGATGAAGCTTATCAGAGAGCAACTTCCGTATATCTGGTAGACCGTGTGGTTCCGATGTTACCGGAAGTATTGAGTAATGATGTTTGTTCTCTTCGTCCGAACGAAGATAAATATACGTTCTCAGCAGTTTTCGAACTGAATGATCAGGCAGAAATTCAGAAGCAATGGTTCGGAAGAACAGTGATTCACTCAGACAGAAGATTTACTTATGAGGAAGCTCAGGAACGTATTGAAACAGGTGAAGGAGATTTAGCCGAAGAAATCAATGTTCTGGACAGACTGGCTAAAATTTTACGTAACGACCGTATCAGAAAAGGAGCCATTACTTTTGACAGAAGTGAAGTAAGGTTCAATCTGGATGAAAATAATGAGCCAATCGGGGTATACTTTAAAATAAGTAAAGATTCCAATCACCTGATTGAGGAATTCATGCTCTTAGCTAATAAAAAAGTATCTGAATTTGTATCCCTGACAAGAAAAGGTGAGATCACCAACAATACATTTATTTACAGGGTTCACGATGATCCGGATCCTGCGAAACTTGAAGCATTGAGAGATTTTGTCTCAACTTTCGGATATACCATGAATCTGGCCAATACCAAAAAAGTGGCAGAATCATTGAATAAACTTCTTCATGATGTGAAAGGCAAAGGAGAAGAAAATATGATTGAAACACTTGCGATGAGAAGTATGAGTAAAGCGGTGTATTCTACAGAACCTATCGGACACTATGGTCTTGGTTTCGCTTATTACAGCCACTTCACCTCTCCTATCCGTCGTTATCCGGATTTGATTGCCCATCGTCTTCTTCAGCATTATCTTGACGGAGGAAAATCGCCTAATAAACCTGAACTTGAGGAAAAAGCAAAACACTGCAGTTCCATGGAAAGATTAGCAGCTGATGCAGAAAGAGACTCCATCAAGTATATGCAGGTTAAATTCATGGAAAAACATCTGGGAGAAACTTTCAGTGGTGTTATTTCCGGAGTGGCAGAATTCGGATTCTGGGTTGAAATTCCTGAAAACGGTGCCGAAGGTCTGATCAAACTTAGAGATCTGGTAGATGATTCCTATATGTTTGATGCGAAAACGCATGCGGTATACGGAACAAGACACGGGAAAAAGTATCAGCTGGGAGATGTTGTACAGATTAAAGTGGTAAAAGCTAATCTGATTCAAAAACAACTGGACTTTAAGGTGGTTGATTAATCATAAAAACAATCATATTCTAAATAAAGAGGTTGCCCGTGCGGAGCGGCCTCTTTTTATTTTACCTCATGTCTCTCCCGGTTCCTGCTTCTATTCTTAAAAAACTTATCTGGAATCTCCGGTTAAATCCGGTTGATATATAACATCTTTATTGAATAATTAAATCATAAAGTATAACTTTGTATAAAACGAAATGGAAAATCTTTCATTTTAAATCATATTAAATGCTAGAACTTGTACTATCTGCCATCATATTAGGATTCATGCTGAGTCTGGTTTTTATTGGGCCCATATTTTTCCTGTTAATTGAAACCAGCTTTTCCAGAGGACCGAAACATGCTCTATCGTTGGATCTTGGGGTAATCAGTGCAGATTTATTGTGCATTGTAGCGGCTTATTATGCCAGCTCTGATATCGTCACATTAATTGACAAACATCCCGGGTTTTACAGGATCACTTCCATTCTTATTTTTATTTACGGGATTGTGATGCTGGTAACAAAAACCAAAATGCATATGCCCGGCGAAGAAAAGATCATTGGCCAGAACTATATTAAAACTTTTTTTAATGGTTTTTTCTTTAATCTTTTAAATGTTGGAGTCATCCTTTTCTGGCTGGTAACGGTAATTTCCGTAAGGAATCAATATCCGGACACCAGCAGTTTTATTTTATACATTAGCATAGTACTGGCTACTTACCTTTCTATAGACCTTGCTAAAATATTTCTTGCCAAGCAATTTCATGATAAACTTACCCAGAAACTGGCGAATCAGATCAGAAGAGTGGTTGGCGTAATTCTTATTATTTTCAGTTTCTTTATCTTTTTACAGAGTTTTAAAAAGTTTAATCAGTTTGACAGACGACTGGAAGAAGCCGAAAAGAAAGAAATTAAATACCAAAAAGCAAAATGAAAAAAAGTATCTTTCCATCTTCCCTTAAAAAAGGGGCTAAAATAGCCGTTATTTCACCTGCCGGAGCTGTAGATCCTACACAACTGGAAAAGGGAATAGAAATGATTAAAAACAGAGGATTTGAACCCGTTCTGGGGAAACATCTTTATACAAAATTTTCAAACGGTTACAACTATGCCGGAACGGAACAGGAAAGAATAAAAGATATCAACTGGGCTTTAAATGATAAAGAAATCGGAGCAATATGGGCTTCACGGGGCGGCTATGGCTGTCAGCATCTGATCCAGCATCTTAAGCTGAAAGGTTTTACGGAACATCCGAAATGGTATATCGGGTATTCTGATAATACGGTTATACAAAGTTATCTGCTGAAAAAAGGATTTGTATCTGTTCATGGGCAGACGATCAAGACTTCCAGCTTTGGTGTAACGGATGAAAGCTATGATTTGATTTTTGATATTCTGCAGGGCAAAAAGCCAAAATACAGCCTGGAATCGCATCTGTTGAATAAGAAAGGTAAGACTGAAGGAGAATTGGTAGGAGGAAATTTGGCCCTTATCTATGCTCTTCTGGGAACTAAATACTCTTTTGATTTCAAAGATAAAATCCTATTTATCGAAGATATCGGAGAAAACTTTTATGCACTGGACCGGATGATTATGAGTCTGGAGCTGGCCGGTGTTTTTACCAAAATTAAAGGACTTATCGTAGGTGGAATGACCAATATGGGAGACGAAAAAGACAATAAAAATTATGAGGAAAGTTTTGACGAGTTTGCTTATACCCTGATCTCAGAAAGGATTGCAAAATATGACTTTCCTGTTGTTTTTGGCTTTCCCAATGGGCATATTAAAGATAACAGACCCCTTCTTATCGGAGGGCAGATTAAATTAAAAGTGGAGACTAAAGTAAAGGTCGATTTTTAAAGCCTCTACCCTAGCCTTCTGATTATATTACCGAAAGTATGGCAACACACAACGATTTTGGAAAAATAGCAGAAGACATGGCAGCCGATTATCTTTTGAAAAACGGCTATAAAATTCTTGCCAGAAACTTTCGTTTTCAGAAAGCGGAAATCGATATCATTGCTGAAAAAGACCATCTGATGATCATTGTTGAAGTAAAAGCAAGATCTTCGGATGTATTTTTACTTCCTCAGGAAGCGGTCACCAAAACCAAAATCAGGTCCGTTGTTTCTGCTGCCAATCATTATCTGGAAGAATTTAATAAAGACCAGGAAGTAAGGTTTGATATCATTTCAGTTCTTCCTGATGAAAACAAAAAATTAGTCATTGATCATATTATCGATGCTTTTCAGGCATGGGATGCCAACTGATAATAAATGGATCAGTATAAGAATCCCATCATGTAATCCTGTCATCATATCCCTGCGGCGATACCGATGCATTTATAGTAAATAAAACAATTTTATGAAAACAATACTCATCACAGGGGCTACTTCCGGTATAGGAAAATCTACCGCCGAGCTTCTTGCTCAACAAGGAAACAGAATTATTATTTGCGGAAGAAGAGCTGATGCGCTTCAGACTTTAAAAACTAAGTTGTCTGAATTTACCGAAATATTTAGTTTAATGTTTGATGTGAGAAACCTGGAAGAAGTGGAAACTGCCATTAGTTCTCTTCCTGAAGCATGGAAAGATATTGACGTTCTGATTAATAATGCCGGTAATGCACACGGGCTGGATCCTCTTTCTTCCGGGAAGACCGATGACTGGGATTCAATGATTGACGGGAATGTAAAAGGACTTTTATATGTTTCTAAAATGATTATCCCATCTATGAAAACTAAAAATTTAGGTCATATTGTAAACATCAGTTCTGTGGCTGCAAGACAAACCTATGCGAATGGTGTTGTCTATTGTGCCACCAAAAAAGCAGTGGATGTTATTTCAGAAGGGATGAGGCTTGAGCTTACAGAATTTGGAATTAAAGTAACGAATATTCAGCCGGGAGCTGTGGAGACCGATTTCTCACTGATAAGATTCAAAGGGGACAGCGAAAAAGCAGCAAATGTGTATGCGGGATATGAAGCATTAAAAGCAGAAGATATTGCGGATGCAATTGCTTATTGTGTAAATGCCCCAAAACACGTAACGATTTCTGATATGACGATTTATCCGAGTGCTCAGGCAGAGCCAAGAACAATCTATAGAAAATAGTCTCAAAATAAAGAAGTAAATTTGCAGCATATTATCAGAAGTATTTTACTTTTTATCATTTAGCCTAAAACAAGACAATGAAAATCTTATATCTTGAAACCTCTTCTAAAAACTGTTCAGTAGCCATTTCAGACAATGAAAAACTATTATGTCTGTGTGAAGAAGTTTCTGAAAATTATAAACAGTCTGAAAGCCTTCATACTTTTGTTGAGTGGGCTCTGGAAGGAGCGGGTATTTCAATGAAAGAAATTGAAGCTGTTTCACTGGGGAAAGGACCCGGCTCTTACACCGGATTAAGGATTGGGGCAGCCTCTGCAAAAGGTTTCTGCTACGGACTGAAAGTACCATTGGTTGCAGTAAACTCTTTAGAAAGCATGATAGAGCCTTTTTTAGGCACTCATTATGATTTCATAGTGCCTTTAATCGATGCGAGAAGAATGGAGGTTTATACGGCCGTTTATGACGGCAGGACAGGGGAGGAGCTCTCAGAAACAATTGCCAAGATATTAGATGAGACTTCTTTTGAAGAGTTTAAGAATAAAAAAGTTTTGTTTGTGGGAGACGGTGCCACCAAGGCAAAAGATATTCTGAATCTTCCGCAGGCAGATTTTAAAGAAGATGTTTATCCTTCCGCACAATATCTCATTAAGAAATCCCTGGAAAGAATAGAAAAGAAAGAATTTGAAGATATGGCTTATTTTGAGCCGTTTTATCTAAAAGACTTCCATGGTGTAAAAAAGAAATCTTAAGATTCTCTATACACCGGAAAAGGATAAGAATATAAAAAAAGCGAAGACTCAGTCTTCGCTTTTTCTTTTTTATTGAGGTCTTGGAGGAGCAGTTGAATTTGAACTGTTTTCATTTCCTCTTTTCTTTTTTTGTTGCTGGATATTCCCTGCAGGTACAGCACCTTCTGATAAGTTAACCTGATTCTGTTGAAGCGTATTGTTTCCGGGTCTTTTCGGAGCGCCGTTTTGAGCGGGAGAGGACTGATTATTATTCTGAAGCTGGTTAGGCTGATTGGTCCCCGGCTGCATCGGAACAGCATTTCCTTTTTGATCCGTAGCCTGGAAACTAAGATCACTTTTAAGATAGTTCAGCATTTCTTTGGCTCTTACTCCCTCAGGTGTTTTAGAGTAATTCAGAGCAATTTGTTCAAGCTGAAGAATCATTACTTCTTTTCCGCTGGATTTTCCTGCATTGAAAGCATTTAACAGATAAAGTTTAGGAACCAGTGCATCTTTAGGAAATTTTTGAATGGTCTGGTCTATCGTAGTTTTACTTTCTGCAAATTTTTCAGCCTCATATAATGCATAGGCTTTCTTATATTCGTTTTCAACATCTTCTGTAGATTTTACAAACGAAACATTTTTAGGGTTTCTGGCAAATTCTGCATAGGATGTGTACGGATAGTCTGTCAAAAGAATCTGTTTTGCCCGGTCAGACGCCTGAGGATTTTTTTCATAATTCATGGCAAAGATTTCGTAAAGTGCCTGAAGCATTACTTTTTCTTCAGGTTTTACATCTACAAGATCATACAGCGTTTTGGTAGCCAGAGGAGTATTGGTAAAATAATTCTGATACATAACCCCCAGACCTAAAGAAGCAGTATCTCTGTCTTTCTTCAGCTGGGCCAGTTTCCCCTGATCGGTTGGAATCTGTTCGATATAATAAGCCGGTTCAAAACGTCTTGGGTTAGGAGCAGAGGTTACCCCTAAGGCCTCGTTTTTCATATCTTCAATAGAAGTCATTTTTTTTGAAAAACGCCAGTTATCAACAAGAGCTCTGTCTCCCCAGACCTGCTTAAATGATGAGGTTCCTTTGCTTACTGTTCCTGTATTACTAAAGTAAAAACCTTTTGTAGTAACACCGAAATCTTCAAAAGCATTGGCATTGTTTGCAAAAATAGAATTGGCATTGTAATCTCCTGTATCAAAACCCTTGCTTCTTTCTGCTCGTTTTCTTTCCAGTTCTTCTTTTTCTTCTTTTGCCTTTAATTTAGCAATATGTTTGCTGAAAAAATCGGTTCTTTGAGCATCATTCATTTTAGCTAAAGAAAGAATACTGTCATTTTTTTTGATCAGATAATAGTTTTTAGAGATTTTTTTGATGTATTCGGACTGGTCTTTCAATAAAATCTTAGAAGGCTCATAAGTCATTACAGCCAGTGCTGAATCATAATAACTTCCCGCCCCGATATAATCATTTTTTTCAAGATAGCTTTTTCCTATTTCGTAATAGGCCAGCCCTCGGATCTGAGGATCGGAAACCTTTTCAAATAAAGATTTTCTGAAAAATTGCTGCGCTTCTTCTTTTTTTCCTGCCTTATTGGCCATTAAACCTAACGCATAGTAAAATTCATTCTTTCGGGATCCGTAAGTTCCTTTTTTACTGATTCCTTCAAGATAATTTTTGGCTCCGTTATAATCACCTTTACCATTGAACGTTTTGGCGATGGCAATCTGTGATTTTACTTCAAATTCAAAATCATTGGCATATTTATACGCTGCTGCAAAGCTTTCTCTTGCTTTGTCATTTTGCCCGAGATTTTCAAGAACCTGACCCCTTAAATAAGCAATCCGGCTTTTCAGTTTTTTATTGGAATTAAGCTCAAAAGCTTCATCAAGTTCTTTTGCTGCATCCTGAGTTTTACCTGCATCCAACAGAGATTCCGAATAATAAATGCTTAAAAGTTTTGCATAGGATTTATTGATGTCCTCTCCCTTAAGTTTCTCAAATGTCTCATGAGCTCTATGATAATCCTTGATTTTATCATAGGCCAACCCCTGATAAATTCTTGCCAGCGGAAGCCTTTTATCATCTTTCATGTGAGTGAAAACGTAGTTCAGAGCATCCAGAGCGTCCAGAGGTTTATTTCGGTAAATTCTGGCCTGAGCAAGAATCATATAGGCTTCAAAAATCTGTTTGTTTTTCTCTTCTCCGTTTCTGATCACTGAATATTTATTGATCGCTTTAAGCGCTTTAGCTTCTGCAATTTCCAAAGTAGTAGCGCCTTTATTCTGATCTTCATCCTGATTGGCCTGTGAATTTCCGGTCATTCCCGGAATATTAGGAATACCGGGATTATTTCTTCCTGAAGATTTATTGCCGGTATTGGCTACTTCAGCCATTTTCATGGAGTTTTCCGCAAAAGCCGCAGATTGGCCAAGATCACTTCCCAGAGGTTGTTCTTCATACGTGAGAATAGGAATATAAGGAGCATAAAAATTGTCCTTATGTCCTTTGTCCCGTGTCGTAAATTCACTGTTCAATGCATCTTTGGCATTAAAAAGAGTATTATAATAGGTGTAAAATCCTTTCAGCATCTTGGATCGTTGTTCCGGCTTCTTTGTTTTGGTAGCACAGGAAGCAACAAATAATATTACGAAAAGGAATAATATATTTTTTTTCATTATTCAATATAACTCGCTAATTTGCTTTTTATTATCGATTGATTGATCAATTTTGTAAAAATAATAAAATTTTATAATGAACAATATTTATATTTTTTGCAAAATTTTATACACCAGATGAGTAGGAAGGCCCATAATCGTATAAAAGCTTCCGTTTATATTTTTGATCTTAGCCATTCCAAGCCATTCCTGAATACCATAGCTGCCGGCTTTATCAAAAGGTTGATATTTCTGAATATAAAATTCTATTTCGCCGTCTGTTATTTCATCAAAGGTGACATCAGCGACATCTGTTTCAGTAAATACTCTGTCCTGGGTCTTTATTGTAATTCCGGTATATACCTGATGGGTTTTTCCTGAAAGATGGCGAAGCATATTTTTGGCATCGGTTTCATCTGCAGGTTTTCCCAGGACCTTATCTTCTATGGCTACCACCGTATCGGCGGTAAGCAGAATTTCATCAGGAGATAAGCTTCTGAATGTATCCGCTTTCAATTGAGAAAGATAAGCCGCAGCTTCTTCAATTTTAATATCAGCAGGAAGAATTTCTTCACAATCTGTTTTTACCACTTCAAATTCAAATCCGAGACTGGTAAGCAATTCTTTTCTTCTTGGCGATTGCGAGGCTAATAGTAATTTCATAAACTAAAGATTATACAGATTGGGTATTATCATCATGCCAGTTTCCCTGAACTTTCATCACCTGTTCTATAACATCACGTACAGCTCCTGTTCCTCCTTTTTTGGGAGAAATATAGTCAGAAATTCCTTTTACTTCAGGAACTGCATTTTCAGGACATGCCGCAATCGCTGAGTTTTCCATAATATGAATATCCGGAAGATCATCACCCATAGTCAGAATTTCTTCATTTTTAAGATTATATTTCTTTTTGAAATCTTCAAAATCAGCAATTTTGTTGTGTGATTTCGGGTAGTAATCCTGAATTCCGAGATAGTTGATTCTATGTTTTACCATTTCGTCATTTCCACCGGTAATAACGCCTATCAAATAATTGTTTTTTAAAGCTTTTACGACAGCATATCCGTCCAGAACATTCATTACTCTGCACATATTTCCTCCCGGCATAAGATAAACACTTCCGTCTGTAAAAACACCGTCAACATCAAATACAAACGCTTTAATATCTTTTAATTTCTCTTTATAACTCATACATTTTCTGAATAGAATGATTCATTGTTTTATAAATTTCAAGACTTTCGCCTTTTAATAACTGTTCATGCAATTGTAAAATCCTTATGTCGTTTCTTACGGCCGGACCTGTTTGTGCCATTTTAGGCTCTATTTCATAGATCTTCTGTACGGTCTCATTAACCAGCGGTAAAAAATAATCAAACGGAATCTCCTGAGAATCAGAAATTTCTTTTGCTCTTGAAAAAAGATGATTGACAAAATTACACGCAAAAACAGCTGTTAAATGAATATATTTTCTCTTTTCATAAGTACTTTCCATTACATTTTCTGAGATCTTGGAAGCGATTTCAAAAAGAAGGTCACGGTCTTCATTATTTTCTGCTTCAATGAAAAACGGAATTTTCTCATATTCCAGATCTTTGGACTTTGAGAAAGTCTGCAACGGATAAAAACTTGCCTTTCTGTACGCTCCGGAAAGAATTTCTTTAGGTAACGATCCTGAAGTATGAACAACAAGACTTTCTTTTTTAGTGATTATCTTAGAAACCTCTTCTACAGAATGATCACTTACACAGATGAGATAAAGGTCTGCATCTTCCAGCTGTTTTGAAGAATAAGGGATGTTCAACTCCTCAGAAGTTTTCCTAAGCTCATTTTCATTTCTGCCAAAAATCTGAGCCAAAGAAATTCCTTTTAAAGTGAATGCTTTGGCCATATGATAGGCAACATTTCCGGAACCGATGATTACAATTTTCATATAACAAATATAAGATTTTAAGATGAGCAGGAAAAAGAAAGAAGAAGGAGAGAAATCATAAATTAATGATGGGCACACTTATTGCCTGTAGTCTAAGGCTTATGATCTAAGTGTCTCATATTATTTTGGATATTTAGGTGAAAAATTGAGTGAATAATTTAACTTTCAGTTATTTTTGTAATCCAAAACAGTGAAAGCATCTTATGAAGATTAAGGACGCGGAAATTATTTCGTTGATGCAAAATCCACGGACCCAGGAAAAAGGAGTCCGTGCCTTGATGGATGCTTATCAAAGCAGATTGTATTGGCACATAAGAAGAATTATTGTGGACGGAGATCTTGCTCAGGATACTTTGCAGGAAACATTTATTAAAGCTTATCAGAATTTTCATCAGTTCAAAAATGACAGCCAGCTGTATACCTGGCTTTATAGAATTGCTACCAACGAAGCGCTACAGCAGGTCAACAAAATGAATAAAATGAAAAAATCTGATGAAGATGCGGAGTATCATATGCAGAATCTTGTCGCCGATAATACCGAAGGTGATGCCGAAGAAATACAAATCCTGTTACAGAATGCCATACAAAGCCTGCCTGAAAAGCAGAAACTTGTATTTATGATGCGGTATTATGATGATTTGCCTTATGAGGAAATTTCTAAAATTGTAGATATGTCCGTAGGAACACTGAAAACAAATTATCACTATGCCAAACAGAAAATAGAAGATTTTATAAAAGAAAATTACGAAAGATAATTTTTGAAAAAACAGAAATGAAAGAGTTCGATATAGAAAAATTAGAACGTAAAAACATTTACAAGGTTCCTGATCAATTGTTTGAAAACATTCAGGATAGCGTCATGAATGAGATAAAGACAAGTAAAAAAGCACCTGTCTTTAAACTGAACTGGATATATGCAGCAGCAGCCTCTTTAGCTTTGATTTTTGGGATGACTTATGTTTTTAATTCTGATCAAAATTCAGTTGAAAAAGGATTAACTTCAAATGCAGGTTATACCATTCATAAAGGGGAGCCTAAAACTGAAGGCGAACTCGCTTATGAGACATTAAAATCTGATTTAACTTCTGTTGAAAATAATAATCAAACAGTTGTAAATCAGAATACTGGGAGTGTTGATGCCTATAAAAACGAAAATGAAAAAACAATAACGTCACCTAAAGCAGTGAAAGTAGTTACCAGACAAGATGAAACCAAAATGAATGATTATCTGGATTCATTCTCTAATTCTGAAATTGCAGAACTAGCTAGTAACTCAACTCAAGACGTTTATTTGGACTTATACAATTAATAAAAGATGAAAAAGATATTATTGACGTTTCTTATTATTTATGGTTTTGGCTTAAATGCTCAAAGAACGGACTATGATTGGAAAAAGATGGACCCTAAACAAAGAAAAGAGGTCATTAATAATCTTTCTCCGGAAGAAAGGAAAGAATTGCTCAGGAAGTTCAGAAATAACATGATCATGGATAATCTGAATATCGACCAGGATGATAAAGCAGAATTTACCCAGCTTTATAATGAATATCTGGAAAGTCAGAAGCAGATAAAAAGTCAGTTCGATCCAAGTTTTAACCCGGAAACTTTATCAGATGATGAAGCTAAGGCAAAGCTGCAGCAGAGCTTTGAAATAGGGCAGAAGCTATTGGATAACAGAAAGAAATACGCAGATAAAATGCAGCAGGTAATTCCCTGCCAAAAAGTCTTGAAGCTCTTTCAGTCAGAGGGAATGATGAGAGATAAAATGAATGAAAGAAAGCCTCACGGAAACAATACGACTTCCGGGCCTAAACAAAACCCATAATAGTTTATTTTTTTAATGTTGGACGGCTCTTACAAACCTTTTTGTGAGAGCCGTTTAATTTTTTTGTCTTAAATACCATATTTTTGTCTAAAAATTACTCATGAAAAAATTATTACAGGTCATTTTTACTTGTATAGCGGTTATTTCTTTTTCACAGACAAAAGAAGAGATTAAATTCAAAGGAAACATTTTAAATTACACAGATTATGCCTACAAGGCATTCAAAGTCATTGATCAGAGAGAAGATCAACAAATAGGGACACTTCCTTTTGGTGACAAAAAGGAAATGCGAGAAATTGTTTTTCCTAACAATCCGGGAGTAGATTTCAATGCATGGTTTGCCAAAAGTAACGGGTATGCAACAGGAAATACCGAATTTGTTATGGTTTTAAAAAAATTAAAACTTTCAATAGGAGAATCAAACGGTAAAACAACAGAAGGAAATATAGATTTTTCAGCACAAACATTTGCAAAAAACGGAGATAAGTATCAGTTTCTTTATAAAAAAGATACAGTGTTTACCTTTAATAATAAAGAAATTGCTGAGTATATGGTGAAGAATATTCCGGTTATCTATTCGGTCTTCATCAAAAAATCATACTCTTTAAAGCCTTCTGCAAGAGAAGTTGAAATTCGTGATCTGGCTGACTATGAGCAATATGTGAAATCCAATACTCTAGCCCTGAAAGAAGGCCCGTTAAAAGACGGAATTTATCTGGATCATGCTTCTTTCTTTAATCAAACTCCTGAACCCGGAAATTTCACATTTGAAACTAACACTAAAGGTGAGATAACAAAAGCTTTGAAAGAAGAAGACGGAAAGAAAACTAAAATACAGGCTTATAAAATGTTTGCTTATGTAGATAAAGGAAAAGTATATAAACATACTTTTTCCGGATTTATGGAGCTGAATAAAGATGAAAAAGGATATTATGTAATCGCCAACAGAGGTCATCTTTTCCCTGTTGCAGTAAATAATACGTACGGAATGTTTGGCCTGATCGGGGGGATTGCCGGAGCAATTGAACAGGGAGAAAGGCAGAAAAAAATGAAGAAACAGGATACCGGGAAAGTATATATAGATCCTATGACCGGAGAATATGACTTTTCTGATGAATCATAAATTATTCATTACAATGAATTTAAGAGAGATATATGTCTCTCTTTTTTTTATCTTTGCAAATTACAAGATTCTTAAATGAAAAACATACGAAATTTTTGCATAATCGCCCATATTGACCATGGTAAAAGTACTTTGGCAGACCGTCTTCTGGAGTATACAAATACTGTTACTCAAAGAGAATTACAGTCTCAGACACTGGATGATATGGATTTGGAGAAAGAACGTGGGATTACGATTAAGTCTCACGCAATCCAGATGGATTATGAGTATAAAGGAGAAAAATATATTTTAAACCTTATTGATACCCCGGGACACGTTGACTTTTCTTATGAAGTTTCCCGTTCAATCGCTGCCTGTGAAGGTGCACTTCTTATTGTTGATGCGGCCCAGAGTATTCAGGCACAAACGATTAGTAACCTTTATCTGGCATTGGAAAATGATCTTACGATTATTCCGATTCTGAATAAAATTGACCTTCCATCTGCCAATCCTGAAGAAGTAACTGATGAGATCATGAATCTTATCGGATGTGAATATGAAGATGTATTGAGAGTTTCAGGGAAAACAGGAGAAGGTGTTCATCACCTGTTGGAACAAATTGTTGAAAGAATTCCTGCACCGGTTGGAAATCCTGACGGACCACTTCAAGCCTTGATCTTTGACTCTGTTTACAACCCATTTAGAGGAATTGAAGCTTACTTCAAAGTAGTAAACGGGAGCATCACTAAAAATGAAAAGATCAAATTCTTTGCTACAGGGAAAGAATATGGAGCTGATGAGGTAGGGACCCTGAAATTGAAGCAGGTTCCAAAGAAAACCATTCAGTGTGGTGATGTAGGATACCTGGTTTCAGGGATTAAAGATGCTCGTGAAGTAAAAGTGGGAGATACCATCACTTCTTTCGATAAACCGGCAGACGGCCCAATTGATGGATTTGAAGAGGTAAAGCCAATGGTATTTGCTGGTATTTATCCTATTGATTCTGAGGATTTTGAAGAGTTGAGATTCTCTCTTGAAAAATTAAGACTGAACGATGCTTCTCTGGTTTTTGAACCGGAAAGTTCAGCAGCTCTTGGCTTTGGATTCCGTTGCGGATTCTTAGGAATGCTTCACATGGAAATCGTTCAGGAACGTTTGGACAGAGAGTTTAATATGAACGTAATTACGACGGTACCAAACGTTTCTTACTTCGGGTATACTAAAAAAGAACCTGAAGTTCCAATCTTGATCAATAACCCGTCTGAAATGATGGATCCTTCCACAATGGACAGAGTAGAAGAACCTTTCATTAAGGCTTCTATCATTACAAAATCTGACTTTGTGGGCGCTGTAATGACTTTATGTATTGAGAAAAGAGGAGAGATCGTTAACCAGAGTTATTTGACATCTGAAAGAGTTGAATTAATTTTCAATATGCCTTTGGCAGAAGTTGTTTTCGACTTCTATGACAGATTAAAATCAATCTCTAAAGGATATGCATCATTCGATTACCACCCAATCGGTTTCAGAGCTTCCAAGCTTGTAAAAATGGATATCCTGATCAACGGTGATATGGTAGATGCCCTGTCATCATTGATTCACGACAGCAATGCTTATTACATCGGTAAGAGAATGTGTGAAAAGCTTCGTGAACTGATCCCGAGACAGCAGTTTGATATCGCTGTTCAGGCAGCATTAGGAACGAAAGTTATTGCAAGAGAAACCATCAAAGCCTTAAGGAAGGACGTTACCGCAAAATGTTACGGTGGAGATATTTCCAGAAAGCGTAAGCTATTGGAAAAGCAGAAAGAAGGTAAGAAGAAGATGAAACAGATCGGAAGGGTAGAGGTACCGCAATCTGCATTTATGGCTGTATTAAAGCTTAATGACTAAATATAGAAAAACCGCTTCGAAAGAAGCGGTTTTTATTTTTATTGTACCTGAATGTAGTTTCGCTGTTCTTTGACCGTATTTCTGTCATAATTCATCATAAATGGTTCAGAAGCAGTCCCTCCAAATGATATTTTAAATTTGCCTCGATCTGCTCCCGTAAGATAATTAACTGAAAAGATCATGATTTCATCAGGTTCAAATTCCCAGTAATCCCTTTCCCATACGGCTCCGCAACTAAAGGCATTATCATTCCATATCATCTGCCATTTATGCTGACTATTGAATATCGCAAGCGGAAGGTTTTTGAATTCCGGAAATATTAATTTCCGTTTGGAGATATTTTTGATAAAGACGGGAAAAGCTTTGTATTTTTTAATGACACCGATTTCTGAGTTGTAGGCATATTTAGGAATGGTATCCTTAGGTTTAATGATTATTTTTACATGAGCTTCCGATAAAGAATCAAAACGCACAGGTGTGTAAGAAAATTTCATTCTTTCAAAAGCGGGACGAAAATATTCCTTATGAAGGTTAAAATTTCTTTTGATCTCTGTTCCAGGCGGCGGTGGCGGTGGTGCTACCATTGAATTATAATACTTTACTTCAACATTGGACGGGTCCTTGCCAATATATATTAATCCGGTTTCCGATTCTCCGATGCCTTCGTTAAACTTTTGAAAGCTTAGCTTTTCATTTTTTTTATAGTGTAAGGTAATAGTATCCGCAAAAGACGGTTCTTTTTTACAAGAGAACAGCCCAAGGATAAGAATAAGATAAAAAAGCTTTTTCATAGTAAAAGTAAAAATACTAATTATTTATTCATAATTTTGTGTATTCGTAACGCAAATTAATTTATGGAATCTCCAAAAAAATTACAGGATATCAAAGTAGCGGTAGATGCCGTTATTTTCGGGTATTTCGATAAAAAAGACCTTCAAATTCTTCTCATCAAAAGAAATATTGAACCCTTTAAAGGCGGATGGGCCCTTCCGGGAGGGCTGGTTCTGGATGATGAAAATCTTGACGATGCCGTAAAGAGAGAGCTTCACGAAGAAGCAGGCATAAAGCCGGATTTTCTAGAACAGCTTTATACATTTGGTAATGTTGGTCGTGATCCGAGAAACAGGGTGGTTTCTGTAGCTTATTTGGGCCTTGTGAATCCTTCTTATCATGAGCTCTTTGCAGATTCTGATGCAGATGATGCACAGTGGTTTAGTGTGAATCAGCTTCCTTTAGTTGCTTTTGATCACCAGAATATTATTGATATTGCTTTAAAAAGGCTTCGTACCAAGATTCAGTATCAGCCGATCGGATTTAATCTTCTGAATGAAGAATTTCCTTTTTCAGATCTTGAAAACCTTTATAAAACCATTGTAGGACAGGAAATTGACCGAAGAAACTTCCGTAAAAAAATCATGAGCTACGGATTGCTTAATGAAACCAATAACGTTAAAAAAGAGGGCAGTGGAAGACCGGGAAAACTCTTTACCTTCAACCAGGAAAAATATAAAGAACTGGAAGAACAGGGATTTTATTTTGAAATTAAATAAAGATCACCAATTCTGAAACCGTATTTCCGCGGTCTGTTTAATATTATGATAAATAGGTGATTTTTTCAATGGGACAAGGAAATATTTTTTTTATAAACCCTTTGTTCATTTGATTTTTTTTGTAAATTGGCTCCGAACAAAAATCAACTAATCCATGAAAAAATTAATGATCAAAAAGACGACAAAGTCTTTATCAGAATCTTCAACTTTAAACAGAGGAACTTTGAAAAACTTTAAAGGAGGTTTAAAAGTCATAGAGGATCCAATCAGTGAAGGAGGATGTAACGCAGACGCTCTATGTTCTTCAGGAAGATCAATCTGGAATAACTTCTCCGGAACTCCACACACAAACTGCTGCGCATAAGTAATTCATGTCGATGAGGAATATAATATCCTCACCGAAGAAAGAATTCCTTATATAAGCATATGATCAAGATAGGCTGCTGTATTTAATATAAGGCAGCCTATTTTATTTATTCGTTATTAATACATTCATGTTATGAAAGTTTTTGCTCAACTTTGCATTTCAGTTTTTTCTCTGGCCAGCCCGTTCTTTATTTCACAAAACATCAGCATTAAAGGACATTCACAATATACATTTCACCAATCCAAAATATATCTTGTTAATGCTTTTCACGACCGCTATTACGAAAAAGGGAAGCTTTTAGATTCCGCTTCGGTGGATCAGAAAGGAAATTTCCAGTTTAATGTTTCAGGCCTGAAAGAAGGAAGCCCGTATAAATTGATCGACAAGGATATCAAAGGTTACAGCGAAACACCTGTTTTTTTTATTTCTTCCAGAAATGTATCTGTTGATCTTTTCAAAATGGATTCCCTTCGGGTAAATGACAGCCGCCAGCTGCGCAGTGAAAAAAAAGACTTTGATCATTTTTTCAAGCCAGTCAGGGACAGATATCAGGATTTATATCAGGACGGCAATAAAGCAGTAGCTGAGTATGGAGGGATGGAAAAAATCCCCCGGGAATATTTCACTTCCTATTATAAAATTCAGAATGAAATCATGGCTGATGAAAAGAAAATGCTTTCTGATTATGTAAAAGAATATTCCGGCTCAGGGATCGCTTTCTGGAAGTTTGTGGAAATGTTTCAGAAAAACCAGCTCAGTGTGCAGGAAGCCGGCTCGATATTAAGTTTTTTTTCACCTCTTATTAAAAAGACTTTTGCAGCCCGTGAAATAGCCGCTGAAATTCATCGGAAAAAAATATTCGCGATGGGGCAAACATTTCCGTTACCTTATGTCACTGATCTGGAGAAAAAAAAGGTAAACTTTAAAACCGGTCCGGATCAAAAATATACTCTGATTGAATTCTGGTTTAGCCACTGTCTGCCATGCAGACGTGATTTACCTGATTATATCAGGCTGTACCAAACTTTTGCCCCAAAAGGATTTACAATCATTAATATCGCTACAGACCGCACAAAAGACCTGCCTTATCTGCGAAAAACAATTAAAGATTTTAATATTCCCTGGGTTCAGTATCTGGATGAGAACGGGGATCAGGCCAAAGAATGGGGCATTAATTCTTTTCCGTCCAGCTTTTTACTGAACGATAAAAATGAGATCATTGGAATCAATCTTTCGGTTTCCGAATTGAATCATTTCCTGTTAAAAAATACAACCAAGAATGAGTAATAATATTCGAATTCTCTATAAATACCTGAAAAATAAAAATATAGAGGTAGACTATCCCGACTTTGAAACATCCGTTAGTTCCCACCCTGATTATCCTGAAATTATATCTTATGTGGATGCCCTGAACATACTGAATATTAAATATGATATGTACAGTTATGAAGAAGTAAAAGATCAGATCGACCCTAAAGACCTTGTCATCTTTTATGATGAATTAAGGGAACTGACATTTGAATACCATCCAAAAGACGATCTGGAAGAAGGCCTTGTTTTGATTGTTGAAGAGCTTCCGTTTAAGAAAGCAATCTTCAGGGCAGACCGGAAGATGATTGTTTATGTCGTTCTACTTTTGTTTCTTGGCTACCTGGAAACAATTTCCGGTTCGTGGAGTCTTTTGGTTCTTTTAATTTGTTCTTTTGCAGGAGTTTATGTCTCCTATAGCGGACTTTCGATGGAGCTGGGAATAGAATCCGATTTCTCCAATAAATTCTGTTCTTCCAAAGAGGAAAAATCAAGTTGCAGCTCGGTGATCAATTCTGCAAAAAAGATCGATGTCAAGTTAGGGCATCTCAGTTTCTTCTTTTTTGTTTTCCAGGTTTTTTTACTGGGATTCAGTCTTGCAGTTCCGGAATATATGTATCTTTTTTTATTGGGATCACTGCTAAGTATACCGGTAACAGTCTATTCTTTATATTTCCAGTTTTTCGTGGAAAAGAAGTGGTGCACCATCTGTCTCTCAACGATCGCTGTATTGTATATCCAGGTAGTGACCGGTTTTTTTGCTTACAAGGAACTGGCGGTTGAAATGAGTTTGAACAAGTTCTTATTGCTGGCCTTGATCGGTGCGGTATCTTATCTTGCCACCTCTTTTGTATCTTCCCAAACTGCTTTAGTGGAAAGACTGAAGACCACGAATACCGGGCTTATTAAGTTTTACCGGAATTATGATTTGTTTAAATTTTCCCTGATTAAAAGCAAAAAAATTAATCTGGATACTGAAACAATGGGAGTAATGATCGGCGGGCAGCAGGAACATGATCAACCCGTGATCACCATGATCTCAAATCCTACCTGTAAATACTGTAAAGAAACGTATAGGACTCTATTGGATATTTATCGTGCTGATCCGGAAAGTATAGTGATCCAGATTGTTTTTTATGATAAGAATTTCATGCCGGAAAGCGAAGCAATGATCAGAAATATTTTTTACCATTATTTTCGTTCGGGCGGCCTTTCTACCCTGGAACTATTAGCTTACGATTTTGAATTTTTTAGAAAAAAACAGGAAATAGGGGATGACATACACTTGCTGATCGAAGAGCAGATCCAGAAACAAAACCGCTTCGGAATGACAGAGAATTTTGAATTTTCACCTACTTTACTCATCAACCAGTATGTGTTTCCGGAAAATTATTCAAGATCTCATATCAGGTATTTTATTCCTGATTTAATTAATGATATGCAAGAAACCAAAGTTTATGTCTGACTCTCTTTTTTCTAAGGCAATTTTAAGAAGACCCTTGTTGGGTATTGATTTCTTTAAGTCGGCTTACCTTTCCAGTATGTCATTTAAAGATACATTTCAAAAGGTGTCCCACAATAGTCTTTTTATGGATTCTATAAAAATGGCCTCCGGTCATTTCTTTGAATTTCTGTTAGAATATGATCATAAGACAGCAGATAAAAAGAAAAATATTGAGTTTTCGTTCTATAAGTATTTTTCCAGGGCAGCCACCAGATCGGTACCATTCGGGATGTTCTCGGGGATCGGACTGCTTGATCTTTGTCATAAAGAAATAAATACATCGGAAGGGTATACGGAGATCCGTGGGAAGATTAGCTATTCGTATCTGGATCAGATTGTAAAAAGGGCTAACGAAAACAGAACCATCAGGATGAAGCTTAGCTATTCCCTTAATAATACCTTTTCAATTAATCAGAAAGGAGAAGCTGTTTATATTCAAAAAGACCTCCAGAGTGTTGCTAACGGATATATAAAAAACAGTGTTGAGAATGATGAGGTAATGAGTTCTATTTTTGAATTTTGTCAGAAAGAAAGATCTATGGCTGAGTTCATTCATTTTCTGACAGAGACTTTTAAGGTGACGGAAGATGAAGGGTTGGCATTTTTTGATGATTTGCTGGAGGAGTCCATTATTTTTTCTAATCTTAAGTACTCCAGTCTCGGAAGCCATTATCTTGCCAATGACGTATTGGAGCTTATTATTTCAGATGAGCTGAAACAGGATGATCCTTCTCTTTATAAAGACCTTCTCGATATTTTTGAACTCCAAACCAAAGGACTGACCGGAAAGACTTTAGATCAGCAGATTCATTACGATCTTTATTTTCAGGGAGATCAAGGCATCAGCCCAAAAATAGCAACGGAGGTGGAAGATATTCTCCTGATTTATGAGAAATTATCGCAAAATTTTGATACCAAGCCGGCAGTATTCGAAATATTCATTGATGCTTTCATCAAAAAATATGGTGAAAGAGAAATTCCACTATTGGAGGTCTTGTCTCTTGATGATAGAGATAATATCGGAATGACAGGCGGTTCACATCTGCAGCTCGGGAAATCTGAAAGCCTGATTCTGAAAAAAATGTTTGAAGGAGCCAGAGAAGGTAAAATAAAGATTGATCTTGAAAAACAGGATCTGGTATCCTTCTCCGGAACCGTTCCGGATACCGGGACAAAATATTGTTCTGTTTCACTTTTTAATGATCATGACAGCAGTAAAAGGACCATCAGCATCAATTATCTTTCCTATGCTTCTCCGCTAAAGATACTGGGAAGATTTACCGCGGACAGGAAAATCAGAAATTTTGCAGATGAAATCCAGGAATATGAGAAGACCACACTGGGCCCCGATTTTATCTGGGCTGAAATAGAGCACCTTCCTACTCATCTTGCCGGTCAGATCGTACAACGGAATATTCAGTGTGAATACATTATCAGGTATCCCAATGACAGCCCGTCATACAGCCATCAGAAATATATTGACATTCATGATCTGTCGGTAAGTATTATCGATTCCCGGGTATATTTAAGAAGTAAAAAATACAACAAATATGTTATTCCGAGGTTCTCTGCCTTTTTTGATGCGAAACACCCGGTTAATAGCCCTATATTCAGTCTTTTACTCGATATAGGTGCTCAGTTTGATAACAAAGAAAAATCGGGTATACCCATCGATAAGGTAATGAAGATTTCCGGCTTTTTTCCGAGAATCTGCTACAGAAACCATATTTTAAAAAAAGCACACTGGAGGGTAGAGGCCAGTGAATTTTTCAAAAACAAAAACGAAAATCCTGAAGTCAGCATGCAATCCTATAAAAAGAATGCAGAAAGACTGGGTATCAATCCGTCATTCTGTATCGTGGAAGGAGAAAATGAGCTTTATATTAATGAGAACATTCCGGTTTCCATCGAATTATTTTTAAAAGAGCTTAAAAAGAAAGGCAGCTTAGTTCTTTGTGAAGTTCTTTATGATGAGTATATTCCTTTCAGTCTGAGCGGTGAAAAGGAAAAGGTGCTTTCAGAAATTATTTTTGCTTTTAAAAACAAAGCACTGGTATCCCACTCATCCCTGTCCATACCTGAAGATATAAAAGTTCCGGGAAAACTATTCCCTTTTATGGACGACTGTATTTATCTGAAGTTATTTATCAGTAAAAAAGATGCCGCCCCATTGATTTCGGATCTTATACCTTACCTGAATCAGCTGGCGGAGAATGGCATACTGAGCCATTTTGTCTATCTGTATTATTACAGTCCTGATTTTCACATACGATTGAGGATTTTCTCTTCCAGGCCTATGGACGCTGTTCATGAACTGAGTGCCTTTCTGAAAGAAAAACAAAACGATATCGATCAAATTCAATATACTACTTATGACAGAGAAATGAGACGTTATTCAGGAGATCATATCCTGTTTTTTGAAAAACTACACCATCTCGACAGCCTGGTAGCACATCAGACGATAAAGGAAACGCTGGAAGGAAACGCTGAAGAGCTGTTCTTTTGTCTTAGAACTGCATTATATTATATTGACAGTATGTATGACAGCTGGGAAGAGAAGATAAGCTATGTAAAGAAAATAAAGAATGCTTTCGGATCGGAGCTCAGAGCCGGTCCCGATACCAGCCGTTATGTTCATAAGATCTTTTCAGAGAATAAAGAAAACATAGCGTTTATTTTAGAATCTGAATTTCCTGAAACGGATAGGATTCTGAAGGAAATCAGACTACAGATCCGGACCGCACCGGTTTTCTGGACTGCAGATACAAAGGAAGCCCAGATCTTTAATCTGATTCATATGCATATAATGAGAATTGTAAAGCAGAATAACCGCTTCTTTGAATTTGTTTTATATTCTGTTTTGGAGAAAAAACTCAACGAAATCCTGTACCGAAGCCAGACAGTCGAAAAAAGCTGATCAGTATAAAAACGGACTTTAGTCCGTTTTTTTTATGGAATAATCCCGCCATAACCTGTTATTTGTAAAAACTTTATATCCTGTAAACCAGGTTTTTATATTTATTAGCGTAAAATTAACACAAATAAATTTGGCACTTAAAATGATATTGTATTACATTTGCGTAGAAATAACACAATATGAAATACACCATACAAAATATTAAAGACAGGTTTCAGAAGAAACAAAGGATAAAGTTTTTGTTTTTCTGGGGGCATACGGTTAAAGATGAAATCACCAAATCATGTTTTAGCCAATGGTTTACAGGGAATTTTGAAGAGAACGGGATCGTTTATAAAACAGCAGAACATTATATGATGGCCGGTAAAGCAAGATTATTTAATGATCCTGAAACGCTGGAAAAAATACTGAAAGCAGCAAGTCCGAATCAGGTTAAAACTCTGGGAAGACAAGTAAAAAACTTTGACCCGAAACTTTGGAATGAGCACAAATATGAGATTGTAAAACAGGGAAATCTTTTGAAATTTTCACAGAACAAAAAGTATAAAGACTTTCTTTTGTCAACAGGAGAGAAAATCCTTGTAGAAGCCAGTCCATACGATACCATTTGGGGAATCGGAATGCTGGAAACAGATTCAAGAGCAGAAAATCCTTTATTATGGAACGGAGAAAACCTTTTAGGATTTGCTTTGATGGAAGTAAGAGATGAATTAAGAGGGTAAAAACACAATAACCGGTCACAAAATAGCACTATGAAAAGGTAAGTCCTGATGAATATTAAATAATGTTTTGCAAAACTATGTCCTTTTCAATTAGCGTAATAATAACGCAAAAAAAATAATCAGATATGGAAGATGAATTAAAACCAAGATTTATCGAGTCATTACAAAGAAATAATGATCAGATCAGAGAAGACCGTGCGCGAACGATCGGAGAAGATTCAGAGTTGATTTACAGGCGCAAGGTAGAAGACATCGGGTTAAGAATCAAAAGACTCGAGCGTGAACAGGAAGGACTTATTGATGTGAGTCCTTTGGACAGAAACAGTTTGACTTTTGCGGATTTTAATCCCGAAGCATTCGTTCAGAAGGACATGGAATTATCATTAACTATCAGAAATCTGAATATTCAGTTAGGAGTTTCTCAAAAGAGATTTGAATATTTATTCGGCAAAACATTTTAATTATGGGAGGTACAAGATACGATATAGACGCTCGTTATAACAGAGCAAGCAGAGCAGGTTACGGAACAAAATCCGCAGGTGAAATTTTTACACAGAATGCCAAAAGACAGGCACATCCATCAATGATTCCTCAAGGAATTTCTTTCAGGGAGTCCAGAGATTCTGAGGTACATCCCAATACAGTTCCTATTATTCTGGGATTGGACGTTACAGGAAGTATGGGACATATTCCACATCAACTCATTAAAGAAGGCCTTCCTAAACTGATGGGTGGAATCATCCAGGGTGGCGTTCCTGATCCGGCATTGCTTTTTCTGGGAATAGGAGATCATGAATGTGACAATTATCCGTTACAGATAGGCCAGTTTGAGTCCGGAGATGAAGAACTGGATATGTGGCTTACCCGTACTTATATTGAATCCGGAGGCGGTGGAAATGGAGGTGAGAGTTATCTATTAGCATGGTATTTTGCCGCCTTCCATACCAGAACAGATGCTTTTGAAAAAAGAAATCAGAAAGGGCTATTGTTTACCGTAGGTGACGAACCTTGCCTGAAAGTACTTTCGGCATCAGCCATCAGAGAAATCATGGGCTCAGGACAGCAAACCTATACTCACTTCGATCTGTTGGAAGAAGCTAAAAAGAAATACGAGGTATATCATATCAATGTTCTGCATTCTGATCAGGCGATAAGAGCAAATAGAGATTGGAAGGAATTATTAGGAGAAAATTGTATATCCATACCAGACCATAGAGATATTCCGGAGGTGATCACAAAGATTATCTGCAATAAATGTAAAGATAAAACCTTTGGAACACCAAACGTAGACGGGTTAGACAATATACAGATGCTGTAGATCACAAATTAGCCACAGCGGCAATAACTTTAAAAATACCAGACATGAAAAAGGCGCAAATTGTTATAGGACTAGGTTTCGGAGATGAAGGAAAAGGAATCACAACAGATTTTCTGGCTCAGCAAAATCCTGAGGCTGTAGTGATCAGATTCTCAGGAGGACAGCAAGCGGCTCATACGGTAATGATTGATGACAGAAAACATGTTCATTCAAGTTTTGCCAGTGGAGCGCTTCGCGGATTACCTTCTTATTATACCGAACATTGCACCATTCATCCCTTATTTCTATTCAATGAAAGGGAAGAATTAAAAGCAAAAAACGGAAATACAGAGCTTCATATTCATCCGTTAGCCAAGGTAACTACGCCTTTTGATGTCTGGCAAAACAGAACCAGTTCCAAAAATCTGGAACATGGAACCTGTGGAAAAGGAGTAGGAGCTACCATGAAAAGAAATGAAAGCCCTTACAAACTATTTGCCATTGATCTTATTGCCCCAAAGGAAATGTTGATCGAAAAGCTGAAAGGAATTGCTTATTACTATGGTTTTATGGAAGAGGAGCAGATTAATGAGCAGATCATTCCTTTTTTAGAAGCTGTTGAAAAAATAGATTGGAAGATCGATGATTACAGTTATCTGAACTCATTTGAAAATCTCATTTTTGAGGGAAGTCAGGGGATTTTATTAGATATGGATCATGGTGTTTTTCCGAATGTAACATACGCTCATACAACTTCAAAAAATGCTTATGAGATCTGTAAAAAGCTCAATTTTGAAGATATTGAAATGTATTATGTAACCAGAAGCTATGCAACACGTCACGGAAATGGATGGATGAGCAATGAAAAAGAGCTGCATCTGAGAAATAATGTAGAAGAAACGTGTACCTTTAATGAATATCAGAAAGAACTGAGATTCGGAGGGTTAGATTATAAATTATTGAATTATGCTTTAAAATTGGATGGAGCTTATATTACCCCAACAAAAAAGAACCTGGTGATAACCTGCCTGGATCAGATTGATGAGGAATTTAAACTTGATCAGCTTGAAATGAAATTTGACAGTATGTTTGGATCTTATTCTCCTTATTCAAAAGATTTTAGAGAATTGAAAATAGATTGTGAAGACCATGTGAAAATTAATTAAGAATATAAAAACACAACGATGAAAAAAATATATGTATCTGAAAATGGAAATTTGTCGTGGGAAAATTTTCATCAATTCTATATAGAACCTTTAAAAAAATAAATCTTTCTGAATGTGAATTTATTATAGGCGATTTTTCGGGAACCGATACAATGATGATGGAATTTTTAAAAGATAAATGTGAAAACGTAACAATTTTACATGTAGGAAAAAGACCAAGATATTTTGCCAATTCATTTAAAACGAAGACTATGAAATGGAATGTGATGGGCGGTTTTGTAAATGATTATGAAAGAGATATGTTCGGAATTGATCTTTGCACCCATTTTCTGGCTACGGATTTTAACACCGATGAAAAACGAAAA
Source organism: Chryseobacterium sp. (assembly GCF_019236175.1). Lineage (GTDB taxonomy): Bacteria > Bacteroidota > Bacteroidia > Flavobacteriales > Weeksellaceae > Chryseobacterium. The sequence continues at coordinate 326,949 of NZ_JAFAJM010000014.1, forward strand.
AGCGGAACATTAAAAAACATTGAAAAGTGTCTGAGTTTGGGTAAAATAAAAATGAAATAACCATGAAAACTATACAATACTTAAAAGGAGACGCTACAAATCCTCAAGTTGAAGGAAATAAGATTATTACTCATATTTGCAACGATATTGGAGGTTGGGGAAAAGGTTTTGTATTGGCTATTTCAAAAAGATGGAAAGAGCCTGAAAATGAATACAGAAACTGGTACCGCTTCAGAAGTGAAAATAACTTTGGTTTGGGAGAACTTCAGATCATACAGGTAGAACAATATGTCTATGTTGCCAATATGATTGGTCAAAAAGGAATCAAAACCGGAAGTAACGGAATTCCTGTTCGATATGAAGCGATTGAAAAATGTTTAGAAGAACTATCCAAACAAGCCTTACGCATCAACGCAAGTATACATATGCCAAGAATTGGATGTGGATTGGCAGGTGGAAAATGGGAACAAATAGAACCTATTATCGAAAGAACTTTACGGGCAAATGATGTTGAGGTATATGTATATGATTTTGATTAAATAAGTGATGAAAGAATTTGAAATAAGAGCAGACTATAACCGGGATACGATTGTTGTATATCAGTCTTATAATAAAACGATAGCAAAATCTGCAATAGAGAATCAGAAGTTTACTGCTCCTTTTTCATTCAGCAGAATGACCTGGATTAAGCCTTCTTTTCTTTGGATGATGGAACGAAGTAATTACGGTCAGAAATCCAATCAGGAATGTACTCTTGCCATTCACATTAAAAGAGAAGCATGGGAGAAAGCTTTGGAACTTGCCATTTTAACCTCGCCTGAGAAAAGGGTATATCCAAAGCCCGGCATATGGGAAGAGGAATTTGAAAAAGCCAAAGTATATGTACAATGGGATCCCGAAAGAAATATCAAAGGTAACAAGCTGGAATATCGTTCCATCCAGGTAGGAATCAGCCGATTTCTGATCGAAGAATTTAATGAAGACTGGATGGTGAAAATAGAAGACTACTCACCATTGGTTAAAAAGATTTTGAATCTTACCAAACAGGGGGAATATGATAAAGCCAAAAAGCTGTTACCTGTAGAAAAAATATATCCGTTATCCAACGAAATTGCTCGCAGGATAGGATCAGACTAAGATTTTAAAAACAAACGCCACGAATGCACGAATAAAAGCATAGACAATTGTTATAAGGCTTAAACTATACATAAGTATGATAAGAAAATTCGTCTATTCGTGGCCAAAAAACAAAAGCAATCATGACAAATAAAGGAATGGCAAAAGATACCTTAGATATCCTCGCCAGAAAATATTATATCAATACAGAAAACGAAAGAATAGATATAGAAAATGAGCTGGAAATCAGTAAAAAAGAAACCGTTCTTTTCACTCCGGAACAACTTTCCGAACTGGCTGCTGCCCCAATGCCGGAAGTACATTTTGAAACTCAATTTGAAACCTGGCGCTGCAGCTCCCTAAAAGCTATTTTAGAATTAGTGAATGAAGAGGATCAGGATAAGGTCATGTGCCTTAATTTTGCCTCCGCAAAAAATCCTGGTGGCGGATTTATCAATGGTGCCGAAGCCCAGGAAGAAAGCCTTGCAAGAACTTCCGGATTATATGAAAGCCTGTTAATGGCAGAGGATTATTACACATTACATCGCAGTATGACCTCTTGTTTTTACACAGATACGATGATTTATAGCCCGAAAGTGCCTGTTTTCAGAAAAGATAAAGGGGAATTATTGTCAGAACCGGTTCTGTGTAACTTTATTACTTCTCCGGCAGTAAATGCCGGGGTTGTAAAAAGACAGGAACCCCAAAGAGAAAATGAAATTGCGGGAGCTATGGATATCAGAACAGATAAAATGCTTGCACTCGCCTTACATCAGGGCAATGAAACCCTGATTCTGGGAGCTTGGGGCTGTGGAGTATTTAGGAATGATCCGAAAGAAATTGCCGGTTTGTTCAGGAAATACCTTCAGGGAAAATATAAGAACAAATTTAAAAGAGTGGTTTTTGCAATCTTAACAAAGAAAGAAGAGATGCTGAAACCATTTGAAGAAATACAATGAAAATTGAAATCATAAGAGGAGATATCACAAGAATCCATGCAGATGCTATTGTCAATGCTGCCAATTCCTCCTTATTAGGAGGTGGCGGTGTAGATGGGGCTATTCATCGTGCCGGAGGATCACAAATCCTTGAAGAATGCAGAGCGATCAGAAACAGACAGGGAAAATGTAATACCGGGGAAGCAGTGGCGACCACAGCAGGAAATCTTCCCGCTCAATATGTCATCCATACTGTAGGACCGGTCTGGAACGGAGATGAAGAAAAATGTATTCGATTTCTGTTTGATTGTTATAAAAACTCTTTGAGGCTGGCGGAAACACTTGATATTAAAACAATTGCTTTTCCCAATATCAGCACAGGAATCTATAAATTTCCAAAAGAACTGGCAGGAGAAATCGCGATCCATGAAGTAAGAAAATTTCACTCAGATAGCATAGAGAATGTTATTTTTGTTTGTTTTGATGAAGAGAACGAAGAAATTTATAAAAAGCTCTTAAAATCTCCTTTGTAGAATCAATTATATTCGTGCATTCGTGACTAAGAAGCCACTGTGTACAAAAACAAAATTACACCAATGAAAAAACTAACCATATTAAGCGGTGCAGGAATCAGCGCAGAAAGCGGAATACAAACCTTCAGAGACGGAGATGGCCTCTGGGAGAATCATAATGTAACCGATGTGGCAAGTCCGGAAGGCTGGAGAAAAGACAGAGCTTTGGTATTAGAATTTTACAACCAGAGAAGACGACAGCTTCACGAAGTAGAGCCTAATGAAGCCCACAAACTAGTGGCAGAGCTTGAAAAATATTTTGAGGTACAGATCATTACCCAAAATATTGATGATCTGCATGAAAGAGCTGGTTCTACCAAGATTCTTCACATTCACGGAGAATTGTTTAAGTCATGTTCGTGCAACAATAAAAGATTAAGCTACGAACAAAAAGGAGATATCAATATAGGCGATAAAGCAGAAGATGGAGCTCAGTTAAGACCATTCATTGTTTGGTTTGGAGAAGATGTTCCTTTGTACCAGGACGCCAGAGAAATAGTAAAAGATTCCGATATATTATTGGTGATCGGGACCTCTTTACAGGTATATCCTGCAGCAGGGTTAATTCATGATATCAAAGATGATTGTCTATTAATTGTGATCAATCCTAATGAAACTGGCTTTGGTTACGGGCAAAGAGCAGTAGTGATGAAAGAAACGGCTACACAGGGCATGAAACTACTGTTCGATAAACTGATAAACCTTGCGTAATGAAAAATAAAGTAAAGGCAGGAATCATGGGAGTATGCATCGGTGATGCTCTAGGAGTTCCGGTTGAATTTAAAAACAGAGAATATTTAAAACAGTTTCCTGTTACAGAAATGCAGGAATTCGGCTCGCATAATCAACCCAAAGGAACCTGGAGCGATGATAGCTCTCTAACGCTCTGCCTTGCTGAAGAACTTACAAAGGGCTATAATCTGGAAAAGATAGGGCAAAGCTTTATAAAATGGGTTAAATACGGTCATTGGACTGCCCATGGAAGACTTTTCGATATTGGAGGAACTACAAGGGAGGCTATTGCAAGGTTAATTAAAGGAGAAAGCGCGCGATTTTCAGGAAATATCTTTGAAGAAGACAATGGAAATGGTTCTTTAATGAGAATTCTTCCCCTTGCTTTTTATTTAAAAGATGAAGAAAATATTGAAAAGATTTACCAAACAGTAAAGGAAATCTCCACCATCACGCATGGACATTTTAGATCTGTTTTTGCCTGCTTTATCTATGTGATATTTAGCATTCAGTTAATCAAAGGGAAAAGCAAATCTCAAGCTTATCAGTATATGCAGGATGTTGCTTTGGAATATGCAGAAAAACAGTGGTTTAGCTTGAGTGAGCTTGAGCTTTTTCAAAGGGTTTTAAAAAACGATATTTCAAAATATTCTGAAGATGAAATAAGGGGGAGTGGGTACGTACTACATAGCCTGGAAGCTTCATTATGGTGCTTATTAAATTCAGAGAGTTACTCAGAAGCGGTATTGAAAGCCGTAAATCTGGGTGAAGATACCGATACCACAGGAGCTATTACCGGTGGATTGGCAGGAATTTATTATGGTTTTGGAAACATCCCCCAGAAATGGGTTGAGGAGCTGGTAAGAAAAGAGGATATTGAAACACTATGTGAAAAATTAGAAAATAAATACACTGTAAACTCATGAAATCTTTCCTAAAAGCCCTTACTGAGATGTTTTCAAAAAATGATCCCGAGAATGATATTCAGAATTATCCTTTGAAGAAATATGAAGGAAGAATTGAAATCAATAAAGCTTTAGAAATAGAAAATTTTCATGTTCATTACTCTCCCGATTATGCATTTGAGACCCCGGTTGAAATATTGAATAGAATAAATGGGAAGACCTTACTTTGGATAGATCATCAAAATAGTCTGCTGGGTTTTTCACATCAAAAGAAGACTTTATTGATTCCTTTACATAAAATAAATGGAATAGAGATTCAGAATATTCTTAAAGGAAAAGGACCGGGTGAATCTGATTTATTCGTCTATCTTAAAAACAGCATCTCTGTAATGCTTTCAGTAGCACCGGATCCATATTATTTTGATCAGTATGCAGATGATATTCATAAAACAACAGGGTTTCCTGTGACTTTTTCTCCGGAATTTTATAATACATAACTAAAGCACAAACACTATGAACGAAATAGAAACAAAAAGAATAAGTAAATTTTTGAGCCTCATTTTGAGGCACCAGCCCGAAACGATCGGATTAAAACTGGATGAAAACGGCTGGGCAGATGTAGAAGAACTGAGAGCAAAATCAGAAAAAAAAAGGATGCACTTTTCTTTGGATGAACTGGATGAGGTGGTTGAAACCAATAACAAAAAAAGATTCGCCTTTAATGATGATAAAACAAAGATCAGAGCAAGTCAGGGACATTCTATCGACATCGATTTGGCTTTGGTAGCAATGCAACCACCTGATTTTTTATATCATGGGACTGCGGAAGCTAACATTTCTTCTATTACCGCTAAAGGAATTGAAAAAAGAACCCGCCAGCATGTACACTTAAGTGCTGATAAAGAGACCGCTACCAAGGTGGGGATGAGATATGGCAAGCCCATCATTCTGACCATCAGAACCGGACAAATGCATGAAGACGGAGTTGCATTCTATCAATCGGCTAACGGAGTGTGGCTCACAGAATTTGTAGATCCTAAATACATTTCAAAGTCATAAAAAACAACAGAACTGTATGAAAAGAACCATTATGTAAAGATAATGGTTTATCTTTTCATCAACGAAAGTAAACCATGAGCAGAACATTAGTAATAGGAGACATTCACGGCGGATACAGAGCCCTAACGCAGATACTTGAAAGAGCTGAGGTTACCCCGGACGACAAACTGATCTTCTTGGGAGATTATGTAGACGGCTGGAGCGAATCTTACCAGGTCATTCAGGCTTTAATTGAACTTTCCGAAAAGAACGAATGTATTTTTATCAAAGGAAATCATGATGTCTGGTGTGAAGACTGGTTAGCCCGTGGAGAAGGTCCCGGAGTTTGGCTCTCCAATGGCGGTAAAAGTACAGTAGACAGTTATGAAAACTATTCTCAGGAAGACCAGGAGATCCATCTGGAATTTTTCCAACGCATGAAAAGTTATCATGTGGATGAGCAGAACCGCCTGTTTATTCATGCCGGCTATTCTTCCATGCATGGTCCGGAGAAAGAAGTATATTCCAGCAATTACCGTTGGGACAGAACCCTTTGGGAGACTGCTGTAGCAATGGATAAAAAATTAGAAAAACACTCCTTGTTATATCCTAAAAGACTGCTTCTTTATAAAGAAATATTCATCGGACATACTCCAACACTGTATATCGGAAGTAAAATGCCATCCAATAAAGCCAATATCTGGAATATGGATACCGGAGCAGCTTTTACCGGAGCGCTATCCATCATGGATATTGAAACGAATGAATGCTGGCAAAGCGACATACTTCCCACATTATATCCTGATGAAAAAGGGAGGAATGCAGATATGTTAAATAGGTGATACCTTTAATAACCCAATCTTCAAAAGTCCGCCATGAGTTCTATCCTTCTGAAGTTTCCACATACGCATCAATTGAGTATTCGTGACATAAAACGGGTGGAAACAGTAAATTGTAAGCTTTCCGATTCTACAATCTGTTGACCCTATTTCCATTGTGGTGTTTCAAGAATTGTAATGGTGATCAATTCTGTGTTCATTACATATTATAGTATAATCTGGTTGTAGCAGATAATCCTGTTGGATTCAACTTCATTTTAAAACGTAGTGAATTTCTTCTTTTTTACTAGAATTTTATGTCCCTGAAACAAGCTATATTTGTAAAAAAAACAATACTTCATGAAGGATAATATATTCCAGGAATTAACCAATGAGGAACTGCTTAAAAAAAGAAATATAATGAAAGGGCTTGCTATTGGCTTTGGAATTATGTTTTTGCTGGCAATAGTAGCATTTGTTGCCATTATTATGATGAAAGGAAGTAAAGGGTTTCCTTACGCAACCTGCGTTCCGTTTTTAGTAATGCCGATAACAATGAGACCTTTACTGATAAATTTTAAAAGGATAAATAAAGAAATCCAATCAAGGAACCTTTAAATACTGCATCCATTAGGTAGAAACTGAAAAATAAATATACTGATCAGCATTTTTGTTTTTGTGACAGGATCATATTGACTAATTTTAATTCCTGAAAATTATGTTAACAATGAAACTGAAATACCTGTTGCTTTCCCTAAGCTCTTCCCTGCTATTTGGGCAAAAAACATTTCAGACCCCATTTGAAAAAGGGAATGGTAACCAAACTGTTACCTATGATGAAATGAATGTCTATTACCAGGATCTGGCAAAAAATTTTAATACCATTCAATACCTCAAAAAAGGCGAAGATGATAATGGAAAATCTATCTATGTGGTTATCTACAACCCTTTTTCTGAAAAAGATCCCGAAAAACTGAGAAAAGATAAAGCCATTCTCTTTGTCAATAACGGAATTCACCCGGGAGAACCAGACGGTATTGATGCTACCATGATGCTGATGAGAGATTTGGCGACTAAGAAGATCAAAACGCCACATAATTTTATTATTGCCGCTATTTCTGCGTATAATGTAAGCGGTATGCTGAACAGGGGTTCTTATTCCAGAGCCAATCAGAATGGCCCGGAACAGTATGGATTCAGGGGAAATGCAAGAAACTACGACCTTAACAGGGATTTCATTAAAGCAGATACCAGAAATGCCAGAAGTTTTCAGGAAATATATCAGTGGCTGAAACCGGATGTTTTTATTGATAACCATGTCAGTAATGGTGCGGATTATCAGTATACATTTACTTATATCTCAACCTTTAAAGAACGTTTAGGAAATACATTAGGAACCTATTTTTACAATGATTATCAGGCCAAAAACCTGGATGATATGAAAAAATTAGGATATGAAAGTACTCCGTATGTCAACATTCACGGGGATGTTCCGGAGGTAGGATTTGCCTCTTTTGAAGATTCACCAAGGTATTCTACAGGATATACTACCTTATTCAATTCTTTGGGAACCGTTCCTGAAACCCATATGCTGAAACCTTATGACAAAAGGGTAGATGCCACCTATAAATACATGCTGGTCAACCTTCAGAACCTCGATAAAGATTACGCTAAAATCAAACAGCTCCGCATTGAAAATTTAAAACAATATCAGGCCGGAAAGGCATACGGAATCCGTTGGAAAATTGATTCAACGAAATATTCAACGATGGATTTTAAAGGATATGAAGGAAAATACAAACCCAGCGAGGTTTCCGGAAAACCGAGATTGTATTATGACAGAAACAAACCGTTTACAAAAAATATTAAACTTTTTACCACAGCGGTTCCTACAGGATATATCACTATTCCTTCATATTATGTAGTTCCTCAGTCCCAATACAGAGTGATTGAAGAACTAAAGAGAAACGGGATTCAGATAAAGCCGCTCCAGAAAGACAGCAGCATTGCTGTGGAATCTTATAAAATTAAAGATTTTAAAACAGTAAAAAACCCTTATGAAGGTCATTATCTGCATTATGAAACGACTGTAGATAAGGCTCAGAGGAATCTTACGTTTACTGCTGGAGATTATGTAGTTTCTACCAGTCAGCCTGGTGTGAAATATATTATTGAAACCCTTGAACCTGAAGCATTAGACTCATTTTTTAACTGGAATTTTTTCGACGGTATTTTAGCTCAGAAAGAATATTATTCTGCCTATATTTTTGAAGACACCGCTTCAGCATTGTTAAAGAATGATAAAAAACTTAAAGAAGCCTTTGAAGCAGCAAAAAAATCAGATAAGAAGCTTTCAGAAGATGGTGAGGCACAGTTGGACTGGGTGTACAGACATTCCCCTTACTTTGAAGAAAAAACATTCAGACAGTATCCTGTGTATAGGATTATGTAATCTGTTGATATATAAACAATAAGCTATAAAAAAAGACGTTTCAAATGAAACGTCTTTTTTATTATCTTGGTAAGCCTCTTTTCAAAGCAATTTCAGCTCTTTTGATAGCCATTTTCTCTTTCCAGTCCATGTATTGCTTTTTGAAATTGGACTTCATGATGTCGTCAAATTTACGCTGTACGGTAAGATTCCACAGAGAATGTGCTTTTACTGCCCATGATTTGTCCCATGCTCTTAAAGAAATAGAGAATGAGCCATCCAGATATTTCATCCAGTGCCACCATCCTGTCGGCATAAATAATGTATCTCCGTGTTCCAGAAAGCATTCAATTCCTTCTACACCATCCAGAGCCGGAAATTTTGTGAAATCCGGATTTTCAATATCATAATCTTCCAGTGCATAGGTAGCGTACGGAATCTGATATAATCTTTCTCGCCACTTATAGTCAAAAAGAAGAATATGCTTTCTTCCGTTGAAATGAGTATGGAAAATATGAGCCATATCTATATCAAAGTGAAGGAAGGTGACCGAACCCTTCCCGCCAAAAAACATATTGGGATACTTATCCAGAAAACCTCCCATTAATTCCTTGGGAGAAATATAATCTTCCAAAAGTTTTGGGGCATACTTTATAGGGTCAAAAAGGAAAATTCTAAGATCTGTTGGTTCTTTTTCAATAAGGTCTATATAATCTGCAAACTTCATTTTTGCAGCAGAAGAATTGATGGGAGCAGAAGGGTCTGCTTTTGAGCTGTCATATAACGGGACTTCCACATCTCCTACTACTTCTTTCATGTAGTCCATCGTCCATTTTTGGTAAGCTGGCCATTTTTTTGCCATATTTTTGATGACAACGGGCCTTCTTGGCTTTAGATATTTTTCATAGAATTCCTCTTTAGAAATATCCTCTACAACATCTATAGGCTTTAAAATAATTCCCATTTTAATAATTTTATGTTACAAAATTATTAAATTAAAATGGACAAAAGAAAGTTTAGAATTTTTTTTTATCTATGATTTAAATAATTCCAGGTTATTTAGTCTAAATAAAAACATTGAAAATTCTTCATTATAGAACTGTTTTTTAATAATTAGAAAGATATACCGGAACGCTGTTTCTGATTTTCAAAGAATTAATAGCGGCACTGAAACATGTATGGATATGTTTATAGCTAAGATAAGAAAATTTTAGGATTGAATAAAAATATAAATATCCATATTTTTATCAGATTATATTAATTTTTTTCTTGTATAAATAAACAATATACAGAGTTCATTAATTTTTATTTTTAATATTTTATTTGTTAAATATTTATTTATTACCGTTTATTTTTATGAATATAAAATATAAAACCATATTTATATTGTTTTGTGTTGTTTTAAATCATTAAAAGGTGAATTTTTTTATATTCCAAACTCTTAAAATTTTTTAATAAAAGAAGAAAGTGTTAAAAATATAACTAAGTTTGTAGTGATATTAATTTAACTTTTTGCATGAAAATGTATCTTTAAAATAGATGTAACGAAAAACAATAATCATTAACTAATTAGGCAAATAATAGGTATGAAAAAAAATATTCTTTTATTTCTGATGATTTTTTTTACTGTGTTCACATTTGCACAGAAAACAGTCTCAGGAAAAATTACTGACGATGACGGAGTAGCCATACCGAGCGCAAGCGTAACGGTAGAAGAGCCCGGTAAAGATGCTATTCTGGCTTATGGAATTACCAATGCTAAAGGAGAATATAAAGTGACTTTTACTTCTCCGGAATCCAATGTAGACCTTAAAGTAAAAGCTTTCAATCAGAGACCGCTTACCAGACAGATCAGCAATAGTGATCAGATCCTGAATTTCAAGATGCAGTCTGAGGCTACAGAAATAAAAGAAGTGCAGCTTAAAACCAAAATGATCACCGCAAAAGGAGATACCATATCTTATGATCTTAAAGCTTTTAACAGCAAAAATGACAGAACTCTTGCAGATGTAATGAAAAAAATTCCCGGTATTGAAGTTAATAATGACGGAACAATCCTTTATCAGGGAAATGCAATCAATAAATTTTATGTCAACGGAAAAGACCTGATGGAAGGAGGGTATGGTACGATCAACAATTCTCTCCCTAAAGATGCTGTACAGAAAGTAGAAGTTCTTGAAAATCACCAGCCTGTTAAAATTCTTCAGGATAAAGTACCATCGGATCAGGCTGCTATCAATATTAAACTTAAAAACTCCGTCACCATGACCGGTAGAGGAGAAGTGGGAGCCGGTTCGGGAGATCATCTGCTTTGGAATGTGAAGCTAACCCCTATGTTTTTTGGCCAGAAAAGCCAGTGGGTAGTCAATTATAAAACCAATAATATGGGCGAGCAGGTAGAAAATGAAGGAAATATCCTCGCTTTCGGAAACGGATGGGAAGGAAGGAGAATCAATGCAGGACAAAATAACTGGCTGAATGTAGAAAATGCAAGCACGCCCAATGTTCCTGTAAAAAGATATTTAATGAACTCTGTACATTATCTTTCTGCCAATTACCTGGTCAATATTGACAAAAAGAAAGAATGGGAGCTGAAAGCAAGTGCCAATTATACCAATAATGCTGTGGAAAGAGAAAGCCAGAGCGAAACGGATTATATGATAAACGGACAGGCAGGATCTAAAGTATCACAGAGTATTTTTAATAATTTTTATACGGATAAAGCCAAGGGAGAATTGGTTTTTACCAAAAATGCTAAAAAAGGATTCTTTAAAAATACAACAAGCTTCTCCCAGTTCTGGAATGCAGATCGTGCATTAACAGACAGAATAAGCACTGCAGCAAATACAACCAGCAGAAGCGGAGCCGAAGCATTGGAATCTCCCACATCATCTTTTCAGAACTCACTGAGTACCATCATTCCCTGGAAAGAAAAAATGGTAAATGTAAAGTCTTATATCAATTATCAGACAGACAGACAAACGCTGGATGTCTCACCAGCATCATATCTGGAAATACCGGGTTTTACTCCCGGAGCCAATGCCGAATCTATAAGACAAAATTTCAGACTGAAAACCTTTGAAGCCAATCATTCTGCAAATGTCGGGTTTTCAGTAAAAGGGTGGACATTTACACCGGAAGTTGGATTTAACTTTAAATCTACAACCCTCAATTCCAGCCTTACCAACCTTCAAAACGGACAGTATATAGGATACGGTGACAAATATAATAATGACCTTACCTATTCTACTGCTACGCCTTACGGAAGTTTAGGGGTCAATTATAAAAGTGAATCATGGATGCTTTTTGCCAACTTTCCTGTAAACTCAAATAATATCAAAGCAGATGATCCATTGAGAAATGTAGCAAAATCTGCCAATAAAGTCACTTTTGAGCCCAATCTTTTTGTTCAGTATTCGTTTGCTTCATTTTGGAAGGCATCCTTAACCGGAAATATTAATAATAATTTTGGCGAGATCAATTCTGCTTACTCAGGATTTATGATGACCTCTCCCAATGGAATCAGCGTGATGGATTCCAATAATCCTATTCCTCAGAATAATTCCAAAACCGCAGGATCCAGAATAGAGTACAGGAACCCGCTAAATAACCTGTTTTTTAATATCAATTATTCAATAGGTGATACCAAAAGAAATCTTGTGGCAGCTCCAATTCTGGATTCAATTACCGGATTTACGTTTATTCAGTACAAAGAGCTTGATAACCATTCAAAAACGAACAGGTTCAGTGCAGAAGTAGGTAAATATTTCCCGAAATTTAAAACCAATTTATCAGTGAGCTATAGTAATGCTTTGACAAAATCTGATGCATTCCTTGGGAATACTCCATATCTGAATAAGAATAATGCCCAAAACTATGGGTTTAAATTAAATAACACCTATTTCAGCTGGATGAGTTTAGATTATAATCTTAGTTTTTCAAGAACCAAACAGGATAATATAGGATTACCCGGAAGCTTTTTACCTAATACGGGTTTCAATCACAACCTTGCTGCTTTCTTTTATCCTATTGAAAATCATACAATCGGATTCAACTGGGATCAGATTAATACCAGCAATGGTACCAGAAATTATAATAATGCTTTTTATGATATCTCTTACCAGTTTTCCTGGGCGAAAAAGAAAATTGATTTTGAGCTTAAATGGATGAATATCGGAAACAGAAAAGTTTTTGAAACCTACACCATCAATGATAAAACAAACAGTACTACCTATTCCAGGGTTCAGCTTCGTCCGAGCCAGGTCATGTTTACTGTAAAATTCAACTTTAAATAAAATGTAAAAACCAATCCCTGAGGATTGGTTTTTTGCTGAGATATATGGCTTTACTTAAAGCTTTGTTGATCGGCTGAAGGCCCGTAGCTTCCCGGTAAAGGGATGTTGTTTAATCTGTAATATACTCCTAACTGAGCTCTATGGTGGGTAATCTGGTTTAATGCATGACGAATAGCTCCGTATTTACTCCAGCTTGCCAGTTCATGACCATCATTTTTAATAGTCCAGCTGGGATCGAGCTGGTCTTCAGATGCATTTTCTAAAGCCGCCTTGCCTGCCTGGTAACTGTCATCCAGTTTTTTGATAAGATCCTCCTTCGTTGAAAGATGGGAAGGCTGATAGTCTCCTTTTGCAAAATCCAGTTCGGAAGTATTTAAAATGGTATTCGGCCATTCAAAAACTTCTACAAGATGGGTGGCAAGGGGCATCAGTTTCATGCTTTTTTCATGAGGAGCGTACTCATTTTTACCCTCAGGAAAAAGTTCAATAAATTTTTTTGTTGTTTGAAACTCTCCTTCCAGTTCGGATTTTAATTGAGATAAGGTATCCATAATATTTTGTTTTTAAGAGTATTAAAGGTAGAAATTTTAAAAATGAAAATGTTTTAACAAAATCATAATTTTTATCATCGGACCCTCCAAAAAAAAAAATTCAAATAAGTGTAACAAAATCAGATAACCATATACTAATTAAGAAACTTGATTACATGAGAAAGCTATTTTCTATATTCCTTATAGCATTTTTTGCTATTGTGAATGCACAGGAATCTAAAGAAACTGCTAACCGCTTTTTTTATGAGCTTACTTTTAAGCCGAAAAAAGATTCTGCTAAATTGGATAAGATCATTACGATCCTGGATATTACGCCCAAAAAATCCATTTATCAAGACTATACCATGCCGGCTCAGGACTCTATCATTAAAGTTCAGATAGAAGAAATGGAGAAGACCAAGACGTTTAAAGATATGAGTAAGCTAATCAAATGGCCTAAATTTTCATACAAAATTGTCAAGGTTTATCCGGAGATGAAAGTACAGTATGTAGACAGAATCAGCAGAAACTTTTTTTCTTATGATGATAATGTAAAACTACAGTGGAATATATCTCCTGAAAAGCAGAAAATAGGAGCTTATAATGCTCAAAAAGCAACTACGGAATTCGGAGGAAGAACATGGACGGCATGGTTCAGTACGGATATCCCTTTTCAGGACGGTCCATACAAATTTTACGGACTTCCGGGATTAATCGTAAAAATTGAAGATGCAGATAAAAACTATTCCTGGCAGCTAAGCGGAAATAAAAAAATAGAAAATTACGATGAACTGTCTTATGCAGATAAGATTAATGCCAAAATGGGGATGATGAGTAATACTGTGACTCCTACAACAAAGGAAAAGTTTTTGAAATCTTACGAAGGTTATAAAGCAGATCCTTTTGCGGAATCCCGCCCTTATATGACTCCGGAAAACATGAGTAGACCGATGCCCGGGACAAACGGAACAGTGGGAGACTTTATGAAAAGACTGGAGAAACAGGTGAAAGACTTCTTCGGATCTAATGACAATCCGATTGAAAAAGATCAGAATACCTCTGATAAAAAGAAAAAGTAAACATTCATATCAACTAAATTATATTTTGAATCAACCCAGATACAGTAATGTGTTTGGGTTGATTTCTTTTTAAGCCCCATTATAAAATCTTAGAAAAATTTATTATTTATGGATAAGAGATTTGAATAAATAAAGCTTTAAAATATTATTTAATATTTTATTCTTTACATCAATTTAAGTCCAAAGGAAAATAATTTATCATAAGATCAAAATTCCTATAAGTATATTCAATCACATTATTGTATTTGAGGTAATTTCTTTTATGACAAAACGTTATTTAGATTAAATTTAAATAGCGTATATTTGCAACACTAAAAATTAGGCTTTGAAAGAGAAAGGTTTACATAAATTAAGTGGATTCCCCAGAAATAGAATGGGGAAGATATTGGGATATGATAATGACCATCTGAAAATGCCCAATAAAATCATTGAAATGGGGCTTCTTCCGGAGACTTTTTTCAGGATTTTGTATCAGGCCCCGTTCAACGGGCCGATGTATGTGGAATTTGGAGCGGAAAAAAGCCGGATCGCTCTTCGTGAGGAAGAAGGAAATTATATCATTGTTGAAGAATTGAATTAATGCAGGCAAATAAGAAAAAACAGATACTTTTAGTAGGGAACCCTAATGTAGGAAAGTCAACGGTTTTTAATACGCTTTGTAATAAAAAGCAGAAGACCGGGAACTATGCCGGAGTAACCGTTGCCAGTCATTCGGGAAACTATGTGTATAATAATGAGGAAGTTGAAGTAATTGATCTCCCCGGTTCATACAGCGTTTATCCAAGTTCCGAAGATGAAGCTATTTTCTCAAAATACCTTATTGATGAACAGGAAAACTATGCAGGTGTTGTGTACATTCTTGAAGCATTAAGTTTAAAAAGAGGCCTTCTTTTATTCCAGCAGATTCAGGATTTAGGGGTTCCTATGATTTTGATTGTCAATCAAATTGATCAGGCAGAAAGACGAGGGATCAGCATTGATATTCAGAAATTTTCTGAAGCATTAGGTATTACAATTATTCAGACCAATGCTAAAGAGCAGATTGGTATAGATGAAGTAAGAGAAGCTGTTTTCCATAATAAGTTTGTAAAAGCAGACCATATTTCTTTTGAAACCCCGAACGAGCACAGAGATTTCATTCAGAAACTGGCTGCACATAAAGGTTTTGATAATGAATATAAAGCCTGGATGAGCCTTTCATTAGGGACTGATCTTGGTAAGATAGAACCTCTGGTGGATCAGATCAATGAGTCTGAATCTAAAAGTTTGGTTCCTAAAAGATTACAGGTTCAGGAGACTGTCAGAAGATATCAGAAAGTGGATAAAATCTTAGAAAATGTAATTGCTAAGAAACCGCAGTTTAAAGAGTTATTGACAGAAAAACTGGACAGGGTTTTAGTGCATAAGTTTTGGGGGTATATCGTTTTTATGGTGATCTTACTGATCATTTTCCAAAGTGTTTATTTCATTGCGGAATTCCCAAAAGGATGGATAGAAGATTTATTTACATGGATGTCTGCCGCAACGGCAGAGCATTTGCCTGAAGGCCCGGTGAACTCACTGGTTTCAAAAGGAATTATTCCGGGAATAGGAAGTATTGTTTCTTTTGCCCCGCAAATTGGTATTTTATTGTATTTCCTTTATTTATTAGAGGATTCGGGATATATGGCAAGAGTAGTATTCCTTATGGACAGACTCTTACGCCCCTTCGGACTGAACGGAAAAAGTATTGTGCCATTGGTTTCAGGAACAGCCTGTGCTATTCCGGCGGTTATTTCTACAAGAAATATTGAAAACGTAAAAGAAAGACTGCTGACAATATTGGTGACTCCTTTTATGACCTGTTCTGCAAGACTCCCGGTATACAGTATCATTATCGGATTAATTATTTCAGACAGATCCTTCCTTGGAATCAAGTACAGAGCACTTGTGTTAATGGGAATGTATCTTTTAGGATTTGTAGTTGCCCTTTTTTCAGCTGCTGTTCTGAAAAGATTTATAAAAAATAAAGGGAAAACATATCTGGTAATGGATTTGCCAAGTTATAAAAAGCCCCTTTTCGGTTATGATTTTAAAATGGTTTTAGGTAAAGTATGGGAATTTGTTACCGGAGCCGGAAAAATTATTTTCGTTGTCAGTATTATTATCTGGTTCCTGAGTTATTTCGGACCCAAACAGAAGCCGACAGAATTTGTGGCGACCAATGTTGAGCTGGATCATTCTTACCTCGCCAAATTGGGGAAAGGAATAGAGCCGGCTATTGCACCACTTGGTTATGACTGGAAAATGGGAGTGGGAATTCTGACCAGTTTTGTTGCCAGAGAAGTATTTGTAGGAACAATGTCTACATTATACAGTCTGGATGATGATGCACCGGAAGTAAAAGTAATTGATAAAATGAGACAGGATGTAAAACCCAACGGAGAAAAAGTCTTCAGCTTTGCGACCGGAATTTCAATACTTTTATTCTATGCATTTGCAATGCAGTGTGTGGCAACACTTGCTGCAGTATACAGGGAAACCAAAAGCTGGAAATGGACCGGCTTTCAGGTGGCTATGATGACAGGTTTGGCATATTTTGTGTCGATGATAGTATATCAGATTTTAAAGTAATGGACTCATCATTAATTTTTCAGTATGTAATTATTGCACTGGTAGTGGCTTTTGCCTGCTATTCATTATTTAAAGTGCTTAAAAAGAACTTTGCCCCTAAAAAATTCAGCTCTAAAAGAACGGGTTGTGACAAAGATTGCGGTTGTTCTTAATAAAGGCTTCATCGGATAATTAAAAAAATATGGTAAATTCATGTTTTAATTTAAAATATCCGGTTTGAATTTCATAACAGCAACTTCCTTTTTAGTATTCTTATTTATTTTTCAGAGGGGATACGCCCAAATAGACTCTGCCCGTATCATTTCTTATGCAGACCGGCTGATGGTTCGGGTTAATCTCGATACCAATATAGAAGGTTTTGTGTTTTCACAGGGAACCTTGCCGGATGCCAGAAAAACCGTCCTTACGATCAATAATAAGGCTACCACTTCGCTGTCGTTTGATTATAAATTGTTCAGTGTCACTTTATCGATGACTCCCCGGTTTATTTCCGGAGGCAATAAAGATGAACAAAAAGGGCACAGCTCTTACACGGATTTTAGCTTCAGACTTTTTCCAAAAAGATTTATTCAGAGTGTTTACTATAAAAATGTAAGAGGTTTTTATGTAGACAATATGAAAGACCTTGTTCCCGGATGGGAAGAGGGCAGAGATCCTTATATCAGATTTCCCGGTCTTCAGGTACAAAGTTACGGCGGAACAACATCCTATATTCTGAATAAAAATTTCTCGGCAAAAAGTATCTATACTCAGGGAGAATGGCAGAAACACAGTGGCGGAAGCTGGATTCCGTCTGTGGATTATGACCTCACCATATTTAAAAATACAGACAACGACAATGCCAATAAAGCCGTTCAATATAAAATTGGAGGCAATATGGGGTACTTTTATAATTGGGTAATCGGAAAAAAGGTGAATATTGCTCCCTATCTGGCTCTCGGACTTGGTGCAAAATTTGCTAGCTACCGTAATGTTCTTGGAGACGGAAAAAAAGAAAATACCCAATATCTCACTATAAGAACAGAAGGCGGTCTTCATGCAGGATATAATACGGACAGATTTTTGTTTGGCGGGAAAATTAATTTCAATGCATCGGCTTATAACCAGAAAAAAGATCAGACAATTGAAAATAATTACATCTATGGTCTTCTATACATAGGCTATCGTTTTGCACCGCCAAAAGTAGTTAAAAAAACCTACGATAAAATTGAAAAAACAATCCCGCTTTTATAAGTTAAAAGTCTTTTAATTATCTTTGTTTACGAAAAAATATACTAACAAAAAGAAATAAACATAATGTCATTAATAAAATCTATTTCAGGAATCCGAGGTACCATCGGCGGAAAAGTAAATGATAATCTGACACCCCTCGATGTAGTGAAATTTGCTTCTGCATTCGGGACCTGGCTTCAGAATAATAAAAATAAAAAAGACCTTACCCTGGTCATCGGAAGAGATGCCAGAATATCCGGTCAGATGGTCTCTTCTCTGGTGACGGCTACTTTACAGGGACTGGGTATCAACGTTGTTGATCTTGGCCTTTCCACAACACCTACTGTAGAGATAATGGTTCCTGAGCTGAAAGCAGACGGAGGTATCATTCTTACTGCCTCTCATAACCCAAAACAATGGAATGCTCTTAAATTATTAAACGAGAAAGGAGAATTTATCAGCGGGGAAAACGGAGCAGAGGTACTTGCCCTTGCGGAAAGCGAAGATTTCAACTATGCGGAGGTAGATAACCTTGGAAAATATGAAACAAGAGAGGATGCTTTTGATATTCATATTGAGCAGATACTTAATTTACCAATGGTAGACACAGAGGCTATTAAAGCAAAAAAATTTAAAGTGGTACTGGATGCGGTAAACTCTACAGGAGGAATCGCAATTCCAATGCTGTTAGATAAACTGGGTTGTGAAACCATTAAATTATATTGTGAACCAACAGGGCACTTTCCGCATAATCCTGAACCTTTAAAAGAACACCTTGGAGATATATGTGAGCTTGTGAAAAAAGAAAATGCAGACCTGGGAATCGTGGTAGATCCAGACGTGGACAGATTAGCCTTAATTGATGAAAAAGGTGAAATGTTCGGTGAGGAATATACATTGGTGGCGGTTGCAGATTACCTTTTAAAGCATAAAAACGGAGTAGCAGTTTCCAATCTTTCGTCAAGCCGTGCCTTGAGAGACGTTGCACAGACCCACAACTCAGAATACTTTGCCAGTGCAGTAGGAGAGGTAAATGTAGTAACCCTGATGAAAGAAAAAAATGCGGTCATCGGCGGAGAAGGAAACGGGGGAATTATTTATCCTGAATTGCATTACGGAAGAGACTCTTTAGTAGGTGTTGCTTTATTTTTAACCCATTTGGCAAAAGAAAATAAAACCGTTTCCGAATTAAGAGCAGGTTATCCGAGCTATTTCATGGGAAAAAAGAAAATAGAATTAACCCCGGAAATTAATGTAGATGCTATTTTAAGCAAAATGGAGCAGGAATATCAGAACGAAGAAGTTTCTACTGTGGACGGAGTAAAAATAGATTTTGAAAATAACTGGGTTCATCTCAGAAAATCTAATACTGAGCCGATTATCAGAATCTATACGGAAGCTAAATCTCAGGAAGAAGCTGATCAGTTGGGAGATGATATCATTGCTAAGATCAAGACTTTAATCTAAATACATCATAAGGACGGAACTCTACAGGCTCCGTTCTTTTTTTATACTATGTTTGAGCATATTAAAAAAAGGTTTCCTTTCCCAAAAGATAAATGGCGAAAATTTTTAAGCCGTTTCGAACGTCTGGAAGTTCCTGCGAAAACGCTGCTGTTACAGGAAGGAGAGATTTCAAACCATGCATTTTATCTTGAAAAAGGAATTGTGAGAGCCTGGTATAATAATGACGGTAAAGATGTCTCATTTCAGTTTTTTCTGGAAAATACTATGTTTTCTTCTCTGGAGAGCTTTAAGAAAGGATTGCCCAGTATGGTATCTTTTGAGACCGTGGAACCCTGCGTTTTGTATAAAATTAAAAAAAACGATGTGGAAGCTTTTCTCGAAGAAGTATATGAAAATCCGGACCTCAGAACCTTGTTTATGGATGCTCTTTTCGAAAGGATGTTTGATTATATGAAACATTTTTTCTCATTTATTAAAGACAGCCCGCAGCAACGATATCTGCAGCTTACCAAAACTAAACCTGAAATCATTAAAAGAGTTCCGCAACATTATATTGCATCTTATTTAGGAATTACAACGGTTCATCTCAGCAGGATAAAAGCTAAAATACTGAAAGAGAAGCTTTCTTAATCGATATGTAACTGAAGGAAGTTGAATTTTTTAACGCAACAGCCGCAAATAATATTAAAATAATGCTTAAAAAACGTTTGCAAAGACCTTCCACCCGGCAGAGATTACGTTCTTAGCTGAACGAAGTGCCGCTGCGATCGAAAATAAAGTATAATAATCAATTTACCAACTTGGTGTTTCCCGTCATTTCATTTGTATTGATAACCTTCATCTTCCATCTTAACTGATAACAAATGTTATCGCAGCATTATTTTTCACTTCATAATTTTGTATAAAATTTAAAACAATGAAAGCAGCAGTTGTATTTGCAAAAGGAAGTATTCCTCAATATGCAGACTTTGCGGAACCGGAAGTGACGATGGAACATGAAGTTTTGGTATCTGTAAAAGCGGCATCTATTAAAAATTTGGATAAAGCCAGAGCCAGTGGAAAACATTATTCTACGGAAAACGATGTTCATCAGCCAACAATCATTGGTTCCGATGGCGTAGGCTACCTGGAAGATGGGTCAAAAGTGTATTTTTTTAATAAGAAAGGAACAGTAGCAGAAAAGGCTATTGCCAATCCTAAAATGATGGTGACAATTCCTCAAGGACTTGATTTTTCCACAGCAGCAGCTCTTCCGAACGCCATAATGGGCTCGGCAATGGCATTAAAATTCAGAGCCGGCATGCAATCGGGGAACGTTGTACTGGTGAATGGCGCAACAGGAATCACAGGAAGAATTGCCGTTCAGATTGCTAAGGTGTATGGAGCACAAAAAATTATTGTTACAGGTAGAAATGAAGAATCCCTGAAGGAGCTTCGTGATCTGGGAGCCGATGAGGTGGTTTCTCTGCATTTAAGTGATGAGGATTTCAAAAAGAGAATAAAAGAAATTCATAGTGAAAGTCCTATTGACATTGTTATCGATTATATCTGGGGACATTCTGTGGAAATGATTTTATCAGCGTTCAAAGGAGATGGAACATTTTCCCATAAAACGAAGCTGGTTACCATTGGGGGAATGAGTGGGGATACCATTCAATTGTCTTCACAGATTTTGCGTGCAACAGATATTCAGATCTCTGGTTCAGGGCTGGGAAGCTGGACAGAGGAAGAATCGGGCCGGCTTTTCTCAGAAATTATTCCGGAAATGTTTCAGGCAGCAGCAGCGGGAAAAATAAAAATAGAAACAGAAGAGGCTGATATAGAAAATATTGAAGCGGTATGGAACGCAGAAATTCCCTCAGGAAAGAGACTTGTTATAAGAATTTAATCACAATTTCAATTTTTTATCCACAATCCTTTTATCTGTTTTCTTTTTTTACTATTTTTATAATAGAAATTTATGAAATGGAAAATTCAAAAAAAAGTTGCAACTTTGCATAAATATTTGAATATCAGTTTCAGATGTATTATTAATTAAAAAGTTTGCCGAGGTCTGTAAGCAAATTCAGACATCGGGCCGACAGAGAGGACACTATTGGAAGAGTATTTTGGAAATGAACTTGTTAAAAAGTTCGAGGAAATGATGGAAAACAATGATGAATTCTACTTCGATACCGAGGAGTTGGAAGATATTATTGTTTATTATTTGGAGCTTGGAGACTTTAATTATGCCGATATGGCGGTTAGTTATGGTTTAAAGCTTCATCCTAATTCATTGGATATCAAGATTAAAAAACTTGAAATTCTTTTGGAATGGGAGGAATATAATACGGCAAAAGAGCTTATCGATGAGCTGAAGGGTTCTTCTATGGAAAACACAGATTTTTTGGTTTGCTATGCTAAGTATTATTCGAACTTAGGAAACCCTAGAAAATCCATTGAAATTTGTAAAAAAGCACTTGAGTTGGGAGAAGAAGAAAACTTCCTTCACAACTTTATTGCAGATGAATATGTAAATCTCGGTGATCCTTTTAACGCTCTTAAACATTACAGAAAAGCACTGAAAGAAGATCCGGCAGATGAGTATGCCCTGGAGAACTGTATGGTTTGCTTTAGTGATCTGAATAAGAGTGAGGAGGCTATTGCCTTTCTTAATGAATATCTGGATGAGTTTTCTTATTCGGAAACCGCCTGGTTTGAATATGGACAATTCTATTTCAACAGAAAAAATTACGAAGAAGCCATCAGAGGATATGATTATTTACTGGCTATCAACTCAAATTCAGTTGGAGTCTATGCCAATAAAGCGGCTTGTTATGAAGCCCTTGGACAATATCAGAAGGCCATTGATGTATATGAAGAAATGCTCGAGTTGGAATATACCAAAGCATTTACATTCTATAAAATCGGATTGTGTCACAAGGCTTTAAAACAGCCTATTTTAGCGTTAAATGCATTCCAGAAATCATTGAGAGAAGACCCGCAGTTTTATCTTGCTATGATGGAGCAGTCCTATCTGTATGAGGAAATGGGAGGAATGTCTGAAGCATTACATTATGCTAAAGAAGCAACCCAGCTGAATGAAAACAATCTCGATTATCAAAAAAGACTGGCATTCCTGTTTATTGATTCGGGGAAATTTGAAGAAAGTCTTTCCTGCCTGAAAAAACTGGTGAATGATGAGCCTTCAAGATTTTACAACTGGTATGCGTACTCTGAAGTATTAATGCTTTTAGGAGAATATGAAGAAGCCGTAACGGTTCTGAATATGGCCCTTAAAAAACATTTCAGAGCGGAATTATATTATCAGCTGAGTAATTGTTTTTTTAATCTGAAAGACCAGAATAAAGGAATGGAAGCTCTTCAGAAAGCATTAGACCTTGATGCAACCTTAGTGAAAGATATGCAAAAAAAGTATCCTTTCATTAAAGATGAAGTGAAAAAGGTGAAAGCGACCAATAAAGTGAAAAAGAACTGAAAAGAGTAATCTTTACAATTTTATACTTTAACTATATATAAGAATCCTGCAGGAATGCGGGATTTTTTTATGAGAAATAAATGTATAAGGAAGCACTTTACCGGCATTTGGTGAAATAAATTTTTATTTTTTAGGATGGGCTCTTAAAAATATTAATCCGGCAATAATAATTCCGGCTCCAATGAACTGAAGATAAGTTAGTTTTTCTCCGTCTATAATTCCCCAGATAATAGCAACGATAGGCATTACTAAAGTTACCGTAGAAGCAAAAAGCGGTGTAGAGACCTTGAGTAAGCGGTAATTCATCATCATGGCAAGACCGGTTCCGAAAACAGATAACAGACTGACAAACAGCAATCCCATCATATTGTCCTTTGAAAAATTAAATTCAGAGAAAAATCCGGTACTCGTTAAAGCAATAACAGAGGGAAAAAAGAGGACAAAGGAAAAGACAAATGCCGACAAAACAGTAGAGGATATCTCCATTAGCTTTGATTTTACGGTGGTGGTACTCAGCGCATAGCACAAAGTAGCAAGCAGCAGCAAGAGAATCGGAATCATTTTAAATGCTCCGCTGTCTCCACCGCCAAACGCCAGAATACAAACTCCTGTAAAGCTTATCAGAGTTCCTATAATCTGTTTTTTTGTGGTTTCAAACTTCCATACCAGTGCCCCTACAATAATGACAAAAATAGGCATCATAGAATTGATAATCCCGGCAATACTGCTGCTTACCTCCGTTTCTGCAATAGGAAACAGAAACATGGGAATAAAGTTCCCGGTAAATGCTGCCAGAATAAGCCATTTCAGGTGTTTTCTCGGAAAAAGCTTATAATTGGAAACGGCAATGGGAAGCAGGATGATTCCTGCGATGAGGACTCTTAAAGACCCCACCTGGAACGGATTAAAATGTTCCAGAGATTTTTTGATCAGAATAAAAGATGATCCCCAGATAATACTCAGGACAGTCAAAAGAATCCATTTTTCTTTATCCGCGTTCATTATTTTCGTGTAAAGTTTTTAAAAATTCCTGCTTAGGGATCATTCTGGCTCCCAAACTTTCCAGATGGTCTGTATGAGACTGACAGTCAATAAGCTCCAGATAGGTCTTGTTGCTTTCCACAAAATGTATAAAGCCTGCCTTAGAGGCATTGCTGACTTTAGCAAACATACTTTCACCACAGAATATATTTCCGATTTGTAACCCATAGAATCCACCTACAAGTTCTTCATCCTGCCATACTTCTATACTTTTAGCCAGACCAAATTCATGAAGTTTGATAAATGATTCCATCAGCTCGTCGGAAAGCCAGGTTCCTGACTGTCCTTTTCGGTGAGCTTGCTGACAATTTCGGATTACTTCCCTGAAATTCTGATTCTCTGAAAAGGTAAAAACATTTCTGTTCAATATTTTTCTCATCGATTTAGAAACTTTGATTTCTTCCGGATATAAAACGAATCTCGGATCCGGACACCACCATAAAATTTCTTCTCCCGGATTGTACCAGGGAAAAATCCCCAACTGGTAGGCAAACCAGATACGTTCTACAGACAGATCACCACCAAAAGCAATCAATCCGTCATGACCATCATAAACTTCCGGGTCTGGAAATGAAATCTCGTTTTCGTCTAATCGAACCATTGTAGAAAAAAATCCCACTTTAAGAAAGCAGGATTTATATTTGATTGTATTCTTTAATTAGAAAGGTAAATCATCGTCATCATCTCCGGCAAACGGATTCTCGTTAGAAACAGAAGATGCAGACTGCTGAGGCATTGCCTGAGTAGGCTCAGAACCATTGTCAAATACTTTTTCCACTCTCCATCCTGTGATCGAGTTGAAGTATTTTGTCTCACCCTGAGGAGAAACCCATTCTCTTCCTCTGATGTTGATTCCTACCTTTACGTTCTCTCCTTCTTTGATGTTATCTAATAAACTAATTTTATCAGACAAAAATTCTATGTTTATCGGCTGTGGATACTGTTCTTGAGTTAAAATAACCATTTCTCTCTTTTGAAACCCGCTCGCAAATGTTTGAGCATCAAAAAGTTTCTTTACCGTTCCTTGTAATTCCATATCGTAAATATTAACGATGTAAAAGTAAGAAAATGAATCGTAATAATAGGTGCCGTGAAAAAAAAAACTAAAAAAATTAATTTTTTTACCGGAAAAGTTTGGAGGTAATGGAAATTGTCCTATATTTGCACTCACAAAAACGAAGCAAGCTCTTTAAAACTTACAATATAAAAAACCAGCGGATGTGGTGTAATTGGTAGCCACGCCAGACTTAGGATCTGGTGCCGTGAGGCGTGGGGGTTCGAGTCCCTTCATCCGCACTATGCGAAAATAGCTCAGCTGGTAGAGCACAACCTTGCCAAGGTTGGGGTCGCGGGTTCGAATCCCGTTTTTCGCTCCACACCATGCCCTGGTGGTGGAACTGGTAGACACGCAGGACTTAAAATCCTGTGCCTCTTTTGGCGTGCGGGTTCAAGTCCCGCCCGGGGTACAAAGCCCTCTGTATTTCGTTACGGAGGGTTTTTTGTTTTAATAGAGAGTGTTCTTTCAATAAAAAGGTCTTATATTTGTAAGATAAATCGATATCTGCGAAAGCAGAGTAATAAACCAGCGGATGTGGTGTAATTGGTAGCCACGCCAGACTTAGGATCTGGTGCCGTGAGGCGTGGGGGTTCGAGTCCCTTCATCCGCACCATGCCCTGGTGGTGGAACTGGTAGACACGCAGGACTTAAAATCCTGTACCTCTTTTGGTGTGCGGGTTCAAGTCCCGCCCGGGGTACTAAAACCCTCCGTAATTTGATTATGGAGGGTTTTTTGTTTTTCAGATGAACCTCTCTATGTTACAGAGAAAAGGTACGCGACCTTAAAAACCATTTAAAAAAGTACTTTAATCATTTTCCTTATCTAAGCCTGGTTTGGGCTTGATTTTAGCTTTATATATCCTTATACTTCCTACAGTGAAGTTCTCAAGTAATGATGTTTCTTCAGCAGGGTGATGCTATTACGGATAGTCTCTTGATGTATCTCGGCTTCAGTTACTTCGTCTGTACGAAGAATGATTATTACAAGATTATAGATTTAATGATCAGGTTTCTAATAAGTGCTTCTCCCTTATCAATGACAGAGGATTTTTTATTCTGGCCTTTAATACTGGCTTTTCTTTAATTGGTTTTCCAGATTCTCCAATCTTTCAAAGATGCTTTCAAAAATATTCTTTTCCGTGGTGGAAATATGTCCTATGATCTTATAGATATTTTCTTTTGTTTTCTGATTTTCAGTAAGATATTGAATGTTATCCTCGTTGTAAATCACTAAACTGTTGTGGGAAGCCTTTTCAGGATCGGCTTTTTTCAAAAATAGAATATCTCCGTATTGATATTGAGGGAGCAAATGACTTTCTTTTGTGAATTCATGAATCAAATCTACAGATGCTAATATTTTTTGCAAAACAATGGCGTTGGGAATGTTGTTTTCCGGCTGACCTTTGTTTGCTGTAGTGTTTTGTAGTGGAGGTTCAGGGAAAAGAAGAAGCTGATTGATCGCTGAAATGTTATTTAATTGATTGTTTTGTAGCTCTTTAGTTAAGAGCTCATCCAGCTCAATACCAAAATGATCAGCAACCTTCAGAATGGTTTCTATTTTAGGCTCTGCACGCCCTTCTTCGTATGAACTAATGACCCCTCTGTTCAAATCAAACAGGTCAGCAAAAGCTTTTTGGCTTAATCCTTTTACATGTCTTATTTTCTTGATATTGATTCCAAAGAAGCTCATTGTCTAATATTTTTTGCAAAGATAAAAAAATGATAAACTTCGATAAAAATATTGGCAATTTGAAAGGTGATCAGAAACTGATTGATACTTATAAAGAATTATATATACTATTCTGTATCCATAATATTCTATTCTTCTGTATCTGTATCCTGAGTAGAATACTCCCTAATTTTGTTTAGCTAAAGAAGAAAATAGTATGGAAACAAGAGTTCAACATCAGAAACAGCTTCAATATGCTGAGGTATATATTTCAGATATGTTGGAGTTGAAAGAAATTTTTTTACGGGCTCAAAACACTGCAACAGTACATAAAGACTTCGGAATTCCCTTTCTTTTGGCTAAAGAAAAAGATAATATTCTTTCATTTGCCAGCCTTGTCATTAATGAACAAGGTGAGATTGAATGTAAAGCTTATCACAGAGCTGAAACTACAGAGCCTGAGAAGAGAATTTTTGATTATAAATCAGAAGAATACTGTCAACGGAATACGACTGCTAATTTCCGAAATCCGGAACAACTAAAAAGAAGTATTGAAAGTATGGTTAGCTGGCTTAATTTTTAATAAAGCATGGATAAATTGTACATTTACTTAAAACCGTGATCAATGTCTAAAGATGTTCTGTACCTTAAAATAGCCAATTCTGTCACTGAACAGATCAAAAGTGAAACATTGCAGTTTGGTGACAGGCTTCCATCGCTGAGAAGTGCTCAAAAGTTATATAATGTTAGCTTAAATACTGTAAAACAGGCTTATATGGAGCTTGAGAGCCGCTCACTTGTAGAATCTCGCCCAAAATATGGATATTATGTGAGCCAGACTTCCCAAAGAAAGCTGGAATTGCCTTCTGTGGCTAAAATGAAAGTTTCAGAAGAAAAAAAGAGTCCGGAAGATCTTATCGGAAAAGTATTTGGTTCTATTGCAGGAACAGATATGACACAGTTTGCGCTGGGAATTCCTGGCAAAAGTCTTCTTCCTGTTGCTAAGATGAAGAAATGTATGATTGATGTAATAAAGCGGAAGAGTGACAGTGGAACCAATTATGAACCGGTGCAGGGAAGTGTAGGATTAAGGCGGGAAATTGCCAAGTGGTCTATTGTAATGGAAGGAAAAATTACAGAAGATGATCTGGTAATAACTTCCGGTGCGATGAATGGGGTTTATAACTGTCTGATGGCCGTTACCCGGCCGGGAGACTATGTAGCGGTGGAAAGCCCTGTTTATTTTGGGATTCTTCAGGCTATTCAGTTGTTGGGGTTGAAAGCGGTAGAAATTCCGACCCATCCTATTACAGGGGTAGATCTGGATGCCTTAAAGAAGATAATGCCAAAGCTTTCTGCTTGTTGTTTTGTGGTGAACTATAATAATCCGTTAGGTTTTCAGATGCCGGATGAGAATAAGAAAGAACTGGTAAGAATGCTTACTGAGTACAATGTTCCTTTGGTAGAAGATGATGTCTATGGAAATATTTATTTTGGTGCAGGAAGACCGAAACCATGTAAATTTTACGATGAAGCAGGAATTGTGATGTGGGTGGGTTCTGTATCTAAAACGTTAGCTCCGGGTTATCGTGTAGGCTGGGTAGCACCAGGGAAATTTAAAGAGAAAATTATCCGGCAGAAATTGGTGCAAACCGTTTCCAGTCCTTCTTTATTCTCCGATGTGATTGCCGATTTCCTGGAACATGGCCGTTATGATCATCATTTGAGAATGTTTAGAAAGAAGCTTTATGCGAATTATTTACAAATCCAGAAATCCGTGACTCAGTATTTTCCTGATAATACCAAAGTTTCAGAACCTAAAGGCGGGTTTATGTTGTGGCTGGAATTGGATAAAAGAATATGTACTGAAGATCTTTATGATGAAGCAGTGAACCAAAAAGTAAACTTTGCCCCGGGAAGAATGTTTTCACAATATAATCAGTATCAAAACTGTATGCGATTAAATTATGCCCTTGAATGGACAGATCGGGTAGAAAGCGACCTGGAGAAATTAGGGAAAATGATAAAAAACAGAATATAATAAACCTTAAGCGATGAATGATATCAATAATGAAGTAAAAATTATAGCTTACGAACCTCAATATAAGGAAGCTTTTAAAACCTTAAATGAAGAGTGGATCAAGACATTCTTTGTTATGGAACCAAGTGATTATAAATTATTGGATAACCCTGAAGAACAGATTATAAATAAAGGTGGGTATATTGGTTTTGCTTTGCTGAATGGCGAGCCGGTAGGTACTTGTGCTTTAGTAAAAGCGCAGGAAGAACCTATTGCTTTTGAACTGTCAAAAATGGCAGTAAGTCCTAAAGCTCAGGGAAAGAAAATTGGTTATCTTTTAGGGAATGCTCTTGTTGAAAAAGCCAGAGAACTGAAAGCTGAAAAAGTATTTCTGGAAACAAACTCTATTCTGGTTCCGGCGATAAGGTTATACGAAAAATTAGGGTTTCAACATATTCCCATTACTAATCCAGGATATGATCGTGTGGATGTGCAGATGGAATTGGATCTCAACATCTAGTCCAAAAAAAATATTGGAACTCGGAGGATAAGATCCTTGTTCCAATATCAAAAATTTAAATCTAATTGTTTTAGTGTTTTATTTCTTTATAAAAGCCTTTGTCAGGGCCTTCTTACTTCCGGTGAGCCTTATAAAATAATTGCCTGTGGTGAGTTTTTCAATATTTATTTTTTCGTCATAATTTCCTTTTGAAGAAACAAAGGTCTGAGTAGAGATAAGGGCTCCTCTGATATCAATAATTTCTGCCTTTATCTCTTTATCTTCAGTTGTATAACGAATATTAACTACTGAGGATGCAGGATTGGGAAATATTTGAAAATCCGCTGCGGAGGTCTTTATTTCTCTGCTGGCTAAAACTTCGTTCGAACAGGCCGGAATTCTGTTCAC
Organism: Chryseobacterium sp.; assembly: GCF_019236175.1. Lineage (GTDB taxonomy): Bacteria > Bacteroidota > Bacteroidia > Flavobacteriales > Weeksellaceae > Chryseobacterium. The sequence goes on from NZ_JAFAJM010000014.1 coordinate 356,867, forward strand.
TCCGTCTATACCCCATGAAGATTGTACCGGAATACACAACCAGTTCAGTACGGTAGGAAAATGATCTGTTTCCCTTGTTGTGGAAGTATAATCATAGATTCTGAATGTGTTGGACGTATTGGCGGCATAGGCCGGATTTCCTGTAATATTCATGTGATTGGCATTAGGGCTGGAATCTGTTAATACATTTCCGGAAGTTTCTTCGCATTTCCAGTTGGCTAACAACTGTGCATAAAAAGGATGTGAAGAAGTGATGTTCTGATTTGCCCAGCCGGCAATCACCTCATTAGGTAAGGCGGATTTCCAGATTCTGATATCTTTATAAGATGCTGCAAGGTTGATTCCATAGGTATTGGTTCCGTCCTGGTTTAATGTGAAAGGGAGTCCGGAATCAATATTTCCGATGGTATTCATTTTAGCAAATGTTACCGGAACACCATCTTCATATAAAGTCACAAGACCATCTCTGTCGAAAGCTACTGCTACGTGTTTCCATTTGTTGGTTTCTGCTTTCCCGCCTACAAGATCAATTCTGTTGGTTCCGTCTCCGATATTTATTTTAAAAGTTTGTCCGGAGTATCCTGAGATAATAATGCCTTTGTTTTTTCCATTGGCCCAGTTTTTATTTCCGATCATTACCGGATCACTTGAGTAGGAAGCATTAGGTTTTACCCAGAATTCTATGGTAAAATCCTGATTTGCTCCAAAATTGAAAGGTGTCTGGTTTGCAGGTTTTGCGTAGGTTCCGGCCGGGAAGCTGAGCTGAGTAAAGTTTTTGGAAGATTCAAGTAGCGTTTTGCTGATTTGTTGAGGAATAAATCCCGGGTTAGAATATACGGTAAAAATATTTCTTTCAGTAAGGTTTCCGCCTCCGTGAGAGGAATCTATGGCTCCGTGATCCGTAGTTAGTACAACCAGCCAGTCTTCATTATGATAAGAAACTCTGTTTTTCATGGCATTCACAATTTCACCAATATAGGAATCTGTAGTCTGGATGGAAGAAACATACTGAGGAACTGCAGAAGAGAAACCATAGGAATGTCCGGCATGGTCAACATCATCAAAGTCTACGAATAAAATATCAGGATTATCATTTTGTAAAGCATTAACTGCTGCATTTTTTACAGCAAGATCCGAGCCCAGATTAGATTTTACATCTGCATTCTGTATTATTTTATCATTGATAGGGGCCCAGTTTACCAGGGATATTGTTCTCAGATTAGGATTGGATGCTTCTGCTCTTGACATAAAATCAGGATAATTTATAAAGTTCGGACTGGTAAAATTATTATCCTGTACATTGTGCTTGGTATGCCATACACCGGTCAGCATGGTACTCCAGCCGTTTCCGCTCCAGGTCGTCGCTGCACATAGCCCGTCCAGAGAGTAAATGGACTGATTGATGAGGTTTTGGATGTTGGGTATGTTGGCAGACATCATTACGTCTGCGCGGCATCCGTCGATACCGATAAAAAGAACCTTTTTGGTCTGAGCGCCAAGGAAACAGCTCATCATTACTGCCATTGAGAATAGTTTTGTTTTCATAGGAAAATGGTTTTGAAAAGAATGTTTACAAATAGTAATTTAATTTTTAACTATTGTAAAATTAGTTTACTATTTGTAAATAATTATGAACTGAAAATTAATTAATAAATAAAATACCTTCAAAAATAAAGAGGTAAAAAAATAATTTATTTTTAATTGCTTTAATATTAATGCTTTATATTATTTAGGATTCTGTTTTATGAAAGGCTCTATAGAATGGCTGTTCTACAGATGATAAAAATTAATAGTTTACAAATATTAAAATAATAAAGGCCGTTTTGCAGTCCGGAAAAAGGTAAATCAAGATATAATGAAGAGAATAAAAAACAGCACAAATGTTATTCGTAAAAACATTTGTGCCGTAAGTATTTAAAAAAAGAAGTAGTTACAGTATATTTTCTGCTTCAGCAATTGTATTCAGGATATAATCCGGCTTTGCTTTTTCAAGTTCTGTTCTGCTTTGTGCACCTGAAAGAACAGCAATGGTCAGGCCGCAGCCGGCGTTTTTTCCTTCCTCAATGTCAATCATAGAGTCTCCGGCTTTTAAAACTTTTTCCGGCTCAGTGATATTGAATTTTTTCATTGCAAGGTTGATCATTTCGGGACTCGGCCTGCTTTCGGAAACATCATCAGCGGTGATCAGGGCATCGAAATGTATATTTTCTTTCCAGTGTAATTTATCCAGAAGCTGCCGGGCAATTTCTGCAGTATACCCTGTATTCAGAACTACTTTTTTGTTTTGGGCTTTCATTTTCAGAAGAAAGTCCTCGGTACCGTTGATGGGCTTTACTATAAGATTCTGATAGGCTTTTTTTAATTTTTCGGAAAACTTTTCAAAAATAACAACAGCGTCATCTTCATTTCCATGGATTTCTTTGAGCAGACTTGTGATGGCTTCCAGTTTTTCCATTCCGGCACAGCTCACCAGAACCTGATCCAGGTAAACGGAATAGCCATGCTCATTCACGGCTTCCGTAAGAGTTTTATATACTACATTATCCTCATCAATTGTTGTTCCGGCCATATCCAGAACGAGTAATTCTATATTTTTCATTGAAATTTATGTGTAAATTTTGTCTATGTTAAACTTTGAGAAGCCTCCGCTTCCTGTCATTCCTTTTCCTCCGATACCGGTTACAATATGGATATTAGGAGATGGGCTATGTTCAAAAATGTCTTTTGTTTTACACTGGGAATAGACACCGAACCATCTTCTTTGAATCTCATAAGTAGGAAGGTCAATAATTTTTTTTGCCTCATGAATCATAAATTCATCAATTTCCATATTGAGATCATATCCGAGATCATCCGCATGTTTAGCATCTGCATATTCATGGGAATCACCAAGGATTATAGAACCGTCAAGAGCCTGTTTGAACAGGATATGAACTCCGTATTTCTTTTCAAATGAATTGGGGTCTTCTGAGGATTTGATTTTCTGAAAAGAAGTACATTCACTGAATGACTCATATCTTCTGATGGAAAGCCCGGTCAAAATATTTCCCTGAAGAGAATATATTCCCTGAGGTTTAGTTTGTAACATCTGTAACTTGCTTACCTCCAGATCGCTTTCGTTGAATACGGCAGGGTATAACGTTTTAAATTCGTGCCCGCCGCAAATAATGATTTTCGAGGCTGAAAATACTGTGCCTTCCGCTGTAACAACCGTACATTGTCCATCATTTTCATGAGTCTCAACAGCGGTGGTATTGTAAAAAATCCTGAGTCCCATTTTTTGCTGCAGAAGTTTATGAAGTTTTACAATCATATCTGCAGAATCTACAGAAAGTTCTTGTGGAAAGAACAGTCCTCCTTTACAATAATCAGAGCGAAGGCCGTCAAATTTTTTGATACAGTCGTTCTTTGATAATAGAACAGATTCATAGGCATTGTTTCTGTTGATCTCGTATAGTTCCTCAAGGAGCTGAAGTTCTTCATCATCGGAAGCGATGTATATAGAGCCGTTTTGCCTGATGGTAAGGTCTGCCTGTGCATGAAGCTCATTATATATACTAAGACTTTCTCTCCCGAAATTCTGCCACTTAAGGTCCATTCCTGAGGGAACGACCTGTCCGAAGTTTCGTACCGTTGCACCCTGAGGAACAGAGTTTCTTTCCAGGATGGCTACCTTTAGATTTTTCTTCAGGGCATGATAAGCATGGAAAGTTCCTAAAATTCCACCCCCCACAACGAGTAAATCAAATTTTGCTGTCATTGTACTAAATTTTATAAAATTTTCGAAGTATCGAAATTGATGTATTGATTAGAATTTGAATTAGGTTTTGTTTTTTTTCTGAAAGCCAGAAAGGCGATAACCGAAAGAAATAAAACCATAATGGTAATAATATAATTCAGACTGATATAAAAGTTGAGCCATGAAGTCTGCGCAGAACCGAAGTTCTTGTATAATAAAACAAGGACGCTACCCAGATATCCGAAAGAATCTACAATATAAATCAGAAAGCCTACATTACCTTTAATGTCGAATGCTGCTATCATTCTGTCAAAATAGATTCCATTAAAAGGAATATAACAGATATACATTCCAAAACCGGATATCGTCATCCATAAGAAAGGAGAAAGTGTATTTTGCTGAAATAAATAAGTAGAAAATCCTACTGTCAGAATTCCGGCGAAAAGGATATAATGATAATAAGCAAATGCTTTTTTATTGTTTTTGACCTTTACCATACCACTCAGAATCAAAAGAACCATAATGGCAATAGGGATTTCGGTCAGTGTGAAAATTGAGCTGTCCAATTTAAAATGAAACCCGTCCCAGATTTCACGGTTGAAATTATCTCTGAAGTCTCTTAAAACCGTCAAGCATACATAAAGAAAGATAATGCATATAACAGGAACAAAAAACTGACGGATAAGCGCTTTTCTTCCCCGGCTGTTAAGGGGTTGTCTTTTACTTTTAAGCCTGATATCCTCTTCTGAGGGCTTAGGAATCCTTTCCAGCAGAAGACCGGAAATAATCAACGGGATGATAAAAACCAATCCGGCAGAAAATGGCATCCAGAATTCCGAAATAGAAAAAGTATCCATCAGAAATTTACCTACAGATTTTGTAAATCCTGAAGAGACCACAAAGCTCGAACATAAGAATAATCCGATAATCTCGGTGGTTTTGCGGCCTTCAATATAAGAGAAAACAATACCCCAGATCATTCCCAGAGGAATGCCGTTGAGAAACATAAACAAAATGTTATAAGGCGCTGGAACCAGAGCGAATCCCAATAGGGAAAGTTCTGCGATGGCAATGAAAGAAAACAGGTAGGTCAGCCTTTTTGCGGGTTTTAACTCGGAAATAAATCTAATCCCGATAAATTTCGAAATAAAATACCCAACTGCCTGTGCAATGATTATCAGGATTTTATAATCTACCCCGAAATAAGATAGTCCTTCAAAAGAAGCTACGGTAAAAGGCTTCCTGAATCCGTACATGCAGAAGTAGACCCCGAAAGCGGCAAGTGCTGCCTTCAGTGTTATTCTTATTTTATGATTGATAATTCTGGCCATTGTTCTGGTTTAAAAGTTCAGTTTTATTCCAAGATTAAATCTTACTCCATAATATTCTACCTGTTCAGGACGGTCTTCATTTTTCCCGAAGTGATAGATCAATGGTTTATTAAGAATATTGTTGATATCCGCGTACAGACCAAGGGACTTTGTAAACTGATAAGAACCTCCGAAATCAAGACTGCTGTATTTTCCGTAGTAAGAGTCATTGATATCCTCTTCAGCATATTCTATAGCATATTTTCCTTTGTAATTATAAGCCAGCCTTGCATTGAATCCTTTTTTCTCAAAGAATAGCTGTATGTTATAAAGCTCTTTAGCCTGATAAGGAAGGGCAACTTTTCTTCCGCTGGGTTTCTCCATCTCGGATGTCATAAAGGTTGCATTTACCTGGGCCCCGAAATATTGAAGAAAGCCGGGCAGAAAGTCGAATCTTTTATTGATTCCCAATTCAATACCGCCTAGCCATGCCGCTTTTCCGTTGTTCGGTGCCGAAAACTGTACCCCGCTGATACCATTGTAGTTTCCGATGAAAGAATCCTGAAAAATAGGATCTGTAATAGATTTATAAAAAATACCACCACTCAGGATGCCTACATTGGAGAAGTAATATTCTCCCATCAGATCAAAATTCAAAGAATAGGTAGGGTTGAGGTTGGGATTTCCGCCTTTGAATTCATTATCTGCCTCAATATAAGTTCCTCCCGGTGTCAGATCTCCGAAATTCGGCCTTGAAAATGTTCTGGTAGCCGCAAAACGGAGATTGGTTTTATCGTTTAACGTATATTTTAAATGAATCATCGGAAGAACAGCCAGATAGTTTTTGGTATTTTCAACGGGAGTGAGCACATCATCGATAACACTATATCCTTTTACTTTGGTATTGGTGTTGGATAATCTGATTCCTCCTAAAACCGTCATCTTATCATTTACCTTGTAGGTAGCCATTCCAAATGCATCAGCGTGCTTTTCAAATACATCGAAGTTTCTTCCCAATGCTTTATTGTATTCCAATGCCTCGGAATCTGTGGGATTGATTTTTAGATTTTTTTGATTGTCAAACCAGAACTGATTCATTCCGGGAGTAGAAAGTACCGGTCCGAAGGTATTTCCGATATGAGCATTCATTTCACTTAAGTATTGTGTTCCGTTGGGTTGTGAACTAATGTATTGAGCATAATCTGCCAGAAGAGGAGCTGTGCCTCCGTTCCAATTGTAGAATATATCTGAAAATCTTGCGTTACGCTCCTTATCCCTGTATTTGAACCCGTATTTTAAGGTCAGTTTATCGGAAGCATTAATTTCATGATTAAAGGCTGCTACAATTTTGTCTTTTTCTTCTACGAAAACTTTGTAGAATTCCAGGTCTGTAAATCTCATCTGCGAAGCATCCATTTTAAAGTTCGGATCGCTGTAGAACCCGAACAGTGCATCCGGATTTTTATAATCAAGCTTTCCGCCATCTGCTTTCCAGTAGGCTCTCGGGCCATTACCACGATCAGAGATATAATCCGGATTGATGCCTACACCTGATTGTGTATACTTAATTACGTAATAGGAATTATTTTGTTTATCAGGGATATTTCCGTATTTGAACTGATTGTCATAATAAGAAAGATCCCAGTCAATTTTTCCTTTATTTAGATTGTGAACGCCCCCTAATGAAACAGATGTTAATTCTGTGATCAGCAGGTTGTGAATATTCTGAAGCTCTACTCTTGCCGTATTGTTTGAAGAACTGAATTTATCAAATCTTACTCTGTGTTTATAGTGGGTCTCGTCATCCGCCAGTGTTCCGTACATTCCTTTCAGGTATAATGTATTTTTAGGAGACAGTACATATTCAAAAGCCGTATTGATTCCCGTTGTTTTTCTCACGCCGTTGTAATCACGGAGTTCCATTCTGAATACTCCTTCATCACCGCTTCTTCTTGCTTCAAAATTATCAGTAGACCAGTTTCTGATGAAATGTGCAAAATTAAACAGGTATCCGAATTTTTTATTTTTTGTTCTTCCGCCATATAATAACCCAATATTATAGATTCCTTTATCTGCTTTGGCATTATACCCGCTTCCTAGCGTTGCCTTAAACTCTGTTTTCATGGGGGGAGTCTTCGTAATGAAATTGACTCCGCCACCAATTCCGTCTGCTTCCATGTCAGGCGTAAAAGATTTGTTGACATGTACATAAGAAATAAGTTCCGTTGGAAAGAAGTCGAAAGCAGTAGCTCTGGAAGTTGTTTCTTCTTCTGCTGTTGGAAGTCTGTTTCCGTTGATTGTCGTTGAAGCCCAGAAAGGAGGAAGGCCTCTTAATGACACAAATCTGCCTTCACCCTGATCTCTTTCAATGGAGACTCCCTGTACACGCTGTACGGTTTCCGCTGCATTTCTGTCCGGGAGCTTTCCGATTCCGTCCGAAGCGATAACATTGGTAATATTGATTGCATTCTTTTGCATATTTAATGCTCTTGCTTCAGTATTTTTCAGGGTTCCCGTTACGACAACTTCATCAATGTTTTTACGGGGTTGAGAAAGCTTTATATCCCCCAGATCAATCGTTTCTTCAGGTTGAAGATTTATACTGATATTGGCCTGTTCGTAACCTATGTAGCTGATTTGTAAAGTGTATTGGCCTTCTTTAATATCATTGATCGCAAATTTACCTTCCATATCGGTAGTGATATTTTTAGATAAACCTTTTATTTTGACTGTTGCCCCGGGAAGGGGCTGGCTGTCGTCAAGAACAGTTCCTATAATTAACTGCTTCTGTGCTGAAACAAAAACGATGAAACAGACAAAAACAAGGGTAAGTAATTTCTCTAAATTTGTTTTCATTTTTACATATATTAAATTTTTTATGCAAATCACGCTAATAATTTTAATATATATAAATGTTTTGTATTAAGTATTGTTTAACAAATCAAGGCGGTTTATTACCCGAATTTTACTTTCTGAGTTTTTATTAATAGTAAGGATAAATGAAATACGTTTTGAATAAATTCTTTATTTACAGCGCGTTATATGTCGGTTGGGAACTGTATTTGCAGGTAAGAATTTTTTAATAAAATGATGGTTTTGATTAACATTTCGTTCATTTTAATCAAAAATAAGAAAACTAAAAGTTTACAAATAGTAAACTTTTTGAGAGAGAATGTAATTTGTATAGTAACGCGTAAAATATATTTCCGGCCCCGAATACGATCAATATGCACAGCTCTTGAAAATCATGTATTCACGTGTCGGAAAGATATAACCCCATTGGCCACATAGAAATAATGAGCGCATCGTGGCTAAAAAACAGGTGTAAAATTGATTTAAGCAGTATAAAAATAGAGAACAAGCATGACGCAGCTTTCATCACTGATGCTTACCGGAACGTGTGGAAACTTACCGTTAAAATATAAAGAATCACCTTCTTTTAAAATGATTTCTTCATTGTCAATGATGTATTTCACTTTTCCCTTCAGGATGTATTTGAATTCCCAGGCATCCGTAATGACCTTTTCTCTTTTCGAATTAGGCTCAAGTGTGAGCAGCACAGCTTCAAAACCCAGGGAATGAAGGCTTTTGCTGAAGATATGCATGTATTTAAAGCCTTCAGCCTCCATTTCTTTTTCTATAATCTGCTGGCTTTCTTTCGGAACATAAATAAATTTTGCATTCGACTTTTTCTCTACTCCTTCAAAAAAATAGCTTGCATCAATTTCCAGTGACTGGATAAGGTCCAGTAAAACAGGAAGAGAAGGAATTGTTCTTCCGTTTTCAATACGGGAAACCAGGCCATTACTTACATTGGCCTTAAAGGCCAGCTCATTGATGGTTAAATTATTCTTTTTTCTAATATCCTTTAATCTCTTACCGATACCTATTAAAAAGTCATTCATGCTGTATTCTTGTTTAACCTAAATTATTTTTCGTCATTCAAAAGTAAAGACAAAGGTAGTGTTATTCTATAGAGTTTGGATGTTGGACTGAATCAATTCATTGAAAATTATTATGGATGATATACCGCTTCAATTTCGGAAACCTGAAGCTGGAATTGAGTTCATTGGTGTTTTCATATTCTCCCCAGGAAATTTTCCTATTTTTGTACAACTCCTTATTTCATTTATGAAGAAAATTATTCTTATCGAAGACGAAACCAGTGTTGTATCTTTTATTAAAAAAGGACTTCAGGAAAACGGATATGAAATTTCTGTAGCATTCGACGGACGTACAGGAGTACAACTGGTGCAGTCCAATGATTTTGATCTGGTCATTTTAGATATTATGCTTCCGGAAATGAATGGGCTGGATGTCTGTAAAGAAATCAGAAAAACCAATCAGGCTGTTCCTATTTTATTTCTTACAGCATTGGGAACATCAGAAAATATTGTGCTGGGGCTGGAAAGCGGAGGTGATGATTATCTGGTAAAGCCTTTTAAATTTATTGAACTGGTAGCCCGTGTCAAGTCTTTACTGAGAAGGACTAATAATAGTGGACCACAGGATGCCGCTGAATCAGAACCTGATAATGAAAATGTATTTCAGTTTTCAGATGTGAGGGTGAATGATTATACTAAAAAAGTAACCCGCTCCGGAGAAGATATTACCCTTACTTCAACGGAATATAAGCTTTTGCTTTATTTTCTTAATAATCCTGAAAAAGTGATTTCCAGAGCTGAAATTCTGGATGCCGTATGGGGGGTAAACTATGAGCTGGGTACCAATGTAGTAGACGTTTATGTTAATTATTTAAGGAAAAAACTAGACGATAAGGATGATAATAAACTGATCCATACGGTGATAGGGATGGGGTATGTGATGAAAAAATCTTAAGGCATGTTTAATAAAGTGATCACAAATCAAACCAAAACAATGGTGCTTTTAATGTTGGTTTTTACCGCCATTATTCTGCTGTTCAGCGGATTGGTTTATTTTTCGATCGTTAACTTTTCACATCAGAGATTTTATGAATTACTGAAGATTCGTACAGCGACAATCGTACAGATTGAGAAAAGCAAAGAACATCTTGATCTTCCCGAAAATTATATACTCAGCAGTCTGAATGACGATGAACTGCCGATGGAGAAAGATTATGTTTTCGCCGTTCCCACAGATTCCAATTTCAAAAAAATATCACAGGAGGTTCATATTCCCGCTTATTTTTTCAAAAATATCATCAAAGAAGGAGAATCCAATTATAATGACAAAGAATTCTATTATATAGGTCAGAGTTTTAAGTATGATGATAAAGACTATATAGCTATTGCTTCGGCAAAGAACCATTATGTAGTCTATTACCTGGGGTTTTTAAAAAGAACTTTATTGACATGCACTATCCTTTCTTTATTTTTCAGTATGATATTTTCCTTCTACCTGTCTAAGACCCTGTTTAAACCTATCTTAAAAATTACAGGAAAAGTAAAGGAAATCAGTTCTGAGAATCTTCATTTAAGACTTGAATCTCAACCGGATAATAAAGAACTGAATGAGCTGGTGGATACCTTTAATGATATGCTCAACAGGATTGAGACCTCTTTTGAAACCCAAAATCATCTGATCGGAAACGTATCCCACGAGCTGAGAACACCTCTGACTTCCATTATGGGGGAGGCTGATGTGGCTCTTTCAATCAGCAGAACGGCGGAAGAGTATAAAGAAACCCTGGGGATTATTCTGGATGAAGCTGAAAAACTGGATAAAAAGATTAAAGCCTTATTGATGATTGCTCAAACCGGATTTGATGGCAAAATTCAGAAAATGGATAAGGTAAGAATGGATCAGCTGCTCTGGGATGTGATTGAAACCCTAAGAAAAATTGATTCAAGAAACAATATCTATCTGGATATAAGTATGCTTCCGGATAATCCCAAAAAGCTAAAAGTTCAGGGAAATGAACAGCTGCTGCATCTTGCGGTAGCCAATATCATCAACAACGGGTGTAAATATTCTGATTTTCAGCAGGTGAAAGTTTCACTGGGAGCTACGGATACCGACGTATACATCATTGTAAAGGACAATGGAATCGGAATTCCCGAAATAGAAATGAATAAAATCTATGATCCCTTTTTCAGAGCTTCCAATACCAATAATTACGAAGGATATGGAATCGGTCTTCCCCTGGCCAGAAATATCATAAGAATGCATCATGGTGAACTGATTGTAAGCTCGAACGAAAATCAGGGAACCACGGTGCAAATGCGTTTCCCGAATTTCTATAGTACACAGCAGGAAGGATAATGCCTGACGATAGAATACATCGTATCAGTCTGTATTTTCGGTTGTGTCCTTTTACTCTTTTTTATGATGTTAAGCTTCTTTAACAATTTTCTAATCTCATTTTAATCTCTTTAATCACATTTTAATTCCATTCCAAAGAGCTTCTAATCTGGTCGTTCTAGTTTTGTATCATCAAATAAGATAAACACAAAACAAAATATAAAGAACATGGCTAAAACAATTTTAATTGCAACAGATTATTCTCTTGAGTCATTAAACATATTAAAAAAGGTATTGAAAGAAAAAGAGGCCTCGGAAGATCAGAATAATTATAATATCCTTCTGGTTTCAGGATATGATTCGGGAGATTCTATCAGAGATCTTTTATTTACTACCAAAACTTCGGTCTTTAATAAGATCAGACCGGCGGAATTCTGTGATGCGTACGGAATTATTAAAAACAAGTACCCTCATTTGGTCCATAAAATCATTTGTGATGTTTTTACAGGAAGTTTTCAGAGAACATTTAATCAGTATGTAAAAGCGGAAAATGTTGAAGAAGCTTATTACTCTCCTTCGATTAAAAGTAAAGGAAAGGAAAAATTTGATCTCATTCCCTATATCAAAAAATGTAAAGACCTGCCGTCCTATGAAATTGCAATAGAAAGTAAAGAAAAGCTTCCTGAAAGAGGAAGACTGGCAGAGATCTTTGTAGAAGTCTAATTATCAACATTATTAAAAAGATAAAAAATGTTAAGAAATTATAGTAACAGCAGGACACTGGGAGACAATATCAGATTGGGGACGCTGACTGCATTTACGGCAGGTACTATAAATATTGCATCCCTATTAATATTTCTCTCATTTACATCAAACGTCACCGGGCATTATGCTATTCTGGCAGCAGAAATCAGTAAAGCCAACTGGGGACAGGTAGCAGTAGTGGGAGCATGGATATTCCTGTTCTTCTTCGGAAGCTTTGTATCCAACTTTATTGTGATTAATTTCAATAAAAAAAGTAAATATTTTGCTCATGCAATGCCCATTGTATTAGAAATTATATGTCTTCTGTTTGTTGGGGTATACGGACAGCTGTATTATCAGAAGACACTGGAAGAAACAGAATACCTGGTAGCGCTGATGCTTTTTGCTACAGGTCTTCAAAACGGCCTTACGGCAAGTATCTCCAACTTCTCGGTAAAAACAACCCACCTTACGGGAACCACAACCGACCTTGGAATTCTGGTTTCCATGTTTACCCAGAAAAAATATAGAAAAAACGGAGAACTGATCGGAAGAGCAAAGTTGCTGATGAGTATTATGATTGCCTATGTTTTAGGTGCCGTATTTTCGGGATTAACATACTATTATCTGGAATTCAGAGTATTTTATGTGATTAGCGTATGTCTTTTAATTGTCATCGGATATGATGCCTATAAGATTCATATAAGACACTTTAATACCAAATACAGATATAACAGAATTTACAGAAAACCAAACCTTTTGGCTTATCTGTATGAAAAAATCCATGGAATTCCTAAAAGAGAAAAGAAACGAAAACTTGTTTTCGAAGATTAAAAACGGAATAAGAGTGAATATCACTATTAATTTTTTGTATAAACTAGCTGTGAATCAATCCTCTATTTGTGTGAAAGCAATAGGGGATTGTTCTCTTCAGAAAACCTCTGTAATGAAAGGTTTGAGACTGAGCCGGTAAAAAGGAGTATTGTTGAAATGTTGATAATTAAATATTAATTCCCGTTTTTAATGTTTTAATTCCCGTTTTCATTGACTATTTTTGTAAGTTGATTTACGTTTTTATGTCAGATATTATTCAACTTTTACCGGATCATGTAGCGAACCAAATTGCAGCAGGAGAGGTGGTGCAGAGGCCTGCATCCATCGTAAAGGAACTTTTGGAAAATGCTATAGATGCAGATGCTGCTAAAATTGAACTGATCCTCAGAGATGCCGGAAAAAACCTGATACAGGTGGTAGACGACGGAAAAGGGATGTCAGAAACAGATGCGAGAATGGCATTTGAAAGACATGCTACTTCTAAAATCAGGGGAACAGAAGATATCTTTAAAATTGCAACAAAAGGCTTCAGGGGGGAAGCGTTGGCGTCTATTGCGGCTGTTTCACAGGTTGAGCTTAGAACCAAACAGAAAGACTCCTCTATCGGAACGAATATTTATATTGAAGGCGGTGTTTTTCAGTTTCAGGACCCGATACAGACTTCGGAAGGATCCAATTTTCTGGTGAAAAATTTATTTTATAATGTTCCTGCCAGAAGAAAATTTCTTAAAAATAATAATATTGAATTCAGACATGTTATTGATGAATTCCAGCGTGTGGCTCTGGCCCATGAAGGATTAGAATTCTCATTGTTCCATGATGATGAGCCGGTTTTCAGATTAAGAAAAGGGAGCCAGATGCAGCGAATAGTAGACATTTTCGGAAGGAAATTACAACCGCAGCTGATTCCCATCAAAGAAGATATTATCTGGTGCAAACTTCATGGATTTGTGGCAAAACCTGAAGGAGCAAAAAAATCCAGAGGCGAGCAGTTCCTTTTCGTCAACGGAAGATATTTTAAGAGCCCGTATTTCAACAAAGCGGTTCAGGAAGCTTTTGAAGGATTGCTTTTACCGGGTTATGTTCCGTCGTTTTTTCTTTATCTGGAATTAGATCCTGAAAAAATAGATGTGAATATTCATCCACAGAAAACCGAGGTAAAGTTTGAAGATGAACATCTTATTTTTGCCCTGCTTCGATCTACTATAAAAAGGTCTTTAGGAATTTATAATGTTTCTCCCAGTCTTGATTTTGACAGAGATCCGGATTTGGATGAGATCATGAATAAACCATTGCCCAGCAAAGGTAACGGTGGCGGCGGAGTGATTAAAATGCCTGAAATTATAGTGGATAAAGACTATAATCCGTTTTTGGAAGAAGAAAAAAATGTTGTTCTTCCTGAGGAAATTCAGAACCTTACAGAAATATATCATCAGAATATTACCGCAGAGCCTTCAAAAATCAACCTGTTTGAAGATGAAGATTTTGATGAAGATCTGATGAGACTTCCCAACGGATACTGGCTGTTTAATAAAGGGGATGTAACACTGATGCTGGATTTAGGAAGAATGCACAGGCTTTTGGTCTCGGAAAACAACAGATCATCCGGAAAAAAATCAGGTACTAACAGCCATGCTCTTCTGTTCTCTCTGGAGTATCATATGAACGAAATAGAGAAAAATAAATATAATTCTATTAAAAAATATCTTCCGGAACTTGGGTTTGACATGAAAATTGCTCATGAAAGTGTACTGAGAATAGATTCGCTTCCCGAAGGACTCAAAGAGACACAGGCAATGAAGTTTCTGGAGAATCTTTTTGAGATTCTTGAATACAAAACAGAAGAGGAGTTCATGATGTATTATCAGAACCAGTGGAATAAAATGCAATCGAAGTCCAGATTTGACTTTATTTATAAAAAAGATGCGGAACAGCTGATCAAAGATTTTACGGCATTAGGTTTTCCTGAGTTTTTACCGGATGGGAAAAGATGCTTTTATGAAGTTCCGTTTAATGATTTTAAAAACAAATTTTAGAAAAATGTTTAATAATATACCGCCGGTTACAAGAAACCTTATCATTATTAATGTTATCGTTTTTATTGCGACTTTTTTACTGGGTAATCAGATGATTGGCTATCTGGCAGGTTTTTATCCTTTTTCCCCATTTTTCCATTCGTGGCAGATTATTACTCATATGTTTATGCATGGAAGTATCATGCACATTCTTTTTAATATGATGACTTTATTTAGTTTCGGACCTATTCTGGAACAAACGCTGGGAGATAGAAAATATCTGATCCTTTATTTTGCCAGTGGATTAGGGGCTTTTTTCCTGTTTAATTTATGGAATTTTGTTGAAGTTCAGCAGATTTCCAATGAATTGCAGCAATTAGGATTTAATGTGAGTGCTTATATGTCTGGTGCGAGTGTAGAATTTACCGGCACTTCCGATTCAATTCTCAAACAAAAAGAATTATTGGAGAATTTAAAAGGAATTGTAGCAACACCAATGGTGGGAGCTTCCGGAGCAATATTTGGTGTTGTGGCTGCTTTTTCTACCTTATACCCGGATTCAAAAATTATGATGATGTTTATTCCTATCCCGATGAAGGTTAAATATTTGTTACCAATTATTGTTGTCATCTCTGTATATCTTGGAGTTTCCGGAAATGGCGGTGGCATTGCGCATTTGGCTCATGTTGGTGGTGCTTTGGTGGGCTGGTTGCTTGCAAGAAGCTGGAAAAAACATTTGTACAGATTCAACTAATTTTTTTTTGTGAAATTTATTCGTCTCATATTACTGATTCTGCATCTGGGGATTTTAGGACTGTTGTTGGGTACTTTGCTGAATGCTTATGTGCCGCCTAAAATATTTCCCTGGTTCAATCTGCTTTCGTTAGGATTTCCGGTTTTAATGATGGGGTATATTGTTCTGATTTTTTTTTGGATTTTCAGCTGGAAAAAAAGAGCTTTTATCTTTATGCTTGCAGGACTGGTCTTCTTAAATCCTGTAAAAAGAATTATTAATTTTTCCGGTGATCAAAAAAGAAAGGCTGATTTGAAGATCGTTTCCTTTAATATAAAAGGCGGTACCATGGGAGCTGAAGAGGTCGGAAGATATATAAAATCTAAGGATGCCGATGTGATTCTTTTGCAGGAGGGAAGAGGAGGAGATATTCCGTTGCTGGATGATTATAAGAAAGTGAATTCATCCGGAGGTGTGGCAACCATCTTAACGAAACATAAGATTTTAAATACAAAGAAAATAGACTTTCCGGACAGGGGTGAAATTGCACCTGCGGTAATGGCAGATATTGAAGTAAAGGGGAGAACTTACCGGTTTATCAGTGTTTATCTCCATCCTTTTAAGTTTGAAAGGAATATGGTGACGCTTAACGGAAATACAAGTGCAAATGAAGAAAAAATGAAAGATATTGTAAGGAGGCTTATTCCTACTTTCAAAATACATCAGGAGCAGGTAGAGCTTATTAAGAGCGTCATAGATAACTCACCTTATCCTGTTGTCTTAACCGGAGATTTTAATTCTGTGCCTAATTCTTATGAATATTATCATTTGTCATCGGGCCTTGATGATGCTTTTGTAACTGCCGGTAAAGGAAGTGCTACCAGTTTTCATGATTATAAATTTCCAATCAGAATTGATTATGTTTTTTCTTCAAGATCAATCCGGGCAGTTTCCTACGTGGTTGACCGTTCTGTCAGAATTTCAGACCATTATCCTGTCATTTCAGAATTTTCTCTTGAAAATAAATAATCATAAAATAAGTTAAAATTTTGGTTCTTGGTAGGATTTTTGCTTAAAAAAATGCGTACCAAGACCGTTTTTTCATGAAGTCGAATCAGATACTGCTGTTTATACATATTGTTGTTGCTGTTTTACTGCTATGTACACTGGGCAATGCATGGGTTCCTCCTAATCTTTTAGGGAGCCTGAATCTGCTTTCTCTAGGTTTTCCCTATCTGATATTGGCACATGTTATTCTTACCGTGATCTGGATCATTAAAAAGAACAAGCTGGCCATTGTTTTCGCATTGGGAACTTTTCTTTTTTATAATCCGATAAGAAGATGGGCCAATTATTCTTCCAGAGCAGATAACGAAAAAACAATCCGTGATATTAAGGTTTTAACCTTTAATGTAAAATATGGAGAATACGGATGGGATAAAGTAAAAAACTATATTAAGGAACAGAACGCTGACATTATTCTGGTACAGGAAAAAGATACCAACCGGGCTCTTAAACAAGATCTTGTAAAATATCCTTCCGTCATTCTTAAAACCAAACATAAGATCGTAAGACAGGCAGAGATTATTGAAGATAATGCAAGAGGAAACTCTTTCTATGCAGATGTAGATATTAACGGAAAAATTATCAGAATCGTTAATGTATACCTGGAGCCATTCCGGCTTCATAAATCTATGTTTACCAAACTGGATGGTTTGGGAATAGGAAATGTATCAACTCTTCTTTCTCATATGATTCCCACGTTTCAGGCTCATGAAGATCAGGTGAAAAAGATCAGAAAAATAATAGATCTTTCTCCTTATCCTGTAATCTTAGCAGGAGATTTTAACTCTGTTCCTAATTCATACGAATACTATAATCTCGGAAAAGATCTGCAGGATGCTTTTTTAGTAGCAGGAAAGGGAAGTGCAAGCAGCTTTCATGACTATAAAGTTCCTTTAAGGATTGATTATATCTTTACTTCAAAATCTATTATTCCATTGAGCTATAAAGTGGATAATTCTGTAGAATTGTCGGATCATTATCCGGTAATTGCGGAATTTCTATTAAATTAGTTCCATGAAAAATTTAGTGTTTGCTGCTTTTGTTTTGGCAGTTTTGTCTGTCGCCTGTTCTAAAAAAGAGTCTGCCGGCTTTAGTACCGAACAGGATGTTAAATTACATTATGATACGACAGCTATAGATTCTTTTTCTACAGGGGCTATTTCAGTAGATATTGCCCGGAAAATAAAGATGTCTTCACCTCAATACCAGGACTCTGTAAAGCAGGCTAAGAAGCTTCTGGAAGAAGAAAAAAAGCTTAAAATTGAGCTTGAAAAAGAGAACAAAAAGAAAACGGAAGACGAAAAGAAGAAAACAGACGCTGATAAAAAGCAAAAAACGCAGGAAATACCTACCGCAGAAACCAAAACAGAATAGAATAAACACTTTAAAAATAGATAATATGAAAAAACACATCTTGACGGCGCTGGTGATTTCAGTATTCACAGTAGCATGTACAAAATCAACGACAAAAACGGAACAGGTAGAAAGTTCTGACGGGTCAGTTACCACTACCACTACTACAGTGACCGAAACACCTTCTCAGATTGTCGATAGTTCAAAAGTTAATAAAGCAAAAGAAGATGTTAAAACAAAAGTAGACGAAGCTGGAAATAAAATAGATGCTGCTGCTCAGAAAGCTAAAGATAAAATAGATGCTACTGCCGATAAGACAAAGCAAGATCTTAATAAGGCAGGGAAAGACATCAAAACAGAAGCTAACAAAGTAGGAAAAGACATTAAAGGTGGAGTTCAGGAAGCTGGAAAAGATGCAAAAGATGCTGCGAGAAAAGGCGCGTCAAAAGTTGAGGAAGCTGCTAAAAAAGTAAAAGAAGACTTAAGCAAATAAATAAAATAAAAGCCGCCGTTGAATGCAACGGCGGCTTTTATGATTATAAGGCAGGGCAAGCAAGCCTCAATTCTTTTATTTATTAAGTTCCAGTAGCGGATCTATGTATTCTCTGTCATTGCTTAATCTGGGTACTTTATTCTGACCTCCGAGCTTCCCTTTGGCTTCCAGCCAATGATAGAACAGGTTGTGTTTTGCAATATGTACCAGTGGTCTTTTTAGCGTGATATTATTGTATCTTTTTGCTTCATAATCCGAATTGATGGTTTTCAGATGTTGGTCAAAAATATCAACAAAACGGTCCAGGCTATCCGGATGATGGCTGAATTCAAAAATCCATTCATGGGCCCCCCCTTCATTTTCTTTCATAAAGACCGGTGCTCCTGTAAAATCCGTAACGGAAGCTCCTGTGGCTTCGCATGCTTTTGAAAGAGCGGATTCTACATTGGTAATCATTAATTCTTCCCCAAAAGCATTGATATAATGCTTGGTTCGTCCGGTTATTTTTATTCTGAAAGGATTGATGGATGTAAACACTACGGTATCCCCGATCAGATATCTCCACAGCCCCCCATTGGTCGTAATGACCATGGCATAATTTTTTCCTATTTCAACATCCTCAAGGCTCACCACTTTAGGGTTGGAAAAGTGAAACTGATCCATAGGGATGAATTCATAAAATATACCATAATCAAGCATAAGAAGCATCTCATCACTGTTTGATCTGTCCTGAATTCCGAAGAAGCCCTCAGAAGCATTGTATATTTCGTAGTAATTGATGTTTTTTCCGATGATCTGCCTGTATTGCTCCCTGTAAGGTTTAAAACTGATTCCGCCGTGAAAAAACACCTCTAAATTAGGCCAGAGCTCTGAAATGCTGCCCGTCTCTGTTTCCTGTAATACTCTTTGCAGAAGTACCATCATCCAGCTTGGAACCCCGAGGATGCTTCCTACATCTTCGTTTTTCACTTCAGAAGTAATCGCTCTTAATTTACTTTCCCATTCAGACATCAGAGAAACCTTCTTACTGGGAGTTGTTGTAATCTCTACCCAAAAAGGAAGGTTGTCAATAAGAATGGCGGAAAGATCACCGAATTTTGTGTTGAAATCGGCATAGAGTTCTGAGCTTCCTCCAAGTCTCAGGTTTTTATTGGTGAATAATTGATTTTCAGGATGATTATTGGCGTAAATTGAAACCATATCCTTTCCTGCTTTCATATGGCAATATTCAAGACTTTCAGTAGAAATTGGAATGTATTTGCTCTTCGCATTAGTGGTTCCTGATGATTTTGCAAAGTGTTTGATAAGTCCCGGCCAGCTGACATCCTTATATCCTTGTCTTGCTTTTTCAATATAAGGCTCAAAATCTTCATAAGTGACAATCGGGACTTTATTTTTGAAGTCCTGATAGCTCGAAATAGAGTTAAATCCGTACAGTTTGCCATATTCTGTATCTTCTGCATGAAACAGCTGGGAAAATAATATACCTTTCTGTGTTTCAATAGGATGATCCATGAAATTCTGTATCTGATCTATCCTTTGGCGGATAAACCAGTTAACGACTGTATTGAAGAGTGCCTTGGTTGCCATTCCAACAAATATAATAATATTTGATTTTTCAGAGAATTTTTTATGGTGTTAAATAAAAAAACCGTTACAATTTGTAACGGTTAGTTATTTAAACGAATTGTTTCTTAGCAATACTCATCGTAAGCAGCCTGAAGGTTTGCAGCAATAGCTCCTGCAGGGTTTCCTTCGATGTGGTGTCTTTCAAGCATGTGAACCAATTCTCCGTCTTTGAAAAGTGCTACACACGGAGAACTTGGAGGAAATGGAGCAAGGTGTTTTCTTGCTTCTGCTACAGCTTCTGTATCAAATCCTGCAAAAACAGTGGTAAGGTGATCTGGTTTTTTATCTCCGGTTAAAGAGTATACCACTCCCGGTCTTGCGGCTCCTGCAGCACAACCACACACTGAGTTGATCACTAAAAGTGTAGTTCCTGATTGCTTTAAAGCTTCTTCTACCTGAGAAGGACTTGTTAAATCCTGGAAACCTTTATCTGTAAGTTCAGCCTTCATTGGCATTACTAAATCTGTTGGATACATATATAATTTGTTTTTTATCAGTACAAAGTTAAACAATTCTTTACGTTTCTTCAATATATAATAACTATCAATGGATTAGTCAGATAAAATTAATGCAATATTAATATTTCAATAATATTCATTAAATAATGAATTAAAAATAGGAATAATAAAATATTTTTATTAAATTTGAAATGATTCTGAAAAAACAAACGACCATGAAAAAAACATTTACGGCTTTCCCTCAAGCGATTAAAGTATTTAATACTGTATAAATGCGGTAGTTAAAAAGATTTTCCGGTACTATTTAAGCCGGATAACAAACTTGAATATCCAAAAAGCGAATCCCGGGACTAAAAGTTCCGGGATTCTTTAATCAAATCGATATGCAAAGGTTGAATATCCTTATAAAAGTTGAGAACGGGTGAAAACTGATGGTAAGAACGATCAATTTTTCAACTCCTCACTTCAACTAAGACAGAAGCTTTTTAACCATCTCGGAAATACTCTTTCCGTCAGATTTCCCGGCTAATGCTTTTGAAGCAGCTCCCATTACCTTTCCTAAATCTTTAATAGATTCAGCTCCGGTATCAGAAATAATATTTTTAATTTCTGTTTCTAATTCTTCAGCAGAAAGCTGCTTAGGTAAAAACTTTTCAATCACTTTCATCTGAGCTTCTTCCACCTCAGCAAGATCTTGTCTTCCCTGGGCTGAAAACTGTTCAAAAGAGTCTTTACGTTGTTTAATCATTCTCTGAAGAATAGCAATTTCCTGCTCTGCAGAAACTTCAGCACCTTTGGCTTCGGTTTTCAACAGAAGAATTTGAGATTTTACAGCACGAAGAGAGTCCAGAGCAACTCTGTCTTTTTCTCTCATTGCTGTTTTTATAGCTTCACTTATTGTATTTTCTAAACTCATGTTTATATGCTTTTGGCTTCTGGCAGTTGGCTATTAGCTTTTATATGGCTTCGAAAGCCATTTGCTAGCAGCCAATTGCCAATAGCGTTTTAGTCTACGTCTTTATTTAAAAATCTGTTTTCTCTGATCTGCATAGAGCCATTGTTGTCAGACAGATAAGTATTGATATTCTGATCTGATGCATTGGTTCCGTCGATAGAAATATTTTTTCTCTTGAAAGCAGGAATAGATTCAAATTCACTCGTACTGTCAAAACTTTGATAGCGGGAATTAAATTCTTTTAATTTATTTCTTCTTTCCAGCACTCTTTCCTGGTCTACTATTTTATTCACAAAAGTGAATTCTGATTCTTCAGTTTTTGGAGTTTCAGTCTGTGCCTTATTTTCAAAAGCTGGTTTAGTTTCAGCTTTTGGCTCCTCCTGCTTCTGGAAGAATGTTTCTACCTTCTGCATAGGTTCTGCAACAGCGCTGACCGGAGTACTGAATTCTGCTTTAGGCTGTCCGAAGTCAGTTTTAGGCTCATTTCTGGTCGCATCATTGACAAAGAAGCTGAATTCAACAGGCTTTTCTTCTGAAAATGAATGATTGGAAATACTACCTGACTGAGGCTCTTCTTTTTTGTTTTCAAAATCGAATGAGAAAGACTGAATCTCCAGGTCGTTTGGATCTTCACCTTCTTCATCAATAGAAAGAAGGCTATATTCCTCCTGGTTGTTTTCGTCCTCATTTCTCCAGCCCTGTTCAGGAGCGTGTAGCTTATCTTCTTCTTTATCAAAGAATTTTATTTCAGTTCTGATTTCCTCTTCTTCAATAATCATTTTTTTTTCAGCAGATGTCACATTGAACGGTGTGTCATGATCTTCGTCATCTAATCTGAAAAGGTTTTTTCCGCCAAAATCATGCGTTGTTTCAGGATTGGCTTCTCTCTCTTCTCTTGTTTTAAAAGGAGAGTTTTTTGGCGCTTCAAAACTATCATTAAGACTGATTCTGATTTTCTCCGTAGGGCCTGCAAATTTTTTATTGTCATTAGAGAATCCTGTTGCAATAACAAGAACGCTTACAGCATCTCCTAATTCCTCATCAGCACCTACTCCGAAGATAATATCAGCGGTGTTTCCTGCTTCTTTCTGGATGTGGTCCATAATGATACCGATTTCATCCATGGTAACCTCTTCTGCACCACTTCTGATCAGTAATAAAACATTTTTAGCTCCTGTGATTTTGTTATCATTCAATAATGGAGAGTCTAAGGCTTTTCTTACCGCTTCTTCTGCTTTATTTTCACCTGAAGCTGTACCGGTAGACATAAGGGCCGTTCCGGAATTTTGAAGTACAGATTTAGCATCTCTAAAGTCAATGTTTACATCAAAATAACCTGTAATAACTTCTGCCATTCCCTTAGCGGCATTGGCTAAGACTTCATCAGCTTTTGAAAATCCCTGTTTAAATCCAAGGTTCCCGAATTGCTGTCTTAGTTTATCATTGTTGATGACAATTAATGAGTCAACATTATTTTTTAATTTATCCAGACCATTTTCAGCCTGTTCTAATCTTCTTTTACCTTCGAAGCTGAAAGGAACGGTAACGATACCCACGGTTAGGATTCCCATGTCTTTTGCTACTTTAGCAATAACAGGAGCAGCCCCGGTACCGGTACCACCCCCCATTCCGGCAGTAATGAACACCATTTTGGTGTTTTGCCCCATCGCAGCTTTGATATCTTCAATACTTTCGATGGCAGATTTTTCTCCTACTTCAGGATCAGCACCGGCCCCCAAACCTTCTGTGATAGAAGTTCCCAACTGTACTTTATTGGCAACAGGGTTGTTGTCTAAAGTCTGAGCGTCTGTATTACAGATCACGAAATCCACTCCGTGAATCCCTTTCTCATACATGTGTTTTAAAGCGTTGTTTCCACCGCCCCCTACACCGATTACTTTTATGATGGATGAATTTCCTTTTGGTAGGTCAAATGAAAATCCTTGTGAACCTATATTTTCCATAACTTTATTTTTAATAATTGATAATTAATAGATGATAATTGATAGATCGTTTATCATTTATAATTTACTCTACTTCTTCAAAGAATTTTTTTACTTTTTCCATAAGCGAT
Organism: Chryseobacterium sp.; assembly: GCF_019236175.1. GTDB lineage: Bacteria > Bacteroidota > Bacteroidia > Flavobacteriales > Weeksellaceae > Chryseobacterium. The sequence goes on from NZ_JAFAJM010000014.1 coordinate 380,491, forward strand.
TGCCCGAAAGTAAGCTTCGCTTTTCTGTTTTCCCGCTGTTGGTTAACTACAGGTTGCTCCTGAACAGGGGCTGCCTGTTGCTGTACCGGTGGAATGGTTTCGGCCTGTACAGGGGCAGGTTCAGCTTTAGCTTGTTCAGTTACAACAGGTTCCATTTCATCAGCGGTCTGTTTTTTGTCTCTGATCTTTAAACTCTCCATCAGTAATCCGATAGATGTAGCAAATTCAGGGCCTTTCAGGTACTGATTTTTATCGTTGGCGATATATTCATTCGCAAAACCTATTCTGCTGTCAAAACCTGTGGTATAATTAGCCAGCTGGCGAAGATGCTTTAAGTTGGATCCACCACCTGTCAAAACGATTCCTGCAATCAGTTTTTTCTTCTGTTCAAAGGCACCGTAGGCTTTCAGCTCAGTATTAACCATTTCTAAAACTTCTTCTACTCTTGCATTGATAATTTGTGCAAGGGTTTTTAAAGAAATTTCTTTATCCGGTCTTCCGTGAAGCCCGGGAATTGTTACAAAAGTACTGTCTTTTTCCAATTCGGGAACAGCCGAACCAAATTTTACTTTCAACTGTTCTGCATGCTTCTCAATAATTGAACAGCCTTCTTTGATATCTTCCGTAATAATTCCGCCTCCATAAGGAATGACGCAGGTATGACGGATGATATTATCTTTGAAAATAGCAATATCGGTAGTACCACCACCAATGTCAACAATAGCGACTCCTGCTTCTTTTTCTTCTTTGGTAAGAACAGCTTCAGAAGAGGCTAAAGGTTCTAAGGTAAGGGCCTCCATCTCCAGTCCGGCTTCACGAACGCATCTTGCAATATTTCTGATGCTTCCCATTTGCCCGACTACCACATGGAAGTTCGCTTCTAAACGCTTTCCGTGCATTCCGACCGGCTCCTGAATTTCGCCCTCGGAATCCACTTTATATTCTTGAGGAAGTACATGGATAATTTCTTCTCCAGGAAGCATGACCAGCTTCTTGACCTGATCTTTTAAGGCTTCAATGTCATCATCTGTAATAAATTTATCCGGATGTTCACGCATAATATAATCGGAATGCTGCAGAGAACGGATGTGTTTTCCTGCAATACCTACCGTTACTTTGCGGATAGGAACTCCCGCACTGGATTGTGCTTCGGACACTGCAGCCTTGATTGAATTAATAGTCTGTGAAATATTATTCACAATACCTTTATGAACACCAAGACTTTTAGCTTTTCCTACACCGAGAACTTCTATTTTCCCGTGTGCATTCCTTCTTCCGACAATCGCGACTATCTTCGTTGTCCCGATGTCCAGACCTACTGAATACTCTTGATTTTCCATTTTTATATCGATTTGATTTTTTTCTACTTTTTCCATGATAGGAACTGGTCCTATATTTTGTGTTATTAATCCTCTTACGGGATTTTACTGTCTTATTCTATTTTTACTTTTGGTTTCGGTTTCGGTTTGGACTGTGCCGGAACCGTTGTCTTTTTCTCTGTTTTTTTTGTCTCCTTTGAGTGTGCTTTCGGTTTTGTACTCTCCTTCGGTTTGCTAGAAGTGGAGTGTGTTTTTTTTATTTCTGTGGTCTTCGGCTTTGTTTCCGTTTTTTTAGCAATCGCTGTCGGAGAGGGAACCTTAGCCAGTTCTAGTTTTCCAGCCTTCAGCAGGCTGTCATTTTCTTTGAAATAAGGATTCAGTGTGGTTACAATCTGATTCTGATATTTTACAGACACCATACTGTATTTCTGAGGATCCTGATATACCAGGTATTTTTCCACAAAGGTTTTAAATCCCTTTACTTTAAAATCGATATTATCCAAATCTCCTATCTCCACTCTGTAATTTCCTTCGCTGGTAAGAAGACTGTAACTGTCTTTGCTTTTTGATATTCCGATAAAGTATTTTTTACTAAAATCGTCTTTATCAATTTTTTCAACCAGTACTGCCAGTTTTTCATACTCATCGGGCTGTACATTTCCGGTAACCAGCATACATGGGTGAGAATAGGTCCTTGAAATGGGAAACTCAATTCCTTTTTCATCTACATAAAAGTCTTTTCCGTCTTTATTTAATCTGAAGACAGGAACTCTCTGTTTGATATCCAGATTAAGTTTTCCATTCAGATTTAAATAGACGTTGGCGCTATCCACTGCCGGAAGAGAGTTGATCTTTTTTTCCAGAGAAGGAATATTGAGATCTCCTACTTTTCCTGAAGGATTTTCTTTTTTTACAATTTCCCGGATATCCTTTTCATCAACGAAATAAACCGGAGTTTTTTCACTCATTTTTACAGAAATTTTATTATCGGTAATCTCCTGTCGGCTGAATCTCTTCAATGAGAAACTCAGTAACAATCCTAAGATGATTACGGTGATAATAATTTTTAATATTCTGTACTTATTTTTCATACTTTTTCTTTTAACGCAATGCTCGCAAAGTTTCTGTAATTTATTATGGTATACTCCACATTCGCGAGGGCGTTTCACTCAGCGAAGGCTATAGTTTTATAATTTTACTGTTATTATATCTTTTCTTTTTTACAGAAATATCTGTTATTTCATTTTTTTTTACGAGCGCTGCGTTTATTCTCTCCTCAAATATTTCCCATCCATTCGCAGATCGGATCATACAGGGTATCGATATTTCCTGCACCTACTGTAAGGAGGATATCAAAATCTTTTTCTTTTATTTTTTCAAAAGCATCGGATAGTGTAGATACCTCTTTTTTATCTAAGCTCACTTTGTCCAGCAGCCAGCTTGATGTGATTCCTTCAAAATTCTCCTGAAGTTCTCTTGCCGGATAAATATCAAGCAAAATCAGTTCATCTGCATGGCTCAGGCTCTCTGCAAAACCGTCTGCAAAATCTCTTGTTCTGCTAAACAGGTGCGGCTGAAAAGCAACCAGTAATTTCTTGTCCGGATAAAATGCTTTAATTGAGTCCATTACAGCATTGATTTCTGTAGGATGGTGAGCATAATCATCAATATAAATTTTACCGTTTTGATAAAAATGTTTAGTATATCTTCTCTTTATTCCTTTAAAACCGGCAATTGCCTTTTTCAGCGTATCAAAATCTGCGCCCAAATTGTGAAGAATTGCCAGTGCTACTGTAGCATTTTCAACATTATGAATTCCCGGGATTTCCCAGACAAAATCTTTTATCGTTTCCGTTGGAGTATGGAAGTCAAAATAAATTTTATCATGATCCATACGCATATTGTCAGAATAATAATCCGCAGGTTCATTGACTGCATAGGTCTGATGGTCTCGGCCGATATCAATTCCTTTTCTTACGAAGAGGTTTTTATCTTCAGGAACTAAAGCCGCAAATTGTCTGAATCCTTCTTCAATATGGCTTTTATCCCCGTAAATATCCAGATGGTCCGCGTCTATAGAAGTTACCACAGCCCAGTCCGGAGACAGGTTCAGGAAGCTTCTGTCATATTCATCTGCTTCCACTACAGAATAGGTGGAACCATTGTAGAGGAAGTTGGATTTAAAGTTCTCTGAAATGCCTCCTAAAAAACATGAAAAAGGTAAATCCGCCTCTTTGCATAAATGAGAGACAAGGGTAGATGTGGTTGTTTTACCATGAGTTCCTGCTACAGCAATACAATCTGTGTTTTCTGTAATTAACCCTAAAACTTTAGCCCGTTTTAAAACTTCAAACTGATGTTGGCTGAAGTAATCTAAAATCCCGAGTGTTTTGATGGCAGGAGTATAAATGACCAGTGTATCTTCTTTCTGAAGAGCCGTTATCCTTTCATCAATAAGGTCTTCAAAAACGATATCAATGCCTTCGTTCATCAGATTTTTAGTAAGTTTTGTATTGGTTTTATCATAACCCAATACTTTTTTTCCGGATGCATTGAAATAGCGTGCGAGAGCACTCATTCCGATACCTCCGATTCCGACGAAGTAAAAGTTTTGATATGTTTCTAAATTCTTCATTTTTTTCTTAATGTATGATGTACAAAGTACATTTTACTTTTTACAATGTATTAAAAATTTCGTCTACAATCTCTTTTGTCGCATTAGGCTTGGCAAAATATTTAAGATTTTCAGACATTTCTTTTCGCAGACTTTCTTTTTCGCAGATTTCTGATAGTGTGTTCCAGAATTTTTCCTGCATTTCAGAGTCTTTTACCATTCTTGCTGCATTTTTTTCAACGAGATTCATGGCATTTTTGGTTTGATGGTCTTCCGCTGCAAAAGGGAAGGGCACCAATAATACCGGTTTTTGTGCCACAGCCAGTTCTGAAATAGCTATTGCTCCGGCTCTTGAAACGATGATATCTGCCCCGGAATAAGCCAGTTCCATATCTTTGATGAATTCAAGGATCTGAATATTTTCGGTGTTTATATCTTTTGTTTCTTTTATAATATCTTTATAATCAAGCTTTCCGGTTTGCCAGATCAGCTGATAGTCTTTGTTTATAATATCATTCAAATGAGATTTCCATGCGTTGTTCAGCGTTCTGGAGCCTAAAGATCCGCCTACCGATAAAATCGTAAGCCTGTCCTTATTCAATCCCATTTTTTCTTTTGCCTGAGCCGTTTCCTGCATTCCGGAAATGATGGTTGAGCGGATAGGATTTCCCAGGAATTTTATTTTCTCTGTCGGAAAACCTTCTACTTTCGGGTAAGCCGTAAAAACTGCTTTAGCTTTTTTGCTCAGAATTTTATTGGTTACTCCGGCATGGGCATTCTGTTCCTGAATAAAAATGGGGATTCCCATTTTACTTGCTTCGTAAAGAGCAGGTCCGCTGGCGAATCCTCCTGTTCCCACAGCAAAATCCGGTGCAAAGTCTTTAATGATTCTTTTTGATTTAGATAAGCTTTTCAGAATCTTAAATGGCAGTCCTAAGTTGGATAATAAATTTCCTCTGTCTATTCCTGCGATATCAATGCCTTCTATAGCATAACCGGCCTGAGGAACTTTTTCCATTTCCATTTTCCCGTTGGCTCCAATGAACAAAAATTCTGCATCCGGAAATCTTTTTTTGATTTCATCCGCAATGGCGATGGCAGGAAAGATGTGTCCGCCTGTTCCTCCGCCTGATAATAATATTTTTAGTTTTTTGTTCATTTTAAGCAATATCGTTTATTTCTGCTATACTTTGTTTCTTTCCCATTCCTTCTTCATCGTAAATCTGGATTCTGGAGCTTATATTCAGAATAATTCCTAATTGTAAATAGGTGACCAGCATTGATGTTCCTCCGTAGCTTATCAGAGGTAATGGCTGACCTGTTACCGGGATCAGATTAATAGCTACAGCAATATTTACAGCTAACTGTATAAAAATCATTACCCCGAGACTAAGCACCAGCAATGATCCGAAAAATGCGGGCATTTTGCTGGCTATCATGACAATCCTTATCATCATAATGAGATAGAGACTGATGAGAAAAGCGGCTCCTATAACTCCATATTCTTCTACAATGACCGCGAAAATAAAATCGGAAGCAGACTGTGGAAGCATCTGTTTCAATGCACTTTTTCCTGGCCCCATTCCGGTAATTCCTCCGTGTACAATAGCTGCTTTGGCCTGCATTACCTGATAATTCTTAGCTTTCACGCTTTCATCGTCCGTTTCTGCACTTTTCGCTTTGCTGGAAGTGAACGTTTCAATACGGCTCATCCATGTATGAACACGATTTCCGCCAATCATATTTGTATTCAGAGCAATTAGTAAAAAGAATACAATCGCTACGAATGATGCGGAAATAAATCCTGCAATATATTTCCAGTGAAGCTGTCCTATAATTAAGACAATCACGGAAACCATCAGAATCATTAATGCTGTAGAACCGTTATCTTTGGCTACTAACACGAAAACAAGAAGGATAGGTCCGAAAATATACATGATATTTTCTATCGGAAGTCTTTCTCGCGTTATTTTTTTAGTCAGGTATCTGCACAAATAAATAATCAGCATTAAAAATGCAAATGACGAAGGCTGGAATGAGATGGGTGTTCCCGGAATTTTCAGCCATCTGGAGGCACTGGCTCCATCAATGGTCTGGCCGGTGAACATGGTAACAACCAGTAAGACAATCATCAGCCCGAGTAAAATGCTGCTCAGTTTTCCGATGTATTCATATTTTACGGTTCCTACCAGTCTCATGATGCCTAAGCCTAAGACGACAAAGAACATATGTTTGATAACGTGACCGGTAGTGGTCCCGTTATTAACGATGTATTCCAGATTCGAGCTTGCAGAATATACAGGGAAAATAGAGAAAATGGAGATCACAAGGATGACCATCCAAAGTACTTTATCGCCCTTTAGAAATTCAAATCTGCTTTCTATGTTCTGTTCGTCCATATTTTAATGCTATTGGCTTTTGGCTAATGGCCATTGGCTTTTAATACCTGTTCTTTAAACTGACGTCCTCTGTCTTCATAGCTTTTAAATAAGTCAAAGCTGGCGCAGCATGGAGACAGAAGTACTGTGTCTCCTTTTTTAGCCAGTGATTTTGATATTCTCACTGCTTCTTCCATGCTTGAAGTATCATAAATAAATTCTTTTTTGTCTTTAAAGAAATCTATGATCTTTTTGTTGTCAATCCCAAGGCAGACAATTGCCTTTACTTTTCTTTTAACTAAGTCCTCAATTTCGGTATAGTCATTTCCTTTATCTAGTCCTCCGACGATCCATACCGTTGGAGTTTTCATACTTTCTAATGCATAGTAGGTTGCATTTACATTGGTTGCTTTGCTGTCGTTGATGTATTTCACACCATCAATTTCAGAAACAAGCTCCAGTCTGTGCTCTACTGCCTGGAAGGTCATCAATGAGTTTCTGATGCTTTCATTGTTGATTTCCAGTATTTTACCTGCTATGGAGGCCGCGAGGCTGTTCGCTACATTGTGGTTTCCAAGGAGAGAGAGCTCGTCAATTTTCATTGAGAATTCGTCTTTTACTTTTACCACGATATTATCATTATTAATGAATCCCCCTTCAGCCAGTTTTTCTTTGGTAGAGAAAGGAATCATTTTGGCTTTTATTTCCAGTTTTTCAAGAAGATTTTTACTCATTTCGTCATCTTTGTTGTAGATGAAGAAATTGTCATTTTCCTGATTTTCTGCAATTCTGAATTTTGCCAGCGCATACTCTTCATAGTTGTAATTGTACTGATCCAGGTGATCCTTTGATAAGTTCAGCAATAAAGAGATATAGGGTCTGAAATTCTGAATATCATCCAACTGGAAAGAACTCACTTCCAGGACATAATATTCAAAGTTTTCATCAGCAACCTGCTTGGCAAAGCTGTATCCTATATTTCCCCCCAGTCCTACATTCAGTCCGTCATTTTTCAGGATATAGTAGATCAGGGAAGTGGTGGTTGTTTTTCCGTTGCTTCCGGTAATGGCGATGATCTTTGCATCAGTAAATTCGGAAGCAAATTCAATTTCAGAAGAAAGTCTTATTCCTTTTTCATGAATTTTATGAATGATTTCTGCCTTTTTCGGAATTCCCGGGCTTTTTACAATCCAGTCTGCATTAAGAATTCTTTCTTCGTCGTGCTTTCCCTCTTCAAATTCAATTTCATTCTCAGTAAGGAACTGCTTGTAATTATCTTTAATGGCTCCTTTATCTGAAAGAAATACTTCCAGACCTTTCTTTTTAGCCAAATAAGCAGCGCCACATCCGCTTTCTCCTCCTCCTAAAACAACTATTTTCATATTATAAAAGCTTTATGCTATAGGCTTTAAGCTTTAAGCTTATTGCTTACAGCTTTTAATTTTATCTCATTTTTAAGGTGATCAGACAAACAATTGCCAGTATTACTCCGATGATAATCATTCTGTTCACGATTTTACTTTCGTGGAATCCTTCTTTCTGATAATGATGGTGTAATGGTGACATTTTGAACAGTCTATTGTTTTGGGCATATTCAAGCCCGTATTTTCTTTTTCTGTATTTAAATACCCAAACCTGCAGAATGACAGAAAGCAATTCAATCAGGAATACTCCGCACAGAACGGGAATCAGTAATTCTTTTCTTAAGATAATGGCGAGAACGGCGATAACTCCTCCAAGCATCAAACTTCCTGTATCTCCCATAAAAACCTGTGCAGGGTAAGTATTGTACCAGAAGAATCCGATTACAGCTCCTACCATTGCCACTGCAAAAATGGTGGTTTCTCCCATATTAGGAAGGAACATAATGTTGAGATAATCTGCAAAAATGATGTTCCCTGAAAGATAGGCGAAAAGGGCAAGGGTGAGGAGGATCACGGTACTGGTACCTGCTGCAAGACCATCAATTCCATCAGTAATATTCGCTCCGTTTGAAACGGCTGTTACGATGAAAATAACGATAGGGATAAAGACGATCCATGCCCATTCATGGGCGTCTTTGTCATTCATCCAAAACAGAATTCCACTGTAATCAAACTCATTGTTCTTTGCAAAAGGAACGGTAGAAACTGTGATTTTTTCAGTAGGCATAAAATTTTGCTCTACATTGTTTCTGTTCACAACTTTTGCATCTGCATATTTTCTTTTTACGGTAATGTCAGGATGAAAATACATGGTAACTCCGACAATTAATCCTAATCCCACCTGACCGACTACTTTGAATTTTCCGCTAAGTCCGTCTTTATTTTTCTTAATCTTTTTTAAGTAATCATCGAGAAATCCAATCGCTCCCATCCATAGCATTGAAACCAACAACAAAACGATATATACATTGGTAATTCTTGTAAATAATACTACAGGAATAAGGGTTGCCAGAATAATGATAAGTCCCCCCATAGTAGGAGTTCCTTCTTTTTGTTTTTGGCCATCCAGTCCAAGGTCACGCACCAATTCACCCATTTGCTTTGCTCTCAGGTAGTTGATGACTCTTTTTCCGTAGACAAGAGCAATAATCAGTGAGAAAAGTACTGCCATTCCGGCGCGGAAGGAAATGTATTTTAGCAATCCTAATCCCGGAACGTGGATTCCATGGTTGGTCAGATATTCGTATAGATAGTATAGCATGTTTCTTTTTTAATTTAATTTATTTGGACATTAATTTCCAAAGCTCATTAATTACTTCTTTGTCATCAAAATGGTGTTTTACACCATTTATCTCCTGATATGTTTCGTGTCCTTTTCCGGCTACCAAAACAATATCTTTAGGTTCAGCAAACTTAATGGCCATCTTAATGGCTTCTTTTCTGTCCGGAATTGAAGTGTATTTGCTGAAGTTCTGAGGTTCCACTCCCGCTTCAATCTCTTTGATGATTTGCGCGGGGTCTTCTGTTCTTGGATTATCTGACGTGATGATTGCCAGTGTTGATTTTTTAGTGGCAATATTTCCCATTTCGGGTCTTTTAGAGTGATCTCTGTCTCCTCCGCATCCGAAAACGGTTATTAATCGTTCATTTTTTGTTCTGATATCGTTGATGCTGTCCAGGATATTTTCTAAAGCATCCGGAGTGTGGGCATAATCTACGATAAAGAAAATTCCTCCATCTGATTTGAATGTTTCAAATCTTCCGGAAACTCTTTTTAGCTTACTGATTGCCTGAAGGATTTCGTCCTGTTCAAAGCCTAATTCTTCAGCAATACCAAATACAAGCAATAAGTTATATACATTGAATTTTCCCGTTAGTGTGGTCCAGAATTCTTTTCCGTTGAAATTCAGCAGCATACCGTTGAAATCAACTTCTAAAAGTTTTCCATGGTAGTCTGCCATAGTTTTCAAAGCATAAGACTTCTTCTTAGCCTTTGTATTCTGAAGCATTACATTTCCGTTTTTGTCATCGATATTGGTAATGGCAATTGCGGTATCTTCCAGCTCGTCAAAGAATCTTTTTTTCGTTTTTAAGTATTCTTCGAAAGTTTTATGGTAATCTAAATGGTCATGAGTAAGATTCGTGAAACCTGCCACTTTGAAATGTAATCCTTCAATTCTGTGTTGGGCTATTCCGTGAGAGCTTACTTCCATGAATGCGTACTCGCATCCTTTTTCAACAGCTTCTGATAAAATACGGTTGATGGTAATGACATCCGGAGTGGTATGAGTCGCCGGAATAATTTCATCTCCGATTCTTATTTCAACAGTAGAAAGTAAAGCCGCATCATACCCCAGATTTCTGAAAACATCGAAAAGCAGGGTTGAAACCGAAGTCTTACCATTAGTTCCTGTAACGCCGATCAGTTTTAATTTCTTAGAAGGATTTTCAAAGAAATTAGAGGCCAAATGACCTAAGGCTTTAGATGAATCTTTTACTTTTACGTAAGTTACATTTTCAGCCAATATTTCAGGAAATTCTTCGCAGACGATAGCGGTTGCCCCTTTTTCAATAGCGGAAGTGATGAATGAGTGACCATCCACAACTGTTCCTCTCATAGCAACGTAAAGAGAGTTCTCTGTAATTTTTCTGCTGTCGAATACCAACTCAGCAATCTCACGGTGACTGTCACCGTGGATCTCTATTACCGGGATTCTGTTTACTAATTCTGTTACTGTCATTTTTATCAACAGGGTTTTACCCTATCTTGTTTTAAATTGTCCTTTCGGGCTGTTTTCTAATTTTGCAGAGATAAATAAATTCTCTGGTTCTTACTGATTGTTGTGCCTTCTAACGGGAATTGTTCTTTAATTCTTCCGACTCCCTTATAGTCAACACGGTATCCTAAATTTTCCAGTTGGGGGATTACGTTTTTACCGATTAATCCTACAACATTGGGCATTTGTTTATCATTGACTGCTATTTTAACATTAGGCTCAACCATTTTGTTCAGGTTTACCTTTTTGTCTACCAGCATTTCTTTTTCAATATTCTGAGGGGTTTTCAGGAATGTTTTTCCTGCAATTTCTTTAAACACCGGTGCGGCTACGGGGCCTCCGTAAAATCCGATGGATGTATTGGGCTCGCTCACCATTACATAACATGTATATTTGGGTGCATCCGCCGGATAGAATCCTGCGAAAGAAGCTCTGTACTTCATAGGACCGGGAAGCCAGTATTCAAATCTTGCCGTTCCTGTTTTTCCTGCCATTTTAAGATTGGGAGTAAAAATACTTCGTCCGGTTCCTTTTTCAACCGCTTTTGTCAGGGCATTTGTCATCATTTTAATGGCCTTTTCCGAAGCCATTTTATTAACCATTACTTCCGGCTTTGCTTTATACATTACCTTTCCGTCTTTCATGATTTTATCGATAAACAGAGGTTTAAGCATTTTACCGCCATTGGCAACCCCGTTATAGAAAGTTGTTAGCTGAAGCAGGTTAACATTGGACGAATACCCGAATGAAATAGAAGCCAGTGTCGCTGCATTCCATCTTTTATTTTGTGGCGTTAAGATTTTCGGTTTTGTGATCCCCGGAAGTTCAATATCCATTTTATCGAACAGTTTCCAGCGTTTCAAATGATCGAGGAAAATCTGCGGTTTTTCTGCATAATACTTTGTAATCAGTTTAGCTGTTCCCACATTGCTTGATTTGGCCAGAACATCACTGATGTCATAGGTTCCGCCTCCGTGTCCGTCTGAAATTCTTTGTTTTGCGTATACCCAGACTCCGTTTCCTACATTTACGGTTGTGTTTTCATCAATAAATCCGTCATCCATTGCGGCCAAAAGAGAGATGGTTTTAAAGGTAGAACCAGGTTCGATATTATCTTTCAGGGCATAGTTGTAAGAGTCTTCATAATCTCCTGATTCTGTTCTTCTTAAGTTGACAAGAGCACGGACCTTTCCTGTTTCTACCTCCATAACGATCACGGTTCCGTGCTTCGCTTCAAAATTGATCAGCTGCTTCTCTAATGCGGAGTGTGCAATATCCTGAATTCTGAGATCTAAGGTTGTATAAACATCTTCTCCGTCTATAGGTTCCTGTACTTTCCAGAAGTCAATCGGTTTCCATTGAGAGGAATTGATTCTTTGTTCTAATCTTTTTCCGTCAGTTCCTGTTAAATATTTTGAAAAAGCCCCCTCAAGTCCTGATTTAAGCTCTCCGTTGTCTATTCCGATCGTTCCGGCACCGATTTCCGAAGTAGCAAGCTCTCTCTTATAATTTCGGTCAACGATGAATCCACCTTTGTTTTTACCTCTTTTGAAGATCGGGAATTTTCTGATTCTGTCGTATTGGTCAAAATCAAGTCCTTTTACTAAAGTATAGTATTGGTTTTTCTTTTTCTTTTGCTCGTCAAACTTTTGTCTGAATTCACTTCTTGGTTTTCCGAACATTTTACTCAAAGAGTCTGTTAATGCGCCGATATTGTTGCTATAGACCGTATCTTTCATTGTTTTGAAATCAAGATAAATATCGTAGCGCATTACGGTGGTTGCTAAAATAGATCCGTCAGAAGCAAAAAGGTTACCGCGGGCTGCTTTTAAGGTAGCTTCACGATAATTTTTATTGATGTAATCGTCTTTTATTTCCTGGACATTGGTGTTTTGAAGGATGACAATCCTTGCCAAGAACATGACAAACACGCACAAAGCTACCACTGCAAAGAGGTAGCCCCATCGTAACGTTTTTTTACGTTTATTGTCGTATTCATTTTGCTTTTGCATCTGTACTATCCAGTTTTATTAGCAATTTATGAGGATGATTTTCGAGGGTCATTAAAGAATCCCTTGCAACTTCTTTCCCCAGTTCCGATTCCATTTTTACTTTGATCAGCTTACTCTGGGCATAAGCATTTCTCGATTTATATTCTTCCGTTTCTTCTTTTAAAGCATTTACAATTTTAATCTTCTTGTTGACGAGATGATTACTGTAAATCATGGCCATCATTAAGATAAACAACAGGAGGAAATACTTATAATGTATTTTGATCTCATCACGATTCAGAAAGTTTCCTTTTATAATATCTATAAAAGTGAGTCTTTTCTGTGGGCGATTTGTTGTTCTCTTTGCCAATTTATTTTCGGTGGTTAACTATTGATGGCTGACAGTTCATATCATTTATCAATAATCGTATACCCTTTAAATTTTTATTCCTGTTCTCATTTTTGCACTTCTTGCTCTGGAGTTTTCTTCAATTTCCCTGTCATCCGGGATGATGGCTTTACTCTTAAGCAGTTCAAATGCTTTTTTATAATTTCCGTAGATATCTCTTTCCGGTTCTCCTTCAAACATTCCGTTTTTAAGAAATCTTTTGACCAGGCGGTCTTCCAGAGAATGGTAAGAAATAACAACCAGCCTTCCTTCCGGTTTTAAAACATTATAAGCCTGAACAAGCATTTCTTTCAATACCTCAAGTTCCTGGTTTACTTCTATTCTTATTGCCTGAAAAAGCTGTGCATAGAATTTATTAACCTTATGAGGTGGAATATAGCTGAATAATTTTTTCAGATCTTCCGTAGTTTCTATGCTCTTTGTTTTTCTGTGATGCACAATTTCTCTTGCCAGTTTCCTCGCTTCTCTTAATTCTCCGTAATGATAGAAAAGATCAGCAAGCTCTTCCTCCTCATATTCATTGATCACTCTTTTCGCATCCAGATTCTGCATGACATTCATTCTCATATCCAAGGGCGCATTGCTTCTTGTAGAAAACCCTCTGTCTGCTTCATCAAACTGATGGGATGAAACCCCCAAGTCTGCCAAAATTCCGTCAACCTGAGGTGCTCCATACATTAAAAGGGAGTTTTCCAGAAATCTGAAGTTTTGATTGACTAATGTAAATCTCGGATCATCAATTGTATTTTTAAGGGCGTCCAGATCCTGGTCAAAACTGAATAGTCTTCCTTTATCAGAAAGTCTGCTCAGAATTTCCCTTGAGTGGCCTCCGCCTCCAAAGGTGCAGTCCACGTATATTCCGTCAGGATTCGTCACCAAATCATCGACACTCTGCTTCAACAAAACGGGGTTATGATACATGCTTAATTGTGTTTTATTCAAAAAAATATTAATAACCGCAACATTTATTCTTCATCGAAAGAGCCCATCACATCTTCGGCCAGGTTGGCAAAATCAGCTTCATTGGTGGAAATAACCTTCTCATAGGCTTCTTTATCCCAAATTTCAAAAAGTTCTCCTGCACTGGTCACCACAATATCTTTCTGAAGATTTGCGAAATGGGTCAGGTCTTTTGAAATCTGCAGTCTTCCTGCATTATCCAATTCTACTGTTTTTACTCCTGCCGTAAACATTCGTATGAAATCAGCATTCTTTTTTATGAATCTGTTCAGTTTATTAATTTTGCCCATTAGTTTGTCCCATGCATTCATCGGATAAACTTCCAGGCAAGGTTGGAACACGGATCTTTTGACTACAAACGCCTTATCGTCGAAGTTTTCCATCTGTTTGATTAAAGATGAAGGAACTTTTAAGCGGCCTTTGTCGTCAATTTTACACTCATATGTCCCAATGAAACTTTTCATTTGGGACAAATTTATATAATAATTTCCAAAATTTCCCACTTTTTCCCACTTTTTGACTCAATGTTAATAAGTTTTATTAAAGATTGAATTTCAAGCGCGTAAACAACTGATATGAAAGCGGTTGTAAAAACTGCTATTTAGGCCATAATAAAGCTGTTTTGAAAAAAAAAGTTAAAAAGAGGAATATTATATTATTTTTATCTTAAATTAGGATAATCAAAATATTTTTGAGGTTTAATTTGTATTTTTGCAGGGCTTCATTAAAGCGTTTTATGATATTTAGTACAAAAAAAGAAAAGAAATATTCCTATGTAGAGGCGGGAGAAGGACATCCATTGGTGCTGTTGCACGGGTTAATGGGTGGTTTGAGTAATTTCGATAAAATGGTAGATTTTTTTTCAGACAGAGGATTTAAGGTATATGTACCTCAGCTTCCCATCTATGATCTGCCGGTACTCAATACCAATCTTACCACTATTGCAAAATATATTATCAAGTTCATAGAGAGCCATATTGATGGGCCTGTAAGCATTGTAGGAAACTCAATGGGAGGTCATGTAGGGCTTATCTTAACACTGGCAAGACCGGATTTGGTAAAAAATCTTGTTTTAACAGGGAGTTCAGGATTATATGAAAGAACATTCGGAGACAGTTTTCCAAGAAAAAATGACCGTTCTTATATAAGAAAGAAAACGGAAGAAGTTTTTTATGATCCGAAAATTGCAACAGAAGATCTTGTAGACGAGGTTTTCGGAGTGGTAAATGACCGAATGAAAGGAATAAAGACCGTCATGTTGGCAAGAAGTGCCATCAAACACAATATGTTGAATGATTTGCCTAAGATTCTGACGCCAACGTGTCTGATCTGGGGGAAGCAGGATAATGTGACTCCACCGGAAGTAGCGGAGGATATGCATAAATTTATTCCTAATTCAGATTTGTTCTGGATTGACCATTGCGGCCATGCAGCGATGATGGAAAAGCCGGATGAATTTAATGAAATCCTGTACAACTGGATAAAAGATAAAGTTTAAAATAAATAACTAATGACCATTAAGAGCTTTTCTTAATGGTTTGTTTTTCTAAAATATATTCAAAATGATTATTAAGACAGCAGCGTTTGTAAAGAGCAGCGGAAAATGGCAGGAATGTCCTGAACCTACGATTCCGGAATACGCTTTTATCGGAAGATCTAATGTAGGAAAATCATCATTGATCAATGCAATGATGAATCATAAGGATCTGGCAAAAACGTCACAGACTCCCGGAAAAACTCAGTTGATCAATCATTTTTTGGTGAATGAAAACTGGTATCTTACCGATTTGCCCGGGTATGGATATGCAAAGGTTTCAAAAGTACAGCGTAAAGATTTTGAAAAACTGATCACCAATTATATTTTGAACAGAAGAAATCTTGTTAATCTTTTTGTGTTGGTAGATATAAGACACAAACCTCAGGCTATAGATCTTGATTTTATGCAGTGGTGTGGAGAAAGCGGTGTGCCGTTTTCTATTGTGTTTACAAAGGCAGATAAACTGAAGCCCAATGCCGTCATCAAAAATGTTGAAGATTATAAACTGGAAATGCATAAAACTTGGGAAGATCTTCCTGAATTATATGTGACTTCAGCAGAGAAGAAAGAGGGGGGAGATGAAATTCTGAACTTTATTGAAAAGACCAATGACTTTTTGATACATAATAATGTAAGTTTTGATGAGTAGCATAATCTGGAGAATCAAAACCTTTGATGAATTTACCGTTTTCGAGCTGTATGCGGTATTGAAAGCCCGTATTGATGTTTTCGTTATTGAACAGAACTGTCCGTACCCTGATCTGGATAATTATGATCAGAAGGCTGTTCACATCTGGGCAGAAGAAAACGGACAGGTAATGGCTTACTGCCGTGTTTTTGATAAAGGAATAAAATATGATGAAACGTCTATAGGAAGGGTTTTAACGACTGAACAGGCGAGAGGAAAGAGTCTTGGGAAATTATTGATACAATATGCGGTGGAAACAATAGAAAACCGTTTTCATACTTCTGAAATCAGAATCTCCGCACAGGATTATCTTCTAAAATTCTATGCCGGCTTCGGTTTTGAAGATACCGGAAACAAATATCTTGAAGATGATATTCCGCATACGGAAATGATCAGAAAATAAAATAAAAGGTATCCCCCGTAAAGGATACCTTTTTTCATGGTTATATATGGAGTGTGTTTTTCGAGAATCACAAAACTATCAGATAGGGAGCAGATTGGTGTTATACTTTATAATCCGGATTGAAGGTTATATTTATAATTAAAACGTTCTTCGGACATTATTATAAAAGCCAGAAAATCACAAAATGCAATTAACGAAGGAATGAACGTCCAGCAAAATACCAAATAAAGAATTCCTTTTATGTTTTGTCCCAAATAAAATCTATGAATACCCAGGCCTCCTAAAAACAGTGCGAGTATAACCGCAGTAAATTTTGACTTCATACTTTAAACCCTTGATAAAATTTCGTTCTTTTTTCCTTCAAATTCTTCTGCGGAAATAATGCCATTTTCCATTAATCCTTTTAATTTCTGCAAAAGAGCAAAAGGATCTTCATTTTCTATAAGCATTGGGTTATGTGATTGTTGAACCTGTTGTGGATGTGTAAAAACCGGTGTTGCATTATTTACTGTGACTCCTCCTGCTGAAGCTCTCCTTGTTTCCAGTTCTTTTTCTCTTCTTAGTCCCCTCATCTGTTCTTCAATTTCTTGAGCGTATTGATAAAGTTTTCTGGCTTGGGCTTTAGGAAGATAGTCCATCATATAAGTATTGTTTCTTACGGTCTTCATGATGAAGGTTGCTCCAAGAATTCCTTCCTTGATATGACAATCTGCTACATCTACCCAACTATAATCCTGAAAATCCATTGAAAATCCGAAATTTTTAGGTCTGCAGAAAATAATTCGTCTGTTGGTAAGAGCAATGCAGTCCGGAGAGAAATTCATTGCCGGTTTTTTCTGGACTGCAATATATTCTACGCTCTCCTGGGATGTCAGAAGACTATTGATTTTTTCCAAAAGTTTCTCAACAGCTTTCGGGTCTTGTTCCTCGTTTAAAAATTGTTTTAAGTTCATATTATTTTGTGTTTAGATTACTGATATCGTTGCTGGTTATATATCCTGTTTTTCCGGATTTTTGAACTTTTACTTTATACCATGAGCCATTTTTTAAAATACTAATCATTGGAGTATTCTTTGGAATAATTTCAATTGTTCTTGATTGAAAAGAGGGTTTTTCAAAAACAGTTACGGTACGATTTGAAAGGACAATATTGTTAGCAGGAATGGTAACTGCTAAATCATCAATAGAAGCTCTTGGTATTTTAGAGTTTCTTTTGGTGTCAGATTTAAGATAACCGGACTCTGATAATTCTTTAGACCCTGACTTTTTTGAAGAAGAACGTTTAGAAGAAGCCTTTGTTCCTGAAAAGCTGCCTTTACATACACCGCAGGTACCTCCGCCGGAGCAATGCCCACATCTTGAACAGCTGGAGCATGCCGTACAATAAGCAGATCCGGTACATCTCCCGCCGTGATGGTCTTTTCCTTCAGGTGTTATGAATGAAAAAGGATCAGAAACGAACGTTCCAAAACATATAATAAATATAGAGATGAATATTTTCATGGTTTAGTTGTAGTTTTCTAATGTTTTATGGAGTTCGTTTCTGAAATTATATATTTCATCAAGACTGTTTAATAAGACCTTTTCACCGGAATCCTTTCCGTTATGGAATGTTTCAATATACTTGTTGGCTGTATTGAAATGAAGTCTGCATAATGGTTTCCTGTTATTATCATCCAATAGAATTCCAAAATAGGAGAGCGTGTCTCTGTAAGCAATACGTGTTGACGGAATTTTCTCTCTCATTATGGCTTTTACGATCTGGAATCCTTCAAGTTCTTCTTCTGTGGTCACAATTTTAGAGTCGTTGTTATCATCGATAAGTTGAGGAGGCTTAATATCCTCGTCCTGTTTTTCAATTCTCTCATTAATGCTTAAGGCAGATTTAAGTCTGAAACTTATAGATTCATTGATGGAAGTGGTGAGTGCCTTTTTAGTATATTCTTTAAAAGAAACCAGTCTGTTTGCAGTAATAGGTTTTTCAAAAAATCTGCTGACCAATAGTTTTACAATCTCATCAGAAGGCGTTTCTATTTCTTTTTCAAATTCCTTTCTTATAGCTTTGATATATTTTAAGGCTTCTGCCGAATCCAGAATATTCTCAAGGTTATAGTCTTTTTTTGTAAAGCTTTCAAGAATTTTAATAGAGCTTTCTTTAATGTCCTCGATATTGATGGTAAAAAATGGCTTTTCATCCATTACATTAGGTTTTTCAAGATCTGTATAAAAGTTATATACAATACCATTGGTTAACACACCAAATTTTGTTTTGGAAACATGAAAATACCTGTGAAGTTGTGAATTATGGGCATCTGCACTTTCTTTCCAATGTTTACACTCAATAATAAAAATAGGCTCATTGTTATTTTTAATTACATAGTCAACCTTTTCTCCCTTCTTTGTTCCAATATCACAAATGTATTCCGGAACTACTTCCGTGGGATTGAAAATATCATAACCTAAGATTTGTATAAAAGGCATTACAAAAGCATTTTTTGTTGCTTCTTCTGTGCTGATCTGGTCTTTTAAACCAACAACTTTTTGGTGTAACTGTTCTAATTTTATTTTAAGGTCCATTATTTTTTATTTTAAAGAGTTGTGTCGATTATTTCTGCATCCAATGCTTTATTTTTCACAGAAGCAATTCCGTTTTCCATAGCAGTTTTTGGACTGTACAACTGACTTTTGCCAATGATTTCTCTATTGCCTGCTTTTTGATTAAACTGATATTCATTATTAATTCTTCGACTGATAATAAATTTTCCCATAATTATTGTTTGATTAACAGTCCAAAATTATAACCCTTTCAAAGCCAATCCTTACGGGAAACCGTAAAAACAAAAAACCTCTCCACTTTTGGAGAGGTTTTTATATAAGTTGTAAAAGATTTATTTTAAATAATCCCGATATCTTTACAAAAAGCAACGAGATGTTCATTGCTGGAGACTTCCAGGTCTTCTTTTAAACTGTTCAGTTTTTTCTCTACACTGCTTAAACTGTAAGGTTTTATATCATTTTCCTGAAGATAATTCGGAATGTTTTTTTGTAAAACTCCTTTTGATAGAAGGGTTACCAATGTAATATCATAGGCTGTGAATTCATAGCTGTTCAGCTTTTTGACTTCCTGCTTGAGATCTGTTGACAAATAGTCTTTGTTAATATATACCGAGGCGATGGATCTTTTCAGTTCCTTGGAGTCATTTCTGGCCTTTCGGACATACCCGTTGATTTTAGATTCATTAAAAAGAGAATCGATAACTCCGGATTTGTGTTCGGCAGAAAAGACAATTACTTTCAATGCCGGTTGCATTTCCCTTGCATTAAGGATGAGCTCTTTTCCGTCTTTTATTTTTTGATGATGATGATCTTCTTCATAATAAAGATCAGTAATCAATAAATCATAAGGATCCTCTTCACGGAGTGCTTTTTGTATTTTAGCAAGGGCATCGTCACAATAGTATACATAATCTACATTGGGTATATGAAGTTCTTCCAGTGTCTTCTGTACTGAGAAATTTATACTTTCGTGGTCTTCGGCGATTAAAATTTTTTTGAACATTCTTTTTAATTTTTTTAGATAACAGGGAATGAAATATTGATTTTCAATCCTTTTTCGGTTTTAGTGTCAAAAGTAATTTCTCCATCGATGGTTTCAATACGGGAACCCGTATTTGTAAGGCCGTTTTTTTGGATGAGGTCTCCCGAAATGCCTATCCCGTTATCTTTATAATAAATTTTTATGGTGTTGTTTGTTCTTTCAAATCTTAAAGAAACAATACTGGCCCGGCTGTGTTTTTTCATATTAACAAGCAGCTCACGAATGATCTGATAGATTTCTCCTCTTGCAGAATCATTGAGCTGTTCCCAGATTTCAGGACTGTTTCCTGCAAGATAGGTTTTGACCTCATCGTTGTTGAAAGAACCGACAAGCTCAGATATTTTTTTATCGAATTCCAGGGTATATTTTGTATCTGTTTTTTCATAAGAGATGTCTCTTGACTTTTCGTATACGAATTCCAGTTCGTCCAGCGCTTCTTCTTTATCAAAGTTTTCCTGGTTTTCAATCTTGGTCATGACCTGATAGATCCCGTTGGCTACTACATCATGTACTTTTTTCGACATTTTGAGCTGGGTATTTTTTACCTCGAGTTCTTTTTCCTGCTGTAAAATACGCTGTCTTCTTTGATACAAAACAAATCCCGCGATCAGGCAGATTCCTAAAGCTCCGAGACCTATGTTTTGCTTTAAGATCTGGGTTTCTTTTTGAGCATTTTCAGTTCTCAGTTTTTCAGCTCCGAATCTGATGAGAGCAAATTGATTTTTTGCCTTATTCCGGGAAGTTTGGAGGCTGTCTGTAAGTGTATGATATTGATTGAAGTAAGCTAAGCGATGGTCAGGATCTAAATTGATCAGCTTTTGCAATGCCTCTGCCTGATCATCAGGGTTTTTGATCAACCTTGCAGTCTCAAACATTTCTTTTGCATACATTAAAGATTTGCCGGGATCTGTTTTTGTATAATAATCAGATAAATAAAGATAATTTACAATAAGACCTTCTTTATCATTTGTCTGGATACGGATATTCAAGGCTTTTAATAATTCAGGCTCTGGATTATATGAAGGATTGTCTAGCCATTTTACTCTGGCAAGATTGGTCATGACTCTGGCCAGTTCTTTTGGAGAGCCCTTTTGTGACTGCTGGTATATACTCTCATAGATTTTTATGGCTTCTTTATATTGTTTTAGTTGTTTTAGGACATTGGCTTTATTATTTAAATAAATATTTTTTTCACTGGAATTACCTGAAAATTTTATAGCAAGGTTATAGAATTTTATGGCCTCATAATATTGTTTCAAATTATAACTGGAGATTCCGAGATTGTTATAATTTGATTTTATATATGCATAATCCTGTTCATTATTTTCATTAAAATATTTAGTTGCTTCCAGAGACGTTTCCTGTCCTCCCAGATTATCGCCCTTTTGTGTTGAAATAATAGCAAGATTAATTAAGCTTTTTCCAATGCCAATACTGTCCTTCTTTTGGGAAAACAGGTCTTTGGCTCTGTAGAAATAAACATAGGCACTATCTTCATTTCCTGTATCTTTAAAGTCGAATGCTTTATCGTAATAAAAATTATTAGAAGTGTCTCTTTCCTTTGAGCATGATGAGATGAAAAAAACGAATAAGATGAATACGAAGGCTTTTATTTTCAATGGAATTAGATTTAACCCTAAATTTAAAAAAAAATAAGCGAAAACTCAGTTTTCGCTTATTTGGATATTATTTTCTTGGCGGGGTCTGCCCGTTTTCACCGCTGGTATCTCCCGGATCTAGTCCTTCTCCCGGGTCGCCACTGGCACTAAATGTTATAATATGTTTCGGGTCATTGTTCTGACATGCTGTTGTTGTATTTCCGTTATTATTTGTAAGTGCTAAAATTAGCATCATAAAAAATTGTATCATTTCCGTAAAATTTTTGAAGTTTTTGGTTGTTTTTCTTCCTCCTGAGAATTATTTATTCCAGGCTGTACACATTTAAAATTTGAAGCGCTTCTAAATTTTTTTGGGAAGTGAACCTTCAAAAACGGAGGAGAAACATCTGCTTCCCAACCCGGAGTTTTCCTCCGTTTTATCTGGCAATTTTAAAATCAGTTTTTGTAAATTTGTTTTTGTCTTTTGGTTTAATTATTTGTTTATCACTGATTTTGATATGGCAAAGATGGTGAAGAAAGGAAAGTGAGTGTTAGACAAAATATGGACATCGATGGACAAGAATGGACAGGATTTCGCTACGGGAACCCGTAATGCGACACGGTATAAAATCATCTATTTTGTAATTGCCTTTAAAAACTAATTATGTCCAAGAGAAAACTATTAATCAATGAGGTATTCGAGCAAGCAAAGAAAGAATCCGGAAAAACATCTAAAAGTGGCTTAGCTCTTTATTTAAAGGTTCATCTTGAATCCTTTAAAATTTATTTTGACGAAAAGACGTTTAGCAGGTATTATGATGCTTTTGTACTGGGAATGAAAAAAGAAATAAATGTTGATCCGGATACTCTTAATAAATTGAGCCAGTATGTTGGATTTAAAGATTTTTTTGATTTTTCCAACACGTTCATCAAAGAAGATGAAAAAGCTAATAAAACAACGGTAAAAATAAGCGTAGATGAGGATGATGAATCCTTATCAGAAAAGTTATCCAAGATCATCATCAATATTACCAATGAACAGCATTTTAAACTGCCGGAATTTGTCAAGCAAAACGGATTGGGAATTGCAGGGATTCTTCTTATCGGAAGTATGTTGGTCGGGAATTATAGCTGGCCGAAGACGAAGGCAAAGAATACGAATACTATGGCATTGGGTTTTTTTGGGGCTCCGGAAGCTGATAAAGGCTGTATGTACTGGGATAAAAGTGAATATAAACTGGCGGATTGTGAAGATAAAAATCCTTTACTTAGTCTTACTCCCAGGGATACGGTCCAAATGAGATACTTTAAAAGAATAACACGGAAAGATACGCTGACGGTAGAAAACGCTATGGGAAGAACGTGGTATTCCAAGTTTAACGGAAATGTTGAATTTTTTACGATGGATGGAGTAGACCCGGATACAGGGAAGGAACTGAGATCTTCAACCCCTTATATTATTGAGAAATATGCGGGTCAGCCGGTTCAGGTTGAGGAATAAAAAAAGCGAAGATTTCTCTCCGCTTTGTTTTTAATCTGCATTCAGCATTTCCAGCTCTCCGAAATGTTTTTTAAATTTCTGGATTTTAGGACCTACTACAGCACTGCAGTAAGGTTGTGTAGGGTTTTCGTTATAATATCCCTGATGATATTGTTCTGCCGGCCAGAATTTCTCGAAAGGAGCAAGTTCCGTAACATAGGCTCCGGCCCACCTTCCCGATTTCTGGGAAATTTTTAAGGCTTCTTCTGCTTTTTGTTTTTCAGCTCCGTCTTTATAGAAAATTACAGATCGGTATTGGGTTCCGATATCATTTCCCTGTCTGTTTAATTGGGTAGGGTCATGAAGGAAAAAGAATACATCCATTAATTGCTCATATGAAATTACGGCCGGATTATAAGTGATCTCTACAACTTCAGCATGATCAGTTTCTCCTGTACATACTTCTTCATACGTAGGGTTTTCTTTATGCCCTCCGGAATATCCTGAGATAGCAGACGTCACTCCTTTCAGCATATTGAAACAACTCTCTACACACCAGAAGCACCCGCCCCCGAAAACGATCTTTTCTAAATTATTGTTGTCCATCTTTAGGTAATTGTTTTATTTTAAAATGACCTTTCCTTTCTTTCATACAGAAGACTGAAAAAGCTGATCAAAAGTAAGAAAAACTTAATGGATTCCGATATGAATCAAATGAATTGTTTTCATAGATAATACGAATGATAATAGAAATTAAATGGAGTCGTCGTTTATCTTTTTAGATGAGTTTCTATGAAGGCAATATAGGAAAAGAAAAAAGCTACCTTCGGGTGAGATAGCTTTTATATATTGTAGATGAAACCGTTATTTTTCCCACACCAAGGCGCTTGCTCCAAGAATGGCAGCATCTGCTTCGTCAAGTTCACTGAATACCAGTTTTACTTTATTTCTGAAGATCGGAAGAAGATTTCTTTCCATATGAAGTTTTGCCGGCTTTAGAATAAAATCACCAGCCTTAATAACTCCGCCGAATAAAAGAATAGCTTCCGGGGAAGAAAACATGACGAAATTGGCTAATGCCTCACCCAATTTCTGTCCCGTATATCTGAATACTTCAATAGCAATAGGATCTTCTTTTAAAGCACATTCATAAACTGTTTTAGAATTCACCTCATCTTCAGGATACTGATTTAACATAGACTCAGGGAATTCTGCTCTCATTTTCTTGGCAGTGATGGTAATGCCTGTTGCTGAAGCATAGGCTTCCAGGCTTCCTTCAGAACCGGTGCTCCAGTGTTTTCTTCCGCCTGGCTTTACAATGGTATGGCCTAATTCTCCTGCGAAACCGTCATGTCCGTAGATCAGACTTCCGTTGGCAATAATTCCGCTTCCTACACCTGTTCCCAGAGTAATCATGATAAAATCCTTCATTCCCCTTGCTGCTCCGAAAAGCATCTCTCCTAAAGCTGCCGCATTGGCATCATTGGTAACGGTACAGGGTAAATTAAATTTTGCAGTCATAAGCTCAGCAAAAGGGATGACACCTTTCCATGGAAGATTGGGTGCCAGCTCAATCGTTCCTTTATAGTAGTTGGCATTCGGTGCACCTACGCCTATTCCGTCGAAATGCTTTTCAGTACCATGTTTTTCCATCATTGGATAAACATGTTCATATAGAGCATCGATGAAATCTTCCACTTTGTCATAAGCATCAGTTCTAAGATTTCCTTTATCCAGAACTTCTCCACGGTGGTTTACAATTCCGAATTTCGTATTGGTTCCTCCGATGTCAACTCCAAGAGCCACTTGTTTTGATAAATCTATTAATGACATTTCTATTATTAAATTCTTGAGGCTAAAATTATAAAAAAGATTGTATTAATGGATTATGAACTCTGTATTATTTATAGTTTTAAACCGTTTTTATTGGTTTTTTCTTTCTTCTTCCCCACCAGATCATAAAGCCGGTGACCGGAAGTGAGGCACAGATAAGGCTTACGACAAAAGCAATAATTTTAGTCGGAAGACCTAAAATTGCCCCTACATGGATATCATAATTGGCATTGACTACCTTTTCTCCAAAATTTTTGTCTTTAGGATCATGGGTATGAAGAAGCTCTCCCGAATTTTCATCGAAGATCAGGCTGCTGCTTTTATGATAAGAATATGAAAGGTGTTTTACATATACCTCGAAATTCGGATGTTCATGATCATCCATGTGTTCATGACCAAGATCTATCGCAAAGCCATAAGAATCCGGATACTTTGTTTTTACGGTGGTAATAATCTTATCCAGTGTTCCTTCTGTTCTTAATTCAATGGGTGCTTTTGTTTTAATATGAGAAAAGTCCGGATACTGGGTCTCTCCTCCGGAAAAGATTACATAGATCATAGCCTGAACTACAAAGAATGCATAAAATAATCCTGTAACAGAGAAAATTAAAGCAAAAATAGAAGCATAAAAACCTAAGATATTATGAAGATCATAGTTCTTTCTTTTCCAGCTTTTAATATTTTTCCATTTGAAAGAGAAACGCTGTTTTCTGGCTGCTTTATTTTTAGGCCACCATAAAACAATTCCCGTGATAAGCATCATGATAAATATTATGACCGGTATTCCTACTACATAGGTGCCCCAGTCCTGTTTTAAAAGGAAACTCCAGTGGATCATTTTTACGATATTGAAAAACCCGTTTTTTTCATCATAAACTCTCAGGACCTTTCCTGTATAAGGATTTACGTAAGCCTGTTTATAAACGGGAAATTCATCAAAATAATTCCAGCCTTTTGTATTATGCTCGTACCAGAAAAACATGTAAGACATTTTCTTGTCAATCGGAACATTAACCCAGTGAACGGGATATTTTTCCTTTACCTGATCCGCAACTGCCTTTTCCATCACCCGGATAGGAAGAATCTGCTTCTGTCCGATATTCTCCTCATGATGGTAGATCACATCTTTTCGGGTAAGATTTTCTACTTCATCCTTAAAAACATATAAGGCTCCCGTAATGGAAATAATAAAGATCAGAAACCCGATTCCTAATCCGAACCATAAATGCAGTTTGGAAGACCATTTTTTAAAAAATCCGGGTTTATTTTTATGATGATGCTTTTTCTTCATATCGCAGCTAAAAGTAGGACAAAGATAGTCTTTACTTTTTATTTAGATTAATTAAAATTTATATTCAATCATGAACGTTCCTCTCATTCCCAATGCATTGATAAAATCACTGTCTCTTGCTGACCACCATGAAATGGAAGGCTGATACGTCGTATTGAATAAATTTTCAATTCCTAATGATAGTCTCCAGTTGTTGCTAACCTCATAGCTGGATTTAAGATTAAAGATCGTATAAGAAGGTACATACCCCTCTCCATAAGCATACAATCCTGTTTTAGCATTAGTGACAAATCTATCCTGTTTAAAGGAGTGAAGCATATCCAGACCCACGGATAGGGGACGGATTGGCTTTACCTGAACATAGGCAAGAACTTTAGGTGCTGAAATTCTGCTGTTATTGATTTTTGTAGAATAATCACCATTATCATTTGGTGAAGTAATACCTTCCATCCAGCTATAGCTTCCACCGAACTGAATCCATTTTACAGGTGTAAAATGCAGGAATCCTTCCACTCCGTAAATAACTTCAGGAGCTCTCTGAATGGTCAGGGCTCTGTCTGCACTCTGAACAAAAGTAGCTCCCAGTTTGGAAGTACTTACATAAGAAGTCAGCTCATAATTCAGCCAATTGGAAAGCTGTCCTGTTGCTCCCAATTCATAATTATTAACAATGATGGGCTTGGTTTCAAGGTTCTTAATCGTTTCAGAAGTTGAGGTTCTTAAAATTCTCCCCAGTTCATTGATAGAGTAGGCTTGTGAGAAACTGGCAAACAGATTGATATAAGGTTCTATATTATAACGCAGTCCGATGTTTCCTACCAAGGCATTATAATTTAATTTTCCTCCTGCAACAGGAATGCTTTTGGTGAATGTTCCGTCGTTTTTAATGACTGAAAGGGTATTGAAGTCGTCTACATTTACTTTGATGTTTTCATATCGAAGTCCTCCTTTAATCGTTATTTTTTTAAAAAGATCAATTTTTGCCAGTAAGAAAGGAGCAATATTGGTCATACTCATATTAGGAGTCCAGAAACGGCCGTCTTCCAGTTTTTGAACGGTCTGGTCATTCAGGATATCCGCTCCGTAGATAATTTCTCCCTGAGAATTTGGAGCATTCCATAATTGGGTATCAAAATTAAATCGGGCACCGGCCTTTTTTGAAATAACATTGGATTGGCCACCGTTGAAAAAAGTGTCACTATATCCGTATACGGTTTTAAAATCCTGATAGTAAAGGTTAATATTCAAAGATGTTCCGGCAAATAAATTTTTATTATCATAACTTACCCTGATGTTATGATTTTTGGGAGTTCCCTGAGGAGTGGTTTCCAGGCTTTTTCCCAATCCTTCCCCTATAGTAGGCGTAATCCCGTATTTTCCTGTTTTTAACCCTAAATTGAGATCAGATCGAGAAGAATAACCGATATAGGATGCTTCAATTCTTTGATTGTCATTGATCTCATATCCTAATTTCAACATGCCGTTGTAATTGTCCATTTTTGCGGTACTGTATGTAGGGCTTAGCATGACGCCATCAGCATCTTTCATATAGCCCGTTCTTTCATAAGCTAAAGAAAGGGTATAGTCGAACTTATTGACTTTTCCGGACAAAAGCTGGCTTGCTCTCACGCCCAACGTTCCTCCATAGGGTTGTCCTGTAAATCCGATTTGAGATATTCCGGAGATTTTTTTATCGGTTTTGCTTCTTTTCGTGATATAATTGATAATTCCACCGTCTGCACCATTTCCATAAATTGATGAAGCTCCTTTGATCACTTCAATTCTTTCGATGGCAGAAGGATCAATCACTCTTAAATCCCTTGCTCCGTTTCGGAGTGGAGTAGATTGTGGAATACCATCAATCAGAACAAGCACCTGGCGGCCTCTTAAAGTCTGTCCGGTATTGGAGGTTTGGCCGGAGTTTGTTCCCAAACTCGGAACGGTATACTGAAGGATGCTGGTAATATCAGAATTAACAGTCAACTGAGACTGAATCTGTTTTTCAGCAACAATGGTAATAGAGCTGGGAACTTCCTTAATATTTTCCTTTTTTCTGGAAGCGGTCATCACAACTTCTTCAACATTTCTGGTTTGTAAAGTATCTTTGACCTGTGCAGAAACCATAATGGTTCCCAGACAGGCTGTTGATAAAAGCACTTTTTTCATTATATTTTCTTTCCTTGTTTCTTTCTTTTTCCCCACCAGACCAGGAATCCGGTGACCGGGAGCGATGTGCAGATAAGACCTGCGATAAACCAAATGATCTTTCCGAAGAGTCCGAAATAGGATCCGGTATGGATATCATAATTGGCATTGGCGTATTTTTCGGCGGCGCTCAGTTTCTGATGAGGTTTCTCAGCCAGCAGTTTTCCTGAGTATTTGTCGAATGTCAGAAGGTTTCTTTCACTAAACCGCCCTTCCTTTCCGTAGATGGTAACCGGAAGATTCTTTAATTCTTTTCCTTTTTTGTTCTTTCCGTTGAGTGTAATTCTGAAGCTTGATGATCCGGCATATCGTTTTTGAGTCTGTGCTGCTGCAAGATCAAAAACGGCTTCGTTTTTTGTCATCAGTGAATCAGTGGACTTGATTTCTTTTTCTTTGGGAGCCTCCCAATACCCTGAAATAGCAAAGTTAAAAGTATTTTTTACATACGGATAAGCAAAATAAATCCCCGTTACACTCATCACTAAGGCAATAAATGAGGCATAGAATCCTAATACATTATGAAGGTCATAGTTTTTTCGTTTCCAGTTTTTTACATTTTCCCAGTTGAACCAGAACCGTCCTTTTCTCGCATTTTTATTTTTAGGCCACCATAAAATAATTCCGGTAATCAGCATAATGATAAACAATACGGTAGGAATTCCTGTCACATAAGGACCCCATTCTGAGTTGAGCAAAAGCCCCCAGTGGATGTACTTCAGGATATTAAATACATCATACTTTTCATCATAGGCGGCAAGGATCTCACCGGTATACTGATTAACATATACCTGTTTGTTGATCAGGACCTGCTGGAAATAATTCCAGCCTTTTTTACTTTTTTCATAGTAAAGAAATCTATAAGATTTACCTTTGTCCAAAGGGATTTCTACCGAGCTTAGAGGATATTTTTCATTAAATTCCAATGATACCTTTTCACGAAGCAGATTAAGTGGCAGGGCCTTCTTTCCGGCATCTTCTTTTTTTACATAAATAGCCTCCCTTCGCAGACTATTCTGTACCTCATCCTTAAAAATATATAAAGTCCCTGTAAGAGAGATTATAAAAATAATAATACCAACGGACAAACCAAACCACAAATGCAGTTTGGCAGACCATTTCTTCGTGGAAGAAACCTTTTTTTTAGGGTGATGTTTTTTTCTCATAATAAAAAGTTAACCCCAATCGGGGTTAACCTTTATTTAGTATTAAAATTTATATCCTATTGATATTCTGAAATTTCTTGGCGCATCTGCCTGATAATAGTAATATCCTGCATAGGGTGTTCCTGAATATAAATATCTGTTGAAGACATTAAATACGTTCAGGTTGACTCTGAATTTTGAATTTTCCCAGGAAGCCCCTGCATCAAATTTTACATAATCTCCCATTTGTAAGGTATTGGTGCTTCCCCAATCCCAGCTGCTTCTGTCTCCCATATAAGTTCCTCCGAAGCTTAGCCCAAAACCTGTAAGCTCACCCACTGTAAAGGTATAATTTAACCATCCGTTCAGTGTATGTTTTGCATATCCCGGAACTTTGTCTCCTTTATTAGCTGTAGGGGTAGTTTCTGTGAATTTGTTTTCAGTAAATGCATAGTTAAATATGGCATTAAATCCTTTGAAAACTTCTCCTTTCAGATCAAATTCCACACCCTGTGCTCTTGTTTTTCCAAGCAGAATAGAATATTTATAAGTAGGATCTGAAGGATCTGCAGTAATGGCATTGTCTTTATTAATACTATACAATGATAGAGTAGTATTCCATTTTCCGGCAAACCAGTCTTTTTTAAAACCAACTTCTACATTACTTCCGGTTACAGGTTTAGCCGTTGTTCCGTCTCTGAATAACCCTGCCTGTGGATTGAATGACTGATCATATAAAGCATAGGCAGAAGTATTATTGTCAATAGAATAACTTAATCCTATACGGGGAGTAATTCTGTTGGCTTCAGAAAGAGTCCCATAATTATTTTCTTTTACCGTTGTATAACGGGCTGCCAAAGTAAGTCTTAATGCATCATCTAAGAAACCCAGCTCATCCTGTAAATAAAGCCCGGTATAATTCTGGTCGATGGTACCTCCGGCTCCGGCTCTTACGGAAAGAGGCTTACTGGTGTCAAAAGGTTTATAAGTACCATTAGGTCCGCTGTAAGGGCTTCCTCCGTTGATATCATAATTGCGGGTATTTACATTATACCAGTATCTGTAATCAGGAGCTCCGTTATCTCCTTTTTCATTGTTTTTATCAAGACTGTAATTCTGGTTCCAGTCTGCAATATACTTCTTACTTCCCAGATCCAGACCTGCTAAGATTTTATGAGAAACAGCTCCGGTTTTTACATACCCGTTTAAGAACAACTGTCCGAATTTCATTTCGTTGTTTGCTTCCCAGTAATTCAGACCACGAAGCATATATTGTCCTTCAAATTTTGTCGGCCAGATATCACTTCCTAAGGTATATTCATTAACATAAGTAAGCTGAGAGGTCAGTTTCCAGTTTTCATTAAACTTATGCTGTAAGTTTAAATTAATAGTATTATTGGTAACTCTTGTAGGATCAATACTCGGGTCCGTGATGCTGTATTCAACAGGTTTTGTAGCATAACCATCTGCACTGAATACATAAGCTGAGCCTACTTCAGTCATTTTAGCCTTCTGAAAGATATATTCAGCCGTTAAGGTAGTATTGTCAGTAAGATTAATTTTTAACGATGGGTTAATAATATATCTGTCGTTGAATTCGTTGTCTCTGAAACTTTTTTTGTTTTGAGCCATCAGATTCAGTCTGAATGCCACTTTATCTGTAATTTTTGTATCGATATCCGTTTCTCCCCGGTACATATTGAAACTTCCAAGCGTAACTCTTGCAGTTCCGTTAAGGGCATTCCCGGTAGGCTTCTTGGTTACAATATTATAGATTCCGCTTGGCTCTCCGTTTGACATTAAAAATCCTGACGGACCTTTGATAAATTCAATATGATCCACATAGCTCATATCCTCACTTAAAGGTCCCCAGTTGGAAGTAACATTTACGCCGTTCATAAATGCTGCCGCTCTGGATCCTCTCATATTTACTCTCGTATACATGTCTCCCCAGTGTTCAAGTCTCTGAGCTCCCGCTACGTTTCTTAGAACACCGTCGCTTAAAGTTGTGACTTGCTGATCTTCTAATGCTTTGTTGGTAATAATCGAAATGTTCTGTGGTATTTTTATAAGTGCTTCATCCAGGCGAAGAGAAGATGACCCCTGTTTTTCTACATATTTCTTATAATATTTCCCGTTGACTACAATTTCTTCAATATGATTAGATTTGGTGGAATCTTTCTCCTGTGCCGACATTAAGATAGAACCTAATAATGACGCACAGACCAGTACATTTTTCATGAAAGTCAAATTTTATGCAAATATATTATTTTTAAGTATTCTAAATAAATAATAAGATTGATATTTATCATAAAAATATTGAATAAGCATAATAAAAAACCGCTCCAGTCAATACTGAAGCGGTTTTTTAAAATATTATTAATTATTTCTTAGGCAGGAATTTCTCCTTTATATAAGAAAGAAATAATTTCTTTGTTTAATTTATCGATCATTTCACTAAATAAGTGGAAAGATTCCTGCTTATAAATTACCAATGGATCTTTCTGTTCGTAAACGGCACCTTGCGAAGATCTTCTAAGGTCATCCATCTCACGTAAGTGAAGTTTCCAGTTTTCATCTATGATTGATAACGTGATGTTCTTTTCAAAATCATTCACTAAACTTTCACACTGTGTTTCATAGGCTTCTTTTAAGTCTGCAACAATGGTCATTGTTTTATGGCCGTCGGTGAAAGGAACCTGAATCATTTTGAACATCGAACCCTGATTTTGGTATACATTCTCAATGATAGGGAATGATTTTTCTTTCAACAGATTCAGCTTCATCTGATAATCTTCCTGAGCTGCTTTGAATAAAATATGGGTAAGATCCTGAACGTTTTTATTATTGAAATCATTTTGAGAAATCGGAGATTCCATCGTAAATGTTTTAATAATCTCGTATTCGAAATCTTTGTAATTTCCTGTAGATTTTCCTTTCGCAACAATAGAATTGGCAACATCGAAAATCATATTCGTGATATCATATTTCAGGTGATCTCCGAATAGAGCATTCTTTCTTCTTTTGTAGATAACATCACGTTGCTTGTTCATTACGTCATCATACTCAAGAAGTCTCTTTCTTGTTCCGAAGTTGTTTTCTTCTACTTTTTTCTGTGCTCTTTCAATAGATTTACTGATCATAGAGTGCTGAATCACTTCACCTTCTTTATGACCCATTCTGTCCATCATCTTAGCAATTCTTTCAGAACCGAATAAACGCATTAAGTTGTCTTCAAGAGAAACATAGAACTGTGAGCTTCCGGGATCTCCCTGACGTCCTGCTCTACCTCTCAGCTGTCTGTCAACACGTCTAGAATCGTGTCTTTCCGTTCCGATGATAGCTAAACCTCCTGCTTCTTTTACCGCTTTGGAAAGTTTGATGTCGGTACCACGACCTGCCATGTTGGTGGCAATGGTTACCACTCCCGGTTGTCCCGCTCCGGCAACAATCTCGGCTTCTTTTTTGTGAAGCTTCGCATTCAATACCTGATGCGGAATTTTTCTTAACTGAAGGGCTTTGGAAAGCAACTGAGAAATTTCAACGGAAGTTGTTCCTACAAGTACCGGTCTTCCCGCTGCTGTTAGCTTTTCAACTTCTTCAATAACGGCATTATATTTTTCTCTGTTAGTCTTATAAACTAAGTCTTGTCTGTCATGTCTTAAAATAGCACGGTTGGTAGGAATTACTACTACATCCAGTTTGTAGATTTCCCAAAGCTCACCTGCTTCTGTCTCTGCAGTACCGGTCATCCCCGCAAGTTTGTTGTACATACGGAAATAGTTCTGAAGCGTAATGGTTGCAAAAGTTTGAGTAGCAGCCTCAATTTTTACATTTTCTTTAGCTTCAATAGCCTGGTGAAGACCATCTGAATAACGACGTCCTTCCATGATACGCCCCGTCTGCTCATCAACGATTTTTACTTCACCATCAATTACTACATACTCATCATCTTTTTCAAATAATGTATAGGCTTTCAATAGCTGGCTCATCGTGTGAACTCTTTCAGATTTTTCAGCAAAATCACCGAAAAGTCTTTCTTTAGCTTCGAATTCTTCTTCTTTAGATAAGTTTTTAGCTTCTACTTCAGCAATTTCAGTTCCGATATCCGGAAGTACGAAGAAGTTTGGATCGGAGTTCCCCTGAGACATGTATTCAACACCTTTATCTGTAAGGTCTACTTGATTGTTCTTTTCTTCAATTACGAAATAAAGATCTTTATCTACAATCGGCATGTCGCGGTTATTATCCTGCATGTACTGAGCCTCAACTTTCTGAAGCAATGCCCTGTTTCCGCTTTCCGATAAGAATTTGATGAGTTGTCTGTTTTTAGGAAGACCTCTGTATGCCTGAAGCAATTTGAATCCTCCTTCTTTTGTGTTTCCTGCTGCGATTAGTTTTTTCGCTTCATTGAAAATGGCAGAAACCGTTTTTTTCTGAACTTCAACGATTCTGTCGATAGAAGGTTTGAGAACATCAAACTCCTGTCTGTCTCCCTGAGGAACCGGACCTGAAATAATCAATGGTGTTCTTGCATCATCTACCAATACGGAATCTACCTCATCTACGATCGCAAAGTTCAATTCTCTTTGTACCAATTCTGAAGGTGAAGTCACCATATTATCTCTCAGGTAATCGAAACCGAATTCGTTGTTCGTTCCGTAAGTAATATCTGAGTTATATGCTTTTCTTCTTCCGTCGGAGTTCGGCTGATGATTATCGATACAATCGATAGACATTCCGTGGAACTGATAAAGAGGTCCCATCCATGCCGAGTCTCTTTTTGCAAGATAGTCATTCACGGTAACCACGTGAACACCTCTCTCCGGAAGTGAATTTAAATAAATAGGCAATGTTCCTACCAAAGTCTTACCCTCACCGGTTGCCATTTCGGCAATTTTACCACTGTGAAGAATAATTCCTCCGATAAACTGAACATCATAGTGGACCATATCCCAAACTACAGGAGTTCCGGCTGCATCCCATGAGTTTTTCCAAACAGCTTGGTCTCCCTGAATTTCAACAAAATCTTTTCCTGCAGCAGCCAGCTCTCTATCCCAGTCACTTGCTGTTACACGGATTTCTCCGTTCTGAGCCCATCTTCTTGCCGTTTCTTTGATCAGTGCAAAGGCTTCCGGAAGAACTTGTATCAGAACTTTTTCTTCAATTTCGTATGATTCTTTCTTTAAAGACTCAATTTTTGAGAAAAGAGCTTCTTTCTCATCAACGTTTGTTGAATTCTTTATCTGCTCTTTTACCTGTTCTATTTGAGCTGTGATCTTGCTGGTTGCAGATTTTATATTCTCTTTAAACTCAGCCGTTTTTTGTCTCAAACCATCATCCGACAATTGTTGAATGTTAGGTTCTACAGCTTTGATTTTTGTTACAACTTTTTTTACTTCTTTTAGGTCCTGCGCTTTTTTGTCTCCCAAAAACCCTTTAAGAACTTTGTTTAAAAAACTCATAAATTTTTTGCTTTATGCTTAATGCAAGATGCTTTAAGCGTTTTAAATGACACGCTTATCGTGTAAATTAATATATAAAAAGGGCAAAAAAGCTCTAAGCATGCAGCCTAAAGCTTATCGCTTTATTAATATTCGTCCTCGTTCCAAAGGAAATCTTCGTCAGTAGGATAGTCACTCCATACCTCTTCGATAGATTCATAAATTTCTCCTTCGTCTTCAATAGCCTGAAGGTTTTCTACTACTTCCATAGGTGCACCAGTTCTGATTGCGTAGTCAATAAGCTCTGCTTTTGTCATTGGCCAAGGTGCGTCACTTAGATATGAAGCTAATTCTAATGTCCAGTACATAATTTTCTAATTTTTTGCAAAAGTATAAAAATAGGTTATATAATAAGCTTTTTTATACTTGATTTTCAATTCTTTTTATAATTTTTTCTTATAAATGTCTGTCACTACTGAGTGTCAGGGGTGTCAGAAATTTACTTAATGTCGTTTTCTCAAAAACCATTCCATAAATTTTTTTATGCCATTTTGGAAGTCTATCTGAGGTTCATACCCTA
Organism: Chryseobacterium sp.; assembly: GCF_019236175.1. Lineage (GTDB taxonomy): Bacteria > Bacteroidota > Bacteroidia > Flavobacteriales > Weeksellaceae > Chryseobacterium. The sequence goes on from NZ_JAFAJM010000014.1 coordinate 416,162, forward strand.
TTAATGTCTTCGATTTGGCAATATCTGCATTCGTTTTTCGGACATCTCCCGGCTGCATTGGCAGATTTTTTCTGATGGCAGTCTTTCCCAAAGCTTCTTCTATCGTGTTTACCATTTCAGATAAACTGATCACCTGATTTTCGCCTAAATTCAGAATTTCATAAACCCCGGAATGGCTCTCCAGATAAAGAACAGATTTGATAATTCCATCGATAATATCATCAATATACGTGTAGTCTCTTGCTGTATTTCCATCACCATAGAAAGGAATTTCATGACCCTGGGAAATGAGCTTTGTAAACTTGTGTATTGCAAGGTCAGGTCTTTGTCTCGGTCCATATACCGTAAAGAATCTCAGCTGGATCATATCAATATGATAAAGATCGTGGTATACATGCCCCAGAATTTCTCCGCATTTTTTGGTGGCGGCATAAGGCGAAATCGGATTATCTACATTATCTGTTTCTGAAAAAGGGATTTTTTCATTATTTCCGTAAACGCTTGAAGAAGAGGCGCAAATGAATTTATTGATATTGAAATCTTTACATAATTCCCAAAGATTCATACTTCCCCTTACATTTACTTCCTCATATTCCAATGGCCGTTCAATAGAAGGACGAACACCGGCGAGGGCAGCCAGATGAATGACCATGTCAATATGGTGGTTTTGAAAAATCATTTCAAGACCTTTTTTGTCTCTGATATCCTGATAGTAAAGGGAATATTGAGCAGAATCAGAGCAGGATATCAGGTGCTGTATATCAGCCTCTTTGTCAGAGAACTCAAAATCCGAATTTATACCAATAGACTCTAAAGTATTTTTGATTTTAGTCCGATAGCTATAGAAATCATCAAAATTGTCAATGTTTATGACAGAATGTCCATTTCTTAATAATCGTTCAATTAAATGGGAACCAATGAAGCCACTACCTCCAGTTATAAGATAAATCATCTGTGATTTTTTATGAATACAAAAATATAAATTTTACTTTTTGAAAAATATAATCATTAAATTTACTTAAAAAAGTAATATAAATATAATATGCAGTTTCAAGGGCAAATTTTAAAAATGACAAGCTATGATGCACAACCTATCCAATACTACCTTAATCTTTCAGGGGATCTGATCCATATGAATGAGTTATTTGGAAAGGAAATAAGCATTAAACATATCGGATTTCAATGTGTGAACTGTGGAGAAGATAAACCGATTTACAGAATGGGGTTCTGCAAAAATTGTTTCTTTGAAAGTCCTTATGCCAGTGATACCATTATCCGTCCGGAACTTTCTACTGCTCATTTAGGAGTGGCGGAAAGAGATTTGGAAATCGAAAAAGAAATCCAGCTTCAGCCACACACCGTTTATTTAGCATATACCGGAGATGTCAAAGTGGGAGTAACCAGAAATACCCAGATTCCTACCAGATGGATTGATCAGGGGGCTACTTTTGCTTTACCGATTGCCAGAACCGAAAACAGATATGAGGCAGGAATGATAGAGGTGGCCTTAAAAGATCATTTACCTGATAAAACCAATTGGAGAAAAATGCTTCAGGATGACTTCGAAGGAGAAATTGATCTTGCGGATTTCAGACAAAAGATCAAAGAATATTTTCCTGAAGACTTCCAGAAATTCTATAGTGAAGGAGAGGAGTTATGGAGATTTGATTACCCTTTTGAAAAACCGGAAAAAGTTTCTTCATTTACTTTAGATAAAAAACCTGAATTTACAGGAAGGTTGAAAGGTATTAAAGGACAGTACCTGGGGTTTGAAGGCGGAAATTTTATCAATGTAAGAGGACACGAAGGCTATGTCATAGAACTGGAGATCAGGAACTGATCTGCTTAAAAAATACAAAACCAAATCACCAATATGAAAAAATGGGTAAAAAGACTATTAATAAGTTTCGGAATTGTGGCAGGGATTCTTCTTGCTGCCAATTTCGGACTGAATTTTTGGCTTAAAACCCAGCTTCCTGACTATATTAAAAGGAATACAGACTATAAAGTTTCCTATACAAGCTTAGCTGTTGACCTTGGTACCGGAAATGTTTTAGCTACAGGAATCTCGGTTAATAATAAAAACCCTCAAAATATCAATGTAATAGGCCTACAGGGAACAATTGATACATTAAAGATCAGCAGATTCGGAATTTATGATGCGATTTTTAACAAAAGAATCAGTTCTTCTGACCTCCTCTTGGCTAAACCTAATCTGAATGTGGTTTTGGCCAAACCTGTCGATCGTCGTACAGGGAAAAAAAGAAGCCCTTTTCTATTTGAGAATATTAGAATCAATCAAGGAACGATTGCTATTTTCAGGCACACCAAACAAAAATTTCTATCAGTACAGCAGTTAGACCTGTTTGTGGAAAACCTGCAGATGACGGAAGAATCTGTAGAAGATCGGTTGCCTGTAGTGTTTGACAGTTATAGTATACAAGGGAAAAACTTTTTTTTCCGCCCCGATGAAGTGTACGCTGTAACAATGGCTGCTATTAATACTGAAAACGGGCAGATGTCTGTTGATAATTTCCGCCTGATTCCGCTTTTGTCTTTTGATCAGTTTAAAAAATTCTATCCTAAGAAACCGCAATTGTTTGAGTTGACCATTCCTAAAACAGAGTTTAAAGATGTGGTTTTGAGTAAAAATAAAATAGCGCTTACCAATGCTGATTTTCAAAACCCAATTTTTACAGTATATAATACAGGAGTAAAAACTAAAAAAGAAGCAAAAAAATCCAATTTTGAAGTTAATTTAGAAAATATAAAATGCAACAATGCCGTCGTTAAGATTAATAAACCTGACGGAAATAATCTCCTTTCTGCAGAAAATCTTAATTTAAATGTCAGGAAACTTGTATTTGACCAGGAAACATCCGGAAAGGTTATTCCTGTCGCCTATAAAGATTTTACTTTTTCAGGAAAGAATATTGTGTATGCCGATCATCAGAATGTAAATGTCGGAAGTATTGCGCTAAAACCCACAAGCGGGGAAATCAGAGATATTATACTGAAGCCTGGTTCTGCCGCAGACGGAAAAACGACCCTGGATATTAAGTCCAGCCAGATAGCATTCAATATTAACAGACTGGATTTTATTGATAAAAAACTGGTATTGGATATTAAAGATGTTCTTTTTGAAAATGTAAACGGAACAATCTATGCAGGGGGCAATAGACAAAATAAAAATCCTGAACCGGGCATTATTCATTCCGTTCTGGTAAGGAAAATGTCTCTGAAGAATTCGAATATTACCTATGATAAGGGAAAAGAACCCTTAGTTTTTCATGATTTAAATGCAACGGTAAATCATATTGAAATTGCTCCCGAAGCAAATAGTCAAAGACTTTCTTTACATGTAAAAGATTACTTCCTGACCACCAGAAACTTTGCGTATACAACACCGTTCTATCACATGAGCCTGGGCCTTCTGAAATTGAATAAAAATAAAATTCAGATCAATAATTTTACGATGAAACCTATCGTTTCGAGATCACAGTTTATCAAAATGATACCTGTTGAGAGGGATCTTTATGATTTGAAAGCCGGACAGCTTACTGCAGAAGGAAATTGGGACCTGTTTTCTCAGAATAAATTTGTAAACGCTTCCCATGTGATGATCCAGTCCGCAAATGCCAATATTTTCAGAAGTAAAATTCCTAAAGATGATCCTAAGATCAAAGCATTGTACTCAAAGATGCTTCGTTCAATTAAAATTCCGATGACAATTGCCGATTTGGATTTGAAAAATTCCGTTCTGGTGTATGAAGAAGATACTCCGGAAAGTATGGGCCCCGGAAAATTAACATTCAGCAACTTTGATATGCATGTCAAAAACCTGAATTCTGCCAAAGAAAAAGGAAAGCCAACCAAAGTGGATATTAAAATCAATTGCTCATTTATGAACCTTGCACCGCTATCTGTACACTGGAATTTTGATGTAGCGGATCAAAGCGACGCTTTCGGTATTTCCGGAAAAACAGCCAATCTTCCGGCAAGCGGGATCAATCCTTTTATAAGGCCCTATCTTCACGTAACGGCAACTGCAGGTACTATTCAGGAAATGTATTTTAACTTCAAAGGAAATCCGAAAGGATTACACGGAACATTTAATTTAAAACATAAAGACCTTAAAATTGCTGTTTTAAATAAACATAATCACGAAAAAAAAGGCTTTCTGACAGCTGTTGCCAATGTTTTTCTGAAATCAGATTCTGGAAATTTCCCTGAATCGGTAACCGTAGAAAATGTAGAACGCGATCCCACCAAATCATTCTTTAACCTTTTCTGGAGAGGAATTGAGCAGGGTTTGAAAAAAACCTTAATAGGAAAGAATGTAGAAAAAACAGAGAAAAAAGTAAAAAAAGCAGTTTCTTCAGTAAAGGATATGAAAAAATCCGTAAAAGAAATTAAAAAAGAAATAAAAAATACTAAAGAAAAAAAATCTTCATCCCAACCGGAAGAAGGGCAGAAAGAAAAGAAAGGCTTTCTGAATAATATTTTTAAGAAAAAAGAGGCTTCCGAAAAAGAATGACCCTTAAACCATTAAGAATGAGATAATAAATGTTGGTCTTTCTGTTGGCGTGAAACAAAATTTTTTATATTTAGTTAAAACAGTCCTAATGGTTTAAAAATCAATATTTATTTCTATAAGGTTAAAAACTAAATTCGTCGCTTTCAAGAATAGGAATGTTTCTTAGAAACTCATCAAACTTTTCACCCGAATAATTGCTGTCTGCACCATAAGAATCAATGATCATCCCCTGATTTCCTACACTGTCTTTAATAACATATAATACCGCATTGTCGTCTGGATTGCTGTCACCTTCAAAACGGTATGTTTTTAAAATAATGAGTTCGGCAGGCTGATAAATCCTATCAGAATTTTCAAACTTCATCTCACCATGAGCATCCATTCTGAATTCTCTGTGTATTCCTCTTTCAGCAAGCTTTTTCATAACTTGGCTTAAGGTAGTCATATTGTCCATGTTGTCCGGATTTTCCATAATACTATTTTTCTTGTTAAATACAATAATTAAACCATATTAGATTTTCTAAATCTAAGAAAAATAAAGAATTATAGTTTCCTTAAAAATAAAGTTTAATGTTAACAAAATTTATAATTTAAAAAAAACAAATAGGTATACTTTTTGCAATGCTACCAGTAATAAATCAGAGAAAATATGAAAAAAGAAGTTGGAGTTTTACTGGCAGGGGGAGTTGGTCTTTTGGCAGTATTAAGTTTAATAAGCATCAAAAAAATATTGACTAAAAAAGATAAAAAATACAGTGATACATACTCAGACTATCACAGACACTTTGATGAAAAATACCACGATGATGAAAATCATGGCGTGGAACTTTATGCAGTGAAGTAGTAAAAAAATATATTTTAATTATGTTTAAATCCAGCACTTTTGAAAGTGCTGGATTTTTTTGTTGAAAACTTTAATGTTAAAACTCATTATTTTATAAAAAATCCATTCTAATTTTACATCATCAATGCAAAACGAAAATTTCATAAAAGGACAAGGAGCTCAGCGAAACGTGGTCAACCGTTTCGACCGGTATACTTATGAGCCTGAAGATGAAGACTTCGAAACCCTAAAAACTACTTTTACAGAAGTTTTTCCAAAAACAATTGTCAATCAGGTTAAAAGTGAAGACCTTCCGATGGAATATTCCATGAACCCTTACCAGGGCTGTGAACATGGTTGTTCCTATTGTTTTGCAAGACCCACCCATGAATACTGGGGATATAGCGCCGGAATTGATTTTGAAAGAAAAATCATGGTGAAAAAAAATGCCCCCGAACTATTGGAGAAATTTTTTCAGAAAAAAGGCTATAAAGCAGCCCCGATTTTATTGTCAGGGAATACCGACTGCTATCAGCCCGCTGAACGACAGTTTGAAATTACCAGAAAACTCCTGCAAATCTGTCTCGACTACAGGCACCCTGTCAATATTCTGACAAAAAATGCTCTGGTATTAAGAGATCTTGACATTTTAAAGCCTATGGCAGAACAAAATCTGGTCTCCGTTTCACTCAGCATTCCCACAATCAATGAAGAGCTCAGACGAAAAATGGAACCAAGAACAAGTTCTGCCAAAAATAAACTGAAGGCTGTAGAAATCCTCTCTGAGAATAAAATTCCTGTCCATGTAATGGTTGCACCCATTATTCCGGGACTTAATAGTGATGAACCACTAAATATTTTAAAAGAAATCTCCGGAGCAGGAGCTTTGGGTTTCGGATATACGCTGGTAAGATTAAACGACACCGTAGAGCCGGTTTTTGTTAATTGGATTGAAACACATTTTCCGGACAGAGCACAAAAAGTTCTCAACCTGATCCGTTCCATGCGCGGAGGAAAACTCGGAGATAAAAGGTATTTTGAAAGGCAAAAAGGAGAGGGTAATATCGCAGAGATGATTCACACTACTTTTAAAATCGGACGTAAAAAGTTTTTTGATGGCAGAGAATTTCCCAAGCTATCCACAGCCGGTTTTACCGGAACAAGAGATCAGCAGCTAAAATTATTTGACTGATCACATATTATATATATACATGGAGCTTTGGGACTATATATAAATATAATAGATACAGATAAGAAATAAAGCTTTTATCACCCGATTGCCCATCCTTTCCCGTATATTCAGGAGCTTATACCCGCTATCCGCTCATACTCCTCGTGCCGCGTTTCCCTCGCCATGCCTTTCATCTTTCCATTCCTTACTGCGGGGTACCCGCTTCTATCGGGGCTAGATATGGGAAGCGAGCCAAGAATAAAGATAAATAACGATAACACCCATCCATAGGAACCGGCTTCAGCCGTTTCCGTTCGTTACAATATTCCATAGCGCTGTTTTTGCTCCCCAAACATTAATCCATATGTATAGGGGACAGGCTTTATTCCTTTATTATATATAATCTCCGTCCGGGTCATATCCCATTTTCGAAAACACCTTCATACATCCGTTATTCTATATATAGGCTAATATCTGTTCCGCTCCGTGTATCGGATAGCCCGCCCAAACATTTGTTTAAAATTTTTCCACTTGCTGATCAGTATATTAGCCTTAAATATTACGATTATATGAATTTTAAGTTAAATAAACTTGCGTGGAATGCAGGAAGTTTCTATCTTTGCCCCACTGAAAAACGAAAGAGATTCGGTAAGCGCAGAAGAGCTTTTAGATAAGCAGAATAATATACTTTAAAAAGAGAATGACTTAAGAAAAAACTTCAAAATTTTTTGAGAAAAGAGTTGCGGGTTAATAAAAAGTTGCTATCTTTGCAGTCCCAATTAGAGGGAGCGCAGGAGTATAAGATTAAGGGTTTGGGAAGGAGTTAAGGTTACTTAAAAAACTTTAAAATTTTCTTTCAAAACATTTGGTCAATTCAAAATAAAGTTTTACTTTTGCACTCGCAAATACGGAGCAACAGAGACAGAAGATTGTTTCGTTATAAAGCGGAAGATATAAAGATCATTGACATACAATATAACAACCAAGTAAGGAAAAACTAAAGCGTTAAAAACTTTGAGTGAGTCAGACAAACATACAATGGAGAGTTTGATCCTGGCTCAGGATGAACGCTAGCGGGAGGCCTAACACATGCAAGCCGAGCGGTATTTGTTCTTCGGAACAGAGAGAGCGGCGTACGGGTGCGGAACACGTGT
>NZ_JAFAJM010000023.1 GCF_019236175.1 Chryseobacterium sp.
ACCCGGCAGGAATGTAAAAGGATGCAAAAACCTATCAAAATAGGCCATAATAAATTTTTATTCATATAGTGTTATAATTTAAATAATTCTTTTACCGGTGATAAATATAAGAATATATTATAAATCTCTATTACGGGAATCCTTACAGATTAAGATATTTCAGTTGATTTACTTGTTGATAATCAAAACATTCATAATAAAAAAAGGGACTATTTAAAGTCCCTTGCTTTTTCTTTGACTGCTCGAAAATTTGTCAATTCAAGTATCTGTGCATAGATTTCTGTAGTGATTGGCGTGGAATGCCCAAACTGTTTAAACCCGCCTCTTTTTTAAATGCCTCGAATTCGAGGGAATTGCTTTTATAAGAATCAGGATATCGGAAATATTAATTAGTAAAAATAATCCGACTGTGTATAAATCTGTGTATGATATATAAAAAAAGCCCCTAAAATAGGGGCGATTAGTGACCGCAGAAGGATTCGAACCCTCACTGTCGGAGCCGAAATCCGAAGTTCTATCCATTAAACTATGCAGCCGTATTCATCAGTCATGAATGATAAGTAATATGTAAATTCAGGATTACTTATCATCCACGGGTGATTCCTGATGGTTTAGAAAGTAATTTTCACTCCTCCCAGAATCTGGGCACCCAGAACTTTATATCCTTGGTACGTCTGATACTTTGAGCTCAGAAGATTATTTCCGAGTGCAAAAATACTGAAATTTTTGTGAATTTTATACTCTGCGGAAAGATTTAAATCAGCATAACCACCAACTTTATCATTTGTATTCTCCGTAGACTGGAAAATCATGGCCGGATTGGCTACTCCTTCAATCGCATAAGAATTTGTTGTTCTGTCACTTGCGAAGATTCCCTTGAACCCTAAAAGCAACTTTTTATCAAGCATCGTATATTTTGCTCCTATGCTCGCATTGAACAACGGAACGTTATAAATATGGTCATAATTCTTCAGATTATACTTGGTGAACTTTAATTCTCCGTCTAAAACAAGGTTTTCCAACGGGAAATACTGTACACTCCCTTTGATATCGCTTACATTTCCGTCATCATATACAGCGGAGAATGTATTGGCAAAATTATAAGCAGAACGGTTAAGCGTATATGTATTATCAAAAAGGTCATTGGCCTTAAAGAACATAATATCATTTATTTTTCCATAGCCTGCTGAGAAGTCATATTTCAGTGTTTCATCAATATCTCCCCTAAGACCTACATAGAAATGATATTTGGTCTCTGTTGGCTTTAAATACTGGTCAGAAACGATAAACGGATTGGCCTGAAGAAGGTCACTATAGGTATTCAGTTTAAGACCTCCGTCTACTCCACCGTAAAATTTAAATTCTTTTGCAGCAGCAAACTGGAATTCAGCCTGCGGGAACCAGTAGGTTTTATTACTTTTCATTCTTTCAGCCATTAAATCATTTGAGTTTTTAGCATTCAGGAATGAGAATGAAGAACCTAACATCAGATAAGAATCTCCTTTTCTGAAAGTTACTTTGGGTGCTAAATTCGTATTGAAGAAATTGGATGAATTTTTATCTCTGATAGCAAAATCAGTTTTTACCGCTTCCAGTCCTACTCCAAGATCAGCATTGAGTGTAATGTCTGATTTTCCAAGCTCTACAGCATGCTTGGAGAAATTAGCCAAAATGGAAACCTGATTTTCCTGTGCATCGAAATGATCTTTCAGGAAAGATGATTTTACCCTTACATCATTGAGGATTTCATTAGAATAAAAGTCATAATATCCGTTTACTTTAAACTGGTTGACTTTTTGTTTCAGATCCACATCTGAAGCTGGCTGCAGGGCATAAATACCATAATAATTATAATTATTTAGCCCGTACTCTGCATTAATATTGAATTTCCCTTTATCTCCGTAAGAATTAAGGAAAGCAGCAAAATTAGCTGAGGTCTGTTTGGAATTCCAGTCATAGTCTTTTTTAAGACCATTCGTAGATAATACATGAACATCCCCTCCTACTTCAATCTTATTTTCCAGTGTTTTGGAAATATTTCCATCTGCTAAGATTTTACCATAATTACCCATTCCAAACTGGAAATAATTATTCTGAGCTGTACCGTCAAATTTAGGGGCTACATCCGCCCCCTGAATGGTAGAAGTTTTGAAATCAGAAACCGCAGGAACATCTGTAATCGTATATCGTACAGGGTTCTGGGATTTCTCTTCCGGCGGATAATTTTTTATCGTCTCCACAGAAGTTTTCTTCTTCTCGATCTTCTTCACTTCCGGCTCTCTTTTTTTATTAAGAACCAGCTTTTCCTCCTTGATCTGGGAGAACGCCAACTGCGAAATCCCTAAAAATAATATGGATAATAATTGAATTTTTCTGTTCATTACTACTTTTTGTATTTATGTCTTCAGTTAAAATGTATGAACAATTTATCTGAACACGACAGTACCTTTACTTTTTAATCTGCTTTTTAACGTCTTTTGCTTCGGCAACAATTTCAGGGAAATCCTTATAGTTGGCAATAATCTGATCACAGGTATAACTTGCCTGATAATTATCTTTAAGCCCGATATAGTTTTTAGCCATCAATACCAATGCTTTTGCTCCCCAGAATTCTTCCGAAGAATAGTTATTGGCCAGCTTAAAAATCGTCTCGTTAGAAGATTTGAATGCTTTTCCTTTATTCTGATAATAAGCTTTGGCGTATAATGCTTCCGCAGCAACCGAAGTATTTGATGATTTTTCAAGAGAAACATAGGCAGACTGTGCATCTTTATCTTTTCCTGAATTCATCAGGCTTCTTGCTTTGATCACTTTTGCCGTTTCAATTACTGCTGCTGAGTTCTTAGAATTGGCAATCACAGCATTGGCTAATTTTTCAGCTTCTGAGAAGTTCTTCTCTTCTGCATACACCTTCATCAATTCTACATTCGCGTAGTTTTTGATACTGATATCGGATGAATTTTTAATGCCTTCAAGATATTTCTTAGCTTCAGTAGTATTCCCCTGTGCAAGGAAAATCTGTGCTAAACGGGTCTGTGCATCATCCTGATAATCATTCTGAACTCCGGCTACCTCCTGTAATACCAGAAGAGCTTTTGTAGCATTATTAGTCTGATAATAGCTTTCTCCCAGTTCATATTTAGCCTGATAAAGCCCTTCTCCTGTAGGGTTTTGTGTCAGATATTTCTCGTAATAAGAAATTGCATTTTTGTAGTCTTTCTTCGCGAAATACTGTTTTCCTGTGGACAGGTTGATTTCGTCAATTTCAGAAGCATCAATGTTTACCCCGATGTTTTTTGCAAAATTTTCATATCCGGAAACATCACCGTTTTTAGTGAAAACTGGTTTGGCAGCCTGAGCAATTTTTTGGGCATAGGCTGTATTTTTATACTGCTCCCCTAAAGATTTCAATTCAGAAAGCGCTTTGTCATTCTGATTCTGATCAATATAATTCTGAGCTCTGTAAATTGAAGCATTGGCGATCAGATCTTTATCTGCTGAGGTTTTAATAACCTTTCCGAAGTAATCATTGGAATTGGCAAAATCATCCTGAGCCGCATAAGCTGTCCCAATTTCGTATTGTGCATCATCGTAATATTCAGAGTTTGGATATTTCGATAGAAGGTTTTTTAAATTATTGATTTTCGCCTGAGTATCTCCTTTAAATCCTAAAGCCATCGCTTTCTGATATAAAGTATAATCTGTGGCATCTTCATTCTTGTCGTAAATAGCAATAGCCTCGTTCAGATCATTATTGGCGTAGTGAATATCTGCAAGACGAAGTTCCGCATCATTTTTAAATTCAGGTTTCGGATTCGTCAGATATTGTTTGAAATAGGTAGCCGCCTGATCAAATTTCTTAGATTTAAAATAGGCATATCCTAAATCGTAAGGTAACTGCTGTTTTTCAGGGAAATTTTCATTTAGAAGTTTTTCATAACGAACAATCGCAGACGGATAATTTCCTTTTTGATAATATACCTGAGCGAGCCAGTATAAAGCTCTGCTGTTAAACTCTTTATTGATATTAAATCCTAGACTTCTCAGGAAATACTTTTCAGCTTCATCATAATTTCCTTTATTAAATTCTTCAGTTCCCAAAAGGTATGAAACCTCCTGATCTACTTTATTAATTTCAGGAGAAGAACTCTGGAGTCTGTCAATAGCATTCAAAGTTTCTTTATAGTTACCGGAATACAGATAAGACTTTACCAGTAAAGATCTCATTTCTGAGGCATTGGCTCCATTTTGATTTTCATTGATATAGCTTTGAATAACCCCTGAAGGGCTTTCAAACGGGTTTCCTATATCATAGCTTAATTTGGCATATTGCTCATGTGCCAGTTTTTTCACTTTGGCATCATAATCCATCTGATAAGAAGAACGGAAGGCCGAAAGAGCTTCCTGTTTTTTATCTACTGCCAGATAAGCATTTCCTAATTGATAATAAGCATTCTGGGCCAGTGCCGAATTGCTGTTTAGAAGTTGGTTGTAATAAGAAACCGCTTCATCATATTTTTTCAGCTGAGCAGCCACAAACCCCATCTCATACAAATCGTTTTCAGATGGATTCTGCTGTACACTCAGATAATCTTTTAAATGCGGATAAGCCGAAGTATAGTCATTCTTCATGAAATAACTCTCTCCGATAATCTTATGAACTTCTGCTTTGTATGAATCTGAAATATTTTCATTTAACAGAGCGTTTCCTTCCGAAATAGCCTGATCATAATTCTTATCATTATAATACATCTGCACATAATAAGGGCGTACAAGCTTTGAGAATTTATCCTGATTCTTTACAGAATCAAAATACTGGAACGCTTTATCATTTTGTCTGTTGCTGTAATATAAATGCCCGAGCATATAAGCGATATCTCCCTTCTGAGATTGGTCTGCAGATTTATAAGCCTCTTCCAAAGCATCAATGGCTCCTTTAGAGTCTCCTGTCATAAATTTCGCATATCCAAGTTTCAGAATATACTGGGTATTTTCTTCTTTTGAAAGCTGATATTGATTCACTTTTTTCAAAGTTTCCAATGCTTTGTCAAAATCTTTCTTCGCCAGATAATAATCTGCCAAAGGCAGGTTAGCCTGAGCAAAATAAGCAGAATTAGGATACTCTTTCATGAAAGCTGTTAATCCGTCTTCAGCATGATTTTTCTGAAGAATTACTCCAATCACATTATCAAAAAACTGAGCCGCTTCTTTCTTTGAACGGGACAAATTCTGATTATAGAAATATTGTCTTGCATATTCATATTGGGAAGCGTTGTATATTTTTGTCTGATAGAGATTTTCAGCTAGATTGAATCTGTAATTTTCTTTCTGTGTAAAATATTGGGACTGTTGAGCATCGGAGATTCCGAAATAAATAACCGCAGCCGCTAAAAGTATTTTTTTTGATTTCATTCTTCTTGATATAAGAAAATTAGTCTAAATAAGTTAACGAAAATATTAAAAACTTATTGTTTAAGCAAGTTTTAACAGATTTAATACTGTAAAATATTAATTCAATAACACTGAAATTATTTCACTATTTAATGATAAAATTTATTACTTTAGTCTGCTAAAAAAATAAACAATTCAATAATCAATGATCAGAAGTACATTTTGATCTGACACTTTTTGAACAGCAGCTAAAAACATACCATAAAATGAAAATTAAGATACTTTTAGCATTAATTTTTGTAAATCTGATGCAGGCCCAGAAGTTCTACTTTCCAAAAACAGCCACCTCTGACTCTCTTATACTGGACAAAGAAATCCCCCGGTTAGCATCACAGGTTATTACCCAATATCGTTTGCCTAAAAATAAACCACCATATCCTATTACCTTTTTAGATAATCTTTACCATCTGCAAATCGCGGCAAAAGATTACAAAAACGCTATTCTTACCTTATCCGACTACCGAAAAGAATATGCCGATCATAATATGGCAGGGAACAAATCGCTGGCTTATGAAATTTATAGTATGGCCAGACTAATGGAAAAAGACAAAAGGATGTCTTTTTCCAAAGCTCTTCAGGTAGCCTTCACTACAAAATATGAAAGCTTACCGGAATCTTTAATCGCAAAAATAGGTCCTGCTATTGACGGTGATATCACTGAGTTTAGAAATTCCCTGAAAAAAGCTTTGGCCGGACAAAAAGATAAAGACAGTATAGATTATGTTTCTGCCCTTGCTTTATGTAAAACTTATGCGAATTACAAAACTTACGCCGACGCTCAACCTCAAATGATGAGACTGCTGGAGTTCAAAGAACAGGAAAAATTTATTATAGAAGAAAAGAATCTTAGTCTAAAAAGCGGAAGTACGCTTACCATTACCATTGTCAGAAAAAAGAGCAATACATCCCGGCTTCCGGTTATTCTTACCAATAATATATACGCCGGATCATTTGATAATTTTGTGGGAAAAAGAGCCGCCATCTACAATTATGTGGGGGCAGTTGTCAACACCCGCGGAAAAAGAAACAGCACCGATGAAAACAATCCTTTTGAACATGAATCACAGGACCTTTATGAAGTTATCGACTGGGTTAGTCAACAACCATGGAGCAATGGTAAAGTAGGAATGATCGGTGGAAGTTATCTGGGATTCAGCCAGTGGGCTGCTGTGAAAAAATTGCATCCGGCATTAAAAACAATCGTACCTCAGGTATCTGTAGGAATCGGAATAGATTACCCTGCCCAGAATAATATATTCATGAGTTATATGATGCGGTGGATCCGTTACGTAACGAATAATAACTATACCGATGAAACAGATTTCAATAATTTCACGAAATGGGATTCTGTAAATACCGCCTGGTATAAAAGCGGAAAATCGTTCAGGACTTTAGACAGCATAAGCGGAAATCCGAGCAGGATTTTTCAAAGATGGCTGGATCATCCCGGATATGATCAATACTGGCAGAAAATGGTTCCTTACAAAGAGGATTTTGCAAACATAAATATTCCTATACTGACCACTACAGGTTATTATGATGCCGATCAGATAGGTGCGCTGTATTACTTCAAAGAACATCTTCGTTATAATAAAAACGCTGACCATTATTTAGTCATCGGACCCTATGATCATGCAAGTGCACAAAGTTACGGATATACATATACAAACGGAAGTATTCCTATAGATCCTGTTGCGAGAATAAGCATTGATGATCTTGCTTTTTCATGGTTTGATTATATTCTTAAAAATGGGAAAAAACCGGAACTTTTAAAAGACCGGATTAATTTTCAGGTAATGAACACCAATACATGGAAACATGTTTCTGACCTTGACAAAATGCATTCTTCTGCCTTAAAATTTTATTTGCAGGATAAAAAAAACAAGTCTTCAGTTTTTGATAAGCCCCGACAACTGCAGTTCACAAGACAAACACTTGACTTCAAAGACAGGAGCCTGAAAGAAACGTATTACACCATCAGCAGGAAAGACAGTGTAAACATCACTAATTCCGTTTATTTTGAAAGTGAAGTTTTAGACAAGGATCTTATCATCAGTGGCAATTTATCCGGAGTATTTAATATTTCCATTAATAAAAAAGATTTTGATACCAGTACGGCTCTTTATCAGATACAACCGGATGGGAAGTCATTTCTATTATCCACTCATATGGTAAGAGCCAGCTATGCAAAAAACAATGCCGTCCGCCAGCTTCTTGTACCTGGCCAAAAAGAGCAGATTCCAATACAAAACTCAATATTGATGAGCAAAAAATTAGAAAAAGGAAGTAAATTATTGCTTGTAGTAGGCGTCAATAATAATCAGAATTGGCAGGTGAATTACGGAACGGGGAAAGATGTAAGTACTGAAACTGTACAGGATGCAGGTGAACCTCTGGAAATAAAATGGTATAATGACAGCTATGTGGAAATACCTGTCTATAAAGCGTAAAGATTTGCCATAAAGAAATTTTAGCCAAATGTCGTTAACAACTGTTAACATCAAAATAAAAAATCATTACATTTGCTTTTTTTCAAATCAAATATAATTATTGGATGAGTCAACTTTTTAGAAGAAAAATCTATTCAGATACAGATACTTCAACAGGGCTTTTAAGAGTCTTAGGAGTTTGGGATATTGTATTTTTTGGTATTGCGGCGATTATTGGAGCAGGAAGTTTCAGCAGTTTGGGAGAAGCCGTTTTCAGAGGAGGCCCCGGTGTGATACTTTTATATTTGATTTGTGGTTTTGCCTGTGGATTTACGGCTTTATGCTATGCTGAATTTGCCAGCAGAATCCCTACAGCAGGCTCTGCATACACCTATGCTTATGCAAGTTTCGGAGAACTGATTGCCTGGATCATCGGGTGGGCTCTTATCATGGAATATTCGTTTGGAAATATTTATGTTGCCTTCTCCTGGTCAGATTATTTCACCAGCTTTTTAGGACGTCTGGGAATGCACATCCCGGATTATCTTACCTGCAGCTATACTGAAGCTCAGAAAGCCTTTATAAAAGGGTCTGAAAATAAAGAATTGCTAAATGCCTGGAAAACAGCTCCGCTTATAGGAGGTCTTAAATTTATTGTAGATATTCCGGCATTGGTAATCAACGGGCTAATTACATGGCTTTGTTATGTAGGAATAAAGGAAAGTAAAAACTTTAATAATTCACTGGTAATCCTAAAACTAGGTGTTATTTTATTAGTAATACTGGTTGGATTTGCCTATATCAATACAGACAACTGGACCCCGATAAGCCCGGCAACAGGAAGTCCTTCTTTCATGCCGAACGGCTTCACAGGGGTAATGAGTGCTGTTTCGGGAGTATTCTTTGCTTATATAGGATTTGATGCACTTAGTGTTCTTTCCGAAGAAACAAAAGATCCTCAAAAAACATTGCCAAAAGGAATGATCATCTCTCTTGTCCTTTGTACTGTAATCTATATTGCACTTACACTGGTACTGACAGGAATGGTAGATTACAGAAAATTTGACGGTGTAGGCGACCCTCTTTCATTTATATTTGAAAAAAACAATGCAAATGTGGCCTGGATGGAATTGGTAGTTTCATTTGTTGCCATTGTAGCGATTACAACTGTATTATTGGTATTCCAGATGGGACAACCAAGAATCTGGTATGCTATGAGCCGTGACGGACTGATGCCGCAGAAGTTTCTGACCATCCACCCAAAATATAAAACACCATCTTTTGCAACAGTTGTTACAGGTATTGTAGTTGGAATTCCGATTTTATTTACAGATAAAACGTTTATCCTTGACTTTACGAGTATCGGAACTATCTTCGCTTTTGTACTGGTTTGTGCAGGTGTTCTTTTATTACCGGCCAAAGAGAAAATAAAAGGCAGATTTCACCTTCCGTATGTGAATGGTAAAATTATTTTCCCGATTGTTTTTATCGGCGGCTTGATAGCTTTTTATTACTGGCAGCCGGAATTTTTCCACAGTCTGACGGATTGGAAAGATCCGAAGGAAGGAGAATTCAGAGCTTCTATTTTCTTCTTCATTCTGATCAATCTGGTTTTATGTGTACTGGCTTTCATAAAGAATCTTTCATTGATCCCATTAGTGGGTTTAAGCTCATGTTTGTATCTTCTTACCGGAATGAGCCATGAAAACTGGTTCTGGTTTGGGATGTGGTTCCTGATAGGTATGGTGATCTACTTCTGCTATGGCTACAAAAACAGTAAGCTTGGAAAAGAATTAAAGAATAATTAAAAACGAAAAACGTTATATAGAGAAAGGGCAAAGCAATAAAAAATTGTTTTGCCCTTTCTCTTTTTATCCTCTTCCAAAAACCGGCAGCATTATTGCTGTAACTCCAACAGAAACAACAAACTAATACAGCCATGTCTGAAAGAATAAAAACATACAAAGAATTTTACCGGTTTTACCTTACTGAACACAGCAAAACCGGAACCCGGATTTTTCATTTCATCGGGACACTACTCGTATTTGTAGTGATAGGCTATGTCATTAATTCAGGGAAAGAAAGGTTCCTGTGGTATATTCCCATTTTTGGATATGGCTTTGCCTGGTTCAGCCATGCTGTTATTGAAAAAAATAAACCGGCAACATTCAGATACCCGCTCTGGTCTTTAATTTCAGATTTCAGATTATTTTTTGAGCTCCTGATAGGAAAACAAAAATTTATAGAACCCGTACAGACCAAACAACCTCAGAATACAGAAAACCTGTAGTTCTCTCATAAAAATGAGAGATTCTTATATGCAATTATTCAGATACAAAAAATTTCAGCTGGGGCGGCTTTACTACCACAGCTGAAACTTTAAACTTTACATTTTAGCCGGGTTTTATTTAAATCTTTTTTTAAAACCGAACTTTAGCCTGTTCATTAATCCCGGTTCTATAATATCAATTCCCAGTCCGAAATTACTGTCTGCTACCGTATGATGATCTTCCCTGAACTTTTCAAATTCAGCCTGCGGAATTTCAAGATTAATCAGCGGATTGGATTCTATATAAGCACTTGCTCCGCTCTTAGTCACTTTCTTACGACTTTTATAGTCAAGATAAGTACTTTTTATTGTGCTTTCCTGCACGGTATATTTCTCTTCGGAATCAATTCTCTGATCCGTATACAAATTGATTTCATATTTTTCGCTGTCGAAATTATGCCAGAAAGGTAAATCTCTATGCATAAAATCTCTTGCAGCAGCCTTTACCACGTTCCTGTCGAAATACATCAGAAAGCGGTTATTCTGTGGATCTACAAAATAAGGATTCTCAACAACAGCAGTATACCGGATCTTAATTTCATTCAGTTTTTTATCATCACTGAGTATATCTATCGCCGCATCTGTGAATATATTTCTGACATCAGTCCCGTTTCTGTCGCCGGAGTAATTAAGACTGTAAAAAAGAAAATTATTCCAGCTGTCTATAATTTCGCGTTTATTTGTACTTTTAAAATACCTTCTCATCGCATTGGCACGATTCCCCTTATAAATACTCTCCAGGTTTAATTTCCCCGTATTTCCTATGACGTCAAAATCCACTTTCTCATCAATACAGTAATAAGGAAGACGATAAGGCTTTCTTAATTGCAGTTCCTGATTTTCTTTTACCTCCAGATAATGCATAAAATACATAAACCCTCTGTTTTCAATCAAACCGAATTCATCACGGATCGTAGCATCTACAAAATAGTCTTCTCCTTTGTAATTAATTTTTACCACAACATGATTAAAACTTAACAGTGACGGTAAATAGTACTTGATATAATAATCCGTATTAAAATTCACCAATACCACCGATGCATCTACTCCGATATAATCGAGAATCATTTTGAGTAAAACGGATTTTGCTTTGCAGTCTCCCTGCTTGTTTTCATAAGTTAAAGCAGGCTCCTGAGGTCGGTGCCCATTCATTTCATCAGCATTGAAGGTATAATAGATATGGTTTTGAACATATTCTATAGCAAACTGGAGCTGCTCATCCAGATCATCAATAGCATCTAATTTTTCTATAAGACTGGGCGCAAAATCTTTTAAAGCCGATTTATTGAAAACCTCTTCATAGAGAGGAAAAATATAATTGGAAAGGTTCTTCCAGTTATTTTCCGTTGCAAAATCAATATATGGGAAAATTTCACGCCCTGAATCTACAGGATTGATGTAGTTCTTCTCTTCAATCACAAACCTTTCTCCTTTTTTAAGATAGCCGATTTCAGGCTCCAGAACTTCACCCCTTTCGTTTCTGAAAAAAGTTTTTTTATAGGCTATTGTCTGCTCACGTTCATTGATAAAAGTAAATTTAAAACTGCCGTACGCCCAGTAGTTATCAGGGCTTACCCAGACATATTTTGAAAATTCCTTTCGAAGGAAATCACGATCGGTAAATTCCTTAATTCTGGAGTCTTCCAGTATTAAAACATCATATAACCTAAGATCTTTGATCGTTATATTGATCTTTTTATTGCTACTCAGTACACCTCCGCTGCTATGGTTTTCATTATCCAGCACTTTAATTTTTGTGTCCGGAATTTTATCGATCAGCACTCCGTCTCTTACTACACTGATTCTATGAATCTGGTAAACTTCATTTTCTTCTACAATAATATCAGAAACGGAAGCCCGTTCCAGATTTCCCGGTTCATTAAGCGTATAAGCCATGCATACATACTCATTGTTTTCTTTGTTACTCGTATAGTATTTCTTATCTACAAAGTAACAATAATCTTTACCTGCGTCAATTTGTTTTCCGGCAAATTCAGAGTCCTTGATTCTGTCTATAATTTCCTGGTCTCCAATATTTCCCGCCCATAATTCCGGCTTTTGAATCTTGTAATTTTCAACTTGAATTTGATTTTCCATATGTATATTTTACAATGTTTTTTTGGCTATAAATAATTAAAAGCACCAAAATAAATCATTAAAAAAAGAAAAACAATAGAAGAACTGCGACAATTAACGGAAAAATTTCGGCATGGTAATTGCCAGGTAAGCCCTAAAATCAAGTTTATGAAAATTATAGCAACAATTCTAAAGGGGACAGTTCCCGCGCTAGCGTTATTTACGATGACACAATGTACAACCACTGCAGGAGCCACTGCTTCCGATGAAAAAACATTCATCGTAGGCCCTCAGACAGCAGATTGTACAGGAGTAGCTCCTATGAAATGTCTGCAGGTAAAAGAAAAATCTTCTGAAAGCTGGACTAATTTCTACACAAATATCGATGGGTTTACTTATGAGCCGGGGTATGAATATGTTTTAAAAGTAAAAACTGAAAAAATTGCCAATCCGCCAGCTGATGGATCTTCTATAAAATACACATTGGTAAAACAGGTTTCTAAAACAAAAAAGGAAGCAGCAGCAGATGAAAAAACACTTATTGTAGGTGCTGAAACAGTAGACTGTTCAGCAGGAGCAGGACGTATGAAATGCCTGCAGGTGAAAGAAAATGCTTCTGAAAACTGGACTAATTTCTACACAAATATCGAAGGATTTGTTTACGAACCGGGATATGAGTACGTTTTAAAAGTGAAAACTGAAAAAATTGCTAATCCTCCGGCTGATGCCTCTTCTATTAAATATACGTTAATCAAGCAGGTTTCCAAAACAAAGAAATAATAATAAAAAAGCTCTCAGAATAGAATCTGAGAGCTTTTTTATTGTATTCCGTAAAAATATTTTTCATCCGGGTTCTTAAAATCCGGTTTCTTTTTGAGGTGGTTCCGGATATTTCCCTTTATTGGCTTCTCCGACAGTATTAGCTGTTGTCATTGCTACTACCAGATCATTCAGCATATTGCTTGCTGCGGTAGGTGAATTGGGAAGAAGAACGAGATTACTTCTATTACTTGCCCCTACAGAATGCAGAGTATCATAATGCTGAGTCACCACAATCAGTGCTGATGCTTCATGTGAGTTGATATCCACATTATTCAGCATTCTTACCGATTCTTCAAGACCTTTTGCAATTTCTCTTCTCTGATCAGCAATCCCCTGTCCCTGCAGCTTTTTGGATTCTGCCTCAGCTTTTGCTACTGCTACAATTCTGATTCGCTGAGCTTCTGATTCGTATTCTGCTGCTGTTTTTTCTCTTTCTGCAGCATTGATCCGGTTCATCGCATGCTTTACCTGTTCATCCGGATCGATATCCGTAACCAATGCCTTAATAATATCATACCCATAGCTGTTCATCGCTTCCTGAAGCTCACCTTTTACGGCAATCGCTACATCATCTTTTCTTACAAAAACATCATCCAGCTTCAGTTTTGGTACTTCAGCACGTACTACGTCAAAAACAAAAGAGGTAATCTGATTCTCCGGATTTTCAAGTCGATAATAAGCATCTTCCACCTGGCTTCTGATTACCTGATACTGAACGGATATTTTCATTTTGATGAAAACATTATCCAATGTTTTGGTATCAATCATTACGTCTAACTGCTGAATCCTAAGATTCAGTCTCTTAGCTACCTGATCTACAACCGGCAGTTTCAGATGAAGTCCTGAATGTTTTACCGCTTTGAATTTTCCAAAACGTTCAATAATTGCAGCGGTCTCCTGCTTAACAACAAAAAACGAAGCAAATAAAATAATAAGCCCGAAGAAAATAACGGGTGCCAGAAAAATTCCCATAGTTTAATTTTTTAATAATAAGTCGTACTATTTCATGTTTTGTTAAAAGCCATGACAATTTATTTTTCAGTTTTCATAAATATACCACTTATTTTTCAAATTAAACAGTCATTCCGATATCAATACCTTTAATCTTTCTGTAAAGATCGGTCGCATAATTGTCTGTCATTCCTGAAACAAAATCAATAATTCCGAGAACTTTCTGATATTCTGTTCCCTGATCATATACAAATTGTTTGGGTAATAATTTCAATGCTTTTTTATCGTAAGACTTTCTTTCATCTTCTGACTTTAGGATAGAAGGTATAAAATGATCCAGTAATTCATACATAACGTTATATCCTGCATTTTCAATTTCCACTACGGCCTTATGGTTGTAGATTTTTTCTATGGAGAATGCTTCAATATCGTGTAATGCTCTGTTTTCAGATTTATAAATATCAAGAAGCGCCTTATCCAGATTTCCCTGAAGTACCGTTTCAAAATTCTTTTTATAGCTTTCAAGTGACTTATTGATAAGGGCATTAATGGCTTTTGCCCGCAGATAAGAGATCTTTTCGTTTTCATTAGAAATGGAAGCCAGCTTATCGGTAACTCTGCGTACATCATCACTTTCAGATTTTACCAGTTCTAAAAACAGATTTTCACAATCTGCCGTAGAAACAATTCC
Source organism: Chryseobacterium sp. (assembly GCF_019236175.1). Lineage (GTDB taxonomy): Bacteria > Bacteroidota > Bacteroidia > Flavobacteriales > Weeksellaceae > Chryseobacterium. The sequence goes on from NZ_JAFAJM010000023.1 coordinate 14,750, forward strand.
CAGCCTGTGAGCATCTTCCATATCAATAATATTATAACAGATATCATCGGCTGCTTCTACCAGCCATACAAACGGGTGTCTTTTGAAAATATGAGGTTCTTCTGATTCGGAAATAAGCTGTGTTCCTTTGGCAATTTCAAGGAATATATTTTTCTCATTCTGAAAAAATCCGAATTTCTTTCTGTGAATAATTCCTTTTTTCTTAGCAATAGCTTCACATGGATATTTGGCAATACTTGCCAGTGTGGAAAAAGTCAGTTGAATCCCTCCTGCATCTTTTCCCTGCTGCTGTTGGGCCAATACTCTGATTGCGTTGGCATTTCCTTCAAAGTTCACCAGATCTGCCCATTCTTTTTCATTGAATTTGGATTTCAGATCTTTTTCATTTCTTTCAAAATAACTCGCAATAGCATCTTCTCCGGAATGTCCGAATGCGGGGTTTCCCACATCATGGCACAAACAGGCTGCAGCAATTACATTTCCTAAATTATGCAGATAAAAGTTCTTAGAATCTTCAGACAGTTCATTTTTAAAATCTTCAGCAATAAATTCGCCGATTATACTTCCTAAACTTCTACCTACTGATGACACTTCCAATGAATGTGTCAGTCTGTTGTGTACAAAAACACTTCCGGGGAGAGGAAAAACCTGAGTTTTATTTTGAAGTCTTCTGAATGCGGAAGAGAAGATAATCCTGTCAAAATCTCTCTGGAAATCAGTTCTTGAAGCCTTAGTCTGTGGATTGTTTCCTGTACGTTGATTGGTAAAAATCTGGTTTAAATTCATCATTTTTCAAAATTACTCCAAATTTTAATTGTACGGAATAGCATTTAGATTTTTATTGGAAATGCTTTTTATATAAATTTGGGATATACAGAATCTTTATCTATTTTTTTACAATGATCAACATTAGCCATTTTATTACGTCTTTTCCATTGCCTACTTTTGCTTCAAATACATATCCCTGGGAAGTAATCAATAACCTGGAGAATATATTGGAGAATCTGTTGAAAAGTCTGTCTGATGATTATATTATAACAGGTTCCTGTGCTGTTCATAAAACCGCAATTATAGAGAAAAATGTAACATTAAAAGGGAGTCTAATCATTGGTCCTGATACTTTCATCGGAGCTAATGCTTACCTGAGAGGTCCTTCTTATATTGGAGAACGGGTAAAGATCGGCCCCGGAAGTGAGATCAAACAAAGTATCATCGGCAGTGAAACAGCCATTGCTCATTTTAATTATATCGGAAACAGTATTATAGGCAACAGGGTAAATTTTGAGGCTGGCTCTATCTGTGCCAATCATTATAATGAAAGAAAAAATAAAGAAATAGCCGTTCTTTTTCATACTAAAATCATTAAAACAGGAACTCAGAAATTCGGAGCCTTAGTTGGTGATGATTCCAAAATCGGAGCCAATGCAGTTCTATCACCCGGAACATTATTGATGCGCGAGACTATTGTTAAAAGACTGGAGCTCGTGGAACAGGTAAAATAACACATTTTTATTTCCGGGGATATTATACAAAAAATCTATGAGCATCACTATTTTTTCCAACACTAAAACTGCGGAAAAGACTTTACATTTGGGATAACTTAAAATAAATATGTTTTTTTATTATTGACTTAAAAAAAATTACTGATGGAAGACAAAACATGGCTTGAAAAATGGGATGAAAGATACCGTAATGAAGACTTTGCATATGGAATACAACCCAATAATTATTTACAGCAACAACTGCTGCCGTTACCTCCCGGTTCTATCCTCTTCCCGGCTGACGGTGAAGGCCGGAACTCTGTGTATGCCGCTATTCAGGGCTGGAAAGCCTCTGCATTTGACATCAGTACGGAAGGACAGAAGAAAGCATTACAGCTTGCTGCTCAAAATCAGGTCTGTATTGATTATCAGGTAGGAGAATTATCCGTGTTAACATATCAAAAAGAGGAATTTGATGTTATTGCTCTTATTTATGCTCATTTTCCGGCAGAAATAAAGTCTTCTATCCATACCATGCTGAGTCAGTATCTTCGTAAAGGCGGCTTAATTATTTTTGAAGCTTTCAGTAAAAATCACCTTCAATATATAGCAAGAAATGAAAATGTGGGAGGCCCGAGAGATATTGGATCCCTCTTTTCTGTTGACGAAATAAGGTCCGATTTCCCAGATTATGAAATTCTGGAACTTTCAGAAACTGAAGTAGAACTTGAGGAGGGATTATTTCATAATGGGACCGGCTCTGTCATCCGGTTTACAGGGAGAAAACGATAGATTTACATTCGATATACAGGCTGGAACATTCCGGTCTTTTTACTGTGCATCAATATTTTACGGAATAATATTTGGACTTTCACTCAAAAACAGTCCTATGCCTGAAGGTCCGTCTATAATTTTAATGAAGGAAAACCTTCAGCAGTTCACCGGTCATTTCGTAACGGAAGTTTCGGGAAATGCGGGGTTTGACAAAGAGCCTTTTGTAGGTCAGAAACTCCTCGAGGTTCGTACATTTGGAAAACAAACCTATCTGATATTTGAAAAAGCAGCGATCCGTATTCACCTTCTTATGTTTGGTTCATATAGTATTGATGAACAAACAAAACCTGACAGGAGCCTGCGTCTTGCCCTCATGTTTCAGACGGGAAGCTTATACTTTTATACCTGCTCTGTAAAACCTGTCGATATTGATTTTCTCTCGTCAATTGACTGGGAAGCGGATGTGATGAGTGATCTCTGGAACCCGGAAAAAGCGAAAAAGAAACTGAAATCACATCCTGAGATGATGGTTTGTGATGCCCTGATGGACCAGAATATTTTCTCAGGAGTCGGTAATATCATTAAAAATGAAGTTCTTTTCAGAATCGGGGTACAACCTGAAAGTATCATAGGACATCTTCCTGATAAAAAATTAACCGCACTCATTACAGAAGCCCGAAATTACAGTTTCGATTTCCTTGAATGGAAAAGAGAATTTACACTGAAAAAGCACTGGCTCGTTCATACCAGAAAAACATGTCCGGTATGTGGTCAGAAACTCATACAAAAACAAACCGGTGTCGGTAAAAGACGAAGCTTCTTTTGTGAAACAGATCAAAAGCGTTACTAATCGCTATCTGATCAGTCTGAGTTTAAAAAGCCACCCGCATATTTATCAAAAAACTCAGCTCTGTAGACTTCCCCGATCGGAATCTCTGCTGTTTCTATGTAAATGTTATGATTATCAAATGAATCAATATAATCCACATTCACAACATAGGATTTACTGACACGGATAAAGGCATTTCCTGTAATTTTCTGATGAATGGTTTTCAGATTCATCGCTGTAATCAGTTTTTGCTGACGGGTATGAATTACGACATAATCTTTCAGCCCTTCTATAAATTTAATATCCGAAAAACTGATTTTATAAAACCGGCGGTCTGCTTTAATGAATAAAAAATCTGCAGTATTTGACTCTACAGTATTTTTAATAGTTTCTTTGGATAAAAGTTCTGTATAGAGAATAGCCTTTTCAACGGCTTTTTTAAGCCTTTCGGGATCAATGGGTTTTAATAAATAATCAACGGCTTCCAGTTCATAACTTTTCAATGCATACTGGGAATAAGCAGTTGTAAAAATAATGAGCGTTTTTTCAGGAAGCATTTCGGCAAACTCCAGCCCTGTAACCATCGGCATTTCAATATCAAGAAAGATAAGCTCCACTTCATTGTCTTTAAGAAAATCCAACGCAGAAGGAGCATTGGAAAATTCACCGAGAATCTCCATTGCTGAAGTTTCGCTGATGAGCGATCTCATTTCAGCTCTTGCCAAAGGCTCATCATCTACTATAATACAATTCATGATACGGGAATTTTTAAATTTACAGTATATTTTTCAACTCCGGAATCGATCTGCAAATCAAATGTATCGCTATAGAGCAGCTCCAGTCTTCTTGTAATATTTGCCAGTCCGAGCCCGCTGCTTTTTTTATCCGGATTGGAATAATTATGGCTTTTAGAATTGACACATTTAAAATGAAGTTCCTTATTTTCAATACCTATATATAGAGTGATACCGGATGCTTCTCCGTTCATATCCACACTATGTTTAACAGCATTCTCTACAAAAGTTGTAAATAAATTCGGAGGAATAAAGCAGGTGTTTATGGCACGCTTCTCTCCTTCCGTATGAATATCAAATGAAAAATTTTCCCGTCTTATTTTTTCAAGGTTTAAAAAATTGGAAAGAAAATCAATTTCTGAAGTCAATAAGGTTTTCTCTTCACTGCTTTCATAAAGCTGATATCTTAGGAATTCTGAAAATTTTACAATCACGACAGAAGCTTTCTCAGGATCTGTTCTGATAAGTGCCTTAACATTGTTCAGCATATTGAACAAAAAATGTGGATTGATCTGGTTTCTAAGCTCATTCAGTTCCATTGTAAGAGTAAGATTACTCAATTCATTGATCCTTTTATTATCGCTGATCCATTTCTGGAGGAGCTTTACGGTGGTTGTGGTCAGAATAATGGGAATACACATTAATACACCTTCATAAATTCCACCTTTTTCATTATCTCTTGGCATGCTGCTTATTCTGAAATCTCCAAAAAAAGATCTTAAACCATATCCTATAAAATTAAGCCCCATCACTCCCATTAGCACAAGCAGAATCAGATAACTGATGTATTTTGTTTCAAAGAAAAACCGGGGAACCAAAACATAGATATTGATATATACCATGGCAATCAGCATGACGTATACAAATATCAAAACATAGTACTGATAAACTCCAGGATACCAATGCCAGAATCTCGCACTGTATAAAAGAAAGAAAAAGAAAATGAGAAATAACAGATGCCTGTATAATCTATACCGACTCTCTGTCAGAAAATCGATTACAAGGCTTTCTTTAAATTTCCAGGGGCTGTATTTCGTCATAATCCGGATAATTATACCAATTACAAAAATAGGCAATACCATTATGTATACCTATAATATTATACAAAACCTTCATTTTGTTCTACCAATCCGGCTCTCCGGATTTCGTATAAAATAATGGCCGTTTTGTATAAAAACAAATTTTTGCCATTCTATTCTGACTTCCTTTGTCCTGTTTAATCAATGCGTATGGAATTAGCCACTTTTAATGAATTGACTCAGGAAATAATCTCAGAATGTTTTTTTATGACAGAATCCCAACAGGAAGAAAAAGTAATACAACTTATCGATCTTCATCATTTTATCGAGTGTTTTAATCAGAGGCTTGAAATTCTCAGCTACATTCATCATTCTATTAATATTGTAAAACAGAACAATACTCGTGTCGGTATTTTATTTTACGACCTGAAACATTCTGCTTTACCGGATTGTAATGCTTCTGAAGAATTTAAAAAGAAACATAGTCTTGCAGCGCTCTGGTTTGTTTTCGTAGAAGAAGGATTCACCAAAGAAACAACCTGCCACACAGACTGTATTATAGAGAATAGTCTGGATATTTTCTTTGACAGAATATTTTTATTCAATTTTTTTCAGTCTGTAATTCATTCCTTAAAATAAAAATAATAACCATGAAAACACTGAGAAAAGTGCTGGTTCCGTTGGCCATACTTCCTTTTAAAAATACGGTATATGCCCAGAAAAAGGACAGTATTCCTTTTAAAGTACGTGCATTTTTTGCTGATAAATCCCCACAGGCCAGAAACTTTAATATAGATTATACCTTTTTTAGTCCGTATCAATCTACATCCTACCTGCAGAGTCATCAGTTACCAGATAATAAAGTTAAAAGTCTTCAGCAGATGAGAGCTACGGCCAATATTTATTTTATCAAAAATAAAAGCTGGCTTCTGAGCACGGCACTTAACTACCGTTACATTTCATTACAGATGGAGCATCCCGAAGTTATTGAGGGAAGCCGTCACGGAGATTATCATTATCATTCTGAAGCTGTTAATCTGACATATTTTTCAAAATTATTCCGCAAAACAGCCATTTATTCCGCCAGTTTTTCTGCAGACGGCAGCGATCAGCATTTTGAACGGGTGAGAGGAATGATAACAGCTTCTCTGATTATAAAAGCAAGTCCGAAAACAAAAATGACTTTGGGACTGGCAGGAATTATTGATCCGAGTACACAGATTCCGATTCTCCCTATTTTTACCTATGAAAATAAATTCAATAACGGATGGGTGCTTGATGTTCTTCTTCCGAAAAAATTACTGATCAGAAAAGATGTTTTTGCCAACGGCAGGGTATCATTAGGAACAGAAATGGATAATACCTCATTTTATATTTATACCTATAACCACACGTATGAATTCCGGCAGGCAGATCTCAATTCCGGAGCGATCTATGAGCATCATCTTGGCGGAAATTTTATAGGAACGGTGAAAGCCGGAATCCGGACCCCGTTTAATACCAGAGTCTTTAATAAAGAAGAAACTTTCAAAAATTATATCTGGGAAGCAAAGTATCAGCCCTCATTTTATTTCAATATCGGGCTTTCCTATAATCCTTTTGAAAAACCAAGGAGAAAATAATCTGATTAATGAGTGCCCATTTTTGAGAATACATTGATAATAATGACCCCGATCACAATCAGAGCAATTCCTATAATAGCCGGTAAATCCGGTATCTGTTTAAAAGCAATCACACCGATTATTGTAATAAAAACAATACCTACTCCCGACCATATGGCATAAGTAATTCCCACCGGAATCTGACGAAGACTCAGACTCAGACAGTAAAAGGCACAGGCATATCCTATTACCGTTATCACTGAAGGCCATAGTTTTGAAAATTCTTCTGATTTTTTCAGAAAAGTGGTGGCTATGATTTCAAATATAATAGCCAAAGCAAGAAAAATATAACTGCGCCCCATTGTTTATTCTTTATACAAAAGTAGTAAAAACAGTTCTGGTATTTTACATTTCCCGAATCAATGATTTATTTAACAACAGATCAAATATCTCTCATTTCACTACAAAAACATCTCTTAAAAGGGAATTAATATCCATTCATTTTATTTCTTTTTAAAAAACAAAACATGTTATTAAAATTTACAACAAAGAAAATCAATCACAAATAACATGCTAAAAATAAGCAATTTAAACACCCTATTATTTCTCTTTAAAATGAATATTACAAACAGAAAATCAACATATACGTGTGATTTTTCTTCAGATTTGGCATAACAAACTGTCATACTTTATGACAACTGACAAAAATTCAGCAGGTAAAAACATCATCAAAAAATAAATTTTCTTAACATAAAAATATCTTTTACGCCGAACTTTCCTTGTCAAAAATAAGAGTGGGCAACAATATTATGCAACGCATTATTTATTATTTGTTTTATCAAGTCCAATATAGAAGTCTTTAAACGATTAACACTTTCACATAATTTTACATTAAAAATAAAAAATACATTAATAAATTTATAATAATATATTAATTTAATGTAAACTTAAATTCACCAATAAATGAACTCACACACACCTAATACACTGATATACATCATAATGCTTTACTTTGGCACGTGATTTGAAAGTTGTAATATTGCAATTGAAAGATTGATAAAAAAAAGTCAAATAATTAAAAATAATACAAAATGGTAACTTATATCGGTATCGCAACTTGTGTAGTAGTGTTCGCATCATATTTCATGACAGTAAGAAGAGAAAGAAACTAATTCTAAATACAATAAGCCTATAGAGAATCTATACTAATTATATTGTTTTATGTTTTTAATCTGATCCTGAAAATCAGATCCGCTCTTTTACTCATTGGGGTAAAAGGGTCCTAAAAACATAGCAAAAAGATCTTAGTTTCATAACAAATTTTAATATCCAAAAGAAAATCCGGTCATTTGTCCGGATTTTCTTTGTTATTCCCATATTCTTATTTACTGGCCTATCTGTTTATTCTCATTCAGGCAGGTCTTCTTCACCTTGTAAAGCCTTATCTTTGTACCTTTAAGAAATTGTATTCTCATGAATCTATACAACCTTATTATTCAGGACAAAGAACAAATACACATCAATGATGTATTCCTTAACGCGACCAATAGAAACCTGCTTATCCAGCTGATCAAAGAACACGCTTATGTAAAAGAACTTCAGGAATATGGTCTTCCGGTAAATAATAAGATTCTTCTTCAGGGAAGCTCAGGGTGCGGAAAAACAATGACCGCAAAAGCTATTGCTCATGCACTGGGTAAAAATATTATCATTTTAAACCTGAGTAATATTGTATCATCACGTATTGGAGAAACCTCACAAAATATTAAGATGATCTTCGACAAAGCGGCAAGAGAAAGATCAGTTCTTTTTCTGGATGAGCTCGATCAGATTGGGAAAGCCAGAGGCAGTGACGACAAAGATGTGGGAGAAATGCGGAGACTTGTCAATACTCTGATTCAGCTGATCGATTACTATCCTGAAAATGCATTGCTTCTTTGTGCAACCAATCACCCAGAGATCATTGATACGGCTTTGCTGAGACGTTTCCAGCTAAAGGTCAATTATGAAATGCCCTCTTCAGAATTTCTGGACACATTCTATGATCAGTTGCTGAGCCGATTTCCTGACGATCTGAACACTATTGAAAGGAGATACGCCATTTCCTTTGCAGAAGCAAAAGACCATGCGCTTACTTCTGTAAAAGCAGCATTGATAAGAAAATTGGAAGCTAAAGAAATCTCCCGGTCATGAAAGAAGATATTCTCCACAACCTAGCCCTCATTAATGACAGAATAAAAAAGTCCTGTATTAAAGCAGGCAGAAACACTGATGAAGTCAGATTACTACTGGCCACTAAAACCGTTTCCGCAGAGCGAATCAAAATGGCACTGGAAAATGGCCAGATCCTGATCGGAGAAAATAAAGTACAGGAACTAAAGGAGAAATATGAGGATTTACAACAAATCCCTCATGAAAATCATTTTATCGGGCATCTTCAGACCAACAAAATCAAAGATATCCTCAGATACGATGTCACCTGTATCCAGTCTCTGGACCGTTGGGATCTGGCAGAAAAACTTCATCAGAGGCTTTTAGCTGAAAATAAGACAATCGAAGTACTGATTCAGGTAAATACCTCCGATGAAGAAAGTAAATTCGGAACAGATCCGGCGCAAACCATAGAACTTATCAAAAAAATTTCAGCTCTTTCTACAATAAAGATAAAAGGACTGATGACTATCGGTCTGTTCAGTGCTGAAACAGAAAAAGTAAGAGCCTGTTTTAAAATCCTGAAGAATCTGCAACAGGAAATTATGCATGAAAACATTCAACATGTAGAAATGAAGGAACTTTCTATGGGAATGAGCGGAGATCTGGAAACAGCTATTGAAGAAGGAGCAACTATCGTACGGGTGGGAACAGCAGTTTTCGGGACGAGAATATATCCTGACAGCTATTACTGGAACGAAGGAAAAGAGAACAAAGAATAATGATCATATGTTTGTATTTACGTATACTTTTAAAAGGGAAATAAATAACGATAAAACTCTAAAAAACGTTACAGATGCTGTTTATGCCTCATTCATGGAGAGAGAAATGAAATACATCAATATCGAAGGGAACAGAATAACAGGGAAAGACAGTCTGATAAAACTTGATTTTTCAAACAGATCTCCACTGGTATTCTCACCAGGTAAAGAATATTTTATTTATGATGAAAATACAAAAGTTCTCACATATAAAATTGAAGCTATTTATCCGGTTTTATTTAATCTGATCTACTCATCTGTCCTTTTTTTAATCCTGTATAAACTTGTTCACCATCCCGTTATAGAACTGGCAGTACCTTTCCTCTTCTTTATTCTCATTACCATTACAGGTTATTTTCAATACCAGATGATCATGGGTAAAGTCTGCAGAAAACTGGTTGAAGAATAAATAACGACACTATTCATCTTTATCTTAGTCTACAAAACCGGTATACTTTTTGATCATAAATCATTAACAACCAAACAAATGCATTTATGAATAAAAAATTACTATCGGGCTGTCTGATAATGACAGTATTATTCTTTTTTTCATGTGAAAAAGAAAACACAGAGATGAAAAGTGGAATTTCAATTGAAACGATTTCAATGATAACCGTTCTTATAATGGGAGTAGCCATTTTGGTGGCTTACAGCTATAAGAGAAGATAACAAAATAAATATAACGCAAAGAGCCTCTCAAAATTTTGGGAGGTTTTTTAGTTAGGCTTGCTCATACACAGGAATATATTTAGCTAACATTTTATAACAAAATTCCAGTATGAATACAGAAAGTAAATCTACGCTTCTATATATTTTTATCTTTACTATTCGAACCATCAATTAAACTTAAAAACCACAAATGAAACAGAAAATACATCAGGAAGAAACGTAAAAAGATTCAGATAAATGTTAGGAATCAAGCAGGAAGCTTTGACTTTCGATTTGGGTGAAGGTGGGAATCAAAAGAAAATCTCATTACTTGAACAAAAAGAAACTATTGAAGATCCTTTGCGTCAAAAAATCTCTGAAGTATTAAAAATTCCTGTGGGAAGCACTCCGGAATTTCGATGAAGAGCAAGCTATCAATATTATTACAAGTAATTTTTCATGATAATGCGACAGGCGTAATTGTTAATAATTACAATCCTACTGATAAAATCATTCAACTTTATGAAGATAAAATTGCCCTTTATGAAAGAATGTTGAAGGAAAAGGATAATATGATATGCAGACTTGAAGACTGATTAAAAAGAAATAAAAGATCATTCAGGTTTTAAGATTACTTCACCGAACTGACGATAAAAAATAAAAATCCCTCTCATTGCTGAAAGGGATTTTTTATCTCTAAAAACTAAGATTACATATAAGCTTCAATCGGCTCACAAGTACAAACTAAGTTTCTGTCTCCGTAAGCTTCATCTACTCTTGATACAGAAGCGAAGAATTTATGGTCCCTTACCCACTCTAGCGGATAAGCTGCCTTTTCTCTGCTGTATGGTTTATCCCAAGAATCGGAGATCACCAGTTGTTCTGTGTGAGGAGCGTTTTTCAATACGTTGTTTGCCGGATCTGCCTGTCCGTTAACAATCTCATCAATTTCATGCTTGATAGAGATTAAAGCCTCTGCAAAACGATCAATTTCAGACTTGCTTTCAGATTCTGTAGGCTCAATCATTAATGTTCCTGCCACAGGGAAAGAAACTGTAGGCGCATGGAAACCATAATCCATCAATCTCTTCGCAACATCAGCCACTTCAATTCCTAAAGATTTGAACTGACGGAAATCTACGATACATTCGTGAGCTACTCTTCCGTTTTCGTTTGAATATAAGATTGGGAAATGCTCTGCCAAAATCACTTTAAGATAGTTAGCATTCATAATTGCATGTCCTGTAGCCTTTTTAAGACCATCTGTCCCTAACATCTTGATGTAAGCATAAGAAATGTTGAGGATCAATCCGGAACCGTAAGGTGCTGCAGAAATACCGTCAATAGCTTCTTTAGCTCCAATTTTGATATTCGCGTTAGAAGGAAGGAATGGTACTAAGTGCTTAGCAACACAGATTGGACCAACTCCAGGACCTCCACCTCCGTGAGGAATTGCAAAAGTTTTATGAAGATTTAAGTGACAAACGTCTGCTCCGATGTTTCCTGGACTTGTAAATCCCACCTGCGCGTTCATATTGGCACCATCCATATACACCTGTCCTCCGTGCTCGTGGATAAGGTTAGTAATTTCCTTGATATTAGCATCAAAGAATCCGTAAGTAGACGGATATGTAATCATTACAGCAGATAAGTTTGCTGAATGTAATTCTGTTTTAGCTTTAAGGTCTTCAAAGTCGATTTCTCCGTTTTCAAGGTTTTTCACGACTACGATTTTCATTCCTGCCATAGCAGCAGATGCAGGGTTTGTTCCGTGTGCAGACTGAGGAATTAATACCACATTTCTGTGGTGATCTCCTCTTGAAATGTGATATTCTCTGATCACCATTAATCCTGCATATTCACCCTGAGCTCCTGAATTTGGCTGTAAAGAAGTTCCTGCAAAACCTGTAATCTCAGCAAGATCTTTTTCAAGTTCTGCAATCATTTGCTGATAACCTCCTGCCTGATCTACCGGTACAAATGGGTGTACACTTCCCCAGTCTGCCCATGACAGTGGCAACATTTCAGTAGCTGCGTTTAATTTCATGGTACAAGATCCTAAAGAAATCATTGAGTGGGTCAATGATAAATCTTTTCTCTCAAGACGCTTGATATAACGCATCAGCTCTGTTTCAGTATGATATTTATTGAATACTTCTTCCGTAAGAATTTCATCTTTTCTAAGATTTTCTACAGGAATGCTGTATCCTTCTTTTATTTCTAGTTTGAAGCTCTGCTTGTCTTTGAACTGAGCAAAAGAAGCCATCAGATAGTTTAATTTCTCTAATGTTGTGCTTTCGTTAATCGCAATACTTACTACTCCTTCTGTAAAATAGTTAAGATTTAGCTTATGATCCAGCATCATTCTCATCAGTCTTCCTTTTTCATCTTCAGCCATTTCGATTTTTACTGTATCGAAAATAGGCTCCTCAACAGTCTGATATCCTAAAGCTTTAAGACCACCTTTCAAAGCGTTGGCTTTAAAGTGAATCTGATCAGCGATATATTGTAATCCTTTCGGACCGTGATAAACCGCATACATTCCCGCCATTACCGCTAAAAGAACCTGAGCTGTACAGATATTGGAAGTTGCTTTTTCTCTTTTAATATGCTGTTCTCTTGTCTGCAATGCCATTCTTAATGCACGTTTTCCGTACATATCCTGAGAAACCCCGATGATTCTTCCCGGGATATCTCTTTTATAATCTTCTTTACAGGCAAAGAATGCAGCGTGAGGACCTCCGTATCCTAACGGAATACCAAATCTTTGTGAAGTACCTACAGCACAGTCTGCACCCATTTCCGCCGGAGACTTTAGTTTAACCAAAGCCATCGGGTCACAAGCTACTGCTACCTGAAGATCAATCTTTTTATATTCTACAATATTTTCCGTGTAATCTAAAACGATTCCGTTTTTACCGGGATACTGTAATAAAACACCGTAATAAGAGCCATCAAACTGATGAGTTTTGTGATCTCCTATTACAATTTCAATTTCTAATCCTTCAGCTTTTGTTTTTAAAACAGAAACTGTCTGAGGAAAAACAAGGTCAGAAACAAAGAACTTATTAGCTCCTGCTTTTTTCTGATCTTTTGTTCTGTTGTTGAAGAACATATGCATTGCTTCAGCTGCTGCAGTAGACTCATCCAATAAAGATGCGTTCGCCAATGCAAAACCTGTAAGATCACATACGACAGTCTGGAAATTAAGAAGGGCCTCAAGTCTTCCTTGTGCAATTTCCGCCTGGTAAGGGGTATACGCTGTATACCAGCTCGGATTTTCAAAGATATTTCTCTGAATCGCCGATGGTAAAAGTGTATTGTGATATCCGAATCCGATATAACTCGTATAATCAGTATTTTTTGATGCCAATTCTTTCGAATGGTTCAGCATTTCGTATTCCGAAAGCGGTTCCGAGATCTCAAGATCTTTCTCTAAACGGATAGAAGAAGGAATCGTCTGAGAAATTAACTCTTCAATACTAGAAACGCCAAGTTTTTCCAACATCGCCTGTTTATCGGCTTCATTAAGGGAAATGTGACGGCTCACAAACTGTTCTGTATTCATTTTTATTTATTAGATTTTGTTTGTAAAAAAGATGGGTAAAATTACAATTTTTTACACGATTGTACAACAGCTTACGACTACTGATCAACGAAAGAAAAATTCATATTCATCTTTTTATACCAAGTGTTAAAATTCAATTCATTTTATTCAACAATCACATTAATTTTATAAACAATAACAAATAATATTAAATATTTATTACTAATGAATCATTAAATACCTAGTTGAAAATATTGGTATATAATCAATTGAATTAAAATTATTACAAAAAACACTTTTAAAATAATTTTGTAGTTTCACTTCACCGTTAAGAGAATAAATAACTAAAAGATACAAATCGTCCGATAGCAGTCCTCTTAAAAACATTTCTTAACTGTATTAATCATCATCACACTAATAGCCTAAAACAAACATATGAGAACCTAAAACAAGCGCTACAAAACACGCCATACATGAAGAAAAAAACACAAACCGGATTAATTGTCTTATTTATATCTGTTCTGATTCCTCACGCGGAAATTTCCGCACAAATTACCCTTGCGACCATAAAACCGGAAGATGAAAACGAATGGGATCTCTATGTACAAGGATTTATACAGGCTGATATGATGCTTAACTTTCAGGAAACGGGAGTAAAAGACGGTTTTGTTTCTCATTCTATAGAAATTCCCCAACACAATGTTATCACCGGTAATTTCAGTATCAAACAATCCCAGATCGGACTGGGAATACAACAAAAGAAAGCAAAAAACGGAAAACCTCTTTCTGCTTATATAGAAATAGATTTCTACGGACCCAATGGTACAACAGCTCCAAGATTCAGACAAGGATACCTGCAATGGAATCAGTGGCTTCTGGGACAGACCTGGAGTAATTTTTCGGATCTGGATATCTTTCCGAATATCTTTGACTTCGTTCCTCCCAACGCTATGGTTTTCACCCGTAGAATGCAGGTTCGTTATACAACTCCGGTGTCGAAAAAAGGAATCTTATCCTTGTCTATGGAAGATCCTGATACCCCCAGTATTACCCTTCCCGCAGATTCTTTACAATGGAAAAAGAAAGCCATCATTCCCAATTTTACGGCTTTATACCGATATGGGGATGAAAAAAATTACATTAAACTCGGAGCCATACTATCGCCAATAAGCTATGAAATGAAGTTTTCACCTCAGGAAAATTACCAAACCCAAACGATTCTGGGTTGGGGAGCTGTAATTTCAGGAAAAATGTATCTTAATAAATCCAATATCATCAGTCTTCAGACTTCTTTCGGAAAGGGGTTTTCAACCAACAACAGCAATTTAAATGAAGAAAAATATGATGCTATTCCTGATCCCGTCAACAAAAATTTATTAAAAACATTAGAGATGTTCAACATCGTAGGTATTTATGAACACTGGTGGACTTCCAAATGGAGTTCCGTAACTTTTATAAGCCATTCCCGTATCGGTGAAGAAAGCTTTATTCCTGGAAATATGACAAAAAGCTTCCAGAACATCGGAATGAATATCGTTTTCCAGCCGTATAAAAAAGTAAGAATGGGAATAGAAGCCAATTATGGAAGAAGACAAAATTTTGGAAATCAAAGTGCTCATGCCTGGAGAATTCAGGCGTCAACATCGGTGAAATTTTAATCTCATTGCCCTTCTGCAAGGGAGAGACAAGTGCTATTGATCAGGTTGTAAGAAAATTATGAAATTTTATTAATTATATTTATTCTAAATTAATATATTTGTACCATGAATATGATTACTCCATTTAAAGTACCGCCTTTGGCACCTGTATACGCTTTCAACAACGAAGAGATGTTTTGCGAAAAGAAATCCTGCTGCAAAAAATTTAAGAAAGGAAAAAGATGTAAAAAATGTCCGGGAAGGAAAAAAATGGCTTAAATCAGCTTAGATTTTTTACTAAAAAATAAATCGCTATAATCAGGATTATAATTCCAAAAATCAACATAACGATTTTAGGATGACCGGATTGGTTTATTCTTGTTCTCGGTTGCGGCTTAAACATTTCCTCCACATTATTCTTGAATTTGTCTGCAGGATGATCAAAAACTTCTGTAATCGTAATTCCCTGTACAACGGTTTTATGCAAAAGAGAATTGGTAGCATGAAGCAAAAGCTGGAATTTACCGTCTTTAAATTCCGTAATCTTAAATATTCTTTCCCCGTAAGGTTTTTCCAGCCCAAAAGGTAATACTTTTACCACATCGGCATTGCTTGTCTGCCAGTTGATGATAATTTCCTCTCCTTTTTTAGCATGAATTTTATTTGAAGTGAATGTTTTAATTGCCGGTGGTATATTATACCTGAAACTTCGCTGATGACTTTCTAAATTCTGGTCATAAGTATGACGTCTGCCGGAATCGCTCAATATTTCATAAGCCTCCTGAATTTCACGGAAACGATCGGCAAAAAAATCATCATTTTCATTTTTATCAGGATGATACTTTAAAGATAACTTCCGATAGGCTTTTTTAATGTCCTCTTCAGAAGCATCCTGAGATATACCGAGAAAATAATAGTAGTCTTTCATTGAGCAATACAAAAATAAGGATTTATTTTTCTTTTTTCCTGGTTATTGTCTGTAAATAATAAAGCAGGATAACTCAGGATATTGATCCGGTTCAATTCTGATCACAGATGTTATAACAGAATAGTTTCAACTTTACAATATGGAATAATTGTGGGAAAAATAATTTTACCTCTATACCGTTAAAAAATCATACCGCCACATAAAAACCCAAAATTCTATTCGTGCATTCATGGCAAAAAACAGTTTTCAATTAGTATTTTGGGGTTATTTACCATCAATCCATTCTTTTGTAGGAACAATCCAGACATCAAGGGCTTTAAATAAGAACCCATGGTTCAATCCGGTATTCAGTTCAATCTCTCTGAAAGTTTTAATATCAGATCTGGTAAATCTTGATTCCTTCGATAGCGGAACATGTCCTTCATCAGATTTCTCAGTAATAGAAAGAATTCTGCCATAAAGCCTGAAGTTTTTATCCTTTTCCAAAGAATCATCCTTAAACGTCGCCCCTATAAAAACAAACTTCAGCAATGGATTTTTCTCATAATAAGATACATACTGTGCAATATAACCTCCCTGAGAAGTTCCTACCACAGTAATATCTCCTGCAGAAATACCCTTTCTTACCAGACTGTCAATTTGTTTTTTCACCTTCAATGCATAGATTTCCGGTTCCACATTAGGTTTTCTCTTTTCAGAAATCACAACCTTGTTTTTCCCTCTTAACTGAAGAAGGACAGACTCATACTCTGCTACTCCATATTTGGGGTGCTCCTCCTTTAAAGAATGCTCTTCCAAAAATTTATTATGTAAAAAGAAAATATATTGTTTTCGCGGGGATTGCTGTGCGGAGAGCAGCCATGAAGAAAACAACAAAACTATAATACAGATACTTCTAAACTTCACCATAATCCTGAAGATAATTTTTACACAAATGTAATACTTAAATGAATACATACTACTTTAGACTCCCCTGTTTACAAGAAAAATTCCGGTGCAGGAAGCTTTGCTTCCCGCACCGGAATTCAACAATTTCAATTTAGTATTTTACGGATTATGCCTCGCAGGTATTATCCTTACTGCAACATCTTGAACTGAATTCTTTTTTGAATTTCCCTTTCAGTTCCTGATAATCCTCTTCATTCATTTCTCTGATTTTATCTGCTAATCCGAAAGGGGATTTTTCTTTGATTCCGTATTCATTAAAAATACCTTTGATAAATCTTTTTCTTTGTGCGGCTTTCTTAGCAATTAATGCTACTCCCACAACCGCTAGTGCTCCAAGAGCTCCTTTTAATGCTGAATTTTTCATTTTTTCAAAATTTTAAATTTTACTACTTCTTTTTTTATAGAGACGAATCAATTGTAAATTTACTTTACTACTTCTTTACAATTTTCAAATTATTCGTTATTTCTGTTGAAGAATCCTCCGGAACATTTATTTCTCCATACTTCTTTGAATTTCTCTCTTTCTTCGGGCGACCAGCCTTCCATTTTCTGCCTCATTTTTCTTTCCTTAAAATCTCTCATTCCTTTTCCGAAATGGAAACCTCCAAAAAGAATTTTGCTTAAAATCAATATTCCCATAGCCTGCCAGAAACTAATTGCTTTTACCCCTAATATTTCAGGAAGAAGACAGTTCCATAGCGACATGACAATCCATGTAACAGCCAAGAGAATTAATGGCGGACATAACAATAAAAAAATCCAGCCTTTTTTGTGTTTATGATTCATAATTTCTTTTTACTAACTTTTTAAATCTTCGTATAATCTTCTCAATCTGTTTCTCAGATGCTTCACAGCATAGTTTTTTCTACTGATGATGGTCTTAATGTTTTCTCCCTGTTCATCGGCGATCTCCTGGAGGGTTTTGTCGTTCAGTTCATTCTCTACATAGACCAGCCTTTGTTTTTCGGGAAGTTCATCAAGTGCCTCAAACAGTTTTTTCCAGATCTCATCCTGAAACATCTTCACATCCGGACCTGCGCTTTCATCCATCAATAGAATATCCTTGATGGAAAAACTTCCGTCTTCATCTTCATAGACGAAATCTTCAAGATTTTCCGTTTTCTTTTTGCGGTAACGATCCGTAATTTTATTGGCCGTTACCCTGTACAGCCAGCCTCCTACATTCACAATCTCGGAAAGATTGGTAATGCTGCTGAACTGATACCACACTTCCTGCAGAATATCTTCCGCATCTTCAGTGTTTTTCACTTTAGGGCGAATATAAGACATCAGCTTCCCTCCGTAGTTGGAAACGGTTTGTGAGATGATGCTTTCTTTCTCCTTCTGTGGCATTGTTACTTTTTCGACAACCTCCATACTGATATGACGGCTATCCTTTTGGTTTTACTTTAATAAATTTAAAATATTTTTCCGGATTTTCAATTTTTCTTTTATTCACAGGATTTTTATCTTCCTCATAGTCATCCTGTACTCATTTTCTATTTTCTAAGGAGCTGTTCCCGCTATCCGCTCCTACTCCTCGCGCCGGAGCTCTTCCCTTTCCGCTGTGGGGTAACCGCTGCTATCGGGGCTAAAGTCTGTATGGCCTGTACAAATCTACAGAGAACAGATAAAATACAATTGTACTGGAAATAAAAACGCTCGGGTCTTAAGCTAAAGCCAATGGAGGTTATCTTTTTATTTGAACGGGCTAAAGCCCGTCCCTATTGGCAACAAAAAAAACGGAAGACCTTTCGTCCTCCGTTTTTGCTTATAAAAATAATAAGTTTATTTTTTATTAAAATTCTCGGCAAAGAATCCTAACATTGCTGTATACAATTCAATTCTGTTCGGTTCTTTTCCAAATCCGTGTCCTTCGTCATATTTTACCATATACGGCACTTCAAATCCTTTCGCACGCATTGCTTTTACAATCTGATCAGACTCGTTGATATTCACTCTTGGATCATTAGCTCCCTGAACTACAAACAATGGCTTCTTAATCTTATCTATCTGAAAAACAGGAGACACCTCTTTAGCGATTTTAGCTTCCTCCGGATTATCCAGATCATACCAGATTTGTTTCACCATTTCCTTATAAGGCTTCCAGTATTCCGGGAAAGAATCAAAGAAAGTAAAAATATTGGATACTCCTACATAATCTACTCCACAGGCATACAGATCCGGTGTTTTGATCAATCCCATCAGAGTGGCATATCCGCCATGACTTCCTCCATAGATAGCAATCTTATCCTTATCCACCCATCCCTGGCTGATAGCATATTTTACGCCGTCTTCCACATCATCCATCGCTTTTCTTCCTATCTGCTTATAGCCGGCTTTTTGAAATTCTTTTCCGTATCCGCCTGATATTCTGAAATTCACCTGAAGCGTAGCATAACCTCTGCTGGCAAACAACTGCGCCTCCGGATTGAAACCCCAGTCATCTCTGATTCCCTGCGGACCACCGTGCGGATTAACTATCAAAGGAACTTTTTTACCCTCCAAAGCTGCTTTGGGTAATGTAATATATCCGTGAATAGTCATTCCGTCTCTGCTTTTGAATTCAATAGGCCGCATTTCTGCCATATCCTCTTCTTTCAGCTGCGGCATCAGGTTGTAAAGAAGTTTTAACGCTCTGGTTTTTGTATCGTATTCATAATAGGTACCATATAACTTATCACTTCCAACAATCACCAGAAGTCTGTCATTATTATCATCCGAAGAAACAATAGAAAATTCTTTGTCTTTAAACTGCGATTTTAATTTATCATCAATTTCCTTATAAAACTTACTGACAGGAACAGTTTCTCCTTTCGTTCCGTTATAACTGATGTAATCCAGTTCGTAATTTCTGTTTTTTCCGGCAACACTTATTGAACTCACATCATATACAGGGTTGGAGTATACCTCTTTAATAACGGTGTTTTTCTTAAGATCATATAAAACAATTCTGGCCTTATCACTATCTAAATTGGTAACAACATACGCTTCATCTTTATTTTTAGAATGATCATTAAATCTGATAATACTAAATGTATCAGACCAGTCTGCCGATTTAATCAGATTAAATTTCCCTGTCTGAAGATCTTTATAATAGGTTTTTGTAGTCAGTCCATTTTCCAGAATACTATACCCTCTAAGATTTCCGTCTTTATCAAAAAGATAGTCATCAATAGGACTATTGACATCCTTATTTTCATACAGCTGTGTCATTTCCCCTGTAATGAAATTGATTTTATAAGGTTCAAAGATTTGTTTGTTGTTCTTATTCATGGTCACAACTACAAAATCCGTGTCTTTTACAGGAATAATACTTCCCAGTGTAATTCCGTCAAACGGTGTTAAATCTTTCAGATTACCACCGTCTACATCAGCGGCATACAGATGAATATTCTCATTTCCTCCTTTATCCTGTGTATAGAAAAGGCGTTTTTTATTTAACCAGCCGTAGTTTTTGATCAGATCATCCTTTTCTACAATCGCTTTGGTAATTTTTCCTGTATTCAGGTCTTTAACATATACATGGTTTTTCTTATCACTGTCTTTCTCTTTATAGGAAAGATATTTCCCATCCGGAGATATTTTAAAAGCCGAAGCTTTTGGTCTTGCAAAGTAATCTTCAACCTTATATTTGAAGTTTCCTTTATCATACGAAACCAGTTTTTCCAGGTTAGCTTTTGAAGAAGGCAATGCAGGATCACCGGGTAATTTGGCTGCAGCGCTTTGTGCGTTTATCATAATGGCTGTGACTACAATATGAGCAGTGGTTAAAATTTTGGAATTTAAATTCATAACTTATGCTTTAAAAGTTAAAACTATTGTTTTCTATTTATACTTTTGAATAACAAAAGAATAAATATTTCTCTACCTATTAGACATGCTTCCTGCTTAAAACGTTACATTATTTAACATTTTTTCTGAATACTTTAAAAAAATAAAAAAGGCAACCCGTAGGCTGCCTCTTAATTTTTATAAATAAACCCCAAAATACCACGTCCAGATTATCAGAATAATTTGCATCGGAATCCTTTGTGTATACAGGTATTTCATACCCGGGCCCGTGTAGTCTGCCTTAAAAATATTGATATTCTTTTTTGATGAATGAATATTGGCGATAAAAACCAGTATATAAAAAATAATCAGTAAAACGGCAGTCAGCTCCCGGATAGACGGGATCATCAATCCTACTCCGGCAGCAATTTCCAGAATGCCGGTAAAATAAACCCAGAACATTCGGGCAGGGATAAAATCCGGAATCATCATGGCCATTCCTTTTTGAAATTTGAAATGCGAAAAACCTGTAAAGATGATAAAAACAGCCATTCCAAGATTCCCTGAAAATAAATAATCGGGCTTACCCCAGAATACCATGGTACCCAGCAAAGCCAGAATAAAGGTTGCGAAAATAATTGTTAATAATTTCATATTTAATTCGAAAAAAATTACGGAATGAAAAAGGGAATAAAGGATGGTTTTCAATCGGCATGAAATAGTTAACAACTATAAACCGACAAACTTAACCCTCTACTATTCATCAGACTGAATCAAGACTTATCCCCTCCGCAAGGCTCTTTACGACAATTAATCCTTTTGTAAAACCGGTATTCATATGATCACGCCACTGGCTATCCACCTGAACTTCGGTATGAAGTTTTGTTTTTCCGCCAAAATCAATTAAAAAATATTTTTCAAAAGAGCCGTTCCACTCCATCACTTCTTTACTCTGAGTATCTTCCACACCATCCTTCACCACACCTAAATGTTTAAAAACAACCTGACCAGGTTCTTCCAGACTGTCTATAGTGGAAACCATACCGTCCCCATTAGAATTAAGAAAATAGGTTTTTCCGCCTACTTTCCAGTCTGATTTCATCACAGATCCTGTACCGAAATACCGGGTCCATTCACTATACGTTTCAGGATTCCAAAGAATATCCCAAACTTTTTGCAGAGGAGCATCAATGATAGTCTCATAAGATAGGGTTTCCATATTTTTATTTTTTGAGTTATCGGTATGAGTATAATACAATATCACTCTAAAGTTGATTTTCCGAAAGGTGTTTGATAATTCCCAATGCTTTAGGAAATTTTTCTTCAAAAAAATCTTTGTATTCTGCAGGGGTCTGGATAACCGCTTTCAACAATGTTCCGTCTTCATTTTCTTCCAGAAAATAAGATTCAGTAGATTCACCCCAATCCTGAGGAACTTCAATACCTTCGTAAATTTCACCCAGATGCAGAAATCTTATTTCCTGATTAGGAATTACTTTTTCTACCCTGCTGTACATCCCATTCTGCTTAGGATCAAAAAATTTTATAATATTATTTTCTTCCAGTGTTCCTTCATAAAAAGAGCCCTCTGTGAAAGCTGTAGTCCATTGCCTGTAAGTAATATCACTCCACAGGACACTCCATACTTTTTCAGGTTCTGCATTGATTTCAATTTCATAGGATAAGGTTTCCATATTTTTTTATTTAAGATATTAAACCGAAGCAGGCTAAAACCCACATTTACTGATACTCTTTCCGGAGCTATTCTCTGAAAAAATCTCCGTCTTTGATGTGAATCACTATTGTCTCCACATGAAATCACATCTTTTTTCCGGTAATTTCCGCCTTACCGGATAATCGTTCCGGATAAAGCCCTTCTTTAGGAACTTTCGACTTAGATTATGATTTGTTCTGTGTTTTCAGATAGCAAATCTTTACTGTATTCACATCAAACAACACGCCTAAAATTTTCTAAGAACGATAAGCGTCTTCCAAATCCTGTATGATAATTTTCTGCATTTTCATCATAGCCTGAACTACTTTATATGCTTTTTCCTGATCAGAATCATTCATAAGCTGGATCAGCCTTTTAGGAACAATCTGCCAGCTCAGTCCATATCTGTCTTTTAGCCAGCCGCACATACTTTCTCTGCCTCCGTCTGAAGTTAGGGTATTCCAGTAGTGATCTGTCTGTTGCTGATCATCTGTCATAACCACCATAGAAATTCCCTCATTGAAATCAAACTGATGATCATAAGAGTTATCCATACAATACAGGCTGTAATTGTCAATCACAAATTGTGCATGCTGAACATTTTCTGCCGGTTCCTGTATAGGATGCCCTTCACTACCATCACCATATTTCAGAATATTTCCGATATGAGAATTGGGAAAAGTCTGTGTATACAATTCCATGGCCTCTTTTGCTTTTCCATTATTTTCATGAATAAACATCAGTGTAGGAACAATTTTCTGGTCGCTGGCTTTTTCTCCTAAGAATAATTGCCATGTAACACCATATTTATCCTGTAACCAGCCATATTTTTTACTCCATGAATAAGAGCCCAGCTCCATTAACGCCATTCCACCCTCCAATAAGTGATCCCAGTATTTCTGAACCTCATCTTCCGTGTCGCAAATTACCATGAAAGAAATGGCAGGATTCTTTTTAAACTGGGGTCCTCCGTTCAATAACATCAGCCGTTGTCCGAATAAATCAACATTCATGACAACCGGGGTATCTGCTGTAATTTCACCACCAAACACACTGCAGTAAAATTCAGCAGATTCTTTAGCATCTCCATCATACCAGAGACATGGAAAAATATCTTTATTCATAATTTCAAATTTTAATTGCTTAATATAATCGTTGAGTTTTTTCTTATTCACCGGAATGATCATCCATAAAAATCGGTATGGTCCGCAGAAAAATGATGATTTTTATACCGGACACGGAATACCTTATGTCTTTGCGCATAAAGCTATTTATTCTACTTCTTTATTCGCAATGACACTGTAAAAATTTCAGTTTATTTTTTTATGCTTCTTTGAAAAAAAACTGGTTTTCTTTCATATAGTTCTTTAGCCTTTCCATCGTATTTTTCCCGAAACCATGCATCTGTAGAATTTCTTTTTCAGAATAATCCGATAATTTTTCCAAAGAATCAATTTTCTCTTTTTCTAAAGCTCTTCTTGCCGGTATTGCAATGACCCCGTAAAGAAATTCTTCTTTAGAATCGTAATTGACTGCATATATAGAATTTAAACTTTTTGACATGATAACTAAATTGATCATGGCTACAAAAAATATTTTTTAATGATTCTCAACATATTTATGGAAATTATTAAGGATTGCGTACCAGCCTTCCCTTTGCATTTCCACAGAGTTTTGTTTTTCAGGATCGAAAATTTCAATCACTTTCGTTGTATTACCATCGATCTTATCAAAGATCACTTCTACTTTTCTTCCGTCTGCAATATGATATGATAGTCTTTCATAAGGAATAACCTCATCATATATTCCTTCAAAGTCAAATGCAAAGCTTTTATCTTTAGCTTCCATTCTGTTTTTGAATTTACCACCCACTTTGAGGTCATTTTCAGAACTTGGACAATGCCAGCTTTCATGGGCAAAATTCCATTTGACAATATGTTTAGGGTCGTTGAAATAATTCCAGACTTTTTCTGCCGGTGCTAAAATTGTAATATCTATTGTAATTGGGTCCATCGTTCTTATTTTTAGTGATTAGGAAAGGGACACCCAAAAGAAGGTGCCCTTTTTATAATGAGTTAAATATAGTACTATTTTGTGTATTGATCATTATAGTTCACCATCCAATGAACACCATATTTATCCTGAAAGCTTCCGAAATAGTCTCCCCAAAACTGATCTTCAAGCGGCATTTCTACATTTCCGCCTTCTGAAAGTCCCTTAAAAAGTCTTTCTGCTTCTGATCTGGAATCCGGAAAAATAGAAACATAATTATTGTTTCCTACAGTCAGGCTCTGCCCGAAACCAGGAACAATATCCGAAGCCATTAAAAGGTCATTTCCAATAGGCAAAGCAACATGCATTACTCTGTTTTTCTCTTCTTCAGAAAGGTTTTCAGTTCCCGGAGCATTTCCCATTTTATGAACTTCTCCTACAAATTCACCACCGAAAATAGATTTATAAAAATTGAACGCCTCTTCGGCTGTACCATCAAAATTTAAGTACGGATTTAATTTTGCCATGATTTTAATTTTAAATGTTAATATTTTATTTTTTAAACACAATCTGTATGTGTTATTGATGATTTAAAAATTTTGCGACTTCCTGTGCGGTGAAGTCTATTAGCTTACTGTCTACACTTCCGTCAAAACCTGCCATCATATAAGCTCCGTGTACTCCCGGGAGAATCATTACTCTTGAACCTTCAGTCATGCGCCACATCTCCAGGGTATGTTCCGGTTTCATAACATCCTGATCTCCGCTGATAAATAATACCGGTGAATCTATTGAAGTCAGAACCTCATCATCCCAGTCCTCAAAAGTCTGCATTCTTTTACTGTCTTTATCGAACATATTTTCAAGCTTTGAAAAATCAGGATTCAGATTTAGGAAATTGATTTTCAGCGGCTCCGGTACTGAATCCAGGGTGGCTTCATTCATAGATTCGAAAAAGCCGTCCATCATTCCTTCCTTTTTATAAAATGCAGAAGCAACGACCAGTTTATCTACCATATCCGGATGCCGGTGGGCGATCTGCATTACCGTACTGCCTCCATTGCTAAAACCCCAGAATGAAGCCTTATGGATATTGATTTCTGCTAAAAATGCAGCTACATCATCTGCATCCTGTTCAAACGTTTCAGGGATATAGCGATGCTCACTTCTGCCATGATTTTGCAGATCAATCCCGATCAACTGAAACTGATTCTCTAATCTGGCGATGATCTCACTGAAATCAAACAGAATGGAAGAACCTCCTCCGTGAATCAGAACTACAGGTTTTCCGGAACCATAGATTTCGTAATACATCTGAATTCCATTGATATGTTTATATCCTTTATCTGCCGGATTCATGAGTTAGTATTTAATATTTTCATCCACATCATACTTCATTCCGGGATAATTCAGGATTTTTCTCATCAACCCTATCTGACCACACAGGTAGTCTTCACGGCCAATGCACATTCCTGCAAAATTGAGTTTTGTTTCTTTAATAAAAGGAATGTTCATTCCCATTTGAAAGATTTCCTCCAGTTTTTCGTCGGTTACTTCTAAGAGTTTCTGGTATACTTTTGGAGAAATCTCGTGAAAATTCTTTTTCAGATCCGCTAATGTTGGATACTTTTTATTTTCATCCAGTGCTTTTCCCTGGAAAAACAGATCATTATTAGGGTCCTGTTCCTGTAATCCCAATACCCATCCGAGGGCATATCTCATATTGACAAAGTTTCCTGCCATCCACACGATATGGTTGGTTTTATTTTCAATTCTCTTCAGAGCATCTTCTTCCGAAATGCCGTCCAAAACATTAAGAAAGCTTTGGCTGTGCATTCTGTAAGCCGGAACAATGACTTCCATTTTTTTTGATTTTGGTGTGTCCATTTTTTATGTTTTATGGATTTTATTTTTTCTTGAAACGTATCAGACCTTAGGTTTTATTTCCGTTGGTTTTCTATACTGCAACAGGGTACAATTATTTTATTCCACCCGGTTTTCCTAAAAGTCTTCTGATATACCCGAGCTGGCCGCTATGGTAATTTTCGTGAAAGCAAAGGGTTGCGATATCACTGATCTGTTCTACAGGAAAGTGTTCAAGGCCGATTAGTTTTTCTTCCAGTTTTCCCTGGGATTGTTTTAAATAAGATTTCAGGTCTTCAAAATCTACAAATTCATCTTTTCTTTCTAAAGCAATCGCTCCTCTGTCATATCCTGAAAATATTCCGCCATCCCAAACCGGCACTTCACCCAGAATACTCAGTAATCCGTTTCTGATATAGATCAGATGCCCTAAGACCCAATTCATGCAATTGGCATCTCCGTTAGGGAAAATCATTGATTCTTCATGAGTGATTCCCTCTATATTAATCAGAACTACTTTATAGGTAATATTGATCTGATTTTTTACTAATTCTATTTCGTTTGACATTGTTTCTATGTTTATTTGAAAATAAAACTTGTTACATATTCCCTGTAAACTGAGACGGATCTGCATACATCACTTCCCACTGGTGCCCGTCAATATCCGCAAAGGCGCTTTGATACATCCATCCGTGGTCCATAGATTCACTGTATTTCGATCCGCCGTTTTCAATGGCTGTCTTTACAATCTGATCTACTTCTTCCCGGCTGTTTACGCTGATAGCAAGAAGAACCTGCGTTGTGTCTCCTTGGGCAAAAGGTCTGTTGGTAAATGTCTGGAAAAATTCTTCCTTTAGAAACATGGTATAGATCTGGTCTTCTTTCATCACAACAGATACCGCTTTATCATTGGAGAACTGCTCGTTGATGGAAAAACCGAGTTGGGTCCAGAATGCTCTGGTTTTCTGTACGTCTTTTATCGGTAGATTGACATAAATTTGATTCACTTTCATAATTGTAATTTTGGTATTAAACTTTTATCCAAAATTACCAAGGTGCTATGAAAATCTACTTGCCATAAGGCAAGATTTAATTTTTCTTGGGATGAGAAACCAATTCTTTGCGGATGCGGCTCAGTGAAGTGTCTGTTACTCCCAGATAAGAAGCGATTTGTTTTAACGGGGCAAACTGTACTACTTTTGATTTCTGTTCCAGCAGGTTCAGGTATCTTTTGGTAGCAGAAAGGGTAAACATTTCTACAGAACGTTGTTTATAATCAAAGAGTTCTTTAGACATCCACGATCTTCCCCATTCCCTGAGATTGGGAATTTTATGAAAAAGCTCCTGAAAAGTATCATAATCTAACTTCCAGCAATCACAATCGGTAATACAAACGATATTTTCCTGAGACGGAATTCTCTGAAACATGGATAAAACCTCAATAATTACTTCATTCTCTACAAAAAAATGAGTGGTCACTTCATTGCCGTTAAAGTCGTTAACAAAAGAGCGCGCCAACCCATTTTCTAAAATATAATATTCATTGGCTGTTTTTCCTTCTTCGAGAATAAAATCACCTTTTTGAAATGATGTTTTCTCATGAGCCTTAAATATTTCATCAAGCTCTTCCTGAAGGAAAAATGGGAAATCATAGCATATTTCTAAAGATTTATTGGTCATCAGGTTTATTTTTTTAAGATTCTAAAATTAAAATTTTTAATTGAAATCAGGGTAATAATTATTAAACAAAATAATTTATTTATGATTTAAAACCACATACCACACTGAATTTAAGATAAATTAACAACCTAAAATAATTAAACAATAGTTTAATCGCTAAAAAAACATCACGTCAAATCTATGAGAGAGTATCTTCCACCGAAAAGAACTCGGTATACGTGTATTGGTATCGTTTTAGTAAAGAAAAATTCAGATTTTAAAGGAAGCTGTATTGTTTACGGTATTATATATTTAAAATAAAGAAAGCTGAATTGGTTGAGGAGGACTCGGTTTCCGGGCATCTCCCATCACTGTTTTTCCTCCGAAACGCCATGAATCCCGGCGTTCTTCTTCAATGATTTTCTGAATATCAAAATCCGGCGTGAAATCTTTTTCAGCACTGGTTACTATCTGATGTAGCTTATGTAAGCTATTTAGTTTATCTGAGTTTCCAAGTTTTGATTTTTCTATTCCTTTTCTTAGAATCCCAATACTTTCATCATAAGTCTGAATAGGCACAGGAAAAGGATGTCCGTCTTTCCCTCCGTGAGCAAAAGAAAACCTCGCCGGATCAGCAAATCTTGACGGTGCCCCATGAATCACTTCACTGACTAAAGCTAATGACTGCATCGTTCTTGGCCCTACTCCTTCCAGCATTAGCAAATCTTCAAAATTTTGAGGCTGTTGTTCACGGGTAACATACAAAAGCGCTCCCAATCTCCTTAAATCCACATCAGAAGCCCTTACCTCATGATGCGCAGGAAGAATCAGTCTCGAAAAGTCTTTCATTACTTCAACAGAATCCGTATGCGAAATATCCAGAATCCCTTTTCTGTTTCCTGAGGCTTCAGAAGAAGTAAGATTGAGAATTTTCCCTCTCGAAATACCATTGATCCCCGTATGTGGCTCTTCTATAAATGATCTGAGATTTTCGGAATGCCAGTGGTAGCGTCTTGCTGTCCCGTCCGATTCATGCATTCCCTGTTGAATAACACTCCAGTTTCCGTTATCAGACAAAACAAAATTATGCAGATACAACTGATATCCATCCTGAATCGCTGTATTATCAACTTTGGCAGATAGCCTACTGGCTCTTACCAGCTCCGTTCCGTTTAAACCTGTTTTATCAGCAATCCGAATCAGCTCTGATGGTGTTTCCCTGGAAAGTTTTCCTTTCCCGCCGCAAATGTAAAGGCCTAACGACTGAGAATTGGGATTAACCGAACGTTTTAAAGCTCCCATCACAGAAGTGGTAATTCCTGATGAATGCCAGTCCATACCCATTACAGCTCCAAAACTCTGAAACCAGAACGGATCAGCCAGCCGGCGAAGAACCTCATCTTTACCATAATCCATCAGAATAACTTCAATGACAGACAGTCCCAGAACAGACATGCGCTCATACAGCCATGGTGGTACTTTACCATAGTGAAGAGGGAGATCTGCTGTACCTGAACGTTTCATTAATTTATTTTGAGAATGTAAAGGTAGCTTTATTAATCTAAAATTTTAATGATCCGGATCATCAATCACCGGAATACAGCTCCAGAGCTCCATGTTTTTCTTCATTAAATTCTTCGTTAAAAATAATCCTGTTTCCAAATGGGTCATTTACAGTAAATGAAACAGCATTATAAAATGTTTTTTCAAGACCGGGACGATTGTATTTATAATTTTTCGCAATTACCTCTCTATGATACTCGGCAACTCCTTCACCCCAGATAAAAACACTGCTTCCGGGAGTTGCATCACCGTGATGTTCACTCAGATGAAGAATGATATTGTTTTTTTTCACTTCCATATACACCGGAGTATTTTCTTCAAAATAATGTTCCCAGACCACTTCAAAGCCTAGCCAGTCAATATAGAACTCAAGGGTTTTCTGCACATCAAAAATTCTCAGAATCGGAATAATTTGTTTTGCCTGCATGATCAATAAGTTTTATGGGTGAGAAAGGATATTAATTATTTTTCCAAACGGATCTTTTACAAAAAATCGGCGGACTCCCCAATCTTCATTGGTAATTCCGTATGTTATTTTAAACCCCGCCTGACTCATTTTAGTATAGATCTCGTCTATATTATCCACTTCAATGGAAAGATCAGGAACCTCAGTCTCATTTCCGCCCTGTTCGGCAAAACTGATCTGAACTGCGGATTCCTCATTATTTCCGAGAGTTTTAATCCAGCCGTGATCCATCAGTACATCAAGTTCTAAAATTTCCTGATAAAATTCTCCGGCTTTTGAAAGATCATCTGTTTTTATATTAGCTACGATTCTTTTTACCATTTTAATTAAGTTATAACATTAAAAAGCCTTGTGAAATTACATAAAATTCCACAAGGCCCTGTATCATTTTTACAAGTATTTTTAAACTTAAATAGACGAAGCTGCTTCCAGAATCAGCTGGGTAACTTCCTCAGGGTGTGAAGCCAGTGAAGCATGTCCTGCATCTAAAGTAATGATTTTTTTAGGCTGAAGGCGTTCTGCCATTTCTTTTTCTGTTTCCGCAGGAATCATACGGTCATTGGATGAAATCTGGTACCAGCTTGGCTTTGTTTTCCATGCCGGTTCTCCGGCCTGATCACCAAAACACTGTCCGTGAATAGGTTTTTGAGACAGGGCCATTACCAATGCCTTTTCATTTTCCAGATCCTAGCAAAATGCAGACTGAAATTCATCGTATTTAATCCATAAAAAACCTTTATTATCCGGATAAATACTTGCTCCACCCGGAGATTCTCTTTTTGCTAAAAGAGAGCCCAGACTATCTCCTGCATCAGGAGCAAAAGCTGCAATATAAACCAATCCGGCAACCTGATCATGATTTCCGGCTCCTGATATCACTGCTCCACCATAAGAATGCCCTACCAAAAGAACTTTCCCTTCCTGAGCATCAATAAGGTCTCTGGTTTTATTAATATCATCCTGTAATGAGGTCAGCGGATTCTGAACACTTCTTACTTTGTATCCTGCTTTAGTAAGAGAAGGAATAACATATTGCCAATGCGAGCCGTCTCCCCAGGCTCCGTGTACCAAAATAATGGTTAAGTCTTTTTGTTCCATGATGATCATATTAAAGTTTGATGATCATAAAGCTACGTCCAAAAAACTGAGCAGGCGTTAACTTAAGTTAATTAATAATTCTGCTTCTTATTCTGCTCAAAGACTGCTCTGTGACCCCCAAATAACTTGCGATGTGTTTCTGGGCTATTTTCTGGAAAAGAAGCGGTTCTTTTTTCAGGAGGTTCAGGTATCTGTCTTCAGGAGAAAGACACAACAGATCATCAATTCTTTTTTTGGCATCCAGATAGATCTTTTCACTCATCATTCTTCCAAATTTCTGCCAGTACGCTTCTTTTTCGTATAAAGCCTGAAGGTGGTCTTTACCTAACAGCAGAATTTCACAATGTTCCAATGCCTGAATATTCATATTGGAGACGGAGTCGCAAAGTATGCTTTCATAATCGGTAAAAAATTCATTTTCAAAGTAAAAGCCGAAATTGATTTCCCTGCCCTGATCGTTGATGTAAAAACTTCTTAGAATCCCCTTTTTGATAAAGCCCAGGTATTTGCATTTTTCTCCCTGTTTCAGGAAAAAATCAGACTTTAAAAGCCGGGTATCGTTGAGGAGGGCATAAAATTCTTCAAAATGTTCCTGATCCACCTGAAACAGCTCACCATATTTATTGTAATGATCCTGCATTCTTTTTTCAGTTTATTTGTGTGTTTTTAAGTTCAAAAAAGCCTTGCAAAAATACTTTCACAAGGCTCTACAAAATTTTATTTCTAAGGTTTGCTTATTGATTCAATGCAGATAATGCAGCCTCATAGTTGGGCTCATCTGCAATTTCAGAAACCTGTTCTGTATACACCACTTTATTGTTTTCATCTGTAACGATAACTGCACGGCTTAACAATCCTTTCAAAGGAGAATCTGTAATAGTCACTTCATAATCATCTCCGAAGCTGCTTCTGAAATCGGAAAGCGTTTCTACGTTATTCAGTCCTTCTGCTGCACAGAATCTTCCCAATGCAAAAGGAAGGTCTTTTGAAATATTAATGATTACGGTGTTATCCAGCTTTGATGCTTCTTCGTTGAATTTTCTGCTGGAAGCTGCGCAGGTTGGCGTATCAATACTTGGGAAGATATTGAATACTTTTTTCTTACCGTCAAAAGTTTCAAGTGTTTTTACATTTAATCCTGAATCTACCAAAGCAAAATCTTTTACTGTAGTTCCGACTGACGGTAATGTTCCTATTGTGTGTACTTCGTTTCCTTTTAAAGTAATCGTTGACATAATTTTATTTTTTTAGTTTTTCAAATTTAATCAAAATAGAAAATTTTCCCATCTAATAAAGGTTAAATAATTCTTAAAGTGAAAATATATCTGTTTTTCAGTACCATCACTCAGTTATATGCAAATTTCAGTTATATTCGCTATTCTTAAACTAATACCATGCGACAAAAATTAATTCTTATTTTTCTCGTAGTACCTTTATTCGGTTTTTCCCAGTCTGTGATTGGGAATATTAATTCCGGAGCGGTTTCTACAAACAACTTCGCCTATTCAGTCGGTGAAATTTATGTAATTCCTGCTGACCCGGATCAGACCGGATCAGGAACTATGGGAATGCTGTATCAATCTGTTTTAAAAATTCTTGGAGTTTCTGAAATTGAAAAAGATAAAATTAAGATTTATCCCAATCCTACATCAGATTTTATCTATATACAACTCAGCTCGAGGTCAAAAATTGAAGATGTCGAAATCTATGATTTTTCAGGAAAGCTGGTTGTAAAAACAAAATTAGAATCGGGAAAACTGGACTTAAGGCATCTTGTTCAGGGAATGTATCTGGTTGTATTCCAAAATTCCGGCATCCAGCCCATTAAAATTATGAAAAAACCTTAAAAACTATCTCCACATGAAAAAAATTTATACTTCTATTCTTTTATTTATAGCCTCTTTATTCAGTACACAGGTTCCTCAGGCTTATACGTATCAAACCATTGCCTTTGATTCGTCCGGTACTCCTATAGCTAATGGAAATGTCTCCTTAAAAGTAAGTATTTTGGATAATACAGCAACAGGAGCAATCTTATATGCGGAAAATCATATTAAAACCACAAATTCAAAGGGATTGGTAAACCTTAATATCGGCCAGGGAACATCTTTAACAGGGAGTTTCACCAATATCAACTGGGGAACAAATCCGAAATTTGTAAAAGTAGAACTAGATCCTCAGGGAGGTACCAATTATGTAAATGTAGGGGTCAATCAATTAATGAGTGTACCCTATTCCCAAGTGAGTAAAACAGTAGTAACAGGCCCAGGTCAGGGAATAACATTAGTCTCTCCCAACGGAACCCATTATACTTTAAATGTAAATGACTTCGGGACACTGAACATGCCTTATTCCGCCTTCAGTACTCCTTTGCCTCCTGAATTGTATGTATATGGTTCGTATAACTCTTTTAATCCTGCCACCGCAAAATTATTAAGACAATCAAACATTTACAGAAGAAGCGGCTATATGTATCTTCCTGCACAAACAGAAATTAAATTTATTAATCAGCAAAATGCATCTGCCCAGGTATATGGTGCTGACGGAATGGGCACATTGGTTCCTAACGGAAGCAGTTATATGGCCAATTCTAATGGTTTTTATTCAATATATGTCCTTCCCTATTCTCTGGCTAATCCATTTGATTCATTTGCCGCTCAGATAACCAACTTTGCTCCTGAGCTGGTTTTCTCCTCTGTATATGGGTATTTCCCACAATTGACCCCAGCCACTTATAATGTCGCCACCAACACTTTTACAATTGAAGCTCACGGGGTTACCAACTACTCGCCTTCATTTAGGATAAACTTATACCAGTCTGAAGTTTTAGGTGACAATTTAGCGGACGGAAGTTTAGATTTAGATGGAGTTCCTATTGTAATTCCCAATACTTCTGCGACTCCGAAGAATTATAAAATTACCTTTACAATTAATTTTGATGCAACAGGAACTTATACGATAACCGAAATATAAATTTAAAGAGGCAACAGCCTCTTTTTTTATTCAAAATATCCAAATAAAACAATCATATTTAGTAAATTTGTGGGACTTAAAATTTCAAATAAAAAATAACAGTATAATGTCAGACAAATCAAAAATCTATTACACACTTACTGATGAAGCTCCAATGTTGGCTACTCACTCGTTTTTACCTATTGTAAAAGCTTTTACTAAATCAGCAAATATTGAGATTGCAGTACCGGACATTTCTTTGGCAGGAAGAATTTTAGCAAACTTTCCTGAGTTTTTAAAAGATGATCAAAAAATCGGTGACGCTTTATCAGAATTAGGCCAACTGGCTACTCAACCTGACGCTAACATTATCAAATTACCCAATATCTCAGCTTCTGTACCACAATTGGACGCAGCTATCGCTGAGCTTCAGGCTAAAGGTTTTGCCGTTCCTAATTACCCTGCAGAACCTAAAAATGATGCGGAAAAAGCAATCAAAGCTAAATATGCAAAAGTATTAGGTAGTGCTGTAAACCCTGTATTAAGAGAGGGAAACTCTGACAGACGTGCTCCAAAAGCTGTTAAAAACTATGCAAAAGCAAACCCGCACAGAATGGGTGACTGGGCTTCTGACAGCAAAACTGACGTTGCACACATGAATCATGGTGATTTCTACGGAACAGAAACTTCCACAACATTAGAAAATGCTACCAAATACAGAATCGTATTCAAAGGAAATGATGGTTCTGAAACTGTATTAAAGGATTTTGCAGGTCTTCAGGCAGGTGAAGTCATTGATTCTTCTGTAATGAACTTAAATGCACTGAAAGCATTTGTTCAGGAAGCTATCGAGGAAGCAAAACAAAGAAATATCCTTCTTTCTGCTCACCTTAAAGCTACGATGATGAAAATCTCCGACCCCATTATTTTCGGAGCTATCGTAGAAACGTTTTTCAGAGATGTATTTACAAAATATGCCGAGACTTTCAAGTCTTTAGATATTAATCCTAATAACGGTCTTGCTGATCTTTTCGAAAAAATTAAAGGAAATACTCAGGAAGCTGATATTAAAGCTGATATTGAAAAAGCGCTTGCTGATGGGCCAAGAGTGGCAATGGTAAATTCTGATAAAGGAATTACTAATTTCCACGTACCTTCTGATATTATCGTTGATGCATCTATGGCTGCTCTTGTAAGAGGCGGAGGTAAAATGTGGAACAAAGACGGAAATGAAGAAGATACAGTAGCTATAATTCCGGATCGTTCTTATGCAGGTTTCTATCAGGCTGTCATTGATGATATGAAAGCTCACGGAAAATTAGACCCTACTACTATGGGATCTGTTCCGAACGTAGGATTAATGGCACAAAAAGCTGAAGAATACGGATCTCACGACAAAACATTCCAGTTATCTGCTGACGGAACTGTAGAAGTTCAGGATGAAGCCGGCAATGTTCTTCTTTCTCAGAAAGTAGAAAAAAGTGATATCTTCAGAATGTGTCAGACTAAAGATGCTCCAATACAGGACTGGGTAAAATTAGCGGTAAACAGATCAAGATTATCTGATACTCCTGCTATTTTCTGGTTAGACAAAGGAAGAGCTCACGACAGAGAAATCATCAAAAAAGTAGAAAAATATCTTGCTGATCACGATACTACAGGATTAGACATCAGAATTCTTGATGTAAAAGACGCTATGACTGAGACGCTTAGAAGAGCAAGAGAAGGTAAAGATACAATCTCCGTTTCAGGAAACGTATTAAGAGATTATTTAACAGACCTTTTCCCAATCCTTGAGCTTGGAACTTCTGCGAAAATGCTTTCTATTGTTCCGTTGATGAACGGAGGAGGATTATTTGAAACAGGTGCCGGAGGTTCTGCACCTAAACACGTTGAACAATTCTTAGAAGAAGGATACCTAAGATGGGATTCTCTTGGTGAATTCCTTGCGCTACAAGCTTCTTTAGAGCATTTAGCACAAACCCAGGGAAATACTAAATCTCAGGTATTAGCTGATGCACTGGATGAAGCTAACGCCAAATTCCTTGCTACAGACAAGTCTCCTGCAAGAAAAGTAGGACAAATCGACAACAGAGGATCTCACTTCTACTTAGCAATGTACTGGGCTGAAGCTTTAGCTAGCCAGACTGCTGATGCTGAACTGGCGGCTCAATTTGCTCCGATTGCACAGGCTATGCAAGAAAATGAAGCGGTAATCAATGCAGAATTAATTGGTGCTCAAGGTAAACCACAAAATATTGACGGTTACTACAAAACTGACACTTACAAAACATACGCTGCCATGAGACCAAGCACCGTTTTAAATGAAATCATTGACGGAATCTAATTTCTGATTTTTGATATATAGAAAAGCCCCTTTTTAAAAGGGGCTTTTTGTTTACTGACTCATTAGCAATCGGACATTAAATATTTACCTGTCTTCTATGATTATCCTTCTGTGTTCCCGTCCCCAATTAATCATTTCCTGAATAATAGCACCAAAAGTTCTGCAATATTCAGTGGGTTCATATTCTATTAAAACGGGAGTCTCAGGATAAACGCTGCGTTTTACCAGTTTATTCAGTTCCATATCTTTCAGTTCTTTTGAAAGCATTCTTGTAGTAATTCCGGGAATACTTCTT
Organism: Chryseobacterium sp.; assembly: GCF_019236175.1. Classification (GTDB taxonomy): domain Bacteria; phylum Bacteroidota; class Bacteroidia; order Flavobacteriales; family Weeksellaceae; genus Chryseobacterium. The sequence goes on from NZ_JAFAJM010000023.1 coordinate 51,651, forward strand.
TCAATCTCACGGAAACGGCGGTTTCCGTTACAAAGTGAATTGATCACGGGAATTCTCCATTTTCCCCCGATAAAATAAAGGGTGTCCTGGAGCGCTCTTAATTCTTCTGTCTGATCTCTTTCCATATGGCAAAGTTAATTGATATCATTAATGATACTGGTATACTCTATGATACTGATTACAAAAGTATATCAATATGAAATAACTTTGTCAAAAAATTTAAACAATGAAAAAATTCAGTAACCGACTCGCGATCATAACAGGTGGCAACAGCGGGATCGGATATGCCACAGCGCAAGAGCTTATTTCAGAGGGTGCAACGGTGATCATTACCGGAAGAAGGAAAGAAGCTGTAGAAAAAGCAGCCCGGGAATTGGGTGCCATTCCCTTTACAGCGGATCAGGCCGACCTTAATGATATTGAAATATTAAAAAATGAAGTAGAAAAACAGTTTGGAAAAATTGATATTTTATTTATTAATGCCGGCATTACGGGAAATCTTACTTTAATTGAGAATATGGATGCCGATAATTTCGATCAGGTAATGAACATCAATTTCCGAGGAGCCTATTTCACATTGAGTCAACTGATTCCTTTATTGAATGACGGAGCTTCGGTGATATTCCTGTCTTCTATTGTTTCTTCTACTTATCAACCTAACAGTTCCGTGTATCAGGCCAGTAAAGCTGCTTTAAACTCGGTGGCAAAAACAGCTGCAGCAGAGCTCGCTCCGAGAAAAATCAGGGTAAATATCATAAGTCCCGGTCCTATTAAAACAGAAATTATGAGCAAAGCAGGACTGGATGAAGAGAGTTTGAAAAACCTTAACAAGCATCTCATCGAGCAGATTCCCCTTAAGAAAATGGGAACTGCCGAAGAGGTTGCCAAATTGGTTACTTATTTCTCCGATGACAGTGTATCAGGTTTTTTAACCGGTACAGAAATAATCATTGATGGCGGAATCACTTTATAAGCCATCATCCTATGCTATACCGGTAATTTCCTGATTACCGGTATTTTTATTGTGTTGCTGAGTTTTCAGCCTTCTAATTTCCTGATTCACCACCTGATTTGTCCGGCTTAGCCTTTATTCTGTTCCAGAACATCCGGAGCTGATTTACTTTTGAATCAGAAAATAAAACAATACTCATATGAATACCACAAAAAAAAGAAATCCTATTGCAATAGTTTTCCTTGCTATATTGGGAATCTTTGGAGGGCTTCAAATATTCAGCCAGCCTTTAGAAGGGAAACCGGCAACCCAAAAAATCGAAGCCCCGCGTGAAGTGATTAACATTCTTGAAAATTCATGTTTCAACTGCCACTCCAATCAACCCAACTTAAGCTGGTATGATAAAATTGCTCCCCTCTCATGGGTCGTGAATAAGGATGTAAAAAGGGCCCGGGAAGTCCTTAATTTTTCAGAATGGGACAAGCTTTCTCCAGCTGAGCATAAAGGAAAAATGTATGCTATTTTAAATATGATGCAAAGCGGTAAGATGCCTCTTCACGAATACACTATTCTTCATCCTTCTGCTAAAATCACCCCAAAGGAAGTTGAAACCATCAGAAAATATACCCTTTCTTTATCTGATACCGGTAATAACTCAAAAAACAAAAATACTGACCATGAAATTAACGCTGCTCTTCCCAAGGTACCGGTATCTCCTAATGGAATTCAATACACAGATGATTTTAAAAACTGGAAAGTGATCAGTATGAGTACTCTTTTCGACCAGTCAATCCGGGTTATTTATGGAAATGACATTGCTGTAAAAGCTGTTGAAACAGAAAATTTTCATCCATGGCCTGACGGAAGTATTGTCGTAAAATCCGTATGGAAACAACAGACTTTACCTGACGGAGAAATCAGGGCCGGAGAATTTATCAATGCTCAGTTTATGGTAAAGGATTCCGGAAAATATAAAGATACCGAAGGCTGGGGATTTGCAAAATTCTCGGGAAATGATCTGCATCCTACCGGAAAATCTGCATCTTTTGCTAAAGAATCATGCATTGCCTGCCACAGACAACTTGCAGAGAAAACAGGATACCTGTTTGATGTTCCTATGAAAGTCAATACCCAACAATTAATTCAAAACCTACAAAAAAATGAAAAATAGCCTATTAATCCTGCTTACAAGTTTGATTTCGCTGGTATCCTGTAACAAAGAAAATACGACTGATAAAGGATTAGCACGACTTATTTTTAATTCCGGGAATCTGAAATTCATTTCCACATCCCTCAATCCGAAAAAAGAAACCATGAGTGCTTTATACGGAAATGAAAAAGCTATGGAATCCCTGTCTGAAGAAGGTCATACCCCAAAAGCCGGAGCAATAATGAAACTGGTTACCTGGCGTTATCATGACAACCCTCAGTATATAGGAGGAACAATCACCGGTGAACTGGTAAGTATTGAAACCGTACAGACTGATGGCAAAGGAAAAGTTTCTTATCAAATACAAAATACCACCTCTCAAAAATCAGCATTCAACAAGGAAGAAAGAATATCGTATTTCATGAGTTATCATCCTGTTATGAGACCATAACTCAGAATGTTCTTACGATTATTGTTTATCAATAGTGAATCCCGCGGAAACAAGTCAGTGGTGAAAATAGCCGAAAATTTGACAAAGCCTGCAGATTCACTATTTGCCATGATATTATTCTCTATTTTTATCAATTAAAAGGATTAATTTAACATCTTCAAATTCGCAGTTCGATTATGCAACAGCAAAAAATAAAAATTTCGCAGGCTGTCATCTGGATAAGTTCCGTTTTTCTGGGCATTTTATCTTCTGTACCCCAGCTTGCCTCTCACGAATTCAACTGGAAAGAAGCTATTGTAAATTCAGCAATTACCGCTGCATTTTCTATTATCATGTGGTATGTTAATATTTATATGCTGAACAAAACAGCAGGAAAACGCAGCCAACATATTTCTTATTCAAAGCTGATGGCTATTCTTGCTTTCGGGATGGTAATCATGTTCGGACTGGCGTGGATCCAGCAGCTGATTCTTTCTCATATCAATTTCGGCCCGGTGATGCTGATGGTGGAAGTAAGGGGAATCCTGATCAACCTTGTCTGCTATATGTTTTTAACTCTGCTTCAGAATAATTACACAGGTCAACAGATTCAGCTGGAACTGGAAAAAGTTAAAAGTGATAATCTCGGAGCTCAGTATGAACTGCTCAAACAGCAGATCAATCCCCATTTTCTGTTCAACAGTCTGAACACCTTAAAATTAATGGCGGAAACGAATGATGAGGAAACGGTAGATTTCATTGTTAAACTTTCAGATTTTTATCGTTTCACACTTGAAAGCAGAAAACTTGATCTGATCGGTGTTCAGGAAGAAATGAAAATCGTGGATGCTTATCTCTTTCTCCAGAAAGCACGTTTCGGAGAGGGAATTACATTCACCAACCTGTTGGAAAAAGAGGCCCTGGAGAGTCTTATACCTCCCTTTACCCTTCAGCTTCTGGTTGAAAACTGTATTAAACACAATGTGGTTTCACAGAGCAAACCTTTACATATAAAAATCTACAATACTCAGGACCAACTCATTATTGAAAATCCTGTGCAGCGTAAAATGGTTCCGGAAGACTCTCTGGGTGTAGGGCTAGACAATATTAAAATGCGCTATAAGCATCTTTTGGAAAAAGACATTCTTATTTATTCAGACGAAAAAATATTTCAGATAAAACTACCATTGATCCATGAATATCATCATCATTGAAGACGAATTCAGGGCGGCAAAAGCCCTTCAGACCCTTATTTCAGATTTAAAACCGGATTCCCGTATTCTGGGAGTCTACGACAGCATTGAAACCAGTATCGAAGCTTTATCAAAAGATATAAAACCGGATCTTATCTTTATGGATATTCAACTTTCAGACGGATTATCTTTTGAAATTTTCAAAGCTATAGAGATCACCTGCCCTGTTGTCTTCTGTACAGCTTTTGACCAATATATGCTTGATGCCTTTAAAAGCAAAGGAGTTGACTATGTTTTAAAACCTTTTTCGAGGGAAGATATCGCAGAAGCTCTCAGAAAAGTAGATGAATTAAAAAAATTCTTTCAGAAAAATGAATTACCCGATCTGGAACTTCTTTTACAGAAAATAAATCAGCCGGAAGGAAAAAGCAGCTTTCTTGTTTTTAAAAACCAGAAATACACAACTATTCCTACGGAAAATGTCGCTTATTTTTATATCCATAATGAAATTACCCATCTGGTAACTTTTGGCAAGGAGCAGTTTCAGCTTACTCAGCCTCTCGGACAGGTTGCTGAGCAGGTTTCCGGTAAACAGTTCTTCCGGGTCAACAGACAATACCTGGTCAACTTCAAGGCTATCAAGGAAATGGAACATTATTTTCAGCGCAAAATACTTGTCAAACTCATTGTTGATACTCCCGAAAAACTTCTCATCAATAAAGAAAAAACACATAATTTCTTTACCTGGCTGGAAGACAGATAGACCATAACTGTTTTTCACTAAAAATTTTACCATTTATATTTTCAGGGTTCACCTTTGCATTTGTCCGGTTGAACCCTTTTTGTATTCTTTCAGGATCACAAAGTATCTACTTTTGAATCAAATTAAAAGATATGATACTTAAAAACTTAATCACAGTCGGGGCTTTCACCTCATTATTATTTGCAGCATTTGCATTCGCACATACAGAGAAGTCATCGGAAAAACCACTATCTTCAGCTTTGGACAGCAATGGGTTTGCCATATTGGAGCTCTTCACTTCAGAAGGCTGTTCAAGCTGTCCTCCTGCAGATGACCTGATGGGACAGATAGAAAAAAAATACAGGAATGAACCCGTATACATTCTTTCCTATCATGTTGATTACTGGAACCGTCTCGGATGGAAAGACAGATTCAGCAGCCCTGAAAATTCACAAAGACAGCAACAATACAGCCGTATACTTGGTTCACAGTTGTATACCCCACAATTGGTTGTCAATGGAAAAACCGAATTTGTAGGTTCCGATACCCATGCTGTGGAAAATGCTATTCAAAAAGCTTTATTTAATGCTAGAAGCATGAAGGTAGATCTTTCAGCCAAAATCTCTCAAAATGAAATCAGCGTACAATACGATGTTCCTTCCGCTGATGCTAAAAATATTCTTTTTGTTAATCTGGTTGAGAAACAATCTTCCACTCATGTCGCTAGAGGCGAAAATGAAGGCCGCCATCTGCAGCACTGGCAAATCGTTCACCAACAACAGCAGATTGTACTAAACAAGCAGCAGACTGGTCATTCATCATTTAAAATCCCTGAAAATTTTTCAACTGATAACTGGGAGGTCATTGCCTTTGTTCAGAATTCTAAAACCGGAGAAATCCTGGGTTCATCAAAAACTTCATTTCATTAATTTTTTTATTAACCATTAAAACAATACAACAATGAAAACAAAAACAACAAAAATCATCTACTGGTCCGGAGTGATCTTTATGTCATTATGGTTCGGAGCAAGCGGCTTCTTTGAACTTACCCAAAATCCTGTTGTATGGGATATTACCCGACAGCTGGGTTATCCGCCTCATTTCATTTACATATTGGGTGTTTTTAAGCTTTCGGGTGTTTTGGTTTTACTTCTTTCCAACCGATTACTGAGATTAAAGGAATGGGTGTTTGCAGGAATGTTTTTCGATATTATTTTTGCTTTTTTTTCAAAAATTGTGGTACTTGGGTTTCCGGCCACTATCGATGCACTCATAGCACTCTCTGCTCTTTCGCTGACATATCTGATGTTCAGAAAATTATATTCACCGGAGTTGATTTTCGGGGAAGCATAGCAGAGCCAACCGAGTTTCTTTAGAATCTGAAGGATTATTCTTAACACTATAAATGCACGAATTATACCTGATTAATTCGTGCATTCATGGTTAAAAGCTCATCGTATTAAGATCAGCTTTAGTCAAAGCCTGTACTTCTATTGATCTCTTGCGGATCTAATTCATAAAACTCTCTGGGAACCATTCAAATGCATTTCCTTTTTTCTTTGTAAATCCTGATCCGGGCCACGGTAAATGGCAGGCCAGTGCTCTGGTTTTTGTTTCAGCCAGCTGCTGAAGAAGTTTTTTTCTGGAAGATGTGGCAATATCCAGATCCGTATCGCCGAAAAAGCCCCAGTCCGGATGAGGAAAAAGAATAACATCAGAATGAATCAGATCTGCTATATAAACAAGCTTTTCTTTTCCTGAAGTAATGGTAGTAACTGTTAATCCGGGAGTATGCCCCGGAGCCAGCTGAAAGCTGAAATAATCATATAACGGAGCATCCAGATCATAGAACTTCAATTTCGGCTGAATGGTTTTCAATACGTTTTGAAGTGCGGAAATAATCTGATCTAATACTTCCGGCTTAGCTTGTAAAGCGCTATTATAAAAATCTTTAAGGGAAGCTTTCATCCAGAAATCATATTCAGTTTTTGAAAGAAAGACCGCCGCATTAGGAAAGACAAGGTTATTCTGTTTATCCACGACTCCGCCTATATGATCCGGATGGGCATGAGAAATAAAAACATCGGTGATATCTTTGGGTGAGAAGCCTGCTTTTTCAAGACTTTTTAATAAAAAGCCTGTTCTTTCATCAGCAAAAATTCCCATTCCGGCATCAAATAAAATCAGTTTATCGTTGGTTTTAACGAGTAGAATATTCATAGCAAGATCGATATAATCTTCAGGTCTGAAATGATCTTTAAGAATAGCTTTCAAAGCTGAAGCATTTCCTCTTGGCGCAAATGAATTCAAATCTGTTTCGCGGATGTATCCGTCAGTCAGAATAAACAAGTCCAGTTCTCCCAGCTTAATTTTTTTATACCCTGATAAGTCATCTTCAATTTTACCGGGAATTGTTTTGGTTTCCGCCATCAGACCGGAAAACGGGAGCAAACTCAATATTCCTGCCAACAGCCCGTTTTTTAATAGTTCTCTTCTGTTCATATTTTTAGTTTGTGATTCTATAGTTTTTATTACATTTCAATACCTTCTTCATTGTCTTATATATAAAAACTGAGCTCCAGCGATCATTCAGGAACTCAGTTAGTATGTATTTTTTTTAATTGTTAACCAGCTTCATTGAGCCTTCCGTATATCTTTCTCCTACATTCGGGTACTTTTTAAGAATAGTATCAATGGTATCCAGATCTGATTGAGAAAGTTCAATATTGGCGGCTGCCACATTTTCTTCCAGATACTTGATTCTTTTGGTTCCTGGAATAGGAATGATGTCTTCTCCCTGGTTCAGCACCCAAGCTAAAGCCAATTGGGTTCCTTTAACCCCTTTTGATGCAGCAAAATCGTTAATTTCTTTTGCCAGTTTGGTATTATTATCAATATTTTCCTGTTGATAGCGTGGCAGTGTCTTTCTGAAATCATCATCTCCAAAATTCTGCACGTCATTGATATTGGCAAAGAGTCCTCTCGCCAACGGAGAATAAGGTACTAAGCTGATTCCGAGCTCTCTGATGGTTGGCAGGATTTCATTTTCTATATCTTTGGTAAGAATTGAATATTCAGACTGCAAAGCGGTGATGGGGTGAATTTTATTAGCTTTCCTGATTGATTCAGCAGAAGCTTCTGAAAGTCCGATGTATTTTACTTTTCCAGCTTTTACCAGCTCCGCCATCGCTCCTACTGTTTCTTCTACGGGTATATTCGGGTCGATTCTGTGAGCATAGTATAAATCAATCGTATCTATTTTTAATCGCTGAAGGCTTAAATCCACAGCCTGCCTGATCCAGTCCGGAGATCCGTCAAAATAGGTTCCCGGAGCACCACTGTGTCCTGCATTACCGTCTTTAAATCTAAATCCGAATTTTGTGGCAATAAAAATCTTATCTCTGTTGGGAACTAAAACTTTAGAGATCAGTTTTTCATTTTCTCCATTAGCATACATATCTGCCGTATCCCAAAAATTAACACCTAAATCTAATGCTCTGTGCAATGTATTGATACTTTCCTGTTCATCCGTAGGGCCATAAGCAAAGCTCATTCCCATACATCCTAATCCGACAGCGGATAGCTGTTCATCTGTGTTTCCTAATTTTTTAAATTTCATGATGGTTTTGATTTTAATTTTACATGACAAAATTAGGACAAGAAAAAAGCATCTATGCTATAGAATTCAAACTAAGAATTATAAAATTCAAACAAGATTCGTTCTTAAAGCATTGGGGGTAATTCCCGTTTGTTTTTTAAAATAATTGGTAAAATAGGCAGGCTCTTCAAATCCCAGTCCATAAGCAATCTCAGCAATATTCCAGTCGGTATGTTTCAGTAATGCATTAGCTTCCTGAATCAGTCTTGAAGTAATCTGCTGACTGGTTGTTTTTCCGGTAATCTCTTTCACGGAACGGTTTAAAGAATTGACATGAATGGAAAGGCTTCTGGCATAATCATTAGGAGTCTTCAGTTTTAAAAAAGCTTCCGGGCTGTCAATAGGAAACTGTCTTTCCAGAAGCTCCATGAATAAGGAAGCTACTCTTTGTGAAGCATTCTGATACGGTTCAAAGCTTTCTGCCGGATGCATTTTCATGGTTTCGTGAATCATCAGGTATAAATACGCTCTGAGCATATCATATTTGTGAACGTAATCTGACTGAATCTCAGTCATCATTTTTTGATAAAGATCCGAAAGTATCTTCTGATGTTCTTCTTCAACAAAAAAAATCGGAGTTCCGCCTATTTTGAAAAGCGGCGAATCCTGAAGGTTGCCAAGCCTGCTTCCGTTCTGTAGAAACTGTTCTGTAAAGAAGCAGAACCAGCCTTTCTGGTCTTCATCCTCAGATTCCCATGAATACGGAACTACAGGATTTGAAAATAACAGGGCGGGGCGATCTACTTCAATCCATTTATCGGCATAATGAAGTCTTCCTTTCCCTATAATTAATGAAATTTTATAATAATCTCTCCTGCTGTAAGGAGCCAGCGGCGCACAATATTCCCGGGAAAACACATTGAAATGCCCCAGGCCGTGAGTATTGAGGCATTGTGGTCCCAGACTGGAAGCATTTCTTTCATAAAAGCCTTTTAGTGATTCATTGGTTTCCATCTTTCAAAATTATAAAATTCAAACAAATATACTGATAATCGTTTTTATGTGATGAATAAAAGCGGCTGACATTAGTGTCAGCCGTTTAAAGTGAATATATATAGTTGATAATGGTTAATCCCAGTCATCGTCGTGTCCATGTCCACGACCATGCTTATATTGTTTTTTATAATATTTTTCCTGATTTTTATAGTACTTTTCCTGTTGTTTACGATATTTCTTAAAATCATTTTTATTTCTACCATAAATAATCACAGGATTTTCTCCTCTGTAGTATCTCTTTTTAAATACAATATATTTTTCTCTACCAAGAATCCTTTCCAATTCAGAATATCGGTCATTTCTCCATCTTCCGGGTTCTACTACATATACCCTGTTAAAAGAATTATAATCACGATATCTGTTATTTAAAGCATAAACCTGGTTAGCCTGCGTTGTAGAAAGTAACAGATCAGCGATTACCGTTTGCCAGTTTACATCTGATATACTTCTTCTATAATCGTTATAATAATCTGATTGCGCATAGCTGAGGCCGAAAGTACCTACTAAAAATGCTGTTAACAAAAACTTTTTCATTTCATTTTCCCCTTTAAAATTAAACATATTGACAGAGTCAATTAAAGTGCCAATTCTGAATTGTAATTGCCAATATTTGTTAAAGAAAATCATAAATCATTGATTATCTTTTAAATATTTTCTACAGTTTTATCAGAAATATTACATTTAATTATAGAAAAGTGATAAATTCTGTTCTGTTTATTTCTTAAACATTATGCTGTTTTTTTATTAAATAAACCAAGCGCTCTTCTAATGGTAATAAACATATATTATAAAATTCGTTAAGATTACCAAAACATATCGCTTCATATCAATTAAATTTGTAATTTTAAAGGAGAGATTGCTTTTCAGCACCTCTGTTATAAGTCATTAATCAACCAAATCTTAATATTATGGAAAATATAAAATTTCAGGTATCTCCATATCAGGATGAATTGCAACTGCTTATTAATGGTGAGAAAGTAGGCTATATGTCCATAGAGGTTGACGGGAGATTACTTATTGTATATTACACCAAGCTTAATGAAGAGCGCGAAGGAAAAGGATATGCCAAATTACTATTGGATGAGCTGGTACGCTATGCGGAAGAAAAAGATTTGCTTGTAGATCCTGAATGTGATTTTGTTCGTCAACAATTTGAAAATCATCCCAGAAGATATAAAGATATCTGGCATGCATAATCAGTCTTCCCACCAGGTACTGAACTGCTGATCTGTTTGATTCAGATTAACCACTTCTCCAATTATCGGGGTAAGAATCTGTAGTTTTTTTTCTTTTGCAAGGCTTGTTATTTTTTGCAAAGGCTCATTCCATGGATGAAGGGCAAGAGCAAATTTTGCAGCATGAACCGGGATAATTTTTTGTGCATTAATGTCAATACTTGCCTGAATAACATCTTCCGGCAGAGTATGGATGTACCTCCACGCTTCGCCATACTGCCCGTTCTCCATAATGGCATAATCAAAAGGGCCATATTGATCTCCGATCATTTTAAAATGGGAGTCATAACCGCTGTCTCCACCTAAAAAGATTTTTTTTGCAGGAGTTTCCAAAACATAAGAAGTCCAAAGTGTATCATTTTGTCTGATTCTTCTTCCCGAAAAGTGTCTTGCCGGTGTAAAAGTGATTTTTATATTATTTTTAAGTTCAGCTTCTGCTCCCCATTCTTCTTCTATCAGTTTACTTTCCGGATATCCCCATCTTTCCAGATGTGCTCCTACTCCCAATGGTACAATTGCCATCCCTGTCCGTTCCTGAATAGATTTCACTGTAGGATAATCCAGATGATCAAAATGATCATGGGTAATAACCAGATAATCCAGCTGCGGAATATCTTCAGGTTTAAAAATATCTGCCCCTTTAAAGGCTTTGTTAAAATATTTAAATGGTGAACCATACTGACTGAGTACAGGATCTACCAGAAAAGAAACTCCATCCAACTGTAAATAATAGGATGAGTGTCCCAACCAAATGAATACATCCTTGTTTTTATCTATATTTTTTAAATCCGTATGGAGGGATGGAATCTCTTTCAATGGTTTAAGCAATGGATCTTTTTTACCCAGAAAGAAATCATAGGTCACTTTTGACATTTTATAGCCTTCTGCTATCGAGGGAGTATGGCTGATATTCTGAAACTTTTTATTTTTATACAGCTTTGATTTTTTTATACGTTCCAGCCTTTTGCCCTTTGGTATGGCTCCAAATGCTTTCCCGTTGATTATTATAAAATAAAGGGCAACCCATACCAGCACAGTGGTAATAATCCAATATATCATTTGCAAAAATAAATATCAAATGTATAGACTTTTGGCTTTAAATGAAAATATAAATTATCCGGATCTTCTTTTTAACTAAATTTATAATGTATTTCGGAAAATTTATTATTCATTTAAGTGATCATTAATTTTAATCTTTTTATTTTAGCACCTTAAAAAAACTCAAATCAAATTGAAAAATTATTCGGTAATATTTCTTTTAGCTGTGCTTTCGTCATGTGCCTCTATTAAAAGACATAACGAGCAGCGGGCCTCCTATATTCCGCCGGAACAGCTTAAAGAAGATGTTGACTATGCCTATTCAAAACTGCAACAGATGCACCCTCAGCTTTACTGGTATATTCCCAAAGAGGAATTGGACCATAAGTTTGACAGCCTTAAACAAACCATCACCGAACCCCTCACTCCGCTTCAGTTTTATTTTAAGTTCCAGCCTGTTATTGCCAGCATTCGGGAAGGACATCTTTCTCTCAGAATTCCAAGAAAAAAATTCACAAAGAAAGAGATTAAAAAATTTGAACATACAAAAGGTTTATTCAGCCGTTTTGAATATTACATCAGCGGAGACCATATGTATATTGTTCAGAATAAAGATTCTATAGAAAATATACAACCCGGAACTGAAATTTTAAAGATCAACAACACTCCTGTTTCAGAATATATTAAAAAATATAAAAGCCTGATCAGCAGTGACGGATATAATACGACTTTCCATTCTTATTTTTTAAAGGATTTATTTTTTAATTTCTATACTGCGGAACACGGCCTTTCAAATACAGCTACCATTGAAACCTTTTACAATGGTGAAAAACGTCTGTATACATTAAGCAGAGAATCCAAATCAGAAACGGATCTTGAAAAAGATAAGGAATCCCAGAAAAGAACTCAGGAAAAGAAAATCAATGATTATGTGGCTTCCAGCAACTCCTATAACAGAACTTTCAAGTTTCTGGATAAAGACAGTTCTGTTGCATATATAAAAGTAAAAAGCTTTTCCAGAGATTATTCGGATCAGTTCTACAAGGAAACTTTTGCTACAATTAAAAATGCAAAATCCCAATACCTTATTATTGATGTCCGTAACAATTACGGAGGCTCACTGCATGAGATCAACAATCTGTATTCTTATCTTGCGGATGAACCCTTCACATTGATAAAGCCTTCTCAGGTGACTTCAAAGACGGCTCCTTTAAGAACTAATTATTTCAGAAAGAGTGCCCCTTTGGAATATGCATTCAAAAGCATCGCTTATCCGAGTTACTTTTTTGCCCAGGCTTTCAGTACTTATAAAAAAGACGGCAAGATATTCTATAAAATGAAGGTAGACAAGCCTACAAAACCTAATAAAGCAGCATTTCACGGAAAAGTTTTTGTGCTGATAAACGGGGGAAGTTTTTCTGCCTCTTCAATCATTACCGCAAAACTTAAAAATGATAAGAGAGCCACATTGGTAGGTGAAGAAACAGGAGGTGCCAATGATGGAACCGTAGCAGGATTTTATTCCTATCAGCAGCTTCCCAATACTAAAATCAGATTTCCTATCGGATTACTTTTAGTACAGCCTAACATTAGCTTTCAGGATAATAAAAAGGGCGTAACTCCTGATATCACAATCAGTGAAAACATGCAGGATATCATTGATAATAAAGATCCGCAGCTAGACTGGGTTACAAGTGAAATTGCAAAAGAGAAGAAAAAAACACCTCAATAAAGAGTAAAAATAATACCGTAAAAATCATTCAGTCTTAAAAAAACTAAAAAACCCGACAGAAATTCTGCCGGGTCCTCATTGTGCGTTTTTTTAAAATCTTACTCAATAGCTATTTTCATAAAAAATAGGTCAAGCTCGAAATAATAATTTTCACAGTTAGTAGAAAAAAAACAAAAATGTTACATTTTTTTTACAAAAAATTTCCCGAAAGTTTTCGGGAAGTGTATTGAAGCGGTAAAAACAATTAATTTTTCAAGGTGCTGAATCTGCTAATTGAGCCTTTCTAAAGCATTCAGCAGTGTATCAATATGAATGATATCTAATTTTGCTCCGATAAAAATGATGGTAAAAAGAACAACCGTCAGAAATAAAATAATAAATATATAAACGGAAACAAACCATATCACGGTATTCAGGATATTTCCTTTTATTCCGAATTTATTCATGAAAAACTTTTGAGAGCGTTCAAACCATGACCTTTTCTGTCTCTTTTTTTCAGGGGTTCCTTCAATGCCGTTCAGCTCATCCACCAGTTGTACAATATCCTCAATATACCTGCCATACATATAATAGATCCAGTATTTAATGATAAAGTAAACTAATAAAAGGGTGATGAAAAAACTGATTCCGAAAATAGCAAGGTTATAGGCCATATCAAAATGGAAATTAATCTTGATCAGGGATAGCAGAAACGCAAGCGGGATATAGGCAATATAGTAGGAAATATAAATTTCTTTTGAGATCAGAAGTTGTGTTTTCAGGATAAAAAGATCATAATTGGTATTGATACTGTTTTTCCGAAGCAGTTTATAAAGACTAAGGAAACGGGAATAAAAATAGACCATAAAACCAATAGTCAGAATGGTCACCAAGGTTGAAATCATTCTGATATTTGAATCCGAAGAAGCAAACGGAAAACTGGACAACAGCAACGGTAATGTCACAATCATCAGCCAAAATTCAGTTTCCATATTGATCTTCAGCATTTGTAGCGGAGAATGAATTTCACGTTGTTTTTCCAGAGAAACCTCCGGAGGATCCTGTCCGTTGTCTGTATGCCAAAGTTGTTTAAAGTTTTCTAACTCCATGTTTGTGTTTTTAATTTGAATTTGCTCTCAGTTTCTCAATAACCTCTTTCAGCTTCTCCTTTGCTCTTTTCAGTTTTACCCTTGCATTGACTTCCGTAATTCCCAATTGTCTGGCAATTTCTTTTCCCGAAAAATCTTCCAGAAAGAAAAAGATCAGCGCTTTGTCAATAGGGCTCAGCTGATGGATCGCCTCATACATCAGCTTCATATTCTTATCATCCGTATCATTATAAGGCTCCTGCTGAGCTCTTAGCCCATCGATATTCTGATTCTTCTGTATAAAACTACGTTTTTTTTCACTTCTCAGAAACACAATGGCCGTGTTAAGAGCTGTTCTGTAGAGCCATGTTGAAAAATCACTCTTCTTCTGAAAATCCCCATACGACTTCCAGGCCTGATAAATGATCTCCTGATAGAGATCATTTTGATCATCCTTATTATCCATATACATTTTAGAAATCTTGAAAATAACACCTTTATGTTTTTCAATTTTCTCTAAAAATTCTTTTTCAGGTGAATACATGATGGCACACTAATCCTTAAAGTAACATTTTAATAAAAACATCACTTTTTTAATAACACAAAAACTAAAATTCCAGCCATTAATTTAAAAAATCCTTAAAAAACAGAGAAGTTTATTAAGGATTTTTATTTTATGTTAAATAAGGATCATAATCTACGCTAGAAAATATAGTCGGTACTTAAAAAATTGGAATCATGATCTCTTACAATTGTATTCAGTAATTCTTTATTGGAATCCGTGAGTTTTGCGGCTACTAAAGACCTAATAGAAAATGAACGGAGCGCATCAAAAACAGAAAGCGTTCCTTCTGCGCTGTCTTTTCTTCCGGTAAAAGGAAAAACATCCGGCCCACGTTGTGCCTGACAATTGATATTGACGCGGCTGACTAAATTAACAAACGGATCAATCAGTCGGGCAACTTCTTCCGGATCTTCACTAAAAATACTTACCTGCATTCCGTGAGAAGCATTCACCTGATACTCTATCGGCTCATCAATATCTTCAAACGGCACTACAGGAATCACAGGCCCAAACTGCTCTTCATGATACAGCTTCATATCGCTGTTGACAGGGTACACCACCGCCGGAAATACAAAAGACGCTTCCGTATATCCGCCGTCTTTATTAAGAACTGCGGCTCCTTTTGACAATGCATCATCAATACATTCTTTTAAATAAGGTGGTTTATTCACTTCGGGAAGCGGTGTCACTTTCACATCTTTTTCCCAAGGTAATCCGGGTTTCAGGGCTGAAACAGCTGTACTCAGTTTTTCTGTAAATTCCAACGCAACTTCTTTCTGAACAAAAATCAGCTTCAAAGCCGTACATCGTTGCCCGTTGAAAGAAAGTGCTCCCAGAATACATTCGCTTACTGCCACATCCAGATTGGCGTTTTTGGTAACAATGGCGGCATTTTTAGCATCCAGACTTAAGATAGCTCTTAAACGGTTTACTTTCGGATGAAGTTTTTTCAGTCCGTTTGCTACT
This sequence comes from Chryseobacterium sp., assembly GCF_019236175.1. Lineage (GTDB taxonomy): Bacteria > Bacteroidota > Bacteroidia > Flavobacteriales > Weeksellaceae > Chryseobacterium. The sequence continues at coordinate 67,375 of NZ_JAFAJM010000023.1, forward strand.
TTACTGGAGCCTATGAAAGCGAGCACATTCACTTTTCCACTTTCCATAATCGGGGTAATGATTTCCGAACCTTTTCCATAAAGGGTATTCACAGTGCCTTTCGGGAAAGCTTCCCTGAAAGCATTTAACAGAGGGTAATGAGCTAAAACGCCATGTTTGGGAAGTTTAAACAAAATGGTATTCCCCATGATCAATGCCGGAATTAGCGTGGTAAAGATCTCATTTAAGGGATAGTTAAAAGGCCCCATGCTTAAAACAACTCCCAACGGAGCTCTTCTGATTTGTGCAATAGTTCCTTCTGCCTGTTGAAAACGGGAAGATTCTCTGTCCAGATCCTTTAATGCATCAATGGTCTGATTAATATAATCTACCGTGCGGTCAAATTCTTTCGTAGAGTCAGCCCGTGTTTTTCCGATTTCCCACATCAGCAGCCTGATAATCAGATCACGCTGCTGAATCATAAGATACACAAACTTCTGCATACATCTGATTCGGCCTTCCACAGACATTGTAGGCCATTCTCCCAATCCATTATCATATGCTTTGACACAGGCTTCAAGAACTTCCATAGCTTCGTCGGGACCGATATTCGGGATACTTCCCAGAAGTTTTCTCTCCAGTCCGTTTTCTGTAGGAATGCAGACCGGAGAATAAATATCCTGCGTATCTCCTTTCCATTCTACCAGTTCTCCATACAGTAAATATTCTCTCTGATGAATTTCCGGTACTTTAAATTCTTCAGGAATTTCACTTTCACTTTTAAAAATATCTTGAAATGACGGTGTGTTGTTCGAATTCATGTTTTTTAATTTAATAATTTGAATGTAATTTTTGTAGAATAAAGGTAGATGTAAAAAATGGTTTTCAGAATAGTGATTTAATAGATTTGCTCTATTTGGAAGCTGTTTGAATGAAAATTAATATGACCAGTTTTTGTAAAAATCCGGCTTTACTTCCAGAATAGATTTAATCTATCTAAAATTAATCTCCGCAAACGAAAAAAGAATAATTTTGTCAAAAAATAAATTTCAATGTTTTCAAAAGTAATATTCAGTACTTTATTTTTCTTTTCGGCATTAGGTTTTGCCCAGAATACCAAGACTGCCAACACCATTATGATGAAAGGGAAACCTGTACGTACGTATTCCAAGTTACCGGCAGTTAATAAACCGGCACCCAAATTCACCCTTACGGATGTTAATATGAATGATCAGACTTTAGAAGCTTATAAAGGGAGATATGTGATTTTAAACATCTTCCCAAGTGTAGATACGGGAGTATGTTCGGCATCCGTACACCATTTTAATGAAGAAGCCGGAAGCCTTCCGAATACCGTGGTTCTTTGCATTTCTAAAGATTTGCCTTTTGCCCAGAAAAGATTTTGCGGTGCAGAAGGAATCGACAATGTGGTGATGCTTTCAGATTTCCGTTCCGACTTCGGATGGAATTATGGAGTGGAAATGATTGACTCTCCCATGAAAGGACTTCTTAGCAGAGCGGTTGTAGTGATTGATCCTTCAGGAAATATTGTTTATGAAGAGCAGGTAGATGACATCTCACATGAACCCAATTATGAAGCAGCCATTGCAGCTGTTAAAAAATAAGTTTTATACTCATCAAATAAAAAAAACCGGTATTATAACCGGTTTTTTTATTAGTTTTTGATAAATTTCGAGCTCATATTCCCGATTTTATAAATATACGTGCCTTTGGGGAGATCTTCCACATCAATACGAATAGTATAGTCTGCATTATTAAAAGATTTGTTTACAACCAACTTACCGCTGCTATCATATACATTTACCAGAGTACTGCCATTCACAGGATTCGTAATATTCAGGGTTTTATTGGCTGGTATCGGAAACGCCGAAAGCTTTCCTTTAGACTGAACTTCTTTTGCTGATAACGTTGTTGTGGGTAAATTATAAATCTCAGTCGAATTAGTTCCCTGGTTGAATATCCTCAGCTTATTGGTATTCGTGATATTATCATGATAAATATTGATGTCATATTCATCACTAAAAGAATAATTCGGGCCAAATTCCTGTAAAACGACGCCATTTTCACTATAAATTCTTATTATATATTCTCTTTGGTTTGTTGTTGTATTATATTTTTCAAAAGTGACTATAATTTCCAGATTATTATCCGTATTAAACACATTTTTAGACAAGATAAAATTGTTCTTATACTGATCTACAAACATATTGTATCCTGCAGGCACAGACGGAGTAAACTGTTTATAGATCGTATAATCTGCCTTATAGATCTTTATCTGGCTGATATCATATCCTGTAGTGTAATAAAAAGTATCATCCGCGTTGGTATAAACCTGTAAATTTTCTGAACTAAAATTTTTTTCAAGAGTGATTTGCCCCATCATAAAGCCGGTAGTCATCAGTGCTGCCGATAAGATTATTTTTTTCATAAATACTAGACTTTGTTTTTATTTCACAAAAGTATTTCACCTGCCAATGATCTCCTTACGGCTAACCATAATCCGGCTGAGTATAGTTTGTTTTTAATTTCTTTATGTCTCCGGAAAGAAAATTATTACCTGTTTATAAAACAAAAGTGTAGGGCTATCATTTAAAGGCAATAAAAACAGGACAGCTCCTCTTTTGATAAGTAAAATTTTGCATATTTATATAAAATACAGTCATGCAAAGAAAAAAACTACGCAGTGTAAGAAAAAGAAAAGGCTTCACACAACAACAAGTTGCTGATTTCATTGCAACAGATGTGTCCAACTACAGCAGAAAAGAAAGCGGATATCAAAACCAGGATATCTGCCATTTGGTTATCGATAGCATCGGGCTAAAGCCCATTGCAATACTGGTTCAAGGAAACGGGATAAAGTCCGTTCCTATTGATGTTCTGAACTAAAATGGTTTAAGATTCTACCAGTATTTCTCCATCTTTCAGAATCACATACTCCTGCCCTATTTCCTTTGAAACATTTTTCAAATCCTGATCATCAAATAACTGAGGAATATAACATTTCTCATGAGCAAACAATCCATAATGTATAGGAATCATTTTTTTAGCATGAAGCAAATGAGCTGCTGCCATGGCTTCCTTCAAATCAAGAGAAGCAGGAACCGGGCTGTATTCCAAACCTATGATCTCAAAATTCACTACAACTCCGTTTACGGGTAAAAAAGCATAGTCTATATTCTCATTTTCCTTACCCAGTTTCCAGAATTGATTGTGCCAGATGGTATCGCCACCGTGAAAAATTTTTGTTGTTTCGTCTTCCACGATCCATGAAGACTGAATCTCTCCTATTCCATCCATCGCAAATACAGGTTTGAAGGTGATTCCGTTTTCAGAGAAGGTTTCATCCCGATTCAGAAAAATTATTTCAACATCATCTACTAACTTTCTTACCAATGCCTCCAACTCTGAATAAACAATCAGCTTTCCGTCTCTTTTCAGACATTTTTTAATAACTCCTTTGTCAAAATGATCTAAATGTAAATGGGTAAACAGGATATAATCCGCCAGCACATAATCTGAAAATTTCATTACCTGTTCCACAGCATCCCCTAGAACGGGTTTGTAATAAGAAAAATCTTCTGCCGCATCTATTAAGATGGTTTTGTTGTTGGAGGTTAGCTGTATGCCTGCCCAATTTAACTTTTGTATTTCCATAATTTCTTTTTTTTGACAAAGGAAAAAACTTATGGAAGGTCAGTCAATAAACAAAAGTTAATTAATGAGGTTGGGGAGATGAGGAATGAAGATGGAAGTTAATCATCATCCTGTAATTTCTGATTGTTGTGTTTTGATGAATAGGTAAAAATTATAGGATTTCTTTACCGCAACGTTTTTATTTACTAACCTGCAAAATCTAAGGATACAAAGAAACGCGGCAGAACCACTGACTAAGTTAGTGGTAAGAGTATGCGCCTTCAATCGATTGAAAGCAAATTTATAGGTAACTAATGATTAAATTTTTGTCACAGCGTTCGCAATACCCTTGAATTGAATATTTTAAAGGCCTTTCACTCGGCAAGATATATAGTCGTAATGATTTCTACTTCTCATTTTCAAGCTTTCAGTCTTTACATAATCCTTTTTCTGATTCTGCTTAGAGAGATAGGAGTAACCCCGATATAAGAAGCAAGATATTTTAAAGGGATATTCTGAATATAGTGAGGTTTGCTTTTTAACAGATACTCATAAAGATCCTGAGGGGTATTTTTCAGTAAAAGCATTTCTCTTTTCATGGCAGCATTCAGTTTTCGGCTTAGGTAATAATTCTGAACGAAACGACATCCCGGATTTACGGCAAACATTTCCTTTACCTCATCAAGGGTAATTTTCCAAACCAGACCATTACTGATAGATTCATAAACGGCTTCATTTCCTTCCACAGTAAAAATATCGCCCGGAAAATAAAATTCAGCACAGATTTCAGTATCGATATCCGATGTTGTACTGATATAAAATTTCCGGACCAGCCCTTCTTCTACAAGATAAGCATTATGATCCGGAAATCTTTTTTTCTTTGAAAATCGGATTTCGGCAAATTTTTCCCATACGGGATCACTATCCTCTACATTAAGGTGTGAAAACAGCTTTTTATTTATTCCTGCCAAAACCGGGTTTTATAATTTATAATAAATTCTCGTCTACAAGATTCGGAAGGGTCACCTTAAGATTAGGTTCTATTTCCATTGCTCTTTTGATCGCAAAGATAGCACCTTCATTTCTTGCCCAGCTTCTTCTTGAGATTCCGTTGTTGACATCCCAGAATAGCATAGATTTCAGCCTTCTGTCTGCATCATCGCTTCCATCCAGCAGCATTCCGAAACCTCCGTTGATTACTTCACCCCAGCCTACGCCGCCGCCGTTGTGAATAGATACCCATGTTGCTCCACGGAAGCTGTCTCCAATCACATTATGGATAGCCATATCTGCTGTAAACCTTGAACCGTCATAGATGTTGGAGGTTTCTCTGTAAGGAGAATCTGTTCCCGATACATCATGGTGATCTCTTCCCAGTACTACAGGGCCTATTTCATCATTTTTAATGGCTTTATTAAATGCTTCTGCAATTTTCATTCTTCCTTCCGCATCTGCATAAAGAATTCTCGCCTGAGAACCAACCACCAGTTTATTTTCCTGAGCTCCTTTGATCCATTGGATATTATCTTTCATTTGCTGCTGGATTTCTTCCGGAGCGTTTTTAATCATTTCTTCCAGTACTGCACATGCAATATCATCTGTTTTCTGCAGATCTTCAGGCTTTCCGCTTGTACATACCCAACGGAAAGGTCCGAAGCCATAATCAAAACACATAGGTCCCATGATATCCTGCACATAGCTAGGATATTTAAATTCTCTTCCCAGTGTAGGGTTTTCGGCCATTACATCAGCTCCTGCTCTGGAAGCTTCCAAAAGGAAGGCATTTCCATAATCGAAGAAATAAGTTCCTTTCTTTGTATGTTTATTGATGGCTGCGGCATGTCTCTTTAAAGTTTCCTGTACCTTTTCTTTGAATAGTTCAGGATCTTCGGCCATCATCCGATTAGACTCCTCGAAAGTCTGATCTACCGGATAATATCCGCCTGCCCAAGGATTGTGAAGCGAAGTCTGATCCGAACCGATATCAATTCTCAGATCTTCCTGATCAAATTTTTCCCAGACATCCACAATATTTCCAAGATAAGCCAGAGAAACGGTTTCTTTATTCTCCCGGGCTTTTCTCACTCTTTTTACCAGCTGATCAAGATCTTCATAAATCTCATTGACCCATTTCTGATCATGACGGATTTTTGTGATTTTCGGATTCACCTCAGCACAAACAGTAACACATCCTGCGATGTTTCCTGCTTTGGGCTGAGCTCCGCTCATTCCGCCTAACCCTGAAGTTACGAAAAGGCCGCCTTTAGGATCTTTATTTATTTTTCTGAAAGCATTTAATGCCGTGATCGTCGTTCCGTGAACAATTCCCTGTGGACCTATATACATATAACTTCCGGCTGTCATCTGCCCGTATTGAGTCACTCCGAGTGCATTGAATTTCTCCCAGTCATCCGGTTTGGAATAATTCGGGATCATCATTCCGTTGGTCACTACCACTCTTGGAGCATCTTTATGCGACGGAAACAATCCCATCGGATGTCCCGAATACATCACCAGTGTTTGCTCATCAGTCATTTCCGATAAATACTTCATGGTAAGAAGATATTGTGCCCAGTTGGAGAATACGGCACCATTTCCACCGTAGGTAATCAGTTCGTGAGGATGTTGTGCCACTGCATAGTCCAGATTATTCTGAATCATCAGCATAATGGCTTTAGCCTGCTCAGACTTTCCCGGGTAATCGGTAATCGGTCTCGCTTTCATCTCATAATCGGGACGGAAACGATACATATAGATTCTTCCGTAGTCTTCCAGTTCCTGCTTAAATTCAGGAATCAGTTCTGCATGAAACTGAGGTTCAAAATAACGCAAAGCATTCTTTAACGCCAGTTTTTTTTCTTCTTCTCCTAAAATCTCTTTACGTTTCGGAGCATGGTTGATATTGGTTTCGTATGGTTTTGCCAGTGGTAACTGACCTGGAATACCCTGTTGTATTTGTTCTTGAAAAGTCATATTGCTATTTAAAGTTCTATGTTTAAACAATGTTTGAAGTTTTAAAGATATTCAAATTATAAAAAATAGGCAACTAAAGAAAGGAAAAGCAGCAAGCACAAATACTGAAAAGGCAAAAAACTGATTATCAAACCGATAAAATAGTATCGACAGACAAAGAATTATCGCTAATTATATTGTTGATTTTTATGTAAAAGCCCTGGAATGCCAATCCATTTCAACAATAAAAAAACCTCACTGAGAATCAGTAAGGTTGGTATATAAAAGGGGTATCTTTTATGTTAAGACATCGTCATTTTCTTCTTCATGATCATCCTCATTATCACTGAGGCTCCAATAATTATTCTCCTCATCTTCTTCCCCTATTTCTTCCATTTCATCATCATATTCTGTTCCGGGAATATCGAGTCCTTTATCTATATTATCTTCTTCCGGATCTTCATCGAAAATAGGATTTCCGTCTCCATCCAGCGGAATATGTTTTTCTCTTTTAAATATATCTTCGCTGGAATCATAATCCATACGTTCCAATCTTCTGTTTTGTTCATTAATATTGTTATCAGGTGACATAATGTTTAGATTTTGATTATGGATAAGAGAACAAAAATAATTCCAACCTGGCATTAATGAGGAGAATAAACTTCAGGATTCGCACAATTGGGCATTCTCTGTCCTTTTGCGACGGCTACAATATTTTCTGCTGCAAGTCTTGCCATTCCGCTTCTGGCTTCAATGGTGGCAGAACCGATATGTGGCAACACACATACATTGGAAAGCTCCAGGATAGGATTATCTTTCAACATCGGCTCAGGATTGGTAACATCCAGACCGGCACCCCAGATCTTTCTTTCCGTTAAGGCTTTATACAGGGCCTTTTCATCATGAAAACCTCCTCTTGCCGTATTGATAAAAATAGCATCAGGTTTCATTTTTTCAAAGATTTTTTCATTAAAAAGATCCTTTTGTTCAGCCGTAAAATTGGCATGCACACTTAACACATCTGAATCTTTGACTAATTCTTCGAATGAAACATATGCAGCATTCAGTTCTTTTTCAGCTTCTTCATTTCTACGGCGGTTATGATAGATAATATTCATACTAAAAGCGCTTTGCGATTTTTTAGCCATTTCAAATCCGATTCTTCCCAGTCCGAAGATTCCGATGGTTTTTCCGTAAAGCTCCTGTCCTAAAGCGTGTAAAGGATCAAAAGCGCCCCAGTTTCCATCTTTTACTTTCTGAAAATTATAACTTGTTCTTCTGGCTACCGACTGCATTAATAAAAAGGCAACATCCGAAGTCGCCCTGCTTAAAACATCCGGTGTATTTCCTACGGGAATATTCCTCTCAGTAGCTTCTTTTATATCTACATGATCAAAACCTACGGAATACAGAGCAATTGCTTTGATATTCGGGCATGCATCAAAGAATTCCTTATTATATTTAAAGTCATTACCAATACTCAGAATGGCATCTGCGGTCTGACAATACTTTAGCCACTCATCATGAGAAAGAGGTTCATTTTCAGGAAAGATAACTTCCAGTCCTTCTTTTTTAAGAATCTCGATTCCAATTTCCGGAATCTTTTTGTTTACGAAAACTTTCATTATATCATTAATAAGGTTGAATAAAAAACCCTACTCTTTCAAAAGTAAGGTTCTAACTTTAATATTAAAAATTATTTCTTTTCATCTGAGTGTTTTTTGTTTTTCTCCCAGGCTTCGGAAGCCATTTCCTGCATTTCGTCCCAAACTTCCTTTGCCGACTTCTGGGCATGACTCATAAATCCCTGTTTGGTAGCTTCCTGGTTCTTGCCTTTCATCTCATTGATATAATCCTTTACCTGCTGAGAATAGCTTTCTACAGTATATCCCGGATTATTATGCAAATTCTTCTGAACATTACTAAAGTCATGGGATGACTTGAATCTATTCGTATCCATAATCATAATATTTTAAGTGGGTTTGCTGATAGGAAAGTCCAATTTTCATTCCGAAAGGGAGTTAAAATATTTTAAATTTTAACTAAAGTTTTATGGATTTAATCCATAAAAAAAACGGACTAAAGTCCGTTTTTTTTTATGATTAATTTATATTCCTGAAGAACTGGTATCTGAGACCAGTTCCGTTAGTTTTACTGATTAGTGCTTCCCAGCATTGGCACAAATTTATAGGCTCCGAATTCTTCTTTTTCGAATTCCGTAGGACCTACCTTCGTAAACCTGTATAAAACCTGCTCATCCGTGGGCCCTAATGGGATCACCATTTTTCCTCCTACATTCAGTTGTTTTAACAGCTCGGTGGGTAAAGTAGATGCACCGCAGGTTACAATGATTTTATCAAAAGGAGCAAAAGTCGGGAGGCCGGCAAAACCATCTCCAAAACTCTGAAATTTTGGAAATAGGTGGAGTTCTCTTAATTTATTCTTCGAGAAATCAAAAAGGTCTTTTTGTCTTTCCACTGTAAAAACCAAGGCTTTCATAGCCAGTAATACTGCAGTCTGATACCCGCATCCCGTTCCGATTTCCAGTACTTTTTCCCCCGGTTTTACCTGCAGCAGTTCAGATTGCTCTGCAACTGTTGAAGGATGGGAAATGGTCTGATGTGCCAGAATCGGGAAAGCCCGGTCTTCGTAGGCAAAATCTTCAAAAATACTTTCAATGAAAAGGTGTCTCGGAACTTCACTCATTGCCCGAAGTACATTTTCATCCGAAATTCCAATTCTCTGTCGAAGATAATCAACTAAAATCTTTCTTTTTCCTTTATGTACAAACGAATCCTGCATTTGACAAAAGTAATAAATTAGAATTTAGATTTCAGGGAATAAAAGAAAGAATTATCCACAAAACACTTTATCCATAAAAAAAGCTGCCTTTTTGGGCAGCTTCATTTCTTCAGATTAAAAAATATTAATTATACCTTACTAAAAAAGGTCCGAAAAAACCAGTTGTCGTATTTCCCGAACATCTTTTTCTTACATAAAAATAATAATTGGTACTCTTACTTAAATTGGTAAAAGTAATTCCTCCGAGCCCCTGTGCAGAAACTGTTGTTGTCTGTGTCGGAATCCCAGAATTGTAAGACAGGGAATAATCATAGGAAGAAATCCCGTCATTATCCCAGGTAACATTAGGCGTAAAAGAAGTAGAATTGCTTGAAACTACGGAAAAATTAGCATATGTAGGAGCAACACAGGCTGTGGTATTAGACGCTGTAAAAGATACAGGTCCTACCCAGCTCCCCCATCCTAAACTTCCTGAGCAATATGCTCTTACATAAATATCATATGCTTTTCCGGCAACAAACGGCGCATTATATGATGTGTTGGTAGTTTCTACCGTTACCCCGCTTCCCGGACTATAGCCCTGAAGTCCGTACTGAACTTCATACTTAACAGGAGCAGATCCCAGCTGGTAATTTGAAACTTTCCATTCAATTTTGTTATAAAGATAATCTTCAACTTTAAGTTCGTAAGGAGTTTTGCAATAATTTCCCGAGGTTGTCAGGTTTCTTTCAAACCCCCAGTCACTTTGGGACATTGATGAGCAATATCTTCTTACGGCAAAAGTATAAGATTTACCGGCTTCAAGATGAAGGCCTCCACTCTGGTCATCTATGTTTTTAGTAAACGTTTTCTCATTGACAACGAAAGAATTTCCATATCCGGGGGTAAAACCTCCGGTCTGCCCATAACTGATTTCATAAGGTCCGGCTAAATCTGAGTTGATGGTAAACTGCATGGATCCGGCATTTTGGGAAACCTGGAAGCCGTTTACATTTGGGCAGCTGTTTGCTTTTGAATTGTTAGGATTTGAACTATCCCTCTCGTCACTTCCTCCTGACCCTGAACAATTCATTAAAAAGAACAGTCCTGAGCAGAACAATAGTGTGCTTAATTTTTTCATGGTTTTATTTTTGAACCGCGAATTTAATATAATTCAGCGGATTGATAAATATTTTTTTTTGAAACTCTGGAAAGTCATATAAAGTCATACATTATTATAAGTCTACAATGATTATCTTTACAAAAATTTAATACAGCTATGTTAAAAGCAGGTTTGGTAGGTGCCGGACATTTAGGAAAAATACATTTAAGACTTCTTAATCAGTCAGATAAATATGAGTTGGTAGGTTTCCACGATAAAGATGTTGAAAACGGAAAAAAATTAGAAGCCGAATTCGGATATAAATATTTTGAGAATTTTGATGAATTGCTGGATCAGGTTGATATGCTGGATATCGTTACTCCTACGGTTTATCATTATGACTACGCTTTAAAGGCGATTGAGAAAGGGCTGCATTTTTTCATTGAAAAACCTGTTACCCAGACCCTTGAGCAGGCGGAAGAGATTTTACGTTTATGCCAGGAAAACGGAATTAAGGCACAGGTAGGGCACGTTGAAAGATATAATCCGGCTTTTATTGCTACTAAAGAATACATCAAAAACCCTATGTTTATTGAAATCCACCGACTGGCAGAGTTCAATCCCCGTGGTACAGATGTTTCAGTGGTACTGGATCTTATGATACATGATCTGGATATCCTGCTAAGTATGGCTAAATCCAAAGTAAAAAATATTCATGCAAGTGGTGTTTGTGTAGTAAGTAAAACTCCCGATATTGCCAATGCCAGAATAGAATTTGAAAACGGATGTGTAGCCAATCTTACCACTTCAAGAATTTCTATGAAGGCAATGAGAAAAAGCAGATTTTTCCAGAAAGATGCCTATATCTCTGTAGATTTCCTGGAGAAAAAAGCGGAAGTAATCAGAATGAAGGATGCTCCTGAAAACCCTACTCCATTTGATATGATTATTGAAAATGCTGACGGAGAGAAAAATCAGATCCTCTTTGAATACCCGAATATCGAACCCAACAATGCGATTCTGGATGAATTAAATTCTTTCGCAGATGCAATTACAGACGGTAAAAATGTAGAAGTTTCTCTTGAAGACGGAACAGAAGCATTAAAAGTCGCTTTAGAAATTATGAGACTTATCAGCTAAGGAAAACCTTTAGTGTTTAGATAGCAGAAGTTAGATAGTAGAAGTTAGAAAAACATGACCTCTGATATCTAACTTCTTTTTTATGACATATATTTAATAATCCTGAATCAGAACCCAGTATTATTTTTTCTTTTTTCCTTTTTATCCTTTTGAAATATTAAAATCAGAGATTTATCATTTGAAAGTCAGTTCTAAAACAAAAAAAACAATATATTTGAAAAACAATTCAATAAACAATTGAAAAATTTTGTTTTACATACCCAATGGATTCCCGGCAAAATAAACGGTCTGAACATAGACTCGTCTTATGATGTCACCATTCATTATGATTAAATCCTAACACAACTTCCATTATTTAAAAACCATAAAACAACTATGAAAAGAGCCATCCTATTATCCGCAGTATTATTGTCTCAATTTGGGACATCACAATTATTAAAAACTTCCGGACAAAAAATTGTTAATGATAAAGGCGAAAATATTCAGCTGAGAGGTCTTGGGCTTGGAGGCTGGATGCTTCAGGAAGGATATATGCTGAAAACAGCAGATTTTGCAGGTCCTCAGTATAAGATCAAGGAAAAAATAGCCGAGCTCATTGGTCAGGATGGTATGAACGAATTCTATAGAGCTTACCTCAAAAACGGAATCACCAGACAGGATATCGATTTTCTGGCCAAGGCAGGATTCAATTCCATAAGACTTCCGATGCACTATAATTTATACACCCTTCCGATTGAAAAAGAGCCGGTAAAAGGGCAAAATACATGGCTGGAAGAAGGTTTTAAAATGACGGATGATTTGCTGCAATGGTGTGCTGACAATAAAATATACCTGATCCTGGATTTACATGCCGCTCCGGGAGGACAGGGAAATGATGTCAATATCTCTGATAACGATAAAAGCAAGCCCTCATTGTGGGAAAATGAGGACAACCAGAAAAAAACAGTTGCACTCTGGAAAAAACTGGCTCAAAGATATAAAGACAGTCCCTGGATCGGAGGCTATGATCTGATCAACGAACCCAATATTAATTTTACAGGGAAAAACCCGAACGGAACTGATGAAATGTCTAATTCCCCGTTATGGAAATTGCAGAAAGAGATCACGACGGCAATCCGTGAGGTAGACAACAAGCATATCCTATTTATCGAAGGAAACGGATGGGGAAATAATTATAACGGACTGATTCCGATCTGGGACAACAATATGGCATTCAGCTTCCATAAATACTGGAATTATAATGATGATGCAACCATAAAACATGCCCTGGATCTGAGAGAAAAATATAATATGCCCATCTGGCTGGGAGAAACAGGCGAAAATTCCAATGTCTGGTTTACGGAACTCATTCAGCTTTTGGACAAGCACAATATCGGCTATGCATTCTGGCCCATGAAAAAAATCGATAATACAGCAGGAATTGCTAATGTGAAAACTACTCCTGAATATGAAAAATTACTGAATTACTGGAAAAACGGTAGCGAAAAGCCGGCCAGAGAATATGCTTACAAAGCATTAATGCAGATTGCGGATCATTATAAATTCAGCAATACGGAGATTAAAAACGATGTTATTGACGCGATGTTCAGACAGGTAACCGATGCTTCTACAAAACCTTTTAAAAATCATTCAGCTCCGGGAAGGGTATTTGCGTCGGAATATGATCTGGGAAGAATGGGCTCTGCTTATCTGGATCAAGATTTTATTAATCTCTGGGTAAGTGATCCGGCAAAAAGGTCGGAATGGAATTCCGGCCATCAGATGAGAAATGATGGGGTTGATATTTATTTGTGTAATGATAAAATAACCAACCGCTATTTTGTAGGAAAAACTGAAACCGGTGAGTGGCTCCAATATACCATCAATTCCACAGCAGATAAAAAATATACTTTTGATATCCGATATTCAGCACCCAGTACTTCCAAAATAAGACTGGAAACCTCTTCAGGAGAATTGCTGGCTGGTGTTCCTTTAGATGCTACCGGAAAAAATGAAAGCTGGAAAACACTTTCAGTTAAAAATATCCCTTTGAAAAAAGGAGAAAATAAAATCAGAATCTTTTTTGAAAATGACGGTGTGAATCTGAATTATTTTGAAATAAAATAGTAATAATTATCTTAAATTGCAGATCCCTTTTAGTCTTTAAAAGGGGTCTTTTTTTAACCTTATCACTATGAAAAAAATAACTTTTCTATTTGTTTTAATTTCTGTATTTGCTTTTTCACAAAAATCAGCATTAGAACAAAAAATCAACGCTATCGTACAAGATAAAAAAGCGACAGTGGGAGTCTCTGTTTTAGGATTTGAGGATCATTTCAGATACTATAAAAACGGGGATAAAAAACTTCCTTTGCTCAGTGTTTTTAAGTTTCATTTAGCCTGTGCCGTACTGGATATCGCAGACAAGGGAAAACTCTCAACTGATCAGAGGTTTTTAATAAAAAAATCAGATTTACCGGATAATACGTGGTCTCCGCTTCGCGAAAAATACCCTGAAGGAAATATTGAACTTTCTCTGGGAGAAATTATCCGCTATACTGTTGCCCAAAGCGATAATAACACCTGCGATTTTCTTCTGAGACTGATCGGAGGCCCAAAGACCGTTCAAAACTTCATGAATTCCAAAGGCGTCAAAGATCTTCAGATCAAATATAATGAAGATGATATGCACAGGGACTGGAAAACCCAATATGGAAATTATAGTACGACCAACTCCAGTGTTGAACTTCTGAAAAAATTCTACGATGGCCAGCTCCTTTCAAAAAAATCTACGGATTTCCTGATGCAGACTATGATCAAAACCACAACAGGAACCAATAAAATTGTCGAACAATTACCTCCGGGTACTCCTGTTGCTCATAAAACAGGGTCTTCCGGAAAACCGGACAATGTTCTTACTGTCGCGGAAAATGACATGGGAATCATTACCCTTCCTAATGGAAAGCATTACGCAATTGCCGTATTTATAAGCAATTCCACAGAAACTGAAAAGGTAAATACCAGAATGGTTTCCGATATTTCGAAAGCGGTCTGGGATTATTTTAATAAGTAAAATATTAAGCTTAATTTTAAAGCAGAGAATTGAGCTTATTTTTCAATCTTTTTAGCAATGAAAAAAATAGTATTAACACTGAGTATATTTTGTTTCACATTCTTTTATTCACAAAAGAATCAGAACTATTTACAAATCGGCTACGCAAGTATTTGCTGTGGTCCTCCGTCAGACAAGCCGGTCATGAGCTATCTGAAAGAGTTTAAGAAAAAGAACCAGATCAGATCAATGGAAATTCTGGTACAAAACGGTTTAGGCAGAGAGGGCGAATTTAATGTATATGTAGCGACCGATGCGCTTACCAAAAATCAGAAAAGTCGTCTTATACGCGGGCTGTATGCTACTGTTTCCAACCAGAACAATAAGAGAGCACAAAACAGCAGCGGTATGGTGAACTTTGATTCGGCAGTTGTCGTACACCATACAGATCTTGACACTAAAAATCTAACTATCTATAAAAAATAAAGGAAAATGATCAAAAACATTGTAGTTATCGGAGCGGGAACCATGGGGAATGGTATTGCACATACATTTGCACAAAGCGGTTTTAAAGTAAATCTGGTAGATGTATCTCAGGAAGCTTTAGACAGAGGACTAAAAACCATTACTACGAATCTTGACAGAATAATTGCAAAGGGAAACCTGACTGAAGCGCAAAAGGCAGAAACTTTAGGAAACATTACAACTTTTACAAGTCTTAACGATGCAGCAGGAACGGCTGATCTTATTGTAGAAGCAGCTACTGAAAATCTGGATCTTAAATTAAAAATCTTTGGTCAGATGGATGAGCTTGCTCCTGCAGGCTGTATTCTGGCAACCAATACATCTTCTATTTCTATCACTAAAATTGCGGCAGCAACTAAAAGAGCCGATAAAGTGATCGGAATGCACTTTATGAATCCGGTTCCTATTATGAAGCTGGTTGAAATTATCAAAGGATATTCTACTTCTAAAGAAACTTTTGATGCGGTTTATGAAATGAGCAAAACATTAGGAAAAGTACCTGTAGAGGTGAATGACTATCCTGGTTTTGTAGCGAACAGAATCTTAATGCCGATGATTAACGAATCTATTGAAACACTTTACAATGGTGTAGCGGGTGTAGAGGAAATTGACACGGTAATGAAACTGGGAATGGCACACCCGATGGGTCCACTACAATTGGCAGACTTTATTGGTCTTGATGTATGTCTTGCTATCCTGAACGTGATGTATGATGGTTTCAAAAATCCGAAATACGCACCGAACCCTTTGCTTGTAAACATGGTAACAGCCGGAAAACTGGGTGTAAAATCAGGAGAAGGATTCTATGATTATTCTGAAAGCAAAAAAGCTGAAAAAGTTTCAAAAATGTTTTTGAAATAATTTAAAGTCAATAATTTTATTTATCTTTGAACAAGTTAAAACATTAAAAAAATGAAATTACCAAAGTTTTTATTAGCAGATAATTCGGAATTTCCAGAAGATTTATTCGTAGTTCATACAGAATATCCAAGATTTATCTTAAACGTTGAGGAAGAAGAAGTTGAGTGGTTAGATGATCTTGAAGGGGACGATGAAGAAACTATGGCAGACGAGGCTACTAAAGTAGTAGAAGCAGCGTTCAAATGGTGCGACGAAGAGTTGGCTAAGTACGACGAAGAAGAGGAAGATTAATAACAATCTAAACATAAAAAAGGAACTCCAAGGAGTTCCTTTTGTTTTTTTATTCCGCTTTATTAAATTTCAATAATAAAAGATTGTCTTTATACAATTCTAAGATGTTTCCGGAAATGACATATTTGTTTGCTTTTCCCATCATATCTATAAAGTTTTGTTCCACACCAATGTTATTGCACATCATTTTTGTAGAACCCATCTGTCCTGCAGAGAAACCACCTGTAGAAGGATCTACGTTAGCTGTTCCGAAATAATTGTTGCATCCGGCATTTCCTGTGATCTTTTCTCCTTCAATATTCAACGTTGGAATTTTACCTTTTACATTTTCCGCCAACACCCATTTCGTATTAGCAAGAGCAGGCTGTGCTTTTCCTACCTTAGAAGCAGAGGGACTTGTCATTGTTCCACAAGAAGCCAAAACTGCTGCAGTACATATACTTAAAAAAAGATTTTTCATTTTTTTCTTTTTGAATTAACCCAAATTTACGGATTTTATATTATTTAAACGGGCCAGCCTCTATTTTATTATTCTTTAACGTTTGATATTTCGGGCAATTACCGGAATATTTTAAATGTAAATCTGATATTTTTTTACAAATAATAATGTGTAATCGGTATTATACTCCGTCTGGGTAGAATCCCTTTCATTATAGAATTAAATTGACAATAAGCACAGATTTGATTCTACAGTAAAAGCAATATTTTCCAATAATGAACCTTTAATTTTGTATAGAATAAATTACAAATATGAAATTGACTTCAACGAATATATTGCTGCTAGTTATAAGGTTGATACTAGCTTATGCTTTTTTTTCAGCAGGGCTTATGAAATTACAAGATATCTCTGCAAATGCCGACTGGTTTCAGAGCGTAGGCATTCCAGTTCCTACACTCAATACATACCTTTCTGCAGGTATAGAAATCGCTGGTGCCGTTTTCTTATTCATAGGATTATGGGTAAGATGGACTTCTGTCTTTTTAATTTTCATTATGCTTGTTGCAATTTTCACTGTACATATCGGTAATGGATTCAGTGCAAAAAATGACGGATTTGAAATTAATTTATATTATATTATCCTATTGTTGGTGTTACTATTGTATGGCTATGGAAAGTACAGTTTAGATACCTTGTTTGTACAGAATAAAAATATTACCAATAATTTCTGATGTCAGACTTTTATCATTGGCATGGCCAATAACAAAGACAATTAAAAATTCCGGTTATATTCACATCTAAGTCTTGAGAACATCGGGAAGAGTCAACAGTCCACTACTTTATTTTCCGCCAACCTTTGAAAAATGACTTAAAAAAAAATAGAACCTATGATGAAGTACTGCAATTTTCTTATTAAGAATTCACAGATCTATTCAAAAAATAAAAAAACGGACTTAAAAAAGTCCGTTTCTGTATATAAAATAGGTTCTTATGATTAAGATCTTAATTCAGCATTGAATTCTTTCTGGAAAGATTTGATCAGAGAATCCATTACTTCTGTAATTTCTTTTTCTTCCAGTGTTTTCTCTTCGTTTAAAAGCTCAAAACTCATTGCATAAGACTTTTTACCTTCAGGAAGGTTTTTCCCCTCATACACGTCGAATAAGTTGATTCCTTTGATAAACGGAGATTTATTCTTTTTCGCAGTCTGGTATAATTCCTGATAGCCTACATTTTTATCAATCAACAGAGCAAGATCTCTTCTGATTTTATTGAATTTAGGAATATCCTTAAACTTCAGTTCGTTTGCAGAACGTAATTCCTGAGCTAATTCCAGTTCAATTTCGGCATAGAAACATTCCTGATCAATATCTGCATCTTTCAATAAAGCCGGAGCTACTTTTCCGATTCTTACCAGAGCTTTTCCGTCTGCTTCGTATGCTAAAGCATCAGAGAATCTTCCATCCGTTAAAGCAACTTCTTTATAATCAACAGCAAGTTTCTCCAGTAAAACTTTTACATAGGCTTTCAGATTATAGAAGCTTACGGAAGATTTAGGCTGTAACCAGTTTTCTGCGGCATCTCTTCCTGATACTAAAATCGCCAGTTGTTTTCTTTCTTCGTATTTATCTTTTTTATGATAGATTTTTCCGAATTCAAAAAATTTAATATCCTGATTCTTTCTGTTGATATTATAGACTGCATTTTCAAGAAGACCTTCCAATAATGATTTTCTCATGAATGCAAGATCACCACTTAACGGATTCAATAATTTCACGGCATCAGTTTCATCTTTCACAGAAGTCAGGGAATTATTCATTACTTCATTGAAACCAAGACTTTGCAAAGTTCTTGCCCAGCTGTTTTCCAATTCATCCTGATCGTTTGCGCTTAGCTTAACTGGGGTAAATGAAATCTTCTGCGGAGCATCAATTTTGTTGTAACCGTAAATTCTTAAAATTTCTTCAATCACATCAATCTCTCTTGTTACATCTGCTCTGTATGCAGGAACTGAGATTTCAAAACCGTTAGGAATTTCATTCAATACCTGAATTTCCAGTGCTTTTAAAATTTCTTTTACTTTCTCTCTGTGAATTTTTGTTCCTAAAATCTGTTCAATTTTAGAGAATCTAAGGATCACATAGCTATCTTCAATTTTCTTAGGATATTCTTCCAGCAGTTCTCCGGTTAATTTCCCGCCGGCCAATTCCTGAATCAGTCTGATTGCATGGGTAATAGCTGTTCGGGTGATATTAGGGTCTACTCCTCTTTCAAATCTGAAAGAAGCATCGGTATTCAGGCTGTGTAGTTTTGCTCCTTTTCTCACCGCTATCGGGTTGAAATAAGCACTTTCAAGGAAGATAGTCTTTGTAGTATCAGAAACTCCTGATGTAGCTCCACCGAAAACACCGGCGATACACATCGGGGTATCCTTACCGTCTTTGATCATGATTTCAGTACCGTTCAATGTTCTTTCCACTCCATCTAATGTGGTGAATTTTGTTCCCGGTTTTACCACTCCTACTTTCACTTTCTTGTCTGCAATTTTATCAGCATCAAAAGCGTGAAGGGGTTGTCCGTATCCATGAAGAATATAGTTTGTAATATCTACCACATTATTGATCGGGCTTAATCCGATTGCTTTCAGTCTGTCTTTTAGCCAGGCCGGAGAATCTTCAACTTTTACATCTTCAATAACAGCTCCTATATATCTTGGGCATAATTCAGCATCTTCAATTACCAGAGAAAAATCGTTGGTTCCTTCGCTGTTTAAAGCTTCGGAAGCCACTTTTTTAAACTGTGATTTCAATTGGTTGGTAGAAAGATAAGCATGAAGATCTCTCGCTACACCGTAGTGAGACATTGCATCTGTTCTGTTCGGTGTTAAACCAATTTCAAAAACCTCATCATTCGTCAGCTCAAAATAATCGGCAAAGTTTTTCCCTACTTCATATTTTGTTTCATCCAACACCATGATTCCACCGTGATCTTCGCTAAGTCCAAGCTCATCTTCTGCACAAATCATCCCCTGAGAAACCTCTCCTCTGATCTTGGCTTCTTTGATTTCAAAAAAGTTTCCGGTTTTGTCATAGATTTTAGTTCCCACTACTGCTACCGGAACCGTTTGTCCTGCTTCCACATTCGGAGCGCCGCAAACGATGTTCAGTACTTTTCCGTTTCCTACATCTACAGTGGTTTTCTTTAGTTTATCAGCATTCGGATGTTTTTCGCAGGTCAATACTTTTCCTACAACAATACCTTCCAGACTGCCTTTTACACTTTCAAATTTATCTATCCCTTCAACTTCAAGACCTATATCTGTAAGAAACTCACCGATTCTTTCAGTCTTCAATTCCGTTTTTACAAAGTCTTTCAGCCAATTGTTTGATATTTTCATCTGATAATTTTATTTTTTCTAAAGGCGGATGAAATGCTTAGCTTCATCCGAAATATTTTCAAAAAATTTATTTGAATTTTGTTCGGCTATAACCGAACAGTTTTAAGCGTACAAATGTCGTGTTTTTTTAAGAAATACAGAAATTTAGAACCAACTTTAAGATAATAAATTTTCGTTAATTCCACTTTTATAAACTCAGGAAACAGCACTGGCAAAAGATCTAAATTTAGTTGAAAGATTTTCAGAACAATAGCCGGTTATCCGGTCTTAGTTCATAATGGGCGGTCCGGAAGGTGTGACAACTTTTTTTAAACTGTCTGAAAACAATACTAATCCCGCCGCCATCATAATGATATCTTTTATCACCAGACGTCCTGCTCCTGAAAGATAGGGAAATCCGTACTGAGGGCTGGGACTATCTCCGCCGAGATTAGGAACATAGGCTTCCGGAGTGGTAATTAAAAATGATAAGGTAACCATCGACATCAGAAAAGTTAACCCTCCTCCGACTGCTCCGATTTTCGGAAACCAGATTCCCAATACCACCAGCGTTCCGATAATAATGATCATTGTTCCCAATCCGTATGAAAACACATAAGTTCCGTTTTGCTGATTCCATTTTATGTTTTTCTGTACTACCTTTCCTTCCGGATTTTTGTACAAAGTATATTCTGAAACCCGTTTTTTATCTTCGTTAAGAACTTTATTTCCTGCATTTTTATAGAAAAAACTCATAAAAGGACTGTTGGCCACAAAAGGAACGATGCCGTCTGCCTCGTACTGAAAAGCTTTAAGCCCTCCGATCCAGGCCATTACAATAAATATCGACAGTCTCAGAAAATTGAGAGACCAGATATCAAATTTCAATAGAGTGCTGAATAATCTGTTGTTTTGCATATGATTTACTTTTCTTACAAAAGTAGACCGATATACTGCGCTTAAGAATAGATATTCCGGGACATTACATGGATATTTTTGCCACTACAGAAATCCCCACCTTCTCACGGTAGCTTTTTGGGGAACATCCTACAGATTTTTTAAAATATCTGCTGAAATAAAACTCATCAGCAAATCCTAATTCGGCAGCGATTTCTTTCACGGACCGGTAAGTAAGATGCAGGAGTTTCTTAGCCTCCAGAATTGTTCTTTCGTTGATAAGCTGCAAAGGAGTTTTGGCAAAGTCTTTCTTAACAGCCTTGCTTAAGGTACTGTTGGTAATATTCAGCTGATCGCTGTAGAATGAAAGTTCCTTTTCTTTTTTATAATATACTTCCAGTAATTTCTGAAATTCTGCGGCATTTTTATTCGGTACCTTTTCGTTTGTTGCAGCATCAGGATCAGCAAAGCTTTTTTCTTTACTTCCTAAGGCAAGAATCAACTGAATATATGTTTTGATGACTGATTGGGAGAACGGATGATTTTCAGACTCTTCTTTTTTGATTCTTTCAAAAATCTCCAGAATATATCTGTATTTTTCTTCGCCTAATTCTATTCCGGGATTTGTGTAAATATTATTGAACAACAGCCCATTGCAGGCTACTTCTTCTTTATGATATTCTATACAGTAATAATCACCATGAAAAAAAAGAACTGAAATATTTTCATTGGTTTCTGAAGTCAGTTTCAGTTTTTGATAAGGAGAAAGAAACAGGATATGATGGCCGTCATAAGGGTAATTGATATCATCTACAGAAAAAACACCTTTACCTTTCCATACAACGATACTGTAATTTTCGGTGGTCAGTTCTGAGAAAGCAGAGGTTTGACAGGATTGAATTTTTATTTCCATGATGAAGGCTATAGCACAATACAAATAACGTTAATATTTTTTTGAAAATGCGGAGTTTCAGAAATAAAAAAAGCCGGAAAAACCGGCTTTTCTATAGTTGTTCTTTAGACTTATAACCCGATAACCGGCATTGAAAGCATTAAGATATTTTCGTTTTCTTCAAGACCATCCAGAGGTTCAATGATACCAGGTCTGTTAGGTTGAGACATTTTCATTGTCACATCGTCAGAACCAAGAATCGTCAGCATTTCTGTTAAGAATTTAGAGCTGAAACCGATATTGATATCTTCCCCGTTGTAGTCGCAAGGAATCTGCATATCTGCTTTGTTTGCATACTCTGTATCTTCTGCATGAAGATGAAGAATATTACCTGAAAGCTTAAATCTCACCTGATTGGTAGATTTGTTAGACATAATAGATGCTCTTTTAATAGCTCCTAGCAACAGGTTTCTGTTGATGGTTAAAATATTGGGATTTTCTTTAGGAATTACCGCAGTATAGTTCGGATACTTCCCGTCAATCAGTCTACAGATCCAGATATGTTTATCAAAAGTAAACTTAGCCATATTCTCATTAAAGTCGATTTTAACGTCTTCATTAGAGCTGGCTAAAATATTTTTGAAAATATTCAACGGTTTTTTAGGCATAATGAATTCCATAGGTTCGGCATTCATCAGATCTGTTCTTTTGTAAACTACCAGTCTGTGGGAATCTGTAGAAACAAAATTTGTTTCATTTTCACCAAACTGGAACAGTACTCCTGTCATCACTGGACGCAGAGAGTCATTGCTTGTTGCAAAAAGTGTATTGGTAAGTGCTTCAGATAGTACTCCCGCGGGCATTATTACACTTTGAGAAGCATCAAATTCCGGCAATTCAGGATAATCATCCGCGTTGTCCAGTGCTACTGCAAAGTTGTCTTTTTCATCTAAAATCTCAAGCTGGCTTCCGGTTCCTTCAGCATTGTCCTTTACGGCAAATGTCAAAGGCTGTTCGCCATAGGTCTTGATAAAATCTTGAAAAATTTTCGCAGGAACAGCAAATTTACCTGTGTCATCAGACTTCACTTCCAGAGAAGTAACAAGAGTAGTCTCGCCATCAGATGCTGTAATGGTAACATTATTTCCGTCTAGTTCAAAAAGATAGTTTTCTAAAATAGGTCTCGATTGAGAGCTTGATATTACGCCACTTACAGTTTGCAAAGCCTTCTGCAGTTCACCACTTGAAATAATAAATTTCATAGATTTAAAAATAAGTTTCTACAAATATAATAAATACATATAACAAAGAAAAAAATAATATCGAGGAGTTTTTAACAAACATCATCAATCTGTTTTCAGACTTGTGATTACGCTTAGGTTCCTATAGTCATCTATTTTTGCATCAAAAATCTCGGCAGCATAATAGCTGAGTTTTATTTTTTTGTTTAATAAAGAGCTATATTCCTTGGGTAAATCGAGGTTTGATTCTACTGATGTAATCCAATATAATTTTTTAAGATTTTTGTTGGAATCTGTAATATGAAACACCACAAAATCATTTTTTTCAATTTTTGTAACCGTTCCTTCCAGAGATAAATTCTCGGCAGCCTGATCATTTTTTACCATTTTAAAAAATATATCTGAACATTCGGTCATCATCAACATTGAAATATTTTCAAAGAATTTATCCGTTACCTGATCTTCATAACTTCCGATATTCACGATATCAAAATTATATTCTTTTTTTACTTCCTTAGCATAAGGCATTGCTGCTTTTATTACACAAAGACCAAACTGCGTACTGAGTTCATTTGAGGAAAGGGTTTCCGTCTTTATTTTTCCTGAGCATTCACAGGATGCTTTTGCTATTTTCTGTTTATAATCCTGAGAAAATGCATTTACAGACAGTAAAGCCAGCCCTAAAAGGGATAATCTTTTTTTCATAGTTATTATTCTATTCAAATATAACAGATAAGTTGCAACAATCAAAATACAAAACTTATCTTTGTTCAAAAAAGTAGATCATGCGAAAACCACCTGTCCATAAAAGTTTTCTGAATGCTTTCAGGGGTCTGTTTTTCATGGTAAAAACCGAAAGAAATTTTCAGATTGAACTTGCGGCTTTCGCCATCAATCTGTTTTTAATATTTTATTTTGGCCTTTCCGGTACTGACACGGTTCTTATTCTTATGGTCTCATTTGCGGTTTTAAGCACCGAAATTCTCAATACCGCTATTGAAAAGACCTGTGATATCATCCAGCCTGATTTTGATAAAAGGATAGGCTTTATCAAAGACATTGCTGCCGGTGCTGTAGTCCTGATGGCTATTGCTTCTGTAATTGTAGGCGTTTCAGTGTATTGGAAATACATATTTCATTAAAAAGATGGAAGTGTATTTTTTTTATCATACTCTTCCATCCCATCATTTTTGTTATTTTACAGCGATAAAGATATCAATTTCAGCATCTGAAGGGTTTTTAGCTTTTTCTTCTCCATATATTTCAAAATCTGCGGTAAATACTCTGTCTAAATCCATATTCCATATTTTCAGCCATTCATTGATCACCAGGTCTTTTGTAAGATCTCCCTTAGGGGTAAATTTCACATAATTTCCTCCTTCAAAAGACTGGCCTACCATACCATCCGGAATATTATCCAGATTATCTACCCTGCATCCAAGAATTGTAGTATATGGTTTTGTATGGTCCTTTTCATAATCCGTATAGATTGAATAGACAGAATGATCTGTTTTATTGGGAATTGTATTCAGAATATCATCTTTCATAAATTTCCCCCATAATGCCTCAATATCTTTTGCTGCCTGATTATTTTCATTGGTAGTTCTTACTTCAATACCGATCACCTTAAAAGGTTCCACTTTTACATTGTTCATTTTTTTATATTTTTTATTCTCCTTCAAAGATAACTTCAGGTTGTGACAACTGTATGTCAGGAACGCTCTGATTGCTGTAAGATTATTTTTTATGTTTATAAGTTTCGGCTAAAGCCGGTGGAAATTCATTTACATTAAAAAACGGGCTAAAGCCCGTTTCTATTCATCTTATTTTCCGACATAGATAAATCCTTGTTTACCGGATTTAAAAGTTGTATCTATTCTTTTATAATCATCTACTTCGTATGCATCGGCCTGGAGAATTTCTTGTTCAGTGACTTCAAAAAGCATCCCTTCGACTGCATCATTCTCATTTCCTGAAAATATCAGCACGGGATGATATTGCTGTCCGCTCTTTCGCAATACTTCAGGGTCTGTAATTTCCAGCATATGGATTTGGTAGCCTGACAAAACATCTTTTTTACCCTGTAAAAGTCTTCCGAAAGTTTCAAGCTGTACTTTCGGATTCTGAAGGGTTCCGTAAGAAAATAAATGTGGCATTATAAGTATTTTTCAATAACGGGTATTACAACTTCTGCCATTAGTCCGTAGCCTTTTTCGTTAGGATGAACTCCGTCTTCGGAAAGAAAGATTTCTTTGTCATCCACGAATGCAGAATAAAAATCGATATACATTAACGAATGTTCCGCTGCAATATTCTGTAAAATCTGATTGTAAATTTTTACTTCTTCATTTGTTCTCAATTTTCCGGAACTCACCAGAACTCCGTCTATTTTTTGAGCAACAGGAAGAATGCTTACGAGATAAATATCTTTAGAAAATTGTTTTGCATGCTGAACCGCAATATTGATATTTATTCTAAACTGTTCAGGAGCTACGATATATTTTCCGTCTTTTATTGCAAGATCATTAGCACCATATCCCATAAAAACAAGATTTCCGTCTGCTGAATTCCTTGCACTCAATTCATGGGGCATTCTTTTCAATAAGCCTTCTGTTGTTTCGCCACCGATTCCTAAATTAAACAGGATCAGTTCGTCACCATTCCCACTATGATACTGTTGCAGAGCATAGCGTTTCAGAATATCAACCCATCCGCCAGATACTCCGTCATATTCTCCATAAGTGATGCTGTCTCCGAAAAACAGTCCGTACATTATTTTCTTCATATTAAATTCTGTTCTCTTCTATTTTGTATGGGTAAAAGTATCAAGAATAAAGTGATTAAAAAAATGTTCTGACCAATAAAATTTCACGCTATATAAGCTTTAATGTTACATCAGGATGTGATTGTATAATCTCTGTCAAAATATCAAACAGGGTCTGTCCGTTTCCTTTCAACAAAGCATCAAGTTTTTCCTGAATAAGTTCTGCATTGAAGGGTTTTCCCTGCTTTATTTTATTTTCATACCATTCTGCTGTCGTCTGAAATCCCAGATTTTCTTTTGATTTTTCTGATTCGGTCCAGATGATTTCAATTTCTTCTCCGTTTTCAAAGACCCCGAAACCTCCGTACAGAATATCATCAAATCCATCCAGTGTTCCTACTTTCCAGCCGGCATCATTCATAAGTACACGGGAAACTTCGTCATAGAAACCTTCCAAAGACGAAAAATGACCGCCATTAATGACGATCATTTTCTTTTTATTATTATTTGAAGTATTCAACACCGTTTTTGAATATATTATGGTAATTCGCAGTAGGTATATTTTTCATGAGGCCTTCTGTAAAACGTTCCGGATGTCCCATTCTTCCGTAGATCTTTCCGCAGGAACTGGTAACTCCTTCAATTCCGAATAATGAATTATTAGGGTTGAATGGCATTCCGTGGGCGATGTTTCCATCGAAGTCTATGTATTGGGTTGCAATCTGTCCGTTTTCATATAGTTTTTTAATTTCTTCTTCCGAAGCCATGAAACGTCCTTCACCGTGGGAAATCGGAATAGTGAAAATCTGTCCTTTCATTCCTTTTAACCATGGGCTTTCATCATTTACTACTTTCACGGTTACCATCTGAGAAATATGTCTTCTGATGGCATTATGTGCTAAAGTCGGAGAATTTTCATCCAGATCTTTAATCCTTCCGTATGGTAACAATCCTGACTTCACAAGAGCCTGGAATCCGTTACAGATACCGATAATCATCCCGTCTCTGTCTAATAGCTCATGAACTGCATTTTTCATTTTCTCGTTTTTCAGAACGTTAACGATGAATTTGGCAGAACCATCCGGCTCATCACCTGCTGAAAAACCTCCTGAAAATGCTAAGATCTGAGAGGTTTTAATTTCTTCCACCCATGCATCAATACTTTCATCCAGTAACTGGTGACTGATATTGATCAGAGGTAAGCTGCTTACCACAGCACCTTCTTTTCTGAATGCATTCAGGGTATCATACTCACAGTTGGTTCCCGGGAATACCGGAGCAAAAACTTTCGGCTGAGCGATTCCGTGTTTTTTAATGATGATATTTCTTGGATTGACAGAGTTTGATTTCTCATCAATTTCAACTGTAATCTTTTCTTTTTCTACGGTCGGGAAAAGGTTCTCGAATGTATTCGTGTATGCCGATTCAAGATTCGTAATCTGAATTTCCAGACCGTTGATTTTTAAGGAAGCTGAATCTTTTACTTCTCCGATTAACTGAAGAGCAGCCGAACTTAATTCTTCTTTAGATTCGATGATTAAGCTCCCTATATTTTTAGCCAGCAATGTCTTTTCATCTGCATTGATTTCAGCTCCCAATCTGTTTCCAAAGCTCATCTTTGCCAATGCTACCGCAACACCACCTTCTTTAACCGTTTTAACGGAAACAATTTTACCCGTTTTGATGTTTTCAAAAACCAGTTCAAAAACTTCTTTCAGACGATGATAATCCGGAAGACCATTTTCCTGAGGAGTATGATTGAAGAAATACACCTTATTGCCTGCGTTCTTAAATTCAGGAGAAATGATATTCTGTTTTTCCCCATTGGCACATGCAAAAGAGATCAGTGTTGGGGGAACATTCAGATCCTGATACGTTCCACTCATGGAATCTTTACCTCCGATTGCAGCCAGGCCAAGGTTAATCTGAGCATCATAAGCTCCCAGAAGAGAAGCTAAAGGCTTCCCCCATTTTTCAGGAGTCTGTCCCAGTTTTTCAAAATATTCCTGGAAGCTCAGTCTTATATTTTTATAATCACCACCCATGGCAACAATCTTCGCAACACTTTCTACAACGGCATAAGAAGCTCCCAGTAATGAATTTTGTTTTGAGATTACGGCATCAAATCCCCAGCTTGCCAGAGAAACTGTTTTGATATCTTTGGCACCTAAAACCGGCAATGTCTGTACACTTCCTTCCATCAGTGTCTGCTGATATTTTCCTCCTAAAGGCATGGCAACAGTTGTTGCCCCAATTGAAGAGTCAAACATTTCCAACAGCCCTTTCTGAGAAGCTACATTTTTATCTTTTAATGTATTCAGGAAGTTCTCTTCAGTGAATACTTTAGTTTCTTCTTTTACTTCTTCCAGATGGTTGATCTTCACGACCTGAGATTTGGAACATCCGTTGGTATCAAGGAATGCTCTTGAAAGGTCAACAATCTTGTCTCCTTTCCAGAACATCTGCATTCTTCCTGAATCTGTTACTTTTGCCACTTCTACGGCAACAATATTTTCAGCTTCACAGAATCTGATGAACTGTTCTTTATCTTTCGGATCTACAACAACAGCCATTCTTTCCTGAGATTCTGATATCGCCAGTTCCGTACCGTTTAATCCTTCATATTTTAATGGTAATACATCCAGGTTCACTTCCAAAGAGTCTGCAATCTCTCCGATTGCTACAGAAACACCTCCTGCTCCGAAGTCATTCGACTTTTTGATCAGTCTTGTCAGTTCCGGATTTCTGAATAATCTCTGGATTTTGCGTTCTTCAACGGCATTTCCTTTCTGAACTTCAGAACTCATGGTGTGGATGGAGGTTTCATCCTGTTCTTTTGAACTTCCGCTTGCTCCTCCTACTCCATCACGACCTGTTGCTCCACCCAAAATAATAATAGAATCGCCACTGGCTGGTTTCTCACGTCTTACCCAGTCTACAGGTACTGCTCCGGTAACGAAACCGACTTCCATTCTTTTAGCTTTATAGCCTTCGTCATAAATTTCAGAAACCATAGTAGTCGCCAGACCAATCTGATTTCCGTACGATGAATATCCGTTGGCAGCCTGTTTTGTAATTGTTTTCTGAGGCAATTTCCCTGGCAATGTTTTATCTACGGATTCTAAAACATCTGCAGCTCCCGTTAATCTCATCGCCTGGAATACAAAAGATCTTCCGGACAAAGGATCTCTGATAGCTCCTCCCAAACATGTGGAAGCCCCTCCGAAAGGTTCAATTTCTGTCGGGTGGTTGTGCGTTTCGTTTTTGAATAATAAATACCACGGTTCTTTTTTACCATCGTATTCGGCTTCAATCTGGATGGTACATGCGTTGATCTCATCTGAGATCACAAGATTGTCCAGATTTCCTGTTTTATGGAAGTATTTACCACATACTGTTGCCAAATCCATTAAAGAGATCGGCTTCAGTTCACGGCCTAAGAATTTTCTTTTCTCGATATAATCATTGAAAATTGTTTCCAATGTGTGTTTGAACTGTCCTTCAAAGGTAATGTCTGACAATTCTGTTTCGAACGTAGTGTGACGACAGTGATCACTCCAATACGTGTCTAATACTTTTAATTCAGTTTCTGTAGGATTTCTCTGTTCGGTTTTAAAATATTCCTGAATAAATTTCAGATCGTCAAGCCCTAATGCAAAACCATGATTATTATAAAAATGCTCAAGTTCAGCATCATTGAAACTGATAAAGTTTTCGTGAATGATCACTTTTGACGGAGTTTCATCGGCAGGAATATCCAATACGGACAGGTCTTTCTGCTGAGACTCTACTTTATTGATCAGAAGGTCTTTGATTTTAGCCAGATCAGCTTCGGAAACTCCTTCAAATTCGATCAGTTTACCACTTCTTACTTTTGATTTTTCATTTCCAGTCAGCAATGCTATACACTGTTGTGCAGAATCTGCTCTCTGATCATACTGACCCGGCAAAAACTCCATTCCGAAATGAGTGGTTTTAGCTGGGTTTTCTGTATGTAAAATATCAGTAACAGGATCTACAAAAGTATTGTTCACTACTTTTTCAAATTCTCCGTCATTCAAATTGAAAATATCATACACATTGTAGACTTTCACACTTTGAACAGCAGATACTACCGCTCTTACTTCATCAAAAATTTTTGGACTTTCAACATCGAAAATTCCTCTCTTTTCTACGAAAATTCTTTTGTTATTAGACATTAGATGTCAGATTTTAATATTAGATTTATTTTTTCTTCTACTTTTACTTATTCAGAGTGCCATACCAGATTATTGTTTTCTGCTCCGTCTGTCCTGGTCACTCATTAGGGATTCCCTAACATTATAGACTGCAAATTTACTCTTTTTACTTTCTTTAACCTCAATCTTTTTGTTATAAAACCAATGCAAGATTATTATGTTTGGTACCGTCATTATTGGATGCGTTTTTAGGAGCTTCCATCCATCCATCTTTATTCAGTACAAATCTAAAAGAATAAGTCTTTCCTTTTTCAAACCGAGATACGGGAACTTCCAATTCATAATGATTTTTATCCTTTTTTATCATCTGATATTCTTGATTTTCGGCGTTCCAGTCGTTAAAACTTCCTGCTACGGCTACCGTATGAAGAAGATCAGCATTTAAATTCGCAGGATGGGTATAGGTAAAAACAATTTTATCTCCTTTCACAGCATATCCGTATACCTGCTTTTTATCTGAGGTTGAGATAAGGTCTTCTACTAATCTTGTGGTTCCGTCATAAAGTGTATTATAAGTCTCGGGTCCGTTGATATTCACAATGATGCAAACTCCGATGTTTAGCTCAGGAAATATGGTAAACAGGGTATTTGTTCCGTAAGACCCTCCATGTTTAAATCCTCTTTTTCCGTTATCTGTAATAAAATATTGATCCCAAAAATAGCCATACCAACCTCTTTTGCTGTTATCAATATTTCTTTGTGATTCCTGTACTATTTTATTTTTTGAATCCAGTTCTTCTTTTAAAAACTTCATCATATCTCCCATGGTAGATTCAGTTTTTGAGCCTCCCGATCCCCACAACAGACTTTTTGAAACCGGCATCAGCCTGTAATTTTCATGATATCCATTGGCCTGAGCTTCATCTTTTCCAAGTTCCAGTTTGGTATGATTCATCCCGTTTTTTGAGAATATATTTTCTTTCAAAAGGGTTTCATAGCTTTTTCCATAAATATTTTCCAACATAAGACCGGCCAGTTCCAGACTTAGGTTGCTGTATTTATATTTTGTTCCCGGCTTCATATCCAGTTTGACATTTGCCAGATCTTTTTTAAAATCTTCTTTGGTATATCCCTCACCAAGCTTATCATATAGAAAAGGCGTTTCATCGGTCATATTTTTCCTTAATTCATCATCATTAGGAAGGGTTCTCGGCAAAGCTGTCTTAAAAGAAATCAGATCTCTTATTTTTATGGGCACTCCTTCATATTCCAGGTTTGGATAAGAGCCTTTCAGGTATTTACGGACATCATCATCCAGTTTTATTTTTCCCTCTAATACCGCCTGAGCGAACAATTGTCCTGTCAAAAGTTTAGTCACTGAAGCTATTGGGAAATAGGTATTATCGTTTGCTTTATTTCCTTTTCCTTTATCTATTTCTCCAAAATGTCTGGTATAGACTTTACCGTCTTTCAGAATCCCGACAGAAACTGAGTAAGCGCCAGATTTCTGAACAAGCTTCTGAGCATTGGCATCAATAATAGAATACACTGCCTGATCATTTTGCGCATAATGCTTTACATACATCAGGGCAAATACAAATAATAAGAGATTTTTCATGGTTGTGATATGTATTAGTTAGTGAATCTGTTTGGGTTATCGGTATGTGTTTTCTGAAATTCTCCGGCTTCTTTTATTTCATTTTCCAGCCAGGTTTTAAAAGGAATTTTCTGCTCATTAAAATCTTCTGCAGCATAAAATATATTCCCGTCTTCTGAGGCCATAAATGTAAAGCGGTACAGCATTCCCAAATCCTTTTTCCTGTAATCATAGGTATTTATCTGATAATAAGGGAAGTTTTCTTTGGGTCTTTCTACGATCTCAAAAAACAGCTTCTTCTCATTGTCAGACATTTTGTTATATACATTTACATAATACAGATCTGAGAGTTTTTTATTCTGTTTCTCAAAAAACTGAAGAATATTTTTCTCTTTCTCATTGTACTGAAAAGGATAAGGATAGTATTTTCCATTGATCTCCACAGCATTTTCAGCAGGTCCGGCAATCGGCTGAACCGTTTGTCCCTGAGTATTCATAACTCCCCATGTTCCGCCCACGATTGCTTTGTGCTCAGCTTCCGTTTTTTCCCAGTCGCAGCCGTCACAAAAAGCGGCATATCCATAGTTAAAAGGTGAAGCGAAGTCATGTTTGGGATCGACAACAATTACACCGTTTCTGTCTGCAAATCCTATTTTCCCGTTTTTAACGAGTCTTCTCATTCCTTCAGAAAAATAATCGGGGCCGTTGTCATACAGGAAAGGCCTGTATAAAAACGTTCCTTTTCTGTTGTACACATATCCCCAGGTATTTTTCTCATACTTTTCTCCTTTTTTATTACCATCAAAAAGAATAGTTTCTCCTTCTACCGGATCTCCGTCTTTGAGGTATGCGAAAATTCTAAACTTTGCCGGTACAATAATTTTTCCTGTTTTATTTTTTACTCCAACCAGAGAATCTTTATTTTTAAAATAATATAACTCTTCTTTTCCCTGTGAAAAAGAAATGATAGGTAGTACCAATACAATAGCGAGGAGTCTTTTTCTCATAATAAGGCTGAAAATAAAATATGCAGCCCAAAAGACTGCATATTGTTTTATACTTTAAGATCAGCTTCCAATCCTATCAGGCCTTTATTCTGGTCCAGAATCGGCTGCACTTCGTTCTTGACGAATTCTTCCGTCTGAATCGGTGCAAATCCTATAAAGTTCTTAGGATCTAAAACTTCTTTTAATTTTGATTTATCCAGTTTTAAAGAATCATCGTTTAAGATTCTTTCAATAAGATCATTCTCTTTTCCTTCTTCCTTCACTTTCTTGGAAGCTTCCATAGAATGTACTCTGATGACCTCGTGAATTTCCTGACGGTCACCACCGGCTTTCACTTCTTCCATGATGATATATTCTGTTGCCATGAAAGGAAGTTCTTCCATAATATGTTTGTTGATTCTGTTCGGATATACAACGATTCCGTTCATGATATTATTCCAGATCAATAGAATAGCATCAACGGCTAAAAATGCCTGAGGAATTGTCAATCTCTTATTGGCGGAGTCATCCAATGTTCTTTCAAACCATTGTGTAGAAGCTACCATTGCAGAACTTGTTGTCAGAGACATTACATATTTTGCCAAGGCTCCGATTCTTTCGCTTCTCATCGGATTACGCTTATAAGCCATTGCTGATGAACCGATCTGGTTTTTCTCGAATGGTTCTTCAATTTCCTTCAGGTTCTGAAGTAAACGTAAATCGTTGGTGAATTTGTGTGCAGATTGTGCGATATTTCCTAATAAAGCAACTACTTTAGCATCAATTTTTCTATCATAAGTCTGTCCGGAAACTCCGAAAACTTTATCAAAACCGAATCTTTTTGAAAGTTCTTTATCCAGGTGCTTTACTTTAGAATAATCACCGTTGAAAAGCTCCAGGAAACTTGCAGCAGTTCCTGTAGTTCCTTTTACACCTCTGAAACGAAGGGTTTCAAGGAAGAAGTCTAATTCTTCAATATCAAGAACCAAACTCTGTAGCCATAGAGTTGCTCTTTTCCCGACAGTTGTCAGCTGAGCCGGCTGAAAGTGTGTAAATCCTAACGTCGGAAGGTCTTTATATTGAATAGCAAAATCAGCTAAGTTTTTCATTACGTTAACCAACTTTTTCTTTAAAATTAAAAGTCCGTCACGGATCTGAATTAAGTCTGTATTATCTCCTACAAAAGCCGAAGTAGCTCCCAAATGGATAATTCCTTTTGCTGAAGGTGCCACATCCCCATAAGCGTGAACGTGAGCCATTACATCATGACGGAATTTCTTTTCGTATTCTGCTGCTTTCTCGTAATCGATATTTTCAGCATTCGCTTTTAACTCAGCAATTTGCTCGTCTGTAATTTCAAGTCCAAGGTCTTTTTCAATTTCAGCAAGAGCTATCCAAAGTTTTCTCCAATTCTGGAATTTGTTATTGTGTGAGAAATTAAATAACATTTCTTCACTGGAGTAGCGCTCTTCCAATGGATTTTTGTAGGAATTCATTCGTTCTTTTACTTTTTAGATGTACAAAAATACGGTTTTTCGGTGAGAGATGAAAATCCTGTTTTGATGATTTTTCAACTATATGATGGTGATTTGTATCGTTGTAATTATACTTTTACTTCAAAACAAAAGTTCAAAACAGGAATCATCCGTTAAAAATCTGAATATAGTTCCAAACTCACACGGATGATGTGATTCTGCTTCGGTTCTCACTACATTTCATGCTCATTTTAACGAATTACATTCACTCTTAAGTCGATACATAAAAACAGGCTATTCCCTTTCTGAGACAGCCCGTTTTACTTATTTTCATGAATCGGATTAATCAATAAGTCCGCAAGGTGATCCTACGGGAATACATTTTTTCGCAAAGGAACACCAGAAATATCCTGCCAGACACATTGGAATACCTCCCTGAACTGTTTTTAATTCTTTTTTGGATAATTTTCTCAGGTTTTTCATAATACTATTTTTTGATTTTTCTCCTACTCTCTATGCTTTTCGGATTACGCTTTAATTTGGCAATACCAATATACCTGTTTTTCAGACACAAAAAACATAACCTGCTCATATAATGGATTTTAAAAACAAAAATATGTTTATTCATCTCTAATAATCGCTACTTATTTTCATTCATTTAAAACAGGAATCTTTACATAGCTGTCATTATACCATTTGATCTGTAAAGGAATAGAGGCATCTTTTATACTTTCTGTGCTGACCTCCTTTCCTGTTCCATAATTCAACTGGGAAAACGGATTTTTATTAACATCAATTTTCACTACAATTCGACTTCCTTTCTGAAGTTTTTTGCTTATAAAGTGGCTGTTTGTAAATTCTATCCATGTTTTATCTCCAGGCTTCAGCAGATGTCTTTTGGTAATGTCTTTTGCATAGCTTGCTCTTCCAATATAATAGGACAAATGGAAATATTTTCCTTCGGGAGTCCATTCATATAAGGTTACCCCTAAGTCTACATCTTTTTTATTAATCTCAATATGGAGCCTTCCTAAAAAAGAGCCATTTACAATAACTGATTTTTCTACAGGATCGCTGGTAAAAATGAACCCTGTGCTTTTGTCCAGTTCATTTTTTTCTATTGGAGACGGATAATAATCGCTGTTTCCGCTTAATTTCCGATCTCTAAAATCAACTGTTTGGGAAAGAAATGTATTTTGACCGGAATTTTTTGAATCCAGAAAATACGTCCCATTCTTTTTTTGACGGGAAAGATAAAGTTTCAGAACATCATTGTTTATTTTTTCAAAGGAGGGAGCACTGCGCCATTGATTGGCTCCCATTACTTCATAATTGATTTTGTCTTTAAGAACTGATGGTTTGGGTCCGTTTTTTAAAATATAATCCAGCCATTCGTAAGTAATTTTCTGAATATCGAAGATGGCTACTTCATCTACTTTATACCCGTTGATTTCCTTTTCCCCGCCTTTTTGGGTTCCGAAATGTCCGTAGGGACCCATGATCAGATAAAACGGAGTATTGGGGCTGTACTTCTGCAATTCTTTAAGATAATAAATACCGGAATTTTGAGAGTCATTATAATAACCGTCAAATGCCAGAACCGGAATATTGATTTGTTTAAAATCTTCTTTATAAGGAGCCATCTTCTGCCAGTAAACATCAAAGTCCGGATGAGCAATCCATTGCTGAAACCACCGGTTTGGAGCTCCGTCAATACTGTCCATTCTATTGTATGAAGCCCCTTTCTCCCACCATTTAAACATCATTGATCTGAACCGTTGTCTGTCATTTCCTGTTTCATTATCCAGGTATTTATTATTTCCGACATAAAAAGCCCATTCATAATTGGGAGTAATGAAAATATTGTTTTCCATGGGAAGTCCCATTCCGGGACGATTGGCCACATAAGGGACTATTGTTTTCAATGCAGGGTGCATCGTTTTACAGGCTGCCCACTGGCTGAAACCATTATAGCTGCCGCCATACATTCCTATTGTACCGTTACACCATTTCTGTTTACTGATCCAGTCGATCACATCATAGGTATCATTAGCTTCATATTCATAAGGATTGACGGCCTCCGGACTCAGTCTTTTACCGCGGGTATAAGCCATAACTCCGACATACCCTCTATCAGCAGCCTCTTTTAAACTTTGAAGGTCTCGTCCCGCATCTCTTACATAAATGGTAAACTGAAAAACGACAGGAAGAGGATTCATGACACCTTTTTTTCTGACGACCATCGCAGAAATTACAGCTCCATCTCTGGTTTTAATCATCACACTATCCTGAATATCATAAGAATGATCATAAGTCTTATCCGGACTTTGCTTTGTGTACTGCCCCTTCGCAAAAGCGGCAATGTATAGAAAAAGAATAAACAGATATTTTATCATTCTCCTTTATTTTATTAACCCAAGATACTTATATTAAATGAATGGTGGGAATTTCAATTTTATCCCTGATTTATCTGACAATGGAAAAATCCGTGCTAAAACTGACCTTCTCCCCAAGATTTATTTTTCTTGTTCTGTTTCAGAATAATAAAACCACCGCAATTGCAGTGGTTTTATTATTACTTCACCACATGAAAGGATTCGTGCGGCAGCGTGGAGTGACAAGATGTTCGTGGCAGTATGAGGTTTACTATTCACTAATATTTAAATGAGGATAATTATAGTATTCAATGTACCATTCTTTAAATTTTTTATTATAGCAAACAGATATATAATCATATTTTTCTTTAGGCATAATATTAATTTTTTTGCCATCAGAAAATACTAATTCTATATTTTTATTTATTTTTTTCTCAACAATAATCATTGTTGTCTTTCCATCACTATTGCCATTTTTTATTTCTGGAAACTCTTTTTTAATATTTTTATTAATTAATACTGATTCATTCAAAAAACAATTATATCCTAGCATCAATAATATCTCATTATCTTTTTTAGGGTACATTTTTTTTACATCTCCTAAATATTCATTCACTTCTTTCTTTTTTTCAGAAGGTAAATCTTCATATTTTAAATAGTACAGTTTCTTGTTCTGGCATGAGACAAAACTCAACATCAGAAGAGCTGTTAAATATAGTAGTTTATTAATTTGCATTTTGATTTGATTTTTGTTGTTCTTTCTCTTTCCTTTCTCTATTTTCATTGGAAATTCTTATGTGATTCTTCATATCTGTTGTTTGAGAAGGTATTAAATTAGTTCCTGCGGTATCTCTCAGCTCTGGCTTCTGTTCGGTAGCTCCAGAATTCATAAGATTATTACTGTTCTCTTTTGTATTTTCAACTTTACTTGTTTCATCAAAAATATGTGGAAGACTTGCTTTGTGTCCTAATTCATGAGCTAGTGTTCTAGGACTATCTTTAGCTACTACCTTACCATCATATACATTCCCGTCGGGCATAGTCTCACCATTAACAAAAGTAAGACCGTCATCAGTATTTTTTGCACGAGGTCGTGATAATTCAATAGTAAATTTTGCCTTTGGGTCTTCAACAATATTTACAGTCAAACCATTTTGGCTTAAAATACCTGCTGCATCTTGCAAAAGAGTTTTGCTATAATCACGTCCCAATTTGTTATCTACCTTAACTTTCCATTCAATTGTTGTATCATTAATTAACTTAGCTTCAAGGCCTTCTAATTCTCTAGCATCAATAACTCTGTTTTCAGAAAAATTATAATGGGATTGGTAAGCATATTTTTCACTCAAAGGATCAATATTGAAAAACCTTCCTACATCGGGCATATAATTTCTCCATTTGAAGGAGTAGAAGCCTGTCTCTTGAAGTTCTTGTCCTTGGTACTTATAGCTGTAATACCCTCCCAAAAGAGAAGTCGTACCGCCTACCGTGATATGGTTTAATCCAAATGGATAGTAGTTGTTAATATCGGTGACTTCAAGAGCGCCTGCGCTGTTTTTAGCAAAGTTTATCCTTGATGAACTATTTTTGAAGTCTTCGTAAAAGATTCTCTTTTACTCGCCTGTCCAAGTGATTTTTATACTGGTAAATATAACAATTGTTACATTAAAAATAAAGACCATTGCAAGTACAATGATCTTTATTTTATTTATCAGACATGAGCTATAAATTCGCACCGGCAAAGGGTTTTATTGTTATTCCCAGTCTAACATATTATCAAAAACACTATGGTTATAAATCCGATCATATCCTATCTGATCATAAAATATAAAAGTAATGATTAATGGTTTTTGAAAAAAATCTGGATTGTTATTTTTAATACGATATTGAACATATTTTCTTTTAGCTCCATTAAAAATGGTATCTTTTATTTTTATATTTTCCTTTAAGTTTACATTAGAGTTGATTATTTTATAATTTTTATAAAAAAATTTTTCTTCCATTGATATAACACCAGGATAAGCTTCACTTTCGTAAATTAATGATTTATATTTACTTCCATCTTTTTTTTCAACAGCATCTAAAAAATTGATTACTGTTTTTTTTATTTTCCTTTCTGCCGAAGCTTTGGTATTGCAAGATGTTGATATAACACTAAACAATATTATTAATATCCATATTCTCATTGTCCTACCTTTTGTAATTTTTTCTGTTGTTGTCTTACTGCTTCATTTAGCTCTGTTCTTTTCTTAACTTCCGGGCTATTTTGAACTATAATGCCATTTTTTCTCATAATAGAGTTTCCGGTATTGACAATATTAGTTTTTGATCCTAAATTAACTACTGAATTGTTTCTTGTATTAATATCCCTAGGTAAAGAACCATCAAATACATAGTTGGTAATTTCTGTTTTAGTTTTAGTATCTAGTTTCAAATTTGCTTTATTGACTACATTTAATGCGGTTTTCATATCTTTAAACTCTCCTGTTAATTTGTCCATGTAATTAATTGCTTTTACATTTTTATCCGTTGCAATCATCCCTTTCACTCCTTCGATTCCCTTATTTACAACATTATATAATTCGATAACACCTATTACTCCTTTAAATGAAGAAGAATTTTCCGCTCCTTTTGCAGCCGAATTTGTAGGATACGTTTCGGCAGTCATTAAATCGGGGTAAGGAGTAGAAGGTTTATAATTTAAATAAGACATATAATCAGGTAATGGCTCTCTTGTATATACATCGTATTCTGTCATACCTGTTGATGTTATTAAACCTCTTTCCTGCAATAATTCAGCTCCTTCTAATTCTCTACCTAAGCCCATTTTATTTTCCTGGAATGCATAAGTTGAATTATACTGATATTTTTCAGCAAGTGGATCTATATTAAAGAAGCGTCCTAGATCTGGCATATAGTTTCTCCACTTAAAACTATAAAAACATGTCTCTTGTAATTCCTGTCCTTGGTACTTATAACTGTAATACCCTCCCAAAAGAGAGGTCGTACCACCTACCGTGATATGGTTTAATCCAAATGGATAGTAGTTGTATCAGTGACTTCAAGAGCGCCTGCGCTGTTTTTGGCAAAGTTTACCCTTGATGAACTATTTTTGAAGTCTTCGTAAAATATTCTCTTTTACTCGTCTGTCCAAGTGATCTTTGTACTGGTAAATATAACAATTGTTACATTAAAAATAAAGACCATTGTAAGTACAATGATCTTTATTTTATTTATCAGACACGAGCTAGAAGTTCTCGTTAGCAAGGAATCCATCTTCAATATTATTGATATGGCTCTCTACAATTTAAAGCTTAAGAAAACGCTTTCTAATGCTTTCCCCATATAAAACAAACCCCTCGCAAATTGCGAGGGGTTATTTTGTATCATAAAAGATTAATCTTCATAATCTTTTGAAAATTTCACTCCTTTATTGAGCAGTAAATCTTTTATCTCTTTTGATTTTCGTTGTGGAGATATACTGGTAATTTCATTTTTTGAATTAAATGTAATAAGCCAATATATAGAATCATATTCAATCGGCTGCGAAGCAAGATTTAGGTCTTCATATTTTGCTTCTTTAAATGAGCTTTTTAATATGTTTGATTTAGCTGCTGATTCATCTATAATTAATCTATATCCATCAATCATATAAACTTTACTATATTCAAATCCGCTTAATAGTTTTGGATTTACAAAAGACATTACAATCTTATATGAATCTTTTTCACTATCACTATCATTAGCACCTACTATCAATACATTTTCTTTAGGATTGATATTTGCTTGTGAGTTTCTGTTTTCTATAAATGTACTTACAATAACTTGATAAATATCTTTCTTTTGCTGAGAATGAAGATAACTACCGCAACTATTTGTCAAAATAAGTATGCAAACTAACAAAAAGTATTTTCTCATAATTTATTTTTTTATCTTTCCAATATATGTAGCTGTATCTTTATTATATTTAAAATAACCTACTTCAGGAGTGTATTGATATGTATTTTCTACATTACTATTGTAAGTTTTTCTGTCTCCAACGGGGTTTTTGTATGTTGGTTGAACTGTTAAGTTGCCCGTTTTATTATTACGAGACACATCAAACCCTGAAGGCCCCCAATCTGATCCCGATGGATGAGAATGTACTCTTTCTTGACGGGTTGCATCGTTTATAAAATAACGAGATGTTGATCCAGACGGACTTACATCAACATAACCTATTGTGGTAGCTGCACTGGAACTCGAATTAACCGTGTGATTTGTACTTACAATATTTGTAGAAAAACCATCGGAGAAATTAAATGTATCTTGTCCAAATTCTACTTTAGTATTACTTGCAGCAAATTCAAAAAATTGAGTAGCTACATCATAATTCTGTATTTGTAGGTATGTATATTTTGATGATCCAGCTTCACCATCATGGCCTTGTGTTTCAAAAGAAATCGGTTTAGCTTCCCCTATTTGTGAATCTCCCCTAGGGTTTGCATCTGTTATATTAGTGCGAGCAATTTTTATAGACTTAGATTCATCTTCATTGGTAATAGTATCGTAAGGGTTATTATCTGCTGTACGTTTTATATCTCCATTATTAAGTATCTTAATTTTATCTTCTGCCTGCATCCCATCTGGGTCAATAAAACGAACAGGATTATCAAAAGCATAGTTATATGGTGACCATCTTCTCATTTTTTCACTCAACGGATCTACAACTCCCCATCTCCCAATATCTGCCATATACATCCTCGCTCCATAATCATAAAAACCCGTCTCCTGAATTTCCTTACCGTTGTATTTATAGCTGTAATACCCTCCCAAAAGAGAATTCGTACCGCCTACCGTGATATGGTTTAATCCAAATGGATAGTAGTTGTTGATATCGGTGACTTCAAGAGCGCCTGCGCTGTTTTTGGCAAAGCTCACCCGGGTATTTCCCAAGTGATCTTTGTACTGGTAAATATAGCGGTTTTCTGTGAAACTGTAAAAACCTTCTGCGGTGGGTACAATATCAAGTCTTGTAGTGGCAATTCCACCGGGAGGTATAAGTCCTCTGTTTTTGTAGGCCTGTTCTTCATAGGCGGTTTCCGTTCTGCAGGTCAGGCATATTCCGCCGCCTTCTGTGGTCTCATACTGAAAGCCATCCAGATAATCTGTGGTAACGGTGGTTGGGGTCTGCCCTCTTCCTGAGGTGGTGGTATTGCTTTTGCGAAGTTTCACCCCATCTGCTCTGTACAGGTATTTCAATGCGACACTTGAAGTGACTCCTAAGACAGGATCTCCCTGAATAATCGAATACGTATTGGGTAAATTGAGATAGTTATAGAGAATGCTGTTGATCCCTTTATCTTTCATATTGATCATGTTGCCATTCAGGTCATAATCAATGATATTGTTGCCGCCTTCATAACCGGTGTCGTTCATCGCATTTTCTATCACCTGATTCAGGCGGTTGCCGGTGTATTGATATACCAGATCATCTACCCGGGTAGCTGTTGTTCCTGTTACCGGAAAAGCATTTCTTCTCAGG
>NZ_JAFAJM010000017.1 GCF_019236175.1 Chryseobacterium sp.
TAATCACGATCGAATAATTTTCGCCTTTCCCCAATGCAAACATAGCAGCTACAGCCCCTACGATCTGAAACAAAGCTGCTCCCGGAGCATGCGTTACTTCAAGTTTTACGGCAGAGGAAATGTACTCTCCACAATCCCAGAAACTGAAATTGGGTTCTATTGTGGACAAGTACGTAAAAAACGCAATGACGAAAATCACCCATCCTGAAACGGTGTTCCATTGCCTAAAAGTCCAATTTTTCATAGTATTAAATCAATTATGCGAAAATAAGGCTTTTATATTATTTTATATTGTTTTTAACAAAATTTAAAAAATTGGCGTAGTATTTGCGACTATACTTCTGTTAAAACTGTAAGCAAGAAAAATAATTTTCCAGGAAGAGGTCCTAGAAATCAAACAAAAGTTTAGGAATTATTTATTTTTTTGTATTTTTGCAGTCAGATTTTTATTGAAAATAACAAGTAATGAGTAATGTTTACGATAATATCCTTGGCCTAATAGGACACACTCCTATGGTGAAGCTAAATACTGTCACAAAAGATATTCCAGCAACCGTTTATGCCAAGTTAGAATCATATAATCCTGGACATTCCACCAAAGATAGAATCGCACTTCATATTATAGAAAATGCAGAGAAAAAAGGTTTATTAAAAGAGGATTCTGTAGTTGTAGAAACGACTTCCGGAAATACAGGATTTTCTATTGCCATGGTCTGCATTATTAAAGGATATAAGTGTATTCTTGCAGTAAGCGACAAAACCAAACCGGAAAAAATCGCTTATTTAAAGGCCTTAGGTGCCACTGTATATATTTGTCCAGCCAATGTACCTGCAGATGATCCGAGATCATATTATGAAGTAGCTAAGAGAATCGCATTGGAAACCCCTAATTCTATTTATATCAACCAGTATTTTAATGAGCTGAATATTGATGCCCATTATCAGTCTACCGGTCCGGAAATATGGGAACAGACAGAAGGTAAGATCACTCACCTTTTTGCCTGTACAGGAACGGGAGGAACGCTTTCAGGTTCTGCCAAATTTTTAAAAGAAAAAAATCCTGATATTAAGATTATTGGTGTAGATGCAGATGGATCTATATTGAAAAGCTACCACGAAACAGGAGAAATTCATAAAGAAGATGTTCATCCTTATCAGATTGAAGGAATGGGAAAAAATTTAATTCCTGCAGCGCTTCTTTTTGATAAAGTAGATGAGTTTGTAAGAGTAAATGATGAAATGTCTGCTTACAGAACCCGTGAGATTGCTTTGAAAGAAGCTATTATGGGAGGCTACACTACCGGAGCAGTCACTCAGGGGCTTATTCAGTATGCACAGTCTCATGAATTCACTAAAGATGATGTTATTGTTTTAATCTACCCTGACCACGGCTCAAGATATATCACTAAGGTATATAGTGATAAATGGATGGCAGAGCAAGGTTTTGTCAATAATTGTGTTCACAATTATGATGAAGTTTTTAAGACAGAATTTATCAAATAATAATATAAATCACAATATAAATCAAGCCTTTTGCGTGTTCTACAAAAAAGGCTTTTTTACTTAAAATTACGATACAATGTTGGATATTTTTGAAAGAATAAAAGAAAATCCAGGACCACTTGGACAATTTGCAGATTATGGAGAAGGATATTTTATTTTCCCAAGATTAGAGGGCCCGATTGGTCCAAGAATGCAGTTTCAGGGTAGAGAAGTAATTTTCTGGAGTGCCAATGACT
The DNA here is from genome assembly GCF_019236175.1 of Chryseobacterium sp. Classification (GTDB taxonomy): domain Bacteria; phylum Bacteroidota; class Bacteroidia; order Flavobacteriales; family Weeksellaceae; genus Chryseobacterium. The sequence continues at coordinate 1,740 of NZ_JAFAJM010000017.1, forward strand.
ATTTAGGATTGTGTAATCATCCTGAAGTAAAGGAAGCGGATGCAAAAGCGGCTGCAGAATATGGAATGTTCTATCCGATGGGAGCAAGAGCGATGTCTGGTGAGACAGATCAGCATCTTCAGCTGGAAAAAGAATTGGCAGATTTCGTACAAAAAGAATCAGCATATTTATTAAACTTCGGTTACCAGGGAATGGTATCTACGATTGATGCTCTGGTAAGCAGAAATGATGTCATCGTATATGATGTAGATTCTCATGCCTGTATCGTGGATGGAGTGAGGCTTCATTCCGGTAAGAGATTTACCTACAGACATAATGATATGGAAAGTCTTGAAAAAAACCTTCAGAGAGCAACTAAAGTAGCCGAAGAAACCGGAGGCGGTATCTTGGTGATTACTGAAGGGGTTTTCGGAATGAGAGGACAACAAGGTAAAATCAAAGAAATTTGTGACCTTAAATCCAAATACAGTTTCAGACTTCTGGTAGATGATGCACATGGTTTCGGAACTCTTGGTAAAACAGGCGCCGGAGTAGGTGAAGAACAGGACTGTACTGATCAGATTGATGTATATTTCTCTACTTTTGCTAAATCAATGGCAGGTTTCGGAGCATTCCTTGCAGGAGATAAAGAGATCATCAGGTATCTGAAATTCAACCTTAGATCGCAAATCTTCGCGAAATCCTTAACAATGCCAATGGTTATTGGAGGATTAAAAAGACTGGAGCTATTGAGATCAAGACCGGAAATTAAAGCCAAACTTTGGGAAAATGTAGCTAAATTACAGAATGGGCTAAAAGAAAGAGGATTCAATATTGGTGATACCAATACCTGTGTAACACCTGTAATGATGCAGGGAACACCTGTAGAAGCTACTCTTCTTGTAAAAGATTTGAGAGAAAATTACGGAATCTTTACCTCAGTAGTAGTCTATCCGGTCATTCCAAAAGGAATGATTCTTTTAAGATTAATTCCTACCGCTTCTCATACAGATTCAGAGATTAATGAAACTCTGGCCGCATTTGAAGCCATTCATGATAAACTAGTAAGTGGTTACTATAAAGAGCAGGAACAATTATTACTGCAGGAACAGGGATTAAGCTTTAAGCCGATTTAATCTTTAACAAAATAAAAAAACCACTGATTGATTCAGTGGTTTTTTGTTTTAAAAACTATAAACTATTAAAAGCAAATGAAACTTAGAGGTTATTTGTTGGGCGTTTTGTCGGCAGTTTCATACGGATTGATTCCGATCTTTATCCTGCCGATCAAGCAGGCACATTTTTCAATGGATATTACCCTGTTTTACAGGTTTTTCTTTTCAGCATTAATGGTAGGAGCCTATCTCATCTATTCTAAACAAAATTTCAGAATCAATAAAAAGGAAGCTCTAATACTAGCCATTCTTGGAATATGTTATGCGCTTTCATCTGAATTTCTGTTTATAGGATATGATTTTCTCACTCCGGGAATTGCTTCTACAGTTCTATTCATTTATCCGGTGATCGTAGCGTTGATTATGTTTTTCTTTTATAAAGAGAAACTCACCAAATTGTCTATTATTTCACTATTTTTTGCTTTTGCAGGGGTTATTGTTTTATGTCTGAAAGAAAGTGGTTTTGAAATCAATTTTGCAGGATTGGGAATTGTGATGCTTAGCGCTCTGTTTTATGCTCTTTACATGGTGATTGTCAACAAATCGAAGCTTAAAGTTTCAGGGTTCAAGCTTACCTTCTACTCTATGCTTTTTACTTCGTTGTTTTTTATGACAAAATCAATGATAGGAAATCAGTCGTTTGCAATTCCTTCAACAACTATCTTTTTTAATTTTCTCATCTTTGCTTTCCTTACGACCGTTATTTCCAGTTTATGTTTGGTATATGCTATTAAAAGTATTGGTTCTACTCCGGTTGCTATTTTAGGAGCGTTGGAACCTGTAGTGGCTGTGATGGTGAGTGTGTTGATGTTTCATGAAAAATTCACCACCAATTTGTCTATCGGAATTACATTGATCCTTCTTGGAGTAACCCTTAATGTCATTGGAAATCAAAAAAATGCCAATCTTATCTAAAAATTTCACCTTTTAAATTATATAAATGCCGAACCGTTGAATAGTCCGGCATTTAGTTTTAATATCAGATAATTAATAATGATTATTCTAAATTTTTGATTGAGCCTCTGAAAGATTCACCGTTTTACCCAATGCGCCCAACTCATGTAAATCCCCAAAAACTTCAATTCTTATTGACTGATCAATTCCACCTACCTTTAAAGGATCAAATCCTGCACCTTTAATAAGATTCTCAATATCGTGATTGATTGATGAGTCATCAGATGCATAAAATAATACTGCTTTTTCAGGACTTCTGTTTGAAGCTCCCGAAAGACTTCCCGCACTAAGAGTTCCAAAAGCCTTTACCAATTTAGCCCCCTCAGGTAAAATGACTTTGTTCAGTTCTCCCGCAGATTCCTTTTCACCAATAATTTTTTTAAATCCTCCGTTTCCATCCGGAGTGATGGGGTTTGAAACATCAATGATAATTTTTCCATTCAGTATTTCACCATAGTCATTAAAGAAGTCTTTGAAAGCACCAAACCCTATTGCCGGGATAACGATATCTGCATCCTTGATCGCCTGATCGATCTTCATGTTCTGGGCTAATCCTGCAGATTGTTCTGCAAACTGACTGGCTTCTTCATTATTTCTTGTTGCAACAATCACATGTTGATTATTCTTTACTAAATCATCAGCTATTACCTTACCGATATTTCCAAGGCCAATAACAGCCACTTTTTTCAATGTTTCCATTTCTTTTATTTTTTTTGATATTTATTTAAGCTAAAGTTACCTGAAAATATCATGGAAAAACGGTAAACTAGTTTAAGAAATCATGTTGACATTTGGTAAGATAAATGATTAAACTAATTTAATGCTAACGTAAATAAGTGATTAGCCTTTTATCCTTTTTTGCCTTATTTTACTAAGGAATTGGGGGGTTATTCCGAGATAAGAAGCAATATCTACATTAGAGAGGCGGTTGGCCAACTGAGGATATTGTCTGAGAAAAAACTCATATTTTTCATCTCCGGTTGCACTTATATTCTGCAATACTCTATTTTGAAGCTCAATGAATTTATTTTCGATAATCACTCTAAAGTTTCTGCCAAACTTCGGATAATAGGTATAAAGATACCAAAGATCATCTTTTTCAATTTGTAATACAATAGAATTTTCTAAAGCAGCGATAAATAGCTTACTGGATTTTTTATTATGAAAGCTGTCTATATCTACAATCCAATCATTTTCTGAAGCAAACTGAAGGTTATGCTCTTCCCCGTGATCATCTGTACTGTACATTTTGAAACATCCTGAAACTATAAATGTATAATAACGGCATATCTCATTCTCTTGCAGAATAAACTGCTTCCGTTTAATTCTCCTTTCTGTAATTCTTTCATTCAATACTTCAATTTCTTCTTTTGAAAGAGGGATGAAACTTTTAAAATAGTTGATCAGTGAAGTCGTTTTTTTAGACATTGCTTATAAATTGTGTTTTATTTTAATTTTCAAGGATGACAATAGAAAATCTATAATACAATATATAAAAAAAATGGAAATACAGACTTTCAAATACTCATGATACTGATTGCATAAATGTTCCTATACTCCATCATTATTTCAAAGCACCTCTTCACTGCTCATAATCACGACAAAAAATTTTTTTCTGAAAAAACTTTGGAATAACTTTGCAAAAAATTTCTGTTGAAAGACCTGCTTCTTATTACTCCGCCTTTTACCCAACTCAATACTCCTTATCCTGCGACAGCTTATATTAAAGGGTTCCTGAATACCAAAAATATTTCCAGTTATCAGGTTGATCTTGGAATTGATGTTATATTGGAATTGTTTTCAAGAGGTGGACTTCAAAAAGTTTTCAGCAAAGAAATTGATCTTCAGAATACCTCTGAAAATACCCAGAGGATTTTTGCACTCAGAGATGAGTACCTCAAAACCATTGACCAGGTTATTCCTTTTTTACAAGGTAAAACGCCAACATTGGCAAGACAGATCTGCAGTATGAATTTTCTTCCGGAAGCTTCCCGTTTCAACCAGTTGGATGATATGGAATTCGCTTTCGGAAATATGGGATTACAGGACAAAGCCAAACATCTGGCTACTTTATATCTGGAAGATATCTCGGATTATATTGTTGAGAATATCGATCCTGATTTTGGATTCAGCCGATATGCAGAACGTCTTGGGAAAAGTGCCAATTCGTTTGATGAACTCTACTTAAAACTTGCGGATTATCAAACATTTATTGATGAGTTTACGCTGAAAATCCTTCAGGAAAAGTTAAAAAAAATTCAGCCTAAGCTGGTTTGTTTTTCCATTCCTTTCCCAGGAAATTTATACTCAGCATTCCGATGTGCCCAGTTCATAAAAAAGAACTTTCCCCACATTAAAATTGCCATGGGTGGAGGTTTTCCTAATACCGAATTAAGAGAAATCAAAGATCAGAGGGTCTTTGAATTTTTTGATTTTATAACTTTAGATGATGGGGAACTTCCTCTTGAACTGCTTTGTCAGAGTCTGGAAAATACTACGGAAACACCAGAATTCAAGAGAACATTTTTAATTGAAAATAAAGAAGTTGTTTATAAAAACAATTCTAAAAGACACGACTATAAACAGGTCGATATTGGTACACCTGATTATACAGATCTAAAACTGGATCAGTATATTTCCGTTATTGAAATTGCCAATCCTATGCACAGTCTCTGGAGCGACGGAAGATGGAATAAACTTACAATGGCTCACGGATGTTATTGGGGAAAATGTACTTTTTGTGATATTTCCCTGGACTATATTAAAATTTATGAACCGATCTCCGCTAAAATCCTGGTCGACAGAATGGAGGAGCTTATTAACACTACAGGTGAAACCGGTTTTCATTTTGTAGACGAAGCCGCTCCACCTGCATTAATGAGAGAGGTTGCACTCGAAATTCTCAGAAGAAACCTTGTGGTTACCTGGTGGACGAATATCCGTTTTGAAAAAAGCTTTACCCGTGATTTATGCTATCTGTTAAAACTTTCCGGATGTGTTGCTGTTTCAGGGGGGCTGGAAGTGGCCAGCGATCGTTTGTTGAAATTAATTGATAAGGGAGTTTCAGTTGAACAGGTTGCCAAAGTAACAAGAAATTTTACAGAAGCAGGAATTATGGTTCATGCCTATCTGATGTATGGTTACCCTACCCAAACTGTTCAGGAAACAGTAGACTCTCTGGAGATGGTTCGTCAAATGTTTGAAATGGGAATTTTGCAAAGTGGATTCTGGCATCAGTTTGCCATGACTGCTCACTCACCGGTCGGAATGAGTCCTGAAGATTTCGGAGTTGTACCGGTAAAACAGGAAATCTTATTTGCTAACAACGATGTCGACTTTAAAGATAAAACAGGAATCGATCACAACAAGTTCAGCTTTGGGTTAAAAAAATCCCTTTTCAATTATATGCATGGAGTTAATTTTGAAATTCCTCTTCAGGAGTGGTTCGATTTCAAAATACCAAGAACCGCTATCCACCCTGACTATATTCACGACTGTCTTTTGGAAGAAGATCAGTTTACCTTTAAAGGCAATTCAAAAATTGTGTTTTTAACTAAAAATGTAATCGCTGAGAATCGCGTAAAAAATAAAAAGAAATATTCTGGTACGTATACCTTACTTACATTCCACTTAAAAACGAATATTGTTACCGTTGAAATGGAACAGGAAAAAGCAGAATGGTTAATCAATATTTTGCAGGAAAACACCATAGAAAACACCAAAAAGACTACAGTTCAACAACTTAAAAATCAGTTCGAAGAAAAATTTGAAGATTTTGAGTTATTCTGGTTCTCAAAACCGGTCCAACAATTGAAGGAAAACGGAGTAATTTTAAGTTTATAAAAAATTCTATTTCTTCTCCGGAATTTTCAAATTTCATCAATTTTTGAATTCTTCAACGTAGATTTTGTAATATCGGTTATTTATTATCAACGGGCTAAAGCCCGTTTCTGGTGATTATTTTAATTGGAAACATCTTTTGAAACAGGCCCTACCGAAACTTTTTCCTGTATCCTGATAAAATTCGGATCCATAATCGCCATTCGTTCTGCAATAGCTTTATAGGTTGGAAACTTTAGGATAGAAGCTCTCCCGGACATTTCCCTGTAAATGGTAAAAGACTTTCCGGCAGCAGTTTTCAATTGTTTTGTAGTGGTAATATATTTACCAATATACTTACTTTTAGCATCATAGATCTCAATATCAAGAAAGGTTTTATCTATGATGGTATCTTCTGATCCAAAGCTTACAGGAAGGTTGGTAAAATATCCAACCGGAACCCCATTGCTTAAAATTTCTCCAACTTTATTGACTTCAATATTCAGTTTATCGATTTTTTTTCTGATAGCATAGGCTTCCTTTGTTTTGGAATCAAGCTTCCTTTTAGGTGCATTTGAAAAAAGTTCATCAAGATTTTTTACGTTGATTCCTTTATTATCAATGATTTTAAAATCCTTAACGGAAGTATACACTGCGGATCTTTCTTCACCTGAAAATGCTGATGGTGAACTATAATCGATCTCTATTATTTTATCCCTGTTATAAATTCTATTGACTAGTATGTAGCTGTCTCTCACAGAATCAACAATACTTTTATCAATAAATTTTATTGTATACAAAGGTGTTTCCTTTAAATCCATAAAAATATATTCATTGGATTTATTGGAGAGTTTAGCCACCGGAATTCCGTCTAAATTGATAATTCCTCTTTTGGTTTTGATATTCTGAGCATGAAAGAAAGCCCCCAGAACTATAAAGAATATAATTATACTTTTCTTCATAGAATCAAACTTTTACAAAATAAAAAAGTGTAACACAAAGTTACACTTTCTTGAAAATATATTTAGCTTTTCATTTAATTATTCACAAAGGATAATTCCTTTATTATGATTAAATTCTACAACACCGCTTTTGATAGAGTAAGAAAAAACAGAGTCTTTCTCACTTTCTTTAGTAAAGTTTTTAGCAAAAGCATCATCAATTGAATTAGCAAAAAGCTTTACTTTACCACCTACTAAAGAAGAAACGATTCCTGCGTGGTTATTCATGATGTGAAATTCACCATTTTTCCCAGGCAATAATACAGAGTTTACTTCTCCTTCAAAAACTACATATTCTGGTGTTAAAATTTTTATATTCATTTTAATTTAGATTTGAAGATTTCAGATTTCAGATTTCAGACAACCTTAAAGTCTCATGTCTGGTATCTTCTATCTTTATGTCTAATTTATTAAGCGTTTTCAGCTAACATTTTTTGTCCAGCTTCGATAGCTTCCTCGATAGTTCCTTTCAAGTTGAAAGCAGCTTCTGGTAAATGATCTAATTCACCATCCATAATCATGTTGAATCCTTTGATCGTATCTTTAATATCTACCAATGATCCTGGGATACCTGTAAACTGTTCTGCTACGTGGAAAGGCTGAGATAAGAATCTCTGAACTTTTCTAGCACGGTAAACTACTGATTTATCTTCTTCAGAAAGTTCTTCCATACCTAGGATCGCGATGATATCCTGAAGCGCTTTGTATCTTTGAAGAATTTCTTTTACTCTTTGAGCACAGTTATAGTGATCGTGACCGATAACTTCAGGAGCAAGAATTCTTGAAGTAGAAGCCAATGGATCTACTGCTGGGTAAATACCTAATGAAGCAATCTTTCTGTCAAGTACCGTAGTTGCATCCAAGTGAGCAAACGTAGTTGCAGGAGCAGGGTCAGTTAAGTCATCCGCAGGTACGTATACCGCCTGTACTGAAGTAATTGAACCGTTTTTAGTTGAAGTAATTCTTTCCTGCATAGCTCCCATTTCAGAAGCAAGCGTTGGTTGGTAACCTACCGCTGATGGCATACGACCAAGAAGTGCAGATACCTCAGAACCAGCTTGTGTAAAACGGAAGATGTTGTCTACGAAGAAAAGTACGTCTCTACCTTGTCCGCTTTCACCACCATCTCTGTAGTACTCTGCTAATGTAAGACCTGAAAGGGCTACTCTAGCTCTTGCACCTGGCGGCTCGTTCATCTGTCCGAAAACGAATGCTGCTTTAGAATCTTTCATTACTTCTAAATCTACTTTAGAAAGATCCCAACCTCCGTTTTCCATAGAATGCATGAAATCATCACCATACTTGATAATTCCTGATTCCAGCATCTCTCTTAAAAGGTCATTTCCTTCTCTCGTTCTTTCACCTACTCCGGCGAATACAGAAAGACCTCCGTGCCCTTTTGCAATATTGTTAATCAACTCCTGAATCAATACTGTTTTACCTACACCGGCACCACCGAACAATCCAATTTTACCTCCTTTTGCATAAGGCTCAACTAGGTCGATTACTTTAATCCCTGTAAATAAAACTTCTGCTGAAGTTGATAATTGATCAAATTTTGGAGCTGGTCTGTGAATTGGAAGACCACCATCCTTAGAAATATCTTGAAGTCCGTCGATAGCATCACCAACAACGTTGAATAGTCTTCCGTTTACAGCCTCACCGATTGGCATTGTAATAGGATTTCCGTATCCGATTACATCTTGACCTCTCTTAAGACCGTCAGTAGCGTCCATTGCAATACATCTTACTGTATCTTCGCCAATATGTTGTTCTACCTCTAAAACTACTTTTTCACCGTTTTCTTTTGTAATTTCTAACGCGTCATAGATTGCTGGAACTGCTTCCACATCTGTGAAGACAACGTCGATTACCGGACCAATAATTTGAGAAATTTTACCTTTAATTTGGTTTGCCATTGCTAAATTTTTTCTTGGTGCAAATATAGTGATTCTTCATAAACCCGCAATTGGTAAAAAAAAGATTTTTATCATGCTTTTTGAGAAACCTTCATGCACCCAATTTATCAATTTCACAGGGTATATACAGATATATGAACGTAGCAATGTTGCAGTTACAAAGTATACTGCAGACTTGTATTGATACATTGGCACATTATTTCTATATTTGCAATCAAAATTTTTCCGTTTTGAAAGTTTTCAAAAATTTTACAGATTATTCTTCTCAAAAGCCTTTAGCATTATCTTTAGGTATGTTTGACGGAGTACATCTAGGGCATAAAAGTATCATTGATGAATTGATAAATGTAGGTACAGAAAACAATCTGGAAACTGCTATTCTTACTTTTTGGCCACATCCAAGATTCGTATTTAATCCCAATGAAGATCTTAAACTTCTGAATACGAAAGAAGAAAAGAAACAACTGGTTGAAAAATACGGCATTGATAATCTTTTTCTGAAAGAATTTGATGAAGAATTCAGAAATTTAACAGGAGAAGAGTTTGTACGTCAGATTTTGATTGATAAACTGAATGTAAAATACCTTATTATAGGATACGATCATTCATTCGGAAAAAATAAAAGCGGAAATTTTGAACTTCTTCAGAGGTTATCCAAAGAACTGGATTTTGAAGTGGAACAGATGGAAGCCATCAATATTCATGAAAATAATATCAGTTCAACGAAAGTCCGTAATGCCCTTTTAACCGGAAGTATTAAAGAGGCCAATGAAATGTTGGGATATCCCTACTCCGTTTCAGGAACTGTAGTTCACGGAAAGAAAATCGGCAGAACAATAGGATACCCTACGGCCAATATTGATACGGAGTCTATAAAACTTTTACCTAAAAAAGGAGCTTATATCGTTGAAGTAACAGTAAAAGGCAAACAATATAAAGGAATGCTGAGTATTGGGACTAATCCTACGGTAAATGGAGAAAAATTAACGGTTGAAGTCTATATCCTTGATTTTAATGATGATATTTATGATGAAAAAATTACGGTAAAATTCAGAGATTTTCTTCATGATGAAATCAAATTCGAAGGGCTTGAAAAATTAATTGAAAGACTTGATGAAGATAAAAGATTAACTGAGGAATATAATTTTTAAGATATAAAAAAGGCTATTTGTTTAAATAGCCTTTTTTATGTTTTATTTCAATGTTTTTAAATAAATTTTCTGAGGAGTTTCAGCATTTAATTTCACATTAGGAAATTCTTTGTCATGATCAATAAAGATATCTCCTTTTTCATTCGCTTTTCCGTTTCCGTCAGAATCCCATTCAGTCGCAATATAATATTTTGCACCATTCGCTGGCTTAGGGGTAATCTTGCTTTCTGCATCTTTGGGTATTGGTAAGTCTATGGTAAAAGGAACTGTTTTTTCTTCAAATTCCTTTTCGGTGATTAATGTGGCAGGAGCATCCTGTAAACCTTCACTTATCCCATATAAACTCACTTTAAGTTTTGGATTTTTAATCGTGAATTTTTCTGTTCCCGTAAATTCTATTTTAATACTTTCAGATGCTGTATTTTCAGGACTTGCAGGCATTGCAGTCTGATCTTTTTTCTCTTGCTTATTACAGCTTGATAAAGCTAATGCACCAGCTGCCATGAATAATAAAACAGTATTTCTCATTTGAATTTTGTTTCGTTAATATTATTTTTAAGTGTTTATTAAAAAATTAACAACAAAATTTATGCCTTAAAAAAACTATATAAATTTAATTTCTTTTTTTATAAAGAATCATTAATTTCATTTTGATTTTTTTTTGTTAAGGATTTAAATACCAGATCATAAGACTGATCAATAAGTTTCCAAATCAGATCTCTTTTTAGCCCATCTACCAAAACAGAATTCCAGTGGGTTTTGTTCATATGATAGGCTCCGGTAATCTGAGGGTATTGTTCACGAAGTTCTGCACTCCATTCCGGATCAGTTTTTACATTAATAGCCAATGGCTGCTTTTCAAGTCCCATCAAAAGGAACATTTTTGTATCCACTTTTAAAACAAGTGTCTCATTATCAAAAGGAAAGCTTTCTGTGACTGCTTTTTTAGCAAGACAATAATCTAAAATTTCGTTGGCATTCATAAGATTGTAGTTGGGGATAGAAGGTTGAAAATGTTTAATAATAAGCTTAATTCTTGGTTCTCTTGGCTGTTGGCTGTTTAATTCAAATTTACTACATTTAAGAAAGAAAATAATATCACAAAATCATAATTATTATGAAAGCTCTGGTAATTGGCGCTACAGGTGCCACAGGAAAAGATCTGGTAAAGCAGTTACTCAACGATAAAGCCTTTGATGAAGTGGATATTTTTGTAAGAAAACCTGTTGATATTCAGAATGACAGGTTGAAAGTACATGTGGTCAATTTTGAAACCCCTGAAGAGTGGAAAGAGATGGTGAAAGGAGATGTAGCATTTTCTTGTCTGGGAACGACTTTAAAAGATGCGGGAAGTAAGGAAGCCCAGAAAAAGGTAGATTTTGATTATCAGTACGAATTCGCGAAAGCAGCTAAAGAAAATGAGGTGGAAGATTATATTTTAGTTTCAGCTTATGGAGCGAACCCCCATTCTAAAATTTTCTATTCTAAAATGAAAGGAGAGCTTGAAGAAGCTGTAAAACAACTTCATTTCAACAAAATTACTATTTTTAAACCGGGGATGCTTGAAAGAAAAGATTCCGCAAGAACCGGAGAGGTTCTGGGCAGCCGAATTATAAAATTTGCCAATAAGCTTGGTTTACTGGAGAGTCAGAAGCCCTTACCTACTGCTATTTTGGCTAAAGCAATGATCAATTCTTCAAAGATAAAAAGTAATGGTTATTCCAGTATAAAGCTGGGAAATATTTTCTGTTTTGCAGAGAAAGTTATTGATCATTCATAAAACGATCCGGCTCCGCTCTGCACACCATTTATCATGATCTTGCCAAGCGGAGCCGAAGGGTTCTTTTTACAATATTTTATTTTAAATATTTTGTAATAGACTCGCTTGTTGGCTTTGTCGTACTTACAAACGTATCGATTAGTTTTCCGTTTTCATCAATTAAGAATTTGGTAAAGTTCCAAAGAATGGTTGTATTCTTTACTCCATTTAACTCTTTCTCTGTTAAATATTTAAAGATAGGCGCTGTGTCATCTCCTTTTACAGAAACTTTAGCTGCTAATGGGAATGTTACTCCGTAATTTTTCTGGCAAAATGCTCCGATTTCAGTATTTGTTCCGGGTTCCTGACCCCCAAAATTATTAGCCGGAAATCCTACAATCACTAATTTATCTTTGTATTGTTCATATACTTTTTCCAGATCTGCATACTGTGGAGTAAAACCGCATTCTGAAGCCGTATTCACAATAAGGATTTTCTTGCCTTTAAAATCTGCAAAATTAATTTCCTTACCGTCAATACCTTCTACTTTGAAGTCATATATTGTTTTTCCCATAAGTTCTTTGGTTTTAGATTGAGAAATTTCACTTTTTTGATTGGTGCAGCTTTGCAAAAATGCCATAAAAGAAAGCAGCAGTAAAAAAATCTTTTTCATTTCTTATAAATTTTATTTGCAGTCAGACTGCTATTGAATTTAAAACTTAAAAATATTAGCCGGGAAAACTTTGTTGATGTCAATTCTATTGAATATCATTACATAGTCTCCATCTTTTTTAGGGCTTGAGGATTCAATTCTGAACGGCATGGTAAGATTACCTACTTTTTTATAGTCGGAATATACAGTCGTTTCCTCCTTTTTCACCTCTTTTAAAAGCATATAAGTTTTGGTATCAAAATAATACATATTCTTATTTACATTTTTAGTAAGCTCCACTTTATGACAATAAATTTCACCTACTTTTTCTTTTCCAAGATATTTGGCTTCAAAACCTTTATTCTCCCAGTCAATAAAATCATTATCAAAACTTTCCGGAACATATTCGGGATATTCCTGGAGCTTATTAGTAGCATAATTCATTGCATATCCTTTTGTACCGTCAAAACCTTCTATTGCAGTTTCTTTTCCGTTGGTGGTAATCACTGTTTTGGTAAGATTGGGACGTTGCTGATAAATTTTTATAGGATACTCATCTTTAATTCCTAAAATTACTTTTCCCTGAAGCAACACTGAATTCATAAGTTTCCAATTCGTTAATCCTCCGGACAATTCAATGTTTTTATCTATAATTTCTTTTGCGGTCTGCGCAAAAGATAAGTGCGACAATATCAGGCCAAATACTAAAAGTAACTTCTTCATTAATTTTATTTATAAATTCAAATATAAGGGGATTTGATCGAAATTGCAAAAAAGGCCAAGAAAGAGAAGAAAATGACAAGCTAACATCATGCGTTTACTGACAGGCTTTCTTTATTCAGTTTCCTATTTTCAAATCAGATGAGTTTTCTCGCTTTTTCCAGATCTTCAGGAGTATCAATTCCTACTCCTACAAAATTAGTTTCAATCATTATAATCTTCATTCCGTATTCCAGATAACGGATACACTCAATTTTTTCTGATATTTCCAGTGGTTTCATCTCCAGTCTTGAAAACTGTAGCAAAGCTTCTTTCCTGAAAGCATACACCCCGATATGTTTAAAATAATTTACCTCATAAGAAACCTCTCTGTGGAAAGGAATTACTGAGCGGCTGAAATATAATGCAAAATCATTATTATCGGTAATAACTTTCACGTTATTTGGGTTTTCAATTTCTTCTTTTTCAGATAGTTTAATTTTTAATGAAGCCAATGAAATTTCCTGACGGTCATCTTCTTTGAAGACCTGAATGAGCTGTCGTAGAGGTTCAAGCTTAAGGAAAGGCTCATCTCCCTGAACATTAATAACAATATCGCAGTCAATATTCTGTACAGCTTCCGCAATACGGTCACTACCTGTCTCATGTTGTCCTGTCATTACGGCTTTTCCGCCGTTTTTTATAATTTCATCAAGGATAATTTCAGAATCCGTAGCTACGAATACTTCATCAAAAAGCCCTGTTTCTACCACGTTTTGATAGGTGGTTGTAATAACGGTTTTATTTCCCAGCTTATGCATTAATTTCCCTGGAAAGCGACTTGCCTCATAACGTGCAGGAATGACAGCGATTATTTTCATTCAATAAAGTATTAATAAGTAGTTCGTAGTCTATAATGACCCTATTTCAACAGAAACAGACCATCATTTGTTCTCAAATCAAAAGTAGTAAAAACTCTTTTACTATACTATATAAGCAGGCTTTGTTTTTTATTTAAAAAGAAACTTTTACTCCTACCATATTGTACTCCCACTGACGGGATGCTATAAAATCAAGTTTATATTTTGTATTTTTTGCATTAGGGTCTGAAACCGTATATCTGCTTTTTGAGATTGTTTTTCCGATAAAATACCCCATTAGTAAAGCCAGAGGATAATCTGAAGCCCAATGCACCTTACTTTGCATCATCTGAAAACACAAAGCTCCGGCCAGTGTATACCCTACCGGTTTAATCCATTTTACATCCGGATAATTGTCTGCAATAACTGTTAATCCAGCCATAAATGTTGTTAAATGTCCGGATGGCATCGCATCATAATTTGAAGTGTTTTTACCAAATGCTGCGAAACTCGGGAAAGGATTCCACGCTCCGCCTTTATTGCCATTGGCTTCAGCTATAAAAGGGCTTTCTCTTCCGGTAATTCTTTTAATAGTCTGAGTAAAAACACCGGAAAGGATTAAACTTTCCATAAGTCCGCTTGCTGTAGCCTGTGCTCTGTAATCATTTTTGATTAATCCATAGACTCCAAAACCAATTCCGACCAATACCACCGTTGAGCCATTTCCAATTAAATATAATGTAGACCCAATATCTTTAGGAATTTTAAAAACACCTCCGATTTTGTGATAGGTATTATCTTCACTCATTCCCCATTTTTCGGCAATTTCTCTTGAATTATCGGTTAATTTCTGGTCAACCGGAATAAGAATCAGTGTTGCGGCAACCGCACCGCCTAAATAATAGGCATGGTCTTTTGCTACAAAATCTTTATTCGTATTGATAAAATTTCGGGGCAGCTTGGTTACAAAATCCAGAAGTTTAGGTTTAGGATAAGTCCTTACGGAGCCATCCTTTAAAGTATAAGTCTGTACTTTTGGCAGTTCTTTCGGTAATTCCTTTACCTTAGCTGTATCAGCTTCCTGTGCACATACCAACATAGAGACAGGTAATAGCAGAAATTTCAATTTTTTCATCGTAGTTGTTTTCAACCTTAGTTATTCCTAGTTTTATAAAAACCCCAAAGGTAATCCCTAGTTGACTTTCCTACAAAATCTTTATTTAATTTTTAATGTTTATTTAATTTTTTTAAAATATTATTCAGTTCTCAAGGGGTATATTTAATGAGAAAACTAATTCCGTTGACCTGAATATGATGATATATCTATAAAAAAGTACCAGTGTGACAACCTTAAAAATGGTAAGTAGCTACACTGGTACAAATATTAATAAATGAGGTTTATTACTTTAAATTATTCAAAGCATTTTCCATTTTCGGAAGCATCACTTTAATTTCATCAACAGCTAATCCTCCAACAGAAGCACGGAACCATGGTTCAGATGTATCTTCTCCGAATGCTGAGAACGGTACTAAAGCCACTCCGGCTTCATTGATTAAGTAGAATACCAGATCAGAAGAGTTTTCAATTACAGCTCCATCCGGTTTTGTTTTTCCGATATAGTTTAATTTAATGGTAAGATAAAGCGCTCCCATTGGCTCAATACTGTCAACGGCAAGTCCTTTTCCTTTCAGATCCTGAACTCCTCCGTGAAGGACTTTTAAACTTTCTTCCAATTTAGCTTTGAAATCTTCTACAAATAGATTTACATTTTCAGGGTTTTCATAGAATTTTGCAGTAGCCTCTTGTTCTGGTTTTGGCGCCCATGCTCCTACGTGAGTAAGAAGAGCCTTCATTTTATCAATGATATGAGCTGGTCCGAATCCCCATCCTACACGTACTCCTGTTGCTGCAAGGCATTTTGAAATTCCATCAATATACACCGTATATTCTTTCATCTCAGGGAAAAGAGACACCGGATCTACGTGTTCTGCACCAAAAGTAAGATTAGAATAGATTTGATCATACATTAAGTATAATGGTTTTTCATCAGCTCCTCTTTTTTTGTTTTCAGCGATCACCAGTTCACAGATCTCAGAAAGTTGTTCTCTTGTGAACATTGTTCCTGTTGGATTCAGTGGTGAGCAAAGTGCTAAAAGAACAGCTCCATCCAGGTGAGGCCTTACATCATCTGCTGTTGGAAGAAAATTGGTTTCAGGCTTTGTTTTTACTTCTACAGCATTGGCAGAAGTAAGATAAGCATAATGGTTGTTATTCCATGAAGGTGTAGGATATACTACTTTATCTCCTTCATCTACAATGGTTTTATATACTGCATAGATCAAAGGTCTTGATCCGGCTGTAATCAAAATATCATTAGGAGAATAATCCAGATTCCATCTGTTTTTTAAATCTTTGGAAACTTCTTTTCTTAAAGATAAAAGTCCGTTGGCAGGAGGATAATTTGTCAGGTTATTCTGATAGGCTTTCTGAATTTCTTCCTTCAGCAATGCCGGAATAGGATAGATATTAGAATTCAGGTCACCAATAGTAAGATTGGCAATTTCTGCTCCCTTTGCTTTTAGATCATTTACTTCGTTACCAATTTTTACAATTTCAGAACCGATCAGGTTCGCTGCTAATTTTGAAACTTTCACTTTTTTTCTTATTTAAAATTTACTAATATTTTCTTTCCACATTGATTCTTTCATGTATCTGATCTACCGGCATATGAGCGTCGAAAAGGCCCATCACCTCTTTTGCTTTTTTTGCCGTATTGGAATTCGGATATTTTTTGATGATCCTGTTGAATTCCGCTATATTTTCATCGTTTAGTTTTCCGTATCCTTCAGAATCTCTTTCAAAGGTGGGGGTATTATCCATCCCAAAAAGATAATCATACAGATAATTATTATAGTCTTGTCTTACTGTCTTTATCAGCTTGCTTTCAGAGTATTTATTCATGAAATTTTCCCAGAACATGATCCTCGCTCCTAATTCTTCCCAGGTAACAATCAGGCCTGCATCCGCCGCATAATTGCTTTCACTTTCTTTATCTGTCTGTCTGATATAAACAGTATAATCAGGAGTCAGCTTATTCTTAAAAAGAGAAGAGTAATATCCGGGAATAGTCCAGATCTCAGTCATTCCCTCACCTACTTCCCTGAATTCGAGACCTGCAGTCTTCAGTTCAGCGGTAATTTTCTTCACATTCTCAGGAAGGTTGTACTGATCTTTATCGGAATTATAATAATTCACGTATTTATCTAAAACCTCACTGTGTAAAGTACTAAGGCATCCGGTATACTTTTCTCTGATTTTTAAATAATCTTCATACGTCTTATCATTCTGTTCCGGGCTGTTTTCTGCAATTTCTTTTTCGATTTTTGAACGGTACCACTGAAGAGCTTCAATATAATCCTCCGTTTTACCGACAGGAGAACAAACAGTATCTATTGGTTTGTACTGGTCTTCTTTTGTTTCTGTTCCGGCAATTGAATCTCCTGTGGGCTTTGTGTCGGAAACTGCAGCCTCCTTTTTACAGGAAGCAACAGCTACAGACAGCATACAAACTGCTATAATATTTTTTATCATCTTTGCTGTTATCAGGAGATTAATCCAGCTGCAGATCTGTTTTAACAGCTGCTATTTTAGCTTCCAATGATTTTAATTTATCTCTGAAATCAGCTTCTGAAGAGATTGAATCTTTTACAGAAACATAAAACTTAATTTTGGGTTCCGTTCCTGAAGGTCTTACACAAACCTTTGTTCCATCCTGTGTATAATAGATCAATACGTTCGATTTCGGAATGTCATTCATTCCCTTTTTCTCGTTTGTGGAAATGGTAAGGCTCGTCTGCTCCTTAAAGTCTTTTACTTCTTCCACTAATGAACCTGCCAATTCTTTTGGAGGATTTTCACGGAAGTTTTTCATCATATTCTGAATTTCTTCAGCTCCTTCTTTTCCTTTTCTTACCACATTTACGAGTCCTTCATAATACATGCCAAGGTCTTCATAGATCTCAATCATGTACTGGTACATTGTTTTTCCGTTGGCTTTACACCATGCTGCAATTTCACACGCTACAAGAATACTTCCGCAGGAATCTTTATCGCGTACGAAATCTCCGGTCATAAACCCGAAGCTTTCTTCGCCTCCACATACAAATTTTTGCTTTCCTTCAGCTTCACGAATCATTTTACCAATCCATTTGAATCCGGTAAGACCTACCTTACATTCAACACCGAATTTTTGTGCAATGTCATAGAAAATATCAGAGGTAACAATCGTTGAACCGATAAATTCCTTTCCTGTAATTCTTCCCTGCTTTCTCCATTCATTCAGAATGTAATACGTAAGGATAGTATTGGTCTGATTTCCGTTCAACAGCTGCATTTCACCATCAAGATTTCTGACGGCAATTCCTAATCTGTCACCATCCGGGTCTGTTCCGATCACAATATCTGCGTTGGTAATTTTCGCTAAATCCATAGCCATTTCCAACGCTGCAGGTTCTTCCGGATTTGGAGATTCCACTGTCGGAAAATTCGGGCTTGGAATCATTTGCTCCTTTACAAGGTCGATTTTTTTAAATCCTGCTTTCGCTAAAGCCTTAGGAACCGTAGTATAGGTTGTTCCGTGAATAGAGGTGAAAACAATATTCAAATTTTCTTTTCCGACATTCTGATAGGTAGAATTTTCTATACATGCATCAATGTAGATATCATCCTGTTCCTCCCCGATCCATTCTATAAGGTCATCATTTCCGTTGAATTTAATTTCGTCAAATTTTACAGAATAGACCTCATTGATGATGGCTTCATCATGTGGCGGAACGATCTGCGCTCCGTCATTCCAGTATACTTTATACCCGTTGTATTCGGGCGGATTATGAGAAGCTGTCAATACAATTCCACCATTACATTTTTTATCACGAACGGTGAAAGACAATTCAGGTGTTGGTCTGTGATCTTTGAAAAGAAGTACTTTAATCCCATTGGCTGTTAAAACATCAGCCACCAGTTTTCCGAATTCCTTTGAGTTATGACGAACGTCATAAGCAATCGCTACTTTGATTTCTTCTCCTTTGAATTGTTGCAACATATAATTGGCAAGTCCCTGTGTAGCCTGTCCTAATGTATATTTATTCAAGCGATTGGTTCCTACTCCCATGATGCCACGCATTCCTCCTGTTCCGAATTCAAGTTCTCTGTAAAAAGAATCTTCAAGATCAGGTGAATTGCTGTCAATTAACGATTGTACGGCATCTTTTGTTTCCTGATCAAATGTATCGCTTAACCAAAGTTTCGCTTTTTCTAATGTTGTCATATTTATGTTTAGGTTTTTTAAGCCGGAAGAAGGAAGCTGGAGGTTGGAAGACATTATCCTGACCCGTTTCAAACTTCTGCTTTATTTTGTTTATTCTATTTTTTTTTTTTTTCGGAAGAATATTTTTAATCTGGAAAACAAGAGGTATGCAAGAATACTATCACTTCCATGCTCCGGCTTCTCACTTCCCGTCAATATTATTCTAATTTTTTATTCTCAACCTTCGTTGCCTTATCTATTTTAAATGCTCTAATCGGGTCATTATAATAGACAAATTTTGCAGTGTTCTGAATATGTCCTTTTAATGAATCTTTTACATTAACTTCTGCATAGTTTCCGTTTTTAGAATCAATATTCAGATGGGTAATTTTCCAGTAAGGAGCGATTAGACTCGCTGTATCTGATATCTTTATTACGGCATCTTTCGTTAACCCTAAAAAATTGGCCCTGCTTCTGTTATGCATTTCCACTTCCGCCCTCCTTGTATTGACAGACCCCATAAAAGTGGCGTAATTTTTCATATTAAGCCTGAAATTATCTGTTTTAATTTCGCTAGAAATATTCATTTCAACAGAATCAGAAACAGCCACTTTTTCAAGATTATATTTTGAATAAATCGTTACATTATAAAAATCTACTCCTTTTGTTCCTCTTTTCTCTCTGATGAAAAGTGTTTTATCTTTTACATCCACATCAAGGTTACCCGCAACATTGGGATACGTTTCTATTTCTACAAAATTCTTTGGCCCCCTTGCATAAAACACACGAAATTTACCATTCAGATCCAGGTTGACAAACTCTGAAACATCCACATCTTTCTTTTCAATATTCCCTTTAGGAGATACTTTCCCGCAGGAAACTACTGCAACCAGCATCAATGTGTATACTATTTTTTTCATATTTAATTTAAATATTCTAGTCATAAAAACGGAAGAGAGTTTCTGAAGTGTTTTTAATCACAATATAGAAACTTTCAATAATAATTTTAAACAAAAATAGGATTAAAATTTCTAAAAATCTTTGTCTTTTGGCAATTAAATAACTGATTATTCTTAATTTTTTGCTTTTCAGGCATAAGTCTGTTTTCTGCAGCTTTTGATTTTAATTTTTGATAAAATAGGATGGCAAAATTGAAGTATTGAAAATTAGAATACAATAGAGAAAATATTTATATGTGCCATCTCTTTACAATCATTATGTTTCATGATAACCAATAAAAAACACCTCTAAAAGCTGTCAACTTTCAGAGGTGTTCGTTTTATATTGATAACAATCAAAATATTTTTAGCTATTTTCAGCTGAAGCTGAATAAATGGCTAATGAAAGAATGACAGCTACGATAATAACCCCAATAATTAAAGGTTTCCATATTGGCTTTTTGGGATACTGTGCCTCGTCAGGAAAATATTTGGGAACAAAATAATTGGATAACAACGTCCCCCCTGCAAATCCGCATATATAAGCAATCGCACTGACAGGTTTTTCCGGAATATTCACAATAACCGCAGTCAGCAAGGTAATGACAACAGAAATTCCCAATACCGTATAAGCTTCTTTTTTTCTTTTACTTTCTATCAGATTCTGATAAAGCAACACTCCTCCGAAGAGGGTGGACAGAAAAATAGAGAATCCTAAAATAGCTTTTTTAGAATAAATTTTGGGCAACTTTTCTTCCATTATATTACTTCATCAATATTGTAGTTCTTATGCTCACGATTCGTTCTGATAATCATTTCTCCCAAGAACCCTGCTACAAATAACAATGTTCCCATGATCATCATCGTTAAAGCAATATAAAACCAAGGATTATTGGTAATCAAATGCCCGTAAATACCTCTGGCAACGTCAATTAACTTTGAAATCCCCAACCAAAGTGCTGAAAGAAAACCAAAGATAAACATCAAGGTTCCTACAGCTCCGAAAAAATGCATCGGTCTCCCTCCAAAACGGCTGACAAACCAAAGCGTGATCAAATCCAGAAAACCTCTGATAAATCTTTCAGTACCAAATTTTGAAGTTCCGTAAGGTCTTGCCTGATGCTGTACTTCTTTTTCGGTAATTCTTCTGAATCCTGCATTGGCCGCCAATACCGGAATATAGCGGTGCATATCACCATACACATCAACAGATTTTACGACCTGTCTTTTGTAAGCTTTCAGACCGCAGTTGAAATCGTGAAGATAAACTCCGGATACTTTTCTGGCAGCAGCATTGAATAGTTTTGACGGGATATTCTTGGTCATCACATTGTCAAAACGTTTCTTTTTCCAGCCGGAAACAATGTCATAATTCTCATTAACCACCATATTGTACAGATCCGGAATTTCCTCAGGGAAGTCCTGCAAATCTGCATCCATGGTAATTACCACATCTCCGTTTGTTCTTGAAAAGGCAGCATGAAGTGCCTGGGATTTCCCATAATTTCTGGAAAATTTAATAGCATGGATCTGGGGATGCTGAACTTTCATATTCTCAATAATACTCCACGACAAATCCGTACTTCCATCATCTACAAACCAGATTTCATAAGATAAACCACTGGTTTTACAGACATTATCAATTCTTGAAAAAAGCTCTTCCAAAGAGTCTTCTTCGTTCAGTAACGGAATAACTATAGATAGATTCATTTAATTTTTTAATAAAATTAGGCTTGATTTGTTTCTTCAGGCTGATGAATAGTTCTTGTTCTAAAAAACGCTCCAAAAAACACCGACAAAACTACGTAAAATATAAGAATTGCTGCAAAATATCCTGAAAAATGACTTGCAGTCAGCATATCTTTTCCTTTTACAGCCTCCGGACTAAAGCTTGGTAATCTTTCTTTGTACTTCTGATCAAGCTCATCGATGTCTTTTTGATGCTTCAGAATTTTTCTTGCAGAATTATATTCCGTATCCAATTCTGATTTTTGTCTTTGAACATATTGATAGTTCAATAGCTTTTTAGCATCCGTATCTGCGAAGTTTAAAAAAGCATAAATACTGAAAATAGAAAGAATACCTCCGATAAACATTGGAACAAATGCTCTCTTGAAAGCTTCTCTAAAACTAACTACTCGATGCTTGTTCCAATACGATTTTACAGACCAGAACGCAGCTCCGGCATATAAAACAGGCAACACGAAAGCATTGGCTTTCAGTGATATATCAAAATAATTGATTCCTGAGAAAAAAATGTAAACTACAAAGAAAACAATCATTGTAGCGATAAAAAGTATAATTCCTAGTGTTGATGGACTTTTAGTCATATTTAATTTTTTTGAAAAAAGTTGAAAAATTATTCCCCTAAATGTCAGCATTTTAGCGCTACCACTGCATTTTTTCAACAAATTTTCTTTAATAAAGTTTTGAAGTTTATAAATTATTCCTACCTTTGCAACGGCAAGTCCTAAACAACCAGCTCCTGAGAATCCTCCAGGGTGGGAACGCAGCAAAGGTAATCGGTCGTAGCGGTGTGATTTAGGTAGCTTGCCATTTTTTTTTGTTTTAAAGTAAGAAGAGAGGTAATTTGATAATTATCTTTTTTTGTTTTTAATACTTTATGCATCATCTCCATTTTTCTAATTTCAGATTACCCGGTTTTATTTATCAATTAAAATTCGAACGTTTCCCCTAGTCTTGGTAAAACAAGTTCTACATTTTTATCGGCGAAATGTTTTAATGCACTTTCATGATTGATTTCAATAGCAGGAAAAGTATCAAAATGACATCCGATTACTTTTGGAGTTTTTAACAGCTCTGCGGCTGCAAAAGAAGCTTTTCTCGGGCACATTGTGTAGTGGCTGCCGATTGGTAAGATCGAAAGGTCAATATTCCCGTAAAGTCTCGGAAAAAGCTCCATATCTGCCATTACCCCCGTATCTCCTGCCAAATAGATGTTTTTTCCTTCAGGAAGTCTGAAAATATATCCCACAGGAACTCCGCCGTAGCTTCCGTCCGGAAAAGAACTGGTATGGTGAGCCGGAACCATGGAAATTTTAAGATCGTCGATTTTTGCCGACCCACCTAAGTTCACATCATCTGTATTTTTCGCTGCTTTAAAATACCCGCATACTTCAGGCACTCCGATTAGGGTAGCTTCAGGATAATGCTCCAATACCTCACCAACATCCGCGATATGATCACCATGTGCATGGGTCAAAAGAATGTAATCAATTTTTTGAGCGGTAATATCAAAACCTGATTCCGCTTTTTTGTAGTTGTAAAAAGGGTCACTTAAAATTGTTTTGTCCTTATAGGTGAACAGGAAACAATTTTGCCCTAAGAATTGTATTTTCATTTTAAATTTAGTTTTAAATTTTTTGAATAGAAATGATTCATCACACGAAGCGAAAGAAACATTTTTTTAATTTAAGAACACCCCATTGGTGGCTTTAAAAAAAACTCATATATCAACAGACATGTCGGTATTATTATTAAAATCTGGAGGACTAATAACGGCTTCACAGGTTTCAATTTTCCGATTAACAGATAAAAGCCTAAAACAGCATTGGAAATAACAACCAGAATAATCAAGGCAGGGATAAAATCAACTTCAAGAACTGACATACCTCCGCTTAATTCTTCAATCAAATAATAGACAAGTAATAAAGCCAGAATAATAGACAGCCAGGAGGTTATTTTTAAAGCGCTCTTCATACCCCCTATTTCTGTGGAAATTTATCCTCGATAAGATTGAGTTTAATCCCATATTCCAGATAAGCTTTACAACCGTCTAAAACCGTTGTAAAGCCTCCTGTATTGTCATTGACAGTTTTTAACAGATCTTCACCAGTCTGCCTGAATCCATAGCTTTTAATCACAACGAGGGTTCCTTTTTCCATCTCTCTGAATTCATAATCTACATGCACTGAAGGCTCTCCCCATTCTGTCTTGATTACCTGATTCGGAACAATATGGCGGACATGTACCGTGTTTTTTACGTTGTACATTTCCCACTCCCAAACAACAGTTTTTCCCGCTTCCAGTTTTCCGGTTGATTTTGTAAACCAGAAATGAGTGGTTACTTCAGGATTGACGAATGCTTCAAAAACCTCCTCAACCGGTTTTCTGATAAGCATTTGCGCTTCAACATAGATCGTAATACTCATGAGATTATATTTTAGATTAGTTAAACAGATTTAAGCCAACCGCCATAAGAATTGCCATTACAAAGGTCATAATTCCAACCTGCTTCAAAAACTGATCTAATTCTTTGGGTTCTTTTACCGACATTATATTTCTTCTCAGTTTCGCTAACGGAAACATGAGAATCATCACGATAAATACATAATAATTCTGAGCCTGTATAAATCCGTTGATCCCTAAAAATATAAGGATTAATATCAAAGGAAGCTGTAGCAGGATCATTTCGTAAATCATTGCATTTTTAAATCCGATTCTCAATGCAAAGCTATTTTTCCCTGATAACCTGTCACTTTCAATATCCCTCATATTATTCAGGTTAAGAACAGCCATACTCATCATTCCTATTGCAGTTCCCGGTAATAACATATCCCAGCTGAAGGTTTTGGTAAACAGGAAATAGCTTCCGCACACCGAAACAAGTCCAAAAAAGATAAATACGAAGACATCTCCCAGTCCCATATATCCATAAGGTTTTTTACCTACTGTGTATCCGATAGCAGCTAAAATACACGCTACTCCTAATCCTATGAAAATATAAAATTCATTCATGTAATTAGGAATGAAAGCAACATACAAGAGTGCAAGGGTAGCTACAAAAGACAAAGCTGAGAAAAGAATGACTGCATTTTTCATTTGCTTTGCCGTAATTTTCCCTGATGCTACTGCTCTTGCTTCGGCTTCATTGATTCTCTTGGCGTCAGTCCCTTTTACTCCGTCACCATAATCATTGGCATAGTTTGATAAAATCTGATATAATAGCGTTACCAGAAGAGCCAGGGCAAAGATTTTCCAGTCCCAGATTCCTCCTTCTCTGTAAAGTCTCCATTTGGCAATGAAAGCCCCCATAATAATTCCGCTTAACGAAAGCGGTAAAGTTCTGAGCCTTGCGGCTTTTATCCAATCCGTCATAATTTGTATAATGTACAAAGTATTATGTACAATGTAAAAACTGCGATCTCAAGCCATTAATACATTGTACTTTTTATAATTTTAAGATATCCATTGATCGTCTCCGAAGTTTGGTTTTCTTTTTTCAAGAAACGCATTTCTTCCTTCTTGAGCTTCCTCTGTCATATAAGCCAGACGGGTAGCTTCTCCTGCAAAAACCTGCTGTCCTACCATGCCGTCATCGGTAAGGTTCATCGCAAACTTCAGCATTCTGATAGAAGTCGGAGATTTTGCCAGTATTTCCTGAGCCCATTCATAAGCCGTATCTTCAAGCTCAGCATGAGGAACTACCTTATTCACCATTCCCATTTCGAAAGCTTCCTGAGCAGAATAGTTTCTTCCTAAAAAGAATATTTCACGAGCCTTCTTCTGCCCTACCATTTTAGCAAGATACGCAGATCCGTACCCGCCGTCAAAACTGGTAACATCGGCATCGGTCTGCTTGAATATAGCGTGTTCTTCGCTTGCTAATGTAAGATCACAGACTACATGAAGAGAGTGACCTCCACCTACAGCCCATCCCGGAACCACTGCAATCACTACTTTCGGCATAAAACGGATCAGACGCTGGACTTCCAGAATATTCAAACGATGTCTTCCGTCTTCTCCTACATACCCCTGATGACCTCTTGCTTTTTGATCTCCGCCACTACAGAAAGCCCAGCCTCCGTCTTTAGGGCTTGGCCCTTCTCCGGAAAGCAAAACAACTCCTATTGAAGGATCTTCATAGGCATCATAAAAAGCATCATATAATTCTGAAGTTGTTTTAGGTCTGAAAGCATTACGTACTTCCGGTCTGTTGAAAGCTATTCGTGCTACCCCATTACATTTTTTATAGGTAATATCTTCGTATTCTTTGGCGGTTTTCCACTCAATCATCTTATAAAAATTTTTCTCAAAGATACGGAATTACAGAGAAATTTGAGGTGAAATTTGAGGTTGTCTGTTATAAAAAATAGCGTTGTATTTTTAGATCTAAAAAGCAAAAACCGGAACATTTCTGCTCCGGTTTTATTCTTATTGTAGTTCGCTATTATTTAGCTGCTTTCGCGCTAAGTTCAGCTTCTTTAGCTTTCATTTCTTTAATCTTATCTACGTTCTTCGTTACAACATAGATTTCTTTAAGAGTAGAAACAGCATCAATATTATCAGGTGCTACTTTGTACCATGCTTCTGCAAATGGTAAAGCTTTAGCAAATCTTTCTCTTCTTGCATCGATCAGCTTTGAAGCTTCGTCCGGCTTTTCTTTTCTCGTTGCATTAATATCTGCTACCGTCTTAGAATCATCACCAATAGTTGTAAATACTAAATTCTGATACGCTTCTGAAAAAGTAGGCTTAAGCTCGATTGCTTTTTTGAATGCTTCTATAGCATCTGCAGATGTTGCCGGATTTTTAGCCTGCATAACCCCCAAATTATACCAGTTTGTTGCATCATTAGGGTTTTTAGCTAATTGCTCTTTTAATGTTGCTACAAATTTATCAGTATTTCCTGACTGGAAATAAGCTGTACTTTGCGCTTCTTTAAGTTTAGCATTATTAGGATATTTTGCCAATCCTTTTTCAATAATTGCCACAGCTTCATTTCCTTTCTTCTCATTAAGCAGTAAAGTAGCCAGAGTTTCATATAAGTCGGCCTCTACTCCTTTGGATTGTTCCGTTTTGAAGTCTGAATAATCGGAAGTCTTTTTCATAAGCTCCCAGCTTGCTTTATCCAAAGTTACTACCTGTCCTGTTTTTTTCTCTTTTGCAGTATAAGTAGTTTCCACTCCCGTAAATCCGGAGTTGATCAGATCTGTATAAATTTTAATGGCTGCATCGCTGTTATTTGCTAACGCGTTACTAAGCCCTGCATAATACATATATATTTTATTATCCTGACCGTTTGCCTTCAATAAGTCGTAAACTTCTACAAACTTAGGTGCTGCTGCTGCATAGTTTTTTGCATTATACGCATCCATTGCAGCTGCATTGGCAGCTTGAAGTTTCGCATTCACATCTCCTCCCTTTTGTCCGAAAGCAAAAGCTGATGCTACGATAGCTATACCTAAAATTAGTTTCTTCATAATAACTATTTTATATTTTATTGTACAATTTATTCTTCAGAATCAGCATTCTCATTTCCCTCTGCCGGTGTTTCATTATCAGCCTGAGGTGTTATATTATCATTTTCCTGATTATCAAAAAGAGATCCCGTTCCTTCTACATTTTCTTCAGCATCTTCGGTATCTTCTTCAACATCTTTATCCATTTCTACTTTTGCTATGGCAGCAATTTCGTCATTTTTCTTAAGATTGATCAGTTTTACACCCTGGGTATTTCTTCCCATCACTCTCATTTCATCCATTCCCATTCTGATGGCAACACCTGATTTATTGATAATCATCAATCCATCTTCATCTGTTACATTTTGAATAGCAATCAGACTTCCTGTTTTTTCGGTAATATTTAGGGTAATAACTCCTTTTCCTCCTCTGTTCGTAATTCTGTAGTCTTCTACTGCGGTTCTCTTTCCGTATCCTTTTTCAGATACTACAAGTACCGTTTCGTTCTCTACGTCATTCACAACAATCATACCAATAGCTTCGTCATTGTCATCCATTGCAATACCACGAACCCCGATAGATCCTCTACCTACTTCTCTTACTTTTTCTTCCGGGAAACGAATACATTTACCATTTTTAGTGGCAATCATAATCTGAGAAGTACCATTGGTAAGATAAGCTCCTAATAACTGGTCATTATCTCTGATTTCAATTGCATTCACCCCGTTCACTCTTGGTCTTGAATAGGCTTCCAATGATGTTTTCTTGATCGTACCGTTTTTAGTTACCATCACTACACTCATTTGATTTACATATTCGGAATCTTTCAGGTTGTTGGTTCTGATATATGCTTTAATCTTATCATCCGGCTCGATGTTAATCAGGTTTTGTACCGCTCTTCCTTTCGCTGTTTTTGAACCTTCAGGAATTTCAAATACTCTTAGCCAATAACATCTTCCTTTTTCTGTGAAGAACAGCATGTACTGGTGGTTGGTTGCAGATACGATATACTCAAGGAAGTCTTCATCTCTTGTCGTTGCCGCTCTGTTTCCTACCCCCCCTCTGCTTTGAATTTTATATTCTGAAAGGGAAGTTCTCTTAATATATCCGGCATGAGAAATCGTAAGAACCACTGCTTCATTCGGAATGATATCTTCAATAGACATTTCCCCTCCTGAATAATCAATTTCAGTTCTTCTTTCATCTCCGTATTTCTCTTTGATCTCAATCAATTCATCTTTAATGATCTGGAATCTTCTTGGCTCATTGGCTAAGATATCTTCCAAATTCGCGATCTCTTTCATGATAGCATCATACTCATCACGGATCTTATCAAGCTCCATTCCGGTAAGACGGGCCAGTCTTAAATCAAGAATCGCCTGTGCCTGAATTTCGGAAAGCTCAAACGCTTCGATCAAGCCTTCTTTTGCTGCCTGAGGATTGGCACTGTGACGAATAATAGAAATTGCCCTGTCTAATGAATCCTGAGTTCCGATTACTTTCATGAACCCTTCCAGGATATGTGCTCTTTCTTTTGCTTTTTTAAGCTCAAACTGCGTTCTTCTTATAATCACTTCATGTCTGTGCTCTACGAAGTGATGAATGATATCTTTTAGGTTCAGCTGTTCAGGTCTTCCGTGCACCAATGCAATATTGTTAACACTGAATGAAGTCTGAAGCGCAGTATACTTATATAATAGATTTAAAACAACATTCGGAATAGCATCGTTTTTCAATTCATAAACAACACGTAATCCTTTTCTGTCCGATTCATCTCTGATCTCGTGGATACCAGGGATTTTATCATCTTTCACCAGTTCTGCTGTTCTGGCAATCATTTCAGCTTTATTAACCTGATAAGGAATTTCAGTTACAATAATTGCATTTCTGTTTCCGATTTCTTCAAAGTTAACCTTAGCTCTCAGGACAACTCTTCCTCTTCCTGTATGAAAAGCATCCCTTACACCGTCATACCCGTAGATAATACCTCCCGTAGGGAAATCAGGAGCAATAATATGCTGCATCAGTTCATCGATTGTAATGTCTTTATTATCGATATACGCACAGATAGCATCTATAGATTCTGATAAGTTGTGAGGGGCCATATTGGTAGCCATCCCTACAGCAATACCTGAAGTACCGTTTACCAGAAGGTTCGGAATTTTTGTTGGCATTACCGTTGGCTCCTGTAAACTGTCGTCGAAGTTATTTTGGAAATCAACTGTTTCTTTATCAAGGTCTGAAAGAACCTCATCAGAGATCTTTTTTAATCTTGCCTCGGTATAACGCATAGCAGCCGGCGGATCACCATCCATAGAACCGAAGTTACCCTGCCCGTCTACCTGAGGATAACGTAAACTCCAGTCCTGAGCCATCCTTACCATTGCATCATATACAGAGGAATCTCCGTGCGGGTGATATTTACCCAACACATCCCCAACAATTCTCGCAGATTTTAAATATTTTCTATTAGAAAAAACCCCTAATCCATACATACCATAAAGCACTCTTCTATGAACGGGTTTCAGGCCGTCTCTTACATCCGGTAACGCTCTTGAGACGATAACCGACATCGAATAATCGATATAAGACGACTTCATTTCATCAACAATGTTGATAGGAATCAGTCTTTCTCCTTCTTTTTGCATAAACAAATTTTATTATAATGATAATCAGACCCTTAGCTGTAAGTCTGAAAATTATCTATTTCCAATTTTTATTAACGGGCTAATTTACGAAAAAATTACCGATTTTTGCGGTAGAATTTATCCAAAAAAATCTTAAAAATTCTTAAAATATGAGCGTATTAAGTATAACTTTCCACTGCACGAAAGACAATCTCGAAGAATGGGAAAATTATATTGATGAAACACTGGTTTTAATGACAGAAAACTTAATGGATGTCAGCAAGTATATGCTTTCCGAAGTACACAGTGATTATATAGAAGACGGAAAAAACTACAATCTTCTTCTGATCTTTGATAATGACGAATTAAGGGAAGATTTTATCGAAAGTGAACTTTTGAATATTTCAGAAAGAATTGAGAGCAAATTCGGACAGGAAGTAATGATCTTCAATACTTTTCTGAATCCGAAAAAATCAAGACTGTAAATGAGTATACAAGAAAAGCACTGAATTCATCAGTGCTTTTTTATTTTACAGTTTGTTATCGGTGAAATCCACCATGATGACCACCGCCAAAATGATGGTATCCTCCGTGATGTCCTCCGCCATAAACATATACTCTTTCTGTATATCTGGGACCGTATCCATAGTATCTCGGTCCGTAATATCCATATGCAGGCGTTCTTACTCCATAATATGCATCTGCTGTACAGGATGACAGCATGAATATTATTGTCATGACCATTAAAGCCTTAAACATAGTTTTCATTGTATTGTCACTTTTTGTTCTGTATGAAAATAATCAATGTTAATGCCAAAGCCATCTGAAATTCAGACTTTAAGTATAAATTATATTATATTTAAAAATTAGACTTATCCTACTTCATTAATAGCCATTATTCTTTTTCACCTGTCCCGGAGCGTAATCTTTCGCACTTCCTCCATATATCTTTTTTGCCTGTCCCGGCGGAAGTTTTTTCGCGCCATTGCCATTTCCGTAGTTATTATCGTAAGCAACACAAGATGTAAGCATCAATGCTATAAGAAGAGCCCCTGTAATTTTAACTATACTTTCCATTCTTTCTTTTTTCAAATCCAGTGGTATAACAGATCAATGTTGATGCCTAAGAATTAATTACACCATTTCACTTCGTTTTTCCATCAGCAGTAAATCTTTCCATTCACCATTGAGCTTTCCTATTTTTTTGCGGACACCTACCATTCTGAAACCGTTTTTCTGATGAAATTTAATTGAAGCTTCATTTTCGGAGAAGATGTTAGTTTGCAATGTCCAGAATCCGTGATCCTCGCTGTCAAGAATCATCTTCTTAAGCAATATGGAACCCAATCCCCTACCTTGATAATCTTTATCAAAATAAATACTTACTTCTGCTACTCCTTTGAAGCATTCTCTTTTGCTCACCGGCTTTAAGGCGCACCAGCCTACGACTTCATTGGTTTCATTCTCCAGTACCCAGCGGCAGTCGTTGAAATATTCCATACTCCAGGCTTCGGCAGTGGGTACCTCTGTTTCTAAGGTGACTATACCACTATCTACTCCCTGTCTGAAAATTTCCAATACTCTTGCTTCATCACTGGGAAGCATTTCTCTTAATTCGTAATTCATTGTGTTTAATGGTATTTTCTTTTGATTTTTCTTTTAATCCTTGAATAATGGGTTTGTTTACTTTTTTCATCTTCCGAAACCACGCTGATATTTCCGTCTACTTCCAGAACAGACAGCTTCACATTTTCTATATTCTCAATACCGTGTTCTCTTATAGCTTCTTCCAGCTCATCCCGGCTGATTTTCACCCGGTTTAAAGCCTCCTGATTAGCAATCCCGTCTCTTATGAGAATTACCGGCTCATCTTCCAGAAAAGCAGCAAAAGAGCGGTTTGAAAACATCAGTCTTTTTAAAATAAAATTAGCAACAAATAAGACTAATGCTGCTACAAGCCCACCCTGTAATGAAGTATCCGGTCCTACCATTGCATTTTGAACCGCATTGGAAATCAGCAATAATAAAACCACATCTCCTGCATTAAGCTGAGAAAGTTGATTTTTACCAAACAAACGGATTCCGATTACCATGAACAGGTAAACACAAAGAGACCGAACAGCTACGTTAAGAATAGGATCCACAATTTTATATATTATCCAAATGTATTGATTTTTTGTTATTGACGGGAAAAGAATTTTCAGATTTATAACGGAATACCGGAAAATTGCCCATTACCCGCAAAGACTCATAACCGACTGACATTTTTCAGCGTTTCACCCGTTAATTTGGTATAGCTTTTGACATTGAAATTTAACACATTGACCGTTATGATAAAATCACCTTTTTTGTTTCTGGGTATTGTATTGATCCTGACGGCCTGTCATCGGAAAGAACAACTGATCTCGGCCGAGAATGCTGCAATTACTAAAACAATAAATGATATGTACTATCAATATGGTAAATCTAATGAAGCAGTTTACCGGAAACCTATTTCCGACACTGCTTTTTCACCGGATTTGAAAAAAAAATTAGAACACGCCATCAATATTTCGAAAGATGATATTGAAAAGGTAAAAAAAAGTGACCATCCTGATGAAAAACCTTTGATATTTGAGGGGGCTATTTTCTCAAGTTTATATGAAGGATATACCGGCTATACCATTCAATCAATCGCCATTCACGATCAAAAGGCAAAAGTTTCTTTAAGATTTAAATACAACAAATCCTATCCAGAAGTCACATGGACAGATACAATTCATTTGATTCATTCCGGGAACTACTGGAAAATTGACAATATTACTTTTGCTCCCGTAGGAAGCTCTAAAGATCTTAAAACAAGACTGACTGATTTTGTCCAGAATACACCGTAATAAAAAAGCCGCTTTATGAAAAGCGGCTTGAATTTTTTACGGACACTGACCGATTGGAACTTCACTGCAAACAACCTGGTTCATCCAGTCGCAAAATACGCAATACTTTTTAGGCTCGCCTCCGTTCACAGATTTCAAATCTGACTTAGTCAGTTTCTTTAAATTTTTCATATAGTTTTAATTTTATGGTTTTGTAAAATTAAAACTGTTTCTTTAAATTGTATTACAATTTATTATTTTAAATTTTCATTATTTACACTTTTATCACGAAACCATGGAGGTTTACATGATTTTGTAAAATCCTGAAATATATTATCTGTTATTAATTTCTACCGTTACAGGCATCACATACGTATAAGCAACCATGTTTTCACTTAATTTTTTTTTGTCTACTTTATAATCAAGTTCACTTAAGACGGTTTCAATTTCTTTACTTACGGTTTTGCAATCTCCTGTTGAATGTACATTTACAATTTTTCCGTTTTTAGCAATATCAAATTTAACGACTGAGTTCACCGTTCCCTGTTTGTAATCCGGATTGGTAAGATCAAAATTATCTATCAAACGTGTTCTGATATCGTTAAAGGTATCGTTCCTGTTCAGTTGAATCTCCTGAATGGTGTTATGGGCTGTAGTTTGAGCATTTGTTGTATTTACAACAGCAGCAAATCCACAAATGAAAAGCGAAGCAAATAATATCTGAATTTTATTTTTCATAACCGTTTGATTTTTAATATTCTACTCACCTTATTTTATATCTCTAACTCAAAGTTAGCAAAATAATTCATATTAAATTCACTTTCAGTTAACATTAAATTAACATTAAAATATAAATAATTGATTTACAGATATATAAAATTAAAAATGATTAAAAATTTGATCTTGGAAAATCATTATGATGAACAGTTACTTAACCAGATCAGGAATAAAACTCGGTTCATAAAATAAAAAAAGAATTTGCGCAGGCAAATTCTTTTTATACTTAATATTGATATTTTTTTATTCCAGTTCCCTCTTCAAAAACTTCCCTGTCAGACTTTTCTTAGACTTCACGATTTCCTCAGGAGTTCCCTGTGCAACGATCTGTCCGCCGTACTTTCCTCCTTCCGGTCCTACGTCGATAATATGATCTGCTAATTTAATTACGTCCATATTATGCTCGATGATAATGAATGAATTTCCAAGTTCTACCAATTGATTGATGGCATCCATAAGAATTTTCACATCTTCAAAGTGCAATCCGGTTGTTGGTTCGTCCAGAATATAAAGGGTATTTCCCGTTTGTCTTTTGGCGAGTTCGGTTGCCAGTTTGATACGTTGCGCTTCTCCTCCGGAAAGGGTTGTCGACTGCTGTCCTAAAGTAATATATCCCAATCCTACATCCTGTAATGTTTTTACTTTCGCAAAAATTTTAGGAATCGGCTGGAAAAATTCTACCGCTTCATCAATCGTCATATCCAGTACATCGGAGATCGATTTTCCTTTGTAACGAACTTCCAGGGTTTCTCTGTTGAAACGTTTTCCGTTGCAGGTTTCACAATGAACATATACATCCGGAAGGAAGTTCATTTCAATTACTTTCAATCCTCCGCCCTGACATGTTTCACATCTTCCGCCTTTTACATTAAAAGAAAACCTCCCGGGCTTATAACCCCGGATTTTACTTTCCGGTAATTCTGCAAAAAGATTTCTGATATCTGTAAACATTCCGGTATACGTTGCCGGATTTGAGCGAGGGGTTCTTCCGATTGGGGTCTGATCTACATCTACAATTTTATCAATATGATCAAGACCTTCAATCTTCTTGTAAGGAAGAGGTTCCTGAACAGCTCTATAAAAATGTTTGTTAAGGATCGGATATAGGGTACCATTGATCAGGGAAGATTTTCCGCTTCCTGAAATTCCGGTAACCACTACCAGTTTCCCTAAAGGAACATCTAGCGTCACATTTTTAAGATTATTCCCTGTAGCCCCCTTTAATACTATATTTTTCCCACTTCCCGCTCTTCTTTCAGCAGGAATTTCAATTTTTCTTTTTCCGTTAATATATTGCGCCGTAATGGTATCCGCTTTCAGGAGATCTTTTGGTTTTCCCTGCCAAAGTATTTCTCCGCCGAATTTTCCGGCTTTAGGGCCGATATCCAGTACCTCATCAGCTTCCAGAATCATATCTTTATCATGTTCTACTACCAATACGGAGTTTCCTATATCTCTGAGGTTTTTCAGGGAGTGAATCAGCCTTTCATTATCTCTCTGGTGAAGGCCGATACTTGGCTCATCAAGAATATACAATACATTCACGAGCTGAGACCCGATCTGTGTAGCCAGACGAATTCTTTGTGATTCTCCTCCGGAAAGGGTTTTTGAGCTTCTGCTCAGACTCAGATAATCTAACCCCACATCCAGTAAGAACTGAAGACGGGTTTCAATTTCCTTTAGAATCTCATGAGCAATAATTTTATTTTTTTCCGAGAATTTATCTTTAACATCAATAAGCCAGTCTTTCAAATCAGCTAAACTTAATCCATTGACCTCAGCAATATTCTTTCCGTCTATTTTAAAACTTAAGCTGGCTGGCTGCAGACGGGTTCCGTTACATTCAGGACAGGTTTCTTCTGTTGTAAAATGTCTTTCCAGCAGAATAGCTTCATAAGATTCTCTTTCATCAATAATTTCCTCCATAAAAGGAATCAGACCATCAAAACTTATTTTTATTTTTTTGGTAATTCCTGCGTACTTCAGATCTTTATTAAATTCTTTATGACAGCCATTATATATATAATCCAGTGCCTCTTCCGGAATATCCTGGAAGGGTGTTGTTAATCCTAATCCGAAAATTTCAAGAATATTCTTGATTTGCGACAGAATCCATTTATTAGATTTAATATCTTCTAATGGTAATAACCCACCCTGATTGATCGATAATTTCGGATTTTCAACAAAATAATCGGTATTGATTTTTTTGATGGTACCTAATCCCTTACAGTTCGGGCAACTTCCTTTCGGCGAATTGAATGAAAATGTATTAGGTTCGGGTAATGCCAGAGAATGTCCTGTTTCAGCATCCATCAGATTTTTAGAGAAATATTCAATTTCTGTACTTCCCAGTTTCTGAATTCCTATGATCCCTTCTCCCATTTCCATTGCTGTACGCAATGATTTCTCCATTCTGTTTTCAGAAGCACTTTCTCCGATGATCCAACGGTCGATGACAATATCGATATCATGGGTTTTATAACGGTCAAGCTTTAAATCATATTCAATATCCTGTAATTCTCCGTCAATTCTTGCCTGTCCGTATCCTTTTTTCGCCATCTGCACGAAAAGTTCATGGTAATGTCCTTTTCTGGAACGTACCACAGGAGCCAGAAGCATGATTTTTTCGCCTTTATAATTTTCTTTAATGGTTTCAAGAATCTGATCTTCCGTATAACTTACAAGCTTCTGTCCTGTAGTCAGGGAATAAGCATCAGAAACTCTAGCATATAAAAGACGTAGAAAATCGTACAATTCAGTAACTGTTCCTACCGTTGAACGTGGGTTTTTGTTAGTTGTTTTCTGTTCAATAGCAATGACAGGTGAAAGTCCTTCAATTTTATCTACATCCGGACGTTCCAGCCCACCGAGAAACTGGCGTGCATAAGCCGAGAATGTTTCGATATAGCGACGCTGTCCTTCAGCAAAAATGGTATCAAATGCCAGTGAAGATTTTCCACTTCCGGAAAGCCCGGTAATGACAACCAGTTCGTTTCGCGGAATTTTAACATTAATATTTTTCAGATTGTGTTCACGTGCTCCGTAAACTTCTATATATTCTGTTGATTTGCTCATAATTCAGAGTGATTTTGCCTGAAAATCACAACGTGCAAAAATACGGAAATTTTATGGAATTTATTTAACCGAAGTCCCCAGAAAAAGTTTAATCTCTGTTAAATTTTATGATGCGAAAAATGTCCCGGAGTGTTTCTTCAGAAAATAAAAAGACCAATACGCTGAGTATTGGTCTTTTTTGAGTATTGAATAAAAAAATCTTTTTATTTTAATTTATATATCCTGAAAATCTACATCTTCGTTGGTAATTTTCACAAGATATTCTATTCCGTCTATTGCTTTGGCAATAATCTGATTTCGAATAATATTTGACATATTCTCCCAATAGCCTCTGCCGTAAAAAGAGTAATTCTGTGGAATAATCTCTACTTCTACCGTGCGTACAAAACCTTCTTTAGGTTTATTACTGATCATAGTTCCTCTTCTTACTCTTACTTCCCTCATTTCATCTTTCAGAATCATTCGGCAATAGTTTTTAACATCTTCCAGGGAAATGATCTTGTCTCTGGTAGTTAAAGCATATTTATAAGCCTGAATACTATCTGTTCCTTTTTGCTCTTCTGCTCCTCCAAGAGTTTCGGTAAGTAAAACAATCGTCTGGGATTTCAATTGATTGGATAATTCCGTTCCCGGACGCATATGATTGGCTAAGGTACAATGGGTAATCCAGAAAGAAGCATAAGTATGGTCTGTTTTCTCTACAGGCTCCATGATAACATAATTCAGTTCTTGCCTGATGTTTCTTTTGGCATTATTTACTTTTTGTACCATAGATTTCATTTTATCAGACATTTCGCTAAGAACTCCTTTTACATTATCTCTGTTTAAAAGTGAAAATGCGGCAATTTCATCTCTTGTAAGCTCAAGAACATTGGCAATCATGTCCACAGCATTTCTGTTCGTAAAACGTTCCATTCCTCCTTTTCTTACCGTATATAGCCCTTTTTTAAGGTCATCAGCAGGAGTAAAAGGAATTTCCGTATACTTTCTTCCGTCACCATCCTGAACCTCATCTACATATAAGAAATGCTCTCCCTCATCTGTAACAAGAGGAATGTTATTTCCCATAATATCCAGACTGTATTCTGTTTTCTTCCAGCCTCTGTTGTAGATTGGAAATGCATTCAGGACAAATGAAAAATTGTCCAGAATTTCTGCAGAAAACTGTGGTGGAAATTCAAAAGTAAGCCAGAGATACTTTTTGTTCTCCATGTATTTTATAATCTCATCTTTTCCCTGAAGGAATTCAAGATTTTCCGGAAGTACTCCCGGTTCTGAAAATAGACTTTGAGAAATACCTGTCACCTCAATAAATTTATGACGGTAAATACTTTTAATATCTTCAATGACTTTATTGCGGATAGACTGTTCTCTGAACATCTGCTCATAACCCTCCGGTAAGTTTTCAGTAAGATAGCTCAATCCCTCCCTTACAAATAAAGGATTCCCATTGCTTGAAACTGTAATATAAGGTAAAAGTTTATACACAAAATCCAGATGTTCAAACGCTGGATTGGAACAGAAAATACTCAGATATTTCGGGAAGTTTTCATTGGTATATTTAGTAACATCAATCCCTACTGTAATTTTCCTGTAGTCTTCCGGCTTTCCGGGAAATCTTGCAATTGGAATTTTATTAAAACGGTCATCTACACTATAGCAGGTACTTC
Organism: Chryseobacterium sp.; assembly: GCF_019236175.1. Taxonomy (GTDB): domain Bacteria; phylum Bacteroidota; class Bacteroidia; order Flavobacteriales; family Weeksellaceae; genus Chryseobacterium. The sequence goes on from NZ_JAFAJM010000017.1 coordinate 40,154, forward strand.
CAACAAACATGATGGAAGTATGCACTTTATTAATCCTTACATTTCCAACGGGTGTAAAAGGTATATTTACCTGTTTATCCGATTCCGACTTTATTGTGGAAGTCATTTGCTTGCGAAAAAAAAACTCCGTGTGCTCCAGTAAAATTTCCGAAGATTCATAAGGCTGTGTGAAAGCCACCGAATGCGCCGGGATAGGATGCGTATATATAGATGGGGTAAGCAGTTTTGCCAGTTTTTCTAAAATACGGGCATTCACCGTCTGAATTTCGTTATTAGCCTTGAAGACTTCGGTACTGAATGCATCAATCAGTAATTTAACAAAAGGATCTAAAGACTGCGGGCTTTTCAGTCCCCAGACTTTAGTGGCATTCTGAAGCATTCTGGCTTTTACGGATTCTTTGGAATAAATATTTTGATCTAAATTCATAAATTATTGGTGCTGTTGGGAATTATTTAATCAATAGACATCGGGCTCAGGAACAATTCTGTAGAAAAACTAAAACGTTCCCCTGTTGCCTCCATTTTGGCATTGATGGCAATTCTTACTTTCTTTTTGATTTCTGTGTGTTCTTTGGTATCGTAGCTGTGTTCTACAAACTGGATGTGAGCTTCCACCTGTGGCTGTACAATCCGTGGTTCATATTCCTGAATTTGTCTTTTAAGGCTTTTGATAAAAACATTTTCCCAGACTGCGCTGGTCACCCCGTTATCAAACTCAAGGTTCCAGACATCATTTCCGTAGTTCTCATCATATCTGTTTTCACCTTTTTTAGTGGTAATCAGCAACATAATATTGTGGGCAATACTTTCTCCCATATCGCAGGTATCGATACTTCCGCCCTCGGTCATTAAAGTAGACGGCACAAAAGGCATTCTGTAATTTGGTGTATCCATAGTCAACTTCTTAATTTTTACTTCATGGTCATGTTTACTAGAAACGAAATACCAAAATACACATTTTCACTAAATAATTGGTTATCGTTAATTAAAATATTACTCAAAAAATAAGGGTTACCCAAATGAATGGGAAACCCTGTCCTATGATAATCAGATTATTTTATGCTTTAGTTTTTTTCCGGTTAATAAGATAGTATACCGGAAGCCCCAGAAGAACCATTAAAAATCCGGGCCAGGTATACTGTTGTTTATAGATTAACAATAACAAACAAAATCCTGTTCCTATGATCAGATAAATAACCGGAGTGATCGGGTACAGCCATGTTTTGTAAGGTCTTTCAAGAGCAGGCTGTTTAATTCTCAGATAAATGACTCCAAAAACGGTAATCATATAAAATAATACAATAACAAAAGAGATCATATCCAGCAAATTCCCGTATTGCCCGCTTAAACATAAAATAGAAGCCCAGACTCCCTGCATCCATAAAGCATTTTCAGGAACTTCATTTTTATTATTCTGAACAGCAGATTTAAAAAACATACCGTCTTTAGCCATGGTTTGAAAAACTCTGGCACCTGCTAAAATAAGCCCGTTATCACATCCGAATGTAGAAATCATTACTAAGAGTGCAATAATGATGGTTCCGGCACTTCCAAAAATATTCTGTGATGCCGCTACTGCTACCCTGTCATTGGCAGCAAAGGCAATCCCGTCTCTGTCAAGGGCATTTAAATACACAAAATTAACAGCTATATAAAGGATCATTACGGCAGAAGTCCCATAAATCATTGATTTAACTACATTCCTCTTTGGATTATCAATCTCTCCGGAAACAAATGTTACACTTTCCCAGGCTACAGAACTGAAAACAGAACCTACCATTGCTGCGGCAATTCCGCCTAACAGAGTCATCCCATTAATAGGCATCCATCCTTCTTTAAGAAAATTACCGGCCGGATCTTTAATAAGGTTATTAAATGAATTCATTCCCAGGCTGAAGTTCTCTGCTAAATGAGAGAAATCCACCCGTATAAAGCCTAATGCAATCAATCCTAGTAAAGCGATGATCTTAGATCCTGTAAATACATTCTGAAGGAGTTTTCCGCTTTCTACTCCTCTTGTATTGATATAGGTAAGCAGCATGATGACTGCTATCGCCAGAATCTGTATCCATGTAATTTTAAATTCCCCGCTTTGGAAAATGGGTGCTGCATCATTCAGTGAGGGAATAAGATATGCTGTAAATTTACCAAAAGCCATAGCCACTGCAGCAATTGTTCCGGTTTGTATTACCGTAAACAAACCCCAGCCGTAAAGAAATCCCATCTTTTTTCCGAAAATCTCTTTCAGATAGGTATATTGACCTCCTGCTTTTGGAAACAATGCGGAAAGCTCTCCATAGCTTATGGCAGCTGCTACCGTCATTACTCCGGTGATGATCCATACCACGATAAGCCAGAATCCGGATCCCAGATTACGCATCATATCTGCACTTACAATGAAGATCCCGCTTCCGATCATAGACCCCATTACCAGCATAATAGCGTCCCATAGTTTTAATTTCTTTTGCATAGTCAAGTATAGGCGTCAAATATAAACAAATATGCCTTTCATTTTGAATTTTATTACTATTTTACAAAATGACCTGTTTTTTATCAACTTTTTAGTGATTTATGATTCAATTTTAATTAGTACTTTTGAAAAAAATAATAAAAATGAAATTTAAAGCTATAATATTGATTGCTGCAGTAAGTTTTTCTTCTTTTGCTTTTGCACAGGAAGTTGGCCCACCTTCAGGAAAAGCTTTAGTAGGTGACACTTACGGAGCCGGAGTGGCTTCTTCCGCAGAATCTAAAGCCATCACAGTAGATAAACTGGGAAAACAACTTAAAAAAGAAAATAAAAAGCTGGAAAACATAGCCATTAAAGGCAAGGTTACCGATGTATGCGAAAAGAAAGGATGCTGGCTTACCATCCAGACTGATGATCATTCTAAATTTTTCGTAAAAATGAAAGATTATGCCTTCTTCGTTCCTACTGCTTTAAAAGGAAAAAATGTAGTGCTGGAAGGGAATGCAGAAAGAAAAGTAACGTCTGTGAATGAACAGAAACATTATGCTGAAGACGCTAAAAGACCTCAGGCTGAAATCGACGCGATCACTGAGCCTAAAGAAGAAATCAGGTTTTTAGCCAGCGGAATTAAGGTGGTTAACTAAAATATAAAATTCTTATGCTTTGGCCAAAGCTAAAGCCTATGGAATATTTTATTTAAATATACGGGATAAAATCCGTTTCTATTGGATATTGGAATTTATTTGTTCTACAAAGAATAAAAACAAAAACGGCAATCAGTCTGATTGCCGTTTTCTTTTAATCTTCTATTTTAAAATCTGCTACTGAATCCAGTTTCGGATATTTCGTTGCTGATATGAATTTTTTTCCTGTACAGTCTACTTCGAGCCAGCCTTTTCGCTTTTTAACATCTCCGGCTTCCATGACAAAAGGAACAAAAGAAATTTCATCTTTTCCATCCTCTTTTGTTTCTCTATACTGAACAGCAATATCTAAAATACATTCATGATCCGTATTCAGCTTTACATTTCTATATACGATATCATAATGGGTTTCTTTATTTTCAGGGATTTCAAGGTAAGTTTCCCATCCTGTGGTATCGGAATTAAGGTCGCTTATTGCTTTCAGTGCGTAATAAAGTGCAATAGTATAATATTTTCTCGTTCCTTTTCTGGTATAATCATCCACAAAATGTCCCCCTTCGAATAAAATGGTAGGCATTCCTGCTTTGATAAAATTATCACCCGTTGAAGTCGGATAGAATTCATCCGAATATCTTCCGATCTGATTCGGGATCATTTCTTTCAGGTGATGGTATATGTTTCCGATAACAGCCATACATTTCTTTCTGTTTTCAGTTACGGTACGTTCTACGTTTTCAGAGGGTGCCAAAAAAGAAAGTGTTGCAGGATGGATGCCATCCGTAGTAAAGATGGTTCTTTGCTCATGGAGATTTAGTGCATAATCATATTTTTTGGAAGCTACGGCATTTTTAAGATATTTAATCTCTATACTGGCTTCATTGTGAAAATCTCTGTTAAGATCAATATCTGCGGCATTCAGTCTCGTCCACCTTTCTGATCCGTCAGGATTTAACATAAATATAAAATCAAGTTTTATTTTACTGAACAAATCATTTTTCATTTCAGGAGCCTTATCTAAGCTTACCAGTAGATCCAACATAGCATGAGTGGCATTGGATTCATTTCCGTGCATTTGAGACCAGGCTAAAACATTGATATTTCCTGTTCCGATACTTAGCTTATAAATAGGTTTCTCTAAATATGATTTTCCGATCTCCTGAATATAATCGCTGAGATTCTTCTGTAGGTAAGAAAATAATTTTTCAGGGGAAATATAGCGATTAGGAAAATCAGGGTTTTCTGAGTAAATCTGTTCGAAGTTCATTTTTAAAATTGTTTACAAGAGTCAAATTTAACCATTTTTAAGCACAAAAACTAAATTAACATCTGTAACACATCTAAACAACTGATCATGACAGATTGTCTGTTAATAAAATTGTGGATTGCGAATAATTTAATTGTATTTATTTAAAATATTAATAGTCAATAAATTACAAAACTCATCTAAATGAAAATATGAATATTACTTGAAGTGTAAAAATCGCTATTTCAGGCTGTTTACCTATTATTTTATTAAACGATCAAAATGTGGATAACATCTATTTTTACATTTGTATACAATTGTAAATTGGCTGGAAATCAGATTTTTTATTATTATTTCAATGACTTTTATCTATTTAAAATCAGAATTAGGGTGTTTACTGATAATTGGTATTATAATCGACCCGTATTTTCTTTAATACGCCTTTAAAAGTGCTTTAAAGACCATTTTAAACCATAAAATTCATCAAAATATACATATGTAACAAGCTATTAACTATTGATAACCAATAGCTTATAATTAATTGATGTAAAAAAAGTTATTTATCTGTAATTACCTTTGTAAACTGCAAATTAAGGGTATTTATCTGTTAAATTGGGTGTTTTAGAAGCATAAATTTACATTTCTAATCAGATTTTTAATCGTATTATTCCAAATAAAGGTATCTAAATTCAGTAACGCATTTAGACTTGGCAATTACCTAATTTAATAAAATACAATTGTAACATGTTATCAATACGTTCATTCCCATATAATTACACGTTATTTACATTTGTATATTTATAAGATGTGTTTTTATTTACATTTGTATTTTGCATTTGTAAATTTTATTCTTTACATTTGTAAAACAATTAACAGCTTATTTTTATGAGTTTAAACGAGAGAATTTCAAAAGTTATAGAGTATTCAAATCTTACTCCTTCTGAATTTGCAGATGAGATTGATGTACAACGTTCTTCCATTTCGCATATTACTTCCGGAAGAAACAAGCCATCTTTGGAATTTATCATAAAAATAAAATCGCGTTTTCCGGAACTTCTTTGGGACTGGCTGGTAACCGGCGAAGGTGAAATGATGAAATCAGAACTTCCTGAAATCATTGACCCCTCAGCTCATCCTTATGAAGAAGAAAAAGGGAAACCTACTCCTCTGCCCGATCTTTTTACCATGATGAATAATGATGATGAATTTGGAGCTGACGAAACGGGGGAAGAGCTTCTCCAGTATGCTTCTGGAGAATCGGTTATACCGTCCCCGATTAAGGCAGCTGATAAAATACCGGATTCTCAGCGATTAGAAAATTCTGTAGATCAAATAATAGGACAAGCACCTGGAAATCAGTCCAATAAAATAAAACGTATCGTGTTGTTCTATGAGAACGGAAAATTTGAAAGTTTCGAACCATAAAAAACCTGACCAAAGAAGATGGTCAGGCTAAAAAATATTTGAAGAAGAAAACTAAAGCTATTGCTTTATTTATTTTTAACCTGAGATAGAATCTTTACCTTCACCTCTATTCCTGTTCTTTTACAGCCGTGCATTCATCTCAACTATATAAATAGTAAAGAATATACGGGGGCTACATTTAAAAACTATTCATGCCTTATGTGAGAGTATCGTTCTATTCTTTCAAGAATATAGTATAATTAGTAGGGAATATTTTCATACATCTGTTTTTTATCGTCTAACCAAATATAATAATTTAAAATTAAATTAGCAATACAATTTGAATTATTTTATTAAATTTTCAATACAATTAACATTTGCGTCAATTTTTATTAATATTAATATTTTAATAAAACTTATGAACTTACACGATATTGTTATTGTTTATTTTGATTAAGTCAAAAAAAAGACCCGCAGAATTGCAGGTCTTTCTATCTGATTTGAAAGCAATTATTGCTTTTTTCTTCTTTCCAGTTCTTTCTTAATAAGTCCCAGTTCTCTTCCTGTCTGTCCGGCCACAGAAGTATTTTCCTGAGCCCTTCTGGTAAGATAGGGTACAACATCCTTTACGGGCCCGTATGGAAGATATTTAGCCACATTATAGCCTTTATCAGACAAATAGAAGGTAATATTATCACTCATTCCGTAAAGCTGCCCGAAATAAACATGCGGATTGCCATTTTCCAGAGATTTTTGCTTCATTTTATCCATAATTAATTCAGAAGAGATCTCATTATGAGTCCCGAAGAATGCAGATACTTTATCCAGATGATTCATTACGAAATCAATTCCTGCATTATAGTTTTTATCTGAAGCTTCTTTATTAGGCTGGATAGGATCTGCATACCCTTTTTCTGCAGCTCTGGATCTTTCTTTTTCCATATAAGCACCACGAACGATCTTATATCCGATACAATAATTCTTTTCTCTTGCTCTCTGAAGATTCGCTTCCATATATTCCAGTCTTCCTGTTCTATACATCTGAATGGTATTCCAAACGATAGGTTTTTCCTGATTATATTTCTCCATCATTTCTTCACAAAGGTGGTCTGCTGCATCCTGCATCCAGGTTTCTTCCGCATCCACCATCACCTTTTTATCATTCTCATGGCAAAGGCTGCATACTTCATCAAATCTTTTTACAACTCTCTCCCATTCTTCTTTTTGACTTGAAGTAAGCTCAGCTCCTTTTCCAACTGCCTCATACAGATCTATTCTGCCGAAAGCCGTAGGTTTGAATACAATAAAAGGAATAGCCGGATTTCCTACTGAAAACCTTACAATATCTTTAATTTCTTTACACACCGCATCGAAAGTTTCTTCATCTTCTTTCCCCTCAATGGAGTAATCGAAAATACTTCCGACGCCTCTTTTGAAAAGTTGTTTTACTACTTTCATACTTTCTTCACGGGTTTCTCCTCCGCAGAACTGTTCAAACAAAGTGCTTTTCACAATTCCCGTAACGAAAGGAAAGTTATTGTGTACCGTAAAATTAAGGACAGAGGTTCCAAGGCTGGTAAGTGCGGGCTGTTCAATCATTTTAAACATCCAGTAAGCCTTTTTCAGTTGTGCATCAGACTTGTCTGCAAATGCAACTTTAGTATCATTAAAAATGGGCATTCCTATTTATTAAATTTAGTTTTACAAAGGTAATAATAACCTTAGTTTATTTAAAGAAATTTTTCTATAATTTACTTTCAATTCCGTTCAAAAGCATGGCGATAATTCCGATAAAAACCCAGAAACGTAATATATTGATTGTAAAAAAGTTACTTCTTCTGGAAGCGTTTAAAAGGAGATAAATACAAAGAATCATTACAAATAGCCCTCCGGCAAAGTAATAGGCCATAAAGCTGGTTACTCCTGTTTTGGCAATAATTTTCATAGAAACAGCCATTGTCACCAGCAACAGGGAGATCAGGATCATTTTTGTATTTCTGGTTTTAAAATAATTGGGAATAGTAGTGTATCCGAAGGTTTTATCCACACTTCGGGTCAGCGTATCTTTCACAATATCAATACACAACAGAATAAGAAAAAGAAAAACAGCCATCAGAATAATCTTTTTGGAAAATGTTTCGTAATACACCATCATTCCGAAAAACGGATATAGGGTAAGACTGACAAAAGTGAGATTATTGATGATGAGTATACGGCTTAATTTATGGCTGTAAAACCACATAAAAAACTGATAAACAAGGAAAAAAGCGAAAACATTATGAGAAATCATCCAGGCAACTCCTAAAGAAATTGCACTTAATCCTAAATAAGCGTACAGGAAATATTTTTGCTTGATAAAGCTCTGAATTCTTGTTCTGAATGGTTTTACAATATGATCTTTTTCCAGGTCATAAAACTGGTTGATAATTCCACCGGCTAAAATAGTAAGGACAGTACAGAAAATAATTCCGTGAACTTTAAAATCAAATACAAAATTACGAAATGATTCATCCTGATTGAACAGGAAAAAAGTAGAAACATAGAGCGCAAATGTCAACAAAGCGGCTACAAAAAAACGGGCTCCGAGCAGAAAGCCCACGAATTGTGAGAATCTGTAAAATAGAGTTTTAGAGATATAATTTTTGGATTGGAAAGTTTCTTTTTCAGAATTCATTCCAATCTTTTTAAAACCTGTAAATCACCTCTTTTTGGAAACCATCAAGCATTTTTTCTGCTTTCTCATAATCTTTGGTAAATCCCAGGATATAACCACCACCACCGCTTCCGCAGAGTTTAAGATAATAAGCATTGGAATCCAGGCCTTTTTTCCAGATATTAAAGATACTTTCAGGAATCATTGGACGGAAATGCTCATAAGCCCAATGAGAAAGTTTTTTTAAATGTCTGAAGAAAGGGTTCATATCTTTTTTAAGGAAACTTTCTATACATGCGTTATTGTAACGGATAAATTCTTCTTTCAGCGTCTTACGGAAACCTTCCGTTTTCATTTTTTCAAAGAAGATCTGGATCATGGGTCCTGTTTCTCCCGTCATTCCGGAGTCAATCAGGAAAATAGCTCCTTTTCCTTCTTCTCCTTCCGGGATAGATACTCTGTCTAAATTTTCTTTATTTTCAATTAAAATGGGCAGATTCATATAGCAGATCAGCGGATCCATTCCTGAACTTTTCCCATGGAAATAGCTTTCCATTTCACCGAAAACAGCTTTTAATTTTTTAAGATTATCTTTTGAAATGCTTTCAGCATCAAGTTTACTGATAGAATATTTCTCAAAAACAGCAGCTACCAAAGCTCCTGAACTTCCTACTCCATATCCCTGAGGAATATTGGAATCAAAGAAAAGTCCGTTTGAAATATCTTTTTTGAAATCTTCAATATTCAGTTTAAAATCATCAGAAAGATCAAGTACTGAAAGAAATTCAGCATATTTCTGCAGATGTCTGTTGGAGTTAAGTTCAAATTCAGAACTCAGATCTGAGAATTTCAGTGTCCCTTTATAGAAGCTGTAAGGCACTACAAGACCCTGGGAATCTTCAATCATTCCGTATTCTCCAAACAGGATTATTTTTGCATAAAATAGAGGGTTGGTCATTTTGACAATAAATCTTTTTGCAAAGTTAAAAATTATTCCGCGGAATATAAGCAAAATCCAAGCCGAATTCTGATTTATTAACGCAGAAAAAACAGTGTTCTGTTTTTAATCATTCTACAAAAATAAAAATTTTTGATGTAAATGGTGTAAAAAAGCCTGAAATAATCAGCCTTTTTTTAGAGTTATCTCCAATCTTTTGTTAAGAGGTCAGCTTAGTTCCACCACTCCCAGATCGCAAAGCCTAATTCCTATCTGACTGGCTTTTTCAAACGGTATTTTCTGGCTCCAGGAATAAATCATTTCGCCAAATGTATGAGCATTTTCCAAATGAGCAAGCAGCGGAATGAGTTCTATATTATCCATATAGGCTAATTCCCTTTCCAATAAAGGATGCGATATCGCATTTTTAAGATGCAACCGATCATCTTCAACGCATACAGTCTGAATCTGAGTGATTTGTGAAGAAATACGTATTTTTTTATACCATAATTCACTTAAGTCTTGATTATCGCTTATTCCGGAATAAGTGATCTTATTTTTTTCACTTTTTTTAACCTCATCAAGTTTTAATTTCAACTTATTACAGAACTGTCTTTCAGCATGATCAGATATGATATTAAGTTTTGATCTTTCGTTCCAGAACCTGTTTACACTTTCCGGCCATGCACTTTCATAATATCCGGCTGTCCACACCAAATGACGAATCACGGAACTTGCCATTTGATCTTCATAATAGGTGCGGGCCAATTCATAATGACCGGATTTCAGTACGGTATTAATAGCGATTACCGCCTGCAAAGAAAACCGCATCGCTTTTTCCACTCCTGTTGATGAAAGAGGATCAAGAGTGAATGCGGCTTCACCGATTCTTATATAATGGTCTTCCCATGGTTTATAATGGCTATAATTCATCACTGAACAGCTTTTTATACCGGAAAAATCAAGAGCCTTGACTCCCTTTGCAAATAACAAAGATGAAGCAATCCGATCAAGGAAAACCTGTTCATAATTTTCTTTTTTAAGATCTTCGGGATCCATAAAGGCCATCATTCTGAATTTCCCATCCGGTAAAGGAGAGCCCCATAACCAGCCGGATTGCTGAGCTTCTACAAGTGTACAATGCGGCATTGCCGAACCTTCCGTATTGGTGTAAAGAGCAACCATTGAAGATGCGGTGATAATTTTTTCCGAAATTCTGGAGCTAGTCCTTCCTCTTGCATCCAGAATAAAATTAGCATATAATTCTTTTTGTAAATTATTTTCACGGATCCCAACTTTCCAGCAACTGTTTTCTTTCTGAAAACTTTCAGGCCTTGCAGGCTGAAATAGCCTCATTCCTCTCAGAACGGCTAATTGAAGCATGTCAGCATCCAGTTTTCCTCTGTCTACCATAATACCATCCCCACCTTGCCTAAATTCAATATTTTCTTCACCAGCATTTTCCCAGATAATCTGTGCCGGCAATGCATTGATATAGCTATGCTCTGCCAGAAGATGACCAGCTTCGAGGTATTCAAAAATATTTCTTATTCCTGAAGATAGTGATTCTCCTATCTGATGTCGCGGAAAAATCTGTTGCTCAATGAGGCCTACATGATAGCCAAGTGCTAAAAGTCTTAGCGCAGCACAGGATCCTGCAGGGCCACCGCCTATAATTAATACATCAAAAAAATCAGACTCTTTCATTCTCTTGTCTCTTAATTAAAAACCAGCCACCATCCTTGATATTCTTTCATGAGCCTGAATGGTATAATGTAGCCATCCCCGGATATAATTGCAGGCATTTCTCCCTTTATCAAGTACTTCATGATGGCATCCGCCACCACAGAGATATCGTGCCCAACATTGGCTGCAAGGGGACTGCTGATGAACATGTCTTGATTCCAGCCAGTTGTTCTGAAGCTCTTCATCTACACCTTTTTCAATATCTCCCATACGACCGGCAGGTTCATTAACAAATCTATGGCATGCTGCTAATTCTCCTTCTGCAGAAACTCCCATGTATCCTGCTCCTGCTCCACAGGGATAAGGACGATGTGTTCCTTTTTCAATTTCTTTAAAGGCATTTGCCATATTCAGATAAGGATAACGTTTGCCTTCCAATATCTTTTTCTCGAAATGGAGTCCACAGGCAATCATAGCGCTTAACAGCTGTTCCAGATCCTTCCCGTTCATTTCTCCTTTTCCGTTGCTGGAATTGAGTAAAGGAGAAAAGCCTACACTATGAAACCCCATATCAATGAAATAATCAAGCGCTTCCAAGAGATTAAGATTGGCCGGAGTAACGGTTACCCGTGCTGAAACCTGCATTTTTTGCTGGATTTTCAATAGCGGTTTAATATTTTCCATGATCTTGTCATAGGTTCCTGCTCCTCCTTTGAGGGGTCTAAGTGCATCATGTTCTTCTTTTAATCCGTCAAGGCTGATTGTCACTGAAAAGCCATACTGTTCAAAAAAAACAGCATCCTCTTCAGTTAACAAAGTTCCGTTTGTAGTTATGGAAAAACCTATATTAATTTTTTTTTCAGCGGCTTTTTGTACAGCATATTCTGTAGCTTCTTTGATTCCTTTCCTGTTCAGCAGAGGCTCACCGCCTAAAAAAGTTAATTGTACTTTTCCATTTTCGGGACAATCTCTGAGTAAAAGATCAATAGATTTCAGAGCGACATCTATGGACATATTTTTCATCGCTCCCCCAAAGCTGCCCTGATCGGCATAGCAATACGTACAGCCCATATTACACTTCTGCGCAATAGCCAGTGAAAGTGCATATACTGATGGATTTTTTAAAGGCTCATCCTCTATTTTCGGTGGTGTTTCCAATCCCATTTCTGACAATTTTCTCCTGATTCCTTCCTCATCTTTCAAATCTAATAAGGATTGAAATTCTGCCTCGGTTTGTGGTGAAATCCGATAGAGCATGGTACCGTTTGTCACTAACAGCTGTGTACTTTTACCGCCTTTCACCAGGTGAATCTGAGGAGAAGCGGGCCCTGATTCGGAAGCTATTTTCCCTGCCAGTCTGCCCGCTATTTCTTTAGTCATATTACGTGTGTCAATAAGTGTTGTCATGTAATATTTCAGTTAAGGTTTAATCATTTAATATCTGTTTTGATAGCATCTTTTCCTTTAATGATAAAGCTAAGCTCACCTTCCCAATTACTGAACAGATCATCATAGCTCAATAGCCTGGAATCTGTTCTGTTATCCGGAATATATTGTCCTGTACGTTTTTTTGCCATCCAGTTATCTCCTGTGCTCAGCCCTTTCTCATCCGGAACAACATTCACGAAATCAGGCCTGCTGGCTGCCCAGTAATAACATGCGCATTCGCGGTAATCATTTTGCCATGGAGCACATAATCCCTGAGTCATTTCACCCGGTTTTATAATAGCATCAGACAAAACACTTGTTCCTTTATCAAAAAAGTAATTTACTTTCAGGGTAATTTTTCGGAAACGTTTTGTATCATCAAGCTCATCTGCGGTAACTACAATTTCTGTAGGACAAGGTTCATTGGTAAAATGACATACTACCTCCTGCCCCTGTTTCTGAAGTACCATTGCCATAGAGTTGGACCACTCCATGAATGACACTCCGTTTGGATTGGCAGCAGTAATCAATGAAATATTATCACCTCCCGGAAAGACGGGACCTGTTGTTGCCACCATAGTAGGTTTATTATCGATGGCGACTAAACGGCATCCTACGAGGTTCTGATCGGCAAGACTTGGATCAGTCTCGATGACGTAGTTGTTGTTTTCAATGAGAACAATATTCTGAAAGGCACGACGCCATAGATTTCTGAAATCGAATTCAAGTCCCGGAAAACAGTTTGAAATAGCAGATCTTGGTAAAACAGAAAAAGGATTTCCTTTTCCCAGGTAATGCATCTGTGCAGTAAGATTACTGGCCTGGAGTGCGTTGGCTCCCGGAGAGTCTTCATAAGTACCCGGATCCTGACTATCCTTAAATAGGGCTCCTGCCGCCGCATTAATCACCATGCTGATTTGTCTTCGGGTAAATGTCAATGCTCTTCCGTCTGCACCCCGCATCAATGCAGGCATTTTACGAAGTGTCGGACTGGAAAGATCTCCAATCTCTTCCGGACGGCGTAAAGCATCTACAAACCATGCGGCGGCTCCTGTACTTAATCCTCCAAATACCCTTTCATGTAAAGCACGTAAAGCCAGATTATCTACAATTGAAGTCGCCATAATCGGCTCGTAAAGACGTCCGAAATCATTCGTATTTTGTCTTACCATTGTACTGGCTGCATTTTGTATTCCTTCATAAGAATTACCATTCATTACTGCGGTATTCATCAGCCTGATGGTTTCAAATGCCCTTCTGACGATCTCTTCAGCCTGATCAATATCCACATCGCCTTCTACTTCCGGCCCCAGTAAGATCTGTTCCAGCTCATCAGAAACCACTCTTACAGGCAGAGTATCGGGTGCAAAGGCAGGTGGTCCTGCGCTGATATGGGCCCTCGCCGTTAAATTCGTCCCATTTCCTACTAAATGTACAGAAACAAATCCGTCACATTCATCATCCAGATATCCCCAGCTGATACGGTCGTCATTAGCTAATGAATACCCGGCGAATATTTGAGCCGGATTGGTATAAGTTGGTTTAACTTTGCTGTCCTCCCGATATCCTTTCCATCCTTTTGTTTCGTCATAGAGTACCAGATCTTCTGAATTGATGATTGGATCCTTCTGATTGCGCTTAGTTTCACTTTCGTCTCTAAAAAGACTTGAACCATATACTTTTCCTTCTGCAGGTGTAAAACGAAATCTTATTTCTGGAAAATCATCTGACGGAGCAATAAACTGTACCTTTCCGAGTTTTAATGTTTTATTGGATTTAAAATTTTTACATACCCCTAGTAACTCCTGTGAGGCGTGAGTGGTAATTCCTGAGATTTTAGCATAGATTTTATCATCTTCATTTCCTGTTCTTCGGAATATTTTAATGTTTCCTACCTCTACATCCCAGCTTATATTGGTCATATCTAATCCAGCCTTTTTCAGAATACTGTTCGTAAGAGGAACCAGGGTCTTTTCATCTTCGTCGGTAATGGCAAAGACTTCCAAGAAAGGGGCAACCGGATGTATTGTTCCATTCTTTGACTCTAATGTGGGAGATTCTTTGAAGTAAATCTGATTGGGAAACTGATTGGTAATTTGCCCTGTTACCGGATCTACACTGAACGTTTCTTTTGGAATGATTGTCCTGAAATCGAGCGGACTGTCTTCTGACAGACCAAGATCATAAGCGGATAATGGCTGGCTAGAAGAGCCTAAACGTCCAATAGCCATTGGAGGGAGTATGCGAAGTTCTAAAAGTTTCATAATGGTATTTTTAAGGGTTTATTTGGCATTGGAAAGGAGTTCTTTGATAATGGCGGAAAGTCCCTGATCTGCTTCTCTTAATACGTTCAGGTATTTAAGATTAGCCTGTGATACGTAAGGAGTAAGACTTTCAATAATGATTTCACTGGCCTCTATAAGGTCCTGATGTTCCTGCCAGCGATTAGCTTCACCTACCGGAAGATCTAATGTATAAGGAATACTGAATGGCGGCCCTGTCATCTTACCGTCTGCGCCACCCGGATTGAGCGGAGTCTGAACCAGTACATTGGAAATACTTCTTAGATTATACATTTCTCCAAAGGTTGCATTGATGATGGTTGCTCTTGGTGAAATAGCACCATTATTATTAAAACCGTTATCCAGTACAAAACTATGGGCAAGATAATTCAGTAACATTCTGTAGCGAACATTAAAAAGGTGAGCCCAGGCTCTTGCTTCGGGATTTTTAATGGCATCCTGTTCATAATCTGTACCTGCTTTCCTTGAGGATTCCAGGCTGCCATCTGATTCTCTTTCGGCAATAAAAGGATTGGTAGCGACATTTCTTGAAGGCTCCCATGAATCACCCAATTCTTTTTTCGCATCGCTAAGGGCAGAATAAACAGACAGAAAACGTTCAAAATGCGAAGGTTTATCTTCATTTTCAGTCTCTTTTGGCGCTTCTCCCTGTTCTGAGATTTCTGATAATGCAGCGTAAGCATCGTCTCTGCAGGTTAAAGGAGCAACCAATACATCAGGGCTTCCTTTTGGACCTCCCGGAACACTTCCTCTTTGTCCTCCCGTATAGCCACGTCCCCATTCATCGAATTTAGCCTGAAAGGCGTAGGTATTGGCATTAAAAAGTTCATCAGGAATTTGGTCAGTATCATTGATAAGGCTTAAAATCACGGCAAATAAAGCACCTACCCTGTGCGGATCATCGGTTACACTTTCCATATCCTTTTTTATTTCCTGAGCATACTTATTATCACTGTCAATCCAGCCTTCCGGAGATTCGGCGTATACATATTTGCCCAGTGACTTCAGCGTGAGTCTTTCCAGTTTAAATGGAAACGGATAGAAAGGGGTATCCCATGGGTAGTCCATCCTGCCGAAGTTCAGGGGTGCCCCGATCAGCTTAAGGACGTTCTGAACAGAGATAAAATGCCCCATTTCTTCTTTGGCGATTCCGAGTATTGTTTCCTGCCAGTTTTTTACTTTCGGTTGATACTCTTCCGGAATATGAGATCCCCCCATACTGTAGCCCGCATAGAGATACTGCAGCATAAGCCCGTGTTCTATTTCTGAATTGATATAGAGTAAAAAGGAAAGGTAATCCTTAGCATTAAATTCGTAAGGAATTTCTACTTTGATTTGTTTAGGATCCGGGGTTTCAAAAGATTCAAAACCTTCTCCTCCCTGGAAGTTCATAACGCTTTCATTTCTTAGCCTGTTTGTTTTTTCAGCTACTTGAAAAACAGGTTTCAGAAACCTTTCAAAATTTGCTTGCATGGTATTGTTTTTTGGATGTTTAATATTTGATATGTGCATAGTTATATCCTTCCTTATTTATAAGTAAATAGGGATATAAAAGTAAATCTCGTACAACAAAGGCAATTACGTGCAGAGCAGGTATTGAGTCTCAGATTCAATACATACCGGCATAGCAGCTGCCACTCTTTTAACGGTTAAAAGAACGGTACGGCAATTTTTTCAGTAATCCTGTTTAAGGCAGTTTATTTTGCCCGAATAAGAATTCATCAATACACTGGAAACAGGAGAATCGTACTCCTTAAAGAAATGGGATCGCAGAGGATACCTGCAATACATTGTTAGAATGTTTGAATTTGGGAACATGTTATCATCGTTTTATGGTTGATCTAATATATGATTTTTAATAGTACCAGCCAACTAATCTGTCTCAAAATAATTAAAAAAGTAAAACATAACCCGTTTATAATTATAGAGATACGTGTTTCAAAAACCGATACAGCCACGCTTTACATGATATAAATCTAATTTAATCTATTAAAGGTTATTGTATAAAAAAAGAGGATATTTCACTTTAAAATATCCTCTTTTCTATCTTTTTTACTTTAAAAGCCATCCTTCACTTATAAGGTATCTCTGTCTTTTCTCATTTTAACTTTCAAAAACCTGATCAGAATTAATCCGGCTCCGAAAAATATAGTCATGGACAAAGCGGCAATTCTCATATTATTAAAATGCTCAATAAGTGTTGCAAAAATAAAGGTTCCGATAATGATGGCAATTTTCTCCAATACATCATAAAAACTGAAATAAGTGGTGTTTTCCATTGAGTTTTCAGGAAGCAATTTGGAATAAGTGGATCTTGACATAGCCTGAAGGCCTCCCATTACAAGTCCTACAACCGCTGCCACACCATAGAACTGATATTCTACCGTAGGATTTTCTTTGTTCAGGAAATACGCCCATAAACAGGCTATAATCCATAACACGATTGCAATAGAGATCACATTTTTATTACCGATTCTTTTAGATAATCTTGAGAATATTACAGCGCCAATGATTGCTTCAATCTGAATCACCAGTAAAGTTCCGATCAGTTTATCCTGAGCAAGATTGATTTCACTTTTCCCGAATAGTGTTGCCATCAGGAAAATGGTCTGCATTCCTACACTATAAAAAAAGAAACTCGATAAAAAGAACTTAAGATTTCTGTCTTTGAAAAGCTCACCCCCGACTTTAAACAATTCGTGGAAACTCTCTTTGGCAATATCTTTATAGAAGCTCATATTATCTTTAAATACTTCAAAAAAGCCTCCTTGTTCTGCATGTTTTTTAAAGATATTTTTATAGTTCAGCAATACAAGATCTTTAGGTAATTTATCTTTTACATCTCCAAACTGAGGAAGATGTTTAAAGGTATATTGTGAAAATCCGAACCACCACGCTCCGGTTAGTAAGAAACTGATTCTTGTAAATAATAACTGTTGTGCAGCTCCTTTAGCAAACACCTGAATCAGTACCAGACAGATGACCACCAACACTACAGAGCCAATATAGCCGTACACATACCCTTTTGCAGAAAGGGCATCCTGCTTATCCGGTGTTGCAATATCAGGCAGGAATGAGTTATAAAACACCAGACTTCCCCAGAACCCGACACTCGCTGTAATGCTGAAAAGAAGTCCCAGAAACACATTATGCATCCCTGTAAACATGGCTAATCCCATACATGAGGTAGCCCCCAGATAACAGAAGAACTGTAAGAATGATTTTTTATTTCCAATGGTATCTGCCAGAGAAGACAGGAATGGTGAAAGCAAGACAACGATAAAGAAAGATATGGTTAATGAATATCCATATACCGCATCGGGCTGATATTCTTCCCCAAAAATCTTGATCATGTGTCTTACCGGAACATCGATCCATTTTTTTGTTTCCGTTACATATTCTTTCTTTTCATACGCAGTAGTAAGAATAGAATAATAGATTGGGAAAATGGTAGAAGTAATGACCAAAGAATACACGGAATTTGCCCAGTCATAGACGGCCCAGGCTTTCATAATCTTCGGATTATTCTTTATGTTTTTAGATTGTCGATTCTCAGTTTCAGACATTTCAATTAAATATTAGTAGCACAAAAATAAAAAAACCATTAAGAAATGGATAAGATTTTAAAAAAATTATACATTCCTTAATGGCAATATATTCTTAAACAGAATATTACATATTTTCAATTACGATAGCAGAAGCTCCTCCGCCACCGTTACAGATTGCAGCAGCACCATATTTTGCATTGTTCTGCTTCAATACGTTAATCAATGTTACGATAATTCTGGATCCTGAACTACCCAGTGGATGCCCTAATGCAACGGCACCTCCGTTTACGTTTACTTTAGAAGCATCTAATCCTAAGATTTTATTGTTCGCTAATCCTACTACAGAGAAAGCTTCGTTAAATTCGAAGAAATCGATATCAGAAACTTCCAATCCTGCTTTTTTAAGAGCAATAGGTAGAGCTTTTGCCGGCGCAGTTGTGAAGTTTTCAGGTTCCTGAGCTGCATCAGCATAAGAAACGATTTTTGCAAGAGGTTTAAGGCCTAATTCTTCCATTTTTTCTTTAGAAACAAGAATCAAAGCGGAAGCCCCGTCATTTAATGTAGATGCGTTGGCTGCCGTTACTGTACCGTCTTCCTTTTTAAATACGGTAGGAAGCGTTGCTATTCTGTCAAAATTTACGGCTTTATATTCTTCGTCTTCTGCAAAGATGACAGGCTCTCCTTTTCTTTGAGGAATTGAAACCGGTACAATTTCATCATTGAATTTACCTTCGCTCCAGGCTTTTGCGGATCTTTTATAAGATTCTACAGCGAAGTTATCCTGATCTTCTCTTGTAATATTATAATCTGTAGCACATTTCTCTGCACATACTCCCATATGTACTTTGTTGTACACGTCTGTAAGACCGTCCAACACCATACCATCAAGCATTTTAATATCGCCTAATTTTGTAGCAACTCTTGCGTTATAGTAATGAGGAACTAAAGACATATTCTCCATACCTCCGGCCACGATTACCTCAGCGTCACCTGATTTAATAGCCTGTGCAGCCATTGTTACGGCTTTCATTCCTGAAGCACAAACTTTATTAACTGTAGTAGAAGGGGTATTGATTGAAAGACCTGCTCCTAAAGCCACCTGACGAGCCGGCGCCTGTCCTTCTCCTGCCTGCAATACATTCCCCATATAGATTTCCTGAACTTGATTTGGATCAAGGCCAATTCTATCTAATGCTCCTTTTACTGCAGCAGCTCCCAATTTTGTTGCCGGAACTGTTGATAAGCTTCCCATAAAGCTCCCCATAGGAGTTCTTACTGCGGAAACAATGAATACTTCTTTCATGTGTATAATTTTATTTTTTATTTTGTTTTTGCATACTGATGCCTCTGTAAAGGGGTTCCTGATATGCGTCTGAATTTTTAAATGATAGTCTCAAGGCTGCAATTTTTCACATCCTTATAACTGGGTTCTTTTATTTACTTTTTTATTTCCTCCCGGAAGAATCATCAGTAAAGCTCCTAAGAATTCAACCGCCCAACCCCATTTCAGCTTTACCACTCCGGCAAAAGCTTCTCTCCAGGATTTAAACGGCAGAAAACTGAAATATTGCAGAGACTGCATCTTTACGGCTATTAAAGTGAACACAAACAAGAGAATAAGCAAAACTCCGAAAAGCCTTACGATTTTTGTACTGTTATTAACAATTCCAAACACAGCGCATGCGGCCAATATCCAACACGCAATAGCCAGATAGTAATCAAGCTTCCAATAGTTCCAGTTCCCGATAACAGGTACATGTACCAAAGGTAAAAAGCTCCCTACAACCACTAACAACAATCCTAATAATTGAATATTTTTCATATTTCTTAAAGTGCCAAAATACGAAAAAAAACACATTTTCAAATCATCCGAACATAATCTGAAATTTTATTTACCTAACACTCATTAGTCACAACAAAACACCTTCGAGACCGCCTATTTATTAATGATATGCGGTTTATATTATCAAATCATAAAAACAAATTATTACAATACTATTTTTCAAATCACTTTTTCCGTTTATCAGAAGCTAAATTAGATTATGAAAAGGGTTTAAATAAAAAAATTGCACTTTCTTATCAAAAGTGCAATTTTATATTGTGTTATTATCTTAATTAATGTTTTACTGAAGAGACATCTTCAGGATTATGTTTATGTCTGAATAATACGGCAAAGAATATAGCAAGAACCAACGCATAAACAGCGAAGGAAAGCCATATCTGCTGCCAGTCTTTAACCATCACAACAGCAGAAAGACTACCGTCTGAATTTACGGCTGCATTAAAGCTGGTTTTCAGAATCTCCAGGAATGTAGGATTATCAGGGGTTGTCTGTAAATATGAAGATAAATCTGAGGCAGTGGTAAACTTATGAGTAAAGAACTTATCAATAGCCCAGCCTGCAATATAACTTCCGAAAACGGCACCAAAACCATTGGTCATCATCATAAATAAACCTTGTGCTGAAGAACGTATCTTTTTATCTGTAGTAGTTTCCACGAAAAGAGACCCGGAAATATTGAAAAAATCAAAAGCCATCCCGTAGACAATACAGGAAAGAATGATCAGAGACAATCCAAAACCTTCAGGAACACCATAAGCAAAGAATCCGAATCTTAACACCCACGCCAGCATAGACATCAGCATCACTTTTTTAATTCCGAACTTCTTTAAGAAAAATGGTATCGCTAAAATAAATAAGGTTTCTGAAACCTGAGAAATCGACATGATAATGGTAGATCTCTGAACGACAAATGAGTCGGCATATTTAGGAAAATGGGCAAATTCACTTAAGAATACGTCACCATAAGCATTCGTCAGCTGAAGAGCGGCTCCTAAAAGCATCGAAAATAAAAAGAACAATGCCATTTTATAGTTTCCGAAAAGCTTAAATGCATTTAATCCCAACTGTTCTGATAAAGGAGAATTTTTATCAATCAATTTTTGTGGCGGGCACTTTGGTAAAGTAAGTGCATAAATTCCTAAAAATATAGCTACGGCTCCACCGATATAAAACTGGCCTTCTGTTGCTTTATTTCCGCTAAGATTAGTGATCCACATCGCAACAATAAAACCGATAGTTCCCCATACACGGATGGGTGGAAAATCTTTCACCACATCCATATTATTATTTTTCAGGATGGTATAGGAAATAGAGTTGGCAAGGGCAATTGTAGGCATATAAAAACACATTGCTACGAGCATCACCGAAAAGAATGAATTGGGATCTGCAGAGTGTGGCAAAATGAAAAGAACAGCCCCGTAAAGGATATGTAGAACTGAAAAAATTCGTTCGGCGTTTACCCAACGGTCAGCAATAATCCCTGTAATGGTCGGCATAAATATGGAAGCGATTCCCATTGTTCCGAAAACAGCTCCAAACTGTGTTCCTTCCCAATGTTTTGTACCAAACCAGAAGTTAGCCATCGTAATCAGCCATGCTCCCCAAACAAAAAACTGGAGAAAACTGAGGATGGTCAGTCGTAATTTTAAATTCATAGTTTATATAAAATATCTCTTTTTAGTCAATTTTCTTTTTCCTCCTCTTGATTTCTTCCTGAATTTCCAGAGCAGTATCATAGTCCTCTTCTTTAACGGCCTCATCCAACAACTTCTGCAGCTCTTCCATTGAAAGAGACTTTAAATTATCTTCATTTTGCACGGTTTCTGAGAACGACTGGTCTTCTTTTGCCACATCTTCGAGTTCTAATAAAATACCGGCCTCATTCAGTACCTGTTGTGTAGTGAATATAGGGGCATCAAATCTCACTGCCATGGCAACAGCGTCAGAAGTTCTGGCATCAAGGATCAGATCTTCTTCTGTAACTTTATTTCTGAAATTAATATTTGAAAAGAAAACACCATCTACGATCTGATAAATAATTACAGAAATCAGTTCGTAATTGGCTGAAACTATAAATTTTGTGAATAGGTCATGGGTAAGAGGACGCGGTGGATGGATATCTTTTTCCAATCCAAGAGAGATTGACTGGGCTTCGAAATTTCCTATAACAACAGGTAATTTTATGTGTGTTTCTTCATGCTCCAGTAACAATGCGTACGCCCCCGACTGGGTCTGGCTGTACGATATTCCGCGAATAATTAGCTGCTTATAATCCATAGCTACAAATATAGATTAATTTTTTGTTGTGATTTCACTTTTTTACGCAAAAATAAAAGCCCGGAAAGCCGAGCTTTTATGGTATTGTGTATGATTGTCAATAATAAAGGGTGAATTTTTGCTCCGTAAGTAATCATTAAAAAATTGACAAGCGGAGTGCGTTAAGAATCCACCATTTACTTTTATCCTTTGATTGCTTTAATTTTCTCCGTTAATGCAGGAATAATCTGGAATGCATCTCCTACTACTCCATAATCTGCAGACTTAAAGAAAGGTGCTTCAGGATCATTGTTGATGACTACAATAGTTTTTGATGAGTTTACTCCGGCAAGGTGCTGGATTGCTCCTGAGATCCCTACGGCAATGTAAAGATTCGGTGCAATAGCCTTACCTGTTTGTCCTACGTGTTCTGTGTGAGGTCTCCATCCGATATCAGAAACCGGCTTAGAACACGCTGTAGCGGCTCCAAGAACGTTTGCCAATTCTTCAATCATTCCCCAGTTTTCAGGTCCTTTCATGCCTCTTCCTGCAGAAACTACAATTTCAGCTTCTTTAAGGTCTAATTTTCCTGAACTTTGTTCGTGAGAAATCACTTTAGTATCTTCATTTGCTACCGAAAGGTTTTTCACTTCTTCTGAACCTGATACTGTATTTTCTTTAACTCCGAAAGCATTCTGGGAAACTGTAACGATTACTCCGCTTCCTTCAGCTTTTGCATGCATAAATCCTTTTCCTGAAAAGGCTTTTCTTTTCACCTGGAAAGGAGAAAGGCTTTCAGGAGCTTCCAGCGTATTTGTAATTAAAGAATAATTCTTCATTACAGCAAGCATCGGAGCAATTGAAGAAGCGTCTGTTGTGTGAGGGAAAACGATGATATTTCCGTCTACCACTTCATTAACAGCCTGTGCAAATGCCTTTGCTGAGAAATTCTTAAGACCTTCGTCTTTAATATTGATTACATTGGATGCTCCATATTTGTATAATAAATCTGAAGAATCAGTTGGGTTTACAGTGATTGCTGTAACGGTATCTCCGGCTTTGTCAGCAATAGCTTTAGCATAAGAAACTGCTTCGAAAGCTGCTTTTTTATAAACACCATTTATATTTTCTGCGTATACGAATACTGCCATTTTTTTAAATTTAAAGATTAAAAATTAAAGAATTAAAAGATTAGATTACTTTTGCTTCCTCGTGAAGTAACCTTACCAATTCATCCAGATTATCAGGAGAAACCATCTTCACGGCTGCTCTTGGCGGCACACTGTCATAAGATACTCCCTGAACTTTCACTTCTGAAGAAGAAGGTTCTACTATCTGCAAAGGTTTTGTTCTTGCAGACATAATTCCTCTCATGTTCGGGATGATCAGATCTTTTTCGTCTACTAATCCTTTCTGACCAGCAATGATTGCTGGTAATTTCACAGAAATAGTTTCTTTTCCGCCTTCAATTTCTCTTACTGCAGTTGCTTCGCTTCCGTTTACATCTAATCCTACTGATGCGTTTACGAAAGGCTGGTTTAATAACTGAGCTACCATTCCCGGAACAGATCCGCCATTATAATCGATGGATTCTTTTCCGCAAAGGATAAGATCATATCCTCCGTTTTGAGCTACAGCAGCGATTTCTTTCGCTGTAGAATAGCTGTCTTTAGGATCAAGGTTTACTCTTACCGCATCATTTGCACCGATAGCCAAAGCTTTTCTGATTACCGGCTCTGTAGTAGCATCTCCTACGTTAATTACAGTTACAGTAGCTCCCTGAGATTCCTGAAGTTTAATCGCTTTTGTTAACGCAAATTCGTCTAAAGGGTTGATTACCCATTGGATTCCGTTTTTGTCGAAAGCAGATTTGTCTGCTGTAAAGTTAATCTTCGAAGTAGTATCCGGAACACTACTAATACAAACTAATATTTTCATGTGTACTATTTTATTTTTTCCCTTTTATACGCAAAACCGACAACGGTTTATGCAGAGATTTTGTTTGAATTAATTTTTGCTAATATAAATAAAAAATATATTATGCATGCATAATACTTACTAAATTATTATTCAATACATTAGAAGTATTTACTTGCCTGGTTGTGTTGCTCTAAACTCTATTTTACTAGGTAAAACTCTTGGATTCATCTTTAAAATATCCAATATGAGATTTCCCATATCTTCAGGCTGAATCTTCCAGCTGTCTTTTTCCGAGGGCGTATTTCCGTTAAAATAAGTAGCTACAGAACCCGGCATAATAACTGTAGACTTGATATTATATTTTCTTAAATCAATCATTGCAGCCTGGGTAAACCCTACCACACCGAATTTTGAAGCGTTATAGCCCGTTCCGTTTTCAAAGAAATTAGCTCCTGCCAGACTTGAAATCGTAATATAATATCCTTCTGTTTTTTTCAGTTCCTCTACGGAAGCTTTTAAAGTATAGAAAACTCCCGTAAGATTGGTTTCTATCATATTATTCCATTCTTCAGCAGTTAATTCATCTACAGGTTTAAAAATACCTAATCCTGCGTTGGCAATGACATAGTCCAGTCTGCCGAATTTTTCTATGGTATACCGGATCGCTTCCTGTTCACTTTCAAGACTTCTTACATCCGAAACAATTCCCAGTACCTTTTCCGAATATTGTCTCAGTTCTTCTTCTACCTTCATCACCTCCTCTCTTTTTCTTCCTGAAAACGCTACCGAGATTCCGTTTTCAAGCAATATTCTGGCAATTCCAAAACCTATTCCTTTGGTTCCGCCCGTTATATAAGCTGTTTTATTTTCTGACATCATGCAAAATTTAATTCCCTAAAATAATAAAAACGCTCCAATTAGAGCGTTTCCCTGTTCCTAAGATTTGTCAGGTATTATTTTTTTATAAACTTCTCAGTATAAGTCTTATCTCCTGTTTTTATGGTCATTAAATAAAGGCCGGCAGGGAAATTTCTGACATCTACAACCCCGTTTAGAGCTTCAGCAGTTATTTTTTTTCCTGCTGTTCCGTAAATTTCAACTTCTTTTATTTTGTCCGAAGCAGATATTCTGATATAATCTGTCGCCGGATTAGGAGATAGAGATACCGTACCGGTATTGAGTGCAGTATTCTTAACTGCCATGAGGGCGGTATTACTGATCTTAACATTATCTATATAAGCAACTCCTGAGGCATTATCATGCACAAACCTTAGCTGGTCCATATTCAATGCCCCTGCAACCGCACTTGTATACATTAAAGTATCATTAAGATAATACCTGACTCCCAAAGCGGTTCCGACAATCTTAAATCTCGACCATACATTAGGCTGCCATCCAACAGAGGTTAAAATAAGATCTGAAACTCCTCCTGCTGTATTGAGAACTTTTATTTCTCCCGTTTTATCAAAATCCATTCTTACAAGGGTTACTTCATTAACATTATCAACACCCTGAAATCCAAAGACAGATCCGTTGAGCTGGGACATATTAATATCAAATGAAACAGAAAAATCTGAAACGGAAAGCATTGTAGGTAAATTATAGAAAGCTCCGATTATAGGCTCCGACTGTGTTCCGTACATATTTTCTTTTACGATCTTAAGGGAATTACTTCCGTCACTGGCATTATCCGTACAGATAACCTGATGGGTGACATTGGCCGGAACGCCTCCTGTCGGAGTGGTAGTCCAACCATTCTGTCCGTCAATATTTACGGCCATAAATCCTTCAGAGAGCTCAAAGGAAATATTTTGCTGGGCAAAGAAAAGCGCTGAAAATAAAGCACATGCGATTGAGTAATATTTTTTCATAGTAAATTCAAGTTTGAATTAAAAATATGAATTTTCCATCAAAAGTGAAATAACATGAAGAATAATTAACAATAAAGTCTTTATTTTTAATAAATAAAATATTCAATTCTATTATAATCAGCATTTTATCAATAAAACCAATGTTAATTATAAAACAAAAAAAAGACGCTTCCGGCAGAAGCGTCTTTGGTTGTATATAAAACCGGTATTATTTCGAATAGTTTTCAAAAAATAATGGAATACTTTCAATTCCTTTATAGAAATTAAACAATCCGTAATGCTCATTTGGAGAGTGGATCGCATCAGAATCAAGACCGAATCCCATTAATACGGATTTAGCACCCAATACTTTCTCAAACATTGCTGTAATAGGAATACTTCCTCCGCTTCTGTAAGGCAATACTTCTTTACCGAATGCAGTTTCCATAGCTTTTTTAGCAGCTAAGAACTCTTTTGTATCACTTTGCAGCACATAAGGCATTCCTCCATGGTGAGGAGTAACTTTAACTTTTACAGTATCCGGTGCTATTTTCTCAAAGTATTTTGTGAATTTTTCAGTAATCTCTTCAGGAGTCTGATAAGGAACCAGACGCATAGAAATTTTCGCGAAAGCTTTTGAAGGAATCACTGTTTTAGCGCCTTCTCCTGTATATCCGCCCCAGATCCCATTACAGTCTAAAGTCGGACGAATGGAAGCTCTTTCTAATGTTGTATATCCTTTTTCACCTTCAACATTGCTCAATCCTATTGATTTTTTGAATTCTTCAGGATTATCCTTAAGTTTATTCATCTCAGTTCTGTCAGATTCAGAAACGATCTCTACATTATCGTAGAACCCGTCAATTGTAATATGTCCCTCTTCATCAATCAGGTTGGCAATCATTCTTGAAAGCACGTGAATCGGGTTAGGAACAGCTCCTCCGTAAAGTCCGGAATGCAGGTCTCTGTTTGGCCCTTCCACTTCTACTTCTACATAGCTTAATCCTCTTAATCCTGTGGTAACGGTAGGTTGTTCGTTGCTGTAAATATGTGTATCTGAAATAAGAATACAGTCACAAGCCAGTTTTTCTTTATTTTCATTAACGAAATCTCCCAAACTTACAGAACCTATCTCTTCTTCTCCTTCTAAAATAAATTTAACGTTACAAGGAAGAGTATTTGTTCTCATCATTGCTTCAAAAGCTTTTAAGTGCATAAAGAACTGTCCTTTATCATCGGCTGCTCCTCTTGCAAAGATGGCACCTTGCGGATGAAGTTCCGTTTTTTCAATATACGGCTCAAAAGGAGGCTTTGTCCATAATTCTAGCGGATCTGCAGGTTGCACATCATAATGTCCGTATACTAATACTGTAGGTAAATTTTTGTCTAAGATTTTTTCACCAAAAACGATAGGATAACCTTTTGTTTCACATATTTCAACATGATCAGCTCCTGCATTCCTAAGGTGTTCTGCACATACTTCAGCACACTTCAGTACATCATCCTTATACGCCGGATCTGCAGAAATAGAAGGGATTCTCAATAACTCAAATAATTCATCCACGAAACGTTGTTTATTTTCGTTGATGTAATTTAATGTCTCTTGCATTGTAAAAATTTATTTCGTTAAAATTAAAAAAAATGGTTCTCAGGAGCAAGCAAAAATGCAGGATTTTCCTCGGCCAGCTTCTTATTTTCCGGGGAGTAAAAAATTGTCCATTTTTTTCATAAAAAATGCCCTGCAGAAAACAGGGCATTTTTATATTTTGTACTTTAATTAGTGTTCAGCTTTTGGTGCTTTTTCTGTTTCAGCAGGTTTTGCAGCAGCGGCAGTACTATCTGTTTTAACAGCTTCAGGTTTTGCAGCAGCTTCTTCTTTGTGCTCAGGAGCAGCTTCATGACCTGTTGTGTGAGCTTCCGCTCCTCCCTGAACATCGTCTGAATATCTTTCTACTCCGTCTTCCAGTTTTATAACCGCTCTATTTCCTCCTGCCGGTACTTTTTTACAGCTTACAGCTACAGTTGCAATCGCTAAACATAGAACTAATTTTTTCATATGTAAAATTTATTTTTTTTAAAGGTCATATAAAATCGCATTATTTTAGTCTGATTACTCGTCTAAACAACGGGCGATTTCACGCTTAAATTTTTAATAGCCCAAAAGTAAGAAATCCTGCTTTTTTCGGCAACATTTTTAGACTGATTTTAATATAATTTTTCCTTTTTTGGATTGTGTAAAAATAAGATACCGCTCTCCACCGTCTTTTAACCCATATTTCTTTTTCAGTTCTTCTGGTTTTAACGGATAGTTTTTTGATATGATATTAAACTGCTCTTTCTTTTTAATACTTTTAGAATCAATTACTTCCATTTCAAAAACTCTTCCCGGAAAATGATCTCTCCTTTCGGATGCCGTATAAAAATGTGTATTGGGATGAAGTTTTTTCAACCCCATTTTTTCTGAAATCAAATTAAACACTCCTGCCTTTAAAACGGAGTTATTGGGAATATAAATGAATTTTTCAGGTTCAGAATAGTCTGAAACAGCCTCTTCCTCTTCCCCAAATCTAAAGCTGAAATCTGTTTCTCCACTTTCCAGATTCACACAATGGCAGCTGATCTTCTCTAATTTCTCGTCTGATAAAAAAATGACCACTTCTTTAACATCATTTTTTACGGCAATAATTTCAATTCTGAAAATTCCGGGTAAAGCCGAAACAAGATATTTAAGATCAATCAGCGGAGACAGTTTTATTACAACCTGTCCTGATATTGATAATAATTTTTCCCGGATTTCAAGAATATTGGGAGACAGGTCTTCTAAAAGGAAAACTTTATTTTTATTTTGGTCTCTTCTGGCCGGATCGAGATAAATAATATCAAAATTTTCTTGATTTTGATTCAAAAAATCTTCGAGTTTATGGTTGATAAACCTGGCCTTTCTTCCTAAGATATTCCAATTATGTTCTACGATTTTTAAAAGCTCTTCATTCTGCTCTATTAAGGTAATATCTTCAAAATTTTGAGATAGATAATAGGCGTCAATCCCAAAACCACTGGTAAGATCAATGAATTTCTTTCCTTTTAAAATTCCGGATTTATAAAGAGCTGTTTTTTCAGATGATGATTGCTCCAGGTTGAGTTGTGGCGGAAAAATGATTCCATCTTTCAACAGAAAAGGAAATTTCCGTTCTGCAACCTGTTTTCCTTTGATTTGTTGTACAATTTCCTGCATAGAAACTTCAGGAAATGGAGATTTCTTTAATAATAACGAATGCAAGTCTGTATTCAGATTTGCATTGATATAGTTTTGAATGTCTTTATTTAATAGCTTGTCTCCCACAAATAATTTCTTTATACGTATAATCATCTATGAAGTTCTCTATTATAAGTGATTACATAATTTTCAACCACAGATCTTCGCAGATTTTCACAGATCTTTTCAATCTTTTTAATGACAAATTATCTATTATTCCCCCAACACTCTTTTATCTATCCATAATCATCAGTGAAAATCTGTGTGATCTGTGGTCATATAAAAGCATTATAGCTTCAGTCTAAGCTACTATTAACCTTTCGAATAATACTTTTATCAATATAATCTGTATTGAAATTAACTAAAATTCCTAGTTTTAAACCTGTTAATTTTAAATAAGTTAATAATTGTTGATGATGAATATTATGAATCTCAGAAATAGCTTTTATTTCAATTATGACTTTATCTTCCACCATTATATCTGCAATAAAACCTGAATCGATAAAAGCATCTTTAAACTTAATACCCATAGGAACCTGAGTCCTAATTTTTAGGCCATTCTTTTCAAGTTCATAAGCTAAAACTTTTTCTAAAAGCCCAGGCCCTAGCTCATTGTATACAGAAAATATAAACTTCCTGATGTAGAAACTTATTTCATTCTCTTTCATACATTTGTTTTTCTAAAGATAGATAAAAACAAATATATTGTTACTTACAGCCTATCAAAGCAAATTTAAATTACTTTCTTTTATAAAAAATATAGTCCGTTAATACAGGAGTTATACCGTTCTGTTTCAAAAGAGAATTCATTTGTCCTCGGTGATAAGTAGAGTGATTCACGACATGAAAAAGTATTTCAAAAATACTATTTTCAAATTTGGTTCCTTTGGAATTCTGGTATTCTACTCTTTTTTCAAAATCAGAATTTTGAATGATGTCAATACTTTTCAAAAAATTCTGATGATTAATTTCATCCAGAGATTCAAAAGGATTGATCTGCCATACGTCAAATGTGGATTCTCCCAATATTCGAGCATTCCAGATTTGCTGTGCATTGAGTGTATGATTGATTAAACTGATTATCTTATCATCTGCAGCTTCTCTGTTTCCGGAAATGACTTTGATCATTTCACGGTTGAACTGATCAGTATATTCAAATAAATCAATCAGCATTTCTTTCATTACTCAAACATTTCTGCCCAGCGCACGGCTTTTATTTCTTTTTCGTTGTATAAATCTCCAATAGACTTCTTAACGTCTAATTTAGGGTATAAATTAACGCCAATCAGCTTTATTTTACCTTCTTCAATCCATTGCTGCTCTTGGATAGCATGATCGTAAATTTTTTTCTGAACTACTCCCTGCTTTAACAGCTCCAGATATCCTCCTGCTTCTTCTATTTCCACAAATAAAGCCCAGGATTTCTCAGCAAACTGTGTGGTGACATCTTCCACATAGTAACTTCCGTTGGACGCGTCTTCAAATACATTGATAATACTTTCATAAGCCAGAACAATCTGCTGCTTAAAGGATATCTCTTCTGAATTCTCCGTACTTCTGTCTACCAGATAATTATTTGTGAAAACGGCATCTGCTCCCCCGATCATCGCAGAAGCAAGTTCCAGTGTAGAGCGGATCAGATTATTTTCATTATCTGAAACGGCTTTATTTCTCAAAGAAGTTTCTGCAAAAATATAAGGCACTTCATCTAGTCCATATTCTTTAGACAGCTGATTGAAAACAATTTTAAAAGCTCTCAGTTTGGCCATCTCAAAGAAATAATGTCCACCGACAGCCAGTCTGAAAACCAATTTGTTGATAACCTCTGCCCCATACAGTTCTATAAGTTCTTTAGTTTTGGCTAAAGCAATTCCTAACTGCTGATAGATCGCAGCACCTGCATTCTGATGCAGTGAAATATCAACACAGATATTTCTTTTAAAGTCTTTTGAAAGTAATTCTTTGGCCAGCTGATCATCAATTACTCCTTTTTTTTCATCAAAAACATCAATGAGTGAAAAATACTGATCTTCTTCTTTAGGGCTGATATGCCCTGCCAATTCTTTATTATTAACAAAAATCGTTTTCTCTTCCAGATTTTCTACATTCTGGTCCAGCATAAATGCAAATACTTCATCTTCCAGGCTTTCGTGATATCTGGCTACCAAATGGGTACTTTCCTCAACTTTTGGAAGATTGGCCAATGGCTTCTGAACATCTGTATAAAAAGGCTTAACCTCTATTCCTTCCAGATTTTCTTTCTCTAAAACGGGGTAAATATCCTCCGTTTTAAGTTGTTTTTTCACTAGGTTTTCCCAGTTTGGAAGTGTATCTGTATTTGACATTAGTTTTATTTATTTGTGAATGATCAATAGTGAATTTTACTTCCTTAATGTTTTTAAAACAGGTAAGCACAATTCACTATTGAGGTATTCTATTCATTTTATTATTTCTTTGCGACTTTAGTACTGTCGACAACCAGAATGAAAATTTCTTCATTCGGTTTTTTCATAAAATAATTCTCTCTTGCGTATTTTTCTTTTTCTGATTTGTTGTTCATCAGTTTTTTATAAAAAGCATCATTTTTTTCGTATTCTTTTTTATAATACTCCAGCTGCTCTTCATATTTATGAATCTCACCATTCAGTTCATTAATCACAAGGAATGAGGTTTTGTCAAAGAAAATCATCCATACCAAAAACAAACAGATCGTAATGGTATATTTATTCAGAATGTATTTCTGGATAAGTTTCAGTGTTTCCGATTTTGGCTGAATGTCTTTGATAAGTTTGTTTTCTTCCATTTTTAATGTTTTCTCAACGAGTTTTTAATAACAGTAGTTAAAAAATCAATCGCTACGGAATTCTGTCTCATATTCGGGATAATAAGATCAGCCTCATTTTTAGACGGCTCGATGAATTCCTGATGCATTGGTTTCAAAGTAGTCTGATAACGGTGTAATACTTCACTCAGATCTCTCCCTCTTTCCTGGGTATCTCTTCTGATCCTTCTGATTAGTCTTTCATCTGAATCTGCGTGTACAAATACCTTTAAATCAAATTCTTTTAACAATTCTTTATTGGTAAGAACCAGAATTCCTTCTACTACCAATACGTTTTTAGGTTCTACAGTGACGTGATCTCCTGTTCTGGAATGAGTGACAAAGCTGTAAATCGGCTGTTCAATAGGCTCATTATTCTTTAAAGCTTTCACATGTTTTATCAATAATTCAAAATCGATAGATTTCGGATGATCATAGTTTAAAGCCTCTCTTTCTGTCAGGGTAAGATTTTGATTATCATGATAATAATTGTCCTGAGAAAGGATATTCATTCCTTCAATATCAAGCTGCTGAAGTATCTTGTCAACAACTGTAGTTTTGCCGGATCCTGTACCACCGGCAATTCCTATTACAAGCATTCTTTTTTGTTTCTTTATAGTTGGTACAAATATACTACTTTAGATAAAATATGGCAATGAAGATAGAGAAATTGAACAATTAAGAAACTCTTACATATTGAGATGAAAATAATTAGTCTTAAAAATTGAGATGATTTTAAAGCGGCTTTGATTTAATCGGAAAAAACGATTTTTTTTATTTTTAAAACAGTACAATAATGATATTCCTCCTGCACCGGAATGACAGAAGGCTTTCACAAAAAAACCGGACAATACATTGACCGGTTTTTATTTTATACGATTTCGCTTGTTAATTCCCTTGAAAGTAATTTTTCATGCATGGGCTTCAATACATCCATTGAGCCTGTTTTTACAGTGCATTTGCCTTTATAATGTACCAGTATTGTACATTGCTCAGCCTGTTCCAGCGTATGTTTACATATTTCGATCAGGCAGTCTATCACATAATCAAATGTATGAATGTCATCGTTATGCAGGACAAGCTTATAAACGTCATCCGTATCATCCAGCACGAGGACTTCCTC
This sequence comes from Chryseobacterium sp., assembly GCF_019236175.1. Lineage (GTDB taxonomy): Bacteria > Bacteroidota > Bacteroidia > Flavobacteriales > Weeksellaceae > Chryseobacterium. The sequence goes on from NZ_JAFAJM010000017.1 coordinate 73,539, forward strand.
TTCATACTGACGTTTTGGATTTTCGTAGTCTTTTATAGTATTATAGAAATTCATTTTTAAATCTTTTAGGCTTCACCGATATTATCCGCCATATCATTAATAGGATTAGGCTCCTGATAGATGAGTTCCACAAGTTCTACACTCTTATTATTCATCTTCAGAATCTTAAAATGATAATGATCCAGTTCAAACTCCTGATTTTCCTGTGGAATTTCTTCAAGTTCATACAAAATAAATCCGGCCAGTGAATTGTACTCGCTTTCTTCGGAAAGAGGCAGTTTTTTAGGAAGGTGTTCATTGATCTCATCCAGAGGCTGGGTTGCCTGCACCCAATAAGTATTATCCGCTATTTTATCAACGATTTTTTCCTCTTCATCTTCCTCATCCTGAATTTCACCTACAAGTTCTTCCAGGATATCTTCTAAGGTAATAATTCCTTCAGTACCACCAAATTCGTCGATAACAATCGCTATATGCTGCTTTTTCAACTGGAATGTTTTTAATAAGTCTGAAACTTTTTTACTTTCCACCACGAAAAAGGCATCACGCATTAAATCTTTAAGATCTTCATGATCCAGATCTCCTTTTCTTTTTACAAATTCTCTGATAATTTCCTTGGTATAGAAAATTCCGATCACATTGTCAATAGAGTCTATATATACAGGGATACGGGAATAACCGCTATCCATAATTTTATTGATAATATCGTTTATATCTTCTTCAAAGTCGATAGATGTAATATTTTGTCTTGGAACCATGATCTGCTTGGCAGAATGATCTGTAAAGTCAAATGCATTTTTAATGATTTCATAGTTCTCCTCTTCAATTTCACCACTGTCTGCACTCTGCTTCACCAAAAGCTGAAGCTCTTCCGTTGAGTGAATTTCCTGTTCTGAAGCCGGGTGGATTTTTATAAGTCTTAAAAAGCCATTTGACATAGAATTCATCAACCAGATAAACGGTTTGAAAATCGTATAAAAAACTCTCAGAGGCACAGCGGTCGCCATGGTAGTGGCTTCTGATTTTCTGATTGCAATTGATTTTGGAATAAGTTCTCCAAATACGATATGCATGATAGTAATCAATACAAAACTGATCACCAGTGAAACTGAAGTAACAGTTGCCTGGCTCATGTCTATATTAATCGAATGAAAAATATTTTCTACGATATGGTGCAGAGCACTCTCTCCCACCCAACCAAGGGCAAGGGATGCCAATGTAATACCTAATTGTGTTGCAGAAAGATATTCATCAAGATGTTTGATAATATGCTCTGCCTGTTTAGCCATAGAGTCACCTTCTGCGGCTTTTAGTTGAATTTGTGAATAACGAACTTTAACAATTGAAAATTCTGCGGCTACGAAAAAGCCATTTAGTAAAACAAGAAATAAGGCCAGCAAAAGCCTGACTATGTCCGAGTCCATTTAGAAGTTGTATAAATTTTATTAGCTACAAAGATAGGCAAAATATAAATACCGCTGACTCCGGATCAGATATTTCGATAATGGTTTTTTAAAACGAAAAAATAAATCGATACAACAGGGCATTTTTACACGAAAAAAAATAGGCTGATCCTTTCTTCATTTTTTATTTTCAAGGTGGTTTTAGGAGGCTAAAAAGAGGTTTTCACTTTTTACTAATAAAAAAGCACCGATTTTATCGGTGCTTTTGATAGTATGTTAAAATAATTCTTTACGAATTTTTCAAAGCTTCTGCTCCGGAAACAATTTCCAAAATTTCGTTGGTAATTGCAGCCTGTCTTGCTTTGTTGTAGAAGATCTTAAGATCATTTCTCAAAGCTTCGGCATTATCGGTTGCTTTGTGCATTGCGGTCATTCTTGCTCCGTGTTCAGATGCTACTGAATCTAAGATCGCTTTGAAAACCTGAGTTTTGATAGACTTAGGAATCAAGTTGTCTAAGATCTCCGCTCTGTTTGGTTCGAAGATATAATCTGTTTCAACCTGTGGTTCAGTAGTTTCAGGCATTGAGATCGGAAGAAGTTTTTCTGTAGTAACTTCCTGAGTTGCTGCATTAACGAATTTATTGTAAATAACATAAACTTCGTCAAACTTTCCTTCCGTAAAGCTGGTCATTACACCTTCAGCAATATGAGCAACAGCATCAAAGCTTAGATTGTCATAAACAGAACTTCCATTAGCATATACTGAACGGCTTCTTCTTACAGCATCATATACTTTTTTACCTACAGGAAGAACTTCGATCTCATATTGAGAATTGTTCTGGAACTGAAGGTTAAGCTCTTTTACAATTGAAGAGTTAAAAGCTCCCGCAAGACCTCTGTTTGAAGTAACAGCGATGAAAAGTATTCTTTTAACCTCTCTTTTCTGAGCATATACAGAAACCTGGTCAGGATCTGAGCTAGAATTTACATTCTGGATAAGCTCCTGTAATTTTTCAGAATAAGGTCTTAACATCACGATTGCGTCCTGTGCTTTTTTAAGTTTCGCTGCGGAAACCATTTTCATAGCACGGGTAATTTGCATCGTTGATGAAATTGACGTAATTCTGCCTCGTATTTCTTTTAAGTTTGCCATTAATTTGGGTTCAAAGTTTAAGGTCTAAAGTTTAAGGTTTAAAACGGTATTTAAACCTTAAACATTGAATTTTTTTAGTTGTATTTAGAAGCTAAATCGTTAGCTGCCTGCTTAAGAACACCTGTAATATCGTTATCGATTTTTCCAGCTTTGATCGCAGCCATTGTATCAGGATGCTTAGATCTTAGGAATTCGATATATTCGATCTGGAATTCTTTTACTTTGTTCAATGGAACATTTCTTAGCAAGTTCTCAGTTCCTGCATAGATCATCGCTACTTGGCTGTCTACAGGAAGTGGAGAGTTTACCGGTTGCTTAAGGATTTCCACGTTTCTTTCTCCTTTAGAGATTACTGCTAAAGTAGAAGCATCAAGGTCAGAACCGAATTTAGCAAACGCTTCTAATTCTTTATACTGAGCCTGGTCTAATTTAAGTGTACCAGAAACTTTTTTCATGGACTTGATCTGAGCATTACCTCCTACTCTCGATACAGAGATACCTACGTTGATCGCCGGACGAACTCCAGAGTTGAATAGATCAGACTCCAAGAAGATCTGCCCGTCTGTAATAGAGATTACGTTTGTAGGGATATACGCAGAAACGTCACCAGCCTGAGTTTCAATGATTGGAAGTGCAGTTAAAGAACCACCACCTTTCACGATTGGCTTAAGAGACTCTGGTAAGTCGTTCATCTGCTTAGCAATTTCATCATCAGCGATTACTTTTGCAGCTCTTTCCAATAATCTTGAGTGAAGATAGAAAACGTCTCCAGGATAAGCTTCACGGCCCGGTGGTCTTCTTAATAGTAGAGAAAGCTCACGGTAAGCAACAGCTTGTTTAGATAAATCATCATAAACGATAAGCGCTGGTCTACCTGTATCTCTGAAGAACTCACCAATAGCAGCACCTGCCATTGCAGAATATACCTGCATAGGAACCGGGTCTGATGCGTTAGCCGCAACGATTACCGTATATGCTAAAGCTCCTTTATCAGCAAGAGTTTTAACGATTTGTGCTACAGTAGAAGCTTTCTGACCGATAGCTACATATATACAATATACTGGTTTCCCAGCTTCAAAGAATTCTTTTTGGTTGATGATCGTATCGATCGCAACAGTAGTTTTACCTGTTTGTCTGTCACCGATGATAAGCTCTCTTTGTCCTCTTCCTACAGGGATCATAGAGTCAATCGCAACGATACCTGACTGTAAAGGCTCAGTTACCGGCTGTCTGTAGATAACTCCAGGAGCTTTTCTTTCTAATGGCATTTCATATAAATCTCCTGTAATAGGACCTTTACCATCGATAGGATTACCAAGAGTATCAACTACTCTTCCTAACATACCTTCTCCTACTTTGATAGAAGAGATTCTGTTTGTTCTTCTTACGGTATCTCCTTCTTTTACTAATTTACTTTCACCTAATAAAGCAACACCCACGTTGTCTTCTTCAAGGTTAAGTACAATACCTTCTACATCACTAGAAAATTTCACCAACTCTCCGTATTGTACGTTTTCTAACCCGTATACACGAGCAATACCATCACCGATGGTTAAAACTGTACCTACTTCCTCAACGTTTGATTGAGTATCGAAGTTGGCCAATTGCTGTTTTAAGATCGCAGATACTTCTGCCGGATTTATTTCTGCCATTGTATGGTTGTTTTTCTTAATTTAATTGGAAATCTTTTTTAACTTGGTTCAGTTTTGTCTTCACAGACGCGTCTACCTGCTGGTCTCCTACTCTTAGAACATATCCCCCAAGAATTTCAGGTTTTACGTTTACGGTAAGATCAAAATTTGAATCAGCATTCACAAGATTCGTAGATCTTAAAATCTGATGAAGATTTTCTTGTGAAAGCGGAGTCGCTGTTGTAAGCGTTACTCTTTGTACACCACTTAAATCTTCAACTTTATTGATGAATTCCTGAGCGATGTTTTTCAATTGGTTTTCACGACCGTGCTTAATAACCAATTTGATCAAATTCTGAGAAGAAGCTGATAAACCTTTGAAAATTTCGTTTGCTACTTCTATTTTCTTTTTAGAATCGATGTAAGGAGTAAAGAAAAATTTGTTTAAATCTTTAGATTCAGTCATTACCTTTACTACAGCTTTCATTTCAGAAAATACAGTAGCCGTTTGACCTGATTCATTTGTAAAATCAAGTAAACCTTGTGCGTATCTTTTAGCTACTTTAGATGTAAGCATTCTTAGTTAAGGTTTGATTTGTTTAAATAATTTTGAACTAATTCGTTTTGAGCCTCGCTGTTGTCTAATTTTTGTTTCAAGATAGACTCTGCGATGTTTACTGATAAAGTACCAATCTGAGTTTTGATGTCCGCCATTGCAGCATTTTTCTCAGCATTGATAGTCTGCTTAGCAGCCTCAATTAATTTGTCTCCTTCAGCTTTAGCAGCATCTTTAGCTTCTCCTACGATTCTGTCTTTAATTTCTCTGGCTTCTTTAAGGATAGCATCTCTTTCGATTTTAGCTTCACGAATAATTCTTTCGTTATCTTCCTTTAGAGTTTCCATCTCTTTTCTTGCTAATTTAGCCTGATTAAGAGCGTCAACAATAGATGTTTCTCTGTCATTGATAGACTTTAAAATAGGTTTCCAAGCGAATTTACCTAACAAAAACAATAATGCTAGAAAAATAACAGACTGGATAATAAATAATCCTGATGAAAACTGGTGAATTAATTCCATTATATAAATGTATAAATAATTATTACTTTTTTAAAGAACCATTACCTGCAACCAACCGTTACAGATAATGGTTTGATTTTAATTAGTTTACTGCAAATAGAGCAGCAAACGCAACACCTTCTACAAGTGCAGCCGCAATAAGCATAGCTGTTTGAATTTTACCAGCTTGTTCTGGCTGTCTAGCGATAGCCTCAAGAGCAGCAGCTCCGATTTTACCAAGACCAATACCAACACCTAATACTACGATACCAGCACCTACAATTTTAGGGATTTCCATAATATATAATTTTAAAAAATTTGTTTCTAAATACTATTTAACTTTCTATTAGTGAGCTGCGTGATGTTCGTGCTCATGTTCCTGCACAGCCATTCCGATAAACAGAGCCGATAACATCGTAAAGATATAAGCCTGTAAGAATGCTACTAATACTTCCAATAAATAAATAACCAATGTCAAGAACGGGAAAGCAACTCCTGCAATAACATTTTTAAACACATAGATCAAACCGATCAAACTCATTACCACGATGTGACCTGCAGTCATGTTTGCAAAAAGTCGGATCATCAATGCAAATGGCTTAGTGATTGTTCCTAATAATTCGATAGGAAGCATAATCAACTTCATGGGCACCGGTACTCCAGGCATCCAGAAGATATGTTTCCAATAATCTTTATTTGCAGAGAATGTAGTAATCAGGTAAGTAAGGATAGCCAGGAAGAATGTCATGGTAATATTACCTGTAACATTAATTCCGAAAGGCATTAATCCTAAAACGTTAAGGAAAAGAATAAAGAAAAATACAGTTAATAAATACCCCATAAATCTCTTATACTTATGTCCGATATTCGGGATTGCTACTTCATCTCTTACAAAGATAATCAAAGGCTCCAGGAATTTAGCGGCTCCGGTAGGAACAACAGACTTCTTGTAAGACTTAGCCATTCCTCCGAATAACACCAACATGAAGACTGACACTAAAAGGATGATAAGAACACTCTTTGTAATAGAAAGATCTAAAGGCTTTACATTTGTAGGATGCCCGTCTTCTCCAAGTGTTAAAGTTCCAGCCGCATCTGTCTTATAAATCTTTTCATGATGCAACACATAGAAAGACCCGTCTACTTCAGTTGGCTCACCATGCATAAAGCCTTCTTTATTACTCATAAAAGTATGAAACCCATTATCAAAAATAATAACCGGAAGAGGAAAACCAATGTGATGACCATCTTTATCAACCATCAATGTGAAATCATGCGCATCCAATAAGTGATGATCGATGAACTCTTTGTTTTCTTTACTTACTTTGTCTTTCTCTGAAAGCTCTTGTGTAGGAGCTGCCCCAGCAGCCGCCTCGCCGTGCTGTGCAGACACTAAGTTTAATACAAAAATACTGTAGAATAAAACTGCGAATTTCTTAAACATTGATAGGTTTTTTTCGTTGTGCAAAAATATAATATTTTTTCTAGTTTCAATAAATAATTTTACTGTTTTTTATCATGATTAATTAGCTTTATCGCATAGTACGTAAGCAGCGTTGTCAGGATAAAATACGGGATGATAAAATGAAATTTATAGCCCGGAATCACTTCAAAGTTCAGTTTCTTTCTGATTAAATACATTAAACCGAATTTCAAAAGGATTAAACCGATCACCGACATTCCTAAAAATTCGGGAGCTACTCTATTAATCAAGACAAGAAGTGTCATCATCATCATAAACATAACACTCAGAAAAAGATAAAATTTAATGATCATAATTTCATCCAGGTGAAAAACGAATTTCCAAAGAGAGAAATGCACCAGAAATGTCAGAAAGAACAAAATAACAACAAGAATATTAGGACTGATTTTCATTTTCAATTTTAATTGATCACAAAAATAGACTTTTTCTATCGTATTATCCTATGATTTGATATTTATCATTTTTCTTATACATATAATATTACGTGTCTGACCGTTTGGATATGCTAAAAATTCCTTATTTTTGCAAACCTATAATTTACAATACATATGTTTAATAGTTTACAGGATAAATTAGACAAGGCATTACACAATATTTCCGGACGTGGAAAAATTACCGAAATCAATGTAGCGGAAACCGTAAAGGAGATCCGTAGAGCATTGGTAGATGCCGACGTTAACTATAAAGTTGCAAAAGACCTTACCAAAAGAGTTCAGGATAAAGCATTAGGAGAAAATGTTCTTACGTCCCTTACTCCGGGACAGTTAATGACTAAAATCGTTCATGACGAATTGGTCGATTTGATGGGAGGATCTCAGGAAGGAATTAACCTGTCAGGAAAACCAACAGTTATTCTTATTGCAGGTCTTCAGGGTTCAGGTAAGACGACTTTCTCCGGAAAACTTGCTAATTATCTACAAACAAAAAGAAATAAAAAACCTTTATTGGTAGCATGTGACGTTTATCGTCCTGCTGCGATTGATCAGCTAAAGGTATTGGGTGGACAGATCAAAGTTCCTGTTTACACTGAAGAAGGATCTACAAACCCTTCTACTATTGCTGAAAATGCAATTAACTTTGCAAAAGCCAACAATCATGATGTAGTTATCGTGGATACTGCAGGTCGTTTGGCAATTGATGAGCAAATGATGAACGAAATTAAATCGGTACATTATTTCATCAAACCGCAGGAAACACTTTTCGTTGTTGACTCCATGACAGGTCAGGATGCTGTAAACACAGCAAAAGCATTTAATGATGCATTAAATTTTGACGGAGTTGTATTAACTAAATTAGATGGTGATACAAGAGGGGGAGCTGCATTAACGATCCGCTCTGTTGTTGAAAAACCAATAAAATTCATTTCTACCGGAGAAAAAATGGAAGCTTTAGATGTTTTCTATCCGGAAAGAATGGCAGACAGAATCCTGGGAATGGGAGACGTTGTTTCCTTAGTAGAAAGAGCTCAGGAACAGTTTGACGAAGAAGAAGCTAAAAAGCTTCACAAAAAAATTGCTAAAAATGAGTTTGGTTTTGACGATTTCCTTAAACAGATCAACCAGATCAAGAAAATGGGTAATATGAAAGACCTGATGGGAATGATTCCCGGAGTTGGAAAAGCGATCAAAGACGTAGAAATCAGCGACGATGCATTCAAACATATCGAAGCGATCATCTACTCTATGACTCCGGAAGAGAGAAGAAGGCCTTCTATTATCAATACTCAGAGAAAAGGCAGAATTGCAAAAGGTGCAGGAAGAAAAATTGAAGATGTCAACCAATTGATGAAGCAATTCGAGCAGATGGGTAAAATGATGAAGATGATGCAGGGGCCTCAAGGGAAGCAAATGATGCAGATGATGAGCAAAATGCCTAATATGCCAGGAATGGGCGGAATGTTTGGGAAATAATCCGGAAAATAAAGCCTTTAGAATATAAAATCCGACTCAGTTCTGAGTCGGATTTTTTGTTTTTTTATTCTGGTAAAGAATTAATTATTTGTCAGATTTTTGAGCCTTAGCTTTAATAAAATAAGAGAAACCCACATTGACACCGAAAGTCTTAATATTCGTTTTAACGTCTGTATTCATATAAGTTTCTTTATTGGAAAACTGATCATAAGAAATTCCTAAATTAATTCCTAAAGACTGTGTTGCCATATAAGTAACCCCTCCTTTTACTTTCCATGCTAAACCATCTGTTGTCGTCTCAGTCTGCATAAGCAAAGGATCCCCGGTTAATCCGCTATTTTTAAGATCTACTTTCGTTTTATTGGATGCATACCCGATCCCCGCGCCTAAGAACGGCACAAACTTAGTGGAATTAGTGAAGTAATAAGTCGCTGTAGGCATTACTGAAAAAGTAGAATTGGTCGTTTTATTACCATCGTATTTAGTCGTAGTATTTACATAGCCCAACTCAATACCCACTGCTAATTTATCAATTACAAAATATCCTACGGAAGGAGTGATTGAAAAAGTGTTTGTTTTAGGCCCGTCAAAAGATTGCCCTCCTACTTTTACAGTAGTTGTAGTGTTATTGAAACCCAACCCTGTATCTCCGCTTACTACCCAGTCTCCTTTAGTCATTTGAGCATTAGAAAGTCCGAAAAGTGCAACTGCACCGACTAATAATAGTTTTTTCATGATTATTTATTGAATTAAAGTTTTATTTGTTTTTATACGCCAAAAGTCCTAAGAAAACTTAGGACTTTAGACATTTATATGCTTTGTTTATTATTTTGCAAATACATATTTAACTCCGAAAGTTACAGCCTTTAGGTTTAAACCGAAGTCATAGTTGTTAACTCTCTTAGCTCCGTCAACATCTTCTTTAGAAGTATTGTATCCGAATTCACCGATAGTAGCTTCGATAGACCAGTTTTTGTTTAAGAAATAATCTAAACCTGGTTTAATGTTAACACCGATTGAAGTGTAGTTGTTTTTAGTAGATGTAGAAGCAACACTTGTGTTTCCTCCGTTTGTAGTGGTAGTAGTAACTTCTGTTTTGTTTTTACCAAATTCCATTGGAACTTCTAACTGACCGAAGATATATAATTTATCAGCTACAGTCCAGTATTTTCTTACGAATGGAGCTACAACAAATGCTGGCTTAGATTTTTCAGTTTCAGTTACTGCTGAACCTAATGTATTTGTAGTTGTAGTTTTCCCATCTTTGTAACCAACACCTAAACCTACAGCTAAGTTAGTCCCTACAAAATATCCTACCGTTGGAAGGATTTTGAAGTTCTCTACTTTTTTATCAGTATTGTTATCTTCTGTTTGAGAGTAGCTAACTTGTCCTGATAAATATGTAGTTCCTTTAGCAATCTGAGCGTTTGATAAACCGAAAAGTGCAACAGCACCCGCTAATAATATTTTTTTCATTTTAAAAAATTTTAATACTTTCTGATGGCAAATTTACAGTGGTCACCACGAATATTAAAATTTGTTAATGTGATTAATATCATTGTTAAATATTGACTTTTTACAGAAATAAATCTTAGCCAATAAAGCCTTTTGATTTTTTCACAATTTTATGAATAAAAAAATTGCAATTTATCAATCAGAGCCGAATATGTTTGTAGTTTATGATTTATCACTTTTGCCGGAAAAAATTGACTTTCTTCTCAATTCAAAAAAACAGGTTGCATAAAATACTAATTTTCAACACATTAAATACACAAAATTAAACATCCGTTTATAAATATACATAAAAAAACAGAGAATCATTTAAGCTAAATCGCATGAAACCCTGCAATATACCACAGATCTTACGACTTGAAGAAGCATGTAAGAAAGTCATAAAAACCTTCTTTCAATAAAAATTATTGGTAATTATTTAATATTATCTTAACTTCTTTTTAGAGAATATTCTTCTTATAAAAATAAAAACTCCGGCTTTTCAGCCGAAGTTTCATATTGTATGATCTCACTTCTTTATTTAATGAAGAAGTTATATCCAAGGTTAATAGCACCTACATTCCAGCTATTTCTATACCATCCATAGTCTCGTCTGTTACTAATACTCTGATATCCTAAATACAATTCTCCTTTCTTCATTTGATATCCGAATTTCGGCTGAGCATAGAATCCACCATCTACCCCGTCTTTAGTAGAAATTCCGTATCCTAAATCTAGTCCTACAAAAACAGGAGCTCCGGAAAACTTATATTTACCGGACACAGCCACAGGAATAAATCCAAAATCATCAAAATGATCTTTTCCGAAGAAATGCGAATATCCTGTTGCTACACCAAGATCAAGACCTTTAGTAATATTCCACATATAAGCCGCATCTACTCCTAATGTAAATGAAGACACATCACTTGCATCAGATACAGGAACACCAATATGCCCACCTAGTTTAAAACCTTCCTGCGCTTGAACAGCACCTCCTAATAGTGCAAAAGCACCTACTAATAATAGCTTTTTCATTTTTTTAGTAGCTTTTAAATTACCGACCCAAAAGTACTAATTATTTTCAATCCTTACGGTAAGTTCCCCGAATCTCATTTCTAGGAATAAAAAAAGCAGAACAAAATTTGTTCTGCTTGTAGAATATTGTATATAAAGTTTCAGATTAATTTCCTCCGAATTTGAAACCAACACCTACCTGAATAAAGCTATTAGTTGTTTTTTCATTTCCTACAGGATGTTTTGCTAAATTAGAAACCCCAAGATTGTATCTTGCATCAAAGAACAATCCGTTTTCCAAAGCATATTCGGCACCCAGGAAAGGAGCGATATTTAAAGTACTCGTTTGATCTTTAATATCCACTTCTTTATCTGAATTAAGCTCAAGTCCCGGAAGACCGATACCAAAATCAGTAGAAAGTTTTGCTTTAGCAGAAAGAATAAGTCCGAAACTTGCTCCTGCAGAAACCGATAAACCTTCAGTAATAAAATATTTAGCTGAAACAGGAATCAATAAAGTATGGAAAGTTTCCTTGGATTTAAAGTTTAAAAATGTACCTGGATCACTCGGATCTGCTTCAGCAATTTTTACTTTACCTCCTAATTGTGAATACAAAAGTTCTCCCTGAAGCGCAAATTTATCACTCAGTTTATATTCAGCCATACCTCCGATATAAAATGTATGCAGAGGATCTGAAGTCTCAGACTGCCCGTCACCTTTCAATTTTAATGTAGAGTATGAATATCCTGCTTTTGGACCAAATCTGAATTCCTGTGCTTGAGCCGAAATTCCCATAACAGCGACCGCTGCAATAAGTAAAAGTTTTTTCATTAGTAATTAGTTTTAATATTTAAAGGAATGCAAAACTAACTATTTTTTTAAAACTGACAAATTATAGCGGTTTTTTTTCACCAATATGATACTTATTTTACATTTTTATTCAGCCATCAGTCATTTCTTAGTCTTTTCTCTTCATCATTATAAGCCAGAATGATTTTTCTTACCACAGGATGTCTTACTACATCCTCTTCTGTAAGATGCACAAAACCAATTTCATTGACACCATTTAAAATCCTCATAGCCTCTTTGAGCCCGGACTGCTGGTTTTTCGGAAGGTCAATCTGGCTTGGATCTCCTGTAATGATAAACTTGGCATTCATTCCCATTCTGGTCAGGAACATTTTCATTTGCGCATGGGTAGTATTCTGTGCTTCATCGAGAATAACAAACGCATCGTCAAGAGTACGCCCTCTCATAAAAGCTAACGGTGCCACTTCAATTATCTTTTTCTCCATAAATCCTTCGAGCTTTTCATGAGGAATCATGTCACGAAGTGCATCATATAAAGGCTGCAAATAGGGATCCAGCTTCTCTTTAAGGTCTCCGGGTAAGAATCCGAGACTCTCCCCTGCTTCTACGGCAGGTCTTGTAAGAATAATTCTTTTTACTTCTTTATCTCTTAAAGCTCTTGCTGCTAAAGCAACACTGGTATAGGTCTTTCCTGTTCCCGCAGGTCCGATGGCAAAAACCATATCTTTTTTCTCAGTTTCCTTTACCAGTTTTTTAAGATTGGTAGTCTTCGCCTTGATGATCTTCCCGTTTACTCCTTTTACAATGATATCCTGGTCAAAGATCAGTTGCTTTTCGTTTTCGTCTTTAATATTCAGAATATTTTCAACGTCTTTCAGTCCTATTGAATTGTTTTTAGAAATAAAACGGACGATATCATCCAGTTTTTGTTTCAATATGTCTAAAGCTTCCTGATTACCCATTGCAAAAATAAAATGATCTCTGCCTGTAATTTTAAGAGTTGGGAAGCTTGATTTTATTAAGTTGAAATATTGGTTATTAACTCCATAGAAGATTTTTGCATCAATATCTTCCAAATCATACGTTAATTCAAACATGTAGTATTTTTATTTTAGATTTTAAAATTAAAGCTTTTTTTCAAATTTATCTCAAATTCTTTTCAACAATCTTTCGGGCATTCTTTTTATTTTAAATAACTTTGCAATACTACACTATTCTAAAATTGCTCATGTCAATTATTACCCTTACTTCGGATTTCGGAAATTTAGATTACAGAGTCGCCGCTGTAAAAGGCAGTCTTCTGTCTCTAAATCCGGAGGTTAATATTATTGATATAACCCACGACATCCAGGCATTCAACTTGATACAAACCTCGTATATTGTAAGAAACGCATATAAATATTTCCCAAAAGGAACGATTCATATTCTTTCTGTAGACAGTTTTTACCATAAATCGAGAAAAAATATTCTTTATAAAGCAGATGGTTCTTACTTTCTGGCAGCTGATAACGGCCTTTTAAGTCTTATCTTTTTTGATATTAAGCCCGAGGCGATCTATGAAATTACACTGAACAATCGTTTTGATGACATTATAGACTTCACGTCTACCGATATTTTTGTTCCCGCAGCGGTGCATCTTGCCAATGGGGGACTTCCGGAGGTGATCGGCAGAAAAATAGATGCCGCCAAACAGCTGATGTTCCCGAGACCGGTTTTCAACGAATCCGAAGGAATGATCATTGGAGAAGTAACTTATATTGATAATTTCGGAAATATAATCTCAAATATCAACAAAGATTTTTTTGAAACTACTGCCAAAGGATACAGTAATTTTACTATAAAATTCAGAAATCTGAGCTTGTCAAGAGTATTTTCAAGCCACACTGAAGTGGTTGCAGACTGGGACAGGGAAACAGAATACCACGGACAGTCCGCTGCGATCTTCAATGACAGTCAATTATTGGAGCTTACCATTTATAAAGGGAGTAAGAAAAATGGCGCAAAAAGCCTGTTTGGGCTGAATGTAGGCGAGAATATCTATATTGAATTTTTCTAAAATTATATATTTCATAAAAAAACCGATTTTTTTTATATATTTGTCAAAATCTAAAAATCAAAAATGGCAGAATACAAATTATTGCTTCCTTCCATGGGAGAAGGTGTTATGGAAGCGACAATTATCACTTGGTTATTCAATGAAGGTGATACCGTAAAAGAGGACGATTCCGTAGTAGAAATTGCAACTGATAAAGTAGATTCAGATGTACCGACACCAGTTTCGGGGAAAATTGTAAAAATTTTAAAGCAAAAGGATGAAGTTGCAAAAGTTGGTGAAGCCATTGCTATTTTAGAAATTGAAGGAGAAGGCGGAAATACAGCTTCCGAAGAAGCAAAAACAGAAGCTCCGGCTACAACTCCGGATGCTGAAACCTTAAAAACAATTGAAGAGCCATTACAAACTGTAGCTGCTTCAAATGTAGAATTCTCAGGAGATCTTTATTTATCTCCCCTTGTAAAGTCTATTGCACAACAGGAAAAAATTTCTGAAACTGAACTAAAATCCATCAAAGGAAGCGGTTTAGAAGGCAGAATTACTAAAGAAGATATATTAGCCTACGTAGCAAACAGAGGGAAGCAGCCTGCTCCAAAAGCAGCTCCGGCTCAGTCTGCTTCTACTCCACAACCGGCCGTTTCTGCACCTGCAGCTACTATTCCGGTAAGTGCCGGCGATGAAATCATTCCAATGGACAGAATGAGAAAGATCATCGCTGAAAACATGGTAAAAGCAAAACAAATTGCTCCGCATGTTACTTCTTTCATTGAAACAGATGTGACCAACGTTGTAAAATGGAGAAATAAAAACAAAGCAATCTTCGAAAAACGTGAAGGTGAAAAGCTTACGTTCATGCCTATTTTCGTAAAAGCTGTTGTAAAAGCAATTCAGGATTTTCCAATGATCAATGTTTCTGTAAATGGTGAAAACATCATTAAAAAGAAAAATATCAACATTGGTATGGCAACTGCACTTCCTGACGGAAACCTGATTGTACCTGTTATCAAAAATGCTGATCAGCTATCACTTTCAGGTCTTGCAAAAGCAATCAATGACTTAGCGTACAGAGCAAGAAACAAGAAATTAAGACCGGAAGATACTCAAGGGGCAACGTATACTATTTCTAATGTGGGAAGCTTTGGAAACCTTATGGGAACTCCTATTATTCCTCAGCCACAGGTTGCTATTCTGGCAATCGGGGCCATTGTTAAAAAACCTGCAGTTCTTGAAACCAAAGACGGTGATGTGATTGCTATCAGAAACTTAATGTTTATGTCTCATTCTTATGACCACAGAGTAGTAGATGGTTCATTAGGAGGAATGATGCTGAAGCATGTTCATGATTACCTGGAAAACTGGGATCTGAATACGGAAATATAAGTAATAAGTAATCAGCAATGAGTAATATACCTGGTGTTGATGAAATGATAATAATAGAAAACCTTCGATTTTTGATCGGAGGTTTTTTTGTGGTTCAATGTCTGTATTTCTGAAAAAGATAAGTAATATCATCAGGGTTTAAATTGTCTTTTATAAAACATAATTAATTAGCTATGAAATCATTCATTTTAACGGCATTAGCTTTAAGTGTTTCTATCACCACTTACTCTCAGAAAACCAATCCATCTACAGCCATTGATCAGTATGTAAAAGAAGTGATTAAAATTAATCAGATTCCCGGTCTTGCTGTTGGGGTTATAAAAGATGGACAAATCATTTTTCAGCAATACTATGGTACAGAAACCCTGGAAAGTAACAAAAAAGTGGATTCAAATTCTATGTTCAGGATATATTCTACCTCAAAACTGATGACAAACGTTGGCGTTTTTCAGCTGATTGAAAAGGGACAATTATCTTTAGAAGACAAAATCTCCAAATACCTTGACAATCTACCTAAAGAATGGCAAGATATTAAAGTAAAAAACCTGATCACGCATTCTTCCGGACTTCCCAATCTTATCGCTTTTAATGATATTTTGCCTGATGATTCTAACTCTAAAGTTATTGAAAGGCTATCCAGAGAAAAAATGGATTTTAAAACAGGAAATCAATTCAGGTATAATCAGACCAATTATTTTTTGCTTACGATGATTATTGAAAAAATTACAGGACAGCCTTTTGAACAATTCATCCTGAATAATCAGTTTTCCGATTCTAAAAACCAGGTCGTTTTTTCTTCAAATGCTCTCGAAAAGATCCCGAACCGCGTGATAAAATACAATTACAATTCAGGAAAAAGACAATATGAAAAATCTACAGATGTCAGCGGAATAAGAGCTCATTCTGCCAATGGCATTGCCATAACACTTCCTGCATTTTTAAAATGGAGTGTTCACCTTAGTAAAAATGATTTTTTAAATCCAAAAACGAAAGAAATAATGTGGCAGCCCTTTGATTTTGGCAATAAAAAGGATGTTTTCGCCTATGGATGGGACATTAGTAAAGTGAATGATATCCCCTCTTATAATTTTTCCGGAGGAAATGTAAGTGCCTATAAAATTTACCCGCAGCGTAATCTGGCCGTCATAATAATGTCTAATGGATATAACTTATTCTCTGTTCAATACAGGATCATCAATCATATTGCTGCTATGCTTGATAAAAACTTAGCAGACGACTATTCATTAGCAGAAGAAACTATCATTTCTGAATTTTCTAAAAAGAACAATCCTGATGCGGAGAGAATCTATCATTCTCTTAAAGCAAAAAATTCAAAATGGAATTTTGAAAATACACTGAATGATATAGGCTATACCCTATTGAGAAATTCAAGAATGGATGAAGCTCTTAAAGTTTTTGTTTTAAATGTTAAAGAAAATCCACAATCGGCTAATGCTTTTGATAGCTTAGGGGAAGGATATCTTTCAGCCAAAAACGATACCCTGGCCTTAGAGAACTATAAAAAATCTTTGGAATTGAATCCGGAAAATACCAATGCAGCAAAAATGATTCAGAAAATAGAAGATCTGATGAAAAAGAAATAATATTTATCCTATTAAATATTTCATAAGAATAATATTTTAAGGCCTCTGAACAAGCTATTGTAATTTAAAATATAGAACCTTCAATTTTTACTTGAATGTTTTTTTATTGTTTATTTTCTTTATAATTTTATCTTTAAACAAACCATTATTCATGGAATTAGATTTCAGAAAACTATATGTGACCAAATTATTTGATTTTTCCAAAAAAGATGAAGAGCTTATTTTTGATATTTATGATCGCTTATCTGAAATGTATGAAATAACCCTTATAGATATTGAAGAATCTCCATATAGTAAATTCAAATCACAAAATATAGATTTCTTAGAAGAAGCCAAACTCTGCTACAGGGTCACAACCAAAAGCCCAGCAGGTACTTTCTATCTTTTTATTGTTAATCTGGTAGGAACATCCATCAGAGGGGCTCGTATGACAGATAAATATGATTCGCTGGAAGTTTGGGGCTTAAAGGAAATGAATGAAGACTTTGGTTTTATCTCTATCAACAGAAAAAATCTGGCAGATAGAATTGCCGGAATATTTAGTAATTGTAATATTAATTATAAGCAAAATAAAGATTTCAGAGATTTCTATGTCTTGGGAAGTGACTCTTATAAAACAATAAAATTTTTAAATCCGGAGCGGAAAGAGGCAATAAAATCTATTTCTTCTAAAAACTTCAAAATTGAAGTTAAAAACAATATCGTTGGTCTAAGAATAGTTAATGCCTTGAATATTGAAAGCCCTTTTATTATTTCAAAAATTTTAAAAGAAATATAATTCTCAAAATTTTGCCGTAATTTCATGCCTTAAAACCAACAAATGCTGAAATTCCTCATCCTCATTCGTAGATCCATTAAAAAATCCTTTGACAATATCCGGAATGAACAGCTGAAAAACAATCTGCTTCAGGCTATCCCCTTTTGGATCGGATCATTAATTACCGGTTTTTTTGCTGTAATGTATGCCAAGGTATTTGCATGGGGTGAAAATCTGATGAATCTGATTCTCGACTGGCATTCGTGGATGATCTTTATTATTGCGCCTGTTGGTTTTGTACTTTCCTGGTGGCTGGTAAAAGAATTTGCTCCCAACGCTAAAGGAAGCGGTATTCCACAGGTTATGGCTGCTGTAGAACTGGCCAATCCCAAAGAGCATAAAAAGATAAGAAGCCTTTTAAGCCTTAAAATTATCTTTTTTAAAATTATTTCTTCAGTGGTTTTAGTCATCGGCGGCGGCGCTGTGGGGCGTGAGGGTCCAACGATTCAGATTGCAGGCTCTGTTTTCAGAAAGGTAAATGAATACCTTCCGGAATGGTGGCCGAAAATATCCAAGAAAAATATGATTATGACAGGAGCTGCCGCAGGACTTGCCGCTGCTTTCAATACCCCGTTGGGTGGAATTGTATTCGCTGTTGAAGAACTTTCAAAAACGCATATCAACTATTTTAAAACAGCTTTATTTACAGCGGTCATTATTGCAGGCTTAACGGC
Source organism: Chryseobacterium sp. (assembly GCF_019236175.1). Taxonomy (GTDB): domain Bacteria; phylum Bacteroidota; class Bacteroidia; order Flavobacteriales; family Weeksellaceae; genus Chryseobacterium. The sequence goes on from NZ_JAFAJM010000017.1 coordinate 92,019, forward strand.
ACAGACTCTGGCCGGCTCTTATTTATATCTGGGATATCCTAAAACGCATGATGTTTCATTAATGATCATGTTTCCGATTATTCTTGTAGCTGCAACCGCCGGAATTTTAGCAAGTCAGCTTTCCGTTATCATGCTCAAAATAAACGGCTGGAAAAAGAAAAAATTAAAAACAGAGAAAGCCCATATTGTCTTTTTAGTAATTTGTGCATTAATTATTGCTTTTATCGCTTATTTTATCAATAGAGAAATTCTGGGTTCCGGAAAAGAGATTATGGAGCGCGTTCTTTTCACCAAAGATAAGCACGAAGACTGGTATGTTCCCATTCTGAGAATGTTGGGACCTGCCCTTTCTTTTACTTCAGGGGGTGCCGGAGGAATCTTTGCTCCTGCCCTGACTGCCGGAGCCAGTATAGGCTCGGTAATCTCAGGAGCGATCCATCTCACTCCCAATGAAACCAATGTGGTGGTTCTTGCAGGAATGGTAGCTTTCCTAACCGGAATTACCAGAGCTCCGTTTACTTCCGCTATTATTGTATTGGAAATGACAGACAGGCATTCCTTAATATTTCACCTGATGCTCGCAGGAATGGTATCTTCTATTGCCTCCATACTGGTTAGCAGACATTCTTTATATGATGTATTAAAAGTGAATTTTTTAACGGAGATAAGACGACAGGATTGAGTTATAAATTGAGAAATATGGAATTCGGGATCAGTTTTTAAGCATACAATGTAAATCTTTTATAGCTTCTAATACATCAGCAGCCACTTTATAATCTGTCATTTTAATCACGAGTTTACTCAGTTCTCTTTTCGATTTAGTGGTTTTATAGGTCACCATATTTAAGTACGTGATATTATCTTTCCTTTGTGATAGCTTATGAAATGCCACCACTTTACTTACATCCCAAAGGTCACCTTCATGAACAACCCTGCCTTTTGCATTCACTGAATTGATTTTTATATGATCTCCTTCAAATTCCGCATGCAGAGACAGATCATTCCTATCACGGTCTATTCCGTATTCATTGATTCCGGATAGAATAAAATGCCTGGCCTCATCCGTTGTTTTATATTTTCCAAGAGTCTGGCTTTTACCATTACCATATATAATTTGATAGATTTCAGATTTATCGATGGAATGAACAGGGCCTTCCAAATTATCCGATTCTTTATATGTAATACTGGAAGAGCCTATTTCAACCAGTTTAGCATCAAAAGATGTTCCGTTCTTTTTAAGAACCTTATCCTGTGAATAGCCTGAAATACCCATTAGTAGTAATGGCAGAATATAAATTTGAAGTTTCATGGTGTACAGTTTAAAGCTATAAAAGTACAAAAAATCCCCTATCATCTCCCAACAGCCAACGAACAAGTCTCAATTATTTCAACCACGCTCTTGTATATTTAAAATATATTTTCTACTTTTGCACCTCGAAATAATTAACAAATTTATTTACATTATGAACAATTACGAAACTGTTTTCATTTTAACTCCCGTTCTATCTGACGCGCAGGTGGAGGAAGCAGTGAAAAAATTTGAGGATCTTTTAAAAGAAAAGAACTGCGAAATCGTTGCTAAAGAAAACTGGGGATTAAAAAAATTAGCTTATCCTATCCAATTAAAAAAGAATGGATTCTACACGCTAATCGAGTTTAAAGGAGAAGGAAATATCGTTGCTGATTTAGAATTAGCGTTCAAACGTGACGAAAGAGTAATCCGTTACCTTACTACAAAACTTGACAAGCATGCTGTTGAGTACGCTGTAACTAGAAGAACGAAAGTAAAAGCAGCTAAAGCTTAATTATTAACCCTATTTTTTAAAAAAGACAAGACATGGCAATAGATGAAATGGCTAAACAAGCCTCAGCTGGAGGAGAATCAGAAGTAAAATTCCTTACTCCGCTTGATATCAATACAAAATCTGAAAAGAAATATTGTAGATTCAAAAAATACGGAATTAAGCACGTTGATTACAAAGATGCTGATTTCTTATTACAGTTTGTGAACGAGCAAGGTAAAATTTTACCAAGAAGATACACTGGAACTTCTTTAAAATACCAAAGAAAAGTTTCTGCTGCTATCAAAAGAGCAAGACACCTTGCATTACTACCATACGTAGCTGACTTATTAAAATAAGACAAAAATAAATAAAAGAAGAGGGCAACCTCTTCTTTTGTTGCTGAATACATCATTAATTCTAACTTGATTTTAGACCAAACTAAAATCTAAAAAAGGACAACAACAATGGAAATTATCCTAAAAAAAGACGTAGAAAACTTAGGACTTGAGTTTGATACAGTAAACGTAAAGCCAGGTTATGCTAGAAACTTCTTAATTCCTCAAGGAATTGCACTTTTAGCTACTCCTAAAAACAAAGCTGCTTTAGAAGCTACATTAGAAGCTAGAAAAGAAGAAGAAGCTAAATTAATCGCTACTGCTACAGCTGTAGTTGAGCAATTGAAGAAAACTTCTATCACGATTCCTGCAAAAGTAGGTGCTGGTGACAAATTATTCGGATCTATCAACAATGCTGATCTATCTGCTGCTTTAGAAAAAGCTGGTGTTTCTGTAGAGAAAAAATATATCAAAATTCCTGGTAACACGATCAAGAGAACTGGTAAATTTGCTGCTCTTATCAGACTTCACAGAAATGTTGAGTACAACTATGAATTCGATATCGTTTCTGACGCTCCGGTTGAAGCTCCTGCTAAAAAAGAAGAAGCTAAATCTGAAGAAGCTTAATAAGCGACTGAGAATTTCTCACAATATAAAACCACTTCATTTATTTGAGGTGGTTTTTTTGTAAGTATACTCTTTTATAAACTACCCCGTCTTTCTCATCCTCTTGCAAAGAAAGGGAATACAGGACGTTTTAAGATCCGGAAGACGAGTGTAGTGTCATTTGTATGTATAAAGTTTATCTTTTCCCGGATGCCCCCATAACCGCAGATCTAAAGCAGTCCAACAACTATCTATCCCCTCTCAGCTTTTGCTGATATTCAGTAGGAGATACTCCGATAACCTTTTTGAAAATATTGCTAAAAGAAGACAGGCTATTATAGCCTACCAACATAGCAATTTCATACATATTGTATTTTCCTTCCAGCATCAGTTCAAGAGACCGGGTAATTCTTAAAGCTCTCAGGAAACGAACGTAATTCATGCCTAAAATCTCTTTAAATTTTCTGGAAAGGGTTCTTGTACTCATTCCGAATTCTTTGGCTGTAGAGTCAATACTCAGGGGCTTTTCAAGGTTAGCATGAATATACTTTGCTATTTTAAGTAACATTTCATCTTTTGGAAACGGATGCTGTACCGGAAACGCCAGTTTTTTATCTCTTTTTTCAGGTAATACTCCTTTTAAGGCCTTAAGGAAATAATATTTAGATCCGTCATTTTTTGTGATTTTCCCATCCCAGTCTTTAGTATACAAAATCATTTCCCGAAGGAGATTATTCACTGAGTAAATATTAATTTCATCAAAAAAGCCATTTTCAGTTTCTTCTTTTTTAAAATAAAAATTATACAGGTCTACTTTGGGACTGGTTGAAAAAATATAATGGGGAGTACCTGCCGGAATCCACATAAAACATCTTGCCGGCAGATACCAGTGTTTCAGATCCGTAAAAACATGCACAATACCACCTTCAGCATAGACTAATTGTGCCGAACTGTGATAATGAATCTCCGTTGTGACATTCCCGGTAAGAACATGATACACATAAAACTCTGCATCTTCTTCTTCGACTGCTTTAAAATGATTATCATTCATTTCTTAAAGATAGGAAGAATTTTTAAAATGGCGTAAATGAGAAAATCTTTTTCTGGTTTCACAAATCGGGTCTGACATCAGCTGTCGTAAATTTGCACTATCAAAATCATTTTAGCAAAAATCCATTAATAAATTTATGAATATGATATTTAACGCATGCAGATATCAGTGCATTGCGTTGTGCTTATTACTGACAAGCAGTCTTTTACAATCACAGATGATCGATTATCAGCATCTCAGCTTACAACAGGCTGTAGAAGTTGGGTTAAAAAACAACAAGAACATTCAGATCAGCCGTCTCAAACAGGAGATGTCCGTTACCAAAGAGAAAGATCTCAAAATGGAAAAGCTTCCGGACATCGAGTTCCATACCAGCTATAATCAGGTAACTAACCTTTTTCAACATCAGAATGGCCTATTTAATAAAGCCACAAAATATGATGTGATCAACGGTATGTATGATTTCACGCTCTCAGCTTCCATTCCTGTATATATGGGGGGAAAAATCAGAAATACTGAAAAAAAAGCTGCTATTGATACTGAAATCTCAGCTTTAAAGACTCATCTGGACGAAAGACAGCTTAAAATGCAAATCATTACAGCTTTTCTGCAAATTCATCATTTAAAAGAACAACAGAATCTTATCAATGACAAGATGAAAGAAGATTCTGTAAATATCAGACAGGTGAAAGCCCTTAAAGCGAATGGTGTAGTGACTGTGAACGAAGTATTGAGAACTTCTTTACAGCTTTCCAATCATACCATGAGCCGTACAGAACTGGACAATGATATTCAGATTGCCGAACACCAGCTGAAAACCATCCTTTCTCTTCCTGAAAAACAGGAAATGCATGTTGATACAGAAGATCTGATTTCGGATAAAGCCACCATTCCCTATATCGATGAATTAACCGAAACCGCTTTAAATAAAAATGAGTCTATAGGAATTACCCACAAAAATCTTTCCTTGAAAGAACTGGATCAAAAGATTACCAAGGCTAATTATTTACCTAAAATTACAGCAGGTGGTGAATATTTTTTAAAATATCCGAATATGATGTTCTTTCCTCCGGAACCTTACGCCTACCGCTTGGGAATGATCGGGATGAACCTCACTTACCCCATCGAAAACCTGTATAAAAATAAATACAAAATGCAGGAAGCCAAGGAAAATATTGATCTGGCTAAACTTCAGATCGAAGAAAATGAGGAAAAGGTAAGACACCAGGTATATGAAGCTTATAAAAAGTTTGAAGAAACAGACCAGAAAGTGAAAATTGCCGAAGAAGCTATAGATCAGGCTAAAGAAAATTATCGTATCGTACGAACAAAATATGCCAATAAATTAAGCCTGATTACAGAACTTATCGATGCCGACAATACCTACCTTGAAGCCGAATCCAATCTTATCTCTGTAAAAATAAACCGACAACTTAAATACTATCAACTCCAATATACGATTGGAAACTTATAAAAACTATGGCAAAAAAAGAACTAACCCAAAAAGAAAAAAGAATCAACAAAACGATTACTTTACTGGCCTGGATTCTGATTATCAGCGGAATTGCAGGAATGGTAAGTTTTTATCTTTTTTCGAGAAAGAATGTAACTACCAACGATGCTCAGATCGAACAATATATCACTCCTGTTTCAAGTAAAGTATCAGGCTTTATCAAAATCATAAAATTTAATGAAAATCAGTTTGTCCGTAAAGGAGATACACTGATTATTATTGATAACAGAGAATTTGTTAATCAGGTCAAGGTTGCTGAAGCCAGCCTTCATGCCAATACTGAAAACATCGCGACCATTCAAAGCGGAGTGAATACCAAAGAAAGTGACACAAAAATTATTGATGCTAAAATAGCCTCAGCAAAAATTGATATATGGAGAACTGAACAGGACTTCAAAAGATATAAAAATCTACTCAATGAAGATGCTGCCACAGAACAGGAGTTTGAAAATGTAAAAGCGTCTTATGAACAGGCAAAAGCTAATCTTATGGCACTGGATCAGCAGAAAAACGCAGTCAAAGCCGGAGCCAGTGAACAACAAACCAAAGTAGCCCCCGCTAAAAGCCAGATTCAGCAGAGTTCTGCCCATCTTAACAATGCTAAGCTTTTTCTTTCTTATACCGTGATTACAGCTCCTTATGATGGCTGGGTGGGTAAAAAAACAATCCAGGAAGGGCAACTGATTAAAGAGGGGCAGGCTCTGGTACAAATAGTAAGCAAGGAAAAGTGGATTATTGCTAACTACAAAGAAACCCAGCTTGGGCAAATCGATCAGCAAAAAGAAGTAATCATCACAGCTGATGCTTATCCTGATATTGAATTTAAAGGGAAAATAGTATCGGTTTCACCGGCTTCAGGTTCTCAGTTCTCACTGGTAAAACCGGATAATGCAACCGGAAACTTTGTGAAAATTGAACAACGTTTTCCGGTAAAAATTATGCTGAACAACAGTAAAGACAACGAGAAACTGCTTTCCGGGATGAATGTGCTGGTGAGTGCGAAAAAAATGTAGTCTGAAAGTCTAGAGTTTTCCGCACTGATCACTTAATTAAACTATTTTAACATCTTTCAAATCAAATCATCTTTTGCGAAAAGGCAAAACTGCAAAACCGCAAATCTGCTTTTTTTTCTTGAGCATATTTGCCATTTTACCTTTTGCTTTTTTTACACCCCCGCTCTTTTGTCTTTTCGCATTTTATTTTAATACAAAAGGGTAAAATAAAAGAGGGTGTTCTTTTCTTTTACCTCCGAGATTATGCAACACAATACAGTTTATCATAAATGGGTACCACAATGGCTGAAACTGCCTCTTCTTATATTGGCATTGTTTCCCCATTTGATGCTGTTGTCGCTGTTACACTCTAACAGCGCCTTCACATCTTCTTTTATGGATGTAGATTCAGACGACATCCAATACTTAATGATTTTGATGTATGGGACATTTGTGGTTACCCTTTTAGTTTTACAGCGGTTTATGTCCTATTTCAGTGTAAAATATTATGTGCTGCTGATGTCATCCGTATCTGTTATTATTCTGTATGTTTTATCTGTAACGAATGATTATCATGTCATTCTGGTTATCCGGTTTCTGGAAGGAATATTCGGATTGCTGGAAGGGGCTATTTTTCTGCCATTGATTATTGCCGAGTTAAAAACAAAACACGCAAAAGTACTTGCTTACCTCGTGATGTACGCCATTATGCTCACAGGAGGAACGGTCACAACCACATTATTAAAATCAAGTATTGAGGACTACAATTTTCAGCATATGGTTTTGATGATGGTCTATTTCCACGTTTTTGTACTGATCATCGGAATTGCTATTTTTAACAGAAACAGATTTTTCCCTAAAAAACCATTGTATCAACTGGATATTCCCAGCTGGTTTCTCCTTTGGGTCTGCCTGCAGTCCGGAAGCTATGCGATTATTTACGGAAAAAGACTCATGTGGTTTGAATCTGATATCATTATTCTTTGTCTGTTCGCTTTTCTGATTTCCGGCGGATTATTTATGCTGAAGCAAAGAAACTCCAAAAGGCCTCTTTTCCACTTTGAAGTCTTCAGTTCCAAAAATGTTATTGTAGGAATGATTCTGTTTTTTATTTTCTATCTGATCCGTTCTGCGCTGAATAATGTATACAGTATTATGGCGACAGTATGGAAATGGCCATGGGATTATATTGTCAATATCCAGTACTGGAATGTAGCCGGAACCTTATTGGGTGTATTATTATCCGGAATCTGCCTGATGCGCGGTATTTCCTCCAGAATAGTCTTCTTTGTCGGATTCTTTTTACTGGCCGTGGATTGTGCCTGGTTTACTTACACTTTTTATCCGGATACCAGTCTGTCTACCATCTGCCCACCACTCTTCTTACAGGGAATTGCTCAGGGACTACTGTTTACACCACTTGTATTCTTCTTAATTTCAGGAATGCCGGAAGAATATGTAGCCAATGCAACTGCTTTAGGAACAACCACAAGATTCTGGACCACAGCAATCGGGTATGCTTTAATGCAGAATTTAATGTTGTTTTTAACCTTAAAACATTCTGATACGATTAGCTTTACTATGACGGATACTAATCCTGTTTTCTATAATCAATGGAATCAACTCTTAGGAGCCAATATTTCAAAACTACCTGTTAATGACTCATTATCAATGACGGCAGGAGCATTTAAAGCGAAAATTACGGCTCAGGCTATCCTGCTTTCCAATATGGAAATTTTTACGGGATTATTTTGGCTTGCATTCATAACCGCTCTTCTTTTGCTGCTGTATCATCCGGTAAAAATAGCAGTAAGGAATATTATGTAGGGATAAAGGAATCTTCAAATCAAATTCTTTGTAGACTTTGCGTAAAAAAACAACAGCAGATCCAAGTTAAAATATTAATTGATTTTTTTTAATTAAAACCAATCATAGTAAATTCTTATAAAAATTATTTACACCTCTCTAACGTTAAAAAAGAAGCTTCCGGCTTCACATTTCCATTTCCGGCTCACTTCACTTTGGCCGGTTTATTGTTGTTTTATCAATGAGTAGATTGAGGATAAAAAACAAAAACTTACGTATGGAAATTGAAAAAATTGTACAGAGTCAGGGAGCATTTTTCAAGACACAACAAACCAAGAGCCTTGCGTTCAGAAAAATGTATCTTGAAAAACTAAGAGAACTTATTATTTCCAATGAGAATTTGCTATATGAAGCTATTTATAAAGATTTCGGAAAATCTCAATTTGATACATTTACGACAGAGATCTCTTTTATCCTGAATGATATTAATTATTATTTAAAAAATTTAAAATCACTTTCCAGCCCTAAAAAAGCGGGCACAAATCTGGTGAATCAGCTGGGAAACAGTAAAATTTATTTTGAGCCGTTGGGAACAACTCTGGTCATAGGAGCATGGAATTATCCTTACCAGCTTTCTCTCTCCCCGGTCATTGCAGCGATGGCAGCTGGAAACTGCTGTATCCTGAAACCCAGTGAAATTGCAGAAAATACGATGAAAGCCATGTCTGCCATCATTAATGAAAACTTTCCACCGGAATATGTATACGTTTACGAAGGGGGTATTGAAGAGACGACAACGCTTTTACAATTAAAATTCGATAAAATCTTCTTTACAGGAAGTACTAAAGTTGGAAAAATCGTGTACAAAGCTGCTGCAGAGCACCTGACTCCTGTGGTTCTGGAATTGGGCGGAAAATCGCCTGCCATCGTAACAAAAGATGCCAACCTTGATGTAGCAGCCAAAAGAATTGTCTGGGGGAAATTTTTAAATGCCGGACAAACCTGTGTTGCACCCGATTATCTTTTCGTGGAAGAATCTATTCAGGAACAGTTTCTGGAAATGCTGAGAAAATATATTCACGAATTTAAATACAAACCGGATTCAGAGCAATACCCCAGAATTATTAATCAAAGAAATTTTCATCGGCTGGTCCAGCTTATTGATAAAGAAAAAGTATACTTCGGCGGAAACTACAATGAAGAAAATCTTTATATAGAGCCTACTATCCTAAATAATGTAGAATGGAATGACGCTGTTATGCAGGAAGAAATCTTCGGTCCTGTTTTACCTGTATTAAGTTTCCGGAATTTCAATACTGCTCTCAACACTATTCTGGAGCTGGAAAAACCTCTTGCTGCCTATCTTTTCACCAATAAGCAGGAAGAAAAAGAACTCTTTACCAAGAAATTGTCTTTTGGGGGTGGTTGTATCAACGATACGATCATGCATTTAAGCAATGACAATTTACCTTTTGGGGGAGTGGGCAGTTCAGGGACAGGAAGTTATCACGGAAAGTTCGGTTTTGAAGCTTTCTCACATCAGAAATCTATTCTGGAAAAGACAACTTGGGGAGAACCGAATATCAAATATCCACCTTATTCTGATAAAAAATTAAGCTGGATTAAAAGACTTTTATAAACATATTGGTTCTCAGAAATAAAAAAAGCTGTCTTATTATAAACACAGCTTTTTTATTTTTATCCTTTAGGAGCCCATATATTAAAAAATTCTTTTACCTTTTCAAGGCTATACCCTTTTCCGTCTTCAAATACATCACTCTGCTGAACTTTCACCATTTTACCGTTTTTATCCAAAATAATAAACACCGGATATCCGTATTTTTCACCTGGATTGTCATATTGAGCAAAAACCTTTTCATTCTTATTATCGGGAGAAAAATTCAGGTGATAATATAAATAATTTTTGTCAACAATACTTTTCAGTTCAGGAGTTGTCTGTACAAAGTTATTGAAACGAAGACACCAGATACACCAGTTTCCGCCTGCCTGAATCATAATATTCTTACCTTCTTTCTTAGCCTGAGCCACCAATTTATTGATATCTGCCAGAGCATCAGCTTTTGGATTATATGGCTTAGGAAGCTTAGCTTTTTCTTCAGCGGCCTTTTTCTTTGCTTCCAATTCTTTCTGTTCTGTAGGAACGATAAGAGCCGTCTTTTGTTTTCCTTTATCCGGTAAATTCTTTGCATTCTGAGAAAAGGCAAAAGTGCTTAGTCCCAGAAGAGCGATTATTGTCAATTTTTTCATAACATAAAAGTAAAAAAATAATACATATCTCTCAGCAAAAATAGAACCATAATTTTATTATCACTAAATTTGCATGTTTTATGAATTACCTAATCAAAATATTATATTTCATCTCTAAACTTCCGCTAAAGGTATTGTATATTTTTTCGGACGTTATCTTTTTCTTAAACTATTATCTTATAGGTTACAGGAAAAAAGTGATTACCCAGAACCTTAGAAATTCTTTTCCGGATAAGTCTGAAGAGGAAATCAAGGAAATCCGCAAACTGTTTTACAGGAATTTTTCGGATTACCTTGTAGAAACCATCAAATCTTTCAGTATTTCTGAAACGGAATCCCGGGTAAGAATGCAGCATATCAACCAGGATTTGTTTCATGAAGCTAAAGCGGAAGGCAAGAATATCATCCTTTTGGCAGGACATGTCTTCAACTGGGAGTGGATCAATGCACTGGCAAGAATAATTCCTCAGGCCCATTGCCATCCTGTATACAGAAAAGTAAACAGTGATTTTTGGGAAAACCAGATGAAGAAGGTGCGTAATAAATTCGGAAATGAAGCGTTGGAAGCCAATGAAGTGATTATGAATATTTTCAGATCTAAAAACAATGGAGATTCTGCTTATATGTTTGTGGCTGATCAAACCCCACACTTTTCTCACGTTACTTACGGACTGGAATTCCTGAACCAGCGAACACCTGCTTTCATAGGATATGACAAACTGGCTACAAGAATGGACCTTGCGTTTATTTACTGTGAAATGAAAAAAGTAAAACGAGGGTATTATCAGGTAAATTATCACAGAATATACCCGGATAATGAGAAATTTGTAGAACATGAAGTGGTAAGAAAATTTCATAAATTACTGGAAAACACTTTACATAAACACCCTGATAATTATCTATGGTCTCATAGAAAATGGAAATATCAGGATTCTATCAAATTTTTTGATACCGAAAAAAACTAGACTTACATGCAGAAAAAACTGGCAGTTGTCATTTTAAACTGGAACGGCAAAAACTGGCTTGAGAAATTTTTACCAAGTGTTGTTCAATTTTCTCAGAATGCAGACATTTATGTTATTGACAATCTTTCAACAGATGATTCCATAGACTTTCTGAACACCCGTTTTCCGGGCGTAAAAATCATTCAGAATCAAAAGAACTATGGTTTTGCAGGAGGATATAATGAAGGCTTAAAGGAGATTAAAAATGAATATTACTGTCTTCTCAATTCTGATGTGGAAGTGACTGAGAACTGGACAGAGCCTGTGCTGGAAATTCTGGAGAAAAACCCTTCAGTTGCAGCAGTACAGCCTAAAGTTCTCTCTTATCACCAGAAAAACTTTTTCGAATTTGCCGGTGCGGCAGGTGGTTTAATAGATAATCTGGGCTATCCTTACTGCAGAGGTCGGATTTTTGATGATCTGGAGGAAGACAAAGGCCAATATGACGATGAAACAGAGATTTTCTGGGCATCGGGCTGTTGCTTTTTCATCCGGTCAAATGATTTTTGGGAACAAAATGGCTTTGATGAGAGGTTTTTTGCACATCAGGAAGAAATAGACCTATGCTGGAGACTCATTAATTCAGGGAAAAAGATTTTCTATACGGGGAAATCCAACGTTTATCATGTAGGCGGGGGAACATTGAATAAACAAAGTGCTCAAAAAACCTATCTGAACATCCGAAATAATCTTTCGATGATGCTTAAAAACCTACCTTTTCCAAGACTGATCTGGCTTATATTCTTCAGACTTTGCCTGGATGGGATAGCCGGAATTTATTTTGGATTAAAGCATGGTTTCCCTCACCTTTGGGCTGTTGTGAGAGCCCACTTCGGATTTTACAGACAACTTCCGGCCACCTGGAAACTTCGCCAAAAACATCAGAAAGATAAATTCTATCAGTCGAAATGGCTTATTTTTAAACATTTCCTGGGCGGAAAATAGCAGGCTGTAAAGGATAGATTTCAGATAGTAAAACTTAAAAGCCGGTTAAAAGAAAAACTTTAAACTTTAAACTAAAAAATTCCAAATAAAGATGGATTTCTGTGCAATAGATTTTGAAACAGCCACTCACGAGAAAAGTTCTGCTTGTGAGATGGGTATTTGCGTGGTACAGGACTCCCGGATTGTGGAAACCAAGACATGGCTGATAAAACCGCCAAGTTTCCCCTATTTTAGTAGATTCAATATTGCTGTACACGGAATACAACCGGAAGATGTAAAAGATGCTCCTACCTTTGACGAAGTATGGTATGAAGCACAGGATATGATGTATGGAAGTCTAATGATTGCACATAATGCAGGTTTTGACGCTTCTGTTTTAAGAGGATGTCTTGAACATTATGGGATGTTTACACCTACATTGAATTATTTATGCAGTATTCAGCTGGCAAAAAAATCTTGGAACTACCTCCCTAAATATGGGCTCAAGCCTCTGGCTGAATATCATAAAATTGATTTTACCCATCACAGAGCCGGAGCTGACGCTGAAGTCTGTGCTAAAATTTCTTTACTTGCTTTTGAAAAACTCTTCCTCACCAGCAATGATGAAGTAAACGAATACATGAAAGCAAAAATTAAAAAGCTTTAAACAATTATGGATGATGGGCCCGGGCTCATGATCTATAATCTCTTCCAAATTCCTTATATTCTTTTTTACAAGAAAATAATTCATTCAGGTGCTTGCTTACGGTACAGGAAATATTAGTTGCTTAAAACTTCAGATAAGAGATTAAACTTTGGAATATCAATTTCAAAAGTTTCTTGGGTCTTAAGGTTTTTAACCAGGTATTTTCCGCTCATATTTCCGACACCGGACCGAAGCATTACATTTGAGAAATAGGCGAAATTTTCACCTGTTCCTATTTCCGGAGTCAAACCTATTACTCCGTCACCTATAATCTCAGTATATCCAAATCCTACATCAAAAATTAACCATTTTCTTTTAAGCACTTTGATAGGAAAGCTTCCGTCATTTTCTATCGTAATGTTGTACTTAAAGACGTAACGGTTTTCGGATGGAAAACTGTTTTTACTATCATATTCAGGTATTACTGAAACTTTGATATTGGAAGTCATTTTTGAGAACATCATTATAGTATTTTCTTAATAGATACAAAAATCTCGCCTTTTTGAAGGCGAGATTGTATAATTATATTATAATTTTATTAAAACTTATAATCCAAGGCCTTTTCTTTCGTCACCACCCATTAATACTTCAACAGGGTTATCGATACCTTCTTTTACCGCTACAAGGAATCCTACAGATTCTTTACCGTCGATAATTCTATGATCATAAGACATTGCCACATACATCATGGGTCTGATAACCACCTGTCCGTCAACAGCTACAGGTCTCTGGATAATATTGTGCATTCCTAAGATGGCAGATTGCGGCGGGTTGATGATTGGAGTAGATAACATAGATCCGAATGTACCTCCGTTGGTAATAGTGAAAGTACCACCGGTCATTTCATCAACTGTAATTTTACCATCTCTTACCTTAATAGCAAGATCTTTGATATTAGCTTCAACAGAGCTGAAAGACATATTTTCTGCATTTCTCAATACAGGAACCATTAATCCTTTAGGACCTGAAACGGCAATTGAAATATCACAGAAATCATAGTTTACTTTGAAATCTCCGTCAATAGATGCATTTACATCAGGATACATTTGTAATGCTCTTGTAACCGCTTTTGTAAAGAAAGACATGAAACCAAGTCCAACTCCGTGTTTTTGAGCAAATTCTTCTTTATATAGCTTTCTTAATCTGAAGATTTCAGACATGTCAACTTCGTTGAAAGTTGTCAACATCGCTGTTTCATTCTTCACAGAAACTAATCTCTGTGCGATTTTTCTTCTTAAAACTGAAAGTTTAGTCGTTGTGGTAGACCTTGAACCGGTAGCAGTAAGAGGGCTTCCTCCTAATGCAGGAACTGCAGCCAATTCAGCATCAGTCTTAGTGATTCTTCCGTCTCTTCCTGTTCCTGAAACCTGTCCTGCATCCATTCCTTTTTCGTCAAGGATTTTCTTAGCAGCCGGAGACGGAGCTCCTGTAGCATAAGTTTGTGGAGCAGCAACCGGTGTAGCTGGTTTCGGAGCTTCTTGTTTAGCAGGTTCAGCAGCCTTTGGAGCTTCTTCCTGTTTTGGAGCTTCAGCAGCAGGTGCAGCACCTTCTGGTCTAGCAGCATCCATATCAATTAAACAAACGACCTGACCTACTTGTACCACATCACCTTCTTCTGCTTTTAAAGTGATAACACCACTTTGTTCTGCCGGCAATTCAAGAGTTGCTTTGTCTGAGTCTACTTCAGCGATAGGTTGATCTTTTTCTACATAATCACCATCTTTTACAAGCCAAGTTGCAATTTCAACTTCTGTAATTGATTCGCCCGGTGAAGGAACTTTCATTTCTAAAACTGACATATCGAGTATTTTTTATTTTTTAATTGATTATTATTTATTAAGCTGTAACTGGTCTTTTTGCAGGAGCATCATCTCTGTCGAATACTCTGTTGATGACTGCATTTTGGTTCTTTTCAAACATTTTGTGGCTACCCGGAGCCGGTGCACCGCTTGGTACCGGGGAAATTACCTGGATTCCTGTATCTCTGAAGTTTCTTAAAATATAAGACCAGGCCCCCATGTTTTCAGGTTCTTCCTGAGCCCATACTAATTGTTTTCTGTTTTCATATTTACTGAAGATCGCTTCAATAGCATCCGTCTGAAGCGGATACAACTGCTCGAATCTTACCAATGCAATAGTATCACAGTTCAGTTCTTCTTTCTTCGCTAATAATTCGAAGTATAGTTTACCTGAACAAAGAACTAATTTTTCTACTTTTTTAGGATCTGCCGTTGGATCATCTAAGATGGGCTGGAATGAACCGTTTGCAAAATCTTCAAGTGGAGAAACAACTTTAGGGTGTCTCAATAAAGATTTAGGACTCATTACAACTAATGGTTTTCTGAACGCCCATTTCAACTGTCTTCTCAATAAGTGGAAGTAATTGGCAGGGGAAGTAATATTCGCTACAACCATGTTTTCATTAGCACAAAGTGTTAAGAATCTCTCCAGTCTTGCTGAAGAGTGCTCTGCACCCTGCCCTTCTGAACCATGAGGTAATAACATTACCAAACCGTCCTGAATTTTCCATTTTTCTTCGGCAGCTGCCAAATACTGATCAACAATAATCTGGGCACCGTTTACGAAATCTCCGAACTGAGCTTCCCAGATGGTTAATGTATTAGGAGAAGCCATTGCATATCCGTAGTCGAAACCTAAAACCCCATATTCTGAAAGGTGAGAATTGAATACATCAAATCTGCTTTCTGATACATGTCGTAACGGGATATATTCTTCTTCAGTATCTTCTGTTTTTACGACAGCATGTCTGTGAGAGAACGTACCTCTTTCCACATCTTCACCGGAGATTCTTACATTGTGACCTTCCACAAGAAGTGTAGCATACGCCAACCATTCTCCTAATGCCCAGTCTAATGAATCTCCTTCAATAGCTTTAATACGGTTTTCGAAGAGTCTTGTAATCTTGTTAAGGAATTTTTTATCTGCAGGAAGCGTAGACATTTTAAGTGCTAATTCTTTCAGTTTAGCTAAGTCATATTTAGTATCAACCGGTAGTTGAACTGCACCTTTTTTTCCGATCGGATAATTTACCCAATCATCTGCCATAAACAGGTCCATTACGTTTTTCTCAATCTCCTTAGAAGCATCAAAGTCTTTATCCAGGAGTGCTTTGAATTCCGTTTCCATTTTAGCGATTACATCGTTGGAAGTAATACTGTCTTTAAGTAATTTATCTTTATAAATTTCTCTTGGATTCGGGTGTTTTGAGATGGTTTTATATAGGTTGGGCTGAGTAAATCTTGGCTCATCCCCTTCGTTATGCCCGTATTTTCTATATCCTAACAGGTCGATATAAACATCTTTACCGAATTTCGCTCTGAAATCAGCAGCAAAGTGGATCGCATGAACAACAGCTTCAGCATCGTCAGCATTTACGTGCATTACAGGAGATTCTGTAACTTTTGCAATGTCTGTACAATAGGTTGAAGATCTCGCATCCATGTAATTGGTTGTAAATGAAACCTGGTTATTGACAACGATATGAACGGTACCTCCGGTTCTGTATCCTTCCAAAGTCATCATCTGAGCAACTTCGTAAGCAATTCCCTGACCGGCAATAGCACCATCACCGTGGATGATGATCGGTAATACTTTAGAATAGTCTTTATATTTGTCGTCCACTTTCGCACGGCAGATTCCTTCTACAAGAGCTGCTACCGTTTCAAGGTGAGACGGGTTTGGAGTAAGGTTGATACAAACTTCTTCCCCTGAAGCTGTTTTGATCTTTTTAGAAGATCCTAAGTGATATTTAACGTCACCTGAGAATACATCCTCTTCAAATTCTTTACCTTCAAATTCTGAGAAAATCTGTTTGTAAGATTTACCGAAAATATTGGTCAGTACATTAAGTCTACCTCTGTGAGCCATCCCCAATACCACTTCATCTACTCCAAGTTGAGAAGATCTTGAGATCAACTGATCTAAAGCCGGGATTAATGTTTCACCTCCTTCTAATGAGAATCTTTTTTGTCCTACAAATTTTGTATGAAGGTAGTTTTCAAATGCAACCGCCTGGTTTAATTTTAATAAGATTTCTGTCTTTTCATTAGCCGAAAGACTTGGGTGGTTTTCATTTACCTGAAGCCACTTCTTGATAAAATCTTTTTCTTCAACATTGTTGATATAAGTATATTCTACCCCGATAGAATCACAGTAGATATTTTCCAAATGCTTGATCAGATCCGCTAAAGTAGCAGGTTCCTTCATTCCTGTTTCAACAGCGCAATTGAATTTTGTATTTAAATCTTCCTTAGAAAGACCGAAATTTTCGATATCTAAAGTGGGTGTGTAGTGTCTTCTTTCTCTAACCGGGTTTGTTTTTGTAAACAGGTGTCCTCTTGTTCTGTAAGCCTCAATAAGGTTTACTACCTTAAATTCTTTCTTGATGTGCTCAGGTACTTCTCCGTTTGATACGGCCTGAGAAATCTGCTGTACTGCCGGAGCAGCGTTGGCCGGAGCCTGAATAAACTGGATGTTATCGTCATCTCCGTAGTTCTCTAAAGCAAAATCGAAGCCTTGAAAGAAAGCTTTCCATGATGGTTCTAAAGAATCTGGGAATTTTAAGTACTGTTGGTATAAATCCTCAATTAATTGAGAATGAGCTGCGTTTAGGAATGAAAATCTGTCCATTATTACAGTTTATCTATTTATTAAAATTTATTTGTAGAATTAATCTTCAAATTTAATAAAAAAAACCGAGTTAGAACAGTCTAAAACCGTTAAAAAAAATTAAGAAAAAAAAACTTATTTAAAGACTGATAATGAGAGCTTAAGGTTTACATCCTGCCCTTCCATTGGTCGTTCAATGAAAGTCTGGCGGATGTCCCCAAAACGCATCTCATCCTTCTTAGCTTTCTGAATCAGCAGCTGAATTGCTTTAATCCGACCTTCATAACTGCCTTTATAATACATCACATAATTCTGGGAAGGATTAATGGTTCTGAAGCTAAAATTATTGTCTGTAACGCCAATTTTCTTGGAAAGCGGAATTCCTAAAAAGTAAGACACCTCTTTATCTTTATAATTATCTGCATCCGTCATTAAAACGGGATACCCGAACTCATCATCTTTCTTTCCAAGATCCATCGTTACGAAATTATACATTTTGTTATAATTCATCACAATATTTTTGTACAATGCATCTTTTTTATTGGCTGTACTTACATTGATTCCGAGTAACAATTTATCTTCTTCTTTTTCCACCATCAGGCTGTCATATTTAATGGCTGCCATCTGGTTATCTTTTTCTACTTTATTTCCTAAAACATTCTTAAGATTCACCATACTTTTAGTGATATTTTCAGCAAACCGGTCTTCTGTCCAGAAATTTTCCACTCTTTTCCAGACGGGAAGTTTAGGGGTATGTACATACCATATAATTTGTGTTTTTTCAGCAGAAAGTGGTTTGAATTTCACATCAACTAATGTCGGGTTTTCATTTTCATCTTCAAAAAGCTGATATTTTAAAGTCTTATTAAGGTTTTCATACCTGATGAACATCTCTCCATCGGTATTATTTTTAGGATCCACATAGCTGATGGCGCTCCCCTGCCCTTCATAAGGCATATAGTAATCTATATCCATAGATTGTGAACTGGTAAAATAATTATTCCACCTTGTAAAATGCTGAAGATTATTAAACTGTCCGAAGACTTTATCTACAGGGTAATCAATTTCTTTTTCAATGGTGAAATTTTTACTTTCATCCACAAAATAATACATAGAAGCAACATACGCTCCTCCTAAAAGAATAATGATTAAAGTTAATATTTTGAAAATACGCATCACGCAAAAATAGTACAAATAAAAAAAGTGACCAATATGCTGATCACTCTTGTTGTATGTTTAACAATAATTAACCTAATTAAAGACTGGAAGCCAGCTGAGGAAAGCTGGAGGCCAGTATTCGACGAATAAGTACTCATCCTATTCTGATTAAAAATATTCAACCTTATCCAAATCTCATTTGATAAAGATAACTGGTTTTACTCCGGTTTTAATAATTTCCATCTTCCAGCCCTTATTTTATTTTCTCCTATCCAATATGTGTTCCCGGAGGTAATACAGCTCCTTTCTTCACGACTACAATGCCATCCTGAACAGAATGGGTACCATAGTCTCCGTCCGGCAAATGCTTTCCGCCAATGATTTTCACATTATCTCCGATATAACAATTTTTATCCAGAATAGCCATTTCAATATAGCAATATTTCCCGATTCCCATATTAGGACGCCCTCCTCTGTCATTCATAACAATTTCTGTGGTATTTTGGTAAAAATCCGCCCCCATTACATAAGAATTGACAATGGTGCTTCCTTTATCTATACGTGTACGATTTCCAATAACGGAATTTTCAATTTTATCCGCCATTATGATACATCCGTCTCCAAAAACTGCTTTACTCACATAAGATCCGTTGATTTTTGACGGCGGAAGCATTCTTGCCCTTGTATAAATAGGAGAAGATGAGAAAAGATTAAACTGCGGAAGGTCCTGACAAAGATCCAGATTGGCTTCATAGAACGATTCAATAGTCCCTATATCTGTCCAGTATCCTTCATATTGAAAACTCAGGGTTTTATATTTCCCTATGGAACTTGGAATGATATCTTTTCCAAAATCATCTCCGGCTCCTTCATCAAACATTTTTTTAAGAATAGTTTTGGTAAAAATATAAATTCCCATAGAGGCCAAAAACTCTTTCCCCCTGTGTTTATTTTCTTCTGATACTTCAGATTTCAGACCTTCAAGCATATCATAATCCGGCTTTTCATAAAAGGAGGTGATATTGCCTTCATCGTCGGATTTTAAAATCCCGAAACCGGTAGCATCTTTGGCATTTACAGGTATGGTAGCTATGGTAAGATCTCCCCCGTTTTCAATATGAAAATCCAGCATTTCCCTGAAATCCATTTGATAAAGCTGATCTCCTGAAAGGATTAAAATATAGTCATAATCATATTTTTCAAGATGTTTCATCGACTGACGTACCGCATCTGCCGTTCCCTGATACCAACTCTCGTTTTCCACATTCTGTTCAGCAGCCAGAATATCTACAAAACCTTTGCTGAAAATATCAAAATGATAAGAATTCTTGATATGTGAATTTAAGGAAGCCGAATTAAACTGAGTCAGAACCAGAATTTTGTTCAATCCCGAATTCAGACAGTTTGAAATAGGAATATCTACCAATCTGTATTTTCCTGCAATCGGAACTGCCGGTTTTGATCTTGAATACGTTAACGGGAATAACCTTGTCCCTCTGCCGCCTCCTAAAACAATGGAGATTACATTTCGATTCATAAATATCTTGCGTTTATTAGGTTTAGTGTTCAGCATATATTGAATACATGCCTGTATTAATTTTTTCTTCCTGATTAGTGATTATATAAAGCTATGTATTTTTCCGCAGATTTCTCCCATGCAAAATCAAAATTCATGTTGGCATGGATAAGATCTTCCATGACTCCTTTTTGATTATAAATCTGTAACGCTCTGTTCATCGCATGTACAATATCATCCACTCCCGGATAGGTAAAATTCAAACCTGCTCCACCGGTTGAAATATCTTCTACGGTATCTCTAAGCCCACCTGTATACCTTACAATAGGAACTGTCCCGTATCTCATGGCATACATTTGATTCAGTCCGCAAGGTTCAACTCTTGACGGCATCAACAGGAAATCAGCGGACGCATAAATTTTATGGGAAAGATGTTCTTTATACCCTACATCAAGGGCAAAATTGGTGTAGGTATACTCGTATTCTTTTAATTTATTTTCGATATATGTATTTCCGGAACCAAGGATCATTATATTTAAAGCTCCATAACTCTGCTTGATGCTTTTCCATACAACATCAGGCAGCAAATCGGCTCCCTTTTCCGTAGCAAACCTTCCGATAAAGGCAAATAATGGAAGTTCGGGTTTTAGCCCATATTCTTTACATAGTTTTTCCTTTCCTTTTTTCTTTTGGCTAACAGCATTTTTACTGTTAAAATTAAAATCCAGCATGGGATCGGTCTCAGGATTCCATACTTCCGTATCGATCCCGTTGATGATCCCGTATGCTTTTCCGAATTCCTGACGTACCAAACTTTCCAGTCCTCTGAAACTGATAAAAAGCTCCTCAAGATAACCTTCCGAAACCGTAGTAAAGGCATGGGAACATTTGATCATACTGGCCAACGGATTGATCATTCCGTTCCAATCCATCAATCCCCATTTATAGGAGTCAAAAGAAGGCATATAGTTCGCCATATTCCAGCTCATCATTCCCTGATATTCACCATTATGAATAGTTCCAATCGTTTTCACTCCTTTTAAAAACTTAAAATCCGGACAGTTTTCAATCATAAAAGGAACCAAACCCGTATGATAATCATGACAGTGTAAAATATCGGGACGAATTTCCATAGCACATAACCAGTGCAACACTCCTTGCTGAAAGGCAAGAAACTGAAAACTTTCATCCTGATAGCCATAAGGATTTTCCCGGTCTAAAAGCCCCGGAATTTTCACCATATACAATTCAAAACCCAGCACATTTGTCTTTTCTTTTATAACCTGAACCTGTAGCATATTGCCTCCCTGATGAATGAATCCATCAAAAACAATATCAAATTCATGATCATATACAAAAGGTTTATTGTACCAGGGCATGACTACCTTAGCATTCATGCCTTTTATCTTATTCTGATATTTCGGAAGTGCCCCGACTACGTCTGCCAATCCTCCTACTTTTGCTACGGGGTAACATTCTGTGCTTAAATGATAAACAACCATTTTTATCTTTTATGTTTTATTCTGTGTAATTGATACTTCTTATCTTTCTTCTGTTTCAAAACAACTCCTGCTAATGGAGGAAGCTTTATAATCATCAGTTTCTGATACCCTTTCCACTCTTCATATTTTTCATCCAGAATTTCCGGTTTCACGCCACTGCCACTATATTTTTCGTCATCAGAATTGAGTACTACCTCCCAACGGCTTCCTGTCTGAATCCCAATGGTATACTCCATTACTTTTGGAGCAAGATTCAGAATAACCATGCCAACATCATCCCTTCTTTTTCCCTTTCTCAGATATACATAGACCGAATTTTCCATGTCATCTGCTTCTACCCACTCAAAGCCGCTTTTATCAAACTGATTTTCATAAAAAGCAGGTTCTGTTTTATAGAGATGATTCAATTCTCGTACAAGTTCCTGTAATCCTTTATGAACAGGGTATTTCAGCAGATGCCAATCCAGGCTCCGGGTAAAGTCCCATTCACTGGTCTGCCCAAATTCATCGCCCATAAAAAGCAGTTTTGCTCCCGGATGCGTATACATATAGACATATAAAGTCCGGAGATTGGCAAACTGCTGCCATTCATCACCTTTCATTTTATAGATCAGACTGGCCTTACCATGTACTACTTCATCATGTGACAAAGGCATCATATAATTTTCATTATACATATACATGGATGCGAAGGTGAGCTTGTGATGATGAAATTTTCTATTGGGGAAATCTTCTTTAAAATAATCCAGTGTGTCATGCATCCAGCCCATCATCCATTTCATTCCAAAGCCTACTCCGCCATCATGAACGGGTTTTGTCAATAGAGGAAAATCTGAACTTTCTTCAGCAATTGTCATGATGCTATTCCCGAATTCTTTATATACCGCCGTATTGAATTCCTGAAGAAAAGCTTTCGCTTCAAGATTAACATTACCTCCATATATATTGGGTTCCCATTCGCCTTTATTTCTTGAATAATCCAGATGCAGCATTGAAGTCACGGCATCTACGCGAAGTCCGTCCGCATGATAACGGTCCAGCCAGAACATCGCATTGGAAATAAGGAAAGATTTAACCTCATTTCTTCCGTAATTAAAAATATAAGATTTCCAGTCCGGGTGAAAGCCTTTTCTGGGGTCTTCGTGTTCATAAAGGTATGAACCATCAAAACGGTGCAGTCCGTTGGCGTCGCCCGGAAAATGTGACGGAACCCAATCCAGAATGACACCAATTCCGTTTTTATGGAGCTCATCGATAAGATACATCAGATCCTGCGGAGATCCGAAACGTGAAGTTGCCGCATAGAATCCCGTAATCTGGTAACCCCAGCTCGGATCATATGGATATTCCATTACAGGCATCAGTTCCACATGAGTAAACTCCATCTTCTTTACGTAGGGAACAAGCTTTTCCGCTATATCCCGATAATTTAGAAAACGATCGGGATCCTTTTCATTTCTGAGCCATGATCCCAGATGAATCTCATAGACTGATAAAGGGGCTTCCAGACTATTTTTTTTCCAGCGGCTTTCCATCCATCCTATATCATTCCATTCATACCAGGTGGTAGACACCAGTGAAGCAGCCTGTTTATTTTGTTCCCAGCTTACTGCATAAGGATCACTTTTTTCCAGAATTTCGCCTCTAGGAGTTTCTACTGCATATTTATAAAGGGTTCCCCAGGTAAGGTCTTCAATAAATCCTTCCCAAATCCCGGATTCATCCCATCTTGGGTATAAAATATGATCTTTATGATTCCAGTTATTAAAATCACCAATTACAGAGACTTTTTTGGCATTAGGAGCCCAGACCGAAAAATAAATTCCTTTTACACCGTCTTTCTCTGCAGAATGTGCTCCAAACTTACTATACAGCTTATAATGCCTACCTTCTTTGAAAAGATACACATCATGATCAGTGAAAAGTGTATAGGTTTTAACAGAATTCATCAAGGTCCGATTGTATTTAAATATTTTCCCTGAAACTACGAAAAATCCCGACAACAGCGGTTAATTATTAATCAAATAATTGTCAAGTTAAATTCATTGTTTGCCTGTCTATCAAATATATCATTTTTCTACTCATTTTTTATGATTTTAAAACAAACTTTTTTATAAATTTAGCCGTCAATTTATAGTAAACACACTGATGAGATTTGAACTTCATACAGAAGAAAAGGATGAAAGACCGGTATTTATCACCGGAAATTTCAACAAATGGAATCCCAAAGATTACAACTATCAGCTTACCCAGACGGATCCCGGTAATTATTTTATTGAAATAGATGATTCCGTACTTCCTGATGAAATTGAATATAAATTTACAAAAGGAGGTTGGGAAAATGTTGAACTGGACTCATACGGAAGTATTACTCCCAATCGAAAAGCAAAAAAAACAACAGGAAAAACAACAGATACTGTAAATCAGTGGAGATTAAACTGGGGACCGTTTAAAGATGAATTTTTTCCTATAGTAGAAATCATATCTGAACAATTTTATATGCCTCAGCTTGACCGCTACCGGAAAGTATGGGCACTCTTACCCTATGATTATCACAATTCGGATAAAAGCTATCCTGTACTCTACCTTCAGGATGCTCAGAACCTCTTTAATGAAGGAAGCGATTTCGGCAACTGGGAAATTGATAAAAAGCTGTCTGTGCTTGCGGAATACGGACGTGGTGACATTATCATCATCGCTATAGAACACGGAAGTCAGAACAGAATTAAAGAATATATTTTCGACAACGACAATGTTGCAAACGGCTCCGAAGGAAAGAAATACATCCGTTTTATTACGGATACTCTGAAACCTTTTGTAGATGAAAAGTACAGGACTAAAAAAGACAGGGAAAACACAGGCATTGGCGGGAGCTCACTGGGCGCTCTCATCAGTCTTTACAGCGGATTTCTTTATCCCGAAGTCTACTCCAAACTTTTAATATTCTCCCCCTCACTCTGGGTAGAACCGAATAACAATTTTCCGCTGATGAATTTCAGAATTCCTTTTAAAACAAAAATCTACATCTATGGAGGAAGCCAGGAAGGCTCTAAAATGGTTAAAAGAATCCAGGTTTTCGAAGAATATCTGAAAAGGTGGGAAAGAAAGAATTTTTTTGATTTCGAATTCAGAACCAGTATCAATCCTGAAGGGAAGCATAACGAGTTTTACTGGTCTCAGGAATTTCCCAGAGCAATAGAATGGCTTTTCTACGACAATACAGAAAATCCTGTAGAAGTAAAACCCCAGCAAAAAAACGCTCAAAAATAAACCTATGAAATTGCCGTGATATAACAGACGCCTATGTCTACAAATACGGTACGATCGCGTATGATCTTTAAAAACAATAAACATCTTTGTATGAAATTAATTAATAAAAAAAATAAGCAATACACTCAGATTTTTCAGTTATTCACTGAAGAGGAATGGGTAAAATCAAGCAAGAACTTCAACAAAAACATAAGCCCTTTTTTTACCGGGAAGAAATACGAAACATTCGTGTATACCAATGAAGAAAGTATTACCTATTTTATCGGCTTAGGCAAATCCACCGTTCAGAATTTTGAAGTTCAGCAGGTTGCGAATAAATTCTCCCAGACACAAAAAGACAGATTATTAGCCGCTCCCACACTGGTACTCGCAGACTTTCTTCATGAGAAACAATTCGAGGAATTCGTCAAAGGATTACTGATCGGAACCTACCAGTATCCGTTTGAAAAAAAACATGTGTTCTGGAATACAAAGTTTGAGCTTCATTTTGAAAATGTGAGCCAGAAAAAACTGGATCATATCATTCAGAAAGCTGAAGCTTTAAGTAACGGACAAATTGCCTGCCAGGAATGGTTAAACAAACCGGCTAATCTTAAAAAGCCTGATATATTCAGTTTGTACCTTAAAAATCTGGCTAAAAAGCATGAACTAAAATATACTGTTTTTAACAGAAAAAAATGTGAGGAACTTGGCCTTGGCGCTTATCTTGCCGTCAACCAGGCAAGTGCTTATGATGCGGCTTTTACAATTCTGGAATATAAAACCTCCGTTAAGAATGCCAAAACATTTGGTTTGGTCGGAAAATGTATCTTATTTGACACCGGAGGTATTTCATTAAAAAACTCTGCCAATTTACATTATATGAAGTCTGATATGGGTGGGGCTACGGCAGTTCTCGGAACATTGATCTATGCTGCAGAAATGAATCTTCCGGTAAACATTATCGCCGTTCTTCCCGTTACCGACAATGCTATTTCTGAAAAGGCACTCCTTCCAAGTGATGTCATTACAGCATATAATGGAAAAACCATTGAAGTTCTGGATACCGATGCCGAAGGAAGGCTTGTTCTTGCAGACGGATTATCTTATCTTTCGAAAAACTATAAAACCGATTTCCTGATCGACTTAGCCACATTAACCGGAAGCTCAGTAAGAATGTTCGGAGATACCTGCGGGGCAATGTTCTCCAATAATGAAGATTTAAAAAACCTTTTAATAAAAACAGGTGATCAGACTAATCAGAGACTGTGGAACCTTCCGCTCTGGGATATCTGGAAAGACGAAATTCAGTCTGATGTGGCAGATCTTAAAAACCTGTCTATAAAACCTGTGGGAGATTGTATCATTGCCGCTAAATTTTTAGAACAATTCATTGAAAATCACCCGAAATGGGCTCATCTGGATATAGCCGGAGTGGCCTTCGGAAATGTGGGATATGCTAAAGAAAAAGCAGCCACCGGTTATGGGGTTCAGTTGCTCACTGATTTAATCGAAAATTATCATTAAAAATTAGTTTTTTACAAAAATTCTCTGTATACTTGATTAGAGATTTTTCAAAAGCATACCATATTTTAATTTTTGATAATAATCAAACAACAAAGAATTGCTTTTATTTTTGAAAATTCACTAAACCTTAAAAAACATTATATGGAGGAGAAAACTATTGTATGCATTTCATGTTATTACAAGGGCTACGATTTCATGGATGAAATGAAGAAGCTCGGTAATAAAATTATCCTGGTTACATCAGAAAATCTCAAGGAAAAAAACTGGCCGTGGCATGCCATTGATGAGGTTTTTTATATGCCGGAATTAAAGCCTTCGGTCTGGAATCTGGAACATCTGATTCAGGGGTTTTCACATTTGATGAAAACCAGGAAAGTGGATGCAGTAGTAGCCCTCGATGATTATGATGTAGAAAAAGCTGCTCTGATCAGAGAAACATTCCGGATTCCCGGAATGGGACAGACCACTCACCGCTATTTCAGGGATAAACTGGCCATGCGTCAGAAAGCAAAAGATTCGGGGATTAACGTTCCTGAGTTTACAGCCGTCTTCAATGATGATGAGGTGAATAATTTTACATACAGAGTTCCTGCTCCATGGGTGTTAAAACCCCGGTCGGAAGCATCTGCATCAGGAATTAAAAAAATAATTTCGAGAGAAGAGCTTCATGAAGCTTTGAATGCTCTGGGTGAAGAGCGTCATCTCTTTTTACTGGAAAGTTTTAAACCGGGAGATGTTTTTCATGTAGACAGCCTTACTTTTAATAAAGAAACGGTATTTACCTCAGCCTCCAAATACCTTGCTCCCCCTATGCAGGTTTCTCATGAAGGCGGGGTATTCAGATCCAAAACACTGGGCCGGTATTCTGATGATTTTAAGGCACTCCAAGAAATCAATGCCAAAGTACTGTCTCATTTCGGACTTGTGAATGGCGCTACTCATACAGAATTCATCAAAGGAAAGGAGGATGGAAAATGGTATTTTCTTGAAACCTCTTCCAGAGTTGGTGGCGCACATATCCCGGATCTGGTAGAAGCTTCAAGCAGTATTAATATCTGGCGGGAATGGGCTAAGATTGAAGATGCTCTTTTAAGAGGTAAAAACTATACGGTTCTCCCTCCTACCGGATATTATTCAGGGCTTATCATAGCCTTGATCAAAGATAAAAATCCTGATTACAGTCAACTGGAATCTGCGGAAGTCGTTAAATTTCTTCCTATTGAATATCATATTGGAATTGTTTACAAATCCAACGATGCTGATATTATTCAGGAAAGGCTGGACACTGCGGCGGAAAAAATCCAGGCAGAAATGCTTAACATTTTACCCCCGAAAGTACGAAGCTGAACCCTTACCATATAATCATTATTAAAGAAGATTAGTCAATGCCTCATATAGAACACACAGAGTATTATTCCAATATACTCGGCACAAGCCTGAACGTGGAAGTCACGGGACACTATGGGTATCCAATCATTATGTTCCCTACTTCTCAGGGGCTGTATACCCAAAATCATGATTTTCATCTTAACGGAAGCATCAACTGGTTTGTAGAACAGGGAAAGGTAAAACTTTATAATATTCAGACTATTGACAGCTGGAGCTTTTATGATGAAAAAATTTCTCCGCAACAGAGAATAAGAAATTATGAACGGTATATACAGTTTCTGATTAAAGAATTTATTCCTTATATTCAGAAGCTTCATAAAACCCACCGTGTTGCTGTAGCGGGTGCGAGTTTCGGAGGCTATCATGCAGCTAATTTCGCCTTCAGATTTCCCGATGTTGTCTCCCATCTGTTTTGCCTTTCAGGTGCTTTCAGTATAAGGAATTTCATGAATGGTTATTCTGACGACCTGGTGTACTTTAACTGTCCCAGGGAATTTGTAAGAAGTGATGAAGCCTGGAAATATAAACACATGCACATTGTACTGAGTACTTCAGATCAGGATATCTGTAAAGATAAGAATATTGAAATGGCAGAAATTTTAAACATAAAAGGAATAAATTTCTGGTATGATGAAAGAAGATGGATAGGCCATGACTGGCCGTTGTGGAGAATGGTTTTTCCCATCTTTATAGGAACTTATTTTTCCTAAACCCTATTTTTAATCTCATCTTTTTAAACGCCAAGGTTCTTTGAAAATAAAAATATACACCCATTAAAAACAAAAATTATGACAAAAAAAGTAGGCATTCTATTCGGCATGGAAGATACATTTCCCTGGGCATTCATAGACAGGGTAAATGAGCTTGGTAATGGAGAAATCATCGCCGAACCCGTAACCATTGATAAGTTGGAGCAAGGCGCTGATTACGGTTATGCCGTGATCATCGACAGAATTTCACAGGATGTCCCTTTTTACAGAGCCTATCTGAAAAATGCGGCACTGAATGGCACCTATGTAATCAATAATCCGTTCTGGTGGAGTGCAGATGAGAAATTTTTCAATAATGCCCTGATGACAAAGCTTGGAATCCCTCTTCCGAAAACTGTTCTCTTACCTTCTCATGAAAGGCCATCCAATACTTCGGAAACTTCATTCAGAAATTTAACCTTCCCTCATGACTGGGAATATATATTCGGTTATATCGGATTTCCTGCTTATATGAAACCTCATGACGGAGGTGGCTGGAAAAACGTATACAGGGTGGAAAACCCCGATGATTTATGGAATAAACTGGGAGAAACGGAACAACTCGTCATGATGGTTCAGGAAGAGATCGTTTTTGATGATTACTATAGAGTGTATTGCCTGGGACGCAAGTATGTTCATATTATGCCTTATGAGCCCAGAAATGAGCCTCACCTGAGATATGCAACTACTCATCAGACACAAGGAGCTGAACGGGAAAAGCTGTTAAAAACTATTCATGATTATACGATCAAAATGAATGAGGCATTAGGTTATGATTTCAATACAGTAGAATTTGCGGTAAGAGACGGAATTCCTTATGCTATAGATTTTTGCAATCCGGCACCTGATGCAGACAGAAATTCCGTAGGGGAAGAAAACTTTGCATGGATCATAGAACATGCAGCAAAGCTGGCCGTGGAAAAAGCAAAAGAATACATTCCCGGAAAACCTAATATCACATGGGGAACTTTTGTGAAGGATTCCATCAAATAATATTGAAAAAATAAAAAACACAATACAATGCATCATCAGTTTACTATCGGAATCGAAGAAGAATATCAGATCATTGATGTTGAAAGCAGGGATCTGATTTCTCACGTTTCAAAAATCATTGAAGGCGGCAAAGCGGTTTTAAGTGAAAACCTGAAACACGAAATGCACGAATCCATGATTGAAATGGAAACGGGAATCTGTCAGAATATTCAGGAAGCAAGAGCTGAATTAACGGGTTTAAGGCGACACCTCATTAATATTGCCCATGAACAGGGACTACGTGTTTCCGGGGGCGGAACACATCCGTTTTCTCACTGGTCAGCCAACAATATTACCCAGGGAGAAAGATATATTAAAATTATTGATGATATGGGAGATGTTGCCCGTGAAAATCTTATTTTCGGACTTCACGTTCATATTGGCATTCCTAACCGTGAAGAGGGTGTCAGGATTCAGAATGTAATGCGTTATTTCCTGCCTCATGTCTATGCTCTTTCCACCAATTCACCTTTCTGGATCGGACGGAATACCGGCTTTAAATCTTACAGACAGGAAATTTTCGTAAAATTTCCAAGAACCGGTATTCCCAGTTATTTCAATTCTCTGGCTGAATTCGACAGTTACGTAGATCTTCTGATAAAAACAGGAACAATTGATAATGCAAAAAAAATATGGTGGGATTTGAGAGTTCATCCGTTTTATCCTACCATCGAATTCAGGATTTGCGATATGCCGTTAAGAATTGATGAAACAGTTTGTCTTGCTGCTATTATGCAGAGTCTGGTGGCTAAAATCTACAAACTCCACCGGCAAAATTTAAGTTTCAGAAGTTACAGACGACTGCTACTGAATGAAAATAAATGGCGGGCTTCCAAAAGCGGTATCGAAGCTCATCTGATTGATTTCGGAAAAGAAGAATCTGTTCCTTATCCACATTTACTGAAAGAGCTTTTAGAGTTTATTGATGATGTGGTAGACGATTTGGGGTGCAGAAAAGAAGTGGAATATGCCTGGAAAATTCTGGAAAACGGGACAGGTGCAGACCGACAGCTTCAAATATTCAAAGAAACCGGTGATCTGACAAAAGTGGTAGATTATATGATCTCAGAAACTGAATACGGCATCACCCATGGCGAACCTGCTTCATAATATTTTGATAACTTTACAAAAAATATGATGTAATGAAAGATATTCGAATTGCTCTGTTAGATATGAATAATAACCATGTCAATCAGGGCTTCAGAAACATTAAAGAAATTTCTGAGGCATTCCGGCAGAGTTCTGAAGAAAATGTAGCTATCCGGACATTTGATGTAAGGTTTAAAAATGAAATACCTGAAATCGGAGGCTTTGATATTTTTATTTCCTCAGGCGGTCCGGGTGACCCCCACAGAGAAGGCCTTGAATGGGAAAACAGATTCGCCCATTTCTTAGATTCTGTTTTTGAACACAACAAAAATAATGAAGATAAAAAATATCTGTTTCTGATCTGTCATTCATTCCAACTGGCAAGTATTCATTGGAAGCTTGGAAATATTAACAAAAGAAAATCCTATTCTTTTGGCGTAATGCCGGTTCATAAGACCAAAGAAGGCAGAGATGAATTCTTATTTAAAAACCTTCCGGATCCTTTTTATGCAGTAGATTCCAGAGCATATCAGTTCATTGAACCTGATCATACCCAGCTTGAAAGACTGGGAATGGAAATCGTAGCTATTGAGAAATTCCGTCCGCACATCAATCTGGAAAGAGCGATTATGGCCGTGAGATTTTCTGAAGAGATCTTTGGTACCCAGTTTCATCCCGAAGCCAGCCCCGAAGCTTTAATTGAAAACCTTAAGGATGAGAAAAATAAAGAAGCGATGATCGAAAATTTCGGAATGGAAAAATACCTTGAAACCATGGACAGGATAGACGATGATGACAAAATTATTCTGACCCGAAATGAGATCCTTCCAAGATTCCTTCAGTTTGCCAAACAACATATTATAAAGAAAAGCGAATCTTTGGCCTAAATACAGAAAGCAGACGAAAGAAGAATGGAAGTCATTATTAATCCCAAAAGCTTCCGAGCTCCTTAAATTCAGATTCAGGCATTACTGGATTTAAATTTTTATTAGGATCCTCAGTAACCTATCTCTTCCAGTTTCCTTACTATAACAATCGGACAGCAGTGTTCGATTTTTTAACACCACAAAAGAAAAAATATGATCTCAAAATACAGACAACAATTTAACCGGGAATTCTCTGAAGAAAAATACCAGAAGGTTAAAGATATTTTGCAGCAAAAAAGTGGTATTGCACCTGCTTTCAGGATTTCAGAAAGCCCCATTATACTGACTAAAGAATTTGAAGCTAAACTTCTTAATGCCAGTGAAAGCATTATCAGCCAGATCAGCAAACTTCCTGCACCGCTTTTCCAAAAAGCAATCCCTGAGAACTGCAGAGTGCCTAATGACACAGATAAGCCTCATTTCTTTACCATAGATTTCGGAGTATGTAAAAGTGAAAACGGAGAAATAGAACCACAATTAATCGAATTACAGGCTTTCCCTTCACTGTATGCATTTCAAAAAACTTTCGAAGACACATTTTGTGAAGTCTATCCTTTTCTTGCAGAGATCAGGAATCCAATGCCTCATGAAACTTTTAAAAATTATTTAAAAGATTTGATTGTTGGCGATGAAAACCCTGAGAATGTTATTTTACTTGAAATTTTCCCTGAAAACCAAAAGACAGCAATAGATTTTGCATTAACAGAACGATTATTGGGTATTAAAACAGTATGCTTAACCAAGGTAAAAAAAGAAGGCAAGAAGCTCTTTTATGAGAATAACGGAAAGCGCGTTGAAATCAAAAGAATCTATAACCGTGTTATCTTTGACGAGCTTGATCATATTTCCGGACTCAGTACTGAGTTTAACTTCCGTGAAGAAGCAGATGTAAAATGGATAACCCATCCCAACTGGTTTTTTAAAATATCTAAGTTCCTTCTTCCGCTATTAAAGCATCAGTATGTTCCTAAGAGTTATTTTCTGCATGAATTTCCGGATCATGAAAACCTTGAAGATTTTGTATTAAAACCTTTATTTTCCTTTGCAGGAAACGGAGTTAATTTAAGCCCTACCCGGGATATTACAGAGGCTATTACGGATAAAGAAAATTATATTTTGCAGAGAAAAGTACATTACGAACCAATATGTAAAGACATTAACGGAGATTTTTCAAAAGCAGAAATCCGTTTACTCTATATCTGGAGAGAAGAGGATAAACGCCCTATCCTGCTTGAGAATCTGGGAAGAATGACTAAAGCGGCGATGGTAAATGTAGACTTTAACAAAAAGGATGCAATCTGGATCGGAAGTTCCAATGCTTTTTTCGGGTAATCATAATTAAAATACAATGGAAGAAAAATCAAATTTTGACGAGTTTGATACAAAAAATAATATTGTACGGAGGCGAAGCTTATTACCATTATGGATTAAAATTTTCCTATGGTTCTTTTTAATAGGCGGAACAGCAGGTGTAATTTTATTGTTAACAGGCTTCTTAATCACCAATTCTTCTTTATCCCTATACGGAATCAGGGCAGATCATCCTTATTCAGCAGCCGGGCTCTTCATCTGCTTTTTATTTATTTTCAAAGGTATTGTCTCCTATGGACTCTGGTTTGAGCAGAAATGGGGACCAAAGGTCGGAATCATTGATGCTGTTTCAGGTATTCTAATCTGCATCTTCATGATGATTATTGCTCCTTTTACATTTCCTTCTGTTAGTTTTAACATCAGATTGGAGCTGGTTCCTTTACTTTTCTATCTGATGAAAATGATAGAAATAAGAAAAACCTGGGAAAACCTATAAAAAATGGCGACCTTGAAAATCTCAGTCACCATCTTTTTATTCATTAAAGGAAATTCCTCGTTAGTCTGTTTATATTCTATCATCTTCAAGCAGTTCTCTTGCCTGATATTCCTGAACCAGCTCAATAGCATTAGAAATCACATCACTTAAAGCGGTAATAAAAGTACCTTCCTCAGCCATTCCTATTGCATGTTTTAAAGCTTCAATTTCTTTAGGAATAATTTCGTAGCTCACCTCTTTACCGGCTTCATTGATTCCGTCTATGATTAAACCGTTTATTTCGTCCTCCGTTCTTCCTCGCAGATGTTTTTCATTCCGGATAATAATGTAGTCAAACATTCTTCCTGCAATTTTTCCGCATTCTTTAATATCATTATCTCTTCTGTCGCCAACGCCGGAAATAATTCCTATTTTCTTTGTAGATTCAATATTCTTCAGGTAATCTTCAATTGCCTCATATCCGGATGGATTATGAGCAAAGTCAATCAGCACTTTAAAGTTTTTAAATTTAAAAACATTCAGCCTTCCCGGTGTCAGTTGTGCACTTGGAATAAATGTTCTTAAAGAATTGGAAATATCCTCAATACCAAACCCGTGAAGGTAACTTGCAAGACTCGCCGCCAGTATATTTTCAATCATAAATCTGGCTTTACCTTCCATGGTGATCGGGAAATCTTTTGCTTTCCCTATTCTTATCTTCCAGTCACCTTTTTTGATGGTTACAAAACCTTCTTCATATACACAGGTAATTTTTCCTTCTTTTGCAAATTTCACAACGTGAGGATTGTTCTCATCCATACTGAAAATCGCGACATTACAATCAAGATCGTTCACAATCTTCATAGAATATTCATTATCGGCATTTAAAACACTCCAGCCATTCTTCTTTACACTGTCCAGCACTACTCTTTTTACTTTGGTAAGATCTTTTAATGTATGAATATCATTCATTCCCAAATGATCTTCTTCAATATTGGTTAAAACACCGATATCACATTGTGAAAATCCTAATCCGGAACGTAGAATACCGCCTCTCGCTGTTTCAAGAACAGCAAATTCTACGGTAGGATCCTTCAGAATAAATTCTGCAGAAAGCGGTCCTGTAGTATCCCCTTTCGATAACATTGTATTTTGGATATAGATACCGTCCGAAGTAGTGAATCCTACTCTGTATCCATTACTTTTAACAATATGGGAGATCAGTCTTGTTGTGGTTGTCTTTCCATTGGTTCCCGTTACAGCAATAATCGGAATTGTAAACGGTCTTCCTTGCGGATAAAGCATATCAACCACTGGGGCAGCTACATTTCTGGGCAACCCTTCACTTGGCGCCAAATGCATTCTGAATCCGGGAGCCGCATTAACTTCTATAATGGCACCACCACTTTCTTTTAAAGGCTGTGTCAGATTTTCAGCCATAATATCAATACCACAAACATCCAGCCCGATAATTTTTGAAATCCTCTCTGCCATGGTAATATTTTCCGGATGCACCATGTCCGTAACATCTATTGAAGTTCCGCCGGTTGAAAGGTTTGCTGTTGATTTCAGATATACCACTTCTCCTCTTTGGGGTACAGTTTCAAGGGTATATTGAAGTTTATCCAGTAATTCTAAAGTATCCTTATCCACTTCAATTTCAGTAAGAACATTCTCATGTCCATATCCTCTTCTCGGATCCTTATTTTCCTTTTCAATAAGTTGCTGAAGATTCAGTTCACCATCACCCACTACATGAGCAGGAACTCTTCTTGCTGCTGCAACCATTTTATTATCAATCACCAAGACTCTGAAATCATATCCTGTAATATATTTCTCAACAATTACCTTCCTGGAATACTTCTGAGCATGATCTAATCCTGTTTTGGCCACTTCCCAATCGTTCACATTAATAGACGAACCTTTTCCATGATTCCCGTCTAAAGGTTTCAGAACAACAGGATATCCAATTTTTTTAATAACGGCTTGTAACCCCTCCTCGTCCACCACCAGATCGCCGATGGGAACAGGAATTGCCCCGTCATGAAGCATTTTCTTGGTTAATTCTTTATTACATGCGATGTCTACAGCAATAGAACTGGTTTTTCCTGTAATCGTTGCCTGGAAACGTTCCTGATTCACACCATAGCCAAGCTGTACCAGAGAATTGGTTCCTAATCTTATCCATGGTATTTTTCTAGAAGCTGCTTCCTCTACGATACTTCCTGTAGAAGGTCCGAGACGCACGCGTTCCCTGATTTCTTTCAATCTGTGAATACACGCATTCAGATCATATTCTGCTCCTGCAATTAAAGCTTCTGCAATTTTCACAGCCTCTTCAGCCGCATAGATTCCGGCATTCTCTTCAATATAATTAAATACAACATTATATACACCGGGAGTTTTGGTCTCACGGGTTCTTCCGAAGCCAACATCCATTCCGGCAAGTGTCTGGATTTCCAAAGCGATATGTTCAATAACATGCCCCATCCAGGTGCCTGTTTCCACTCTATGGAAAAAACCACCCTCTACTCCTTCTGAACATCTGTGAGTGAATAGTGATGGAATTAATTTTTCAATCCTTTCCCTGAATCCATCAATCTTATTGGTAGGATAATTTTCCATTTCCTCAAGGTCTAACCTCATCTGTATCAGTTTCTTTCTTCTGATACTCCAGATATTAGGACCCCGTAGTGCCTGAATCTTTTCGATTTTCATAGTCTATTGGCATTTAAACAGTTAACAATAACTCCTTTTATAGCCAAAGATAATGTAAAACCCTAAACGAAACTATACCACATTTAAAGATTTATTAAAAAAAAATTAATTTTAATTAACATTCTTAAATCACTAAAAACCAATTAAAGATGGCACGAATTTCGCCAACTAATGTTAATTATTTTTTAATTTTGTACCATGACTAAACCTGTTGGAAAATTAATAGTTATCGGAGGAGCTGTAAACAAAGGGAGTTTTGCAGAAACCGATTATGATCAGAATATCGAAAAGAACCTTAACTTTTTTGAGCGGGGAATCTTACGAAAGATTATCAATGAATCAAAATACAAGGAAGATTCTGTAATCGAAATCGTAACTACCGCTTCACAGATTCCACAGATTGTAGGTACTGAATATAAAAAAGCCTTTGAGTTCCTGGGAGCTAAAAACGTAAACATTCTTGATATTCATAACCGTGAAGAAGCTAATTCCGATGCCATGGTAGCAAGAGCCAATGCGGCTGATGTGATGATGTTTACTGGAGGAGATCAGCTGAGACTGACTTCTATTCTCGGTGGAACAAGATTTCATGATACCGTTTTATTAAAATATCAGGAACAGGATTTCATCTATTCCGGAACTTCTGCGGGAGCAGCAGCAGCCTCGGAAAATATGATTTATCAGGGAAGCAGTTCTGAAGCATTATTAAAAGGAGAAATTAAAACGACACAGGGATTAGGGCTGATCGATAACGTGATTATTGACACTCATTTTGTACAAAGAGGCAGAATCGGGCGTCTTTTCCAGGCTGTAGTAAATAATCCGAGAACCTTGGGAATCGGGCTTGGTGAAGACACGGGGCTTTACATTCATAATGATGTGATGACTGCCGTAGGATCCGGACTTGTCATTTTAGTGGACGGAAGATTTATTAAAGACACCAACCTTACGAATATCAACCTCGGGGAACCTATTTCAATTGACAACTTAACCGTTCATGTCATGTCTATGAACGATCATTATGATCTTACTACAAAGACACTGACTATTGAAAATTCACAGTTTAATCCCATACCCCAGGATAAATAAGTATAAAACTGCCCCGTTTTGAGAACCGAAATTGAATTAAAAAAGATCTTTCAACACCCAATTACAGGGTATGAATTTTATTCATATCTTTTCTTCTTATTTAATACTATGACTTAGTAATTAATAATAAATACAAAGTCAATAAACACGAAACCCATCTTTACTATGAAAATCATCATCCACGGAGGTTTTTTCTCAGAGAGTGATCAAAGCCATGAGGTAAAAACAGCAAAACAAGAATCCTTAAAAAGTATTGCTCAAAAAGCATTCGAATATCTTCAGACCCATTCTGCTTTTGATACGGTTGCTTATGCGGTTTCTCTTTTGGAAGATGATCCTTTGTATAATGCAGGTATAGGTTCTCAAATCCAGAGTGACGGTGTAATACGGATGAGCGCCGCAATTATGGATGGAAATATTCAAAAGTTAAGTGGAGTCATCAATATTCAGGATGTAAAAAACCCTGTATTTGTGGCAAAAGACCTGATTAAGGAAGATGACAGAGTTTTAGGCGGCAAAGGAGCTAAGATCTATGCTACAGAACATGGTTTTGAAAACTTTTCTACAGAAATCCCACAGAGAAGAAAAGAATACGAAGCCAAACTTACCAATGGTGGAAAAGGAACAGTAGGCTGTGTTGCTATTGATAAAGATCAAAACCTGGCAGTTGCTACCTCTACCGGAGGAAAAGGATTTGAAATTCCGGGGAGAATTTCTGATTCAGCCACCGTAGCCGGAAATTATGCAAATGCTTTCTGTGCAGTAAGCTGTACCGGTGTAGGTGAAGATATCGTAAGCAATGCCACAGCCGCCAAGATCGTAACAAGAGTCACAGACGGGATGAGCCTTGAAACAGCTTTTCATAAAACATTTAATGAGCTTAAAACCATTGATGGATTTGCAGGGGCTATCGCTATTGATAAAGACGGCAATGTGTATCATCAGGATTCCTATCCCACTATGGTTTTTGCAAGTTTTGACGGTGAAAATTTTGAAACCTTTTCTTAATTTTAACATTTTTTTATAATTCTATTTATTTTTTTGGCACGTATTTTACATGTTTACTAATAACAAATTTTAATATTAATATCTTAAAAAAATAGAAATCATGGGAAACAAAGCAAAAGGCTTATTAGCTTTACTAGGATTAGGTGCATTAGCTTATTGGAAATATAAAAATTCAAGTCCTGAAGATCAGCAGGCTGTGAAAGATAAAATCAATACGGCAAAAGATAATCTTAATAAATGGGGAAATGACTTTAAAAATAAAGCAAATGATGTTGCTTCCCAGGTTCAGAATAAAGTTGATGAGGTAAAAACAAAAGCTGAAGATTCTTTAAGCTAAAAAACAAAAAGTAGTTTTTTTTAACATTCATATATAGAAAAAGTCATCGTCCCATAAACGATGACTTTTTTGATGTTTACCATATAATATCCTTTAGAGGTCTTCTTTTTTATTTGCAATCAACGCATATACTAATGGCATTTTATTTCCGAACTGCGGGATTCTCCACTTCCCTTTTTCAAATTCTTCCACATGTCTGAAACATGGATAAGGAGACCAGTCAAATTCCTGAAAAGCCTCCAATTCAAGATCTTTTTTAATCAGATTATCCAATACTTCTGCCAGAGAATGATTCCACATGACGTATTTCTGGACGATGGGTGCAGACTGATCGGCGTAGGTTCCTTCATACGTCTCTACAATTGGCTTTTCATTAAAATAATTATAGGCTACTTTTGTAAAGTCGTCGTCAAACATCCATACGACAGGATGAAACTCAGCCATGATAAACCGCCCGCCTGGTTTCAGAAAATGGTGAATAACCTCTGCCCATTTTTCAAGATCAGGAAGCCAGCCTATGGTCCCGTAACTGGTAAATACAATATCAAACTTCTGATCCAGAATATTGGGAAGGTTATATACATCTGAGCAAATAAATGTTGTATCAGTACCACATTGCTGTGCTAAATCTCTTCCGGCTTCAATAGCTTTATCGGATAAGTCTATACCGGTCACTTTAGCGCCCATTCTGGATAACGAGATAGAATCCTGTCCGAAATGACATTGTAAATGCAATATCGTTTTATCTTTTATATCTCCTAAAAGTTCCATTTCTATGGAATTTAAAGAGTTTCTTCCTTTTAAAAATTCATCTACAAAGTAAAAATCTGACTTCAGATGAGGTTCAACTTTGGCATTCCATGAGTTTTTATTAATTTCTAAGTAATTTTCCATATTTTTTTGTTTTGCTTTTAACCGTAAAAGATTAAGAAGCTTTTTTCTGTTCGTTAAATTCGTCTTTGTTTAAAACACCCTTTTCTTTTAATCTTCCCAGCTGACCTAAAACCGTCTCCCGTTTTAAAAAAAATATCCATCCGGAGCCCTTATGAATTCTTTGAACTGCTCACCAAATAATTCTGCTTCATATTTTTCAACAAGAAAATTATTTTTCAATAACAATGGAAGTATATAGACTATAGACTTTCCATCCTAAATTTTCATATAATAATTTTCCTACTTCCGTTGCTACTAAAAAATTATTGAAAAAACCTCTTGATAAAGCAATCTTCTCAAGTTCTTTAAGTACAAAAGAAGCAAGACCTTTCCGTTGATGATTTTTTCCTGTGACAATGCGGTCATATACTGCAAGATCATCAGTCAGCACGACATAACCTATTGCAGCCTGTTCTCCGTTTTCAGCAATAATTTTCACTTCAAAAACGAATCCTTTTTGTGAATACTCTACGCGGTACCCTTTGGGAAGGTTGAGTTTGGGAAAGTTCATAGGATGAAAACAGGTCATCATATATCCCTGAGGCTGTAGCTTCCATCTTTCGGGAATTTTTCCTGTCAACTGATCCGCAGCAGCACAGACTTTCAGATAGATCCAGGCTTCCTCAATTGAATCAGCCAGTTGAAAAAAATCTAAATTAAGATCTGGAAAAACGTAGCGTTCTTTTTGTTTTTCATATCCAACCTCTACTTTTAAACCGGATTTATACTTGACAGCAAAAGGCAGTTCTCTTGATAAAGACCATCCTTTCAGCCAGTTTTCAATTATTTCTGCAGACACTTTTGGTTTCATGACACTGAGTTGATTTATTATGAAAGCTGTGCCAATAATTTCTTCTTCTGTTCTGTAAATTCTGTATCCGTTAAAATTCCGTTTTCTCTTAGTTTTCCTAATTTTTCAAGCTGATCAAAAATTACTGCCGGATCTACTTTTTTCACTGTATCAGCTCTTTCCTGAGCCTGCATTGAAGAAGAATTGTAAATCGTCTTTATAATATCATAAAATTTTACTGCATCTTCTTTATCATAATAACATTCAAATTCTACCGTTCTTTCGTCTAAATGAATTTTAATGACCGGTGATTTCGGATCGGTAACAAAACTCACTTCCTTAATCGAGAGATTCGGGTATTCATTAATTTTTGCGTTTCCAAACATAGCTTTCGATACAGAGAGCATCCTCAGTGGGGTAACCAGCAAAACTCCGGCATCCAGTGTATTAATAAATTGGGCATCTGTAATTGCAATAATCTTTTCGTCTTCGGAAATCAGATAAGGAAGTTCTTTAATTTCACCTTTCGTAAAAACAGACAAATTAGCATTCAGCTTTTCAAGTTCATTTTTTATTTTTCTCTTTCTTCGCTTATATTCCTCATCGGAAATATTTTGTGAATATGATGTGGCAATAGGGAGATTTTGTTCTGTCCTTATCAAGTCCCGAACCGGCACTGTTTCTTTCTGTAACAAGACTTTAATATCATCAATACTGAACTGATGAAGATCAGACAATAACTCCTGATTGACTGTACTCGCTTTTTCCAGGCATTTATTACACAAAACACCGTTATCAGAAAGTTTATTTTCTCCCAGAAGAGTATCCAGAGAAGTCAGTTCTGCATTACATAATGAACAAGTATTACTCATTTCTTTTTTTTATAATTTATCCAACAGCTTCTTTTTCTGTTCTGCAAATTCAGCCTCTGTCAAAATACCGCTTTCTCTTAGCTTTCCTAATTTCTCTAACTGTTCAAAAATAGTATCAGAGCTATCTTTACCTGTCGTAAAAACATTTTCTTCAACAAGTTCCGGAATAACCTGAGTAAATGCCTGTAATGGCCTGGTATCCTGTCTTAAAGGCTCATTAGGTTGATTTTGATAAGAGAAATTTCTGTTTAGAATATTTGTAAAGCCTCTTCCGTCGTTTTTGTTGTGCAGTTTAAATTCGGCTAAAGCTCCTTTAATACTGATTTTTAAGACAGAATACAAAAGACTCTCGGCATGATCTATCGCAATAATTTCCTGAAGAGGAAATTCATTTCTGACAATGCCGCCTAAAATCTTTTTATCAATAAATACGACTCTTCTGGGCGTTGCAAAAATAATCCCCTCTCTTTTATTTTGAAGATATATACATTCGGCGATCGCTAAAAGATTCTCATTTCCATCCAGCACTTTATCCAGTTCATTCACTTCTTCATTCGCCAAAACGCTCAATCTTGCATTAAGAGCAACAATCTGATCTTTAATCTCATCAAGTCTGGTAGGGGCATCATATTGATAATGATTACTTCCTGTAGCTGAACCGGCATCCATTTTACTTTTAAGAAACATTCCTGTAATTTCTGCAAAATAATACTGATCCAGTGTATTGATTAGGTCTCTGTTGATATGAATAGCTTTATTAAAGCATCCCGTGCATAAATAACCGCCGTCAGCAAGTTTATTTCTGCCGATAAGCATATCTGTAGGGGTAAGCGGAGTTCCGCACAATGCACAAACTGTATTCATTTGGTTTTTATGTTTAAAAGTTTTTATAAAAGTAGAATATCGCTCTACTCTGTTTTATTATCGATCCAAATTACAAATTCTAAACCGATTTTAAAGATGAAAGGCCTCAAAACTTATGATCACTGAAGCAAATCAACCACAAAAGGATTTTTTGTGGTTGAATATTTCTGATATAAATTCCGGATAAAACCGAATCTTTGGAAATTGCTGCGGTTCCCAAAGCCAGCTCTTACAAAAAGGCCGTGCGATATCCGGATCCGATTTTATTGGATCTGTTACCCTAAAAATTCATCTAAAGAAATGGTCTTCTGTTCGCCAGCTTCGAGATTTTTAAAAGTAACCGTATTGTTTTTAATTTCTTCTTCGCCCAAGAAAACAAGGTTTTTAATACCTTTCTTTTCAGCGTAGGTAAACTGTTTATTGATTTTGGCACTTTCAGGATAAAGTTCAGCAGAAATACCTTTTGCTCTAAGCTGCATGATTAGTTTCAAAGCTTCAGTAGTTTCTTCTCCTCCAAAATTAGCAAACAGATATTGTATAGTTGCTGAAGCCTCTTCAGGGAAAAGGTTCAATTCTTCCATTACAAGATAAATTCTGTCTAATCCGAATGATATTCCGATTCCAGGAATGTTTTTAACACCAAACACTTCTGTAAGGTTGTCATATCTTCCACCTCCGCCGATAGAGCCCATCGCCACTTCATCTGCTTTCACCTCAAAAATGGCTCCGGTATAATAATCCAATCCTCTTGCCAGCGTGATATTAAACACCAGATTCTGCATATTAACCCCAAGATTTAGAGACTGTGTAAGAACAAATTCCAGTTCTTCCACTCCCTTTAGTCCGATTTCATTGCCATCAAATTTTTCTTTAAGCTGCAAAAGGTTTTCCAGAGCATCATTTGACTGACTGAACAGGAAATCAAGTTTATCAATAGATTCCTGAGAAATTTCTCTTTCAAGGAGTTCTTTCACGACGCCGTCTCTTCCGATTTTGTCAAGTTTATCTAAAGCTACGGTAAAATCAATCAGTTTATCTGTGATCCCAGCATATTCAGCAAGTCCGGAAAGGATTTTTCTGTTATTCATGTGAATGGTTACTGAAATTCCTAAATCTGCAAAAGACTTTAAGTATAACTGAACCAGCTCCACTTCCTGAAGAAGACTTTCGCTTCCTACTACATCTGCATCACACTGATAAAATTCTCTGAATCTTCCTCTCTGTGGTCTGTCTGCTCTCCATACCGGCTGGATCTGAGAACGTTTGAACGGGAAGGTCAGTTTCCCGTGATTCATGGCTACAAATCTCGCAAAAGGCACAGTAAGGTCATAACGAAGTGCTTTATCAGTAAG
Organism: Chryseobacterium sp.; assembly: GCF_019236175.1. Lineage (GTDB taxonomy): Bacteria > Bacteroidota > Bacteroidia > Flavobacteriales > Weeksellaceae > Chryseobacterium. Next base: position 135,523 of record NZ_JAFAJM010000017.1, read on the forward strand.
ATTTTCTGAACTGAAAGGTTTTTCTAATGCTCTTTGAAAATCATGAAGCATTTGTTCTTTTTTATCTTCTCTGGCTTCGTTGATACTTGAATTTAAAATTTTAAAGATCAAACGATCACCTTCTTCTCCGTACTTTCCGGTCAATGTAGAAAGGTTTTCAAAGCTTGGGGTTTCCAATGGCTGAAATCCGAATAATTCAAAATTATTCTGTAAAATATTGATAATATATTTTCTTCTGGAAACTTCCTGTGCTGTAAAATCTCTCGTCCCTTTTGCTAAACTTGGCTTCATTGTATAATTGATAGATGATATTATAATTTAATTGTCTGTACCTATCCTAAAATATAAATCATGAAAACAGAAAAGTTCAGATACTAAATCTTTTCAAAGATTATCATAATACAGATAAGTATTGCAAAAGTAAGGAATTGCAAGGACTTTTACACAGCATAAAAAGCCGAAAAAGTAATCTTCTCCGGCTCCTCGTTCTTATTTGCACATTAATTTCAAAAAATCAGACACTTTCAAGAATTTCCAGTATTTCTTCGCCATAATTTTCAATCTTATGTTTTCCGAAACCTTTGATCTCCAGCAGTTCTTCTTTTTTAGCAGGTTTATACTTTGCCACAGATACCAGTTCTTTATTGCTTGCAATAAAATAAGTCGGCAGATTCTGTTCCTTTGCCTTAAGAGATCTCCATAGCTTTAATGCTTCGAGGATCTTTTCTTCATCAAAACTTAAAGTATCATTTTCAGCAGAATATTTAACCTCTTTTGGTTCTTTTACTGTATTCTTCGCCAGACTCAGCACTTCAAAATACAATATGACAGACCAATAGCATTCATCGTTTACAAAAGCGGTTTCCACTTTTATAATCTCATTCATTTCCAGAAAATCGTCAAGTACTTTTTGATCCTTATAAAGAAATTCTTCAGGAAGCCTTACTTTAAAAACTTTTACTTTCATCATTTGTGTTTTTAGTATTATTTACCGCCCAATAACAGAATCTCATCTACACGAATTTCCGTAATGTATCTTTTCATTCCGTCTTTATCATCATATGATCTGTAGGTAAGTTTGCCTTCAATGGCAATTTCTTTTCCTTTAGGTACATATTTCTCCATGATTTCCGCAACTTTCCCGAAAGCAATCAGATTGTGCCATTGCGTTTCTTCTACTTTTTCTCCCTTAGCATTTGTGTAATGATCGCTGGTAGCTAAAGATACACTTGCTTTTAGATTCCCGTTGTCGAAATTTAATATTTCAACTTCTTTACCTGTGTAACCAATTAATGTTACTTTGTTTCTTAGTGACATAACGTTTAGATTTTAAAGATTAATTATTCAGATAAGAGACGTTCACTTTTTTCTCAAATCTCTGTTGCAAAGATTGTGATCTCTCCAAAAAGCAGCCGGTTATAAACTATTTAAATTCATTTGTAGTCGTTTGTTGTCGGGTTTTTTTTATTGTCTGTTTAAAAAAAGAAGATTATAATAAGAAAAAGAAGCGGAAGAAATATACAGCTATAAAAGAATAAAGTCTGCCCCCAATAAAAAACCCTCCGAATGGAGGGTGAATATTATCTGCAAGCTTGGGTGCTACAATAGTTTCCAACCGGATGATAACAACATCTGTAATTGTCATCAGGACACTGTGATCCTCCGCAAACCGGTCCAACAGGATCTAATCCTATCCCTGTTCCGGGAAGTAATTTTTCTCCGGCCATTGTCTTCTTTAATTCTTTACGCGTTAATTTTTTCATGGTATTATTTTTTTAATTAGTCTGGGGTAAAAATATTAAATCATTCACACAAAACAAATCAATACGATACATTTTTTTTTAAAAAACACAGATAACTAAAAAAAACATATACATTATTTCAACTTTTAAGAAATCTGGTTCCTCAGTTATCTTTCACCTGTTCTAATGTCTGTTCCATTCCGAAAAATGACCGCTTAAGCTTATTCTCAGTTTATCCGTTACTTTCCTGAACATAATTTTGTCCTGTCAAAAGAAAACAAATACTAATTTAAATAATACAACAATGAAAACGACAATTTCCACAGTTCTTTTAGCAGCAACTTTTACTTTAAGTATTACTGTTATTACCCAGGCACAAAAAAACCGTCCGGAAACTCTATCCGCACAATCTGATACCAGCATCAGGCCTTTCCATATCAATATTCCGCAATCACAGCTTGATGAACTTCAGAGACGTATTTCTGAAACCCGTTTTCCGGACAAAGAGACCGTAAAGGATGCTTCTCAGGGAATTCAGCTTTCCCAACTAAAAGAACTTATCAGCTATTGGGGGAATGGTTATGACTGGCGAAAATTGGAAAAAAAGCTCAATGCCCTTCCACAATTTATCACAAAAATTGATGGTATTGACATTCAGTTTATTCATGTCCGTTCAAAAGAATCCAATGCTTTACCTATTATCCTCACTCATGGCTGGCCTGGCTCTCCTTTAGAATTTATCAATACCATAGATCCGTTGACAAATCCCGTTAAATACGGAGGTAAGGCAGGTGATGCTTTTGATGTTATCATTCCGGCCATTCCGGGATATGGTTTTTCGGAAATTCCTACTGAACAGGGATGGAACCCTGACCGCGTTGCAAGGGCATGGGATGTACTGGTAAAACGACTGGGTTACAAACAATATGTTTCTGAAGGTGGTGATCATGGCTCTGTCATATCAGATGCATTGGCAAGACAGGCTCCTTCGGGTCTTCTGGGAATCCACCTGACTATGCCGGCTACTATTCCTTCCGAACTTGTAAAACCTATTAATGCCGGAGATCCTCCTCCATCCTGGCTTACCGCTTCAGAAACACAGGCTTATCAAACTCTCAGTACTTTCTTTGGCAGAAATGCTGCTTATGGGGCGATGATGGTAACCCGACCGCAAACTACAGGCTATCTGCTCTCTGATTCTCCAAGTGCATTAGCCGCATTTCTGTATGAAAAGATTGCTGAATGGAGTGAAAGTGACCTTCATCCTGAAAATGTAATTGGCCGGGATGCCATACTGGATGATATCAGCCTTTATTGGTTCACCAACACGGGAGCATCTTCATCACGCTTCTATTGGGAAAACAATAACAATAATTTCAGTGCTGAAGCTCAGAAAACAAAAGATATTAAAGTTCCGGTTGCCATTTCAGTATTTCCTCATGAGATTTACCAGGCGCCTGAGACCTGGTCAAAAAAAGCTTACCCTACTTTATATTATTATCATAAAGCGCTAAAAGGAGGGCATTTTGCAGCATGGGAGCAGCCACAGGTTTTCACTACCGAAATCAGGGATGCATTCAGAGCATTAAGAAAAAAACTTTAAAAGAAAGAATCGTAAAATTTAACCTAAAATTTAATACAATGAAATCTGACAAAATTCAAGAAGTAGAAAATACAGAAGTAGTAACTATTCGTAAAGTACTTTATTCAGGAAATGTACTGGTAACAGGAGGACGTGATGGAGAAGCCAAAAGCAACGATGGCAGACTGGATATTGAACTCACTCCGCCCGGTTCGAAAGGCAACGGAACCAATCCGGAGCAGTTATTAGCCGCAGGATGGTCGGCTTGTTTTATCGGGGCCATGCATTTGAGCGCTTCTAACATTGGAATTTCTCTTCCTTCAAACCTTTCGGTACATACCGTAATAGATCTGGCTACCAATGATGACGGTTTTTTCCTGCAGGCTCATTTACAGGTAAACTTACCTGATATGATTCTCAGTGAGGCAAAAGAGGTTGTTGAAATAGCTCATCAGACCTGCCCTTATTCAAAAGCTACGCGGGGTAATATCAATGTAAAAATAGAGATTATGATATAACACTTCCTGTTCTTCAACACACAATCTTTCTTTTTTCTGCAAAAGGAAGATTGTGTGTTTTTGAGATATTTAATTTATTATTTCACCTTTGCTGTCTGATAATTTATCCCGAAATCTTTGTAAATCTTCCGGATTGGGTTTAACCCAGTCCGTTACTTCACCCACAATTTTCAAAGGTGCCTGAGAGCGATAGGAACGAGTCGGATTACCGGGGAATTTTTTATCCGTCAGGTTAGGATCGTTTTCAAAATCTCCTGTCGGTTCCACTATATACACCCGCTCATTCTCTTCTCCTTTTGCTAATGCTGCAGCCAGCCCTGCCCCATTAACCAATGCGGTAAAATAAATATGATTCATTTTAAATTCAGATTTATAATTTGAATTTCCTCCTGCTACCAACAAATCTCCCACTTCAAGATCAGCTTTTGTTCCATGATAAAAAGGCCCCTTATCGGACGGATTGCCTTTAAGCTGCATTCCTGAATGGACATTCTGCCTGGACTTCTCATGATTCCCCAGCTCCTCATAGCATTGGGAAATATTCATATAGAGAGCTGGTAAAGCACTTTTAACTGTGTCATCATTTATTTTCAAAGCATATTTCAGGGTTGTTTCAAGCCACTTCAGCCGATCAAAAGCTGTTTTTTGATGTCGGGAAATATAATAAGCGGCAAGAAATTTTTCATGATCATTTTCCGCTTCTTCCCATGCCTGTAAAAAAAGTCTGCCAGCTTCTTCTGGTTTTTCTTTTTCTTCCATGCCCATCCCCTGCAGGCAAAGCTTGACAATCTTATTGAATGGTGAAAACTCCATGTCTTATTTATTTCTGACAAACTTACCAAATGTCTTGGTATTTTTTATAGAAATTGATCATAAAGTTCATACATTAGTAGTAGCAATCAATACTATTATATCCCATGAAGCCATACTTTAGAAACATTGCAACAACAGGATTATTCACCCTGTTTATCAGTTTTTTACAGGCACAAAATATTCATCTTTCAGTTCCTCAGAATATATTTGATTTAAGGGGTTTTAATCTTCAGCTACCTGTTGAAAAAAACAATTCAATCACAATTATCAAGGGAGATAAAATTGCCGGATTCTCCTCTGAGAATTTTTATTTTTCACCTAAGGATAACAGCATTCGTCTCTTTTGTTCTTCCGACGGAAAACCCACTCAGGGTTCACATTATCCAAGAACAGAGTTACGGCAAATTAATGAATGGCATTTTGAAAACAGTCACAGTTTACACGTGAAAATGGCGGTTTTACAACAGCCGAGTACGGGAAAAATAATTATCGGACAGATTCACGGTAATTCAAAAGGAACCGAAGCCTTAAAGATCTGGTGGAATAATGGAGAAATTCAGGCAGGGTTTAAAAAGGAAATAAATGCCCATGAAGAGCGGATAACCCTTTTGAAAGAAGTACCTCTAGCTCAGGTTTTTGAGTACAGCATTCAACAAAATAATTCAGAGGTTCAGGTAAAAATAAACCAACAGACTACGATCTTTAATTTTGGAAACACCTGGAAATCAGAATCTGTTTATTTTAAGGCAGGAAATTATCTTCAGGACAACAAACAACCGGTAACATCAGGACTTGTAGCTATTTATCAGATCCATATTACGGAATAATGATCAAAAATCAAAAAGCTCAACACAATATTCATAGTATGTTGAGCTTTTCTTTTATATTATTTTCTCTGTTATTGTTTTTCACATTCTATTATACTTTTAGCCTCTGTGCCAATATCCATGAATCGGGTAAATTTCAATCCGGCTTCTTCGATAAGTTTTTGAAACTCGTTCAGTGTTCTTTCTCTTCCGGTGAGAGCAGCCATCATTACAATATCTAAAATTTTAGCAACGTGCGGCTTATTTCTGGAATCATCAGGAATTACAGCGTCAATAATGAGCAGTTTAGCTCCTTTGGGCATTGCATCATAACAGTTCTTTAATATCCGTATACATTCCTTATCGTTCCAGTCGTGCATAATCCATTTCATTGTATACAGATCACCACCAGCCGGAACTTGGTCAAAGAAACTCCCAACGGCTACAGAGCATCTGCTTTTTAAATTTTCGGGAATCAGCGAATTCGCAATGTCGGTTACATGGGCTTCGTCAAAAATAATACCGGAGCTATCGGGGCTTGTATTGAGAATAGCATGCATCATTACTCCATTTCCGCCTCCGATATCTACGATGGTATTAAATGGTGTAAAATCGTATGTATTAAGAATTCCTTCCAGTTCCATACCGGACATGCCCGTCATTCCTTTCCCAAAATTGGTTCCGGCGTCGGGATTTTGTTTATAATACTCCCAAATTCCCATTCCATGAACATGATCAAAAGGAATTTTTCCGGCTTGTACGTTATCTGTAAGCTGCATATAGCAGGGAAAATGTTCTCTTAAAATAGCAAGCACAAAGTTTTTAGCTGTACCGGGAACATCACTTTGTAAGGCCGCTCCAAATTCATTCAGTGCAAATACTTTATTTTCAAGTTCTTCAAAAATTCCGACACTGCTTAATGCCCTCATAATCCGGTATAATGCTTTCTCGTCTGATTTTGTTTTTTCCGCTAAAGAAGAAACACTTTGATGTCCAATGAATAAATGATCAGCAATATTCAGTTCTGCAGCTGTTTTTACACAACCTGCAATCCACACTCCACCCAATACTTCAAACATCTTTAAAGTATATTCAGGTTTAACTTTTTGTGTTACCATATGTATCGTTTTTTGTTGAGTGTAAGATGTATTATCATATTTTTATTCTAAGTATTCTCCACCCTTATGTTTGTGAGTTATTCCCTTAATAATCTCCTGTTTTTATGAGGAGTTCCAATATAAAACCAAAACAAACTTCTCCAGTTTGTTTTGGCCTTTAAAAACTTATCTAATAAAAAAATTGGTGAATAATAAAATTTAGTCTTTTTCTTGTGAAACTCTTGTTATACTGCTAATGGTTGCATCCAGTGGTGTATCAGATTTTATTTTAATGACATAACCACTTCCGATAGATAAAGGGTCAGCAACTGTTAATAAATAGAAAACAAGATCTCCTGAGGTGACTCCGTTTGGAGCAACTGCAGTCTGATCTATACTGAATGTTGAAGGAGGTACCGGATTTGATAAGTTTACTGTTACAAATGCTACTGAACCATTATTTTTATTGGCGTAATTTACAATAACTCTCCACATATGAACCTGTCCACCGATAGGGTTTTCCAGAAACCTTCCCGTTGTCGGATTATAGAAATCTGCAGGTACTGGAGATACGATATTTTCCGGCCAGCTTGTTGCAGGGGCAGGAGCAAAATCGGTTGCAAGATTCATAGGAGTCTGGTACGTTATATTTTCATAAGTACTCAAAGGAACCCCTCCCGATGTTTTGAATGCAAAAGTAGGTTGTACTCCGGCTCCACTATTGAGCTTGACAACTCCTTCGTTTGCAGTAGTCAGAGTTTGTGATGATATTACGGTACTCCATTGGGTACCATCATAATATCGCAATGTTTTAAAATTGGAGTCATAGATAATCATCCCGGCTACCGGCGAGGTAACATTAGCAGGTGGATTTGCATTCCGGCTTAACAGGACTGCCGAATTAGCAGAAGTAACATCTAAAACGCTTTGTGGAGTTGATGTATTAATCCCTACCTGGGAAAAACACCATGTAGAGCAAATAATGCCAATAAATAAATTAAAATTTTTCATGGTATGTTTTTTATTTTCTAACCAAATTTACAAAAAAAACACCATATAGTGATTTAAAAATTTAATTTATTTCTATATAATAAATAATACATACTCAATAATAACCATTTATAAAGTAAAAATAACTAATAAATAACACAAATGCCAACGAATTAAACAAACAAAACAAAACGTAATTTTTCGAAACCTTTATCCTGTACATATTGGATGTTTTACTAAAATATCCAATATGTACAGGTTCTTTGCCTTTGAATCCTTTGGCAAAGAAAAAATGAAACATAAACAGTAATGTATTGATATTATTTAACAAACATTGCAATTAAAAGCATACGATTCACACTATTCAACTACCTGATTTAAAGAAAATAAGCAACAATCATTCAACAAAGGTTTTTTCTTATTTTAAAAATTCATTATCCATTTGCAAACGGATAATTCCGTATCTTTGTCAAAATTCTTTTATGAAAAGGGACATCAATATTTTTGAGTTTCCTCTCAATTTGGGACTTACAAAAAAGGAACATGAGACTGAGCCTGGTGTCAGAAAACTTCCGGACTGGCTCAGAAAGTTCGGTTTTCATAAAAGTGTGAATCCTAACAATATTTTCAGACTGAATGCGCCGGAATATACAATGGATTTTGATGAAGAAACAGGAACCAGAAATGCAGACCGTATTATTGAATATGCAACAAAACAGGCTGAACTCATCCTTGAAAATGCTCATGAAAATTCATTCAACATCATTCTGGGTGGCGATTGCAGTATTTTAATAGGTAATGCTATTGCATTGAAAAAACAGGGAAACTTCGGACTTCTCTATCTTGATGGGCATACCGACTTTATTCCGTCGGAACTCTCAGAATCCGGAGGTATAGCAGGAATGGATCTCGCTATTGTTTCCGGTACCGGACATGAAAAATTAACGAATATTGAAGGGCTAAAACCTTACTTTTCTGAAGAACATATCTTTTGTTGTGGAAATGCCGAGACAGATGATGATGAATATGTACGCCAGATTATGAATTCAGAGGTCCGTTATTTTGATCTTGAACAGCTGAGAAATAATGGTCTCAGAAAAACGGCCGAAGATTTTATGAATCTGGTCAACGAAAAAAAGCTGGATGGTTTCTTCATCCATTTTGATGTAGACATTCTGAAAGATGAGCTTATGCCTGCTGTAGACAGCAGAATGGAAGACGGAATTGATTATACTGACCTTAAAGAAATATTGAAACCTCTGATTCATCATCCCAAATGCTTTGGAATTGAGATCACTATTTTAGACCCTGATTATGATGAAAACGGAATATATACCCAACCTTTTGTAGAAAATTTAATTCAAATTATAAAAAATAAAGAAGACTAAATGAAGAAGACCATTAAAAGAACGTTTAGAGTCTCAAAGTATGTAATCTATAAAGAAACGCTTGTTGATTATAAAGAGCATTTCTGGTCATTTTTGGGCGCATTTTTTGGTATCGGGCTGATTGCATTTATTCAGTCCCATACTCTGGCAGAGACTGAGAATATTTTTCTGATTGGTTCTTTTGGTGCCTCAAGCGTTCTTATTTACGGAGCCATTCAGAGTCCACTGGCACAGCCCAGAAATCTGGTGGGCGGACATGTTCTCTCTGCTCTTGTGGGGGTGACAGTCTATAAGACTGTCCCTGATATCATCTGGCTTTCTGCTCCGTTAGCCGTAGCTTTTTCCATCGTGTTGATGCAGTATACAAAAACTCTGCATCCGCCTGGTGGTGCAACAGCTCTGATTGCCGTAAGCTCTACCGGAAAAATTCCGGAACTCGGATATTGGTACGTCCTCTCCCCTGTCTTATCAGGGTGTATCATACTACTGATTGTCGCGTTATTTTTTAATAATATAACCTCCAACAGAAGCTACCCTTCCCACAGCAGGTTTATGAAATTATTAAAGAAAAGACACATCCATCACCACACAAAATAAATAATATGAACTGTCTGGAATGTGGCGAAAAAATTATCGGCAGGACTGATAAAAAGTTTTGTAATGATGCCTGCCGAAATGCCTATAATAATAAACAGAATAAAGACTCCAATAATCTGATGCGGAATATCAATAATAAACTCCGCAAAAATTATCGTATCCTTGTAGAAGTAAACACCGATGGTAAAACAAAAGTTACAAAATCTAAACTGGACAGCTTCGGTTTCGACTTTGATTATTTTACCAATATAAAAATATATAAAAACGGATCTGAATACAGGTTTATTTATGATTACGGTTATAAACTGCTGGAAGATGATTATGTACTGATTGTAAAAAATCAGGCCTAACCTCTCCTACACCATTTTAACTCTATTAATATGAAAGAAATCGTTCTGATTACCGGAGCCAGCGGTATGATTGCCCGCGAGCTGGCCAGAAAACTGGAAAATAAATACAGTGTAAGATTTCTTACCCGGAGAAAAGAACATGATAATGAATATGAATGGGATATCAGAAAAAAAACGATAGATGAATCGGCTTTGGAAGATGTCTCCCATATTATTCACCTGGCCGGAGCGAATATTTCCGAGAAACGCTGGACAGATGAAAGAAAAAAAGAACTGATCTCCAGCAGAGTAGATTCCGCAGCCCTTCTCCGAAATGTTTTAAAGAAGAAAGAAATTAAACTTAAGTCTTTTATTTCAGCTTCAGGTATTAATTTTTACGGAACTATGACCAGCGAAAAAATTTTTACTGAAGACGATAAACCCGGACATGATTTTTTAAGCGAAGTCGTTATTTTATGGGAAAGAGCTGCCGATCATTTTAAAGAGCATAATCTTGCTGAAAGAGTGGTTAAAATCCGGACAGCAGTAGTTCTTTCCGAAAAAGAAGGTGCATTAAAAAAAATGATCCCACCCATCCGCTATTATGTAGGATCTCCTCTGGGAAGCGGCAGACAATATATGCCATGGATTCACATTGATGATATCTGTTCTGTCTATGAGTTTGCTCTGCAGCATCCTACCCTCCATGGGGCTTATAATGCCGTTTCACCTCAGCATATTACCAATACAGACCTGACTAAAGCAATTGCTGAAATTTTAGGAAAACCGTTATTTATGCCCAACGTTCCTGCTTTTGTTTTAAAACTTATGTTTGGAGAGCTTGCTTCTGCCGTGCTGGAGGGCTCCAGAGCTTCTTCGGAAAAAGTACAGCATACAGGCTTTAAGTTTCAGTTTCCGAGTTTAAATGAAGCATTAAAAAATCTTTTAACAGAAGATAAATATTAATTCTTTATGGAAAATAATTTAATCCTAAAAAACATATCAAAACATATATCGCTTACGGCCCAGGAAACGACCTATTTTTTATCTTTACTGAAAGAGAAAAAGCTGGCCCGAAAAGATCTGATTTTAAAGCAGGAACAAATCTGTAAAGAGATTAATTTTGTTCAGTCAGGAATTCTGCGGGCATTTTATATGGATACATCCGGAAAAGAATCCACGATTATGTTTGCCCTTTCAGACTGGTGGATTACGGATATGTTTTGTTATATTCATCATCAGCCGGCTATGCTGAATATTGAAGCTCTTGAGGAAAGTGTTATTTGGCAGCTTTCAAAAGATCATCTGGAAGAGCTTTATCTTAAAGTACCGAAATTTGAAAGATTCTTCAGAATTCTAATGCAGAATGCCTATATCAGGGAGCAGCTCAGAACGATTGAAAATCTGTCACTTCCGGCAGAAGAACGTTATAATAATTTTCTACAAAAATATCCTTTAGCTGCCCAACGCGTAACCCAAAAACAAATTGCTTCTTATCTGGGAATTACTCCTGAATTTTTAAGTGCGATTAAAACCGGTAAACAAAAAAATTACCAGTCTTAAACTATCTTATTTTTTATATTGTAAAAGTTCAGTTATTTTACTCAAAAAAAAATATATGCTTATACTTATTGCAGGTCCTTATCGCAGCGGAACTAATGATGATCCGGAATTGATCCGGCAGAACCTTCAACAGCTTGAAGCAGCGGCATTACCTATTTTCAGAAAAGGTCATATTCCTGTTATCGGAGAATGGCTGGCTCTTCCTTTAATACAATTAGCAGGTTCCACCCAGATAGGGGATCAGGCGTGGCAGGAAATACAATACCCTGTAGCTCATGGAATTCTGGAAAAATGTGATGCTGTACTCCGGATAGAGGGAGCTTCCAAGGGAGCTGATGAAGATGTAAGAATTGCCAGAAAAAGAGGCCTCCACATTTATTATACTATAGACGATATACCCTATGCAAAATCCTGATATTAACATTTTGAAAACGGAAGTCCTGTCGGACAACTGGTACAGATTAAACAAAGTTACTTATTCAATTATAAAAAAAGACGGAACCACTGAAACACAGAGCAGAGAAGCTTATGACAGAGGAAATGGCGCAGTTATTCTTCTTTATAATAAAACTTCCGGAAAAGTGATCCTGACAAGACAATTCCGCCTACCTACTTATATCAACGGAAATAGAACCGGTATGCTGATAGAAGCCTGTGCCGGACTTTTGGATAATGATCAGCCTGAAGCTTGCATCAAAAGAGAAACTGAGGAAGAAACCGGATATAAGATTTCTAAAGTCGAAAAGATATTTGAAGCTTATATGTCACCGGGATCTGTAACGGAAATACTTCATTTTTTTATCGCCGAATATTCTCATGATATGAAAGTAACTGATGGCGGCGGCCTTGAGGAAGAGGGTGAAAATATTGAGGTTTTGGAACTACCTTATGAAGAAACCCTTCAAATGGTTGATTCGGGAGGAATCCGGGATGCAAAAACAATTATGCTGTTGCAGCATCTGAGATTAAAAGGAATTCTCTAATTCTTATCCGTCAGCAGCCGGAAAATAAATATATGTTCTTAATATATTAATATATGATCAGAACTGTAACAATACAGGTTATTAAAATACTGGCTTTATTTTCAGTTGTTATTTTCAGTGTTCTAATGCTGAAAACAATTTTCCAGTATACTGCTTTTGAAAAAAATACAGGGTTTCTGGCCTTTAAGCAACAAGTAATCGGCAACCGGTATTGGATAACATGTTTTTATATTCACATTTTTTCGATATTACTTTGCTTTTTGGCAGGATTAACACAGTTTTCAAACCGTTTCTTAGCTGAAAACAAAAAACTTCACAGAATCATTGGTAAAATATATATTTACAATATCCTTATCATCAATGTTCCGGTCTGCTTTATATTAGGTTTATTTTCAAACGGAGGATTAATCGGGATTGCCGGGTTTTTGACACAGGATGTTCTTTGGGCCTATTTCACTATAATCGCTGTACTTTCCATAAAAAAAGGAGATACGATAAAACATAAAAATTATATGATGCTGAGCTATGCGGTAACAACCACTGCCATTACATTTAGAATTATTAAAAATCTGTTTTATAATGAAGGGCGCTATCATTACGACCTCTTCTACGGCATCAATGTATGGCTGGCTCTGGGAATCAATCTTTTAATCGCTTACTTAGTCCTAAAACGGAATATGAAACATCCTTCTTTAGCGCTCAAAAAAAACATGAGACAAGAAAACAAGCAATGTAATATACAATAATGAAAAATATGAAATCAGAAAGATCATAAAATTTAAAAGTATCCCATAACCACTTTTTACTGTCCATCTTCTGAAAAATCTCATTATAAGATAGGCTATCCAGGCAAGAAGTATTAAAACTAGAAGAAAATAAAAGTATCCCCAATCCATATCATTATTTTAATCGAATATAATCATTTTAAGAAAAAGAAAAACAATGCAAATAAATAATATAGATCATATTGTATTAACCGTTGCCGATATAGACAAAACCATAGAATTTTACACCAAAATTATGGGATTTGAAGTAATAACTTTCGGAGGCTACAGAAAGGCTTTAGCATTCGGTAATCAGAAAATCAATCTTCATCAGAAAGGAAAGGAATTTGAACCTAAAGCCCAGTCTCCTACCTGCGGTTCTGCTGATCTTTGTTTTATTTCTCAAACAGATATCTATGATGTACTGGAAGAATTAAAACAGAAAAATGTGGAAATTATTGAAGGAATAGTAGACAGAACAGGGGCTTTAGGAAAAATCAGATCTGTTTATTTCCGTGATCCGGATCAAAACCTCATTGAAGTGAGCAACTATTCATAACGTGAAAATACAAAGTCTCTGAATTCTTACATACTATTTGATACTTACGAATGCATGGGTAAAACCGCTTAGCCTTCTTAAGAAACGATCTACCTATTGGCGGATCATTTTTTACTCCATGCAAATATAGAATATGGGGTTACTAAAAATAAACTGAATCATAATAATTTAAATGAAAGGATAAAAATTAAAAATTATCAGTGAAATTTGAAAATTAAAGTTTTATTTTTAACCCGAAATTCAATAAAGTACTGATTTTTTTTAATTATTATGGTGATGAAAAAACTGTTTACAGGACTTTCTCTCGCAGTATCTGTTGTAATGACAGCACAAAAGGCCCCTGCAAAAAATAATAAACTGGTTCTATATAGTTATCAGACCTTCGGGTGTGACAACAAAGGATATTTTGATTCTTCACAATATAAAAAAGAAGAAATAGATGGTACTTACAAGCTTTTGTATCCTTTGAGCTGGTCTCCGTTTTCTTCTCTGGTTGTTTTTAATCTCACAAAACTTGATCTGGTTCGCAGCAACAGCACTTTACTTTTGCAACAGGTGGAGAGTGAATATCAGGAGAGAAAAAAAGAGCTTAATGATCTTAAAGTAATAGACCTTCCTGTCTGGAAAAAGAAACAAGCAGATGCTAAACAGCTTTTAGGAAATGAATATCAGCTGAGAAAGGAAGTTCTCATGGCCTATTCTGATCCTAAATCACTCCAAAAAAGCATATTTTATAATACCTGTAAGGAATATATTGATGCGATAACAACTGATGATAAGGAGAAAACCTATACAGTATGGAAAAGCTTATTTGAAACTAAAAATAATGAAGAAAACAGTATTGAAATAAAGAATGCTTTTACTATTAAGTGGAATGATGAGCGAAAGGCTGATTATGCATTAATTGACCTGATTAATGCTTTTCACAACTGTGCAAACCATAGCTTCAGAACGGAAGCAGATGAAGAAGATACAATGTTTAAGGCTTTTGACCAGATTTTCACCAAACTTAAGATGGATTGTGATGAACCTTAAATACCATGTAAACCGTGTATTTAAAGCAAAAAATAAAAATTCGTATTAAATTATAAAAATACTTACATAAAACTGATCCAATTCTTTAATTTTCAAATTTAAAGCCTTAATTTTGCAGTGAAATTCAGAAAATTCAGATTCTTCAACAACTATGCGCATGAAAGAAATGATGATCGGGCTTTGTTCAGCTCTATCTGTTATTGTTTGGGGACAAAAAAACCCTTCAAAACCAAGTAATCTTACTCCTTACAGCTATCAGACATTCAATTGTGATAACAAAGGATATTTTGATGCCAATAAATATGAAAAAGAAGAAATAGACGGAGTTAATAAACTTTTATATAAATACAACGGGGTTCATTTTGATACCAACCCTATTTTTAAGCTTTCCAGCCTTGAAGAAGTTCGTAAAAATAAAGAGGCTCATTTAGAGGATCTGGAAAGACAATATCAGGAAAAGAAGGAGGAGTTATACAGTCTTAAGGTCATCAATCTTCCTATCTGGAACAGATTATACGAAAATGCTATTCAGACTTTTGAAAATGAATATCAGCTGAACAAGGAAGAGATTCTTGCCTTTTCTGATCCGTCGTCCCTTAAAAACAGTAAATTTTACGATACCTGTAAAGAGCCTATTGATGCTATATCTTCTCCTGACAGAGAAAAAATGTTTGCTGCATGGAAAGCCTATACAGAGCTTAAAAGTAAGAACAATATGGATCCTAAAGGAGTAATGGCCCGATTTGATATAAAAATGAATGATCCGCAAAAAGAAGATTATGCGCTGATTGATCTGATAGGGCTTAGTTTTCACAATTGTGCCAACAGTAGTTTCAGACAAAAGCGTGAAGATGAAGGAGCCGTATATAAGGATTTCGATAAACTATTCACAAAACTGAAGAAGAATTGTGATGAGCTATAAATCATAAAATGATATAAAGATTATAGGCAGTACCTGATAAGGTGCTGCTTTTTTTATAACCCAATGAAAATAAAAAATAAGTAGATTTGGATGAATCAATAATCCGGACTTATATGAATTTATTTTACATTAAGGGTTTGTGTTTCTACTTGCTATACTATCGATATCACTAATTTTTGGCTAAAGCCGGGGCGGATGTTTTAGATATAATAAATGGGCCGAAGCCCATTTCTATTGAATAATCAGTCGCTACAAGATTATGAAAACTGAAATAAAAAGCGCCTCAGAAGATCTGAGGCGCTTTCGGTTAATTAATAAGGTTTATTTATTATTTATCTAAATGTTTAGGGGTAAAACCATCTTCATTTAATTCTCTGTGTACGTAATCAGCCTTCATTTCAGCTTCGTAGTCTACTTTATTATCTTTACCCATTCTTCTCAGGATGGAATCAAATAGAGAGTATACTACCGGTACAATAATCAGGGTAAGGAATAGAGACGATGTCAGACCACCGATAACTACCCATGCAAGACCTTTGTTCATTTCCGCTCCCGCTCCTGTTGCCAATGCGATCGGTAACATACCGAAGATCATCGCAATAGTAGTCATTAGAATCGGACGAAGACGTGCGTGGTTAGCCTGAATCAATGCATCATGAGTACTTGAACCGGCTGCCTTTCTTGCATTGGTAAAGTCAACGATCATAATCGCGTTCTTCGCTACCAATCCGATCAGCATGATCATACCCAGCATCGTGAAGATGTTCAGTGAGTTGGCTGTCAAGGCAAGGATAACCATTACCCCGATCATCGCCAGCGGAATAGAGAACAATACTACGAAAGGATATACAAAACTGTCATATAGTGATACCATTACCAGGTATACCAATACGATAGCCGCCAATAATGCAATCCCTAGCGTACCGAAACCTTCCTGCTGGTTTTCCATATCACCGCTCCAGATGTAGTCTACACCGATAGGCTTTTTACCATTCATAAATTTGGCGGCCCATTCATTAGCTACGTCTCCAACGGGTCTACCTACTGCTTTTGCTCTTACTTTTACGGAAGGAGATTTATCTCTACGTTCAAGCAAACTTGGTCCTGATCCCATTCTGACATCAGCAAACTGGCTTAAGCGAACCTGCTGTCCCTGAGGATTAGTAAACATCAGGTTTTTAACATCATCAATGGATTGTCTGTTGACATCTCCGAAACGGATATTGATATCATATTCATACTCACCTGCTTTGAATTTTCCGTCTGTATTTCCGTTAAATGCGGTCTGCATAGTCTGCCCTACACTTGAAAGATTCAGACCTAAAGAAGCCATTTTATCTCTGTCAAGTGTTACCTGTACTTCTGGATTCCCTGAGTCTGTAGACAGTTCTGCATCCACTGCTCCCGGAACTTTTTTCAGCAATTCAAGGATTCTTGTTGCTTCTTTTACTGCGGTTTCATTATCCGGAGCGGTCACTACCATTTCAATCGGAGCATTTTCCGCACCCATGATCCCGATCGGAGCTGTTTTAAATTCAACTCCCGTAAATTTCTCTTCTAAAGCTCTTTTTACTTTTGCGGCCTTGATATTGGTGCTTTCGGAACGCTCAGACTTGTCTGTTAAATTTACCTGAACCTCCGATTGGTAAGTGGTAGCCTGTGCTCCTCCAAAGCCTGTCGATTGCTGGCCTACTGTAGTGATAAGGTCTACTACATCTTTATCATTCCTTAAATATCTTTCAACATCCAGTGTCAGCTGGTTTGTTTTTTCAATCGTTGCATCTTTTGAAAGTTCCATCTGTACTAAGAACTGACCACGATCAATCGGCGGGAAGAACTCACCTCCAATGAAACCGAAAGCGACCAATGAGAATGAAGATAATAGGATAATAAATGTAATCACTACTGTAGCAATTCTTCTTAATGTTGTTTTTAAGCACCATTCCAGAATGTCAGTAATCCAGTGAGTAAATTTATCGATTAAACCTTCAAACCAAAGGATGAATTTCTCAAACCAGTTTTTACCTGTTAAATGCTCTAGTTTACCAAATCTTGATGACAACCAAGGAATAATGGTAAATGAAGCTAACAATGACAATAAGGTAGCAATCACCACCGTGACGCAGAACTGGGCAAGAATATTGGCCACAAGACCTGAGCTCATCGCAATTGGCAAGAATACCACCACAATTACCAGAGTAATGGCAGCAACGGTAAACCCGATTTCCGAAGCTCCGTCATAAGCAGCCCTGATCTTGCTTTTACCCATCTCCATGTGACGGTAAATATTTTCAAGTACCACAATCGCATCATCCACAAGAATACCTACCACAAGGGAAAGTCCCAGTAAACTCATCAAGTTCAGAGTGTATCCCATCAGGTTCATTCCGATGAATGCTGCTACTAATGATGCAGGGATGGAAACCATTACAATAAATGCATTTCTGATACTGTGAAGGAATAAAAGCATTACGATAGCCACAAGGATAATCGCCAGGAACAAGTCGAAAATAACATGGTTAGCTGATTCCAAAGTAAAATCTGTAGTATCGTTTACTACTTTTACTTTGATTCCCTGAACTTTATAAGCTTCTTCTACTGTTTTAATTGTTTTCTGAACACTCTCAGATACTGCCACGGCATTCGCATCAGACTGCTTTTTCACCTGCATTAAGATCGTCGGAAACTGATTAAATCTCGCCACTTTTTCAACATCTTTCTGAGAGTCAAAAACTGTTGCAACATCAGATAAACGTACCTGAGCTCCATTTTTATTGGAAACTACAAGACTATTCATTTCTGCAATCGACTTATATTTTCCGGATAATCTGATCGTAGATTTTGTAGTTCTTGTTTTCAAACTTCCTGTAGGGAAATCCAAGTTTGATGAAAGAATTGCCTGTTGTACATCGCCTATTGAAAGACCATATCCCTGTAATTTTTTTTCATCAAGATTGACCTGGATTTCTCTTTCCTGCCCACCTACAAGATCAACCTGTGCGACTCCGTTTACACGGGAGAAAATGGGTTCAATCTTTTTATCTAATAAATCATAAAGATCCTTGCTGTTTAATTTATCTGATGAAATACTCATCGTGATAATCGGTAAATCATCCAATGAGAATTTATTCAGTGATGGTGCTTTTACGTCTTTAGGAAAATCAGCCAAAATAGCATTTACCTTACGCTGTGCATCATTTAAAGCAAAGTCTACATCGGCTCCGTTATTCAGCTGAACCATAATAACGGATAAGCTTTCATAGGAAGAAGATTCTACTTTTTTCACATTTTCCAAAGAACCAACGGCGTCCTCAATCTTTCGGGTGACGGAAGTTTCCACCTCTGCCGGTGAAGCTCCCGGATACACCGTGGAAATGGTTACCATATTGGTTTCAAATTTCGGAATCAATTCGTACCCCATGAGTGTATAACTCAGGATACCTCCCAACGTCAGAATTGTAAATAATACAATTACCAGCGAGGGTCTTTTAATCGATATTTCTGCTAACTTCATACCCCTGCTACTTTATAATGTTCACTTTAGATCCGTTGTCCAGGTTGATTTGTCCACTGGTTACAACCTGTTCTCCGCCATTCAATCCGCTTAGCACCTGAACTTTGTCTCCGTAAATTTTCCCAACGGTTACTTTAATCATTTTAGCAACTCCGTTTTCAACAACAAATAGCTGTCCTGAACTTACTCCGTTTACGAATGCTTCTGCAGGAACTGTCAGCATATTCTGAGTCTCTGCACCATGGTTTGTTTTAAATACAGCGGTTGCATACATACCGGCTTTCAGATTTCCTCTGTTCTGAACTTCTATTTCAACAGGGAAATTCAAAGAAGCATCACTCTTAGGAGCAATAAATGTAATTTTACCGGCAAAAGAATCTTCCGGCAAAACATTTACTTTAATAGGAACTTCCTGACCTAGCTGAATTCTTCCGATCTGGCTTTCATCCACTAAAACTGAAAGTTTTAAGCTATTGATATTAACAATTTCAAACATTGAAGTTCCCACGGAAATAACTGTTCCGGGCTCAACCATCTTTTTATTAATTGTACCGCTGATTCCTGCACGGATGCTTGTATCATTTACTCTTACTCCCTGTGCTTTTACAGCAGCCTGAGCATTTTTAAGCTGTAATCTTGAATTATCCAGCTGTTGCTTGGTAACTCCTCCGGTTTTAAATGCGTTCTCATAACGTTGATTATCAATGATCGCATTCTGTAAATTATTCTGAGCCTGAGTAACGTCCACCTCGATGGCATCTCTTTTAATGGTTGCCAAAGTCTGACCCGCGGAAACCCTTGAACCTTCTTTTACCAGAACATTCACAATACGACCTGCTATTTCCGAAGACTGATTCATTTCCTGCTTAGGAAGAAATGTTCCGTTTGCAGCATAATCCGTATCTATATTTTCTCTTGTAACAGTTACAATATTTACATTGATTTTATCTACCTGCTTGGCAACCTCCTTTACTTCCTGGGTCTGTTTCTCCTTGTTACCGGCAATTTTGTAAGCGGCCAGACCTACCAGTACAGCTGCTACGATGATATATATTAAAGTTTTTTTCATTTTAGTTTATTATGGGTTTTGTAATGTATTTAACTCTCCTTTCGCTTTAATTACTTTGATCTCAGCTTGTTTATAATCTAACAATGCATTGGCATAATTTTGTTTAGCCTGTGTAAGAGCATTTTCAGTATCCAAAACTTCTGTAAGGGTAGCCAAACCATACTGATAGTTAGCCTGAGTATTTTTCTGTACTTTTTCTGCAAGATCTACATTATCCTTCATGCTTTGAATATTGATTATTGCATTTTCCATATTGGAAATTGCATTTTTATAATCAAGATTCAGGTTCAGTTTCTTATTTTCAATATCCTGTTCCAAATCCTGAATATCTATCTCTGCCTGTTGGATCTGAGACTTGGTAGCTCCCCCCATAAAAATAGGAATCTTAATAGCAACACCTATCGAAGCATAATCTCCCCAATTTGTTCCCTGGCTTGATCCCGTAAAATAGGGAAATTTATTTCCCAGTCCTTGCCATCCGTAGTTTGCAGTAAGTCCTACCGTAGGATAAAGATTAGCTTCAGTCGCTTTTTTACTAAATTGTAAAAGCTCTTTTTGCTTGTTTAAAACCTTCAGTTCTGAACGGGTTTCCACATTGATATTGGTTGCCAGTAACTGAGGATTCGGTACAATAGTTTTCTCTTCAAGTTCAATAGATGTATCAATAGGTATTCCCATGTAAAACTTCAGTGAATTCTTTGAAACCTCTACAGAATTGATCAACTGCTGTTTATTGGAACCGATATTGGTGAGCTGAACATTGGTACGATCCAGATCTATTGATTTTGCCAACCCATTATCCACCAGACTTTTGATAACGTTTCTTACTTTTTCTGTATTGGCATAGCTTTCTTCCACTGTTTTCAGGTTTTCTTCCTGAACAAATACCTGATAGTATGCCGTAGCCACATTTTCAATGATCTGCTCATTTGTCAGCTCCGAGTTCAAGAGATAAAATTCTCTTGTTGATTTTGCGGCTTTAAGGCCGATAAAAACTCTTTGGTCAAAAATGTTTTGATTAAGAGTAACTACATTGACAGACTGCCATTTGGTACCAAAAGCAACCGGGATAAGCTCACCGGGCTTCCCCAAGATTTCTCCCGGAAGAACCGATTTTTGCAGAATAGGATTGTACATGTTATTGATCGTAGCACTTATCTGAGGTAAAGCTCCGGCTCTTGCCTCGTCAATCTTATATTCGGCTTTTTTGACCTGTAAAGCAGCTTTTTTAGCTTCTGCTTTATTTTGCAGTGCCTGTTTTATTGCTTCCTGCAGGGAAACCTGCTGCTGGGCGGACACCGATGAAAGACCGAAAATCATAAATGCTGCAGCTATCCCAATTTTTAGCTTTTTAGCAGTTATACGTTTTCTTTCCATAATTTTATACTTCGTTTATTTTTTTATTTAGTTGGATGTTGCTATTTTATTTCTAAATGACGAATAACTTTCAGAAATACTTTAGTTCATTTTAATTTTTAAACAGCATATTGATAATGATCTCTTTCCTTGCTGAAATAATCTTATCATATTCTTCATCACTGATCATCAGATTCTCCATAAACAGAGGCCTTACTGCACTCGGAAAAACCAATAACGAAACCATATTCAGGATAAACTGAACGGGAGCCATTTTCTCAATATTCCCTAATTCCATTTCTTTTTCAATATCGCTGTACATCTTTTCCAGGATATCTTCTTCAATTTCTCTCTGATGGCATGTTCCTTTATTGATCTGTGACACAATATAAGTTTCCAGATAAGGATACTGAAGGCTCGTCGCAAGACTGCTTTCTATGAACTGGCTGATCTTTTCTTTAAAGGGGAGGTCTGAATTCTGAATAATTTTTGATTTCTCCTGCTCCACAATCTGAGCTTCATCAAAAATGATCTGAAGTAGCTTATCTCTTGATCGGAAATAATAATTAATAAGGGTTCTGTTCACTCCGGCTGCATCGGCAATCTCCTGCGTTGTAGCATCAAATTTTCCTTTCACAAAGAATAAATTCTTCGCTGTCTCTTTGATCAATTCCTGTGTTTGGTCTTTTTTTGCTTGATTTGACATTTTTGTTAAACAAATTTGTGCAAAATTAATCAAATTTTACTTTTGACAAAATTGTTAAACAAAAAAATTAAACTAAATTGTTATGACATGCATCATATATTTTAGCAATCATTATCTCAGAAATTGAATACAATTCGGAATATTTTCAGGAGTATCAGAGATAAAACATAAAAACGATATGGGTATAAAATAAAAACGAGCAGAAGATTCTGCTCGTTTTTTTTGTCGTTATAATAACTTTATTTTGTCATCTGAAATATCGATGATCTTATCTTTATAAAGTCCGCCGATTGCTTTCTTAAAATTTTTCTTACTCATTTGAAGTTCATCTTTGATCTCTTCAGGGGATGATTTATCTGAAACATACAGAAGTCCATAATTCTCTTCCAGTTTATTCAGGATCTTTTGCTTGAATTCATCAATATTTTCGAAACCATCAGGCTGTAGAGAGACATCAATTTTACCATCTTCACGAATTGCTTTAATAAAGCCGGTTTCTTCTGATAAAGGATACAGTTTTTTGAAAACATCAGAAGCATAAATCAGTCCGATGTATTTTTTATTAATCACCACATTCCATCCAAGCTCACTTTCATTCATCATAATCAGATCTACCTTATCTCCTTTTTCGAACGGCAGATCCTGATACTGTGGATTTCTTTTAAACTTTGTAGTTCCTGTAATTAAATCCAGGTTTTCTTCTATATAGGTGTAAACCAAATATCTTTTCCCTTCGATAATTTTAGTTTTCTGCTGCTTATAAGGGATGAACAGATCTTTAATAATTCCCCAGTCCATAAAAGCTCCGCTTGGAAGACTTTGTACGCAGCTCATTACAGCAAATTCGCCTACTTCAGCCAATGGAATTTCAGTAGTTGCTTTTAATTTATCATCATCCTGATACACGAAAACCTCAATTTCCTCACCTATTTCTTTTTCTTCCTGAATGAAGATTTTAGGTAAAAAAGCTTTTTCACCGGATCCGTCCGTAAGAATCCATCCTGAGTTAATTTTTTCTGAAATTTCTAAACTTTGAGTTTTTCCGAGTTGCATTGATGATAAAATTAGCTGACAAAGGTACGGAAATTTGAAGATTCCATCCTACTGAATCCTTCCCAATCTGCCTAAGGATAAATTTCACATGATCAATAGCCCTAAAACACGTACATTTGACTGATACAAATTCCAAAATATGAAAAACTATCTAATCATTGCTTTGCTACCTCTCACCATTAGCCTCAATGCTCAGATAATGGAAAAAACAGCGCTTAATATCGGATATCGTTATACGGGAAGAAATGTATTACAAGCCGGCCTTGAATTCAGATTGGGCGAAACCAACTATAAATCTGTAATCATAGGGCCTTCATTACTGTACACACGTATGAATCATACCGATAAGTTCCTCCCTGAAGCTCATGTTTATTATACCAATAACGGACCTTTATGTGGAGTTTCAGTCAATCCGTATTCTATAGAGCCCAGAATCGGCATTTCGTTATTCAATGCTTTATTCATCAATACAGGTTATGCTTTTCCGATCAATAAAGAAAAATATTTCAAAGGGATCACTTTTGGGGTACAGCTGAATATTGCTCCTAAAAACTCAAAGTTTTATGATTATATGAAAATCATGTGACAGGGTTAATTTTAAACCACATAAGAATGATGACAAGGTGTTGCCGGTGAAAATCCTGAACATTTTTCAGGCTGCGAATACACGAATAAAACGATTTCACTTAAACGATGTATCTATATGGTTTGAAATCATTTACATTCACCGTTTTTTTGTATCTCCAGCATTTTTCAGCCACGAATGCGCGATATAATCAATAAAACCATACCTCTAAGTGGGTTCAGATTCTATCACATAGAATATGATTACAGTGACACTTTTCTCTGTGTTTTTTTATTCTGACCGGGAAATATAGTCCATCAGTTCCCGTTTGCTGCTTTCAAAATCAAAAGCATCATTAACTACAAAATATCTGTTTTTATCTGCACAATTAGGATACATAGACTTTGCTAATGCCAGTTTATTTTTATCGAAACTTATAGATTTCACTAAATCTCTGATTTGAGCAGCGGTAAACATAGAATTTCGCATCTGTTGGCTGATCATGGCTATTTTACCGTCATCAAATTTTTCATTTCTCTGCAATGCGTCAAAAAACTGGCGGAAAGTAGCATTATCCATTACACTGCCTGAATCATTCCAGTTTCCGGGATGATTTCCATAGGGATTATTCCATATATCATTCCAGTCATTAAAACCATATTGGCCCTGAACAGGATAGGAATCTAGAAGAAACAAACCTTGATCCGTAAAAAAATCGAGCACCATTCTGCTGTTATTTCTAAGCATTAAAGTGGTTCTGTAAATCAAAAATCCGTTATCATAAATCGATATGGGTATTCTGCCGGATTGCAGATCAAAAAAACGATATTTTCCGCTGCCATTAGCCATCATCTGATCACCAATTTCCACAGTGAAAAAACCTTGTTCGGGAATCCTCAGAAAAACCTCGGCATATCCGTAGCTCCTGTTCCACTGATAATTTGGATTTCTTATGCTGTTATTTTTGGCATTAGCATTCCGGTCAAAGGTTTTATTTCCTTTACCCAGACTATTGGGAACCTGCATTTCTGTTGCAGAAGCCTCATTTCTTAACAGCTCTCCAGCTTTTCCTGCTTCCTGACCCAATACATGAACTCCTACCCAAAATACTAAACTTATAAAAATCTTTTTCATGCTTATTTTTTTTCACAGACCATCTCCATTTTTATGCCAAAACAAGATTTTTTTTAAATCTAATTGCTGATGCATGTCTGATTATTATTTTAACCGTCAATATAAAAAGACTGCCTCAAAATTGAGACAGTCTTTTTTATATATTTAAAATGATTAAATCTTTTAATCAGATATTACATATGGATAGGTCTTTTTGCCGTAGCATCCAATGCAGCTTCTTTAATAGCTTCAGCATAAGTCGGGTGAGCATGAGAACTTCTTGCAATATCTTCTGCACTTGCACGGAATTCCATAGCAATTACACCTTCCGCAATAAGATCGGCAGCTCTTGCTCCTACGATATGCATTCCTAAAACCTCATCAGTTTTTTCGTCTGCAATAATCTTCACAAGACCGTCGATATCTCCACTTGCACGGCTTCTACCTAAGGCTCTCATTGGGAAAGAACCTACTTTGTAAGCTACCCCTTCCTCTTTCAATTGCTCTTCAGTTTTACCAACACCTGCAACTTCAGGCCATGTATATACAACACCTGGAATCAGGTTATAGTTGATATGTGGTTTTTGTCCTGCCAATGTTTCAGCAACGAAAACACCTTCTTCTTCAGCTTTATGAGCAAGCATAGCTCCTTTGATAACATCTCCGATCGCGTAGATATTAGCCACATTAGTCTGTAAATGATCATTGACTTTCACTCTTCCTCTTTCGTCAAGTTCTACTCCAGCTTTTTCAAGAGCAAGACCATCTGTATAAGGTTTTCTTCCTACAGAAACTAAACAGTAATCTCCTTCTACCACTACTTCTTCTCCTTTTTTATCTTTAGCTGTGATCTTTACAGTATCTCCGTTTCTTTCAACAGCTGAAACTGCTGTAGAAAGCATAAACTTCATTCCTTGTTTTTTAAGAACTTTAGTTAATTCTTTACTTAAAGCTCCATCCATTCCAGGAATGATTTTATCCATAAATTCTACTACTGTTACCTGAGCTCCCAGTCTTAAGTATACAGATCCTAATTCAAGACCAATTACTCCACCACCGATTACCACTAAATGTTTAGGGATTTCTTTAAGGTTTAAAGCTTCAGTAGAGGTAATTACTCTTTCTTTATCAAGAGAAATGAAAGGTAAAGTAGATGGTTTAGAACCTGTTGCTATGATAGTATATTTCGATTCGATCGTTTCAGAAGAACCGTCATTTTTAGTAATTTTGATCTGAGTAGCAGACTCAAAGCTTCCTATTCCTTCAAAAACAGTAATGTTATTTTTGTTCATCAGGTAGCTGATTCCATCTGTATTCTGCTTGATCACTTCATTTTTACGCTCGATCATTCTTGCAATATCCGCTTGCGGCTCATTGATGATGATTCCGTGACCTGCAAAATTGTGTTTTGCATTTTCGAAATGTTCAGAGCTGTCAAGAAGCGCTTTTGACGGAATACATCCAACGTTAAGACAAGTTCCGCCTAAAGTTGAATATTTTTCAATAATTGCTGTTTTGAAACCTAACTGTGCTGCACGGATCGCAGCTACATAACCTCCAGGACCAGAACCTATTACGGTAACATCGAATTGACTCATGTTATTGTGTGAATTTGTTTATTATTATCTATCTTAATTCTTACAAATTTACATATAAATTACCAAGCACCAAAGTGAGTTTTATCAATTTTGAGTTCAAAAAATTTTCAATACATTAATACGGCTACAGATCTATTCTCGCCTTTCCGCTTCCTATACTTCCTGCACTGGCGAAATAAGAACCGCCATAAACGTACCACTCAAGACTTTCCAGATACTGAATTGCGTTTTCAGGAATAATTACAGAAAGATCATCTTCTGAAATAAGCCCACTATACCATCTTCCCGATCTGGAATAATGTTCATATTCCACAAAATAATGCAACCACTTTCTTCCGCAATGGATACATTCATCAATGCTTACCTCTCCATATCGTCCGTTGGTGACATCTATTCCTAAGGATGTTTTTTTATAATTAAAATAATGAAGGGGTGGTTGTTCACAGGTACAGTTTATTTTAGGAATTATTTTCATTCTATCCTTGGTTTAAAGTATAAAAATAGTAAAAACACTTTAACATTGAAATAATGATCGAAGGTATGAAAAACAGTATTCATTGAAAAAATCTCTTCCTTTACATCATGGTCTCATTATGGAATTTTGCTTTTTCAATCGGAGATAAATTTTAAGATTAAAAAAAATCATAACCAACGTCATCAATAAAGACGGAAAAATCTGACTATAGGGTTTATCATTCGGGAAAAGGGTTCCTATAAATACCGGCAAGGTAAAACCAAAAGGCTGGAATACTTCAGGAAACACAAACGGAAATAAGTATATCCTGAAGTTGATCTGGGCTCCAAAGTAAGCTTTATCAATTTTGAGTTAAAAAAAATTAAATATACTGCTGTACCGCAGTTATCGGTCTACTGTCATTTTCCCCGATCCTATCGTCACCTCATCGTCAAAAAATGAACCTCCGTACACATACCATTCAAGGTTTTCCAGATATTCCACTGCATTTTCAGGAGTGATCTGTGAACGATCTTTTTTTGA
Organism: Chryseobacterium sp.; assembly: GCF_019236175.1. Taxonomy (GTDB): domain Bacteria; phylum Bacteroidota; class Bacteroidia; order Flavobacteriales; family Weeksellaceae; genus Chryseobacterium. Next base: position 163,182 of record NZ_JAFAJM010000017.1, read on the forward strand.
AACAATTCCTTTGTACCATCTCCCTGATTTAGAAAAACTTTCATGTTGGACAAAATAATGAATCCATATTCTCTGGCACAGTTTGCATTGCTGAATGGTTACTTCTCCATCTCTTCCGTCAGTATGATCTATACCTAATTCCGAACTTCTGTATTCAGTGTAATTGGATCCGGGTTTTTCACAGGCACATCCTATTTGGGGGATTTTATTATTCATTGACATTTATTTTATCAGATCCCAAATCTAAGAAAATAAAACCCCATGAGGCAAATCGTACGGGACTACAGCTTCATTAAATCCAGCAAAACCTCCTCATATTTATTCAAAATAATATTCTTAGAAAATCTGGATTTGATCGAATTTTTTATAGCATCCCTGTTATAATTATTCTGCAGTACTTTTACAATCTGCTGAGCAAAGCCATCATAGTTTTCAATATCTGCAATTTCACCATTAACATGGTGCTGGATAATTTCATTAATTCCTCCCGGGCAGTTGTTGGCTAATGAATAGGTTCCGCAGGCTCCCGCTTCTAGAAGAACATTGGGAAAACCTTCGTATCTTGAAGAAAGGACAAATAAATCCGCGTGTTTCAGGTATTGATAAGGGTTGTCCTGTCTGCCATGGAAAATAACCTTTTTCAGCCCCAATAGTTCTTTTGTCTGAAGCAGCAGATCTTTGTCTTTTCCATCACCCAGAATATGAAGCATAATGTTTTCATTTTTCAGTCTGGAGAAAACCTTCAGTAAATTATCAAACCCTTTTCTGGCTGAAAGATTGCCTATTGCCACTACATTTTTATAATTGTATTTATAGCATTCCGGCTTACGAGCTGTTGCTAATTTATCTTCAATAAAATCAAAATCAACGGGATTATTTATTTTAACAATTTTCTTTTTCTTGATATTAAAATTATCTATAAGATCTACCATCATATCATCACTCTGTGCAATGATTTTCTGATAATTGTTATAAAAATGATAGAAGAATTTAATTTCTTTTCTGGTGACATGCTGTGATACCACATTGGTTTCCCTTGCAATAAATTTTGTTCTTGGAAAAAGCCTGATAAAAAGGGATAAATAAGCGTTCACTTCACCAAAACCTGAAAATACGATATCCGGTTTTCTTCTGTAGATTTCTCCTAAAATAGGTTTTAAAGAATGTCTGATTCTCTCGGTATTGATATCGATGATCTCAACATCATTTTTCAGAAAATGAAGATATCCGCCCTGTTTGCGCAACAGCAAAATCTTGGGCTCAAAACGATCCCTGGAAAGATGATTTGCTATAGTGGTGACAATCCTTTCTGCGCCTCCGGTTTCTAAGTCCGGCAGAATAAATATGACAGATATTTTTTTCATCAGTTAAAGTTACTAAAAAGTTTCATTATGATTCAAATATTGGGCAGCCTAAGATTTTCCAGAATGCCTATTTGTTTATCTCCTTTATTTCAGATAAGACAGTCTTTTCAGGAAGCTGCAGAATCAAAAGTAATTTTCAATAAAAAGCCCGGGATCAGGAATTGAATCAAATTCAGCTTTGACAGAAGGATTATCAGCAACCCATTTTTGCAATTCAGAGTTATCTTTTATATGATCATCCACAGGAACAGCAGTGTAGAGTCTGCTATTGGAAATATTATTTTTTAAATACAATACTAAAAAACGTTTATTCTTATTTTCATATACCTTTGAGGATGGTAACTTTCCGGCATCACAAAGCCCCTGATACCTCCAGTTATTGACCTCAAAAGAATAAACATAATGGTATCCGCCTCCTTTCCCGTAGGGTTTAATTTCTCTTATCTTACCAACAGCATATACACCATTCTGTTTATATTCTGCCTCAAACTTCTTCTTCAGCGATGAATCATAGTAAAACACACCCGCGATAAGAAGCAATAAAGGAATCCAATAGTTTTGTTTGAGAAATTCCATTGTTATCAATGATTTTTCAGATTTTTCTAAATTAAAAAGAAACCCTTCTCCCGAAGAATTTCTTTTTAATTATTTTATCGTGTGATCAGTTCATCTGTTAGTTCGCAACATCACTGATAAACTTAATCCTCAGCATTCTCACTTCCTCATCTGAAAGCTCATCACCAAATTCATCAAGTAATACCTTCATACTATCGCTTTCTGATTCATTCATAAATTCCATGAAGCCATCAACAATATCTTCGTCAAAATTATCTTCTATATAATAATCGATATTCAGTTTTGTACCCTGATAGACGATGCTTTCCATTTCTTTCAGCAATTCATTCATGGAAAGATTTTTAGCTCTTGCTATATCTTCAAGATCAATTTTCTTATCCGTACTCTGAATAATAAAAACCTTGTGACTTGATTTATTGGCCACCTGCTTCAGAACCATATCCTGGGTACGCTCAATATTGTGATCTTCTACATAGGTTTTGATAAAGTCTGCAAATTCTTTACCGTATTTTTTGGCTTTTCCTTCTCCTACTCCATAAATCTTGGCAATTTCTTCCACACTGACCGGATACTGAACCGTCATGTCTTCAAGACTCGGATCCATAAATACCGTATAAGGCGGGATCCCGTGCTTTTTGGCTACTTTTTTTCTTAGTTCTTTTAGCTGATTAAACAGATTCTGATCTAAGCCGCCTCCGGCCTGCTGTTGTACCTGATCACTTTCTGCTTTAGTCTGAGTAAGATCGAACTCTCTGTCTTCCGCAATTAAGAATACATCTTTACATTGCCCACTTAAAGCCTCTTTGCCCTTTTCCACTATTTTTAAAACACCGTAGGTTTCAATATCTTTTTGTAAAAAATTCTGAACAGTAGCCTGCCTCAGAATAGTTTTCCAGTAATTATCCTTTTCTTCTTTCCCAAAACCAAAATGAGCACTTTGTTCAAGTTTATACGATTTTGTAACGGCAGTTTCCTTTCCTACAATAACAGAAATCAGATCTTTGGCTTTAAATTTTTCACCTGTATCTTTAATAAGCTCTAAGGCTTTTTTCAAATCTGCCGTGGCATCTTTCAATTTTGGAGGATTGGATGAGTTATCACACATTTTTGCCCCGTCTCCGTGTATCGGATCAAAGCTTTCTCCAAAATAATACAAAATATACTGTCTTCTGCTCATAGAAGTTTCAGCATAGCCTACTACTTCATTTAAAAGCTGCAATCCGATTTCTCTTTCGGAAACAGGCTTTTGTGCAAGAAATTTTTCTAATTTCTCAATATCTTTCGGATCATAAAAAGCAAGACAGTGGCCTTCTCCGCCATCTCTTCCGGCTCTTCCGGTTTCCTGATAATAGCTTTCCAGTGATTTCGGGAAATCATAATGGATAACAAAGCGAACATCCGGCTTGTCTATCCCCATTCCGAAAGCAATCGTTGCCACAATTACATCCACCTCTTCCATCAGAAACTTATCCTGATTAGCCACTCTTATTTTCTGATCCAGACCTGCATGATAAGGAAGTGCATTAATCCCGTTTACCTGCAAAAGCTGAGCAAATTCTTCAACTTTTCTGCGGCTCAGACAATACACAATTCCTGATTTTCCTTTATGCTGATTAATAAATTTAACGATTTCCTTATCTACATTCACTTTAGGACATACCTCATAATATAGATTGGGACGGTTAAAACTTTCTTTAAACACCAATGCATTGATCATCCCTAAAGTCTTCTGAATGTCATCCTGTACTTTAGGAGTTGCCGTGGCCGTCAGTGCAATTACGGGTACACTGGCGATCCTATCAATGATTTGTTTCAGATTTCTGTATTCCGGTCTGAAATCATGTCCCCACTCTGAAATACAGTGGGCTTCATCGATCGCAAAGAATGAAATCTTTACTTCCTTTAAAAAGTCCAGATAATCCTCTTTGATCAATGATTCAGGAGCTACATACAAAAGCTTGGTTTTGCCGCTTTTAATATCGTCAAAAACCTGTTTTGTCTGAGTCTTGTTTAATGATGAATTTAATACATGTGCTACCCCATCATCAGAAGAGAGGCCATTCACTGCATCTACCTGATTCTTCATTAACGCTATTAAGGGCGAAACGACAATTGCCGTACCTTCCGAAATAAGGGCCGGAAGCTGATAACATAATGATTTACCACCTCCTGTAGGCATCAAAACAAATATATCCTTCCCGTTTAAAAGGTTTTCTATGATTTGTTCCTGCTGACCCTTAAAAGTAGAAAACCCAAAATACTTTTTCAATTCGCCTGATAAATTGGCTTTTTTTGCGCTCATCTAATTTTCTATTGCTAAATTTGCATGTAACCCAAAGTTATAAATTTTTTGCTTAAAATAAAAGCGAACGAATTTATAAAAAATAAAATTTATATTAAATATTCTTTTTAAAATATAACGTTTTTTAAGAACTTTTTTGTATACCTTATCTAAGTAAAATGGAGAGAACCAACATTATATCAATTGCTAAAAATACTTTAGAAATCGAAATTTCAGAACTCGAAAAATTAAAAAACAGGCTTGATGACCAGTTTGCACGGGCAGTGGAAATCATTCACTCGGCAAAAGGCAAGCTGATTGTAGTAGGAATAGGTAAATCTGCCCACGTAGGTAATAAAATTGTGGCTACGTTAAATTCTACAGGAACTCCATCACAGTTTCTTCATGCTTCAGAGGCTATTCATGGAGATTTGGGAGTAATCCAGAAACAGGATGTTGTTTTATGTATTTCCAATTCCGGAAATTCACCTGAAATAGCCAATCTGGTTCCCTATCTTAAAGATTATTCTTCTGCTTTAATAGGAATGACAGGAAACAAAAACAGTAAGCTTGCAGAGTTTTCAGAAATTATGCTGGATACCCATGTGGATGTAGAAGCATGTCCCAACAAACTGGCTCCTACCAGTTCCACAACAATCCAAATGGCGCTGGGTGACGCTTTAGCGGTAGCTTTAATGGAATTAAATGACTTCAAAGCCAATGATTTTGCCAAATTCCATCCCGGTGGAAGTTTAGGAAAAAATCTTACCTCTAAAGTAGAGCAATTCCTTTCTTCGCAAAAACCTCAGGTAACGGAAGATTCTTCCATCAGAGATGTGATCATCTCTATCAGTGCTTCAAGCCACGGAATTACCGTGGTGACTCGTGAAGATAAAATCATCGGAGTAATTACAGATGGTGATCTGAGAAGAATGCTGATGAAAGAAGAAGATATTACTCAGGTTCTGGCTAAAGATATTATGTCTGCTCACCCAAGAACAATAGAAAAAGACGCTCTGGCTAAAGCAGCCATGAAAATTTTAAAAGAAAACAATATCGGGCAACTTATTGTAACTGAAAACGGAAAGTATTTCGGAATCATTGATCTGCACAAACTGTTGGATGAAGGAATTAATTAAAATTACAGATCGTTAAGATAAGAAGCAGGTAAAGTAGGAATTAAATATATATTAAAAAAAACCAACTTATCATTTCTAATCTCCAACTTCTTTAAATATTTCATAAATTTGTGCCTTTAAAAATTTTATCCTGTGAGTGAAGGTAAAGACATGTCCTTTCTTGGACATATTGGAGAATTAAGAGGACACCTGATCCGTTCAATTATTGCTATCGTAATTGCAGCTTTTGTAGTAGGTTTCAATATTAACTGGATTATGGACCATATCTTTTTTGGGCCCACCAGAAATGATTTCCCTACATTCAGAGTTGTTAATCACTTTTCGAGAATGCTTTTAGGAGAAGACAGTATTCATCTTCCGAAAGACTTTCCTGTACGTGTACAAAGACTTTATCAGCAGTTCAACGTCATGATGGCTGTTTCCATTTTTGGGGGTATGGTGGCTGCATTTCCTTATATTGTCTGGGAATTATGGCGTTTTATCAGCCCTGCTTTGCATCCGAAAGAGAGAAAAAATTCAATTTACATTATTAATGCGGTATGGATGTTGTTTATGACAGGGATTTTATGCGGTTATTTTTTAATCCTTCCTTTTGCCGTGAACTTCGGGGTGATCTTTAAAATTTCAGATATTATTGTTCCGCTTTACGACCTTAGTGATTATACCACTTTATTTTTACAGGTTATTTTAGGGATGGGTGTTATTTTTCTGTTCCCTATCCTGATTTATTTCCTTACAAGTATCGGAATTCTGACGCCCATGTTTATGAAAACATACCGTCGTCATGCTATTGTTCTGATTATGGTTGTTGCAGCAATTATTACTCCTGCAGATGTATTAAGCATGCTTATGGCAGCTTTCCCGCTGGTAATTCTATATGAGTTCAGTATTATGATGTGTAGGTACACATACAAAAAAGTACAGAAAAGCAACGGAAATCTTCCTGTTGTACAGCAATAAAAAATATTCAATATTATACAAGAGCCGGTTTTCTATAAAAGCCGGCTTTTTTATTGTTACAGGCCTTATCAAGGATTTTTCCTATAAAATCATATATTTTTTCCTTTTCCCAATTTTGCTGTAAATTAAATTTTTTATTTTTGGAAAGATTATTAATCGAACTTTAAAAATGAAAAAATTATCATATGCACTTTTATTGGTATCAGGACTAGCTTTCGGGCAGTTCTTTGAACACGATAAAGTTTTCACCAAACAGGATACCTTAAAGGGATCAAACACTCAATTCAGAAACTTTTGGGATGTTAAAAAATATGATTTATCTGTAGAACCGGACTTTGAACAGAAAAGCATAAAAGGAAATAATAAAATCAGTTTTGAAATCATTAAAGAGGTGACCAACCCTACTTTTCAGATTGATCTTCAGCAACCGATGAAAGCCGATAAAGTGGAAGGAAATTTCCCGATCACCAAGTATAATCAGGATGGCGATTTCATTTTTATTACCGCCAATAAAAAGTTTAAGAAAGGAGAAAAATATACTATTACCATTACTTATTCCGGAAACCCTGTCATTGCCAAAAGGCCCCCCTGGGACGGAGGCTGGGTATTTACCAATGATGAAAAAGGGCGCCCATGGATGAGTGTTGCCGATGAAGGGATTGGAGCCTCTATATGGCTTCCCACCAAAGATATTTGGAGTGATGAACCGGACAATGGAATCATTATGAAAATCATTACCCCCAACGATCTGGTAGGTGTAGGAAACGGAAGATTAATCGATAAAAAAATTAATGGAAACAAAACAACCTATACCTGGGAAGTCAAAAACCCGATCAATGCCTACTCCATTATTCCGAATATTGGAAAGTACGTTAATTTTAAAGATACTTTTAATGGTGAAAAAGGGAAACTTGATCTTGACTACTGGGTACTGGATTATAATCTGGACAAGGCCAAAAAACAATTTGAGCAGGTAAAGCCTATGCTTTCTGCATTTGAATACTGGTTCGGACCTTATCCATTCTATGAAGATTCATACAAACTTGTGGACTCTCCATATCTGGGAATGGAACATCAGAGCAGTGTAGCTTATGGTAACCAATATATGAACGGATACCTGGGAAGGGACCTTTCAGGAACAGGAGTGGGACTGAAATGGGATTTTATCATTATTCATGAAAGCGGACACGAATGGTTTGCGAATAATATTACAGCAAAAGATCAGGCAGACATGTGGATCCACGAAAGTTTTACTAATTATTCCGAAGTCCTTTTTACTGAAAAATACCTGGATAAAAAATCAGCAGACCTTTATGCCATCGGAATCCGGAATATTATAAGTAATGACACCCCGATTATCGGTCATTACGGAGTTCGAAATGAAGGAAGTGGTGATATGTATCCTAAAGGAGCCAATATGATACACACCATAAGGCAAGTAATCGACAATGATGAAAAATTCAGACAAATCTTAAGAGGGCTGAATAAAGATTTTTATCACCAGACAGTGAGTGCCCAGCAAATTGAAAATTATATTTCTGCAAAATCAGGCATTGACTTTTCCACCGTTTTTGATCAGTATTTAAGAACAGTTAAAATACCTAGTCTTGAGTATTCTCAGGAGGGCACAATGCTGAAATTCCGATATACGGATATTGTAAAAGGCCTGAAGCTCCCTATCAGAATTGATGGAGACCAGACTATTAACCCAACAGAGAACTGGCAAACTGTACAATTGAAAAAAAGGGGTCCGGTTGAGTTTAATACAAACTATTATATCAATTATAAGAACATTCAATAATCAAAAATATAAAAGCAAAATCGTGGGGTACGGTTTTGCTTTTTTTGTGTACAAAATTTTAAGAAAAGTTTAATATTTCATTAAGTAACAAAATGACTAAAAAAACAACTATTTAACTATAAATTTAAACCTAATGAGAAAAACAGCACTTAGCTTAGGCTTGTTTGCCGCTTTTTTAGCCAATGCCCAGTCTATAAAGACAACCATTGACCTTGTCAATGTAAAAGATGATAAAGTAGCCGTGACCATGGAATTTCCGAAAATGAAATCCGGAGATGTAAAGTTTCACTTTCCAAAAACCGTTCCCGGTACTTATTCTGAAGATGATTACGGAAGATTTATAGAAGGAATCAAATTTTATGATAATAAGGGAAAAGAGCTTACATACACAAAGGTTGATGACAATACCTACTCATTAAAAAATGCTCAGAATTTAAATAAGATCACCTATCTGGTCAATGACAGCTTTGATGACGAAATGGACACCTCAAAGCATAAAGCCGTATTTTCTCCTTCAGGAACAGATATTGAACAGGGAAAAGTTTATCTGATCAACACTCATGGTTTCGTAGGCTACATCGATAATATGCAGGATGTCCCTTATCAGCTGATCGTTCAGAAACCAACAGATTTTTACGGGACTACCGCTTTAGTGGATCAGGATACCTCTGAATCTACAGATACTTTTACATTAGCCAATTATGCTAAGGTTACAGATTCTCCGTTAATGTATACCAAACCGGATTATATTACATTCAATGCCGGAGGAATGGAGCTTGTACTGGGAGTCTACTCACCAACCGGAAAATATAAGGCTGCAGATTTTAAAGATAATCTGGAAAAAATGGTCATTGCACAAAAGAAATTCTTAGGAGATATGAACACCAATAAAAAGTACGCAATTATGCTGTACCTTGCCGGTGGAGACGGTCCTCAGATCAAAGGATTCGGTGCCCTGGAACATCATGAGTCAACCAGTGTGGTTCTGCCTGAGATGATGCCTAAAGATGCCATTGATAAAACCATTACCGATGTTGTTTCCCATGAATTCTTCCATACAGTGAATCCTTTAAAAACCCACTCAGAAGAAATCCATTATTTCAATTATGCAGACCCTAAAATGTCACAGCATTTATGGATGTACGAAGGAGGTACGGAATATTTCGCCAATTTGTTCCAGATTCAGGAAGGCTTAATCAATAAAGATGAGTTTTTACAACGAATCGGCGAAAAAATAACCAATTCAAAGAATTACAATGACACGATGCCATTTACGGTGATGAGTAAAAATGTTCTGAAAGAGCCTTATAAGGATCAGTACAGGAATGTCTACGAAAAAGGAGCTCTTCTTGCCATGTGTCTTGACATTGAGCTGAGAAAACTATCCAACGGAGAAATGGGCTATCGTGACATGATCAGAAAACTGTCTCAACGATTTGGTGAAAATAAACCTTTTAAAGATGACAAACTGATAGATGAACTGGTAACAGTAACCGGGTATCCTCAGGTAAAGGATTTCTACAACAAATATATTGCAGGAAGCCAGCCTACTCCTTATGCAGAATACCTGAATATGGTAGGTGTAGAGATACAAAAACAAGAAACACCACCTATTTTCTGGTTTATCAAAGATCCTGCCCAAACCGGATTTGATGATAAAGACAATGCTTTTGTGTTTGATGAGAGCTCAGCGCTATCCCCTTTTGCTAAGAGTATCGGATTTAAAATCACCGATAAGGTTCTCGCACTGGATGGGAAAACTGTGAATATTAAAGATGTACAGTCTTTCATTGGCTATGCAAGAACAATTAAAGAAGGACAGGATGTTACCGTAACCGTGTTAAGAGGTAATGGTGATAAGAAAGAAAAAATCAATTTAAAAGGAAAAGCAATTCTGGATAAACTGACCATGGAAACTCTTAAATACAAACCCAATCCGAGCCCTGCGGAGCTGAAATTGCAGACCCAATGGCTTACTGGTAAAAAATAAATAAAAGCGGGGAAAATATCCCCGCTTTTATATTTATATCTGATCGCTCTCAAAGATCAATAAACCTGTTTATTACTCAGGCTTTTTTTATTGTTATTCTGAATGTACTTCCTTTTCCTACTTCTGTCTGGGAGATTTTAATATCTCCGTTATGATATTCATGGATCACTCTTCTGGCCAGAGAAAGCCCAAGTCCCCAGCCTCTTTTTTTAGTAGAATATCCGGGTTTAAAAGCATTTCTTGCCTGTTGTTTAGTCATTCCGCTTCCGGTATCTCTTACTTCTACAAAAATATTTTTATTTCTTTCAAAAACAGACAGGGTAATTGCCCCTTCACCTTTCATCGCATCTACTGCATTTTTTACCAGGTTTTCAATTACCCAGCTTATCAGAATTTTATTGTGAGGCACCAAAAGGGTATAATTGGGAAGCTGTAAAGCAAAATCAACTTTTTTGGAGATCCTTGTTTTTAAATAATCATAGTTCTCACGCATAGTTTCATTAAAGTTCCTGTCATTGAGTTCCGGAACCGAACCTATTTTTGAGAAACGTTCAGAGATTGTTCTTAGTCTTTCAATATCTTTTTCTATTTCATGTACTCCTTCAGAATCCGGGTTATCGAGCTTCATAATCTCCATCCAGCCAATCATTGAAGATAAAGGTGTTCCGATCTGATGAGCCGTTTCTTTAGCTAAACCGGCCCACAAATACCCCTCATCCGTCTTTTTAATCGTCCTGAAAAACCAGAAAGAGAACCCAAAGTACAAGAGAATAAATAAGCCTAAAATATAGGGCGAATAGCGGAGATTATTAAGCAAACGTGAGTTATCATAATAGACAAACTGGTTATTTCCGTCCGGTACTTTAATCTCAATAGGGATATAGTTTTTCTCCATATTTTCCATCAGATCCTGAAGTTTTTCGGGATTTTTTATGGTACTTTCAGGAATATTTCTGTAATAACCCGGAGCAATAATCGGGGTTTTATATTTATCCGTTACAATAAAAGGAATTGTATTATTGATATTAAGAATCTCCGGCAGAAGATCCAGTACATCAGTATCAGGTGTTTTTACTTCCTGTTGAATTTTAATAGCCTTAGAAAGAAGGTTTATTCTTTTAATTTCCTCTTTTCTGAGAAAATTAATCAATGAAGTAGAAGCTATCACAATGCCTACCACTAAAGCGGTCATTATGACAAAAATGATCCAGTTATTCAGTCTGGCTAAAATGGATTTTCTCAAAGTTTCTCTATTTTAAAACATTCAGAATTTTCTGCAGCTCCGTACTTCCACTCCCCTGATAGTTGTTGATAATAATTGAAAACACATATTTCTTTCCGTCCTTTGCGGCCTGATATCCGGCAAAAGATTTGGTATCTCTCATTGTTCCGCTTTTCATTTTCATTCCGTTTTCCTGTACGGGAAATCCGTCATAATACGCTTCAAACCATGATTGTTTTTTAGCATATAACAAAGCCTGTACTTCCGCCTTGGCGGAAACATAATTCTGTGGAGAAAGTCCGCTTCCGTCAGCAAAATTAATCATATTCGGATTTATTCCTTTCGACTTCCAGAATTCTTTCAGATAAGCGACTCCGCTTTTAAAACCCGGGTTTCCTTTCTTTTCTTTCCCTAAAGTTTTAATCAGTGTTTCACCATAGAGATTAATGCTCTTTCTTAAAAACCAGTAAACAATTTTATCAAGGGTTGGCGATTGATAGGTCAGAATAATAGTACTTTTAGGAGTTTTCGAAGCGGGTTTTCCTTCGAGTTCAAGCTGTGAACCGGTAATTACTTTTCCGGAAAGTTCAACTCCCGATTCTTTCAGCCATTGCCTCGCTTCTACACCTAATTGTAAAGGCGGGTTTGGAGTGGCCCCGGAAACGGTCACCGTTTTTCCGGCCGGAAGCATTCCGTTAATCAAAGCAATATTGGAATGAGGTGCTGTGAAAATAAGACTCTGGTCTGAACTTCCTCCTGCTTTAAGATCATTCAGCCATTTTACCCCTTCTAAAGGATAGGAGAAATTTTTAAAATCCGTTCCATTGATGTTGATGTCAAACTGATTTTCCTTCCAGTTGATCCCCCAGACTCCTGCTCCGTAATAATTACCTAAATCATCCCATGGCCAGCCTCCCGGAATCGTCTGATGATCAAAATAAGAATCATCAATCACCAAATCTCCGGATATTCCAGTTATTCCGGAACTCTTAACGGCATCAATAAATTTCTTTTTAAAATTTTCAGGTTTATAGCCCTCATATCTCCAGCTCCCCAATGTGGGATCACCGTTTGAACTGATCCAAAGATTTCCGTTCAAAGTACCTCCCGATATATTCCCCGAATAGCTTGTCGTCGTCGTAAATGTATAATTTTTGCCTAAAGTTTCCAAAGCAGCTCCCGCTGTAAAGATCTTTTGCGTAGAAGCAGTTGAAAGCCCTTTATTCCCTTGATATTCATAGATTAAATTGCCGTTTTCATCCGACACATAAAATGATAAATTAGAAGCAACTGCTGATGAAGAATCCATAAGATCTCTGGTGACTTTATCTAATTTCTGAGCCATATTCTGAGCAGAGACAATCTGTACAGAAAGACTGAGAACAGCAAGTGTTTTTTTCATTGGATTGTTGTTTTACGCTGATCAAATATAGTTAAAATAAAAGCTTTTCATATTCTCTGAGATCACTGGAGCTGAAAAGAATCTGATAATCCGGAGATTTTTCAAATGATCGGTCATATTTAAAATATTTTTCATAATCATTCTCATCTATAAAAATATCCATCTGACAGGCTTTTATATAATTTAATTTTTCTCTTTCAGATTCGGTTTCGGATTCCCTCCATGAATCGTAATGACAACGTAAGCAGGTGTTCTGATGAAGGGCCTTATATCCGCAGATTTCACAATACTTCAGGTTTTGAAACAACTCGGAAATCCTTTTTTGCTGTTCCTCAGGAAACAGGTGAAGAGGAACTGTTTTCAAAAGCAGGTAATAATTAGGTTGTTGCCATGAAAAATCTATCATTTTTGTTATAGGGCCAGATTCTTTCTTTATATACAGTCTTAATTGACTGAAATCATATTCAGTCTCAGCGTCAGCAATCTCTCCAATGGTAAGCCTGTTCTTTTTATTCAGCTTAATGTTCAGATCATCATCAATTTCAATAATAGACTTTTGATCCAGATAATGAAAAAGACACAAAGTGGTTTCCTGAAAATTATCGCTTCTTTTTTTTCCTTCACTTCCGCAAATTTCACAGGTTTCGGCAGACAACGCCGTATATTTAGCAGTAATATACTGAATTTCTTCATTCAGTTCCGGATCTTCAGAATAAATGCAACACCATAATTCACCCTCTTTTTCTTTTCCAAAAACATCTTTCTCGGTATTCCAGCCGCCAATGGCAAATTCAAACAGCATTTGTCTGATCAGATCATTCCATCCGGTGCTGTTCACTTCAAAATTTTTCAGATTTTGTTCTACAAAACTGCTGATCTCCTTATGATTCATTCTAATACTGTTCCCGGCTCTATTTCGTAAGGCTCTTTTCCTTTTTCAAAAATTCTTGTCAGTTCACTCCCTTCAACACGAATACGATCTCCGGATCTTCTGATCCAGTTTCCTTCTCTCAGCCCCACTACTTTTATATCATTCTGGGTAAGAAATTCCTGAATTCTTGTTTCCCTTGTTTCTCCATTGTGCTTTAAATCTGGATTAGGATCAAGATAATGCGGATTGATATTGAACGGAACCAGCCCCATACACTCAAAACTCGGCGGATAAACAATGGGCATATCATTCGTTGTTTTCATATTCTGTCCTCCGATATTACTTCCTGCACTACACCCCAGATATGGCTTTCCGCTGGCGGCATTTTCCTTTAAAACAGACATTAATCCTGTTTCATGTAAGGTTTTAACCAGTAAAAAAGTATTTCCACCGCCTGTAAAATAACCTTTAGCCTGATTCAGGGCTTCTGCTTTATTTTCAAACTCATGAAGTCCTTTTACCGTGATATTGATGGTTTCAAAAAAAGAGCGTGCTTTTGCCGTATACTCATCATGGGAAATCCCGCCGGGTCTTGCGAAAGGGATAAAAACAATTTCATCAATTCCGGCATATAATGAGATAAGCTCATCTCTTAAATAGTCTAAATATTCACCTCCAAAAAGGGTGGAAGTGGAAGCTAATATGATGTTCATAAAAGGAATTTATATTAAAAATAGTTGAATGACAAAGATAAACTCAAATATCAACGAATCAAAAATTAAACTAAAAAAAACGTTTTTCCCGTTAATATTTTCTAAAAAACCTTAAAGCTTCTAAAATCTGAGCCTTTATGGAATTATTATTGAATTTTAGAAATCAGAATTTTAAAATATAAGATTATGAAAATGGCTAAAATTAATATCAAAAACCTATTTTTAGGTTTAGTACTTGTTGGAAGCGCGGGTTTTGTCAATGCACAGACTACTCAAAAGGATACGGCAAATAATACCGCTGCGACAAGTCAGGCAGGTTCAGGGATTGAAGCCCTTAAGAAACAAATAGAAGCCAATCCTAAGGATGCGGAATCATTAGCAAAACTGGCAACAGCTTATCAGGAAGCGTCAGACTGGACCAACGCTATTGAAACCTGGAAAAAAATCTCTGCTCTATTACCGGACTGGGCACCATCATACTACAGCCAGGCCTATGCTTATCAGTCTGCTAAAGACGATGCCAATGCGAAAATCGCTTATGAAAAATATATTGCCACTGTAAAGCCGGAAGAAGTAGAACAAAATAAAAAGAATCTGGCCTACGCCTATTTTTATCTTGCCTTTACCGAGCAGCAGACAGATCCAAATAAAGCAAAAGAACATATTGCACAGTCTATAAAATATGATCCTAGCAATCAGGATGCCATTAAACTGAGCAAGGCTTTAAACTCATAACAACATAAAATCCGGAAAATTTCCGGATTTTATTTTTATGTCAGACTTTTTATTCAATTCTTTTTCCAAAAAAATCAGTTTCGCCATGAAGATGGCGGATAATCTTTTCAATATTACGCTCAATACCTGCCTCAGTTTTTAAATTATTGATATACCGGATCAGCTCATGTCTTCTTGACGGAATTAATTTTTCAAAATTGGAAGCTGCCAGAGTACTTTGCTGAATGGCCTGTTCCAGCTTCGGATGAATCGAAATACTTCTGTCGGAATCATCATATTCCAGACTTATTTCAATGATCTCCCCTATTCTTTTAGGAGAGTTTTTCAGCATGATAAGGTTTACATACAGCCTCCATTCTCCCAGATATTTCATCAGATTCTGCTCAAATTCCTTATTATTTATCGTTCCTTTGACCGGAATCGGGCTCTTATTCTTTCCTGCGCGTTCAAAAATCTGATGCAGAATTTTTTCCGGAACAAAAACAAAAGGATTGATCCCGATAATCTCCAGTGTTGCTGTAAAATGGTTGTCTTTCATGGGATAACAAAGGTACGATTTTAGGCGTAAGATTGTGAGAGATGAGCCTGGGAAATTTCTCAGAACCTCCTGGAGATAAACCTCCTGATTGCTGTCAAAAATTCATACCAAAGAACTCAATTAAATCACCTATCTTTGTTGGAATAAATCTATTTAATTTTAACGAGATGAAATTTTTTATTGACACAGCTAATTTAGAGCAAATCAAAGAAGCTAAAGACCTTGGTATTCTGGATGGTGTAACTACCAATCCTTCATTAATGGCTAAAGAAGGAATCCAGGGAGCTGAAGCAATCAAAAACCATTACAAAACGATCTGCGAACTTGTAGACGGAGATATTTCTGCAGAAGTACTTTCTACTACATATGAAGAAATGATCAAAGAAGGAGACGAATTGGCTGCTATCCATCCAAATATCGTTGTTAAAATCCCAATGATCAAGGACGGTATCAAAGCATTAAAGTATTTTTCTGATAAAGGAATCAAAACAAACTGTACGTTGATTTTTTCTCCAGGACAGGCTCTTTTAGCGGCTAAAGCCGGAGCTACTTATGTTTCTCCTTTCTTAGGAAGACTGGATGATATTTCTACTGACGGATTAAACCTTATTCAGGAGATCAGATTGATTTTTGATAACTATATGTTTGAAACTGAAATCTTAGCGGCTTCTATCCGTCACTCTATGCATATCATTGACTGTGCTAAAATCGGGGCGGATGTAATTACATCTCCGCTTCCTCCGATCTTGAGTTTGTTGAAACACCCTTTGACAGACAGCGGACTGGCTCAGTTTATTTCAGATTCTCAGAAATTAGCTTAAGAATCGGCCATCAGACACCCTATAAAAATCCCGGTTTACGTCCGGGATTTTCTATTTATCTTATCCTCAGAGAGGAGGCTATTCAATATTTTTAACCACTTTACAGGGATTTCCTACAGCAACCACATTGTCCGGGATATCTTTAGTCACCACACTTCCCGCTCCTATTACAGTATTATTTCCTATACTGACTCCCGGCAGAACGACTACATTTCCTCCCAGCCAGACATTATCTCCGATAATAATGGGATGTGCATATTCCAACCCTTCATTCCTCTGTTTTACATCAAGCGGGTGCCCGGCTGTATATAAGCTGCAGTTAGGACCAATAAAAACATTATCACCAAATTTCACTTTAGCACAATCTAATATAACAAGGTTGTGATTGGCATAAAAATTTTCTCCGACTTCAATATTATATCCGTAGTCACACCAGAAAACAGGTTCTATACAAATTCTCTCCTTTACATTTCCCAGAATTTTCCGGATTAATCTGTTTCTGTTTTCTTCTTCAGAATTCCGAAGCTCATTATAGTCCCGACAAAGATCTTTACAGGTCATCCGCTCATTAATTAATTCCTGATCATAATTGGCATTATATAAAAGTCCTGCAGCACATTTTTCTTTTTCTGTCATTATAAGTCTAAAAATTAAAGATTAAAATTTCAGCTACAAACCTGGTTTACATTCTGTAATACCGTCTATTATCCAAAGATAAAAAAGAAAACAGGACACTAAATGCATCCTGTTCACATTAAAAATGAATAATTTCAGTTCATCAGATCCGGTTCAATCGGATTATTATCTTTCAGAAGGGATTCCTTCGTTCTTTTTTCCATTTCTCTAAGTACTTCATTAGGGTCTGAAAATTCTTTCCCGTCAGCCGTTTTCACTTTGAAAGCCACTTTAGCATTGGTATCTCCCCCATTTTTCATCATCAGTTCCCTCATATTTTTAGTAGGATCATTAACATAGGCTTTCCATGCTTTTTTAAACTGATCTTCTGTAATTTCGATTTCTTTACCAAAAAGCCCCGTTATTTTCACATTTTCAGGCAACTGAGGTTCTTTTTCAGTGTTAGGTATTTTTATGGTTTTATTGCCTACAAGTGTCATTCTGTGAGAACCTGTAGTATCTTCAATCTTTACGATCAGTCCGGGAAGGCCATAAAATTTATAAGGGCCGTCCTGAAGAGGAATATCCGTGGAGAACCATGCTATCCATTCTCTTCCTCCGAAACCAGTAGTTGCCTTTTGGGTACTATATTCTCCTATTTTTTGTTTGTCCGGCAATATTTTCCATTCGGGTTTTTGATCTTCTTTTATTTTATACTTGTCCATCGAAATATTTCTGAACAAATACGTTTTAAAATCCGGATACTGTTTAGTTACTTTATAAGAAATCTGTCCCGGTTTTTCTCTTTTGTTAACACTGATACTTCCACTACCTGATTTAAGCTGTTTTTCAAGATCAGCCTTTCCTGTGGAATCAGCCACAAACGTATCATGGCTATAATAGTTTGATCCGTTTTTATCGATATCCAGAAGCATCATTTCTTTTTTTACATCTTCTTTATTTCGGGAATCCGGGATAAATGTGTACTCGTAAAAAAAACGGTTGATCTGGCCATGGGCAATCACCCCTAAAAACATAAAAAACAGCATTTTATATTTCATAATAAACGGTATATAAAAAAGCTTTGCCAACTGTATTGACAAAGCTTAATAGTATTTTATTTCTTTGTCTGAATTCTTATTTCGCCTCGTGTTCCTCTTAATTTATTTTCTTTCATAACATTAATACTGGCAATCGTTTCAGATTTTAAAGCATTCACTTCTTCTTTTGAAACTTCTCTGCCGTCTACAAAGAACCTCACATCATCCCAGCCGCTCATATTAAATTTCTTAATGCCACTCATTGCAACATTTCCCTGCCCGTCTTTTTTAATATAGTCAGCCTGCATCACCATTACTTTAGGAGATGTATTAAAACTGAAGCTTCTGAAATTATTGGATTTTTCGGCTTCTATTCTGGCTACTTCGCTCTCTTTTCTGGCTCTGTTACTTTCCTGACTTGCTCTTTCACTCTCTATTCTGGCCTTTTCACCTTCTTTCATTGCTTTCTGAGCTTCCACTTTAGCTTTTTCTGCCTCTCTTTTGGCATTTTCCGCCTCGCGTTTGATATCTCTGAGCTCTTTCTTGCTTAAGCCTCCTGTATGTTGATACATGATATTTCCTGATTTGAGAACCTTTATTTTCGGATTACCAGGAACATTGGGAGCGGCAGGCAGTTCTGGCAGTTCTGGTATTTCAATATGAGAGACATCCGGAACTTCCACATTTAAATTTTCCAGCTCTTTCATTTTGTTTTTCCACTCAGCAGATTTAAAGTAACGATCTGCTTTCAGAGATTCTTCCCCTGCAATTTTCCCTATTTCCGAAGCCAGTAAACTTATTTCTTCAACCTTTTTATCAAAAGCTGCACTTTCAGGTTTCAGTTTACTCAATTCTTTACCTTTGCTGTCAATCTTTTTTTGAAGCTCATCCAGTTTTATCTGATTTTCAGATTTCTTTGGCGTTGGATCATTAACAGTCTCCTGCTCATTTTTTTCAGGTCTTACCGTATCTTTTTTAATTTCAGATACTGCTTTTTTAATAGACTGATTTGTTTTTTCTATCTCTTTATTTTCTGCATTTACCATATAAGTAAAAGCAATTGTAAATAAAACCGGCAATGCAAAAATTCTTCGCGCATACCCGAATTTGGTTTTTGGTTTTTGTAACATCTTAAGTCTTTTTTTAAGGTTTGAACTAAGAAACGGACTGGCAGCAGGCAACTGTGTTCCGGAAAAGTGGCTTGCTAAAAGCATCTGCGCAAATGCTTGGGTGTCCGAATGTTTTACGGCTTTTTTATCAGCCAGATATTCATGGATTAGATTAATTTCCCGTTTGATAATATGAAAAAACGGATTGAACCAGAAAACAGAAGTAATAACTTCGATAAAAATCTTATCAAACGAATGTTTCTGCTCAATATGTACCATTTCATGTTTTAAGATCTGTTTACCTATCTCGGAGTTCAGTACAATAGTATTTTTCCAGAAGAGATTCTTAAAATAGGAAAAGGGAGCTTCTGTCAGATTTGTACGGTAAAAATTAATCCCGTCAAAACTTTCTTTCTGAAACTGTTTTTTAAATTGCTGGATTTTGATAATTCCATACGTCAGTTTCCCTAAAAAATAGAGAGAAACAAGTCCCAGAGCTGAAAAAATAATGTTAAAATAAATGTGACCATGGTCTATATTTTTTTCTGAATTAAAATTTTGAATCTTATCAAGAAGCCTATACACTTCATTATTCACTTCGATTGTAAAATCATCTATCCTGATCAGAGGCAACAGCAATGAGATCAACATTGCAGACAATAAGTAAAATCTGTTATAATGGTGAAATGTCTTGTCTTTTAAAGACAACTGATAATACAGAAACATTACACCTGAACATAAAATTACTTTTCCAAAGTATAGAAGTATGGCTTCCATGATGTGTTAGTTTTTCTTTTTAAGTTCGTCTAATAGCATTTCAAGATCCTCTACACTCATTTCATTCTTTTCTACAAGGAACGAAACAGCACTTTTATAAGAACCTTTAAAATAATTTTTCACAAGGCTTTTTATTGTTTTCCCTGAATATTGCTCCTTTGAAATCAATGGAAAATATTCATGCTGTCTACCGTATACGTGATAGTCTACAAATTCTTTATCCTTTAAAACTTTTAAAATGGTAGATACGGTATTGGTATGGGGTTTAGGTTCCGGAAAAAGATCCAGAACATCTTTAAGAAATCCTTTTTCTATTTTCCATAAATACTGCATCACCTGTTCTTCCGCTTTTGTTAAAGTCTGAATTTTCATATCCTGTTCATTTAATCATTTATGATATTAAATGT
Organism: Chryseobacterium sp.; assembly: GCF_019236175.1. GTDB lineage: Bacteria > Bacteroidota > Bacteroidia > Flavobacteriales > Weeksellaceae > Chryseobacterium. The sequence goes on from NZ_JAFAJM010000017.1 coordinate 183,543, forward strand.
ATATCATTCTATATCACTAAGAAATTAGTTATACAAATGTAGAAATAATTTTGATCCAAACAACTATTTTTTTAGTGATAGATAATAAAAACAATCTATCTGACTGTAAATCAGTAAAATAAAATTCAATTAAATATATTAATTTATTAATAAGACCAATTCACTCTCTATCTAATCAGCATAAAAAAAGCAGTTTCCTCTTGAAATTCTTAAAACTTGTTAATTTTTATTAAATAAAATTAAAATGAAATTTGTTTTAACCGGGAAATTATATTTATTTTAGTGCCTTAAAAATTTCTCATGAAAAGATATAATTTATTGATTGTACTCCTATTGCTTATTTTTAACGTTACTACGGCTCAAAAGAAGAAATCTCCGGCAGCTGATCTTAGCGTACTAAAAGATACAAAATCGAAAATCGAGGCTACAGTACCATTAGTTATTCAGCATCTTCAGACCATTGCTACTAAAGAAGGAGATAATAGCATTCTTACCAACGGAAAAATTATGGTGGGAAAAGAATATAAAACCTTAGAATCTGAATGGTTTTTGTACAGAAATAATATGAAAAACTGTATTCTCAATAATTCTTCTAAAAAAGCAAAAAAATGTATGGAATATCATACATTATACATGAGAAATACCCTTGTGAATTATAACAACTATATCACTAATCTTACCCGAAAAAATGGTTATCTGGGAGTAGAAGGCGATACCAAGTTTGATTTTAAACCAGCTGATATTGCTACAAAATTAAGTGAAGCTTATTTTAATGCCAATGATGCAGCAGGAAGAATGAAAGGAGATCAGAAAAGAGAATTTCTGGATCAGACCATGTCTGATGACAATAAGCTGACTCCTTATGCGCAGCTTGCACCATAACAGCGCACCTATTTATATAAAAAAACAAAAAGAGAACTGTAGACAGTTCTCTTTTTTTGTGAGCAAAAATCTCCGCCAAAAGCAGTTTTGTGGTACTAATCATAAAACCGTGGGGGAAAAAGTAGAAAATGTGGCGGAGATAGTTTTGCTTGTGCTCTTTATCATCAATTGTCCTAAAATTCGGATCACAAAGAGCTTTACAAAAATAGAATTATACCCCTTTCCGGTGAAAAAATAAATGTAGAATTAAATTGTGATCAATGTAGAAGTAATTCTACCTAACAAGCATTCTATCCCCACCAGTAATAATAATTGTGAAGCCCGTCATATTCAAATCCACAACGGGGATACAACCTATTACCAATATCATTGGTTTTCTCTGTTTCCAGCATCAGCCCGCAGGCTCCGGTTTCCTCACACCATTGTTTACAACGATCAATTAAAGCTACCGAAAGACCCTTACCTCTATAATCGGGATGTACAAATAAATCGCTTAACAGCCATTGTTTTTGCAATCGGGTATAATGGAATAATTTGTACAGTTGTACAAATCCTACTGCTTTTCCATCAGCCATCGCAAGAAAAATATCGGATTCACTGTTTAAAAATCTTTCTTTCAAAAATGTTTTTCCCTTTTCCACATCTGATTCCTGTCTGTAAAAGACACGATAAAGATTAAATAGTTCTGCTGTTTCATTAAGATCCTCGAGACTTGCTTTTTTAATTGTGTAATTCATTATTATATTGGTTTTAATTAACGCTGCAAAAGTAATCGCAAACAGGACTACTCTTATCGTCCAGATTGAGTTATATAAATAGTCCAGAGTAATTTTTCTTTTACAAATAATCTATGATGAATACCGCATGTTTCGGATTGTATTCCCATTCATAACATCAGATCTTTGTCTCATAAAATCAATACAATGACAGATACTCTTCAAAGAATTAAAAATACAGACTGGCAGGATATCACTGAAAAAATGCATCAGAAAGGATACGCAGTAATTTCCAATCTGTTGTCCGATGATGAATGTGAAATGCTGAAATCAGGGTATAACTATTCAGGGCTTTACCGTAAAACGGTGGTGATGGCCCGTCATCGGTTCGGATCAGGAGAATATAAATATTATGATTATCCCTTACCCGACCTGATACAAACTTTACGAACGCATATATATACTCATCTAGCACCTATTGCCAACTCCTGGTTTAAAGCTTTACATATCGGGACAGAATTTCCGCCGGAACATGAAACATTTTTAAAACAATGTCACAATAACGGCCAGAAAAAGGCTACTGCTTTAATTTTAAAATATGAAACAGGCGGCTTCAACACCTTACATCAGGATTTATATGGTGATATTTATTTTCCTATCCAGATGGTATTATTTCTGAGTGAGCCTGAAAAAGATTTTACAGGCGGAGAATTTGTTATAACTCAGCACATTCCACGCGCTCAGTCTAAAGCCATTGTTTTACAGCCCAAAAAAGGAGATATTCTTATTTTCACAACGAATTTTAAACCTGAAAAAGGTGTGAAAGGATATTACAGAGTCAATATGAAACACGGAGTCAGTGAGCTAAAAGAAGGCTGTCGTTATACATTAGGAATTATCTTTCATGACGCCATTAATTAAAATACCATATAATGATTGCCCATTCTCAGCTATCAGACTTTTTGCTAAAAAATAAAATCCGAAACGGGGAAATTTGTTTAGGAGGAAACAGCACGCTGAAAATCTATGGCCGGCTCCAATGTAAGTCAGGCAAAAGAATGAAAAAGGAAAACCGGGTTTTCTTTAAAAATAAAACAGAGGCTTTACAAAATGGCTACAGACCTTGCGGACATTGTATGAAAGAGGAATATAAAAAATGGAAAAGCACCATAAACCCGCTTTAACTCCATTCGCTTTCGTTCTGCAATACAAAAAAAGAGAGATGCAATAGCTATTGCATCTCTCATTGAGTAGCGGGAACCGGACTCGAACCGATGACCTTCGGGTTATGAGCCCGACGAGCTACCTACTGCTCCATCCCGCGGTATATTTTTAGAGTGTTTACCGAAAACACTTGCTTAGTAGCGGGAACCGGACTCGAACCGATGACCTTCGGGTTATGAGCCCGACGAGCTACCTACTGCTCCATCCCGCGGTGTATTTTTAGAGTGCCTACCGAAAGCACTTGCTTAGT
>NZ_JAFAJM010000018.1 GCF_019236175.1 Chryseobacterium sp.
CAGAATCGGACAGAAAGAAAAAGCCTATGCTTATCTGGTGAAATCCATAGAGCCGATTGATAAGAAGTTCAATGTTTTTGTAAAAGAACTTCAGCAGATGGGGAAAGATAAAGCCATGAAGGAATCTGAAAATGTGCAGCAGATCACACCATTCTATCAGTATTTATTTGATATCATGGAACCTTTTGACTCTACATATTCAAAAGAAAAAGAAAATCAGATTACCTCTGCCATTATCAAAGCAACACAATAACTGCTCTGAGGTTTAAGCATAATCACAGACCCTGACGGTTCAAAAATAGCCCTTTCCACACCAGTTGAGAGGGCTTTTTATTGTAACCTAAAATTGGATACCAGATAAAATGCCCCCCATGCCACAAAAATTAAAGCAATAATCCAGATCCAGACGGGAATTGTCCGGGGATTTTCACTTCCTTTGATAATGAAACTCTGATTTTTTCCGGTATCATAAGCATTCAGCATCAACGGCAAAATGCCGTTTACCGTTTCCTCATCCGTAAGCCCTTCAAGATGGATGATAGGACCATTACGAACGGTAAAACGTACAAATTTTAATCCCTCTTTATTCCCAAATTTGCTGACGATCTTTAAAGTATGTTCCCCATCTGTAAGTTTTGTGGTATCCAGATTGAAAACAACAGGAGTCTGAAGTTCAGCGACCGGATCAGGCTCTTCATCGATATAAAGAAAAACAGCGGCATTATGCTTTCCCATTATTTCAGTTTTAAAAATTAAGAATATTATTTTTGATATGTGTTTTGTTTTTTTCTCCCGGTTTAATCAGAAATTTGAATGAATAAACCAGTGTCGCCAATGTGATTGCAGTAACAATACCTACGATAATCCAGTCCCAGTTTGAATCAGGCCCGGTCCCGTGAGTGAGGTTTCTGGTAATTTTGGGCTGTTGCAGTTTACAGGCATCACAGGCCTGCAAATAACCTGTCCATAAGAGGAGGAGGGTAAGTGATATCTTTTTCATGTCATTTTATTTTATCCATTATAGCTTTTACTTCTTCAGCAGTTACTTTTTTTCCATTGTTACCCCAGCTGGTTCTTTCATGGTTGATCAGGGCAGCCACATCTTCCGGTTTAAAATTGGCATTCGTTCCTACGGCGGGCATTTCTCCATATTGCGGTGCCAGACCGTTATAACCTTTCATGATAATGGTGACGTATAATTCAAGATGATCTCCTAAAACCACTTTATCACCTTTCAATGGAGGAAATGAGCCGGGAATACCTTCTCCGCTGGCCTGATGACAGGTAGCGCAGTTGGTTGCGAATAAAGCTTCTCCATCCGGCAAGCTGTCACCTCCTGTAGAACCTGCTGTCTTTTTTTCTTCTTTTTTGTATAAAAATTCCCGTGACGGAATACTTTTAGGAAGGTCTGCCTGTTTCAGGCTCAGAAGATAGGCTACCAGATCTCTGGCATCTGCAGAAGGAATAATTTTACCTTTAATTCCCTTTTTAAATGCATCAGGAACATTGATTTCCTTATCTCCGGGACCGGGTTGTTCTTTGATCAGAAAAAGCCATTTGTAGGAAGGCATTATCGATTCGGGAACCACAGACCTTGGATTGAACAGGTGAGAATACTGCCAGTCTGTACTAGGTTGTCTTGAACCGATATTGGTAAGGTCGGGGCCGGTTCTTTCAGTACCCATCAGCGTAGCGGTATTTTGGAAAAAATTGAGCCTTTTATTTCGGGCATAATCTACTGCGAGACTGGGGCGGGTTCCGAAAACCTGATCCATATCTACATTCCGGACCTGTTGTGTATGACAGGCAACACACCCCTCACGGATAAAAATGTCTTTTCCACGGCTTTCTTCCTCGGTGAGCGGTTTACTTCCCGATAAAGGTTTATACACTTTCTGATTGTTTAATGCAGGGAAAATGCAGATTATCAGTGTCAGAAAAAGAAAAAAAGCCAATGCTGTGGAGAACAGTTTTTTATGATCATTAAAGAAGTCCATTATGATATCTTTTTTTGAGTGTGTATGATTTCTAAAATTTCAGATGGAGATTCCGGAATGATGATTTCTTTTTTAGGCCGGATCATCCGGTAAAAATTATAAGCAAAAATAATATGAGAAATCCACATCATGCTACCTCCGATAGCCCGCCAGAGCCAGAAAGGCATCATGGTTACAATTCCCTGAATAAAAGGTTTCTTGTCCATCCATAATATTCCTTTTTCTGTAGCTCCGATCATGAGGGAAATGGTATACACCAGCACTCCGATCAGGGCCATCCAGAAATGCAGCCCCACGGTAAGGCTAGGGGGTTCATGAGAGGTAAGTCTTGGAACCAAAGTATAAGTGAAAGACCACAACATGAATGTGATTATGCCATACATGGTAAGATGGGAGTGTGCCACTGTAAAATCTGTGAAATGCCATAAAAGATTAGACGTCCGGAAAGCCTCAGCTGTTCCCTGCATGGATCCTGTAAAATAAAAAATGACGGAAACCACATAAAACGGAAGAACATAGCTTAGTTTTAGCCTGTGCCATGAACCGCGTATCGTCATCATAAAATTGACACTTCCTGCTGCTACAGGAATAATCATTCCCACACTGGCCACAATCGCTACAGTCTGTAGCCACCATGGAATAGCACTGAAAATAAAATGATGGGTTCCAATCAGGGTATAGAAGAGGATCTGCATCCAAAATGCCAGAATACTCAGACTGTAAGAATAAACAGGACTGTTGAGTTCCTGAGGCAGAAAATAATACATTAATCCAAGGTTAAACAACATAAACCACATTCCAACCCCCTGATGCATATAATACCCCTGTGTAATGGTTTCTCCCAGCCCGTCCTGCCAGAATGGAAGATAAGCCACGAGAAGAATTACGACCACAAACATCATCGCAGAAATGATATACCAGTTTGAGACGTAGATCTCTTCGGTTTTCCTGAAAGCAATTGTTTTAAAATGATTATAAATGCTGATCAGAATTCCGGCAGCAAAAAGAAGCATGACGGGCCAGATATATTCACGGTATTCACCGCCGCTGTTGTTGATTCCGGCCATCAGAAAAAGGCTCCCGATAATGACAGATGCATTCATCAGAAATAGAGTATAGTATCCCAGTTTGAGGTTAAAAACCTGAGTATTGCCGACTCTTGGAACTACATAATAAGAAAAGCCAATCATGGCCATCGAAGACCATCCCCAGAAAACCATATTGGTATGAACGGGACGAAGTCTTCCGAAGCTTAACCAGCTGAGGTGGTCTGAATCGGGAGCAACAAATTTAATCCCAAGATATTCTCCCACGGTTGTTCCCATCAGAAGCCAGAAAACACTGCATCCAAGGAACCAGAGAATGAGCTTTTTTTCATCTTCCGGGACGATAATTTTTCCGCCCTCTTTTCTTTTGCTTTGAAGAAAACGGAGATCATGTACTTCAGCGGCCTGATTGACCAGTCCCCGGGGATCTTTCACCTCTTTATGAGACGAAAGTTCATCTCCGGAAAGCTGAAATTCAAGTTCTTTCTTACGTGCCTCCAGTGCAGAAACCTCTTGCGGAGGCATGTTTTTCAGATGTCTGTAAATTCTTTTCAATTCCTTTTTCTTGAGAAGGGTGGAGATCATTCCGTTGACTTTTATCAGAATCAGAATGAGCGCAAAAATAATCGGAAGTGAAAGAAGAAGAATAGTGATTTGTAAACCGGGTTCATTAAGAAACTCTTCCATTGCATACGTTTTAAAGAATTCTGTTCCTTAAAGTTACAATGAGCGGCTGTTCTTTATTATGATCTGAATCACAAAGGATTACTGAATTTAATAATAAATTTGGCGATTCCTGATTTTGAGTAGTTTATTTCTTTCCATAGTTTTAATTGTCCGGATTACGGTTTCAACACGAAGACCCGTAAGATCAGCCATCTGCTGACGTGTCAGCGGGATGAGATATTCCTCGTTATTTTCTTTGATACAGTGCGTTTCTTTAAAATACTTCATTAAAGCAGTCAGTCTGATATGAGGATCTTTGGAGAATATATGCTTTGACATAAGCATTTTATAGTATAATCTTTTGGAAAGATTTTCAGTAATGATCACATAATATTGAGGGTGTTCTTTCAGTAAAGTAAAAAAAAGATCAGAAGGCAGCTGGTAAACCCTGCATTGTGTTAAAGCAATTGCATTAGTAGGATAAGCCTTATCAATAAAAAGTAGAGCATCCCCAAAAGATTGCGGAGCTTCGAAAATATTTTGAATAAATTCTCTTCCGTCCTCACTGAAATTATTAAGCTTTACTTTTCCGGACAGAATCTGAAAATAACAGGAACTTTCCATATTTTCTTCATAGATAAAGTCCCCGGTTTCATAATCGCAGATGCAGGCGTGATATTGTTTTAAAATTTCTTCCGGAATCATAATTTAAAGATACACTATTAAATGAAAGTTATTTCCAGAACTCATCAGGATCATCATCTTTTTCTTCAGAGTGGATATGATTAAGCTCTTTTCCGATCTTATCCAGGACGGTGTTATTCAGTTTCTCTTCTAAATGAGGAAACCACTGGCGTTCTTCAAAGCGGATGTGCTGTTCGAGCAGACCTGCAAAATCTGAAAACAAATCACGGTTTTCAGAATTTTTTATCTGTGAGATCAGAGATTTTATCTGTTGATGTTCAGATTGTACCCGGGCAGCGTATTTATCCTCAAGATAAGGAAAGAGAATCTGTTCCTCTTCCCTGAAATGGTGTTTCAGGTGGTATTTCCAGAAGTAAAGGATGTACTTTTGAATTCTTTTGGTTTCAACCGTTTTTTTCAATCCCTGCCTTATTTTCCAGCTGCAAAGCAGGCCGGAATGATGGTCCCGTGAAAGAAGGATTATGTTTTCATTACGTTTCATATTGTTTGTGAAAATTTAAAAGAAGAAATACTAAACCTTACAGGTATAAGAGATCTGCAAGGTTTAGTGAATAATAGGCTAGCGTTTTTCTTTCAGTGACCAGCCGAATTTCAGTCCCAGAATAAAAATGACAAGCAGCAATTCTCCCGCGGCCAGTAAAATATCTCCGGGAACACGCATCCATCTCAGGAAATGCATGATGTCGGTCTGCATAAATTCTGCGGATCGGGCATACCAGTATCCCTCCTTAATAGAAGCTACGGACTGCATGATGCCTATAGGCAGAAGACTGATCGTTACCATTACCAGTAAGCCGATATTTGTCAGCCAGAAGGCCCAGCCTATAAGTTTGTCATTCCATTGCCTTTCAGGATACAATCCTCTTAAAACAAACAGCATTAATCCGATTCCTAAAATTCCATACACTCCAAACAGGGCGGCATGTCCATGTACAGCAGTTGTATTTAATCCCTGAATATAATAGAGGGCAATAGGAGGATTGATGGCAAATCCGAAGATTCCGGCGCCCAGAAAATTCCAGAAACACATGGCAATAAAACAGTAAATCGGCCATTTATAGGCCTGAATCCACGATGTTGATTTGCTGAGCTGATAATTCTGATATGCTTCATAGCCAATCAGTACCAGCGGTACGATTTCCAGTGCGCTGAAAGTTGCCCCCAAAGCCAGTACAGCCGTTGGTGTGGCACTGAAATAAAGGTGGTGGAATGTTCCCAGTATTCCTCCGGCAAGGAATATTATGGTTGAGAATAATACTGCATGAGTGGCCGATTTTAGCCTTAGCAGTCCTAATCTGGTAAACAGGAATGCTGCAACCACTGTCGCAAAAACTTCAAAGAATCCTTCTACCCAAAGATGAACTACCCACCATCGCCAATATTCCGCTATGGCCATATGCGTTTGTCTTCCGTACATTAATCCTGCCCCGTAAAACATAGCAATCGCTACGGATGAAAGGGTAAATAAGGTTAATAAATGTCTGTCTCCGTCTTTCCGTCTTAAAGCCGGAAGTAATGCTCTTACCATCAATACCAGCCACAGAATCAACCCAATGAGCAATAAAATCTGCCATATTCTTCCAAGCTCCACATATTCATATCCCTGATGGCCCCAAAGGAAATTATCTACCAGCCCGAGTTTCTGCATCACGCCAAGCCATTGTCCGGTGAGAGATCCTAAGACGACGATCAGTAAGGCTCCGAATAATATATTGACTCCCAGTTTCTGATATTTGGGTTCATATCCTGAAACAGCAGGAGCAATATAAAGTCCGGTAGCCAGCCAGGAAGTGGCGATCCAGAATATAGCCAGCTGTACATGCCAGCTTCTTGATACTGACTGGGGCAGAAACTGATCCATAGGAATTCCGTAGAAACCACTTCCTTCCACGCCGTAATGTGCAGTGATAACTCCGGCAAGCATCTGAACCAGAATGAGCAGCGCCACAATCCAGATATATTTCAAAGTAGCTTTCATGGAAGGAGTGGGCTTCATATTCCGTAAAGGATCTTCAAGAGGAAGTACTTCACTGATTTCTTCTTCTTTGTTTCTGGCATGATAAAATACCAGAAGTCCCACACAGGCTAATAACAATAAGACACTGAAGCCCGACCATAAGTGCAATGAGGGTGGCGGAACATTTCCTGCCAACTCATCATGAGGCCAGTTGTTGGTATAAGTGACCTCATCTCCGGGACGTTCCGTAATACAGACCCAGGAGCTCCATGCAAAAAAGGCATTCATTTTAGCCATTCTTGCCGGGTCTTTGATGGTGTTTTCAGGAATAGCATACTGATCACGCAGGGTGGTCATGGAAGAATCATTCATAAATAATTTTGAATAATACTGCGACAGCTGTCTTTGTACTTCAGCCCGCTCAGGAGAGAAAACGATTTCATTGTTGTGGGCATTAAAAGTATTGGTGCGAAGTTCTTTTTTTAACAAGACCTGATATCTGGCCTGTTCGTCATCAGGAAGTTCTCTATAGACTTTTCCTTCTTTTTTTGCCAGTTCATCAAGGAGTAAAAGCGATTCACGATGCAGGTAATCTGCAGTCCAGTCCGGTGCAATATAAGCACCGTGTCCCCATATGCTTCCTACTGTTTGTCCGCCGATAGACTGCCAGACATTCTGCCCGTCTTTAATATCCTGTCCGGTAGCGATCAAGGTTCCGTCTCTGCTTACTACTTTATCAGGAATCGGTGGCACTTTTCTGTAGATTTCAGTTCCGTAGAATATGAGAACGGCAAATGAGGCAATCATTACGGCAGCAAGCCATCTCCAAAGTTTTTTAGGTGTCATTCCGCATCCGTTTTTAAGATTCAACACTAAATTCTTTCTCCAGTCGGATGGCTTTTGGGAAAAGGATATTATTTTCCAGATGGATATGTTTATGGAGATCATTTTCAAAATCCTGAAGCATGGCAAAAGCTACTTTATAGGTATTACAGGCGTCTGCAGGAGGAGTGTATTCATTCGTGATTTCTGCTATTCTTCTGAAACGGTCACCTTCCACCGTATGTTCATGCTGCATCATAGCAACCGGATTTTCTACCGTTCCGAAAATAGGGAGAGAAAGTGCTCCACCCGATAGTTTGGCTTTCATCATGTTTCTTACAAAAGGAAACAGGATAAGTTCCTCTTTTTTCATATGCGCGGCCAGGTCATGAGCAGATTCATTGAATAAGGTATTGATTTCAAACAGTTCAGGATGCCTGCTTCCATGTACTTTACATAATTTATCAAGAAAAGCCTGCAAAACCGGAGTTTTTTCTTCCACATAGCGGTGATGTGTTTTCTCAATATAATCAGCCAGAAGATCCGGTGGCCAGCTGCTGAAATCAATGGTAGATCCATCGTTTCTAGGAAGAGATTCCAGTTCTTGATAGAGGTGTTCCGGATTTATTTTTTTGTTGCTGCAGGCATCTTCTATGGTTCTTCCGCCTTTACAGCAGAAATCAATTCCGTGTTTTTTAAAAATAGCGGCTGTTCTGAAATCTTCAGCCACGATGTTTCCTATAAAGTCTGTTTTTGTGTTCATAATATAATACTTTTTTGTCTTTTATTATTTTAAATTTTTTTATTACTTTTTGAGTGAAAGGATATATTTCACCATTTGTTTTGCATGGTCCTGAGTTATTCCCTGGTGAGGAGTCATCGGGATATCGCCCCAGTTTCCTTTACCGCCGTCAATGATTTTCCGGGCAAGCCTTTCCAAATCGGCTTCAGTATATTTGTCAGCGACCTCCTGATAAGAAGGCCCTATTAATTTTGCATCTGTTTTATGACAGGCAAGGCAGTCGGCTCCTTCGATCAGTTTCCATCCGGGATCACTGGAAGTACTTACTGAAACAGGAGGAGCAGGAGTTTCGGCAGATGGCGATAACGGCTGTTCGGTATGGAGATCCGGCTGCGGAATCGGCGTGGTATCCTTGCCGGAACATGAGTAGCATAGTATGAATAAAACGGGAAGGATAATGGCAGATAAAAATTGACTTTTCATAATCTATTGGGTTGAGTTTTGAATTGTAAAATAATGGCAGTTATCAGGAGTATTGCTTTTGCTGTTTCTGAATAGATAAAGTAATTGTGCAGCGGAGTAGGCGGTAATGATCCTCCTGATGAAAGAATATCCACTCTGGCATCGAGTTCCGGAAGCATCCAGAACTGTTCTAAGCTGAGAATCAGGATCAAAATGAGTATGATGAAAAAGTCCACTTTCGTATGGTTTTTTCTGTTGATAAACAGGAAAGACAGGATGAGAATCATGAATACCCATTGTAGTTTTGCTGAGAGTCCAAACATCAGTTTTCCCAGCCCTAACGCAACAGGAAGCGTGACTCCTTCCACCTGAAATTTCATCGGAGTTTCTAAAAAACTGATCGTCATAAACATTCCCGCCATTAAAGAAAGAAGTATTGAAACAAATGGATTTTTAAGATATATTTTCATTTTTTAAAATTAATATATAAAGATCTTTTTATCTTTTATTTGGGCAAATTTTTTTATGTTTTAAGATAGGTGAGTTTTAAATCAAGATTATCAACAAACATCTGTATTTTAGAGTTTTCCAGCATGGTCCGAAGATTATTTCTGATACTTTTAAACTGATCGTGAAGAGGGCAGGGATGGGTCTCCGAACATTGTTCAAGGCCTAATCCGCAGCCTGAGAAGAGTTTGTCACCATCAATTTCTCTTACAATATCTGCAATTGTAAGATCCAGATTTTTCTGATCCATATAAAATCCTCCGTTAGGTCCTTTTGCTGATTGTACAAATCCTTTTCTGCTTAAATCCTGTAAAATCTTCGCAATGAAATGTTCAGGCGAATGGATGCTTTTGGCAATATCTTTAATTCCGACCCGGCTGTCGTTTTTAGATTGCTGGGCGATATAAATTAAGGCTCTTAAAGCATATTCGCAGGTTTTGGAAAACATTTTCTATGAATTTTATATGACAAAGATATAAACTTATTTTAAATAGAAGATAAAAAACTCTTTTATTTTCCGGAAAGCCTGATTAAGATCATGAGACGTGACTGCGGAATGCCTTGCTGTTTTTTCTGAGATCTGAAGGCCTGGACTGAGTAAATTCACTGAAAGTATCACTGAAAGCACTGATCGAACTGTAGCCTACATCATCAGCAATTTCATTGATCGATTTATCCGTATTTAAAAGCAGTTCAATCGCTTTGATAATTCTCAGTGTTTTTAAATACTGAAGAAAGGAAATATCCATATCAGCTTTAAAAAGACGGGACAGGGTACGTTCACTCAATCCGAACCTTGCACTTACATTGGCCAGCGTATGTTTTTCCCCGATATTCCATTCCAGGTAGGAAACAATTCTCAGCATCTGTTTATTATGGGTGGCGGGAAGAATAATAGGTAAGGGCTGTTGGTGGGTTTTAGGCAGGATTTTCTTCAGTGCAATCAGGAATTCAAAATTTTCATCCTGAGCAGTTACATGTTTCTCGTCCCATATTTCCGTGTATTTGATCATTTGGATCAGAAGTTCTGAGGCCGGATAAATTCCCAGTCTGCTATAGAAAGGATCCGATACATCGTCATGAGCGTAAAAATACAGAGAACGGAGAACGGTAGCACTGTGCCCGATCTCTAAAATATGTTCCATTCCCTGAGGAATCCAGAAGAAATGTCTTGCCGGAACCACATAAGTACGGTTGTCTATTGTAATATAGGCAATACCGCCCTCTACATAGCTTAGCTGGCCTTTCGTGTGCTTATGAAAAGGAATCAGTTTCTCTGATTTTTCATGCATTACAAATACACTTTTGTCATACTGATCAATATGTGGAAGCGTCGCAATTAATCCCATAAAAGAATTGAAATAGGTTGAAAATGCAAATATAATCATTTGGCCGGAATCATGTAAAACTTGACTATTTTAGGTAAAAATATTCTCCGGATTGCCAATAAATTTGCAGTGCAATAATTCGAAAAATTCAGATGAAAATTTATCTTACCGGACTGCTGATGCTGGGAACTTCCTATGCAATATCAGCCCAGACAGGCAGTCTCCGAAATGATACCATCCGACTCTCCCTGAAAGACGCATGGCAAAGAGCTGAAGAAAACAGCCGTCATATTAAAATCAACACCCTGGATGCAGACATTGCAGAAGCAGAAGTAAAAGACACAAAACGGGAACGTCTTCCTGAAATCGCAGTAAAAGGTTCCATTGAAAAAGCCTCCAATATTCCCATTTATGAAAACGGAATTTTTTCCAGACCTGTACAGCATGAGGTAATTCATACTCTTTACAGAGCCGGTGCTGATTTTTATCTTAATATTTATGAAGGAAACAAACTGAATCTTAAAATCAAAGAAAATCAGACTCTTCAGAAAATTAAGAATATTCAGAAGGAACAGGCTGTTTCCGATATTCATTATAAAACAGCTGCCCTTTATCTTGATCTTCAGAAAACCTTTATCTTCAGAAATCTTATCAGACAGGATATTGAAGATCAGAAAACACAATTAAAAGAAATTCAGGCTTTATATAAGAATGGAGTAGTGCTGAAAAACGATGTTCTCAGAATAGAACTTGAACTTTCCAGACGTAAAATGGCATTGGTAACCATAGAAAATGATATCCTGATTGCCACTCAGAAACTGAATATTATTCTCGGAATTCCCGATGAGAAGACTGTAATTCCTGATGCTCCGCTGGATCAGTGGAACGAGAGTGCTGCCTATGGAGAATATTTGAAACAGGCAATGGATCATTCTTTTGATTATCACGTTTCCGAAGAGCAGACAGAGTTAAGTAAAATCAGACTTAAGCAGGTTAAAGCGAATGTAAGTCCTAAAATAGGGCTCTATGGTGAGTTTTATTATGCCAATCCTCAGATCTTTCTTTATCCGTATAATCCCAACTGGTATTCTCTGGGAATCGTAGGTCTGAAGGCTTCATTCTCCATTTCTTCTCTTTATCATAATACCCATAAGGTAAAAGCTGCGGCACTGGAATTTGAAAAAGAAGAAGAAGGACATAAAAATACGGAAGATAAAATCAGACAGCAGGTAAAAGAAGCTTATCTGCGCTATCAGGAGGCTCTAGAACAGATCAGGGTAGCTGAAACCAATGTGACCCAGGCTAAGGAAAATGCAAGAATTACCAAAAATACCTATTTCAATCAGGCTTCTCTGCTTACCGATTTGCTGGATGCGGATATTCAGCTTCTTCAGACCAAGTTTGAACTGGAAGCCGCTAAGATCATGGCACAAAACAATTATTATCTACTACAAAATATTACAGGCACTTTATAATACAATGAAAAAAAAATATACCCCAACCGACAGACTGATTACAAAAATCACAGGATGGATCTCCGTTTTTATCGTGGCCGGACTTGCTGTCTGGGGCGGTCTTACTCTTACCCGTTTTTATAAGTATGAACAAACCAATGATGCTCAGGTTCAGGAATATGTCAATCCTGTGATCTCAAGAGCAGGCGGATTCATCGTGGCAGTAAAGTTTGAAGAAAATCAGGAAGTGAAAAAAGGGGATACGCTTCTGGTGATCGATAGCCGTGAATATGTCCTTCAGCAGGAACAGACTCAGGCTGCTCTTCAAAAGGCGAGAGCCCAGCTTAAAGTTCTTGAAAGCAATACCCATACTACGGAAAAAGAAGCTGCTTCAGCACGGGCACAGGTATCAGCGGATGAAGCAAAAGTATGGAAACAAAAACTGGATTACGACAGATATGAAAAATTGTATAATGAAGAATCGGCAACAAAACAACGTCTTGAAGATGTAAAAGCCACACTGGATGTTAATGAAAGTAATTACAGGTCTTCAAAAGATGCATATGCAGCTTCTGTGTCGAAGATTGGTGATATTCAGGCAGAAAAAACAGTGGTACAGGCAGAAATTTCGAGATTGCAGGCATTGCTGGACCGTCATAAGCTGGATGTAAGTTATACCGTTGTTACCGCTTCCTATGACGGAAGAATGGGGCGAAGAACTGTTGAGGTAGGGCAAATGATTGATGCCGGAGAAACACTGGCCTTTATCGTCAATAATGAAACCGATAAATGGGTCGTGGCCAATTATAAAGAAACCCAGATTAAAGATATGCATATCGGGGATCATGTTAAAATTGTAGCCGATTCTTATCCTGATCAGGAATTTCAGGGAACCATTATTTCGCTTTCTCCTGCTACGGGTTCCAGTTTTTCATTGCTGCCACCGGATAATTCCACCGGGAATTATGTGAAAATTGTACAGCGTATTCCGGTTCGTATCAGAATAGACGGAAAAAGAAAAGATATTGATGTTCTCAAACTGGGAATGAATGTAAATGTATATGCTGCTAAAAAGCACTCTCATGGCTAGGAAGATTCCGTTTTTTAAAAACTGGGTACCCGAATGGCTTGTTAAGATTATCCTCTTTGCCATGACATTGCCGGGGATTATTATATTTTTCCTGCCGCTGTCCAATGTGAATGCAGCAGCAGGGTATTATGGATGTGAGCCGGCCGATATTCAGTTTTCGGTAGCGCTATTCTATGCAGGATATGTAGGGTTTTACTGCCTCGAAAGAAGGTTTTTCAGTTTTCTTGCCGCCAAGGAATATTTTCTTTTATTTACTACCTTACAGATTCTGGCCAGCCTGATCTGTTATTATACCCATGAAGTGTATATTCTTTTTCCGGTACGTTTTATTCAGGGAATGCTGTTTGCCGGAAATGTCAATCTTTCGCTTACTTTGATTTTTACAAGGTTAAGCAGTGAAAGGGCGAGAGAAATCAGTTTTTCAGTATTCTTCGGAATCCTGATCTGTGCCATGCCTTTTAATAATCTGATAACCGCAGATCTTATCGATTCCTATAATTTTAATATCATTTATAAAACCGCTATTTTTTCCTATGTGCCGGGTCTTTTTTTTCTCACTTTTGCGATGACGAATTACAGAACTGATACAAGGTTCCATCTGTATAAACTGGACTGGCAGAGTTTTATAGTGTACAGCACGATATTGGTCCTGATTGGCTATATCACGATTTACGGACAGGAATATTACTGGCTGGAAGACCCCCGGATTCTCATCAGTATCATAGGAATCCTTCTTTTATCTATAATGTCAGTGATTCGTCAGCGAGCCATCAAAAGGCCTTATATTGATCTGAGGGTTTTCAGATTCAGAAATTTTAAAGTGGGATTGCTGCTTCTTTTTATTATGTATATCTGCCGTTTTGCTTCCGGAATTACCAATAATTATTTTATTTCGGAACTGCATTTTGACCCGTTCTACATTTCGTATATCAATATTTTTAATCTTGCCGGACTGGTAGCCGGAGTGATTATTGCCTGTTGCATGGTATTGCAAAAGAAAGGAATACGGTATATCTGGATACCCGGTTTTTTAATGCTGCTTTTGTTTCATGGGCTGATGTATTATTCCTTTGATGTTCAGGCAGATGAATTCAATTATTATATTCCGTTATTTCTTCAGGGACTGGGAGTAGGGCTGATTATGGTTCCGACGATTATTTTTATTATATCATCGGTTCCGGCATCTATTGGTCCTTCAGCAGCAGCTACAGCACTGGCGGTCCGGTATTTTGGTTTTTGCGCCAGTATCGCCCTGATCAATTATTTTGAACTTTTTGAAAAAAGCCGACATTACAATGCCTTTCAGGATCACCTTACTGCTGTAGATCCGGCAGTCAAAGATTTCCTTCATAAACAGACTGTCAGACTTACGGGTAAAGGAATGCTTGAAGATCATGCCGCAAAAGCTGCCCATAAACTGATGATCGGAAAAATCAATATGCAGGATCATGTACGCTTTGCAATGGATTATTATGAAATGATGGTGTGGCTGCTTTCTGCATCTTTATTACTGATTATTGTATTGCCTTATGTAAACCGTACAGCACTTTATCTGAAATCCCGCAGATTATCTCCTGCATAAGGAGTTTAGTTTGACAGAAAATATGAAAGCTCGTATGTTCAAGTTGTAAAAAAATAGGATAGCTGGTTCAGCTCGTTTTATAGTTAGAGTGGTTGAGACTGTCTTTCAAAGACAGTCTCTTTTTTATTCAAAAATTCTGGTTTCATATGTTATGATATGTTCACAATTAATTTGTTGGAATAGTGAATAGGAACGGGCTAAAGCCCGTTCAATAAAAAAATGAAACTTTTTATCGGCTTTAGCCAAAACTTATACTTTTAAGACATTACTATTGTACTCCGCTTTCCAGAATTGAAAAGGTCTGATCAATGCAGTTGATTTCTGCCAGCCTGCCATAAGGCAATGTGAAAGTAGGGCAGGTATGTCCAAAGTCCATCTGAGTAACGACAGGTAGATCGTAAAGCCCTTCTTCATCCAGTATTTTCAGTAATTCTGCTTCGTACTCCTCAGCATACAGGTCATCGTATGGCCTTCCGAAAATAATTCCTTTGGCATTTTTCAGAATTCCGGTGGCTGCATAATTTCGCAACCAATATCTGACATAATCAGGATGAGGTTTCCCTTCCGAAGTTTCAAAAAAGAGGATACAGTCTTTCCATATTTCAGGATCCGGCCAGTAATCTGTGCCTTTAAGCATTTCAAGGACTTCCAGACATCCGCCGATCAACGGTCCCTGTACAACAGAATTCCCTCTGATAAAATGCCAGCCCGATGAAGGGTTCAGCTTTCTTTTAGTGTCCTGTAAAGAAATATCAAACCAATCGAGAAATTCCGTAGTCCATCCCTCTCTATTAGGGGAGATCTGTCCGATCACAGAATTCGAAAACAACGTTTTCTTAATATCGTGAATCTGATAGTCATGCATTGCTGCATTTTCTGCAAATCCTACCAGAACAGAAGTTCCGTAAAAAGAGCTCAGACCGGCTTTCAGACAGATGAAATGAGTAACAGTACTGTCTGAAAAACCCAAAAATATCTTTGGATTATTTTTAATGACATCAATATTAATATATTTCAACATCCGGATGCTGTCGTCTCCGCCGATATTTGAAATAACTGCTTTAACAGACGGATCTGAGAAAGCTTCCATTAAATCCTTAGCTCTGGCTTCCGGATGATCATAGATCCATGATGAGGGTTTCAGTGCATTAGGGGTTTCAGTCACTTCAAGATTAAAAATTTCCTGCAAGCGTTCTTTGCCTTTTAAATACCGATGTGATAAATCACCGGCACCTCCCCATGACATGGATATAGTGGCTACTTTATCGCCGGGTGCCAAACCTTTTGGAGTTATTAATTTCATAAATACCAGATTGTTAAAAATAGAAACTGATGAATGTCGGTTGAGTTACTGAAAGCATAAACCGGTGAACGTTTTATACTCATTCCGCCAAAAATAGAATTTCCTGATAAGAAATACAAAAAAATAGATTGAAAAGTCGTTGAAATAATGGCTTTTAAGGATTTCTTGTATTGCTGCACAAGATAAAGAGTCGTAGAACTACTACAATTTTTCAATTAAGTGAAAATTCATTTTGTTGTGAATTTTTATAGTGATAAATTGGTATGACCAAGTCACAATATAATTAAATGAAGAAAACTAAATATCTGAAAGCTGATCGGGAAGAGATATAGGCTTATCTCTTCCAATTTCTTATCTCCGATCTACAGACAGCAGCTTATCATGGTTAATCTGTTTAGGGGCCAGTAAACAGATTATCCGGTTGCCCGCTGAAATTACGGCCATACTTTTAGTCCGGATTTATTCCGGAAAACTCCTGTATACATCAACAAAACAATAGGTTATGTTTAAAGAATCATCCGATGGAAAGTTGCCTAAGGGTGGGGGAAGGGCTCAGGTTCCTGTAAATTCAGAAGAAATAAAAGCGATGGGAGCAGATCCTTTAAGTACCCTGTCCAAAGCTCAGTCTGTAAAAGACGGCGTTATGTTTATGAATAATACCCTGGCTCCCAACCAGACCTCGGTGGTGAATGATAAAATCTGGACCAATCAGCCTACTTCGCGTATTCATAATGCTGCGTCCATTCCTTCCAATCAGATTCAGGGAATCAATCGTGTGGTAAAACTGGATATTGTAGTAGAAGGTAAAATAATCAAACATTTCAAACATTTCAGATTACACCAGTCTGCGGTAAAGCACCATGAATTTGAGCTTACCCTTGCTTACGATACCTTAGGCAGTCCGGAAAACCATAATCTGGGTGAAGTTCAGAATTTTTTAGGAAAAAGAATCACAGTCATTTCCAAATATAAAGATGTTGAAGACGGGCCTGAAAGAAGTTTTGTAGGTGTAATTACAGAAGTAGGGTTCAGCCAGGAAAAAGGCAGTCTTGGAAATGTTGTCCTTACCGGCTCCAGTCCGACAGTTCTGCTCGATGCAGCACCCCATATCCAGAGCTTTGGCGGAGGCCAGCCGATAAGTCTCAACAGTATTGCCAGTGAAGTCATTAAAGAAGGACTGGGATCCAGTAAATTTGATTTCAGGGTAGATGCACAACATGGAAATGTTTCTTACAGTTCCCAATACGAAGAAACCCATTATAATTATCTGGCGAGAATGGCTGAAGCTTACGGGGAACAGTTTTTCTATGACGGAGAAGTTCTGCATTTCGGAAAGCTACCGCCACAGGAAAAACCACTGACGCTTACTTACGGAAGCAGTGTTCACGATATCAAGATCAAAATGAAAGCCCAGCATGTGAATCCTACA
The DNA here is from genome assembly GCF_019236175.1 of Chryseobacterium sp. GTDB lineage: Bacteria > Bacteroidota > Bacteroidia > Flavobacteriales > Weeksellaceae > Chryseobacterium. The sequence goes on from NZ_JAFAJM010000018.1 coordinate 17,091, forward strand.
TTCTATGGATACAACAGCAGCAAAAATGAAAAACTGATCACAGGAAGTTCTAAAATAAACCATACTTCAGATATTGCCAAAAGAGCCTATGAGATTTCCGAGAAGGTTTTTAAAACACCTTCGCTCAGGGTTGCTCCCATTAAGGCTTCCTCATTTATGGATGTGGATGCTTCCCAGAAAGGAACGGCAGGAAGTAAAGCTTCCCAGGTTTTTGTGACTTCGGGAACAACCACGGTACCCTTTCTGTATCCCGGATGTACGGCAGATATTGAAATGAGGAAAACGGACAGCAATGAAACCTCTTATTTTACCAAGCTGATGATTACAGAAGTCACTCATGAAGTGGATGCCAGAGGATATTATAACGGGAGTTTTGAAGCCATTGCTGCAGATACCGGATATATTCCGAGACCTGAATTTGATTCTCCGAGAGCAGAAGCCCAGTTTGCCAAAGTGATTTCCAATACCGATCCTTTAAATCAGGGAAGGGTACAGGTACAGTTTGACTGGCAGAAAGGTCCCAATACAACGGAATTTATCAGGGTGATGACTCCCGATGCGGGAAGCAGTGATAAGGTAAGTACAAACCGTGGATTCATGGCTGTTCCGGAAGTCGGCGACCAGGTGATTGTCAATTTCGTACACCAGCATCCTGACCGTCCTTTTGTGATGGGCGGAATGTTTCATGGTGGTATCGGAGCAGGAGGCGGAGCCGGAAACAACGTAAAAAGTTTAAGCAGCCGGAGCGGAAACAAACTGGAGCTGAATGACGGTGAAGGTTCCGTATTGCTTACCGATCAGGGCGGGGCCAATATGAAATTCGACGGGGCCGGAAATGCGGTTACCAATGCCAATAAAAACAAGGAAGTCAACGTAGGTAATGATAACACCGTAAGAGCCGGAAATACCAATATGATCAATGTAGGTGATGCATCTGTCCTTCAGATGGATAAAACAGGAAAAGTTTCCCTTACGGCCAATACCGAATTTAAAATCGTGGTCGGAGCCAGTACCGTTATCATTGATAAAGAAGGAAAAATTACGATCAACGGAAAAGAAATCAAGATTGATGCAAAAGAAAGCATTGATTTTTCAGCAACCAACGATACGAAACTGGGGGGCAAAAATGTAACCGTGACCGGAAGTTCGGAAGTTCAGGTGAACGGAAGTAAAGTCAATATTAATAAGTAATCATATATGGAGATTGGTAAAGACTACCGTTATAATACGGATATTATTGGAAAAACCAAAGTACATAGCTTAGACAGCAATTATAAAATAAACATTAAAACTTCAGTCACCTATAAAGGAAAAGATCCCGATCTGGATTATCACATTTTTGAAATTACCGAAACAGACTATCATCTCGAAATGTATGAAGATCCTCTGATTGTCCAGATCACTGAAATGACCAACAAAGTATGCAGCATTTACAGCACACTGGAAGTGGGGATCAATAAAAAAGGAGAAATTGCCAGAATCTACAACGGAGATATGATCCGCGATAAATGGAAAGGGGTAAAAGAATGGCTTACCAATGCCCATCCTATCGAAGCTTATGAAATAATCAGGGCTAAAGAATATGAACTCACCAATGAAGAGATGGAAATAAAAAGCATCCGGTATATTCATTTCCTCTACCAGTTCTTCTATATTTTCGGAAAAGAACCGATGGACGAAGGTTCCAGAAGCTATCTCAGGAGAGAAGATATGGACAGGTTCGGAGCCGGTATCGTGATTCCCGTGAATCTTTCCGTATCCGAAAAAAATACGGAACACGGAACTGATGAATGGAAGGTGGAAGGAAAGATGATCCGTGATGAAAAAATGATCCGAAGGCTACGGGAATTTGCAAAAGATAATTTTATGCATCCCGAATATCTAGTAAAAGGAAAATACCTGTATGACGACCGGATATTGTTAAAATCTGATTTTATCATTACCGAGAAGCTGGGTGAGTTTTTCTATTATCACTGTTTTATGGATACCCAATTAGAATTGTAACACCATGGAAGATGAACAGTATCTTACCGAAAAACATTATCTGGTCTGCGACAAAGGAGTGGCTCCGAAACAAATGAAGGTCACCAGTCAGGATTTTGTAACCTTCAGTGGAGATAAAGCCGCTACAGAGCTGGATACCCTGAAAGGGAACAACTTCGTCTGCCTTGGCAGTGTGGCTTTTATGGCCGGAGCTGCCGCAGGAATCGCCGTGGGGATATGTGCCATGATCCCGGGACCTGGCTGGCTGGTTGCAGCCATTATCGCCGCTGCTATTTTGGCTGCGGTAGCTATCGGGCTGATCAAATGTAAAGCTGCCGCTTCCCAGAGAATCTGGACCAATACGTCCCAAAAATTCTCCATACAGGATCATAAAACGCTTACCCTTTCATCCATTATGGTTTGTCCGGCAGAAGGCGGAACCATTACCGCCAAAGAAACTGTTTGGGAAGCGTGGGGTAGTGCTGCCCTTACCAATCTGGGCCATGTCGCCAACTTTGCCTTTGGGTTTCTGGCCGGTCGCGGAGCAGTAGGTATGGTGAGTGGAGCTGCCGGAGCCACTGCAGCAGCGGGAGCCACAGGAATGCGACAGACTGCCGCAACTTTCGGCCGTGAATTTGCACGCCAGTTTGCCAATACGGCACGAAAAGAATTAATAGAGCAGTTTACCTTTAAAGGGTTTAAAAATGCATCGCTATTCTGTAAAACCATGCGCGGGCTTGGGATTGGCGGAGCCTATTACGACCAGTACAATATCTGGAGCAGTGATAAAGATGTTCTTGAAAAACTGAAAGACAGTGGCGTAAGCCTTGTATTGGGAATTTTTGCAGCAAAAGGAGCTACATTGGTTTGTTTTCCGGAAGGAACCAAAGTGCACACTCCGGAGGGACTGGCCAACATAGAAGACCTGTCAGAAGGCGACCTCGTTCTTACCTATAACGAACTTACCAAAGACCAGGAATATCAGCCTATCCTTACAAAGTACGAAAGATTTACCCAGCAAATGCTCTCTTTGGAGTTACCTACTGGAGAATTTGTACGTGTGACTCCTGAACACCGTTTTTTCTGTAATGATGAATGGATTGAAGCTGGTAACTTAAAAGCCGGAGATCTTCTACATTTAAAAGGTGGCGATTATACTACTGTTATTAGTGTAGAAACATTGCCACATTACGAAAAAGTTTATAATTTTGATATCCAGGCCAATGAAAATTATTATGTTACTGAGGATGGGATTCTGGTGCATAATGGTAGATATAGAGCAATAGATAAAGCACAGCAATATGAAGATGATATTCAAAATTTATATGGAGGAGCTGCAAATTTTAATTCAAGACAATATACTGCGATAGTTGATGGACAACTAGTAAATGGTGTTGCTGATAATGTTGCTGTTATTAATGGGAGAAATGTTGCTATTGAAGCTAAATTTGTAGAAGATTGGAACAAGTCTTTAAGAAATCCTCTGGATACTAAACCTTGGGCAATAGCTGAACAAAACAAAATGCTTGATCAAGCAAAAAAATACTCCAATGCTTTTGATGAAGTTATATATCACACAAATAGCCAAGAATTAGCGGATCATTATTCACAGGTTTTTAGCCAAAATGGTATTACTAATGTAAGATTTGAAATAACACCTTAATTATTATGAAAATAGAAAAAGTGCTTCTTCCAGGAAAAGAAGAATTTGATTTTAGAGAATACAGATACATTTATATCCAAAGTGGTAATGGAAAAATTACAAAAAATAATTTTGTTAATATAGTTTCTTCTGCTCATACACCTTTAATTCCTAAAAATGGCGGCGTTTTAAGTGAAAATTTTATTATAATTACTCCGGATAACAGACATTTTTATGGATTGTCTTATTCGAAAGATTTAGCCGGATGGAGGCAACAGATCGAAAAAGGCTCAGCAATACTTAATCTAAATATTGGAGAAATTAAAGATGGAAAATATTTTTCTGTACTTAATGGAGAAAAATATAAATTAGAAGATTGTCAGTTTGAACGTTATAATTTTTATGATGAAACAGGTAATTTAATACAACCTAATACTCCTATAGAAAAAGAGAAAATATTATAAAAAACAGACTCTCACAGACAGTATGTTTTTTTAACCCATTACAGTCATGGTATTCCTCAAACGGTAGTGAATATGCAGAAATATTGGATGCAGGAGATGAAAATTATGTTCCTGAAAATTCTTTTTTAAATATGGAAAAGACTGTAAATATTATCAATGAATTTTTTCAGAATCCTTTGCAAAAACCAAATATCGTAGAGTGGAATAATGCTGAAGATTTTGATGGGAATGAATAAAGAGTTGCGTTTAATGAAGCTTTTTTTATAAATCCTCGAGTTTGAATAAAATTATTGGAACCCTAAGACTATGAAAATTAAGGCATACCAAAATGGTGATTCAGAAAAAGTTAAACAACTTGAAAAAAACTTTAAGATAAAATTACCAGATGATTATCAAAAATTTCTTGTAGAATGTAATGGAGGACTCGTTGAGAATGCGTATCTGTACATTAAGGATTTAAATGAATACATGATAATGGGCAATTTTTTTGGAATTGAGATTGAAAAAGGATTTGCAGATATCGTAAAAATAAATGATGAGTATGATGATGATATTCCTGAAAAATCTTTACTCATTGGAAGTGACGCTGGTAGTGGTTTTTTATTGTTAGTTAATGATGGTGATAATAATGGGATCAGGTATTATGACCATACTTATTTTTTTGATGAATCTTCGGATGATTTAAATACGTATTACATCTGTGGAACCTTTACAGAGTTTTTGAAACTGCTTGAAATAACAAAACCAGACTAATATAAATATATTAATATTTTTAAGGCGGCTTTTGAGAATAAACTATGAGTGAAATTAAAATAACTTTTTTAGATAAGGTAAACAACGAAAACCTTAGTAAAAGTGATGTTGTAAACTTGTTTAAAAATCTAAATGATACAGATCTAGAGTATTCCAATACTTTAGAAAGGATAATAGAAAGCAATGTCAATCCAAAAAAAATAGATATAAATTTCTAATAATAACATGTCATACACCCAGGAAAACTTTCAAGACTGGATTTTTTTCATCGGAGAAAAGATGGATTCATTTACAGAAGACTTTGCAAAAAGAAATCATCTTAATCTGGATTATAGTATCAAATCACTGGATGATTTGGAACAATGGATTATCAATAACTGTCCATCGATCAATAATTTAAAAGAAGACCCTTCAATGTTAGACCTTCTTACCATTTACATCGGAGAGACGTTTAGAAAACATATTGGTGGTAAATGGGTGATGGATACTGAAGATCAGGATAATGCGTATTACATGATGCCTGTTCTTACAAGTCCTGATTATCAAGGTGAAGTATATAAAGCTCCACGAACTTTTGCAACAGCTTCTATTCCAAGGAAAAAAGGAAATTATATCAGTACTATTTTAAAGAATAATATGGAAGATATGGGAATTCCTATTAATGAATAAATTATTGAGGGATAGATCTTGTTTTATTTATGAGTGAAATTAAAATAACTTTTTTAGATAAGGTAAACAATGAAAACCTTAGTAAAAGTGATGTTGTAAACTTGTTTAAAAATCTAAATGATACAGATCTAGAGTATTCCAATACAGGATATTTTCAATTTGAAATTTCTGATGAAAGCAATATTATCTTGAAGTTTTCTGCTATAGATAAAGAAAATATTTCATTCTGATATGATGAAAACATTCCAAATATAAGAAACGGTCAGTCATGGTATTCCTCAAACGGTAGTGATGATTCAGAAATAGTGGATGCAGGAGATGAAAATTATGTTCCTGAAAATTCTTTTGTAAATATGGAAAAGACCGTAAATATTATCAATGAGTTTTTTGAAAATCCTAAACAAAAGCAAGTATTGTATTTTGGACAAATGCAGAGGGTTTTGACTGGGAATAAATTTTAATGTCATAAAAAATAAAAAGATCGTCTTATGACAATCTTTTTATTTTTTTAGTTAGTTATGTTGGGAGAAAAAGAAATTTTTAAAGTTGATGATTTCCCATTATCAAAAAAAATATCTAAACCACCAAAAGGTGGTTTTTTTAATGGTTTAATTTAACCGTAGTTAACAGTATCGAAACTTTGGCCTCCATTATGAAAAAGTTTATAATTTTGATATCCAGGCCAATGAAAATTATTATGTAACCGAAGATGGGATTCTGGTGCATAATGGGTATGCAAGTGCTGCTGAATTACAAAAAATAGAAGATAGAGGATTTTCAGGTGTTCAAGCAACTCCAAATGGAGGTCTAAATTATGCAAATAGTGATGCTCTTTATCCAGTGAAACCTGGGCAAAGAAATATAATTGAAATTGATTATTCAGGGGATTATACTACAGACTTTCAAAACGCAAGTATGGCTGCATTAGGTCAAAAAAGCACACCTAAGGGTTATGTATGGCATCATTTAGATGATTATAATGCTGGAACGAATAGAGGCACAATGCAATTGGTTAAACAGGAAGCACATAGTGGAGTTTCACATATGGGAGGTTGTAGCCAATATAAAGAGGCAACAGGTAATTCATATACATTTAAAACATAGTAAAAAATAAGTATTATGGAATTTGAACAAACAGAGCAACAACTTACTGGTTTAGATATTAAAAACTTTGAAGAAAGTTCAAAGATAATATTGCCAGAGGATTTCAAAAATCATTATCTTTTACATATTCATATGGCGGATATCCACCATATGAATATGTAAAAGGAATAAAAAATATTTTCACTATCAATGGTTTCAATCCAATAAAATACGGAAGATTACCAATAGAAAAAATTATTGAAGATTATAAATTAAGCGGAATTATTTTTGAAAAAAAAGTTCCTTTTGCATACGATAATGGTGGAAATGTTTTTTTTATATGTGAAGACGGGAAAATATATATTATCGAAGCTGAATTTTTAAATGATAAAAATTTCATTTTGGTTTCTGAATCGTTTACCGATTTTATAAATTCTTTTTATAATGAATAATTATTTAGAATATCAAAATAGTTTTGAAATTACACACATGGAAAATTTCTAGGTGTAATCCCGAACACAGGTTGATTATAAGATATCATTGATATGTATCATACACAGGAAAACTTTCAAGAGTGGATTTTTTTCATCGGAGAAAAGATGGATTCATTTACAGAAGACTTTGCAAAAAGAAATCATCTTAATCTGGATTATAGTATCAAATCACTGGATGATTTGGAACAATGGATTATCAATAACTATCTATCGATCAATAATTTAAAGGAATATCCTTCAATGTTAGACCTTCTTACCATTTATATTGGAGAGACGTTTAGAAAACATATTGGCGGTAAATGGGTGATGGATATTGAAGATCAGGATCATGCGTATTACATGATGCCTGTTCTTACAAGTCCTGATTATCAAGGTGAAATATATAAAGCTCCACGAACTTTTGCAACAGCTTCTATTCCAAGGAAAAAAGGAAATTATATCAGTACTGTTTTAAAGAATAATAGGGAAGATATGGGAATTGATCTTCGGGAATAAAGCTTTTGACTGACTCCGGTTTCTCCTTTTTTCCTAAATAATCCCTGAATAAATAACCCTTTGTGTTTTCGTAAAAAAAGCAAAAACGTAACCGGTTTATAAACAGGTGTTTGCCTGTTAAGGTGAAAAAAAACTTATAAAAAGAGGTGGGAAAACTTGGAATTAAAGAGGGAATTACTATCTTTGCAGTCCCTTAAACAAAGGGATTTACTTAAAAATGGCAACATGGATAAGTAAGGCCGACTCGGTAGCTCAGCTGGTAGAGCAATACACTTTTAATGTATGGGTCCTGGGTTCGAATCCCAGCCGGGTCACTTGATGGGACAAATCTAACTTTTTTAGATTTGTCCCATTTTTTTTGCTCTTTAATTTGTTGTTGGCCTACACGGATTCTTTTAATGTAAAGCTTCAATATCCAAAAAATGGAGTTGATAGTGAACCATGGATTATGCCCCAACCCCAACCCAATTCAGATACGAATGTTCCTTTATTGCCGAAAGTATCTATTGTTTTTCTATTTTAATTCTTAGTTGCTACAGAGATTTTTTCACAAATGAGTATTTATACTCAATTGTAAATTAGGTGTTTATACGCTATTTAATGCCTTTTTTTGTGCATACCTTGCAGTGGTATAATTGTTTATGAAATTATTTTGTTGGCAACCCTATCTACTGATCTAGTTGACTAGATTGCAAGGAAGAAAGTAAACTTTTTGTTTGGATTTTATTGGTTTTAAATCATTCTGCATTTAAAGATATTTTAATTGAAATCAGTCAAAATGATAGCTATGGAAAAAGTATCGATCTCTGGTGCTTCCCTGCCCGGTGGAGGAGGAGCAATAAAAGGAATAGGCGAAACATTTCAACCCAATTCATTTTCAGGAACTGCAGCCTATACAATCCCGGTTCCCATAACGACTGGCCGCGGCTTAGCGCCGTCCCTTTCGTTGGCCTACAATTCCGGATTGGGTAACAGTATCTTTGGTGTAGGCTGGGATGTCAAAATCCCGGAATTTACAATTCGAACCGAAAAGGGAATCCCCAAATATGACGGAACCGATATTTTTCTCTTTTCCGGAAAAGAACTGGTACCTAAAGAAAATACGACCCGTACCGAAACCGATCAACAAGGTGATATATGGAGTATTCGTATTTATTTTCCACGGGTCCAGGATGATTATTCCCGTATCGAATATCATAAAAACCAAAACACCGGTGAGAGCTTCTGGCGTACATTCGCAACTAATAATACGGTATCGGAATATGGATCGGTTCCCGAAGCGCGTGTTGCCGATCCCGATGATGCAGCCCGGATTTTTAGCTGGCAAATCGTTTCGATAACCGATCCCAAAGGAAATAAAGTTCAGTTTCGGTACCAACGGGAAAACGATCAGGAAACCGGAATTTTAAACCGGGGCGCCTTTACACGAAATTATATTGACCGTATTTTTTACGGCAATTATTACAATACTTCCAAAGAAGAAAAATTTGCCTTCGAAGTTATTTTTGACTACGGATCGCATGAACTGGATAATTTAACAACAACCGCGGCCGACCCCTATGCTGAGGTACGTTCGTGGGCATGCCGACCGGATCCGTTTTCTTCGTTTAGGAGTGGCTTCGAATTGCGCACTTATCGCAGGTGTCAAAATATACTGCTGTTTCATCATTTTGAAAACGAAAACCACGGAAATCCTTTTCTGGTAAACCGTTTGCAACTTGCCTATTATGATACAGCGGATTATAGCAAAGTACCGGATCAGACCGCAGTGATTTCCTGCCTGAAAAAGGTAACCATTACCGGATGTAGAATTCAAAGTGACGGCAGTTACGAATTATTAGCAAAACCTGATCTGGAGCTTACTTTTTCGATGTTTGATGTGGCACCAACTGCAACGTTTAGTACGTTAACTGTTGCAGATAATGGGACTATTCCCGGAAAACTCGATACAGGCGATTTCCTTCCGGTTGATTTAAATGGCGCCGGTTTACCGGGCATTTTATATACCCGCGATAGCGGATCCTTTTATTACAATCCGAAAGGAAGCGGCCATTATGCCGAACCGGAAACCGTACCGGATTTTGCCGTGGGAGATTCAGGTGTCATTGCCGATTTACAGGGTAATGGAATTAAAGACCTGATGCTAAGCAGTCCCCCCGGATATTATACCAATACCGGACAAGGCTGGGAACCGTTCCAACCGTTTGAACAATATCCAAGTGTATTGGCCGGAACGGAATCGGTGGATTTGAATGGGAATGGTAAATCGGATTTATTAGTGGCTTCGGACGATTATCTGACGGTTTATCCCGGATTGGGAAACTTTGGATATGGCGAGCCGCAACAAGTACCGGCGCCGGAAAATTTCCCGTTACAAAGTCAGAATTCCGGAAAAACATCGGTCTCTTTTGCCGATTTGTTTGGTGACGGATTACAGCATCGGGTTGCCGTGACAAACGGAACGGTTTATTGTTGGCCTAACTTAGGATACGGCCGGTTTGGACAACGTATCCAATTAATAAATGCGCCATATTTTGAAGCCGGTTTTGATGCTTCCCGATTCTATTTTGCCGATCTGAATGGAACCGGTACTATGGATATTGTATATGCATTAGACAATACGGTTCAGCTATTTCTCAATAAAAGCGGAAATAGTTTTTCGGACGCCATTACTATTACTTTGCCGGAATCGTTCGATCCGTTAGATAGCCTTCATTTTGCCGATATACTGGGAACCGGAACGAGCTGCCTGGTTTTTTCGAAACTAACCGATACGCCAAGGCATTATTACCTGAATTTTTCGGGAGTCGATCCGCAGGACATCGCTACGGTAACGCTAAAACCCTATTTGCTTACCGAAACCAATAATAATACCGGAAGCCGAACGGCTTTGCATTATTCCAGTTCGGTGCGCTTTTATCTGGAAGACGAACAAGCCGGAAAACCCTGGAAAACCCGTTTGTTTTTCCCGGTTCAGGTTATTGACCGCATTACGCAGACGGATGCTGTTTCGCAATCGTGCTACGTTCAGGAGTTTGGTTATCACGACGGATACTATGATCCTGTGGAAAGAAGTTTCTGCGGATTTGGTTTTGTAGAAACATGGGATACACAAACCTACGAAGCGTTTACCACGACCATCCAGAATCAGGAGTTCCCGGTAAACGAGATCAATAAAGAATTGTTCGTCCCTCCGGTATACATCAAAAAATGGTTTAATACCGGAGTGTTTGAAAGTTATGATGCATTACAGGAGCAATACCGGGCCGATTTCTTTAAGAGCGATACTAATGCCTACGATTTTCCGGACAATGTGTTTGCTGCCGATATTTATACCGCCAACGGCAAAACGTTTCGGGAAGCTTTTGTAGCCTTAAACGGAAGCAGTATCAGGACGGAAGTTTACGGATTAGATGATCAACCCGGATCGAGTGTGCCTTATGCGGTAGAACAAGCTAATTATGCCGTGGTTTTGATCCAGCCGGCATCCGATGAAGAGCATGCTGTTTTCCGCGTTGATCCACGGGAACATATTGCTTATCATTACGAACGTAACGCAAACGATCCGCGGGTAGAACAACAATTTACACTCGAAGTAGATCCTGAAAGCGGTACAGTAAAACGCTCCTGTACCGTTTATCTGCCGCGCCGTGTACCATCAACTAACGACGTTTCCTTATATCCAGAACAGCAACAACTTTTGGCGACTTTTACAACAACCGATGTGATCAATACCGACGAAAACGAAATATATTGGAAGGGAATCGTAGGCCAGGAGCAGGCGTTTCAATTGTCAGGCTTTACCCTGGAGGCGGGTAAAGAATACATGGATTTCGATTACTGTAATGACCTCATAGAAGAGGCGCTGCAAAATATCATTCCTTATGGAATATCATCCGGAGAAACGGTCGCGGCCCTGCAGTTTTCCTGGACCCGCAATTATTTCTGGAATGAAACTCAAGATAATTTTTTACCATTACTTACAATTGCCTCACGGGGATTACAGGCGTATACCGCCACAGCACAGTTTACCCAAAATTATATCGATTCGGCCTATAAAGGGAAATTAACAAACGATGTTGTTACCAATGCCGGATTTATTTTCGATAAAGAAACGGGCTACTGGTGGAACAAGGGAACGGTACAAACTTATTTTAAAGCCGATACACCGGAGTTGTTTTTCTTGCCTGATGAAGTGATCAATCCTTTTGTTGCGGCCGATTCAGAATTGTCGGTTTGCGGGAAGATGGGCTACGATGCACCGTATAACATTCAGGTGGTGGAATTAATAGAATATATTGATCCCGATAAAGACATCAAAAACACACAACTACTTACCCTGGATTATCATACCTGTACACCCAAACAGTTGGTGGATATTAATGGTAATGTGTCGCAGGTACTTTACGATCCGTTAGGACAGGTGCGTGTGTCATCTCTATTCGGAATTAAAAATGGAGATTTGGAAGGAAGTATGCTCCTGTATCCATATGGTGGTTTTCCGGCAGCATATCAAACGCGAACAACAGCACCGGATGGAACACCGATCACGATACAATCGGTTTTAGACCAACAGGACTACTATATGCAAGGTGCTTTGACGTACTTTTTCTATGACGAGTATAACTGGACCGATCGTAAACAACCGTTGGCAGCTATATCTTTATCGGCAACCAATTTTGTTCATAAAGGCGCCGGAAATTCTGAGTGCCGCATCCGGATTGAGTTTTCAGATGGTTTGGGCCGGATTATCGAACAAAAAGAATTAGTGGATCAGGGATTGGCTTATGTCGACAATAAACTGACGGAGGCCGAAGAACGCTGGAATACGTCCGGACGCACCGTATACAATAACAAAGGACTGGTAGCACAACAATACCTGCCTTTTTTTAGTGCAATATCCGATTACGAAAATCAGCAGACATTAATTGATGAAGGGAATATGCCGCCCCCTTCGGTAATGCATTATGACCCTCTCGGCAGGTTAATCCGTACCGACGATCCGAAAGGGTTCTTTTCACAAATCACTTTTACCGCCTGGGAACAAAAAACTTACGATGCAAACGATACGGTATTGGATTCGGATTACTATAAAACGTTTATGGCTAATTATCCTGCCAATCCCACTCAGGAGCAGCAGGATGAAAAAAATGCTTTAGATAAGGCGGCAAAATGTTATAATACACCCACAACCGAGGTTTTCGACAATACCGGAACGCAGTTTTTGCTTCAGACAAACAATCTGGGAAAAGTTACTGCGGCTACATTCGACGCTATTGCTAACGGATCCGGCAGTACGGGTGCCGAAATTTTACAGGCTTTGGTGACCGCCGGTTATATTACTGCCGAAGGATGGCTTACCCCGATTTTTACGCCGTATCAACCCGGATTTGAATTGCAGCTGGCTCCGAAATTTGACGGTATAAAAGAACAGATAACCCTAATCTTGTTGCAAGGCGTATTAACATCTTATTCGGAAACCGACATACAAAGCCGGGTGCTGCTGCAAATAGATCCACGTTTGTATTACACGAATGCCACTACGGGTACCGGTTATATTAATCAGCGCAATACCTATCAGATGAACGAAACGAGTGCGCTGATCACCGAAAGTGCAGATGCCGGAATGGAGTTTCATTTTAACAATATCATGGGGTTGTTATGTTGGTCATGGACACCAAGAATGTATAACCAGCGCATTACTTACGATCGTTTACAACGCCAGAAAACGCTACGGGTTAGGCGATATGTTGATGGCGATCCGATTGTTCCGGTCGATCAATATCCTTTAGTAGAGGTATGTACTTATGGCGAAGAAATTCAGGATGCCGCTTCGTTGAACCTCCGGGGAAAATTGTACGAACAAAAAGATTTATCAGGAATTGTAACGTTTAACAGGTATGCACTTACCGGACAATCGATTTCGAAAAGCCGCCAGATGACTACCGTTTACAAAGATGCCATCGATTGGAACGATCCGGCAAAGGTTCCGTTAGATCCAAACACTTTATCACTTGAACAAATCTATAATGCTGTAGGCGATTTACTAACCGAAACAACTGCCGACGGTACTGTAACACAACGCAGTTATTCAAAATCGGGCTTATTGGCAACAATCGATCTGAAATTACCGGACGGAAAATCAAAACCGGTTATCCTCCGAATTGAATATAACGCTTCAAATCAACGAAACCGGATTGTTTTTGCCAACAATTCATCGACGGTTTGTACTTACGAAGCGACCACACAGCGATTGATTACCCTTAAAAATACCCGATTGGTAACGTCGGGCGAAAATCCAATGTTGCAAAACATAACCTATGTATACGATCCGGTGGGTAATATTATAAGATTACGGGATTTAAGTAGGGATACCATTTTTTATAACAATCAGAAGGTGGTGCCGCTATCGGATTATACCTACGATATTTTATACCGTTTGTTGGCGGCAAACGGCTATCAGCATCCCGGAATATTAGCCAACACCTATCAGAATAATGTGGTGAACAACGATTTTAAACAAAGTAAATTTTCGGTTGCACCCTCTGATTATGACAAACTGGAAAACTATCGTGAAAGCTATACCTACGATAATTCCGGAAACCTAACTCAGTTACAACATAGCGCCAAATCGGCCTCGTGGACCCGCGATTTACCGGTTGAGGTGAATTCCAATCGTTTAACCGGTATTACGTACGACGACTCCGGGAATTTGCGTCAGGTTATGATCAATAAACCCGTGGCGCTGGATTATAACTGTTGCGAAAATCTGGTGCGCGCCGCTATTATTACCCGCCCGGAAGAAGAGGATGATGCCGATTATTATGTATACGACAGTGCAGAACAACGCACCCGAAAAGTGAGCGAAAGAATGGCAAACGGCGGTACCGTAAATTTGATGGAAAGTACGGTGTACTTTGGCAACTACGTCTTAAAACAACAGCAAACGGTTACCGATAATACAACGACCACCACCTTAGAACGCGAAACCTTACGCATTATGGATGGTGAAACCTGTTTATTGATTATGCATTACTGGAAGCTCGATGACAATAAAAAGGAAAAGCAAACCGGCGACCGCTCATTCCGATGGCAGCTTTGTACCAAACTGGATTCTGTGGCGGTTGAAGTCGACGATCAGGCGCTGCTGATTAGTTACGAAGAATATTTCCCATATGGCGGAACGTCTATTATTGCAGGTCCGAATCAGCAGGAAGTGAGGCTTAAAAATTACCGGTATTCCGGAAAAGAACGGGATGATACTACCGGATTATATTACTACGGGCACCGCTACTATGTTCCCTGGCTGATGCGCTGGAATAAACCCGATCCGGCCGGTGGCGTCGATGGACTCAATTTATATGCTTTTTGTATCGGTAATCCGGTTAGCATGAAAGATGCCGATGGACTAAGTGCGAGAGGTAAGGGAGAAGCCGCAAAAAAAATAAAAAGAAAAAAGGCTCCTGTATCAAGCGACACCTCGGGAACCGATGCAGATGATGAATCGGATGGTGAAAAGTCACCTAAAAAAGCCAAATTACTGAATGTCTCCAAAAAGATTCGTAAAGAAAAAAGTAAAATGCTGAAAGAAGAAATAGCTTCCCAGCATGGGAGCAAAATGAAATTAGCCAAACGTGTCCATCAGTCCAAGTTATATACCGGAGTAACCGAGGAGATTGTGGCTCCTAATAAAGGCATGAGTCCCGAACGATTACTCGTTCGCCATTTATCGACGGCTCTGTTGGCTCAGAACGAGGAGTTTACCGAAGTACAGGCAGCAATCAATCATACTGAAAAAACGATTTATGTAGCCAGTAACAAAAAGCAAAATGAACTCAGTGCATTATTGTCAGATACCCTTAAAAATTTTACCGTTCCGGATAAAAAAAACTATTCAGGACGTGTAGCCCGGCATCTGGGTAAACTGGAAACCGAGATCAGCGGAGCGTATCAAGATTATAAACTGGAATTTGTTAAAGGACACGAAGAGCAACATGCCGAAACCAAAATTGTGGAAGCCGGAAAACAATTCAATTATATCGGCGGTACACGCCGACCTTGTCTGGCTTGTAGCTTGTTTTTCCAAATTCATAGTATTGCTACCACATCCTATGGTCAGCACCCTGGTGGTTATTGGGATTCTGTAGCGGCACTTCTTTCATTGAGTCCTTATCAGGAACACCTCAGTATGACAACCTATGCAGGGATATTTTATAAAAATTTCGGAGTATCGGCCAGTCATGTACACGATTACGATACCGATAGTGAATAATGATATTAAAAAACAGTAAAACTACTATTCATGGAAACAAAACAACTGATTCATAACTTTTATGAAGCAAATCCGGACGTAGATTTGCTAACGACCAATTTTCACCTGGAAGATACCTTAGCCTCTATAAAGCTACCCAAAACCAAGGCGCGTGCCGCCGCAACCAACATGGTGGAACAGCTCAAACAAGTGGCTCGGGTGGTACGGTTACATCCGGAAGCACAAACGGGCAAAAAACTAACGGCTGATGCGATTGGTATTCTATACGAGAAATTCGATGGATTAAACTCTGCTCACGACATTACCCGACAAAGCGGAGAAGTGTTTGTAAAACAATATACCGATGCTTTTGGCAGCCCCAAAGTAGCATCAGAGGTATACAAGAGAGCGACGGAAGTAACCAATAATGTGGCGAATCTTACCAATGCAATTTTAAATATGTCGACGCCGCTTTCTAAAGCGATATCGACTTCATCTGTCAGTGAAGAGGTAACCGAGTATTTTACTGGATTGGTAGGCTATCAGGAACTGTTTGGAAGTCTCAATTATTGCGATTGCCCGGAATGTAAATCGGTACTGGGACCAGCAGCCTATTTTGTTGATCTGATGCGTATTGTACAAAAATATATTACCGAGCCCAATACCGCTACCATACCACATGCAAGTACATTGGCTGTAAGACGTCCCGATTTGGGAACGATACCGCTAACCTGCGAAAAAACAAATACAATCGTCCCGTATTTACAAATCATCATTGAACGTTTGGAACAAAGTCTGTCGACCAGTTGGAAAATTGCGAGTACGACCGATTTGTACAAGCAACTTGCCGCAACGTATTATCCGTTTAACTTACCATTCCTGCAACCGTTAAGCAGCATACGGATTTATCTTGAGGAACTAAAAACAACACTGGCCGAGGTATTTGCCTGCCAACAGCTAACCGGCCCGCAATTGGCTGCCGAACAATTGCAAACAACCCTCGAAGGTTGGAATTTACTTAAAACGGCAACGGTAGATACCGCGAAATTACAAACCTATTTTGGGGTGGCGAAACTGGACGATCTGAATAGTTTTAAAGTCTTTTCTAAACAAACCGATTTACTGGTAACGCAAGTCCAGGATTTACTATACCAAAATTTATCCGGGACCGAAATTACAGCCGGGCTGAATGCCCAGTTCTTTATCAATAAGGGGTTAACCAAACCGGTTGTAGTTGGGAATACCGATTCGGTAAATACCATCGATAACCTGACGCCGGCGGCTCTGGATCAGATGAATCGCTATTTACGCCTTACGTTACTTAGCGAATGGTCGTTTGATGATCTGGACTGGGCTTTACATGCTTTGAATAACGGAACACCGGAAATTAATGAAAACATATTACAACTGGTACCAAAATTACAACAACTGGTTACCCGAATGAATAGCGATGTCGCTACGGTAAGTACCTATTTGTTTGATTTGAAAACTTACGGAATGGGGAACGATCCGGCACAGTCGGCAGCACCGTTTGATGTTGTATTTAATACCGGACAAACCACTTTATACCACCCTAAAAATAGCGCAACGGTAGCCTATCCGCTTAATAAAACCTATCTGGATACGCCGCTAAGTTGGGAATATGCTTCCAATAGCGGAAACAACCCGGCCAATGCGGTTCGTGTCGCTTCGGCTTTGGGCGTTTCGCAAAACGATTTGCAGTTGCTGGTTTCGGCTTTATATACGAGTACACCAACCATTGTGTTAAATGTACCTGCCATTTCGGCCTTGTCGCGCCATGTACGCCTGGCAGGATATTTTAAATTAAGCATCAAAGATTATCTGAGCTTTTTGAGTGTATCCGGAAAAGTACAACTGGTTTTTACAATTGATGAGTTGACGGCACTCATTGACTACAAAGAAACACTGGCTACAGTGACCCGATTAACGTTAGAGGATCTCAATTATACGGTAAATGCGGTTGTATCGCCAACCGTTAACATTTTATACTATCCCGATAAAAGTGAAGCATGGCTTAAAACACTGCCGATACTTATTCCGGCATCCGATTCTGAAGACGATCAATTGATCAAACTTTACGGACAGGTCGGCGCGTTCTTCGATATTCCGTCGTCATTGGCGCAATCGATTTTGACACTTACTGTTACCAATCCACTTTCGGTATTCCTGAATCCCGATACGACCAACGCTATAAAAACATTAAGTCTAATTTCACGTTGGTTGGTATGGGTACAAAAAACGGGAGTCAGTCAGGATTTACTCGATAACATTGCTGTCAGTAAAGCGGCTTATGGCATTACCGATACCACAAAACTAACGTTTGCAAATAGCATTGTATTACTTCAGTTCCAGTTTTTTACCGGTATTTATAATGATGTAAACAATCGGTTTTCAGACTATATGACGGCGATTACCGGTAATAAAAATGATGTTGCCGCAGCCATTTTGTCGGAAGCAACCGGATGGGATAAATCGATAATCACAGCATTATATGCTTTAAAATATACCAATCAGGTCGACCGCCTGTACAGCATGCAGGCCGTTATTACGTTGCTTAATAAAACAGGTTTAAATCTGGATGCTTTCCAGGGGCTACTTAGCCTGGCCGGAAAAGGTGTTGCCGACTGGGATACATTGGTAGCAGAGGAAAACAAATTATTAACCGCAATTCAGGCACGATATAATGTAGGAAGCGACTGGAATCAGCTGGCCGTACAAATTGGCGGTAAAACCGCATCGGCCCAAAGAGACGCTCTGATTGGAGCGACTATCTTTGCCCTGCGCTCAGCCGATGCCACTGCCTACATCCAGAATACACGCGATTTACACGACTATTTGCTTATTGATGTGGATATGTCGGATGTAGCACAAATTTCCTATATCAAAGAAGCGCTTAATGCGATTCAGTTGTATATGAACCGCTGTCGTTCGAAACTGGAAGCCGGTGTGGTACTTTTACCGATCCCTGAAGTTTGGTGGGAATGGATGATGAATTATCGGATATGGGAAGCCAACCGCGAAATTTTCCTCTATCCTGAAAATTATCTCGATCCGGCTTTCCGTAGCTCCAAAACCGATTTGTTTAAACAACTGGAAAATGACCTGAAACAAAACGACATTACCGAAGGCAATGTAACATCGGCCTATATGAAATACCTGGAAGGCTTTGCAGAACTGGCAAAACTGGTGTATGTAGATGCCTATTATTGTAGAGTTTCCGACGATACCCGCGATAATCAGCCGACTTTGTTTCTGTTTGCACGCACCGCTACCAATCCGTATACCTATTACTATATCACAAGGGAAAGCGAAGGTACCTGGTCGCAATGGATTAAAATTGATCTGGCCATTAATGCCGTACAAATTACACCGGTTTATGCCTTTAATAAGTTGTTCCTGTTTTGGGTAGAACAAAGTGTCGCGATCGATAAAACACCGAATACCACTACAGAAAACATTGTGAAGGCCTCGATAAACTATACGTTTTATAATTTCCAGAATCAATGGGTACCGGCGCAATCACTGGTAAAAGACTATATTATCGATGTTAGTCCAAGTGCCTATAGAACTGCGAACAATAAACTTTTTCCAGACAATTTCTTCGACCCCAATAGTCTTTGGTGGAATAAAGTATATCCGCTCAAAATACAACAGGATAGTTTCTGGGAAATTACCAATGGCGGCAATCGATTTGAACAATTAGTGATTGCCTTTGGTCCAATGATTGATACTACGGTGCAATATCCGCAACCTGCCAATAATCCACCGAATGCCTCCAATCCGGCGGTTCAGATTTTTGAAAATCAATTGTTTGAAACAGGACAAAACTATAATTATGTCTATAACCTGGGTTATAAAGGGCAGTTGCCGTTGTTTAAGCCGATTGTTTTAAACGATAGCCTGGATATCAGTTATTTGGTAAACCCCGACGAAATCCTGTTTTTCGAAAAAGACAGCGATAAGAGTAACGATCTGTTTACTCCGCAAATCGACGCGACATCGGGACAAATGAACCTGATTAGTACTTCCCGTACGATTTACGATAATGATATTGCGGGACAGATTATTACTCCGGCCATTCCAACACCACAAACTTCCTTAACGGACAGTTCTTTTATTTCGAACGATGCCGGTATTAATGCGGCAGGTTCCAAAACGGTTTATAATACGTTGGTAGACTATGGTTATATCGATAGTAGCGGTATGCTGGGACGTTCTGATTATGCGGAAATGCGCACCGACGTGATGAGCATTTTTGAAGGCGATCCTGGTCAGCTTAAAAAGACGCAGTTTGTAATGGGAGTCGTAAACAAGGCCAGTGGTTCCCGCTGGTTATCCCAAAACGTTCGGAATAAAAATTACGGATTGTTTACGATTAAAAACGCCGTAGGAACCTTTGTTTTTTATGGCGACAAAGAAGCGTTTTTAATGGAAGATCCGGATAAAGATCCGGTATTTATTTCCGATTTGTTGTTTAATGCCGACACCATGTTTTTGGAATCGTCGTTCCTTTCGTCGGGCGCAGGTATCGATGCCACCGGATCCAGCCAGATTTATAATAATCTGATTGATTACGGGTATTTTACAGCCGACGGACAACTGGAACGCGGTACAACAATTGACGACTTGACTAAGGCGCTCAATGAGATGCTGGAAGGACAGCCGGATAAAAACGATAAGGTCGATTCGGTTCTGGATATATTAACCAATCAACCGCTGTTTTATAATTCTGATTTTATCTCTGACAGTGCCGGGATTAATGCCAATGGTTCTAAAAATATTTTTGATCAGCTTATGCAGGCCGGCTATCTGGATAAAAACGGCCGTTTAATGACGGATATTGATTTTAACGAGTTAACTGGTGTGCTTTATGATATTCTGGAAGGGCAACCGGATATTGATAAAAAAGTACGTTTTGTGGTACAGGTGTTATATCAGGCAGAATACCCGTCGTCTATCGGATTCTTCCGAAGTTTGAACACCACTCCTTATGCGTGCGAATATAATTTTAAAGCGATACGTCTTACCACAGGAGCAATTCATAACCTTAGTGCCCGTATCTTTTCCGGTGGTGTCGACAAACTGTTGTCGCTCGAAAGTCAATTGATCCCGGTGGATCCGGAATTGCCTTTTAACAGATTTGGTTTTGAAGAACCGTATGTTATCGCTCCTGAAGCTCCCGATGGCGGACAGGTCGATTTTAACGGGGCGTATGAATTGTATTATTGGGAATTGTTTTTCCATGCGCCCATGTATATTGCCAATTTACTAAAGACAAATCAGGTATTTGATCAGGCCGAAAAATGGTACAAATATATGTACGATCCAACGGCGGCTCCGTATCTGGTAGAGGCAGATTCTTTTGAGTGTGCCACGATAGGAGTTACCGATTCGAGCCGTATTTACCGCGTTTTACTGGACAACAAATGGATTGATAGCGAAGGCTATGTGAGCAGTAAATTTACAGCCAAAACAAATCTGAATTCGATTCTTTCTTTCCTTCAGCCGGTACAAATTCAATCGGTAAAAAATGTATTGCTCAACCATCAGGTAGCGCGTGATATTTGCCGCGTATGGCAGTTTAATCCTTTCCGGAACCATACGGTAGCTTCGTTGCTCGAAAACATTACGAACGCCAAACAAATTGCAGCTTACAATCAGTATCCGTTCGATCCGCATGCTATTGCCCGTTTGCGTATTGGCGCCTACGAAAAAGCGATGGTAATGCAATATATCGATAACCTGATTAAATGGGGCGACTGGTATTTTTCGCAGTACACCTGGGAGAGTAATACCACGGCGAATATGTTGTACATCTACGCTTATAGTTTACTGGGGCCAAAACCGGAGGACCTTGGACCATGTCAGGCCGAGGATCCTGCGAATTTTAACGACATTGTAGCCCAATATGGCGACAATATACCGCAGTTTAAAATTACCCTCGAAGATCATGTTGGAAGTGGTTCCAGCGGATTAAATTTCCAACCGTATAACGATATTGATGCCTATTTCTGTGTACCCGAAAACGACAAACTCGAACAATACTGGGACACGGTTATCGATCGACTTTATAAAATAAACAATAGCTTAAATATTAATGGGATACCGCAACCATTGCAATTATTCGAACCGCCTATCGATCCTGGTTTATTGGCACGTGCTGCGGCAAGCGGTGGTAATCCGTTAAGTATTATGACGCAGAATGCGGCTATTCCGGCTTATCGCTTTGAGTATCTTATCGATCGGGTAAAAAATATCGCTGCTACATTAAGTCAGTTGGGATCCGGTTTATTAAACGCACTGGAACGTAAAGACGATTCGGCACTGGCCAAATTACAGGCCACACAGCAAAATGTGCTGCTTAATCTTAACACAATGATTAAAGAACAGGAGATCGAAGAGGCCAAACAAAACATTGCCGGTTTGCAACAAAATCTGTTAAGTGCTCAAAATCGTGAACAGTTTTACCAACAGCAGTACGACGAAAACCTGAGTGCTCTGGAAATCGCCAGCCTGTCGTTACAAGGCGCGGCCATTTATCCGGAATCGGTTTCAATTGGAATTAACGGAATTTCAGTTGCCGGTTATCTGGCGCCGAATATCTTTGGTTTTGCCGATGGAGGGATGAAGTTTGGAGATGCCATTACTGCGGGCGCTCAGATGGCACAAACGACTTCGTCTATTTTAAACCAGAGTGCCGGAATTATTGCGACGACTGCTCAGTATAACAGACGACGTGACGACTGGAAGTTGCAACAGCAAACGGCGGCTTATGATGCGGCTCAAATTCAGGATCAGATTAATTCGGCTAATGCGCAATTACTGATCAACCAGCAAAACCTGGTGATTCATAAAAAAACAATTGATCAGGAGAATGCCTACGAACAATTCCTGACTACCCGTTTTACGAATATGGATTTCTATTCGTGGATGATCAGCCGATTATCGACCATTTATTTCCAATCGTATCAGCTTACGCTGGGAATGGCGCTGGTAGCACAATCAGCTTATCAGAATGAGATGAACAGTACCGAACAGTTTATTCAGTTCGATTACTGGGATACGCTTCACAAAGGATTATTGTCGGGCGAAGCTTTATTATTATCGTTACAACAAATGGAACGCAGTTATGTGCTGAAAAACACGCGTACTTTCGAAATTGAAAAGACAATTTCCTTGCTGCAACTGGATCCGTTACAGTTTATGGAATTTAAAACAGGACTTCACTCGGGAGTAAAAGGAACGCTTCGTTTTAAACTTTCGGAACAGTTGTTCGATTTTGATTTCCCAGGGCAGTATCTGCGTAAAATCAAAACGATTTCGGTGTCGATTCCTGCCGTGGTAGGGCCTTACCAGAATATTAATGCGGTATTGCGGCAAACCAAAAATTATACCGTGATGGAACCTAAAATCAATGCAGTTAAATATGTTATGGATCCGGTTAATAATCCCGATCCGGGTAATGTACGCGTAGACTGGATTCCCAACCAGAAAATCGCACTTTCCAAAGGTATGGACGATAATGGTTTGTTTGTGCTCAATTTTAACGATAGCATGTACCTGCCGTTTGAAGGAACCGGTGCTGTTTCGGAATGGGAATTAAACCTGCCGCCGGAAACCAATCATTTCGATTTTAATTCAATATCAGACATTATCGTAAAAATCAGCTATACGGCTTACGAAGATATGGGGCAGTTTGCCACCGATGTAAAAAATCAGTTGCAATCCCAGAATCCACCGTATCCGTATCAGGTAGCCAAGCAAATTGTATTGCAACAGGCTTTTAGTGCTAACTGGTATCAGTTTATGCATCCGCAGCCGAATCCGGTAACGCAATCAATGGTGTTTAGTTTAACCGATGCTATTGTGCTGCCAAACCTTAAAAAGGTAGCATTACAATCGGTAACAGTGGTGGTGCAAACTCAAAATAACACAACGGTTTCCGATAAACAAGCGGGTAGCTTCTTAACCTTAAAACAAACGGGTAAAAGCGATCTGAGTATTCCGATAATGAATAATGTAGGAACGGTTGCTCTTAGCGGGCCTTTTGAGGCAGAAACGGCAGAACTTCTATTTACGATCGCCAGTACACCGGATGAATTGCTTACGGCTGATAAGAAACAACTGGATCCGAACAGATTAAGCGGACTGCTCATTATTATTAACTATACGTCCAACGTATTTGCAAAACAATAAAATTCATCATCAAATAAATATTAACCTTTAAACTTTAAATTATGGCATGGGAAGAATGCGTAACATCAATTAGGGCGAACCTTGACCCTAACGCAAAAGAAGTAAATCAGGTAATCTGGACAGGGCCAAACAAACAGGTTACAGAAGACAATCTGGAAACCGATAGCTTTTCGGCGAGTAAGCCGTTTGCCTTGATTTGTCCAGACCGTCACTGTCAGGATTACGGCGATTTTTCGCCTCAGGCACACGCTTTATGTAACTGTAAAGACGTGAATGGAAACCCAATTCCGGATTGTGTTCCTAAAAATGTATTATATCCTTATCCGAGTGGTGTTTGTTTGAACATCGACAATCCATCGGATTATAGTACCAAACGGGGACGGGCTTGTACTAAGCAAGGCGATAGCTATTATGCATTAACGTGTTTCTGTTGTTGTTCGTGTTATGCGAACGGTACCAAAATTGCTATTCCGACAGGATTCAAAACGATTGAGTATTTTCAAACGGGAGATGAGGTATTAACGGCATCACTGGCAACAGGATCATTGAAATGGAATACCGGAAAAGTGGCATATAGTATGGGTACCGGGCCAGACGGACATCAGTCGGCCATGGTATATATGCACTTTGGCGACGACGATCGTCAGATTATTGTAACTCCGGATCAGTTGTTTTTAATGAGTACCGGAAAATTAAAACGTAGTGATCGGTTGGTTCCGGGTGTGGACGAATTGGTAAATGAGTGGGGCGACGCGGTGCCGATTCACGAAATCAGTATCGGAGAATATATAGGTGGAGTGCATCATATTTCTACTGCTGCTGCTTTCGATGGCGTTATAGACGGACACTTGTTATTGTCGGAAGGGGTTGTCTCGGGCGATTTTACCTTACAGGCCAATTCGGGTCAACTTATCGATATGGGGGCAATGGAAGACCATAAAGAACTGCCTAAAATCGGTTCGGAAGAATACGAGAAAAAGTATTCGCAATTATCGAAAGAATACTATGGTGTAATGCATATTACGGCATTAAGCGACGGAAGAAGAGAAAAAGTACAGCGTCCACAAAAATTCTATCTGCATGGCGAACGTTCGATTACTGTTCCGAATACAGCAGCAGCATATCTGGACGATGCTCAGGCAGCGGATGTGTACAATAATGCACCGCGTTGGAGTTTTGAAGATATTGGAATGAACAGCTCGCTAATAAAATATGTATTGCGTTTGTTTAAAGGGTTTTTCCCGGAAATCAATTTCTATTACGATCAGTCAAACGTAACGCCTAATGCATATGCTTTTGTACTGATGGACATGCAATATGTGGTATTAACGGGTGGTTTAACGCGTTTAAAAGGAATGGATCAGGAAGGATTATCGTTTATATTGGCGCATATGATTTCGACGCTTCAAAAATCGAATCCGACCGGGGCTAATGGCTGGACTTCAGTGGCTATGGCCGATTATTACAGTATCGGTTTCCTAATGGATATTTATTTCGGGAAAAATTTCGGAACCATGTACAATCCTGGAATTAAACAATTGGATACTTCGTTGTTTAAATATATTTCGCCCGAAAATCAGGAGTATACAAACGATCCGTATAAGCCTACAGTAGATACACGTTTCGACGCACTGGATGCGGGTAAAGCAATGGATTTCCCACCTGATGGAATAGGAGGTCCAACAGCCGGTGGATTGAAAGTTGTAGATGTTAAAGCATTCCCGCCAATGGTAGGGGCATTTAGCTTTGTGAGTCAGGATATTGACGAAGCAGCATCGGAAAACGCATTCCGTTTGTTGATACAAAACAAAGAGGTGACTGTTGATGGCGAGGTTTCTCCGGACTTTACCGTGAATACCGACCTGAACTTTTTATTCCCTGATGTTTCGGATAAAAATCAACGAGACATGATGACCGAACAGGTTCGCAGTAGTCTGATTCACGCGATGGGACTTATTCAGTTGGAATTTAACGATCTTGTTAATCCGGCTTCGGCTTCCAGCTACCACGATTTTACACTCGATCCGGATGCCCGTATCGATAGTGTTGTGGCCAAAACCAATATTCCTGTGGTGGAAATTGCCGCCGAAATTAAACGTGGTGTTGAATATACGTTGACCACATCGACGAATGTTCGTTCGTATAACGGATCAACAATTGATTTACAACAACGATCTATTTCTTTTAAAATCTAAAAGAGACGATTACTATCGCGGCCGGTAATCTCGCCGACCGCGATTTTTAACTAAAAAATTGAATCTATGGAACTGAATGAACTAAAAGAAATGACTGATATTAATGAGGCTTGTATGCGTTTTAGCGAAATTTTGGGATCGTCGAAACCTGTTCCGGAAGGGGTGTTATATGCCGCACTTGAAGATGAAGATTATGCACGGAATTTATTACTGGCTCGTAGAAGTCCTGAATTGATAAATATGCTATTAGCCCAACGGGCCTATTACCGTCCGAAAACAGTTGTACCGCAAGAAAAAAAGCAAAGCGGCTATACCAACCTGCAATTGATTGAAAAGCTAGGAAAATCGATGTGGAAATGGGGTTTGGTTGGTTTTTCTACCGTAACGGAAGAGGTGTATAACAAACGACTGGCGGCTTGTGCTTCGTGCGACCAATTAGAAGAAGCCCCCGATCAATTGGTATACAAAATCAGTTTAAAGAAAAATGAAGATAAACAGACTTGCAAAAGCTGTGGCTGTGTTGTGGCCCGGAAAGCAAGGTTAACGAACGATACTTGTCCCCTGGAAGATACGGGAAACCCCGGATTTAATCGTTGGGGTGAGTAAACACTATCCCTGCAAAGATTCTTTGCAGGGATAGTGTTTTTAATCGAAAAATACAGTTTATTTAATAAAAAAGGTATTTTTCCCTCCGCCAGTTGAGAAACTAAAACAAAAAAATCAAAATAGGTCACAATTTATATGATCTGTGTATATTGGGTAGCTGTTGAAAATAAATCCCTATTGGACGGTGTTTTCACAAATCTGGCTGATGCTTTTTCCAAATACAGGATGTTCCCAAAGTAGAATCGTCTGATCTCCTGAGAAAGCCCTTTTCACAGGATCAAAAAGAAAACCTCCCGCTAATAGGAGAGGCCATTCCAAAATAAACTTTTTAAACACGTCTGTAATCGCTCTTACATGATTACATGTGTTACAAAAATAATCCAAGATCAAGTACCTTCTTATGATTTGGCTCATATTGCTGCATGGAAACAATAAACCTTCCACATCATGGAAGGTTTATAAAGTCTCGGGTAAAAAGTAAAGATGGAAATTTTAGTATTCTCAAATATATGTATTCACTGATATCGTTATCATGATCTGAATCATAATGGAAATAAAAATGGTTCATAAACTACTCCTTCCCTGATTTTTGTTTAGTTCTATCAATAAAATATCTTTCTTTTTTCAAGTTTAAGCAGGTTGCTGTTATGCATTTTTTTGATGGTTCTGATGACGGTCTCTACGCGTAACCCTGTCAGGTTTGCCAATTGTTGTCTGGTAAGCGGTACCTGAAATGAATATTTGCTGTTGTCATCATTTCCTTTAAGGCAGTCCATTACTGTTTTAATTTTAAGCATGGGATCCGGTGATGAAACATTAAACAACATGACATATTTATAATATAACCGGTCAGCAAGACATTTAAACATCCGGGACGAAACCTCTGAATTTTGGTTGAGCAAATTAAAAAAATCTGATTTAGCTAACTTAATGATCGTACAGGGTGTTTTAGCGGTTGCATTTGTAGGATATGCTTTGTCATCAAATAAAAAAGATTCACCAAAACTTTGCCCGTCTGACAGAATGTTCTGAATAAATTCTTTTCCGTCTTCGTGATAATTGTTAAGTTCAACAATTCCATGTGTAATCTGAAAATAATACTTGGGCAAATTTCCTTCTAAAAATATGGTATCATGGGTATTAAAGGTTTCATAATTTGCTCCATAGGCTAATAATAAATCTTCACTTATTATCATGTCTCAAAATTTTACAGGTTAGTAATGATAGTTTTTGCTTATTTTAATCTGAGACAGCAAAGAGTAAACCAAATTATTGATTTTTTTTATCAAAAAATACCACATGTATTATCTGGGATGAGTCATAAAAGAGAATTATTATCAATTCATATAAAAAACAGGGGTAAACTTACTTTTTGTAAAGTTTTTGTTTTTGATCAAACGGTATAATATTTTCCCAATACCAGGGAGTATAGATGTTGCCAATAGCTTTTTCAAGCAGAGATTTAAAAATACTTTCTCCGTTATCACTGTTGGTCATGACAATGGCGGCAATACCTTTGTCCGGAAATCCAATCGAATAATGTCCCCATCCTTCGCTGTGTCCCTCCTTAAAAAAAGCATATCCATAGGGCGTTTTTAAAAGACCTACTCCCAAACCGTAAAAGAGAGGCGTGTCAGATCGTGTTTTATCATCTATTAACGCATTAGGACCAAACTGTTGCCTGGAAAGTACAGGAATCTGCGGAGTGAACATTTCCCGGATGCTTTTTTTTGAAATTTCCTTTTTCTGCAATAAGGCAGTATAAAAAGCTGAAAAGTCATTAATGGTGGTATACATGGATCCGGCTGCATGAGGTGAAGTTCTTTCATCAAATTCATAAGGTTTTTGTAAAGAATCATAGCCTATATTATGATTTTTGTTAAAAGCTTCCTGCCATACATAGCTGGTGTTTTTCATATGTAAAGGGCGAAAAACTTCTTCCTGGGCTATCGTTTCAAAGTCTTTTCCGGTAATCTGTTCCAGCACAAACTGTAAAAGATACATCCCTTCTCCCGAATAACTGTACCGGGTTCCCGGGTCATATTTAATAACCAATTTTCCATCAGGCTCAAACCCGCGGTAATTAGGAAATCCCGTGGTATGATCCAGACACATTCTTGCCGTGATCTTCTCAAATCTTCTATCTCCTTTTATATCCTGATATCCACGGGTTTTTTTGGTAAATGTATAGTCGTAGAGAGGCTTTTTCAGATATTTAACCAAGGGAGTATCTAAATTGATCATTCCTTTATCCCTCATTTTTAAAACAATATAGGAGAATACGGTCTTGCTTAAAGAGCAGCTCCAGTAAATGGTGGCCGTGTCCGTTTTTTGCTGTTTCGAGAGATCGGCATATCCGAAACTACGAATATAAACAGGTTTATTATGATTAAAGACAGCTATGGATAATCCGGTAACTTTTGCCGTATCCATTAATTTTTTGATGACAAGATCCAGCTGATGAGGCTGAATAGAAGAACCATCAAGATGTTTTATACGCTGAGAATACATTCCTGAACTGAATAATGAAAGAGTTACAAGAATAAATGAGCACAGAATTCTTTGGGGTATCATAGATCAGTTTTTTTATAAAGGTACGTAAATGATTAATAATCAGTGGTTAAATTTGTTTATTTTTGAGGGTTGTACTGGATTTATTATTGTTTATAAGTAAGATATCTTCAAAAAATTGAAGCAGATTCTCTGTTAAAATTGTTTAACAAGACCAATAGAAAACTGTTTATTGACATACCCCGGAAACAGAAAAGCCTGATTATTTTTATTTTTTCTGCCTATGTGAATCTTATCATAAAGCCAATATGACAGAGTGGTGGATATAATTCCGACACCTGCACCTGCAGCAACATCTCCCAGCCAGTGCTTATTATTATACATTCTGAGAATTCCTGTTCCTGCCGCTACGGCATATCCGGCTACCCCGATCCATGGAGAGGTATTCCAATATTCTCTGCGAAGAAATTCGGCAGAAGCAAATGCAATAGCAGTATGTCCCGAAGGAAAAGACTGATCATTGCTGAGGTCCGGTCTTTCCTGACGGGTTAATCTTTTGGTAGGAACTACAATGGCAGTGGAAATACCTATCGACATGGCGTATACAATCAGTTCTTTTTTGATGGAACTTTCCCCTTTTATTCCAAAAGCCTGAAGAGCGAAAACAGCAGCTCCGGGAGCAAATTGGGAGTAATTATCAATCGTGGTCCGGAAAGTGGGGTGGTCTTCCATGATTTCGTCGCGGGTATCAAAATTGATCTTTTTAAATGAATGGGTTGTTGTAGCCAGTATGCCATAGGTAATGAGTGCACCCGGGATGATAAATTGTTTAGGCTTTAATTTAAAAGGAGTTGGTGTCAAGATGCTGTCTTTGGCGATATAATGAGCCGCGGTAGTGGCAGCGATGCTGTCTCCTTTTATAATATTGATGCTGTCTTTTTGAGCAAATAGTACTGTAGGCAGTAACAGAAAGATTAAGAGCTTCATTCTTCAGTAGATTTTAATTGAATTTTGTTTAATAAAGTTGGAAATACGATAAGCAGGAGCGGCAGAGCAACCAGAAAACCTCCGATTACAGCAATGGCTAAAGGCTGATGCATTTGCGCACCCGTACCAATGCCCAATGCAAGAGGCATTAAAGCGATGATAGCTCCTAATGCAGTCATCAGTTTGGGACGAAGTCTTGTGCTGATAGCATATATAACAGCCTGTTCTTTTGTTTTGTTACTAAGGCTTTCGTGAAATTGTAAATAAGTGAAAATGGCATTTTCTCCAATGATTCCTACCATCATAATCAGTCCGGTATAACTTCCTACATTCAAGGGAGTATGGGTGAGATACAGAAGGAGAACTCCCCCTGAAATTCCCAAAACAGAAATTCCTAAAATAAGAGAGGCCACGGTTAGATTTCGGAATAAAAAAAGCATAACGGAAAAAACCAGTAAGCTGGAAATTCCAAGGATAATCAAAAGCTCTCTGAAAGATCTCTGCTGTTCTGCATATGCGCCACCGTATACAATAGAATAACCTGCCGGAAGCTTGACTTTTTGATCAATCTGTTTTTGAATTTCTTTGATTGTTCCTCCTAAGTCACCATTGTCCAGTCTTGCCGTTACAATGCCCAGCGTTTGGAGATCTTCCCTGTTGACCTCTGCGGAGCCACTGGTGATGTCAACAGTTGCAAACTCACTTAAAGGCTTCAAGGTTCCGTTGGGCAGAGAAATCATACTGTTGTTGATATCAGTTAAAGACTGGTTGGTTCTGCTGTTATACAACAATCTGATAGGAGTAAACTGAACCTGATCAAAAATATTTCCGGCGACATTCCCATCCAGGTTAGCCTGAAGCTGGCTCTGAAAATCAGGTAAAGGAATTTGATATTGAGCTAAAACAGGAAGCTTTGGGGTAACGATGATGGAGGGGCCTGCAATAACGATTCCATCGAATACATCGGCGGTACCATTCACTT
Organism: Chryseobacterium sp.; assembly: GCF_019236175.1. Classification (GTDB taxonomy): domain Bacteria; phylum Bacteroidota; class Bacteroidia; order Flavobacteriales; family Weeksellaceae; genus Chryseobacterium. The sequence continues at coordinate 48,423 of NZ_JAFAJM010000018.1, forward strand.
TTCCTACAATATCCGCTATTTTTTTAGAGTAGCCTTGAATCATTTTCTGATCCGTACCGAAAATCTTAATTTCAATAGGCTGTACACTGCTCATAAGGTCTCCCAGCATATCTGAAATCACTTGTCCGAAGTCAACGGTTAAAGGAAGTCCTGAAATTTCTATTTTGGAGCGAATTTCATCAGTTACCTCATTGGTCGTTTTATTTCGGTCCTTTTTAAGCTGGATCAGATAATCTCCTGTGTTGGGTTCCGTGATAAAGAAACCCATTTGGGTACCTGTTCTTCTGCTGTATGCGGAAACATTCGGATTTGCAACAATGATCTTTTCCACTATTTTTAGCTCCCGGTCCGTTTCTTCCAAAGAGGTTCCCGGAGGTGATTTATAATCCAGAACAATACTTCCTTCATCCATTTCCGGCAAAAAACCTGTGCTGATGTTAGGTAAAATAATTGCTGTAATGATGATGAGGAATGCAATAAAGAGATAACTGAAGATCGGTTTTCTGATAAAAAAGCCTACCCATTTTCTCTCCTTTACGTCATGATGCTGAAGGTTTTTTTCTTTTGTTTTTCCTGAAGAAAGAAGTAAATATACCACAGGCAATAAGACCCAGGTCGCAAAAAATGAACAGACTAAAGTAATGATCATCGTGTTGGTCATTACTTTAAAATAAGCCCCGGCAACACCGCTCATCAATATGAAGGGTAAAAAGATAACTATGGTACTGAGGGAAGAACCTACCATTGCTTTCAGCAGATAGTTGATGGCTTTTTGTACTAAAGTTCTGGATGATTCTTCAGGGTGTTCTTCATGGGTACGGTGTATTTGCTCTACGACAACAATAGCGTCATCTATAATTAATCCGATGGCAGCTGCTATTGCTCCAAGGGTCATGATATTGAATGTTTGGCCTATTGCATATAAAACCAGCATGGTAAGGCTTAATGTGATAGGGATTGTAATCAGTATCACGGCACTTGCTTTCCATGAACGGAGGAAGATCACAGCAACGATTATGGCTAATAAAAGTCCTATCCATAGTGCATCCGTTACACTTTTTATAGAGTCATTGACAAAATCTGCCTGCACATAGTAAGGTTTTAAGACCACATCTTTTGTCAGTGTTTTCTGAAGATCATTAATCTTAGCATTCATTGCTTTGGTAAGATCCACCACATTAGCATTAGGCTGCTGGATAATCGCTATCAGGATACTTTCTTTTCCGTTGGCATTTACTTTAATGTATTGTTTGGCATTGTGAATAGTAATTTCGGCAATATCACGTAGTAAAACAATACGTTTACCATTATTGCTTACCACCAGATTTTTCAGCTGTTCTTCATTACGGATTTGCGCATCGGTAAGGGTAAGATACAGATATCTGAAATCAGAGGAATATCCGTTCGATTTAATGAAATTGGTACTGTTAATGGCCTGTTCAACACTTGTAGAAGTAATGCCTAAACGAGCCATCGTCTGTTGATTCATCAGTACCCGGAACTCTTTATCCTGTCCGCCGATGACCCTTATTTCACTGACGCCCGGAACCTGGGAGAGAAATGGTTTAATGGTATACAGAGCAAGCTGTTTAAGAGCTATAGGGTCTTTACTGTCAGAATTTAAGGAATATCCTATGACCGGAAGAATAGAAGGATTCATCTTTTCTACCGTGATATTGGTTTCAGGTGGAAGCTGATTTCTTACTTCATTAATACTGCTTTCTACCTGCTGTTTTGCTAAGTCAACATTCACATTCCAGGACATAAATGCCGAAATCTCACAACTTCCCCGGTTGGTGGTACTTCTGAGAAGCTGCAGGTCGGGTACTTTCTTTACTGCATTTTCCAGGACTTTAGTGACACCTACAGTCATTTGGCTGATAGGCTGTTGTCCTACATCTGCAATGATTTTTATTTTCGGAAAAGTGACCTGAGGAAACAGCGCAGACTGTATTTTCGTATAAGAATAAATCCCCCCCGTAAGTATCAGTACAACCAGAATCAGCAAAGGACTTCTGTAGGTTACAAAAAATGACTTTTTCATCGGATCAGGATTTTTTAATTTTCACGAATGCGGTATCGCTCAGTCCAAAGTTTCCGGACGTAATTACCTTGTCTTTGGTGGTAAGATTACCGGATTTTATTTGGATATATTGATCAGTTTCGGCTCCTTTTACAATGGGAACTTTTACTGCTGTCGTATCATTGGTCATTTTCATCACCCAAAAGGACGATTGGGTTTCATCACTTAAGATGGCCATTTTAGGAACTGTCAGACCATAAGCGGTGGATTTTGAAAACGTAACCGTGCCGATTAGATTTTCAGGAATATTGTTGTTAGGTACCTGAAGCAAAACTTTTACGGTTTGTGATACGGGGTCTACGGAAGGCATTATCTTGGCTATTCGTGCGGCCAGGTTGTTTCCGTCAGGCAGTTTCACGGTTAATGAGCTTTGGCTTTTTATCAGCTGTAGATATTCATAAGGAACATCTACCACAAAACCGAAACTGGAAGCATCCGTAATTGTGGCCAAAATTTCTCCGTCCTGTACATAATCTCCGATTTGGTGATTCAGCATCACAACATATCCTGTTGCCGGACTTACCACAGATGTTGTTCCGCTAAATCTGAAGGATTGATCCAGTTTATTAATGGTATTACCCAATGCCCGTGCTTCTTTGGTCTGTAATCCGAAAAGGACAGCGCCCCGGTTTACCCGGTCTCCAAGCCGCACGGTCATATTGGTAATATAACCTGTACTATTGGCTTTTGCATCTGATTTCAGCAGATAACTTGCTGTAGCATTTAAGGTAATCTCATTATTCAGTTGAATAGTGTCAGAAGGATAAGCAATACTGACTTCCGTTTTAGGCTTTGCCTCCGGTTTAGCTTCTTCCGTACCCGCTGTATTATTTTTTTTACAACTCAGTAGGGAAATACTTATTACGATCAGAAAAAATAATTTTTGCATGGCTATTGGAGGATTAAATATTGCATTTGGTTTCGTAAATTGAATAGAGTAGCATTGTACTGTATAATATTGCCTTTGAGATTAAGCAGATTATTGATGGATAAAATGAAATCTACCATTCTTACATCTCCCGTCGGCAATTGTTTTGCATTGGCTTCTACCAGAGTTTTGGCGTAGTCAATTTGTTGATTGGCCGTTTTTAGCATGGTATGGTATTGCTCCATTTGATTCCGGATCTGAAAAATCTGCTGCTGATACTGTCTTTGAGTTTGCTCCAAATACTTTTGGCGGGTTTGTAAAGCCAGCTGATTTTGCTGCAGCATCATTTTCTTTTGATGGCCATCATAAATGGGAATAGAAACTCCGAGGCCAAGACCTAATCCGAAATTTTTATAAGGAGTCTGCGCAAATGAAGACTGATATCCGCCGTCAGAAAACGCAGTCACCTTGGGCTTATAATTGTATTTTATAATTTCACTGTCATTGGCTATCTTAAGACTGTCTGCTTTATAGGCTTGTGCATATACACTTTCTTTAAAATCCACAGGAGAAGGTTCTGTATCTATATTGGGTGCATCCAGACGCGGAAACCGGATGTCTACAATACCGCATAGATAATTGAGTAGTGCATAATTACTCTGCCAGTCTGCCTGCTGCTGCTCTAATGTGAGTTCGTTTTGTTGTAAAGTAACTTTGAAGGTCAGGTAGTCTGTTTGTTTGAAAACAGAAGATTGGGTCAGTTTTTTTAAGATGACATCTTCCTGATTAAGTAAACCGATAATTTCCCTGCTCAGCTCATAACGCTGCTGGCTGGCATAGGTTGCAATATACTGATCTGTAATCTGTTTATTTAAAGTCTGGATATTAAGATTTTTCTGGGCAAGAATCTGTGCAATACTTACATTATAGGCTTTTAGTCTTGTATTCAGATTATTTCGGCTGATAAATTCTTTAGCCACTCTTAGTCCCGCGAATAGCGACTGCCCGTTGGTTAATGCATTATCATATCCCCATCCTTTAATATTGGGTGAATATCCTGCATTGGCTTCTCCGGTGACAATAAAGCCATAGGCTGCTTTTAATTTTAAACTGTCAATTTTGCTGGAGGCTATCTGATTATTGTAATCATTGAGTAACGGGCTGTTATTTTGAGCAGTTTGGATGAAATAGGACAGGTTATGTTCCGTTTGTGCTTTTACTGTTACGGAAAAACAAAGTGCTGAGGCCATGAGAACTAAAAGCCATCGAGCCGGATATGTACAGAAAGTGTTCATACAGACTATTTCAAATTCTTAGTTCAAAGATGAAAAACAATTCTGTTGAGATTCTGAATTTTTTAGATCCGATTATTTTCAACAAAAAAAACCGATTAAAAAATCGGTTTCTTATCAATATTTATATTCTATGCTTCTAATCCTTTTGTAGTTTGATAAAATTACCTTTAGCATCGAAAAGAGCATCTCCTGATTTTACTTCAGCTTCGTATAGAACCGAACCGTCAGCTTTTGTGATCTTAGCCGCTTCTTTGATATTACCTAACTTTTGCTGTACAATGTATTTTGAAACGGATGCAGGAAGCTGCTTTGCTGCAATTTCAACTTCTGTTTCTTCCAAAGTACCTGCCGGAGTATATAATTCACTCATTTTATGGCCGTTTTGTTTAAACCCGGCTTCATATTTATCAGCTTCTTTCTCCCATTTAGCTTTAACGTTTGGGTGGCTTTTCTGAAAAGCTTTTTCCACGGCGGGCGGAACTTTCAGATTTTCTTTTTTCTGTTGTGCGAATGTCAGGCTGCTTAATCCTGTGGTGAACAGCATTGTTAAAATTATTATTCTCATTTTACATTATTTTTAATCAGTGATGTAAAATTCAGCAGACATTCTGTAGAGATACTGAATTTTTTTAGTATCCGTAAAAATTAATGAAAATGAATACTGAACATATGCTGTTGATTGGTGAAATGGTATTGAATTTCATACTGATACAGATCACAGATTTTCTTACTCATTTCCAGCCCGAGCCCTATACTATGGGTATTTTCGGATTGCTTTTTAAATCGTTGGAATAGTTCCTCATGATTTAATTCCTTTTTTGCGGGATTGGAAATGATGAGGTTTCGTTGTTCTGTTTTTACAGAAAGAGTCTGCCCGTTTTCCGAATGTCTTATGGCATTTGACAGTATATTTCCAATGAGAATGTCAATGAGAATGGGATTGGCAGTGATTTCAATTTCGTGATCCAGTGAGAGATTCCATTGAAGTTCTTTTTGTTGTGCCGGTTCCTCATATTGGTCCAGCAGTTTTTGTATAATTGTTTGAATTCCTATTTTTTCGGTAGCCGGAAACTGGTTGTTTTCAATTTTAGTAAGAAGCAGTAAAGTACGGTTGAGACGTTGCATTTTATTTCCGGCGATGGCAATTTCTTCTATGAGTTCAGCCTGATCCTTTGAGATAGGGTTGGTTTGCATCAGTAACTCGAGTTTGCTTTGCATTACTGCAATAGGCGTTTGCAGTTCGTGGGAAGCATTTTCTGTAAATTCTTTTTGTGTTTTATAGAGTCTCTGATTCCGTTTGGTAAGATCTTTTATGGAATTTCCTAAATTGTTGAACTCTTCAATATGGGTAGGCATAAAACGGTAACTGTCATCGTTGTCTACACGATATAAGTTCAGCTTGTTCACGATATCATTAAAGGGTTTCCATAATTTTTTGGAAAGCTGGAAATTAATAATCATCAAACCAATCAGCAGAGCAGCTACCAATATGAATTGTAATATTAATATGCTATTAAGCAGATCTTCATCCTCGATCATGGATTTTTGGATTCTTATTTCATAAGGTTTCCCATTGACAAAGGTATTGGAAAGCAGAATCCGGTGCATTACCGTTTCATTATCATCAGGAATAAAAACAGGCTTATTATAAATAGAATCAAAAATCTTAGGATTGCTGGAAGGACGTACAATGATACTGTTTTCAAAGGAAATAAAATTATCGGGAATTGTCGTTCTGAGTTGTTTTTCTATCCATACTTTCTGGTGATTCATGCTTTCATCCAGACTCTTCAGCATCAGATACTGCAGAGAAAAGTAAAAAACAGGAATTGCTATCAATAAAATAAGGATGGCATAAACAATATAACGGCGTGATATGTAATTGATTAATTTCATTTAATATTCAAATTTATACCCCATTCCGTACTGAGATTTTAAATAATCATTGCATTGGGCAGCGCTAAGTTTTTTCTTCAGGTTTTTAATATGTGCATAGATAAAATCGTAGTTATCATAGACTTCTGCATTTTCCCCGGACAGATGCTCTGCAATGGCTGTTTTGGAAAGCACTCTGTTTTTATTGATGGTAAAATAGAGCAGCAGATCATATTCTTTTCGGGTAAGATCAACAAATTGGTTATGAACCGTAACTGTTTTGGCAAGGGTATCAATGGTGATTTCGTGAAAGACCAGCACATTTCCCCCGTTAAATCTACGACGGCGGATAACAGCAGCGATACGGGCACTTAATTCTGATAAATGAAAAGGTTTGGGAATATAATCATCTGCTCCCAGCTGCAATCCGGTTATTTTATCATCTATGGAATCTTTGGCTGAAATAATGATGACTCCGTCTGTTTTATTATTTTCTTTTAAAGCTTTCAAAATGTTGAGCCCATTACCATCCGGAAGGGAAATGTCGAGAAGAATACAGTCGTAATCATAAGAATCTACTTTCTCAATGGCGGTATTGAAATTAGTGGCTACTTCACAGAGATAGTTCTCCTGTTTTAAATAGGTGATAATACTTTTACTCAGTGCAGCTTCATCTTCGATAACGAGTATTTTCATACAATAGTTTTATTCAAAAATAGGATTAAAATCTGAATGAAAACTGAATTATTAAAATCAGTCGGGTTTCTAAAGTTTATGAGCTTCTTCCGGACAAGTTTTATCACCAGAGATCAGTTTTTAACAGCTTTTCTATGCATCTCAGACAACAGGACTATAGTTATTATGGTTTTTACCCGAAATGATAAACCATACTGGTCGTAATTTTTTAAGATGCAGATATTTGTTTAATTTTGTTATAGAAGTACTGTGGAAAATAAACAATTAAAAATAAGTAGACTATGTTAAATCAGATAAAAGAATTTAAGAATAACGCAATTGCGCTGGAGATATTGGGCGCATTTACAGAAGCTGACGCATTGCTTATAGAGCAGCTTTTTGAGGAAAAACTGAATAATGGATATCAGCATGTTAATATACTTATTAAAGTCAAAGACATGTCGGTGCTTAAAGAGATGAAGCTAAAAGGTTTTTTTGAGGGTGAACTATGGGGAATTAAACACTTTGGAAAAATAGGACGCTGCGCTGTGGTATCACATTCGGATTTCATGAAATTGGTGGTTACTATTGAAAATGAAGTTTTGCACTTGTTCAATCCGGCCCTGAAAGAGAAATATTTTGAAGAAACGGAATTAGAGAAAGCCTTAGAATTCATAGCATCCGATGAATAAATAAGAGCATCACATTTGTCGCAGGCCTTCCGATACAGAATTTGAGTGGCGGACTGATAAAGTCACTAAAAACATTCTTTGGAGTTCCTTACGTGATTTCCGGAGACTTTACAATTATTTTTCCTGAAATCCTGATTCCGGAAAACACTTTCAGGTCCTTTTATTCAACAGTATTGCAGATATTTGTATAGTCGTATTAAATTCGACTGTACCTATGAAATCTGTTCACCCGATTGATCCCTTACAGTTTATTTTTTTTGAACTGGGCAATATTCCAGAAGATTATCAGGAAAACCCTATGCGTGCTGGGTTTTTCGAAATAGTTTGGCTTATAAATACTGAAGCGGAAACTGAGGATTATATGTACCTGATCCCGCTGTATCGTCTTTCAAAGCTCAATCTTGAGAATAAAAAAGGCTGTCTGATTGCCTTTAAAAGAGATTACCTGGAAGAAGATGATAAGGAATATGCATTGGATGTTTTCAACCTTTTTAATATGAACGGACAGTATACAGGGTTTCGTGTGAGCCCTGGTATGAGAGAAACACTTCAAAATATCAGAAGACTACTGGAGAAGGAATATACCCATCCGATGGGAACATATCTGATCATAAAGGCATTATTAAAAGTATTTCTGCTGAATCTTATCCGGATGAATCAAGACTACTTTTTAAATCAGGAATTAAATCAGAAACGCGTCTATCAGTTTATCCTTCTGATGGATGAAAATTACAAGACAGAACGTAAGGCAGATTTTTATTCCTCTAAAATGGGAATCAGCGAAAAAAGAATTAATCAGATCCTGAAAGAAAAAATGAATAGAACCTTAACTCAGCTCCTTCATGAAAGACTAGTGGTAGAGGCAAACAGGATGTTGATTGGCGGAGAGTTTACCATCAAAGAAATTGCATTTGATCTGAATTTTGAAGATCCTGCCTATTTTTCCCGGTTTTATAAAAAGCACACCGGCAGAACTCCTGAGGATTTTAAAAAACATCATCTCACCTGAAATTCTTTCAATGTATATTAAGTTCCGATAAACATTTCCGGATTGTACCAATGGATTAGAAAATAGTACAGCTCAACTGATTCAGCCCCGGCCTAACTTTGTCTGGCGGTTAAAAGATTTCTATGAATAAAAGAAGAATGTATTTTTTAGCAGCATTTTATCCCTTCTTCTATCATGAATTTTTAATCGAAAAATAATCATATACATAAAACTTATTCATTATGGAATTGACAATAGAAACAGAAAAATTAGTACGGGAGAATATTAATGCTCTTCTATCTCCGAAGCCTGTACGTATGGAAGCAGGTATCCAGAGACTTGAAAACGGAATGCTTCATGTGGCGATGAGAAATGTGCTGCACGACTGTAAAGGTAAAATGCTGGACTGGTGGTTTACCTATTTTGAAACTACAGCAGATTTAAAGTTGTGGCATCCGCTGGATCACGTTGCACACGGAGGATGGGACAGCCAATGGATTAAAAATGAAAACTATATAGGAGCTACCATTCATGCAACAGAATCATTAGGAAATATACCTCCGGTATCAGCTACCATTAAATTCCATGATCCCGCAGACATTTTTGATTCCGTTATTCTGCATCAGGCTTATGCCAACGGAGACGTAAGTGCTGTTATTTATGCCAGAATCGGTTTTGGTGAAAATACTCCTGTAGACATAAATGGTGATCCTTTGGATGGTTATATGTTTCATATTGTCAGAGATATGTCACAGGGATGCGTTCTAAGAAGTCATTTTTTTCTTGGAGCTTTAACAGCGGATAGTGATCATCAGCTTCCCGATGAAATTGGATTTGGGCTGATGGAACATTGCTACAGTGAATTTACTTATCTCGCGCAGGCTCTTCCCTCACTTTATTATGCCGAGAATAAAAACGGAGATAAACCTCCTCTTTTGTGGTAGCCTTACAAAAATGACTTTAAATTTATGTTTGACAGCATGTGAAGGTATTTTACATGCTGTTTTGGGAGGAAGTAATTTCATAAACAAGCACTTATCATGAAAGAGATTAGAGTGGAGCTGAAGGCTATTCACAGACATATCCGGCTTCTTCAGAGGAAAAGTAAAATTTATTGAATAAAAAACATAAAAAAAGTTGGAGTTAAAAGAAAAATTACTATCTTCGCAGTCCCTTAAATAAAGGGATTTACTTAAAAAAGTAAGTGGCCGACTCGGTAGCTCAGCTGGTAGAGCAATACACTTTTAATGTATGGGTCCTGGGTTCGAATCCCAGCCGGGTCACAAGTAAGAAAACTAGTGTTTTGAGATTTTTAAAACTTCAAAATTACTTAAAAAAATAATGGCCGACTCGGTAGCTCAGCTGGTAGAGCAATACACTTTTAATGTATGGGTCCTGGGTTCGAATCCCAGCCGGGTCACAAACAAAAGAACTACCTTTCAGGTGGTTTTTTTTATGCAAATAAAAATCAATGCTTTCAGTTTCTGCTGTCTGGATTTGTATAATTTACTTAAAAAAATAAGTAGTTAAGAATAGTTTTATAGGAATTTCTAAAAGTCAAGTTACAGGATATTACTTAGAATTAAATCTGGTTAATACTTCTATATAAAGTACTTATTTAAAATCATTCTTAATGAAAGATTTTATAATTTTGGGTAGTGAAAAAGCTGATTGCCATATTATTATTATCACTGTATTTGGTTTCTACAACCGAACTGTATCAGCTTTTGAAAATGCCGCTTCTTATAGAACATTATATGGAGCATAAGAAACTTAATCCCGAAATGTCTCTTACTGCGTTTCTGAAAACCCATTATGATCATCCGGTTAAAGACAGCGATTATGATAAAGATCAGAGGCTGCCTTTTGTTTCGCACGGCAATCTTCTTTCGGTGGTTTTCACCATCAGTCCGGCTTTAGATTTTCATTGCACTGAAAAGACCGGTCGTCCGACAGAGATAAGTCCGGTTTTTTATAAAAATGTATTCCATCATAAGGAAATTGTAAATTCTATCTGGGAGCCTCCCAAATTTCATCAGTCTTAATCTGTTTTTTTTCTCAATCATTTTTTGATTGGGCTATTCTGTTGTACAGGTAATGAATCTGCGAAATAATGCAGACGTATTTCCTTTGTACTTCAGGTACTTAAACTTGTTAATAATTAAGATTAATGAATCATTTATGCTTACAAAAATCATTGAGTTTTCTGTAAAGAATAAACTCATTATTGCATTGTTGGTCATGGGGCTTATTGGAATGGGTTCCTATCAGGTCACTAAACTGCCCATAGATGCGGTACCCGACATTACCAATAATCAGGTACAGGTCATTACCATTGCGCCTTCTTTTGGAGCAACGGATATAGAACGACTTGTTACTTTTCCTATAGAACAGGCCAATAATAATATTTCAGGATTAAAAGAAATCCGGAGTTTTTCCAGATTTGGATTATCACTTGTCACCATTGTCTTTGAAGACGATATCGATATCTACTGGGCCCGGCAACAGGTTGCAGAAAGGCTGCAACAGGTGCAGGCTGTCATTCCGCAGGGAATAGGAAATCCTCAGCTGGGGCCTATTTCTACGGGACTTGGCGAAATTTTTCAATACGTAGTAAGACCTGAAAAGGGGTATGAAAAAAAATATAATATTACGGAGCTCCGTACCATTCAGGACTGGATTGTAAGAAGGCAGCTTTTGGGCGTAAAAGGAGTGGCGGAAGTGAGCAGTTTTGGCGGAAAACTGAAACAATATGAAATTGCTGTCAATCCGGACAGGCTGAATGCTTACGGGATTACCATTAATGATGTTTTTGACGCTTTACAGGCTAATAATCAAAATACGGGAGGTGCTTATATTGAAAAAGGTCCCACTGTTTTATACATCAGAAGCGAAGGGCTGGTTGGAAGTATTGAAGAAATTAAAAATATTTCCATTACTACAAAAACAAACGAAGTTCCGTTGTTTATAAGAGATATTGCAGAAGTAAAACCGGGTTTTGCTACCCGGTACGGAGCAATGACTTTTAATGACCAGGGAGAGGTTTCCGGGGCGGTAGTTATGATGCTCAAAGGGGAAAACAGCAATCAGGTGATCAAAAATGTAAAAGAGAAAATAGCCCAGGTTCAGAAGACGCTTCCCAAAGGAGTGTTAATAGAGCCTTTCCTGGATCGTACCAAAATGGTGAACAACGCTATTGGAACAGTTGAAAGAAACCTTACAGAAGGAGCTTTGATTGTTGTTTTTGTTCTTGTATTATTTCTCGGGAATGTTCGGGCCGGTTTACTGGTGGCTTCGGTGATTCCTCTTGCCATGTTGTTTGCGGTCTGTATGATGAATCTTTTTGGAGTCAGTGGTAATCTGATGAGTCTTGGAGCACTGGATTTCGGTTTGATTATTGATGGCGCGGTAATTATAGTAGAATCTGTTTTACATCAGTTCAGTCATAATTCTAAATTCAAAAAGATTTTTTCTGTCGGAGAATCAGAAATGGATACCGTTGTTATAGATTCTGCAGGAAAAATGATGAATAGTGCCGTTTTCGGACAGATTATTATCCTGATTGTATATCTTCCGATCCTTACTTTACAGGGAATTGAAGGGAAAATGTTCAGACCTATGGCTCAGACTGTCGCATTTGCCCTGTTGGGAGCATTTTTGCTGTCGCTGACCTATATTCCGATGATGAGTGCGGTTTTACTCAGAAAAAGAAGTGAAAAATCTACTTTTTCAGACAGGATGATGAAAAAAGCAGAGAAAATTTATCTTCATACACTGCTTAAGCTTCTTAGAATGCCTAAAATGGTTTTTGGAATTGTGGCGGCCTTGTTCATAACGGCGGTTTTCATTTTATCCGAAATGGGAGGAGAGTTTATTCCGTCTCTTGAAGAAGGAGATTTTGCTGTGGATACAAGGGTTTTGCCCGGAAGTAATCTTACAACGACGATTGAAAGCACTCAAAAGGCTGCTCATATTCTAAAGTCCAGATTTCCTGAAGTGGAAAAGGTGGTTACTAAAATAGGAAGTGGGGAAGTTCCTACCGACCCAATGCCCATGGATGCTTCAGATATGATGGTTATTTTAAAAGATAAAAAAGAATGGACTTCAGCATCTTCTTTTCCGGAATTAGCAGATAAAATGGGGAAACAGCTTCAGGATGTACCGGGAATTACCGCCAGTTTCCAGTTTCCGGTTCAGATGCGTTTTAATGAATTAATGACAGGAGCAAGGCAGGATGTTGTCATTAAAATTTTTGGAGAAGATCTGGATGTTCTTTCACAATATGCCCAAAAACTTGGGAAAATCATCGAAACAGTAGATGGAACTCAGAATCTTTATATAGAGCCTGTTTCCGGCATGCCACAGGTTATTATAGAATACAACCGCCCTTTGATCGCTCAGTATCATCTCTCGGTTTCGGATATCAACAGAATTGTCAATACGGCATTTGCAGGGCAAAGTACAGGATTGGTTTTTGAAGGCGAAAAGCGGTTTGATATGGTGGTAAGACTTGATACAAAGGATCGTAAAAATGTTACTGATATTAAAAATCTTTTAGTTCCTACTCCTTCCGGAAACCAGATTCCGCTATCACAGCTTGCTAAAGTGGAGGTTAAAAATGGCCCCAATCAGATTCAGAGGGAAAATGCCCAGAGAAGAATTGTTGTGGGTTTCAATATAAAAGGCAGGGATGTACAGCGTATCGTGGAAGAGCTTCAGCATAAAACAGATCAGAATATGAAGCTGGCTACAGGATATTATATGACCTATGGAGGGTCATTTGAAAATCTTAATAATGCTAAACAACGTCTTATGATTGCTGTTCCGATCGCATTGGCTCTTATTTTTGTAATGCTGTTTCTGGCTTTTAATTCCGTTAAAGAAAGTTTACTGATTTACACGGCTATTCCCCTTTCCATTATTGGTGGTGTATTTCTGATGGCGCTCAGAGGAATGCCTTTCAGTATCAGTGCCGGAGTGGGATTTATTGCTCTTTTTGGAGTGGCCGTATTAAACGGAATTGTTTTGATTTCGGAGTTTAACCGGCTTCGGAAAAGAGGGATTACAAACATAGTCAGAATTGTTGTATATGGCGGAGAATCGAGGCTTCGTCCGGTTTTGATGACCGCTTTTGTGGCTTCATTAGGGTTTATACCGATGGCTGTCAGTAACGGAGCAGGAGCGGAAGTACAGCGGCCTTTGGCAACTGTGGTTATTGGTGGGTTGATGGTGGCGACCTTTCTTACCTTGTTTGTGCTGCCATTACTGTATGTAAATATTGAAAAAGGATTTACAATGAAAAAACGTAACAATAAAAATTTCACGGCAGTATTGATCCTTATTTTTAGTTTAACAGGAGCGGGAATTCAGTCCCAGACTCCAATCAGCCTGCAAAATGCCATTAAAACGGCATTGGAAAATAATAGAAATCTTAAAAATGAAAAACTGAAATCGGAATATTCAAAAGAATTGATCAAATCGGCTAATGATATTCCACAGACGGGGATTATGATGGATTATGGGCAGATTAATAGCGCTTATAATGATATGAAATTCGGAATTTCCCAGAATATTGCCTTTCCAACCGTATATAAAAAGCAAAAGAATGTATATACTGAAGAGTGGAAAAAATCTTTACTGAATGTTTCCTTTAAAGAATATGAGCTGAAGAAAGCGGTGAGTCTTACTTTTTATACTATTCTGTACTGGAAAGAAAAAGAACGGCTTCTTCGTGAAACATTAAAACTGTACACTGATTTTCTGGATAAGGCGAGCATTCGTTTAAAAGCAGGTGAAAGTAATATTCTGGAAAAAACGACAGCCTCCCATCAGAAGTCAGCTATAGAAATTCAGTTACAGCAATTACAGCAGGAGCTTTCTTTTTTAAGATATCAGCTTCAGTGGCTTTTGAATACGGAAACAGATTTTTTACCTGAAGATCAGAAATTATTTCATGGAGAAACTAAAGATGAGCCGAACCTGCATCCGGCTATTGAACTGTTACAACAACAGAAAAATATTTCTGAGCAGCAGATTGCTCTTGAAAAAGCAAAAATGCTGCCCGGCCTTCAGCTGGCTTACAATCTCAATAGTTTCAAAGGGATGGGAGCTAATGATAAGGTGTATGGATCCGTTCCGCAGTTTCATTCCGTACAACTGGGGGTTTCGGTTCCGGTTTTTTCAGGAGGTCAGAAATCAAGAATTCAGGCTGCTAAAATTGCCGAATCGATTGCTGAAAATGATTTGATGAATACAGAATTTAATTTACAGAATCAGCTGAAAAGGCTAAAGATTATCCATGAGACCAATCTTGAGATTGTTTCACGATATGAAAGCTCAGAACTGAAAAATGCGGAGATTATTACAGAAACTGCAAAAAAACAGTTCCTTGCCGGAGAAATCAACTATCTGGAGTTTGTTATATTGGTTAATCAGGCAGTTACCTTGAAAAGTAGTTATACTGATGCGGTATGGAAGCTGAATCAGAGTGCTATAGAGTTGGAATATATTACTTTAAACCCTTAACAATGAAACTTAAACTTAAACTTATATCATATTCATTATCCATAGGATTACTCGTGTTTTACCAATGTAAAGATCATGGAAAAACAGAACCGGTTTCCACTGCTTCAAAAGATGAAAATGTAGTGACACTTACCGATGCCCAGCTGCGGAATGCCCCGATAGAAACAATTATGCTTTCTCTGCAAAAAATCGCTTCAGTTTTAAAGCTGAACGGAATGATTGATGTTCCGCCACAGAATCTGGTTTCAGTAAGCTTTCCTTTGGGAGGTTATCTTAAATCCAGCAGCTTGCTTCCCGGTAAACCGGTGTCTAAAGGGCAGGTGATTGCTGTTATTGAAAACCCTCAATTTATCCAGCTCCAGCAGGATTATCTGATGGCGAAATCTAAAATGCATTTTGCCCAACTGGATTATAACCGTCAGAAAACACTGAACCAGAGTCAGGCAACCAGCGATAAAGTAATGCAGCAGGCGCAGTCTGAGATGAATAGTCAGAAAATCTTAATGAGCGCTCTGGCGCAGCAGCTGCGTCTTGTCAATATCAATCCTGAATCCCTGAATTCCGGAAATATAACGAAAAGTGTACCTGTTTACAGTAGTATTAACGGTTTTGTGAGTAAAGTAAATGTGAATATCGGGAAATATGTGAATCCGTCTGATGTGCTTTTTGAATTAATCAATCCGGAGGATATTCATCTTAATCTTAAAGTATATGAAAAAGATCTGGAAAGTCTTAACAAAGGGCAAAGGTTTGCAGCATATACGAATACGGCACCAGATAAAAAATACTATGGGCATATATTGCTGATCAGTAAAGATATCAGTCCCGGAGGCTGGGCTGAGGTGCATTGTCATTTTGAAAAATATGATCAGAGTCTTGTGCCGGGAATGTATATGAATGCTGAAATAGAAACCAATACTTCTTTCTCTAATGCTGTTCCTGAAGAGAGTATTGTTAATTTTGAAGGAAAAGACTTTGTTTTCGTGGAAGACAAAAAGCAAACCTATAGGTTAACTCCCGTAACCGTAGGAGAAACTGAAAACGGTTTTGTACAGATTCTTAATTTTAATGATTTTAACCATAAAAAAATCGTCACTAAAAATGCCTATGTACTTCTTATGAAGCTTAAGAATACGGAAGGAGAAGAAGATTGAAAAATGTGAATAACTTCCGATAAATACAGGAAAGGATGCTTTCTAAATAGTCTGTATTCAATATCAGTTACTGAATTTAACTTTCTAATGCTAAAACGGACAATTTATTTTTTAATAGATTGTCCGTTTTTTATATTTTATTTTAATATTTCAGTATCATAAAGCAGATTATCGTCTTCGTCGAAACTTATGATCTTTACTTTAAATTGTTTGGCGCTGTCATTATTGTAGAATTTAATTCTCGGAGGAACATAATCGCTGTCAAATAAATTGGGATTCCAGTAGAGGGTTTCCCTTGTATCATTTTCAACTTTCGCTGAAGAATCATCATCCAGCATTTCAATAAGAAATTCTGAAGGTTTATCATATCCTTTTACTATAGAGGAGTTGTTGTTTTGTGTTTGTTTTCCGCTGTTTTTAGACTTCATATTGCCTCTCATGGTGTAGATGGCCACGGCGTCACCCAGTAATCCTGATTCTTTAATGATTTTTACCATAGCAATATTGCTTACCGGAAGGCTTGAAATCATAGAGGGGTCGGTAGCAACTTCATCCAGGAAAAGCTTGGCCTGCTGTCCGCGAATATAGGGAACATTTACCCCGGAATTATTTCTTTGAAATGTTAAGCCTGCAACTCTTCCCTGCAGCCAGTCTAATATATTGCTTGATCCGGAAATCTGCTGATCTTCATTTACGAAGTCAAAAATCATTGAATTGATTGCATTGAACATTCCGCTGGAAAGCTGTTTGTTCAGTTCTTCTTTCGGATCCTGCTTCTTTACTAATTTTACTTCTTCAATTTGCTGATAATTATCTTCGGTTTTTTTTATATTTTTCTGAGCAGTTACCGCCTTTGATATTTTTTCCGAAAGGGCTCTGTTTTTAGCTGCTTTTACCAATTTGTATTTTGTATTGGGGAAGTTGCCTTTAAATTGGGTGGGAGTTACCAGTGGTTCTACCGTAACGAATAAGTTCTCAGTGTTTGATTCGTTTTTATTTTCAGAATTTACAAAAACGGAAACGTCCAAAGGGTCATCATAGTTAAGATTGTTTAAATAAATATAACCGTTCTGATCCGTTTTAAACTGGTTGATAGCCGGTTCGTTTTTACCTAATTTCAATACTAAATTGACATTGGTGTTGATCAGCAGGGCGTTATTTTTAATAGGTTTTACCTTATAAGAAAGGTATTTCTGAGAATTGGTTTTTATAGAGGGGGAAACTCCGTTAAGTAGGGAATTCCAGTCAAACCTTTTCCAGTTTTCAGAAATAAGTAAAGCATCGAGAGCTTCGCTGTTGGCATCTTTGGCGAAATACTGTGCGGGTGCATCTATTTTAGTAGTGAAATCTTCTGTTAGCCAAAGGCTGCTCAGTATATTTTCTTCTTCTGGAGTATTACTGCCGTCATCCTCACTTACAACAACGGTGTAATTTTTAAAAACCGATTCCGGGGAAAGATCAATACTGTTGAAAGCTCTTGGGGTCGGCTTTAAATTCTGGCCTATAATTTCTGCTTTCTCAATTTTTAAATTATTGGGTTTGATAAAGCAAAGTCTTTGGGCGACCAGATTATCCTGTTCATCAAATATTGCTAATTGAAAAATACCGTTGGCTCCGTTGCTTACTTTCGTAGGGATAAGACTTGAAGCTTCATTTATTAACTGATTGATATTGGCTTTATAAGCAAGATGGTTATTGATGGTTCCTACAATTTTATAATTTTGGAGCTGTTGTTTTAAGTTGACTCCTTTTATATTGTATTTAATCCCGTCCTTAGAGCTGTGAACTTCTAAGTTGATACCGCTGCCGGCAACTTGCGGCAGATCTATTGTCTGGCTTTTTCCCGTGTTATCCAGAATGATGGCCTGGTATTTTTTTCCTAAAGCCGGTGTTATTTTAAATGAGGCAACGTTTTTATCAAAAGATTTAAATGTTGTCACAGGGGTATTGGGATTCTGGGTGTCTATTACTTTTCCGGTCCAGTTATCGGGTAAAGAGCCGTCACCGGATAATCTTACTGCAAATTTGGTAGAGGCACCGTTAATAAAAGTTCCTCCTTCCGGAAAAACTTTGGCAGACCAGTTGGAATTTTTAGAAATTTCCAGTGTTTCAGCAGCATTCGGATTATAAATCGGAAGTGTTTTAACAATCTGAAAATCTTCATTAAAATTGGTCATATAAGGAGTGTAGGCTCTCACGAAATAAACTTGTTCGGGAAGATCTTCTTTAAGTTTAAAATCTCCGCTGCCTTCACCATTAGTCAGAAGTATTGTTTTCCAGTCTATTAATTTTTTATCGGAATTGTATAATTCAACAAATAGAGTGGTGGATAGTGCAGACCGATTATAGCCATCAAATACAAAGCTTTTAAACCAAATCTGGTCACCTGCTACATATTGTGATTTATCGGTCAGCAGATATACTTTCTCCTGTTCGTAGTTATTCTCAAGATTTGTAATTGCTTTTTCCAGTTTCGTTTGTGATAATACAGGTTGTACACTTGATATAAGCAATAAAAAGAATATGTTTTTCATAGAGATCTCAACGCATTTTAAACTGGCCCTAAATTACTCATTTAAAGACTTCAAAAATTAATATTTATCTTCTAATTTAAGAAATAAGAGATTTTAATTCTTAAACAGTCATTTTTGTTTGGTAATATTTGTTCTTCTCCAGACAAAAGACCCGTATTTTATGATGCTGACGGAGTATTTTTTTGTTGTGTAAAATGCAGCTTCAGACATTCAGATTTACCTATCCGGAAAACGGATCATTTAAATTGTTAAGATAGAAAAAGTTTGATTATAATTTATATTTTATTCTATAGGCATTGTCAGACGGAATATATGACAGAATGGTAACTTTATTTCAAAATATGGAATAACGTAAAGTATTTCTTTTAGATGATTCTTTACTGAATCTTATCCCTCGCAGGGAACAAAATTGCTGACAGGAACACTGATATCGCATTTCTGCCCTCATGCTTTAAAAGGGAAGAAAAGAAAATCATTCATCAATGCTATGAATGAATCTTTTATATTTCGCACATTTTATTCAGAAACAAAAACAGGAAATAATGTAACGCATAGCTAATTTTATTATGTTAAGTTTGAATGATGTATTTATTTTAATATTTATTTATTGTTGTTTATAATTTATTGATAATTAATTTATATTATGAAGTTTATAAATTAAATAAAGATAATTTATTATTGCTAATCCGCGTCTGATAAGAACCCAATCAAATTACTTACATATGTTAAACACCAAACCTACACCCGAGGCAGACTTTGGTACTGCCGTCTTACTTTCTTCTGAAGATAGAGAAAAACTCGTGAATGCATTCAACAAAACAGGATGGGATTATCATGAGAGAGAGACCCTTGTTTCTCTTTTTCAAAAACAAGCCGAACTTTACCCTGAAAATAAAGCTGTCATCTATCAGGGAAAAGAAGTAACCTATGAAGAACTGGATGAAAAGTCTGATCAGCTGGCTCATGCATTGCTCGCCAAGGGCATAAAAAAAGGAATGTTTGTTCCTGTATGGCTCGACCGTTCTTTGGAATGGGTGATTGCCATCCTCGGAATTCTAAAAACCGGAGCTGCTTATGTTCCCATTGATGCAGCTTATCCTGTGAAAAGAGTGGAATATATTATTTCTGATACCGCTGCAACGGTTATGATTACTCATCATGACCTAGGTAAGCTTTTATCAAAAGAGAACAGGGCGGAAATATTTGATATTACCGACGGAATGAGGTTGGAATCTTTTTCTTCTCAGCCTCCGGCTTCTGATATCAGCCATGATGCTTTGGCTTATACTATTTATACTTCTGGTTCCACGGGAAAACCCAAAGGAGTTATGATTACTCATCAGTCTATCCAACATCTGGTTTGCTGGCATAATCATCACTTTCATGTAGATCATACCTCTCGGTTAAGTCTGGTAGCAGGACTTGCATTTGATATTTCTGTATGGGAAACCTGGTCTGCTCTGACATCAGGAGCAACTTTGTTTATTGCAGAAAATGAAGAAAGAACCGAGCCTTCCGCTTTGGTAGACTATTATCGTAAAAACCGTATTACCCATGGTTTTGTACCCAGTGTTCTGGCTCCGGCAGTCGTAGAACTGACTAAAAATTCGGACAATATAAGCCTGAAATATCTTTTTGCAGGTGGCGAAAAGCTTAAACCGGTATTTACAACGGAATTAAGTTATGAGCTGATCGATTATTACGGACCCACTGAATGTACGGTATTTGCTACCTTCGGAAAAGTTAAAGAAATAAACGGTAAATATATATCCTCAATAGGAAAACCTATTGCCAATGCCAAAGCTTATATTTTGGATGAAAACAGAGAAATACTGCCATTAGGCTCCACGGGTGAATTATATATAGGAGGAAATATTCTCGCTAAAGGATATCTTAATAATGAGGGGCTTACCGCAGAAAAATTTATTGCCAGCCCGTTTCATAACAGTGAAAAAATATACAGAACGGGAGATCTTGCCAGATGGCGGCCGGATGGAAGCATTGAATTTTTAGGAAGAATTGATAATCAGGTGAAAATTCGGGGATTCCGGATAGAGCTCGGGGAAATTGAACAGGCGCTTATTACGCAGGAACATATTGTAGAAGCTGCTGTACTGACAAAAGATACCACAGGAAATAATAAATACCTTATAGCTTATCTTGTAGTGGAGCCGGGAACTGTAAAAGATATTTCTGGTATAAGAAACCGGCTGAAAGAAGAATTGCCAGGCTATATGATTCCTGCACAAATTATTTTTATAGATAAAATACCGTTAACGGCAAATGGTAAAACAGATACCGGTGCGCTGAAGGAACTGGCGGAACAGGAAACTGAAAAACCGGCTTCATTTGAACCTCCTGCCAATGAAATGGAAAAAATTATAGCAGATATCTGGTCCTCAGTATTGGAACAACCCATTATTAATAATACAGATAACTTTTTTGATATTGGCGGAAACTCCCTTTTGGTTGCTGTCATCGCTGTGGCATTACAAAAAAGACTTGATGGTAAGGTATATCTGCGGGATATTTATCAGTATCCGGTATTACAGGATCTTTCAAAAGTTTTAACAGCACGTTTCAAAGAGGCAGCAGAAACAACCCCTGTAGATGTAGAAGATGTGGAACCTTATGTAGCTTTAAAAAATGATGTTTATCTGGCGCCGGGAACTGTTTTTACAGGTGGCTTTGATCCTGAACAACTGGAAAACCCATCCGCTATATTTTTAACCGGCGTTACGGGGTTTGTAGGTATACATCTGCTGCAGGAATTGCTGGATACTACTGATGCTGCTATTTATGTTCTGGTAAGAGCTCAGGATGAATTTCATGCTATGGAAAAAATAGATCATTGTTTTCAACAATACCATATAGCTGCAAAAAAAGAGCAGAGATCAAGGATTATTCCGGTAATAGGAGATCTGGCCCTTCCTATGCTTGGACTTTCTAATGATACATTCAGCAGGCTTGCAAAAAATACGGATCTTATTTATCATTCAGGAAGTTCGGTGAATTTCATTGAACCTTATTCATACATGAAAGCACCGAACGTTGAAGGACTGAGAGAAATTATAAAATTTGCAGGCGCCCAAAAAACAAAATGTCTGGTATTGCTTTCAACAATATCCGTTTACAGTTGGGGGCATGTATTTACAGGAAAAAAAGTGATGACGGAATCTGATGATATTGAACAAAATCTGATGTCGGTAAGCAAAGATATAGGCTATGTAAGAAGTAAATGGGTGATGGAGGCTATTGCCGATCTTGCAGCTAAAGAAGGGCTGCCTCTTATCACTCATCGTCTCGGATATGCAATGTGTCATAGTGAGACCGGAGCTAGTGCTCCTTATCAATGGTGGGCCGGCTTAGTGAAAAACTGCCTGGAATTCCAGTCATATCCTGCCCTGACTGAGCTTCGGGAAGGACTGATTACTGTGGATTATATGGTCAGAGCAATGGTGCATATAAGTAAAAATAAAAATGCGATAGGGAAGAAGTTCAATCTCATTGCCAGTCCGGAAAACAATCTGACACTGGAAGACTTCTTTGGTCTTTTAAAACAATACTATCCTTTCATATTAAACAGCCTGCCGTATAAAGAATGGAGAAAACAGTGGGAAAACGACAATAAAAACAGGCTATATCCGTTAACCAGCCTTTTTAAAGATAATATGCATGAAGGGCTTTCCACAGTAGAACTGTATCAGAATACCTATATGTGGGATTGTTCAAATGTTGTGGAGTTTCTTAAAGGTTCGGGAATTAAAGAACCGGTATTTGATAAAAATATTTTGGATCCTTATTTAAGTTATCTTGGAATTTTGAACCCGTCATCAAAAATCTAAAACAACAAAAAGGCCGGCTTTACAAAAAGCCGGTTTTTTATGAGGCATCTTCTGTTGGAGTGGTTGTTTTCAATTCATCCAAACCGGAATTGGCTAATAATAAAAAGCCTTTCGGTTACCGAAAGGCTTTAAGTGTCAAACAAAATGTAAGTTATATGATATTATTTGAAGTGGTGTTACGTTGATTAATTCAAGTGACATGCCAAATACATCACAAAATTTAGAAATATCACTTTTTGTGGTATCTTTTCTATAGGTCCTCGATAGGAGGTTCCTGAAGCCGGAAGTTTTTTTTTAGGGAGAATACTTCATCATGATACTGCCGGAGCTGTCCTCTTTTTTATTGATGTTCTTTTCTTCTTTAAATCCTATTTTCTTATATAGGTGGTAGGCTTTTAGGGCACGGGATTTTACTTCAAGGAAAATCTCTATACCTTCGTATTGCCTTTCAGTTTCACGAATAAGTGTCGTGATCAGCCCATATCCGATACTGTTTCCCTGATATCCGGTTTTAACATACATCTGGTAGAGGCTTCCGGTATTGTTGTTCTCCTTAATAAAAGTACAGATACCAATGAGCTCCTGATCTGAGAATGCCCCAAAAACGAATCTTCCGAAAGTTTGCGCTTCTATATCTGTTTCCAGTCTGAGTTTTTCTGTTTTCATGGCTTCCTGATACGTTGTTTCAAATGCTTCGGGAAACATTTTCAGACTTTCCAGCCGGATCTTCCGGTATAATACACTTTCCTGAGGTAATAATTTCCGGTATTCAATATCCATTTTTTAGTATTTTTTATCCTGATTCTGGTTTAATATATGGGATTTAGCAACTTATATTACTTGTACAGGGTATCAGCGGAGTGGCTGTTGAAAAACTTAAGCATATTTTCCAACGCCTTTTCAGAGTGCATGCTTTCTCCATTTTCAAGGGATTCCAGAGTGGCTTTAGCAGCTCTTTGGCGCATGTTGATTTCATAATCTGAAATGGCTTCCCGTAAAGTAGTATAACCGTCACTGGTTAAATACTCACTTAATTCCAGTGCGTCCAGCATAGCCATATTAGCGCCCTCTCCTGCAAACGGCGGCATAACGTGGGCCGCATCACCTATTAATGTTATATTAGATCTGGCTTCCCATGACTGATCTGATGGCATGGAATAAATAAGTCGGGGAATAAAAGGAGCTTCAGCATTCTCAAATAATTCATTCCATATATCATTCCATTCGGAATATGATGTTTTAAACCATTTCAGAATTTGTGTGTTATCTGAAAAGTCAAGACCACTTGTGGCCGGCCAGTTTTCATCGGCTTTAAAACTGGCGTAAAATCCGAGATCACCATTGCCTTTCTGCCCGAGTAATATATTTTGGGTATTACCGAAAGCCATTATTTTTCCGTCTTTGATCAAAGCATCTATATGAGGTGCAGCTTCTTTTGAAACATTTCCTTCCAGCATAATAATTCCGGAATAAACAGGCTTAATCTCCGTAAGATACGGACGTATTTTAGAATTGGCACCGTCTGAAGCAATGACAAGGTCTGCGTAAGCTGAGGTTCCGTTTTTGAAATGCAGACTCCAGCCTTCATTCTCAGGTTCCATGGAAGTAAAATGACTATCCCAGATTACCGTTTCTGGCGCTAAAGATTCCAGTAACATTGTCCTCAGTGGACCACGGTCGATTTCAGGGCGAAAATGTTCTGCTCCAAAATCTTCATCAGGTTTTGTTCCGTGATCACTGTACATGATTTCTGCCTGTTCATTCACAATAAGTAATTTGTCCGCACCCGGGCGGAAGGTTTTCTTGAATTCTTCAAGCAGTTCCGCTTTTCTGAGAGCTGCCAGTCCCGAATTTTCATGCATGTCGAGCGGAGAGCCCTGTACCCGGGCATCTTTATTGAAGTCTCTTTCGTATACTTTTACATCGGCGTTTTTCAGTTGTAAAAGTCTTGCCAGTGTCAGTCCTGCAGGACCACCACCAACGATTGCTATTGATTTATTTTCTATCAGCATTTTCTTTTAAATTTATAAGACAAATTTATTTTTCTTTCAACACTGATAATAGTATAAATCGGTCATTTTGATTTTTTGATAATTCTTTCGGAGCAACACCTGAAAATTTTTTCACTTCTTTAATAAAATGATTCTGATCGGTATAATTAAGCTCAGGAAATAATTTTCCCTGGGCAATATGTTCCAGCGAAGTTCTGAAACGGAGGATCATAGCATAAGCCTTTAATGACAGACCAAGCTGTCTGGTAAAATAACGGTTGATCTGCCGGCTGCTCCAGCTTATTTTTTCGGAAAGTTCCTTCACACTCATTTCTCCTTTTGATTCATATATAAGTTCAAAAAGCTTACGTTTTCTTTCATCCGTTTCCTGAGGAAGCAGTTCTTTTATTTTTTGGGTTGCCTTTTCATAGCAAAATTCAAAATCCGGGATATGATCTGCTTCAAAACCCCAGAATCCTGAAGGAAGTTCTTTTCCGGAGTTTAAAAATCCGGCAATAGAAGTCTTTAAAATATATTCAACTGCAATGGGTTTAAAACTAACTACAAAAGCAGTTGTATGTGGTGGGATATGCCTTTGCTCCGGATACGTTTCCAGCCCGAGAAGAGTAATGTGAAAAGGTTCAGATGGTGATTTCATAAAAAATAAATCAACTCTCCCGTCAGGAATAATAACGACTTCCTTGGGCTCATCCGTCCGGTTCTGAAATGTGCCGATACTTTCCACAAAATCAGCAATGTCCTGATCCGGCTCCTTGAATTTGTAATAGAAGTCATACTCCATGATACTAAAGAAGTTTTGAATAGGAAATTTACAAAAAAAAGAAAATATATTATGAAGGAAAATCAATGAATACAAGTTTTAATCCATATCATTTCGAAGGTTATGTTATTTTTTTACTAAAGATTTTGTTTTTTCTGCAAAAACAATCTATTAAAATCTTATTTTTATATTGATGAAATAAGCAACCCAATCCCTCTTTTTATTTTATCCAAATGTATTGATATGAAAAAAAATAGATATATCCCTTTTGTACTGGTTATATTATTTTCCTGCGGTAAAAAAAAACAGGAAAAGAAACAAGATATACAAAGCTATCAGGTCCTGACCCTTGCTCCTAAAGAAGTTACCGTTTATAATGATTTTCCTGCATCTGTACAGGGACAGAATGTAGTTGAGATCAAGCCTATGGTTTCCGGTTATCTTCAGGATATTTATGTGGCTGAAGGAGCTGCTGTTACCAAAGGTCAGTTATTGTTCAGAATAAAAAATCCCCAGTATGAGCAGGATATTATTACCGCAAAAGCAGCGATAAAAAGTGCGGAAGCTAATGTGAATGCGGCCCGTATGAATGTAGAAAAAGCAAGACCGCTGGTTCAGCAGGAAATCGTTAGTAAATATGAGCTCAGTGCAGCTCAGTATACATTGCAGTCTCAGGAAGCAGCACTGGCGCAGGCAAAAGCAACCTTAGCAAATGCACAAACCAATCAGGGATATACTTATATCCGAAGCCCGCAAAGCGGAACGATAGGTCTTATACCTTATAAGATAGGAGCTTTGGTGAGCAGTACTACTGCAGATCCGCTGACAACGCTTTCAAATACCAGTAATGTATTTGCTTATTTTTCACTTAATGAAAAAGAGCTTCTGAATTTCATGAATACCATGAAAGGAAGTACAACCCTTGAAAAACTAAACAATATGCCGTCTGTTACTTTGGTATTGGCTGATGGTACGGTGTATCCTGAAAAAGGTAAACTGGAAACAGCAGGCGGAGGGGTTAACAGCAGTACAGGAACGGCTACTTTCAAGGCTATATTCACGAATCAGTCAGGCCTCATTCAGAACGGAGCAAGTGCCACGATCAGGATACCATCCAATCTGGATCATGCTTTACTGGTTCCGCAGACGGCTATCTATCAGATGCAGGATAAATCATTTGTTTATAAAGTCGTCCATGGAAATATGGTAATGAGTGAAGCCGTCACGACTTCACCTACGGATGACGGAAACTTTGTAGTGGTGAAAAGTGGTGTCAAAGCAGGAGATAAACTTGTTCTTAACGGGCTTAATATCAGTGATAGTACAGTGATTAAACCTAAGCAGGCCAATGCAGCGGATATCTATCAGAGTATGAAATCCAAATCCAACCAGTAACTATGTTAAAACTATTTATACGAAGACCGGTACTCAGCACGGTAATTTCTGTAATTATTGTTGTACTGGGGATTTTGGGAATCAGCAGTTTACCGGTAGCACAATATCCTGATATTGCTCCGCCTACGATTCAGGTTTCAGCTTCTTATCCGGGAGCGAATACGACTACGCTTATTAATAGTGTCGTTTTTCCATTGGAACAGCAGATTAATGGAGTGGAAGGAATGACTTATATGACTTCTTCTGCCAGTAATACAGGTTCTGCAAGTATCAGTGTTTACTTTGCAGTAGGAGTAGATCCGAATCAGGCTGCGGTAGATGTGCAAAACAGAATCAGTACCATACTTTCCAAATTACCGCAGGCGGTGACTCAGGCAGGAGTAACAGTCAGAAAGCAACAGAGTAGTAATGTGCTGATTCTGGGATTATTCAGTGAACGTTCACAATACGATCAGAAGTTTTTACAGAATTATGCGGCCATTAATCTTGTTCCTCAGCTACAGAGAGCTAAGGGAGTGGGAGGAGCCACAATATTCGGGGGAGCCATGACTTATGCGATGCGTATTTGGTTGCAGCCTGATAAAATGGCTGCCTATGGATTAATTCCCTCTGATGTAACCTCTGTACTGAATGCTCAGAACTTTAATGCTGCCCCAGGTAAGATCGGGGATAATCTGGCACAGGCTTTTCAATATGATATTACCTATTCCGGAACCTTGGTTTCGCTTGAACAGTTTCAGAAAATTATTGTTAAATCTATCGGAAACGGTCAATATCTCTATCTGAAAGATATTGCACGGATTGATTTAGGAACACAGACTTATACCAGTGCTACAGCTATTAACGGGAAACCTGCCGTAGCTATTGCCATTAGCCAGACCCCGGGCTCCAATGCACAGCAGGTTATTGTAGGCGCTCAAAAAGTGATGGCCGATGCATCAAAAAGTTTTCCTTCAGGGATTAAGATGATAGAGCTGGTTAATATCAATAACTTTCTCAGTGAAAGTATTTCAAAAGTACTTCATACCCTGGTAGAATGTTTTTTACTGGTGTTCCTTGTTATCCTTATTTTCCTGCAGGATGTACGTTCTACAATTATTCACGGGGTATCAGTTCCGGTATCCATTATAGGAACATTCTTTTTTCTGTACCTGTTCGGATACAGCCTTAACCTTCTTACTTTATTTGCTTTGGTACTGGCAATCGGAATTGTGGTAGATGATGCGGTGGTAGTGGTAGAAGCAGTGCACAGTAAACTGGAACACGGGTATACTTCTCCCCGAAAAGCTGCTATTGATGCAATGGGTGAAATTGCTCCCGCTATTATTTCCATTACCCTTGTAATGGCTTCCGTATTTCTTCCCGTGACTTTTCTGGGAGGTTCGGCCGGAGTATTTTACAAACAATTTGGAATTACATTAGCTGTAGCAATTATGATTTCAGCAGTCAATGCACTGACTTTAAGTCCGGCATTAGCCGCAATGTTTCTGCGTCCGCCAAAGCATGAAAAAGAAAATGAGAAAAAGAATTTTCTCCAAAAGATAAAGGCAGGCTTTAATGACAATTATGAAAAACTTATTCAGAAATATACATCCAGTGTAAATGATCTGATCAGACGAAAATGGCTCACCATAATTCTGGTGGTATGCTTCAGCGGACTTTTCTATTTTACTATTAAAAGTGTTGCTTCCAGTTTTGTTCCTTCCGAGGATATGGGAACTGTATTTGTGAATGTAACTCTTCCTGCTGCTGCGACAAAAGAAAGAGTACAGGGAATTAATAAACAGATTGATAGTATTGCTCATACAATTCCCCAGATACAGGCTTCCATGACAACGTTGGGACAGAATCAGCTGGGAGGAAGCGGCAGTTCTTACGGAATGCTTATTTTAAGACTTATTCCGTGGAGCCAGCGCCCCGGTGTTACGGATAAAGATATCATCCAGCAGCTTACAGAAAAAACAAAGCATATACAGGGGGCTTCTATTAATTTTATGCAACAGCCCACAATCAGTGGTTTTGGAACAAGTGGTGGTTTTACTTTTCAGATAGAAGACAGAGGCGGGCACAGCATCGGAGATTTTTACGGAGTTGCTCAGAACTTTCTTGCCGCTCTTAATAAAAGAAGCGAAATCCAATATGCCGCAACAGCTTTTAACCCTAATTTTCCACAATATGAAGTGGATGTAAATCTGGCGAAGTGTGAGGATAACGGAATACAGCCATCAGATATCCTGAACCTGATGAATGTATATTACGGCAGCTCATATGTGAGTAATTTTACTGAATTCGGACAGCAATACCAGATTATTCTTCAGGCTGATAATCCTTACCGCGGAACCGTGGAGCAGATGAATAATATAAAAATAAGGACCGCAAGCGGAACTATGAGCCCGATTACGGAATATATTACCATGAAAAAAGTATATGGCCCTTCTTCCGTATCGCGTTTCAATATGTACAATGCGATTTCGGTAAGTGGTTCTCCCAACAACGGTTACAGTACAGGGCAGGCCATGCAGGCTATTAATGAAATCGCTGACCAGACTTTACCACCGGGCTACAGTTTTGAGTACAGTGGAATCAGTAAAGAGGAACAGAGTTCAGGATCTCAGGCCGGAATTATATTTCTGCTGAGCCTTTGTTTTGTTTATCTTCTTCTGAGTGCCCTCTATGAAAGTTATATTCTTCCGTTGGCGGTAATTCTTTCATTACCGGTAGGGCTGAGCGGTATTTTTGTCTTTGCGAAGGTCTTTGGAATTGATAATAATATTTATGTACAGATCAGTATGATTATGCTGATAGGATTATTAGCAAAAAATGCTATTTTAATGGTAGAACTCTCACTGGAAAAAAGACATGAGGGGATGAGTCTGCTGGACAGCGCATTGGCAGGTGCCAAAATAAGAATCCGGCCGATTCTGATGACTTCTCTGGCTTTTATTTTCGGATTGATGCCTTTGATGTTTTCGAGCGGGGTGGGTGCCAACGGAAACAAATCTATCGGGATTGGGTCGATTGGCGGAATGCTGTTCGGAACATTGCTGGGAATATTTGTAATTCCGGGGCTTTATGTAATCTTTCAGGGCCTACAGGAGAAGGCCGGAACCAATAAATATGATGAAAATGATGAACTGATTGTGGACCCTAAAAAATCTTTGTAATAAAGCATGATACATTTGAAAAAACAATATCGGTTTTTTGTACAGATCACAGCAGTTTCAGTGGTACTCTTCAGCTGTAATGTTACTCAGCCGTATGTAAATAATCAGCAGGTTTCGGATCATTTATACGGAGATGCAACAGCTGATTCGCGTGATAATATCGCTGTACTTTCGTTGAAGGAGATATTTAAGGATCCTTTACTGCAGGATCTTATTGCTGAGGGAATTGCGAATAATCTGGATCTGAAAACTGCGGCAGCCAATCTTAAAGCTGCTGAGGCTAATTTTGTGCAAAGCAAACAGGCATTTTTACCTTCTCTTTCAGGAAATGCTTCAGCAGGAGAGTACCTGCTTTCCAATTCACAGGCTTCTGCTTCTCAGATTTATCAGCTGTATGCCTTATCCTCATGGCAGGTGGATGTCTGGGGAAAGCTAAAAAGTACCAAAAGATCTCTTTATGCAAGTTATCTTGCCAGTGAGGCTTATCAGCAGGCTGTACAGACACAGCTTGTGGCCAATATTGCGGCTACGTATTATCAGTTATTGGCCTATGATGAGCAGCTGAATATCGTTCAGCAATCTCTGGAAGTTTATTCTAAAGATACGGAAACCATGAAGATTTTAAAAAACAGCAATGTAGTGACAGGAGCTGCTGTGGTACAAAGCGCGGCCAATTATTACGCTGTAAAGGCCACTGTACCGGATATTAAAAATAATATCCGGCAGACAGAAAATACCATGTCTTTATTGTTGGGAAGAACACCAGGTCCTGTCAGAAGAGATTCTCTTTTTAATGAGCAGATGTACAACCAGCTATCCATTGGATTGCCTGCTCAGTTACTGGCTAACAGGCCTGATGTAAAACAGGCCGAGTTACAGCTTAGAAGTAATTTTGAACAGATTAATATTGCAAGAACAGCTTTCTATCCGGCTTTAACCATTACAGGACAGGCAGGTTTATATGCTACCCAGCTCAATTCATTTTTTAGTGCAGGCGCTTTTTTTGCCAATATTGTCGGGGGATTAACGCAGCCTATTTTTAATAACGGACTCAATAAACAAAAGCTGAAAGTAGCGCAGGCTAATTATGAAGCTGCCGAATACAATTACAGTAAAGTACTGTTAACAGCGGGACAGGAAGTTTCCAACGCTCTTTATCAGTATCAGATGGTAGATGAAAAAGCCTCTTCCCGAAAAGAACAGATTGCCAATCTCGAAAAAGCCGTTTATTTCACCAAAGAATTATTGAAATATACAAGTGCAACCAATTATACAGATGTTCTCACGTCAGAACAAAGTCTTCTGACTGCGAGACAAAGTGCGGTTACAGATAAGCTGCAGCAATTGCAGGCAGTCGTGAATTTATATGCTGCTTTAGGGGGAGGCTGGAAATAAGGGGCCATTTATTAGATAATAAAAAACCCGTCCTATCAGAGATAGTCCGGGTTAACAAGATTAAAAAAAAATTTAGAATGAATATCCCACAGAAACCATCAGATTTCTTGGTGCGCCCGGGAAAGCCCGGGTATAATCAAAGCCGCCCAGAAAATAATATTTATCAAAAACGTTATTAATGTTTACAGCCATTTTCATTTTTCCGATATGATAGTATACTGCTGCATTTACGGTAGTGTAAGAAGGCCATTGCCCCCAAAGCGCATTCCCGTTGCCATCTTTTCCGATGCTGTTATCCATACGTCGCGTATCCACATAATAAACACCGGCTCCAAATCCAAGGCCTTTTAAAGCATGGGCAGAGAATACGTATTTAAGCCACATACTGGCCATATTCTTAGGGGCTCCGGGTAAAGTCTGTCCCACTTCTGAAGCAATGGAAGACGATTTTACTTCAGTCTGATTAAAGGTATAATTGGCCATTACCTGGAATTCTTTAGTCAGCTGCCCGCGAATATCCAGTTCGACTCCTTTAGAAACAGCTTCTCCGGATTGTCTGTATACCGGAAATCCGGTGGTACTGATTTCACCGGTAGCAATCAGCATATTTTTTCGTTCGATCTGAAAAAGAGAAAGATCTATTTGCAGCTGATTCTTAAAGAACCCTGTTTTAAGACCGGTTTCAATCTGAAAACTGTGTTCCGCAGTGAAAGGCTTATCAGCTCCGTAATCCTGATAATTCTGAATGAAATTGGCACCTACAGGTGCGAATCCCTGGGAATAACTTGCAAAATAATTAATCCTGTCATTAATCTGGTAAGTAAGCCCGATTCGCGGAAGCCAGGCATTCTGGGTAGCATGATAACGATCGGCAGAGCTTACCGTTTCAGAATAATAATGTTCATGACGGAGCCCTACGATAAGTTTCAGCCTGTCGGCAAATGAGATCTGATCCTGTACGTAGATTCCGGTCGTCTTATAAGGGCTTAAAAAGGGATAATTTCCTTGTGGAAGCCATACATAATTACTCAGATCATGAGTGGTATAGGTGGGGTTATTAAGGTCGAACGTTAAAGGAACGGTCTTCCCGTCAATTTTTTGTTGTCTGGCTTCTCTCTGCTGATTATTGGAGTCACCTTCATACTGGGCATAATCAACACCGGCTATGATGTGATGTTCTATTGTATGACCGGTAAGATCCCATTTCAGATACACTACAGAATTATCGGTATAGTCTTTTCCATGACGATCAAAGAAGCGCATATTCATAATGGTATTATAGGGAGCATCAGCATAGCTGTTCAGGGTACGGTGTTCATTCACGTCCTCCTGATAAATGGATTTCATATAGCTTGCATTTAACGACAGGTTATGAGTAAGACGCTGGCTGAGCCTTGCGCTGAATGACAAGGTTTTGGTATTATAAAAATCAGAAGGCTGGCTCAGGGTGAAAGAGCGGGGAAGAGCATAAAAGTCATTATTCCTTAAACCCATTCCTCGATCGAGATATCCGTGAAACTGATCATATACAAGATCGATATCCACCTGTGTTCCGTCAAATGGCTTAAATGTAAATGATGGAGCAATCATAAAGTTTTTTTGCTGATTGACATTTCTGAAGGTTTTGCTGTCTTCATAACCGGCATTTAACCGGTATAATATTTTCTTTTCTCTATCCAGCGGGCCGCCTAAATCAATGCTGGTACGAATAGTCTGAAAGCTTCCTACAGAAAAATTAACGGATCCCTTCTGTTGTTCCAATGGTTTCTTTGTGACCATATTGATGGTTCCGCCGGGAGTAATATCTCCGAATAATGAAGCTCCGGGACCTTTTAAAACAGAAACACTTTCAAGGTTGATGGTTAAAGGAGAACGGTAATAGCTGTTTCCATAGCTGTATCCGGAACGTAATCCGTTAACCAGTCTGATACCGGTCTCATATCCGCTTTTAAAGCCACGGATGATAAGATCATCATAAGAAGAGGCGGTAGTGACTCCGGCCAGATCCTGTGCTACTTCACGGGTAGTATAAGCCTGTTTGTCTTCCATGAATTCACTGCTTACAATAGAAACAGACTGCGGCAGGTCTTTGAGATTTCCTGAAAACTTTCCGCCCAACTCAAGTGTGTTGGTAAGGTAAGAATTGTTTCTGCGTGCAGTGATCAGAACTTCCTGAATATTCGTATGGTTTTCTGTCATAAGGATGGTAATTCCGGTTTTGTCATCATAAGAAAGAGAATCCAGTGTGACAGGGGAGGCAGAATATCCTTTTGCATCAATCATTAACTGAGCCGGATACTGAGCCGGATTTTCAAATCTGAAATAACCGTCTTTCCCGGTGATTGTGGTTGCTGTTCCCTGATTAATGGAAACAACAGCATGGGGGATTATCTTCCCCTCCTGATTCAGTATTTTTCCAAAAATAGGATGAGTTTCCTGTGCCGATAAAGCAAAAGGAAGTAAGAGCATTATACCATTGATGTATAATACTTTTCGTGTTGTATTCATGTATATTTCTTCTGTATTATTTATTTTTCTGCTGAAACCATCAGTTCCATGTGCAGAGTAGGATAGCTGGCTTCATAACAGGATTTAAGAAGAATAAAATCCTGTTTCAGCCAATAGTCATAAGCTCCTTTAAGAAAAGGATGAGTATGAAGGTATAAGCGTTGTATGTTTTTTTGTTTTGCGGTCTTTACCAGTTCCTGAAACAAACGGGTGGCAATACCCGCTCTCCGGTAGTCGGGATTAACGAATAACCTCGCGACTTCCACAGTGGTGCTGTCATCAATATTCAGATGAGGAAAACGGTAGTCATAAGGCATCATTCCGATGACGCCTATCAGTTTTCCTTCCCTTGTACGGGCCTGTAAAAAAGCTCCGGTAGAGGCCTGAAGATAATTCTGTTCAAAGTTGACCAGATCTTTGGGAACGATGAGCGGATCAAGTAAAGGATATAACTGACGTCTGAATTCCATCACATAAGGAAGTACTTCAAAAACATGGTAGTCTTCTACCGCAGAAATAATTATTTCTTCATGATTTTTCATATATTTTATTTTAATTGAGGTGTAAAAATCGGGGTTCCCTGATGGTCTAAAACAGACAAAGGAACCTGGTAGGTTTCTTCCAGTAATTGCTTGAGCTCATCTTTGTCCAGTGACTCAACAGCAACCAGCTCATGATGACGCATGACAAAAAACTCATCTCCGAACATAAATGCCAGATTGGGATCATGCATGACACATAAAACTGTAGTTCCTTCATTTACCAACTGGCGGATGACCTCCAGAACAGCTACCTGATAATGAAGATCCAGATGATTGGTAGGTTCGTCCAGCATCAGAATATCGGGTTTCTGAACCAATACTCTGCATAAAAGTACCAGTTGGCGCTCACCACCGGAAAGAGAAGTGTAGGATTTGTCTTTTAAATGGTTCAAGTTAAATTTCTGAAGGATGATCTCCACTGCTTCGTAATCCTTTTTTTTGGGGGAGAATTTTGAAAAAGATGCCCTTCCTGTCAGAATAACATCGGATACTTTAAAAGGAAAAGTCGCCTGATGGAATTGGGTTAAAAATCCAAGACGGACAGGAGCGGTTGTTCCTGCTTTGATTTTTCGGCGTTCCTGATCAGCAATCCGTACATTTCCTCTGTAGTTTTTTTCCAGTCCGGCAATGATTCTAAATAAAGTTGATTTACCGCTTCCGTTTCTTCCGAGGATAACGGAGAGTCTGCCTATTGAAAATTCGGCATTTATATTTTTCAGTACCTGTTCCTTTCCGTACCCGAAAGAAAGTTGTTCAATAGAAATTATAGAGGTCATGAGTTCCAGTTTATAGCATTTTTTCGCATCAGATAAATAAAAATAGGGGCTCCGATGATCATTGTAAATACACCGATCGGAATTTCAAATGGCATTGCAGTACGTGAGAAATCATCAATGAGGAGCAGGAATGTTCCGCCGATACTGATATTGGCCCAGACTGTCATAGAGTGATTAGGACCGAAAATCATTCTGCTGATGTGGGGAACAATTAATCCAAACAAACTGATGACTCCTACCTCGGCTACTGATGAAGCGGTAATCATTGTCGCTACAGCCATCAGAATAAGTTTTAAAACACTAGGATTTACCCCGACGGCCATGGCTTCATGATCTCCAAGAGCCAGGAGGTTTAATTTCCAGCGGAGGATAATAATGATCAGTAATCCTGTAAAAATCGGAAGGATTGCAGAGTAGACTTTTTGCCATGAAGCCGTGTGAAGGTTTCCCATAGTCCATTGTACAATAGCCTGCAGTTTATAAGGATCGCTGAGGTATTGAAGTACCGTCAGCAAAGCGGTAAACACCCCTGAAACAATCATTCCGGCAAGTACCATACTTACAATAGATGTTCCGGCTCCGACATAAGATACCAGATACGTGATTCCCACAGCGACGACACCAAAAATAAAAGCCGATATATTAACTGCCATGATGGGAAATAACATCGCCAGTGCAGCCCCAAATGCAGATCCTGAAGAAATCCCCAATGTAAACGGATCAACGATCGGATTTCTGAAGACAGCCTGTAAGACTCCTCCTGATGACGCCAGTGATGCGCCCACCAAAAAGGTGAGTATGATCCGGGGTAAACGTACCTGCCATAAAATAGTATGTAAGCTTCCCTGCATTAAGATCTCATTTTTAGAAATGCCTAATTCCAGAACAAGATGTTGAAATAATGTTGCGAGGCTTATATTCTGGCTGGAGCCTATGGTCGTTGAAATGAATATCAATACAACAGGAAGCAGAATTAATAAAGCTATTGTTTTGAAATGTTGCATCATCAGATCAGTCCTTTTTTACCATAGATGACTTCAAAAGCTTTCTTTACGTCCTGATCCAGCTGTTCCTGTGTATATTCAGGCATACACCAGTGGCGAAGCTGTTTGGCAAACAACATAAATTTTACGGTATGCGGATCATATGGAAATGAAGGAGACATTACAAACACGTGTTTGTTTTTTACTGCAGGAAGTGCTTCCAGCTCTTTAAGGCTGTAAACATCAGATAGTTTGGAATTCCATAAGACGATTAAATCCGGGTTCCATTTGTACATGGTTTCAGCGCTGATGTTAGGGGCTTCTACCGGAACCGGACAGGCATTCTGAGCTCCGGACAATGTGATGGCCATATCAATTAAACTGCCTTTTCCTGAAGTAGACATGATCCGTCCTTTTGACCAGGCATAATAAATCTTTTTAGGAGATGTTACCTGAGTTGCTCTCATTTTTTTCACTTCTTCACCCACATACTTTGTAATTTCTTCAGCACGCTTTTCTTTGCCAAGGAGTTTTCCTACATTTTTTAATTCTTCCAGAATCTTTTCATCATTTAAGGATGAAAAAGTGAATACAGGAATTCCCAGGTTTTCAATGTGATTAATATTGTCAGTATCCGTATTGAAAGTTAATACCAAATCAGGTTGTAAGCCGACGATACTTTCTGCGTTACTGGACTGACCGCCAAAAGTGGGAGTGGCAATGCTTTTATTTTTAATCCTGTTATCAAGTTTGGAGAGAAAACGGTAGGTGTCTTCCATTTCATAGATCTGTTCTGGAATACCCACTATTTTTTCGCCGGCCTGCAGCATATAAACATCATCTACAAGAGCATTATACAAAACGACAATCCGCCTTGCTTCGTGGGGGAGACTGATCATTTTTCCTCTGCTGTCTGTAGCTGAGATGTCTGTATGGGAAGAAGTTTCCCTGTTGTTGTTTTTCTGAGGATTATTACAGCTTTGCAGAAAGAGGATTAGAACCGAAAAGGGAGTAATGATCAGATTTTTAATTTTCATATGCTTTATTTTTTACAAGATGGCGTAACGACTGTTTAGATAGTAGTTGATTATCAGTGAGTTTTATGCGTTCTCCGTATCTTGAAGACAGCTGTTCGTAGAGGCGGCCGTCATAAGGAACAGCAAATTCCTGTTTCTGAGTAAGAAATATGGGTAAATGCTGGTTACCGATGAAATAACAGAAATCTGCTGTTTCACGGTCATCTTTAGCAGGAAAACAAATGGTTAGGCAGGGTTTTATGACAATGACAGCAATCAGTTGATGATTCCTGTACAAGGAATCTCCATGCTGCCACTCTTTAAGATGGTTTAATCTTAATTCCAAAACCAATCCGGACCGTGTAGCCCGGGTCAGTTTCTGTTTTTTGTTTTCGAACCATTCAATTTCCAGTATTTCCGGGAAATCCGTAAGATTTTCCCCTATTTTGACTTCATCTATTACGATGGGCTGGATCGTGTTCATTATATTAAGCTTTCTGTGCGGCTTCTTTTTTCAGTTGTACTTTTTCTTTCAGCCAGTTGCACCATTCGTCGATGCCGTCTCCATTTAGAGTGCTGATAGTCATGACTTCAAGGTTAGGATTCACTTCACGGGCGTCTTTTGTTACAGCTTCTACAGAAAACGGAACATAAGGAAGTAAATCAGCTTTGGAAACAAGCATCAGCTCACTGGTTAAAAACATACGCGGATATTTTTTAGGCTTGTCATCACCTTCTGTAGACGCAAGAAGAGTTACACGATAATCTTCTCCTAAATCAAAAGCAGACGGACAAAGTAAATTTCCCACATTCTCTATGAACAATAAATCAACTCCTTCAAGATCAATATGGTCAAGGGCCTGTAAAATCATCTGAGCTTCAATATGGCACATTCCGCCGGTTACAATCTGCAAAGCATTGATTCCTGCTTCACGCATACGGATGGCATCACGTTCTGTTTCGGGATCACCGACAAGAATTGAAATATTAAGGTCTTTGGCAAGACGTTTTCCCGTTTCCTGCATTAAGGTGGTTTTCCCGGAGCCCGGAGAAGAACATACATTGATGACACAAACGTCTTTTAAACGGTCTCTGATGGCTTTAGCCACAAAATCATTGGCTTTTAATAAATGAAGGGTGGTATTATCACACTGAACCGATCCTACGCGGTTTCCTAGACTTTTTGGATTAGCTGCTGACATATTAATGGTTTTTTTGTTTAAAAATTACTTTTGAAATAAAGAGTTCATTACCCTGAATAATTTGGGCAGACGGTGTTTCGCAGTCATCACAGACGAATCTGTGGTACCTGACCTGAAAATCTTTGTTACACCGGCTGCAATGAGCAATGATATCATTAACCAGAACTTCGAGTTCCATTTCCCGGTAATACGGATGATCGGTGATAAAGGCATCAAATGCATTCTGAATCAGGACAGGCTGAACATTGGACAAAAGCCCTGCTGTGACCTGAACCTGCTGAATATCTTCTACTTTGGCATTGTAATGCTCTTCCAAAGTGTCAAAAATATCCTTCACTATACTTAATTCATGCATAGTTTATGTATTTTTATGGTGATACTGATTATCCGGAATTTTTCAGATAATCTTATTGAGAAATTGACTGTAACCTGTTCTGATGAAATTCGTTACATGTACTTGTTTAAGCTGCTGTTATAGAAATGCTGATCTTTAAATTATGAAATAAAAGATATCTCGGAAGATGGTAATCATGAGCGAATTCCGAAACAGAATTTATGACCTTATTGGAGTTTAGCTTTGATTCCCAGAGAAATGCATATTTGTCGAAAAGACTGAAGGGCAAATCAAAGAAAGTTTTATCCGCATCAAAATCATTCTCCGCAATGGATGCTATGAATAAAACATCCTGTTGTTGAACAGACCGGAAGGCTTTTAAACCTGGTTGGTTCTGAGAGAAGTTTACAGAGGTGTTATTTTTTTTGTTGTGTGCCCATCCCAGCATTGTTGTCAAAACCAGGGTAAGCAGAAAAATAACGGATATGTAAAGAGACTTCTTCATCAGTATGGCAAATTTACGGCATTTCAGGGTCTTCATTCTTACCAAAAACCTTTTAAAAATGTTCAAAATCAGGAATAAACAAAGCTTAATATGTATAATGTAAATATACTGTTTTATATTTTTTTTTAATTGTATGTTGTTGTGATTCAGTTGTTTTTTAATTTTTTTGAAATGATGGTTATTCTAAGAACAGGAAAATAAATGTTTAAAAAAATGCCTGTCCAGTCTTTTATTTTTTATATCAAGTCAAATAATCAAAAACCAGCAAAATCTTTTTATGTAAGGATTTTTTTCGTGAAAATGGTTAGTATAGCTGATCCCACGCTTTGTTAAAAGCTCTATATTTGAATCCCGTAATGCATTATAAATGATGTTATGATGCGAATGAAAAAGAATAGAGTATGCAAGAGCAGGAAATTAATTTTTTAAAACACAATGAGTCTGCCTGGAATAAGCAGGCACTTGAACAGAACGAGTGGTCTAAAGCGGTAAGTACGGAACTGATCACTAATGCCAAAGAAGGGAAATGGGAAGTGCATCTGACGCCAAAACCACTGAATAAAAGTTGGTTGGGAGAAGTAAAAGGAAAAAAAATACTCTGTCTGGCTTCTGCCGGCGGACAGCAGGCTCCGGTACTGGCAGCAGCAGGAGCCGATGTAGTGGTTTTTGACCTTTCAGAGGAACAGTTAAATCAGGATAAACAGGTTGCCGAAAGGGACGGGCTTTCTCTGCAGACCGTTCAGGGTGATATGAGAGACCTCAGTGTATTTGAAAATGAATCTTTTGATATCATATTTCATCCGATATCCAATCACTATGTTGAAAATGTAAATCCGGTATGGAGTGAGGCTTACAGGGTTTTACGTAAAGGTGGTATTTTACTGGCCAGTTTTTTTAATCCGGTAGTTTTTGTAGCAGACAGAAATCTCCAGGATATAGCGGATGGAATTATCAGACCGAAATATACTTTACCGTATGCAGATATCAGGGATCTTGATCCGGGACAACTTGAAAGGAAAATGAAAAACGGGGAAGTGCTGGTCTTTGGACACAGTCTTTCGGATCTTATCGGCGGGCAGTTGAAAGCGGGGTTTGTTATTGAAGAATTTACGGAAGAAATGCAGCCTCATCCAAGATTCTTAATTGATCAGTATCTGCCCACTTTTATGGCAACCAAAGCCGTTAAGTATTAGTGTTTCAGTATTTTTTACTGCACAGAATCCATGAATTCTTTCAGTGTCACATCTCATGTAAGTGCAACAGATCGGGGGGGTGAATTTTACAGCTGATCATAAATGTTTAATAAATAGTATTTTTGCTCGGAATAGAAAACAGGCTTTTCTTTACCGGCAGTACTTTGTAATGAATAAATCATCAATTAATAATTATTTTCACTCTTTGTTCAGTATTCAGGATGAGGTGGTTGAAAGGATAACCGAAACATTCGGCCATTTTGCTCTGAAAGCAAATACTGTTTTGCTGGATAAAGAAATCATCAGTACCAAAACCTATTTTTTAGAAAAAGGATATGTCCGGTCGTATATTCTGAATGAAGATAATGAGGAAATAACGACGAATATTTATGCTGCTCCCTGTTTTGTAAATGACTTCCTGTCATTTTTCAGACAACAACCTACAAAAGAAGTCTATCAGACTATTACAGATTGTTCTTTCTGGGAGACAGGTTTGGAGAATGTACAGCACAATTTTCATAATATTCCGGAATTCAGAGAATTCAGCAGACTTCTTTTTGTGCTTAATTATTATCATATTCATGACCGGTTGATTGAAATGGCAAGTCAGAAGGCTTCTACCAGATATTTTAATCTGATGAAAAAAGATCCTGAGATATTTCAGCATGTTCCTTTGAAAATCATAGCGTCATATCTTGGTATTAAAGACAGCTCATTGAGCCGGATCAGAAGAGGTATCAATAAAATATGATTTCTTTTCATTTGTCAAGTGATCCATTGGATTCTATCCATGATATTTGCTGAAAAATAATTTCATGAATAAAAAACATATTGTCGTTATAGGACTTGGAGGAGTAGGCGGTTATTTTGGTTTTAAAATAAATAAAGCCAATGAGGTTTCCGAAAAATACAGGGTTTCTTTTGTTGCAAGAGGAGAAACTTATGAAAAAGTAAAAGAAAACGGTCTTATTTTACGATCCCCTGAACATACCGATAACAAAACATACCCTAATGCCGTTGAACAAAATATCAGCGGTATAAAGAGTCCTGATCTCATTCTGATCTGTGTAAAGGAATACGATCTTGAAAATGTATGCAGACAGCTTAAAGAAATTCTTACTGAAAATAGCATTCTGCTTCCTATGATGAACGGTGCGGATATCTATGACAGGATAAGAAAAGTGATCCCTGACCATACCGTTTTGCCTACCTGTCTGTATGTGGCTTCCCATATTAAAGAAAAAGGGATGGTGGAACATAAAGGAAAAGCAGGGAAAATATTTGTCGGAAGAGACCCTGAGCACTTCCCGGAATCTGTAGACTGGGTGATAGAGATCTTAAAAGAAAGCCATATTGACTTTGATTTTAAAGACAATTCATTATCTGATATCTGGACTAAGTTTTTCTTTATCGCAAGCTTCGGAATGGTAACCGCAAAGCATAACTCATCAATCGGAACGGTATGTACCAATATGGAACAGAAACATGAAGCCGCTGAAATAATGAAGGAAATAAAAAAAATAGCCGATAAGAAAGAAATCTCCCTGCAGGATGATATTATCGAAGGTACTTTTGAAAAAGCGGCTACATTCCCTTTTGAAACTCCCACTTCTTTACAGTTAGACGTCAATTCCGGAAAAAAAGACAATGAACTGGAGCTATTTGCCGGAGCTATTTTAAAGTACGGTGCTGAGCTTAGTATTGAAACTCCTTTTACTCAGAAAATATACACGGAGATCAAAGCCAGACTGGGTTCATAACTAAGAGAAACTGATTTTTTAACCACATAGATGCATAGGTTTTCAATGCTTTTTCTCGGAAAATAGGCTGTATCTATGTGGTTCTATTTTTAAACAATATTAAAACTCGCGGTCCCGGTCTTTGATATCTCTGAATTTTGTTTTAA
The DNA here is from genome assembly GCF_019236175.1 of Chryseobacterium sp. GTDB lineage: Bacteria > Bacteroidota > Bacteroidia > Flavobacteriales > Weeksellaceae > Chryseobacterium. The sequence continues at coordinate 90,648 of NZ_JAFAJM010000018.1, forward strand.
AAAAAATATCCGCTTTGGTATTAAACTCTTCAGAGTAAACCACTAAAGTACTGTGCCCGGAATTGGGTAATATCCATAGATTAGATTTAGGAATATTTCTGAAGATTTCCAGTGTATGTTCCGGTTTTATAACATCATAATCTCCACCGATAACAAGAACGGGAGCTTTGATCTGATGCAGGGACTGCGGATTGATATGAGGCTGTTCGCTCAGCAGTCTTTTATATTTAAGAACCCTGTAATCCAGATCGGTTTTATCTTTCTTAGCAGCCATTTGTTCTTTAAATTTTGTATAATTAGAGCTTACTCTTTTGAATACATCAGTCTGTATGGCGGTAGAGTCAGGTCGTAAATTGGCTCCGGTAATAATTAGTTTTTTGACCTTTTCCGGATGTCTCATCGTTAATAAAAGTCCGTTTATGCCACCATCACTCCAGCCTATAACAAAAGCTGAATCAATTTTCATCTTCTGAAGAAGCTCAGCATAATCATCGGACATCATTTCGTAAGTAAGAGAATCTCCTTTGTCTACAGACTTTCCATGAGCTCTGCTATCAGCAACAATGACTTTATAATTTTTTGAAAAAAACGGAATCTGTTTGGAAAAATCTACAATTGAGCCCCCGTTTCCATGGATGAGAAGTAAAGGCTGCCCTTGTCCATAGGTTTCACAGTACATTTTAATACCGTTGACATCATAGTATTTTCCGGTTTTTGGATTATTTCCGTAACCGGACGTTTCCAAAAGCCGGATATATTCTTTTTTGAGTTGAGGAATCTCAGTCTGCGCTGTCAGTAAAGCAGACAGAAAGATGAGGGAAAATAATATCGGTTTCATAATTTATAATATTGTGTTTAAATCATTGATGATATTGTATTCCCAATGAGTAGAAAATGTGTACTTCTTGTTACAAAAAATGAATTGAATCCTTCAATACTCCGGAAAATTAAGCAGTATGCATGAATTTTTGCCGGTCTAGTAATACTTCTTCCGATTCACGATGCTCAGGATCATCTACACAACAGTCTACCGGACAAACAGCCTTACACTGTGGTTCTTCATGAAATCCTTTACATTCGGTACATTTTCCTGAAACAATATAATAGACTTCATCTGAAACAGCCTGGTTGTAAGCATTGGCATCTACTTCTGTACCATCCGGAAATTTTACTTTGCCAGAGAGTTTTGTTTTATCCTGCCAACGCCAGTCGATAGCACCTTCGTAAATGGCTGAGTTGGGGCATTCCGGTTCACAGGCTCCACAGTTGATACAGGCATCGGTTATTTTTATAGCCATGGTATGTATTTTTAGATTGTTTTTAAAAAGGGACTTCTTCAACGCTGTACTGTTGTAGAAATCCCTGACAAACTTAATTAAATCAGTTTCAATAATTTATAAGCATCATAAACTATGCAAACTTTTATTTTTCGGCGGTTAATCTGCAGCAATTTCTACAACAAGACCATCCATTTCAGCGGTAAGATAGATTTGACAGGCTAATCTGCTGTTTATATGGGTATTGAAAATTTCAGATAACAGTGCTTCTTCGATGTCATTTTTTTCAGGCAACGGAATATTTTCACTCAGAATAAAACAGTGACAGGTAGCACACATCGCCATTCCACCGCACATGGCTTCCATAGGTAATTCATAAGCCTTACAGATATCTTTAAGGCTGAGTCCCATTTCCATGGGACAAATCAGCGTATGAATATTTCCTTTTTGATCTTTCACCGTGATGGTAATTTCCTCTTTCATGTTCATTAGTCAATATTTGCTACTGCTTTTTTTTCACCGAGGGATGTATATTTTAACCCTGATTTTTTATCGAAATTAATTATCATAGTATGGGTTGGTTATATTTTTCTATCCTTTTTGAGGTAGCAATACGGATAAGTTGGTCAAACTTTCCGGAATATAGAGATGAAATTTCCGTAGTGTTTTCACTGTCAAATAATGAAGACCGGAGAATGGGTACACTGAAGGGCAACGGCCATGCCCGCAATGATTTAGCAATAGTATCCATGGTGTTTATACCCTGCATAGCCTGTAAACCATCAGCCCAGCAAATCAGACCTACGGTTTTGTCAGTAAGATAAGGTTCAGACCTGTTGGCCGTTACCTCAAGCCAGTCGAGACAATTTTTCATGACTCCCGGTATACTTCCATGATATAGCGGAGCAAGCCAGATATGCAGATCAGCATCCGTAAACATCTGGGTCATGCGTTCTACAGCCAGCGGTGTTTTGTGAAGACTGACATCAAATAAAGGAATTCCGGAATCTGAGAGGGTAAAAATATCAGTTTGAAATCCCAGTACTTTCAGTCGTTTTGCAAAATAGGCAGAGATCAGCCCTGATGTGGATTCTGTTCTTCTTTCCAGAGATCCGTTGAATATGATAGCTTTCATTGTTTTATTTTTTGAAAATTACTTTTGGCAGTCCTATTTCACCATACATAAGGCTTTTGACTATAGGTTTAAGAAGGCCGGTTACCAGCAGATAAAGTGCAGGGTCATAATGTGTACTGGCCCTGATAACTACTTTCTGATCTTTATAACGCTTCAGATCTGCATAAGTAAGGCGGCGTTTCCAGAGATCGAGCAAAACCGTTTCTGCATTATTTAAATCTGCATACACAGCATAAGGTGCCAGTTTTTCCATCAGCAACATATAGGCCCATGGCGGAATAATAGCTTCTGTAGAGCAGATAATAGCTACTGCTTTTTCATAATAAAAAGAAAAATCTATTTGAGAAATTGAATCTTTAAATTCTTTCTCTTTTACGATCATTCCCATAAAAAGATGATCTTTGATGTCCAGCTCTACGATTTCCGTGGTGGGCCTGTAATCCGAAAAATCAAAAGCAATGATTCCTGAAGCTTTTGCTTTATTGATTAAAGTTTCCATAACGTTTTTATAAGTGTTTATCTTATTTTTGAAAGTGCTTCGTCATATTTTTTTTCTACCGAAGCCCAGTCCAGAACAGACCAGAAAGAATCAAGGTAGTCTGCTCTTTTATTCTGGTATGCAAGATAGTAAGCGTGTTCCCAGACATCTATTCCCAGAATCGGAAAGCCTCTGTTCATGGAAAGTACATCCATCATCGGATTGTCCTGGTTTGGAGTAGAGCTTACGGCAAGAGAACCATTGAATTTTACATACAACCATACCCATCCGGAGCCAAACTGTGAAAGCCCGGTTTTTTTTATTTCGGCTTTCAGGTTTTCAAGACTTCCAAAAGTTGTTGTGATGGCATCATTAAGCTTTCCTTCAGGGGTTAATTGAGGGGTGGGAGATAAAATTTCCCAGAATAATGAATGGTTGTAATGGCCCCCTCCGTTATTTCTTACAGCCGGACTATATTCGCTGATTCTTTGTAATAAGGAGTCGAGATCAGGACTGACTTCACTGGTTTGTTCAAGTGCTGTATTGAGATTATCTACGTAAGCCTGATGGTGACGTTGATGATGGATAGTCATGGTTTCATTATCAATAAAAGGTTCCAGAGCATTATATGCATACGAAAGCTGAGGTAATGTAAACGGTTTCATTGTATTTATTTTTTTGATTAATATATCGCAAAGGTAATAATATATTTGAATAAAACAACTTTTTAGTTGTTTTATTGTTTTTACTGTCTGTATCTATAAATTACTGTAAATAAGTGATGTACGCTTTCTTTTAAAAGGTTATAGAAAATGACTATATTTGTTGTTGAAAAATAAAACAACCTAAATATTGTCAAATGAAGAAGCCGGCAGCAGACCGCATTCTGATGTTTCTAAAGATGAGGGGAGGAGCTACTTCACTTCTTATTGCTGAGGAATTATCGATCACCAAAGAAGGGGCAAGAAAGCATTTGCTGAATCTTGCTCAGGAAGGATGGGTTGAATCTTCAATGAAGAGTGAAGGTGTCGGCCGGCCGTCTGCTTATTATACACTTACAGAAAAAGGGCTGGGTCAATTTCCTGATACTCATGCGGAAGTAACCGTGCAGCTTCTAAAATCTGTCAAGAATATTTTGGGTAATAATGCATTGGAACTGTTGATCAGTGATCGTGAAAAAAATAGTCATGATCGATATGAAAAAGAACTTTCTATAACAAAATCTCTTGAACAGCGGCTTGAAGCATTAGCAAAAATCCGTAGTGAGGAAGGTTATATGGCGGAATGGAAAAAAGAAGGTGAAGAATATTTCCTCATTGAGAATCATTGCCCGATATGTGCAGCGGCTACAGAATGTCAGGGGTTTTGTCGTGCCGAATTATCTAACTTTCAGTCATTGATAGGGAAAGAATATACGGTAGAAAGGATAGATCACATTATTTCAGGGGGTCAGCGCTGTGTATATAAAATCAGCCATTAATGACAACGGGTTCAGAAAAAATAAATTTCAGGAATATGGCTTTAAAGGCAGTAATATTTGATATGGACGGGGTTCTCGTAGATTCGGAGGGATTCTGGGCTCAGGCAGAAAAAGACGTATTTTCTTCTTACGGAGCAAAGATAACTGATGATCTGGCGGCACTTACAAAATATATGACTACGACAGAAGTGACTCAATTTTGGTACAGCAGGTTTCCATGGGATAATCTGGACGTGACGGAAGTGGAAAATCAGGTAGTGACAAGAGTGATAGAGCTTATTCTTTCGGAAGATTGTATCATGTCCGGTGTACAGGGATTTATTAAAAATCTCAAAAATGAAGGATATAAGATAGGTTTGGCTACCAATGCTCCTTTACGGGTTGCAGAAGCTGTTCTCCAAAAACTTAACGTCCGGGACTGGTTTGACAGTATAGATTCATCAGAACAGGAATCTCAGGGAAAGCCACATCCGGCAGTTTATCTGACTGCTGCAAGAAAATTGGGGGTTTCTCCCGAATATTGTATTGCTATTGAAGATAGTTATTCCGGACTGAAGGCTGCAAAAGAGGCAGGGATGAAAACAATTGTATTTACCAATGATCATGAGGCTGTCCATCTCGGTATGGCAGATTTCAGCATTTCAAATTTTGAAAAAGCTTTATTACCAGCCATCAGCTAAACAGCAAAGTTTTATAAGATGAGAAATCATTATATTGATACCGGAAAGCTGACTGATGATGAATTTTAATACAACTGAATTTTCAGGTTATCTACAGGTGTTTTGGCAGTTTTCATGGTCACAATGGGTCGTGTTTAGTCTTGTTATTAATATTTTTTTATACCTGTTTTCTATTGGACTATATCTGTTTATAGAGAAAACCTGCCGTAGAAGCCAGTTACAGCAAAGCAGCCATCCCGTGACAGGTTACGATTTTTACCTCAGTCTGGTTACGATAATTTGTAATAGTCTGGTTATGCTTCTTGGAGTATTTTTATGGAAAACCGGCTGGATTGAAGTCGCAGATACCTATTCAAAAGGTGAGATTCTTTTAGAAGTATTCGCTTTGCTTCTTTTGATGGATATGCTGATGTATTTTTTTCACTATGCCGCTCATTTACCATGGATATACCGCTGGCTGCATGGAAAGCATCATGAGCATATCAGTACCAATTATTTAAGCCTTTTTGTTCTCCATCCTCTGGAAACAACTGGCTTTGGAGTTATGATGCTTGTTTTACTGATGATATATGATTTCTCTGTTATATCAATTTCAGTCTATCTTATGCTTAATCTTATCTGGGGTACTATAGGTCATTTAAACAGAGAATTTTTCCCTGCCAGTTTTGATCAATATTATATAGGAACCACCAGATTTCATAACCAGCATCATCTGGATGAAACTAAAAATTTTGGTTTTTATACTTCTTTTTGGGACCGGTTGTTTGGAACTTACCGGAAATAAAGAGTTTTCCAATACATTGAAAAAGATCTGCCAATTAGCATAATAAACAAACCATTAAGACGGAATCTTCATTATATCTTAATGGTTTAAAATTTATTTTGATGATTCGGATGTCCTTACAGCAGTCTTAATTTTTTCTTCAATAAGTCTCCAGTCATAAAAATGGAAAACTCTGCCATTGCTCATGGCAACAAATACTCCTTTAGGGAACTGAGGACCCAGATTTATGTGTGTGACTTCAGAACCGTCACTTTCGCTTGCTGAAACCGGGATTTCAGCGATTCTTCCTTTGGCCGGATTTTCTCTCAGGTACACATTAAAAGTATCATTCTGCTGATTGGAAACCAAAATATATCCGGTTTTTTTAGAAGTAGGATAAATGGATATTCCCTCCACATCAGAAGTGAAATCTCCTTTTCCGAACACAAGAAGTTCTTCATTACCTTTTACAGGATCTGCATTATACTGATGGACCCCGAATTGCTCATCAGAATAGTAAATATAGCCCATTTCATCATCTACAGCAATACTTTCAATTTCTTTTAAGCCACTGTATTTTCCGAATTTACGTACGACTTCGCCCGTGACAGAACCATTTTTTTCGGATAGTTTATACTGCCAGAGATAACCGTCCTTCGGACCCGATTTTCTCCCTACAATAGCAAAAATGTCTCCCGTTTTGGAATTCTTATACATTGAGATTCCCATAGGAGCGCGTTCTGTTTCCCCTTCAAAAACAGAAATTTCACCTATTTCTTTCAACTCCGGAAGTGAATAGAATTTTAATTTATTCGTTTCACGTTCTGTAACCGCTGCGAAATCTGTTTTCTTTCCGTTTAAAATAAACCCGTATTCAATATCTACATTATTAGGACGTTTCAGCCCCGAAACTTTTTGAATGATTTTACCATTAAGATCAAAGGCATATAAACCCCCGTCAGAATCTTTGTCTGTACCGATAATGATACTTTTCGATGCATCTTTAGGATTGATCCATATGGCAGGATCATCCGTATCATGAACTACTGTTTCCGTAATGACGGCAGGTTTTAATTTTTCTGAGGATTGTTGACCTTTACAACTGATCATTAAAGAAAAAAATGAAAGTGCTGTGATATAATATTTTACCTTTTTCATAAATGTTGGAAGTTAAACTTTATCTTAGAATAAACCCTGTCTGGTTGAGGATTTTCAGGCAATAATGTTTGGATTAAAATTCAGGCAAAATTAAACATATGTTTGCACAGGCACTTGAAGCTAAAATTAAATTTATTTGAATATTTGTTAATGAATCATTTTCAGGAAAACTTTATCCTGAAATAAAAACAGCCTTCCTTTGGGGAAGACCGTCTTTTAAAAAATAGCTGAGTTTATGATTTAAATTCTGTCTGAAAATCTTTAAAAGCTCTGCCGAAGTCTTCGGTAAATTCATAATTGCTGAATTCATATTCCTCCCGAAGCCCTGTGCGGGTAGAAAGATTGATATGTCCGTAGCGGACAACAGGAATAGTATAATTATTTTTAAATCTTCTGTCTGGAGTCCCGTTTTTATTGACTTTTGCCCAGGTCTGATCAATTGTTTTAGTATCTCTGGGAATCGATGAGGTTTCTGTAAAACGGGTATACGTCTGCTGAAAACTCAGTTCATGAATCCCGATAATGGCAAAGCTGTCTTCACTGGCATACAACATCATGAAAGTAGGATAAATGTAAATATCGGGACCATTGGTATTTTGAAGATATAGCGCCTCATTATCTGATTTGATATAAGGTAATGATCTCAGTGAAAACCGTACCTCCCATCTTTTGACTAAAGTCCCTGCCGATGACCGCATGGCAACCCTGTCATGAAAATGAGCACTGGTTATATCCCAGATTTTATGAGAGGTGCTCAGTTTTTCAAATGATTCGCGGAGCTTTTCAAATTTTCTTTTAATTTCACTTCCGGCATCTACATTGAACCTGACATAACACTGTTCGATCATACTTTTGGCCTGCGCAATGGCTTCTTCCTGCGCTTTAATTTTACGGGTCATATTTCTGGGAATATCTTTATTGATAAAACCGTATAGAAAAATATAACTTAAAATTTTGTTTGTTTTCGTTATAGAGACTGCTTTAGTGGTCTTTTTAAGATAAGATTCCAGCTCGTTCTTTCGCTGATGAACTAAAGTAATTGCATTTTTAATTCCCTGCATATTCTGGCTGGTAATTTCCTGAATATTACTGCTGGAAATAGGTTCATCAGATAAAAAAGGATGGGGTATATTTCTGTTTTGTAAAGGTAAAGAAGGTCTTGAGGGAGATTGAGATCTTGAGACCGAATCAGACGGAGGTTTTAGTTTGGCTCTTGGTTTTTTGCCCGATAGTTTATAGCGGGTAGAAAATCCAAGAATAGTTGTACTAACGGTAGTTCCGTATTTACTGAAATTTACGTTGGCTCCTTTTACCCCTACAGAGGTGGATATTCCTCTTTTACTTAGATTAAGATGTACCCCCGGAATGACTTTGATTCTTTTTCTGAAGCTCCAGCCCATGATTCGTTTGTTATCGTATTATTTGCTGATCAAAATTAGCAAGTCCTGTCATGGTTTTTTTACGGTTTTCCGTAAAAGAAGGTATTTTATTGCAGCCACGAATGTACAGATTCTTTTTATTCGTGCATTCGTGGCAACAAAATTATTTAGCTTCTATGGTAGGAATATTAGTAATGACCATCCAATTTCCGTTTTCCTGTACACAGATAATAAGAGAAGAAAATTTCATTACAGAGCTTTCGAGAGAAACCTGTGCATAAGCAATATTGTTTTTCTGCTCTATGGAATGGCAGGTAATGTCACGTGGCTTCCCTCCAAAAATTCTATCCCGGATCAATCTTATATATTCTTCTTTATGAATAACAAAAATTCCCGTTTCGTCAAAAAAACCATCCTGAATATTCTGATAATCTTTATGGAGAATCTTATTCAGGAGGTCCGTGTCACTGGTATCCCCGGCTTTAATAAATGTTCCGATGGCCTGTTGTATCTCGTCCATAATTAATTGAATTGTTTTAAAATGGCTGTCTTTTGTAATGCTGTTCTCTCTGTTGCCCTGAACTGGTCAACCGTACCGTCAAGGGGAAAGTAACTAATGTCGGTAATCCCTATGAGATTAAAAAGCTGAGTCAGGTGATGTTCCAGAGGATTCAGGCGGTCTGCAGCAATACCTCCCATTGAAGAAATGATGTACGCTTTTTTATTTTCAAGCAATCCCTGGGGAATAGTATTGCCGGTGAAAGTCTTCTTTGTTCTGATCACAAGGTCAAAATAAGTTTTCAGTGAGGAAGGAATCCCGTAATTATACATGGGACAGGTGACCAGAATTTCATTACACTGATAAAGTTCAGCAATTAATGTATCGGATAAGCTGGTATTTTCCTTTTCCGGTGTTTCACTGAAAAATGCATTGACTGTTTCCTGGGTAATATGGGGTAAAGGTTGTCTGGTAACATCTCTTTCAATAATAATCCCGTCCGGATTTTTTGTTTTCCATTTTTCGGTAAAATAATCGCCTAATGTTCGGGAATAAGACTCTTTCAATCTGAGACTGCTGTCAATTCTGAGTAGTGTGTTCATACTTTTTTCTTTTAAGACACACTTCTTTTTCAGAATGTGACACTTATTGCAGTCTTTTTAGCTTTTCAGGATCCACGATAGAATATATTTCACGGATCATTCCCTGGGAATCAATATCCAGGATGTGACAATTATAAATACGTTCTCCCTGCCAGAAACAAACAGCCGGCTGATGATTGAAACGGTGGAAGGTATAGGGTCTGTTACCCAAAAACTGTTGTTGTACATAGGCCAGAAGCTGTGCTGTGGCAGATTTACCAACTTCTACAGCTTTAATCACGCGAACCCGTTTTCCGCCATCTGCGGAAAGCCTGATATCATCAATAAGAAGTTCTTCAATTTCGAGAATACTTCCTTCACTCAGCGCCTGTTGGTATTGATGAAGAATATCCATATCAGGAGATTGGCGTACTGAATCCGGATTATAAGAAATGTTTTGAAGCTGTTTCCCTGCACGACTCAGTAACTTACGGGAGTTTTCCACCGAAATATCAAGTACTTCCGCAATTTCCTGATGAGAATAATCAAAGGCTTCTTTAAGAATATATACTGCACGTTCCCTAGCGTTTAATTTTTCCAGCAGGACCAGCAGGGTATACCGTGCCGTTTGCTCCTTAATCAGTTTATTTTCTGCATTATCAAAAGAAAGAGGTTCCGGAAGCCATTCTCCGTAAACCATTTTCTTATTGTGCCTGTTTTTAAAATTAATAGCATGATTGATGGTACTTTTGATCAGGAAATTAGTCTCATTTCTGATTTCCGATTTATCCAGAGAAATATATTTTTCTATAACATCCTGCACCAGGTCCTGAGCATCTTCATAGGAACCGGTGATATTGTAGGCATAGGTGAGGAGCCTGTTATAATTTTCCTGCATGATATTTCTTTTAAAGACAAACTTAGTAAAGAAAACGTGACAGTTTTAACTAAAAATCAGGTTTGAAATATTTTTTACAAATAAAAAACCACATCAGAAATTCCGATGCGGTTCATAATAAGTCAGTTTTTTAAAGTGCAAATTCCTTTAATCATTATCTATTCTCAGCCATTTTCCGTTTTCTATCCCCTCATAGAAGTGGTCATTGTGATAAATGATAGCTCCCTGAATATGAGATTTGTTAGCCGGAAGACTAAGCGTTTCAGGCAAAGCATTGCTATTCCGGATCATAAACACATCATTTCCTTCTCTCATTACGACCCCTGTTCCTGCAACAAATCTGGTTACTGCTGAGTCAGCCGGAGGATTGGATATGATAACCGGATTTAATTCTGATAAACGTCTCGCTCCCATACCTGCCGTGCATCCTCTGAGTACATTATCCATGAGCATCATGACTCCCGGACTGGGGCAGGAAGGATTGATATTTACTATAGTTTCTTTGTTCAGCATTACCGGGCAGGTTTCTCCGTTGGCAAACCGAATGCTTTTAAGACGGTATACGAATGTTCCATTTTGACTTTTAGAATGCAGGATTACTGCTTCACCATTAGAGGCAGAAGTAATATTCTGATCCGGACCGCCATTAATACTATAAGTGAAAATATAAGACTGGGTAAGAGATCCTTTGAATTTTACCTGTATATCTCCTGAAGGCTGATGGATGGTACTCATTGCAGAAACATCGGTATTATCAACAGGCAGGGCAACGGAACTGATAGTAAAATTCTCGGTAATATTACAACCATCCTGGCTATAGGTAACATTTACCCTGTAATTTCCCGGCTGGCTAAAAGTAACAAGACGACCGGTACTAATGGGTCCCTGATTAGGAGTATTTATCTTGGTCCAGGTATATACGGCATTGGGATCTGTTCCGAATAAGGCAGAAGCATCGTAGGTTTTCGGAAATTCTGAAGCACAAAGTACCTTATTCCCGCCAAAACCGGCTGCCTGTACATCGGTAGGAACGATGCTGAGATTATGAGTGTTTCCAAGGTCCTGACTGTTACCAAAAGCATTGACCGGACGTGAGAAATTCATATCTTTTATAGAAGCGTAGAACATGGTATATGTTGCTGACGGATCCAGACTGATCGTATTCTGGCCTGTTGTTGATCTGGCTACCGAAATTCTGTTGCACGGAGTTCCTGTCATAAATAGATTCTCTGTCACCGTCTGATGATTATCGATCTGATATGAACCCGGATTGAAATACAGGGTTTTGTATTTACCGGCAGAAGTAAGAGTACTCACTGAACTGGCCGTAGAACTTCCTAAAAAAGTCAGTTTATTAAAATCCCAGATTTTGTTTCCGGTATTTAAAATTCCGTCTTTCCAGATGGTAAGATCATTAAAAATGAAAGAATCAGGGGTAATTATAGTAAAATAGGCCAGGTCAGCTTTAGCCCCGGCCGCATTTACGATCAGCGGGTTATTTCCTGAATTGATTATAAAATTCGGACTGTAAAAATTATAAAACGGAATAGCCGCTGCATAATAATTGGAAGTCCCCGTACTGTTAGATCTGGTTCCTGAAATTACAGATTGTCCTAAATCCAAAATAGGATTATTACTGATTGTTTGATTCCAGCTGAAATTTACCAACGTCATAGGATAATTATTAGTTTTAAATCCTGAGGCGTTAGTGAAATTAATATCACCCTGAAATGGGCTTTTTAATTCAAAATAATCCTGCGTGTTGATATTCAGGTAAATATAAGTATTCTTGGTGTCGATATAACGGGTTTTTCCTGCAGAAGAACCCTGTAGCAGAACAATATTTCTGGTGAAAGCAGAGGTGCTTAAAGGGACATTGATTTTTAGATCACTTTGCAGGATGAGGTTTCCGTAAACATTCAGATAATAAAGATTGCTTATATCCGTACCAAAATCCAGAACGGGCTGATTGGGAACATTATTGAATCTAACATTATTAGCTCTTGACAGGCGGCTTCCTTTAATAAATATTCTGTTTAAACCGGCTGTAAATCCGGAATTCTGATCAAAGAAAACATCATCCGCAGCAGTAGGAATATCACAGCCGGAAATAGGAACCCCTCCTGAAGTCATTGACCAGTGCAAAGGATCTCTCCATTCTCCCTGACCGCCAACCCAATAAAGATTTCTTGCAGAAGAAGGCGGGACGTCCTGGAAACTGATTCCGGTATTTCCTCCCAGATCTGTACTCCTCATGGCTGTATAGGTTTGGCCGCCTGAAGAAATAATTCCTTTAAACTGCACCCTGTCCATCATATAATGAGACGGACTGGATGTGTAATCCGGAAGAGAAAGCGTTTTAGGCTGGGTAGTGGAAGAGGCAAAAGTAAGCCTGTCTATACAATCTCCGGATAAGGATAACGACTGATTTACCTGCATATTTCCGTCTAAAGCTACATAATTATTCTTTTCAACAATCAGATTATTAACCGTCATTCCTGATTTCAAAGCGATAGACGGATTAGTTTTATCCAGTCTGGAATTTGTGGCTGAGCGGATGATCAGATTATTAATAATCCCGGAAGGGAAACTCAGCGAGATCAAATTATCCGGAGAAGAAGCTGTATTCGTGATTTCTATTCTTTCAAAATAATGATTCAGTGTATTGAATGAAAAATCGCTGCCGGAGTTGCTATAGGATTTGAATAATTTTAAAATACTGTTCGCAGTATTAATGACGGGCTGTGTTGTATTAACTGTCAATCCTATATTGATACTTAAGTCTGCATTGTCCATCAGGAACTGGCTGCCATTTAATGTCAGATAATTCAGACTCATGACCGTACCGCTGACGTCCAGAATACTTCCGGCAATATTGTTCTGATTGATGACGGAAGCTCCGGTAAGATCATAGGCTGCACTTCCTCTGTTGATTTTCCATCTTGCATTTCCTGAAAATGTAAATACGGAAACGGCCCCGTTAGGGGTAATTGTTTTGCTGATACCGGCAGGTTTATTCGTATTAATGAAGCTAAACCCGCTGAAATAACCGGCGTCATAATATCCGGAATGTAAAACGAGATTTCCGTTTACATTCATTTTATAATAATTGCCGGCTCCTGCAAAATGCGACTTTGTATCAGGAGAAAGACCGCTAAACGTGATATCATTAACCGAAACATCAGTACTCAGCTTGATGGAAGTGATATTGGCCGTAAATCCCGAATACTGATCGAAAAATACATTGTCATTAATGGTAGGAAGACCACAGTTGGAAATTGTTCTTCCGGCTGAGGGGTCAAGAGACCAGTGACTGATGTCATTCCAGTCTCCGTTTCCTCCTTTCCAGTAAAAGCTTTTAGAAGCGGGAAGTGTAAAATTAATTCCGGAGTTATTGCCGCTGTCGATGGAGTTATTGGCGTTCACAGGTTTTGATCCCTGAACAGGATTGATATAGCTTGCATTAATTCCTGAGATATTCATTCTGTTCAGTTCAACGAATCCGTTTCCGTTGATATGGTTACCTAATACTAAATTATTTCCTCCCTGACCTGTAAATCCGGCTACCAGATCACAGTCTGCGCGGTTATAAATAAAACTGTCGGTTACGGTAAGTTTAACGTAAGAGTCAGCCATGGAAATATTAGAAATAGTATTGATAGTAAGAATAGCGACTTTATTGATACCCAACAATCTTATATCTCCGCCATTGATCTGAAATGTACCGGTGTTCATATACTGAATATCTCCCTGCACAGTATTTTGCTTATACACTTTACCGAAGAAATGACCGGTGTTTCCGGAACTGTTATATCTGCCATTATAGCTTTGGATATATACCGTTGAATTAGGCGCTGTTATGGTCTGCTTTGTTAAGATGTTTAACACTGAAGACTGGAGTACGGCATTGTCTATATTTACGCTGTTACCGCCCAGCCATAATTCATTGGATTTTATTTTTCTTCCGTCTGCATAGAGAGTACCGGAAAGCCCGTTTGTATCAAAATTAAATATATTTCCGACTTCAATATCATAAAGAGAAGAGGCAGAAGAGGGCAGGAGATAGAAATTATCATTGCCTACCAGCAACAGGTTAGTGACTTTCTGGCCTTCAAAATTCATAGATCTGTTGACAACAGGATCTGTAACGTTATATTTAAGAATATTAAAAGTAACCGCGGCTGTCATCTCTTTTTGGAGAGAAATATTACCAAATATATTAGTGGAAACATTGAAAACAGGAGCAGCCGGAGCATTATTCCAGGTCATATTCCGTACAGAGGCTGTTGCACCGCCATTACCTATACTATTGTTCAGTGGTGTAAATCCTGAATGCGCATCAAAAATTACATCATCATACATTACGGGAACACATCCGGAAGAAGGACCGCCCGAGGTAAGTGACCAATGAGCTGAGTCTGTCCAGTTTCCGCCACCGCCTATCCAGTAATACACTTTAGCTCCTATACCCGGATAGGTAATATTTCCGGTATTATTACCACCATTGATTCCGGCAAGTATTGAAGCTCCGCCGGTAAGCTTTGTTGCGCTCACATTATAACCCGTAAAAGAAACGATTCCGTTGCCATTGACAGAACCCGGCATGATCAGATTGACAGGAGATGAAACATCAGCGCCTCCAAATTTTGGTATTAGTCCGTTACAAGGGGTATTGGCGATAAGACTCTGACTGACCTGAATATAATTCGGAGTTATGTTTTGATTCTGGCGGATATTATATTGGCCGCCGTTGAGTACCAGACTATTCATGTCAAATTGCTGGGCTCTGAACATTGTGCTTCCTTTACCAATATTCAGTTTATTTATTTCATATCTTGTTCCTGAAAAATCATTACTGCCATCTCCTAATGTCATTTCGTTAATTTTAAATAGATTACCGCTAAGAAATGCGTAGTACAGGTTTATTTTATTGATTTCAAACTGCTTACCGGTAATATTACCTCCTGTGGTATTAATTCCTACTATTTCATCCACTTTAAGAAAATCTCCGCCGGAGATCTGTGAATAAGAAGAGGAATTCATGATTATTTTTTTAATATTCTGACTGGTCTGGATATTGAGTGCAAAGAAGCTCAATGTCGCCTGTGTAAGGTCGGCAGATGAATTTAAGGTAATAGAAGCAGCCGCAGTTAAGACTGATGTACCAAAATTAGACGCCGCAGTAGAGCTGTAGGTCAGAGCATAGGTATTGATATTTTTCTGATCGGTATCAAGAAAAGCGCTGTCTGTGATATTGAACTGGAAGAAACCATTACTGGCAAAATTCTTTACCAGTTTAAAACTTCCGTTTCCTTTAAGATTAAAATTTGAGGAATAGCTACTGTTGAGAGAGGCGGGATCAATCAGGTTATCAGGAATGTCAATCAGATTCGGCCCCAGGTTTGAACTGTCTGAAAACAGATTCATCGTAAGATTATAAAAAGCACCGGCGTTTGACTTCCATTTCAGGTTTCCGTAAATATTAAAAATACTTCCGGCAGGGAAATTTACTTTTCCTGCGAAAGAATCGTCAATGATAAAATCTTTACAGGTAGCGTTTGACAGAATATTGAGAATTCCGCCATTGGCAGGAAATCCACTTCCTGAATTGATATAAACATTATCATAGCGGGAAGGAATAATAGTGGCGGTCTGACCGGATGATGAGCCTATGCGCCAATGATTCAGGTCACTCCAGTTTCCTGCACCACCTACCCAGTAGTAGTTAGTTTGCGCCAGCAAGCTTATACTGATGAGAAAGAAAAGTACGAAATATAATTTATGTTTCATGTTTTTTTGAATTACAAAGTTGATCATGCGGAGACAGGAAATTGTCTCAGCCTTAATGACACTGAAGGAAGCCCGAAGCTTATCCGAAGCGGATTATCTGGATTTTTTCAACAGTTGTACCTCTTTTTGCAATTCCTCAATTTTTTTGGACTGTTCCTGAACGGTTTGGATTAATAGCGGAATCAGTTCGTTGTAGTTTACAGACTTATAACCTTCATGATCTGTATTTACAATATTAGGCAGGGCTTTTTCTACCTCTTGTGCTATAAGCCCGTATTGAAGCTGGGAATTTCCGCCTTTTTTCTTTCCGGTCTCATTCCAGAAATAAGATACGGGTCTCAGCTGAGATAATATTTTACCTGAAGATTTTATTTCCGTAATGTTTTGTTTTAGTCTTTCATCCGAATTATAGTCTACAGCACTGGCTTTTACGGTTCCGGCGACATCAAGTTTTGCTGAAGCTGAAGGAGTGGTTCCAATCCCAACACTTCCGCTTCCGGAGAAAACAAGATTTTTACCGTTAAGATCCACATTTCTTGCTGTTAAAGGAGTCGTAATACTCCCGTCTGCAGTATAGAGATTGATATTGGTCCCCATACTTTCCCAATTCATTCCATTCCAGAAATAGTATCCGGGCTGGGTAATCTTTGTAGCTTTTGCAGTGGGAGAGGCCGGAGAGGAGGTTGCATAAATCATAAGAGATTCCGTTCCCGGTTGTAAATTCGCGGTCATGGCCTGGATTTGGTCTCCGGTAAGGCGTGGGATCATCAAACCCTCTGTCTGAGAAGTTCCGTCTGTTTTGGAATTAATGTCAAATGTAGCTTTAGGATCAGGAGTATTCACCCCGATTCTGCCTTGTGAATACATCAGAGAGCCTATTGTAATGCTTCCGAAAAGGCACAGGTTAAACATTGCAGAATTGCTCTTCTGCAAGAAAATTGAGTTTTTCATAGTTTTTTAATTGCTTAAGTATAGGATAATCTTCCTTAGTGTGAAGACTTTAATGAAGACTGTAAGAGTTCTTTGACGATTAATTTAGACTTTTCAATCAATTCATTGGAGCGGTAAAGTTGGCTTGTGAGGATTGAACTTTCGAAAAGGAGGTAAATATGAGCAGATAAAATTTCATTTTTAAGATCTTTATTAAAAGCATCTCTCAATGTAGCTTTATGATTACGGATGATGGTATGAATTTCTAGTTTTTCGCCCGGTATTTCAGACATAATATTCAAAAAACTACAACCTCTGAAATCTTCTTTTTCATTCATATGAATTAGAAAATCAAATGATTTCATGAACTTTTCTTCCGTGTTTTGCGCGCCGGATGTAAAGTTTTCCAGTTCGGAAACCCAGTAATCAAATCTTTTATTAAAAAATTCAATACATAAATCGTCCTTTGATTTAAAATGCTGATAGAAGCTTGCTTTGGAAACATCTGCTTCTTCAATGATCTGATTAATACCGGTACTGTTATAGCCCTGTTGGTGGAAAAGGACCATGGCTGTACTTATAATTCTTTCGCGAGGTTTAGACATTTGAGTATCGTTTCCGACAAATTTAAACAAAATATGAACAGACTGGTATGTTTGTTAAAAATATCGTAAAATAATATTTAAAAAAGTGTGTAATTGCTTGTTAATTAGTTGATTGTGCCGGATTGTAGAAATGATGTTACGAATAGCAGTTACAGGGAGTTCAGCTCAAAAAAAACGGCATTATTGAGGGAGCCTTATAGGATATATCCGGTATTCTCCAGAGATTAAGGGGAAACTATTTCAATAGGAAATTGATATAAAATTTTAATGGAGAGAGTCGATGAAAATGAAATATTTTTTGACAAATAAAATGTAAATACTTAATATTGTTCCTATAAAAAACAGGCTGAAAAATTCTTTCAGCCTGTTTTATTTCTTATTTTGGAAGTCCCTTTTTTAAAGCATCATGCGCTTTTTCAATGGCCTTTTTTTCTTTCCAGTCCATGTATCGCTTTTTATAACGGCCTTTCATGAAATTATCAAAGTTCCGTTGAACCGTTAAATTCCATAGAGAATGTGCTTTTACAGCCCAGCTCTTATCCCATGCACGAAGAGAAATGGAGAAAGACCCGTCCAGATATTTCATCCAGTGCCACCATCCGGTAGGCATAAATAAGGTATCTCCGTGTTCAAGAAAACACTCAATCCCTTCAATTCCGTCTAATGCCGGGAATTTTTCAAAATCAGGATTGGCGATATCATAATCTTCCAGTGCATAGGTAGCATAAGGAAGTTTATATAAACGTGATTTCCATTTGTACTCAAAAAGAAGAACATGTTTTCTGCCGTTAAAATGAGTATGGAAAATATGAGGCATGTCTATATCATAGTGCAGAAAAGTTACCGAACCTTTCCCACCGAAGAACATACTCGGATATTTATCCAGAAATCCGCCCATCAGATTCTTTGGCGGGATATAGTCATCCAGTAATTTAGGAGCAAATTTAATAGGATCAAAAAAGAAAATTCTCAGATCGGTAGGTTCCCGTTGGATCAGGTCAACATACTCGCTGAATGGCATTTTTGCAGTAGGTGTATTGATCGGTGCTGCAGGATCAGCTTTGGAACTGTCGTACAAAGGAACAATAACATCGCCCACCACTTCTTTCATGTATTCCATTGTCCATTTTTGGTAGGCAGGCCATTTCTTTGCCATATTCTTGATTACCACTGGCTTACATGGCTTTAGATATTTTTCACGGAATTCTTCCTGTGAGATGTCATCTACAATATCAATAGGTTTAAGGAGCAGTCCCATTTTGTTTCAATTATTGGGCTAAATTATTAAATATTTATGAAAATGAATATAAAGAATTTAAATTATTTGGAATTAATATAAATAGAAAATAAAACAGGACGATTATTTTATGTTATATTGTGTTTTGGCTACTAGTGTTAAGGTTTTTCAAAAAATGTGTTGGAGATATATTATATTTTTCCTGAACTTTTTGGGAAAAGCTTTGGGTTGTGCTAAATCCTACCAGATCAGCTATTCATTTAGGTACTGCGAGCAAAATACTCGTATTCAGAATAAAAAATAGAACTTTTGCTGTTGCAAGGGTTTTGTTTTCTATCACAATTTCAATCCTTATATTTGATCTATGAAAAAAACAGGTATACTCGCATTATTTTTAGTCGTTTTCAATACAGGGTATCATGCACAAATGAAATCTTTACCTAAACTGGAGTCCGGAGTTTCGTATGAACTGGCTCAGTTGAGAAAGAGTACATTGAGTGAGATCAGATACGAACTTAACCTGAAAATTCCGGAAAGCAAATCGGAAAGAATTGCAGGAACAGAAGTATTGTCCTTTACCTATAAAAAACAAAATGATGCTCCGCTGCAGATCGATTTTAAGGAAGACGTTTCTTCACTCATTTCCGTCTCTGTAAACGGCCAGTCTATAAAGCCTGTATTGGAAAACGAACATGTGATTATTGAGGCAAAATACCTGAAATCGGGAGCCAACCAGATTCATATTGACTTTCTGGCCGGAAATGGGGCACTGAACAGACGTGATGGGTATTTGTATGCCTTATTCGTGCCGGATCGTGCCCGAACCATGTTTCCATGTTTTGATCAGCCTAACCTGAAAGCTAGGTATTCTTTAGCCTTAACCATCCCAGAAAAATGGAGTGGTATCGCTAATGGAAAGTTGAAAGAAACAACTTCTCAACAAGGACAAAAAACCTTGAAATTTGCAGAATCAGACTTGTTGCCTACTTATCTGTTTTCTTTTGCCACCGGTGATTTTAAAAATTTTACTGAAAAGATCAGTGGTCAGGACTCCAGAATGTTATACCGTGAAACCGATTCTGTGAAAATTAAAAACAGTATGGATTCCATTTACACACTGTACAGAAATTCCCTTGATTATTATGAAAAATGGACAGGCATCAAACATCCTTTCCAAAAACACGGAATGGTGGCCATTCCTGATTTTCAGTTTGGTGGAATGGAACATCCCGGAGCGATTCTGTTTCAGAATTCAACCCTGTTTTTAGATCAAAATGCAACCCAAAATCAATTAAATAACCGTTCCAACCTGATTGCTCATGAAGTAGCCCATCTCTGGTTCGGAGATATGGTAACCATGGATTGGTTCAATGATGTCTGGATGAAAGAAGTGTTTGCCAATTTTATGGCCGATAAAAGTACCGGAGCTTCTGCGGATAAAAGCGTATATGACCTGAAATTTTTAACCACCCATTTTCCTGCTGCCTATGGAGTAGACCGTACATTGGGAGCCAATCCGATCCGACAGGTTCTCGACAATCTGAAAAATGCAGGAATGATGTATGGACCCATTATCTATAATAAGGCACCCATCATGATGCGTCAGCTGGAGTTACTGATCGGGGAAGAAAACTTCAAAAAAGGAGTGGGTGAATACCTTAAAAAATATGCTTACAGCAATGCCGGCTGGCCGGATTTAATTGCCATTCTGGATAACCATACTCCGGAAGACTTACAAAGCTGGAACAAAGTATGGGTCAATGATCCGGGCAGACCGGTTATTGATTATAAGGTAAAGTATAAAGCCAATATAATTGAACATTTTACCATCTCCCAACATCCGGAATACGGAAAAGAACAAAAACTATGGCCACAGGAATTTCAGATAAGCTTATTCTATGCTGATAAGGTAGAAAAAGTGAATGTGAAACTATCCGGAAAACAACAGGAAATTCCCGAATTGAAAGGAAAAACAAAACCACTTTTCATTCTCCAGAACTCCTCAGGAATAGGGTATGGGGTATTTGGAATTGATAAAGCAATGATGTCTGACTTTTCTTTAATAAAAGACCCTGTAAGCCGGGCCAGTGCCTATATTTCATTATATGAAAATGTACTGGCAGGATCCGGTGTTTCACCATTGGAGTTGTTTCAGTTTTTTGGAGGACAGCTGCAAAAAGAAGATACAGAACTGAATCTTCGCCTGATTACAGGTTATATTTCTACTATGTATTGGGAATTCTTATCTGAAAATATACGACTGAAAGAATCCGGGAATATAGAAAATAAAATTTGGGAAGCATTACAGGTACAGAAGGCCAAGAATAATAAGAAAATTCTGTTTGATGCTTATCAGGGAGTTTTCCAGTCTAAAAACGCATATGATAATCTCTATACCATTTGGAAATCCCAGACTCCACCAAAAGACGTGTCACTTAATGATGAAGATTATACGAGCCTTGCTCTTTCTTTATCTTTGCGAAATTCTAGCAATAATGATTTGCTACAGGAGCAATTGACAAGAATTAAGAATCCGGATCGGGTAAGCCGTTTTAAAATCATCATGAAAGCTGCTTCTTCAGATCAGAAAGTCCGTGATGATTTTTTCAATAGCCTCGAGCAAAAACAAAATAGAGCCAACGAATCTGCTGTTGGTGCAGCATTGGGATACTTACATCATCCGTTGAGACAACAGACTTCTGTTAATTATCTTCCGAAAACGTTAGCCGTATTGCAGGAAATCCAAAAAACAGGAGATATTTTCTTCCCGGATAACTGGCTTCGTTCCACATTTAGTAATTATCAGAATCCAAAAGCACTTGACATTGTCAATCAGTTTCTTTCAGAACATCCGGATTATAATGCCATTTTGAAAAATAAAATCTTACAGGCAACAGATAATCTGAAGAGAGCTCAGAATTTAGTAAAATAATAAAATAAAATAGGAGGAATAAGCAAAGAGAAAATTATTTGACGTATGAAGTACTATGCAGATGTAAATAATTATTACTTATCAGAATATCTAGATTGTATAGATCTTGATCACATCACAAGCTCGTGGTTTTTTTATGATAAATCTGAAGAATTCAGGTTGGCGGAGTTACTAGATGTCCGTGGAAATGTTTTCTCTTTTCTATGGGAATATTCTGATGCTACTTTATTAGAAAAGATGGATAAATGGAAAAGAGCTTTCAAAAGAAATAATATCAGGATTCCAGTTGATACGGAGTATAGATCCGAAGACTGTCTATCTTTAGATAATAGAGTGTATCTGGATATTATTGAAACTAATTTTGATGTCGCTGACGAAATATTTAAAAACTTCTCAGCCTTTAATATAGGCCGAAATTTAACACAGTTTATTGTAGATGAAAGCATTCATTTAACCGATCTTGATTTACATTTTTTTGAAGCTGATAGTCCTTTAATTCGGTTTAAAAACTGTATTAAAATGATAAATTTAAAATGGC
Organism: Chryseobacterium sp.; assembly: GCF_019236175.1. GTDB lineage: Bacteria > Bacteroidota > Bacteroidia > Flavobacteriales > Weeksellaceae > Chryseobacterium. The sequence goes on from NZ_JAFAJM010000018.1 coordinate 113,008, forward strand.
TAAATGCAATTGTTTTAAATGGCTATCATCACAGGGGAGATGTGATAAAACTTTTCATTCATAAAAAAGGAGATCATTTTTTGCCTGAAAAAGTCAGGCTGGAATATGATATTTTTGAAAATACATATGTAGTAAAATCTTTCAATTGGTAATGTTTTTTGTATTTACCGTATAACAGTCTTTCCGGGTGCAATTCCTCCATTTTTCAAAAAATAACTATCTTCGGGCTTCATAAAAAAAATGATATGCAAGTATATGAAGGGATTTCTGTGGGGTTGTATCTGTTGTTAATGATAGGTATAGGCATATATTCTTATAGAAAATCAACAAGTAATTCTGAGGAATTTTTAATTGGAGGAAGAAAAATGGGCGCGGCTGTGACAGCTCTTTCTGCGGGCGCGGCTGATATGAGCGGTTGGTTGCTGATGGGAGTTCCGGGAGCCATGTATTTATCAGGAATTTCCAGTTCCTGGATTGCAATTGGTTTAACGCTTGGAGCTTTTCTCAACTACATTATTGTGGCACCAAGACTCAGAATTTATACCGAGGTCGCACAAAATGCAATTACTTTACCTGTGTTTTTTGAAAACAGGTTCAAAAACAAAAACCATCTTCTGAAGATCACTTCTTCTATTTTTATTCTGGTATTTTTTACCCTTTACACTTCAGCAGGAATGGTATCCGGAGGAAAATTATTTGAATCTGCTTTCGGAATGGATTATACCGTAGGTTTATTATTAACGAGTTTAGTTGTTGTATTATACACCTTTCTGGGAGGGTTTCTGGCGGTAAGCCTTACTGACTTTGTACAGGGAACCATTATGGTACTGGCTTTAGTTATTGTACCTATTGTTGCAATCATTCAGATTGGAGGTGTTCAGGAGACATTTTCCTTAATTGAAGCCAAAGACCCTAAATACCTGGATTTATTCAGAGGAACCACGACAGTGAGTATTGTGTCTTTACTGGCCTGGGGATTGGGATATTGCGGACAGCCGCATATTCTGGTACGTTTCATGGCGATTGATAAACCTAAAGATCTGGTTAAAGCCAGAAGAATAGGCATCACATGGATGATCTTTACTGTTGCAGGTGCTTTAGCAATCGGCCTTGTTGGAATTGCTTATTTACAAAAGTTTGATATTCAGACGATGATGAAATTCGATGGTTCAAAAACAGAAGCGGAGACTATTTTTATCTATTTCTCCCGTATTTTGTTCCATCCTTTTATTGCAGGATTTCTTCTGACAGCCATTTTAGCGGCTGTTATGAGCACAATTTCTTCACAGTTACTGGTGACATCAAGTTCATTGACTGAAGATATTTATAAAGCTTTCCTGAATAAAAAAGCAAGTCCAAAGCAATTACTGATGGCCAGCAGGATCTCCGTGTTACTGGTAGCTGTTATTGCTGTATTATTATCATTAGATCCGAAAGACAGTATCCTTAATCTGGTAGGAAATGCCTGGGCAGGTTTCGGTTCGGCATTCGGACCATTGATTCTTTTATCTCTGTTATGGAAAAAAACAACATGGCAGGGGAGTTTTGCCGGAATGTTAGTAGGAGGAATCACCGTGTTGGCATGGGTATACCTTCAGCATCCCTTAAAACACTGGTATGAAATCATTCCGGGATTCACGCTTTCTCTGATAACCAATGTTGTTGTTTCATTATTGACCTATAAGCCTGATGCTACTATTGAAAAAGAGTTTGACGAGGTCACTGCCATTATGCAGGAATAATTATATCTTTTTTTGAAGATTACTAAGTATAAACTACGGATATACAAATATAAAAAATAGCCGGCTGTCTCATCTTGAGACAGCCGGCTATTTTTTATAAAACGTTTATACAAACTGGCTTTTTGAAGTAGATAGGGTAAATTCTTCCCGGTCATGGTATCCGAAGATTTCTATTTCCGGATGTTCCTTAACCAGTTTTTTTATTTTCTCTAAAGATTCCAGACGTTTTTCATTATCATCTGCTCTTGCGGCTGTCAGCGCGTGTACAGGGTGATGGTCATCTGTGAGTTCAGCGCGCAGGTAATAAGCATCTCGTATTTTCTTCATTTTTTCTATTTTAATGGTTTGAAAAGTTCATTCCCAAATTACGAATTCTGACTCATATTTTTCTTCACCATCAATATAATAAATGCGATTGTCATACAAAATATACTTGACCAGACAATATGTTCAATACCGTAACGGGAAATCCAGAACCCTCCGAGTAAGGTGCCTGTCATTACAGCAAAGTTTCCGCAAGACGTAAAAATACTGTTGAGAAGTTCAGATGAACCAGATACCGAAGATGTGACATTGATATTGCTGATCAGAAACCCTCCGGAATGAATCAGCCCCCAACATCCTGTCATCCACATCATGGGAATAAGAAAACTTCCGTAATAATAGATCAGAGAATGGATGCTTATTAATAAAACCAGAAAAACGGAAGTCGTACAAAATGGGAAACGGCTCATATATTTCCCAGCCATTTTGTTTCCTGCTATACCCAAAGTTCCGAAGATAAAAAGCATAAGACTGATTTGTTTTCCATCCATTTGAGTCACAGATTTTAGAAAATCTGCTATATATCCATATGTGGAATACATTCCCGCTATTATACAAAATGCCAGAAATAAGCTGATCCACAGAAGTTTGCTTCTGAAAATTTTGATATCAGGTTTCAGTGTCATTTCCGCTGTATTTTGAACTGATGGTAAAAAGAACCGGACCCCGGCCCATGAAAGGATATTAATAAAGGCATTTAGTAAAAAAGAAGCCTGCCAGGAAAATAAATCAGCCATAAAAGTCGCGAGTGGAACACCCAGTACCGTCGCCAGGGTCAGGCCGGAAAAAATAATGCTTACCGCTTTTGATTTATCTTCTGGAGCAGATTTTTTTTCAGCAATCGATAATGCAACCGACCAGTAGACGGGATGGAAAAATGCAGGAATCATTCTGATGATGAGTAAACAATAAAAATTTGTTATATAAGCAGATACTATATTGGCTATAATGAAGACCAATAAAGATCCTGTCAAAAGTTTTTTCCTGTTAAAAGAGCAAAGAAAAATAAGCATAAAAGGACTGGATACTGCCACAATCAATGCAAAAGTACTCAGCAGCCAGCCGGCTTTTTCCGTAGAAATTTGAAAAGCAGAGGCAATTTCCGGCAATATACCAATAACTCCAAATTCAGTGGTGGTAATTCCGAAAACACCTAAAGCTAAAACATAAAGATTTCTGTTTGATTTCATATTTTTTTATGCAAATTTGCACAATGAACTATCAGAAATCTATATACTTACTTTTTAGTTCTATACTCACTTTTTTGAAAGTGTAATTTATAAAAATAACGATTATGCCCGAATTTTTCCATGATAAAAGACTCTATTATACCCCGATAGAATTTGCATTAAGCCATATCGGAGGCACATGGAAGATGCCTGTTCTGTGGAGGTTACAGGAAAAGCCACTTCGTTTCAGTGAGCTGAAAAAAGATATTCCTCATATTACGGATAAAATGCTGACCAGCCAGTTAAGGGAACTGGAAGCCAGAGAAATGATCCATCGTGAAGTATTTCCCGTGGTTCCTCCAAAGGTAGAATACAGCCTTACAGAAAAAGGAAAGAAGGCAATTCCGGTAATTGAAATGATTATGAATTACGGATATGATCTGATTAAAGAAGAAGGAATTACTTTTCCGCCTAAAGAATAAATAGATTGGTATGGGTATTCTCTTTCAGTAATCTGATGCTGGGAGTATTCATTCAGCATCTCTTTTTTTCATACCTTCACTAGCGGATAATTAAGAAAATCTGAGTTATGATATGAAGCTGAAATTAGGGATATTAGATCAGTCACCCATTGCAATGGGAAGTAATGCCATATCAGCATTGAAAAACAGTATTAATCTTGCTTTAATGGCTGAAGAAACGGGATTTCATAGCCTTATGTTTTCTGAGCATCACGGGGTGAAAGCGTATGGAAGTTCAAGTCCTGAATTATTAGCAGCCATTGTATTAAGTAAAACCCAACAGATAAAAGTAGGGACTGCAGGAATTATGATGAGAAACTATTCTGCCTATAAAATAGCAGAATGGACAAAATTGTTGAGCAGTGTTTATCCGGAGCGGTTTATACTGGGACTGGGAAAGGCTCCCGGAGGACTGAAAGATGCCATAATGGCTCTCAACAACCATAAACCGGTGATTTTATCCAGTATGGAAGCTAAGCTGGAAGAAATCATTCAGTTTTTAAAGGAAGAAAAAGGCGTTTACGAAAATCTTATTGCTCAGCCCTCACATCTGTCACATTTACCGGAAATCATGTGGCTGGGATCAGGAAGTACATCAGCTCGAGAAGCGGCAAAACACGGCGTAGGCTATTCTTATGCTGCTTTTATGAATAATGATACCGGGATTGAGAATACGGAAGCTTATCTTAAAGGATTTGATGATGCTCAGTATATGACGAATCCGTCATTACAGATTGCTGTTGCTGTTTCAGTCGCAGATAATCCTGAAGAAGCCAGATATAATGCCTATGGAATGGCTTATCAGTTTTTACAGTCACGACAATTGGTAAACCCCGATGTGGTTTTACCCTCTGAAATGGTGGAGCAAAAAATTAAAGGAGCTTCTCAAGAAAAAGAATTTTTCACCATTTTAGACAGGATCATTGTGGGAACTCCCGAATCAGTTTACACTCATTTACAACATATTGCAGAAAGATATAATACCGATAATGTACTGGTATTATGTAATATGTACCACGAAGAAAATCGTGTGGATACCTATCAGAACATCATTAAAAATAATAAGTAACAACCCCGGAAAGTAAAATAATATTCTTATTCGGGGGGTAACCTGCTTATACAAACCTATTGATTACAATGAATAAGAATATTCCGGAATTATATATTATTACAGGAGGCCCGGGAGCCGGCAAAACCACCTTATTGGAAGAACTGAACAAAAGAGGATTTATCACTGTACCTGAAGAAGGACGCAGGATTATCAGAGAGCAACTGAATACGGGAGGAAATGGATTGCCATGGATGAATAAAAAACTTTTTGCCGATCTGATGTTTAAAGCTTCTGTACATTCCTATCAGGAAATAAACAGAGTTAATGATCCTAAAATAACTTTTTTTGATCGCGGAATCCTGGATACCATCGGTTATCTCAGACTGGAACAAATGCCTGTTTCCGAAGCGATGAAAAGTAAGGCCCGGCAGATGGTTTATCAGAATCGTGTTTTTATTCTTCCTCCCTGGAAAGAAATTTACGAAAATGATCCGGAAAGAAAACAGACTCCTGAAGAAGCAGAGCATACTTTTAACATCATGAAAGAAACGTATACGGAGTATGGATATCATGTTATTGAAGTGCCTAAAGTAAGCGTAGAATACAGGGCGGATTTTATTCTGGAGTCCATTGCGCATCAGGTAAGATCATATTGAAATTCGTTAAATAGAAAAACAAAATACCTATGAACATCAGAAAAATGAAAGAAAAAGATACGGAAGTTGTTGTCAGCTTACTGGATCAGTTGGGATACGCCGGAACAGAATTATTTATTGAGCAAAAAATAAAAAAACTTTTAAATGATGCCGACGAATATCTTGCTGTAGCGGAAGATGATGCAGGTAAGGTTATGGCTTTTATTTCCATCCATATTATTCCACAGATAGCTCTTCAGGGAGATTTTGCCAGGATAAGTTATTTTTCGGTACACAAAAACAACAGGAGTGCCGGAATAGGAAAGTATCTGGAAGAATATTGTGAAAAAACAGCAAGAGAGCGAAATTGTGACAGAATAGAAGTACATTGTAACTTTACGAGAGAAAAGGCACATCAGTTTTACTATCGGCAAGGGTATTCAGAATCTCCAAAATACCTGATCAAAAAGCTTTAAATCATGAATGACAGAATTTCAGAAGAATTAATTGAACTTGCCAATCGGGATCTTTCAATGAGAGAAGAACTGGCAGAAAAAGGAGCCCTTTCAGGAGGATATCATCCGGAAATGGAGCAGATTCATAAAGCTAATGCAAAACGGCTTCGGGAAATGATAAAAGAGATAGGATTTCCGACAATTTCAAAGGTGGGAGAAGTAGCAAGTGATGCAGCATGGCTGATTATTCAACATGCGATTGGAGAACCGGAATTTATGAAAACATGCTATGCCATAATGGAGGAGCACGGTAATGATATCAATCCCCGAAACAAAGCGTATTTATATGACAGGATTCAGGTGTTTCAAAGTAAACCTCAGAAATATGGTACCCAGCTTACTTCTGATGGCAGAATTTATCCGGTAGAAAATAAAAAATATGTAAACCGGGAACGGGAAAAAGTAAGCCTGCCTTTATTGTCTGATAAAAAGATAAAGGACATTCCGGAACCGGAGGATATTCCGGAAATTGATAGCAGAGAAGAAGATTATATCGTATGGAGAAGAAAAATGGGTTGGATAGAGTAGTTCATAATATAAAGTTGAGGCCTGTTTTATGATTAATAAAATACAAAAGAATCGAAACAAAAGCTCCGGTTCTTAACCCGAAATTATGTAAACAAGACTGAGATCAGCAATCCTGATACATACAACCCGATACCATAGACTAGATGGGCATGCAGACTTCGTAATCTGGCAACAGAAGGCCGCTATCCTGAAAAGAATGGCGGCCGGATTGTCTTTGTAACAAGGTGTATTATTGATCCCTGAATAAAGGACGCGGATCAAAAATAACTTTTAATGAAAGAATTTTTTGCCCTTTAATATGATACCATCCGGAAGCCAGAATTGTTTTTTCTCCCATATTGATATTATACCAGTAGCAGACATCTTCTCCTGCGGTGAATGACTGGAGTACCTGATATTTAAATTTCATTTGCTCCATATCTTTAATGTACACTGCTGAAGTTTCTCTTCTGCCTAATACCCCTTCAAATACAAAATCGGGATCAAGGAAAGTTTCTGCTTTATCAAAGTTTTCTTCATTCAGAGACTGAATAAACAGGGCTGCTGCATTGTCGGCTGTTTGTTCCATAAATATTGTTTTTTATTTGAAACAAAGCTAGCAGGTTTACTCTGATCTCTTTTGTGACTATCGTCACATAATAAATCTTCCATAAAAATATTTAATAATAGACCAGATTTAAGTATTCTGAAAGGTGTGAAAGAAAAATTACGGAATACAATCACATAAAAAAAACTATCCATGTAGATACAGATTTCAATAAAATGGAATAGGAATGAATGGGATGATTAAATATTAAAGTATTATTTAGTGACAGGTTGGGTATCCAGAAATTCATTGATCATGGGAACCAGCCAATCAGCCCGCTGAGACATTCCCATGTGGGTGGTCCCTGGTAAAATGGCAAGCCTGGATTGTGATAAACCATGTAAATCTCCCATTTTCCCGCCTCCTCTGGCCCGGAAAAGATCAATCGCATGTTCATACTGTACACCATCCATATCACCGATTACCATAAAAACGGGAGCCTTTATATTATTTACTTCTTTTGTCCAGTCATAAGGCTGAAGATCAGCAGACATTAATTTTTTAACGAACTCCGGAAAGTGAGCCGGATCTTTCGAAAGACTGTCATATTGCTTTTTAATGGGAGAATCTTTAAACATGTCTGCATTCACCGAAGCAAAGCTGGCCTCAGCTTCGGGCCACCAGCCGTCATGAGCATAAGTTCCGGAAAGAATAATAAGCTTACGAAGCTGCTCCGGATGCCTTATGGCAAACTGAAAGGCAATTCCGCCCCCCATACTGTACCCCAGAATATCAGCTTTAGCAATTTTCAGATGCTGAAGTAAACCGGAAACATCATCAGACATCCCTTCATAGGTGATGGAGCGGCTGATATCTTTCGTCCTGCCATGTCCCTGCATTTCGGCAACAATAACTTTTCTGTTTTTAGCAAGTAAAGGAATAAAACCGGACCAGTTCAGCGGTATGGTCATAAAAGCTCCGTGAAGAAGAACTATGGGCTCTCCTTTACCATAGACTTCATAGTACATTTTTAATCCGTTGATATCCGCATAGCCGCTTTGGGCGGGTTGTATATTTTTCATGGTTATGGCTTTGCCTGGCTCTTGCTCTGCCGTATCATTCTTACCGGTTTTAGGCTGACAGGAACTTAAGACGGCAATCAGCATGACCGGGCCTGAAATTTTAATAACCCAATTATTTTTCATATTTCAGTATAAAGTGTTGATTCTGATGTTAAAATTAGAATAAGCAGATCAATACTTCCTTGCCATAGGACAAGAATTCTTATCTTCACCTTACAGAATATTAATACAATCAAATACCAGTACAATGGAGATAAAATCTATACAGTCATTTCTTGATTATTATGAGAAAATAAGAGAAAGAACCCTTAGGCTCATCGCTGTTGTTCCGCCGGAACACCTTGATTATGCTTACAAATCCGGAAAATTCAGTATCGGAGACCAGATCAGGCATATTGCTGCTATAGAGCGTTATATGTATGGTGAAACCATTTCAGGCAGAAAAAGTGCCTACCATGGCTGCGGAAAAGAACTTGCGGACGGATATGAGAATGTGGTAGATTATTTTAATGAAATGCACAGGCAGACGCTGGAGATTATCAGCAGTCTTTCCGATGAGGATCTTAACCGGAAATGTTTAACCCCTGCCAATAACGAAATCTCAATCTGGAAATGGCTTCGGGCCATGATTGAGCATGAGATTCATCACAGAGGAGAACTGTATATTTATCTGAACCTTCTGGATGTAAAAACACCCCAGATGTATGGGTTTTCAGCGGAAGAAGTACAGGAAATGAGTGTAAGGCTATAATTTTTTACAAGCTGTTTTGGAGAAATATTTTCAGGATAAGGTTTATTTGTATCTTTCCATCCAAAAAATAACGATGACCAAACAGCTTTTTATTCCTCTTCTATTGCTGGTGAATACCATACAGGCACAGAGCATTTCCACAATAAAATACGGAGATACTTTACAATATACTCCTAAATCCCAAAAACCTGTCTGGGTTTCTATACAATCTGATGAAGCTAATCTTGCGGTATCTCTGTTTGTGAATGGTAAAAAAAGCAAAGAGCAGGATGACTCAAAAGGAATCAAAAGTACCGAAAGATTTTATGTAAAGCCGGAAAAGGGTCAAAAATATGAATTTAAAATCTGGCCCAAATCTTATACTGAAAAAGCCAAACCCGCTAAAGTTTCCATTACTGAATCTAAAAGTTTATCTCCTCTAAAGGATCAGTTTACCTCTGCACAGCTTCTCGAAGATCTTCGTGCTTTCCGTGCTATCAGGGAACAGGCCAACTCAGGGTTGTATGTTTACAGAAACAAAAAACAGATAGACAGTATATACAGTTGGGCAGAAAAAGAGGCAGGAAACAGCAGGAATATTTTTGATTTCTATAAAATTATAGCAAAACTGACCGTCTTTGAAGGAAGCTGTCACAATTTTACAGATCTGCCTAATCATGCTTCCTATTATCTGACTCAAAAGCCAGAATACCTGCCTGTTACATTGAAAAACGTAGACGGACGCTTGCTTCAGAATTCACAAGAAGTGAGTATTCCCCTTGCGGCCGAAATTTTGTCTATTAACGGGATTCCTGCCCAAGAGATGATCGACCGCTTTTCACAATATTATTCTTCCGATGGCTATTCTATGCCTTACCGGGAAAGAGCAGGGTTTGAAAAAGGAATGCTTGATAAGTTTTATATAGAATTTGGTACTCATGAAAAGTATAATATACACTACAAATGGAATAATGAGATCCGGCAGGTCACTTTACCAGGAATATCTTTAGACCAGTTTAAAAAACTTCAGGAATCCAGATATTCCCTTTCTTTAACTAAAAATCAGACTGAGAAATACAGTCTGGATAAAATAGGGAATGACCTGTACCGATTATCCGTAAGAACTTTTGATTTCGCAAATGATGAGAATGATCCTGCTTATAAAAAGTTCAGTGATTTCCTCGATCATATGCTGCAAACGCTGGAGCAGGAAAAAGCAGAGCATCTTATCATCGATCTGAGAGGAAACGGTGGTGGAGCAGGAGCACTGTATGAAAAGGTATTTACTTATCTTACCCAGCGCCCTTTCCGGGACAGTCAGTATGCTTATACAAAGTTTAATGAAACTCCCGTAAAAGAAAGACTGGTAATCACTCCTGTTTTTCTTGCCAATGGGGTGAAGGATGGATACGGACTGGATACTTATCTTAAACAGACTTATACGCAACATTCCCAAGGAAAATTTTACTGGGCGAATGATAAAAATCCTTTGATATTACCTGATAAAAAAATATTTAAAGGACAGCTCTATCTGTTTATTGATGAAAATGTAGCTTCAGCGGGATCTCATCTTGCTTCATTAATAAAATCTTACACAAATGCTATTGTTATCGGGAGGGAAACAAATGGAGGCTATTATGAGCATAACGGACATTTTCCGATTGTCTATGAACTTCCTAATACCGGTATTCAGACCGGGTTTTCTATTGTTCATGTGATTCAGGATGCGCAAGTGCTTAATGATCAGGAGAGAGGAAGAGGAGTTATTCCCCATATTAAAATTCAGCTGACGGATCAGGAATTCCTCGACCAGACCGATGTTTTCGTGAAAAAAGTGCTTGAAATAAAAAAACATTAATTTTCTTTTAAAAATATTTTGTCAGTAATAAAAAAGTTTCTATATTTGCACCACTGAAAACAACGATATAATCGGAGTTTAAGGAGAGTTGGCAGAGTGGTCGATTGCGGCAGTCTTGAAAACTGTTGACTGTAACAGGTCCGGGGGTTCGAATCCCTCACTCTCCGCCAGTTGGGAAACCAAAATAAGCTAAAACGCTATAAACATTAATGTTTACAGCGTTTTTTTATTTTAGCTCAGGTGTCAAAAAAAATCAAAATAGGTCACGAATAATTCAAGAAAATCTGACCAATAGCCAGTCTAATGGTTGTACATCTTGCAAAAAGTGGTAACAAAAAGTAAATTATTAAACAATTAAAGTTATCACATAATGAACAAAAATAACTTATCTAGAATAGTTAGAATATAGAGAATCTAGGAATAATGCTGTCAAGGGACCTTAACGAGCGTATCTTCAAAAACTTTTATAGATGATTTGCTTCGTTTGAGCCAAATTAAAAAGGATTTAGCAATTTCGAATTTAAAATTTAATTTTTTATAGTTGTGATATAAAGATTTTAAGAAGAATATTTAATTTGTGAGTAGTTAATAGGATTTATGTAAAGATCAGGCTTGGTACATTAAAGTATATTGTTGCTATAATTTATTTTTTGCAGAAGATTAAGGATTTCCGACATTTGAAAAGCCATTGCATTTACAGATTTAAGCAATTTATATTTCGAAAAAAAATGTAAACTAGAAAATATAATTACTATTTATAAAATTTTAAAAAAAATCTGCAACAATTTTATGTATTGGCTGTATAATTACCCGTATAAAGAATTATATGGAGCTACTAACCTTATTAGGACACGATTGTTATGCTCTTTAACTTAAAGAGCATGAAAAAGAGTAGAAAAAATTACAATGTAGAGTTTAGATCCGGTAAAGTTTTGTCTTAAATCTTGAATTCATCAATTTTCTTGTTGAATAATGAAAATGCGTCGATGAAAGCAGATGCTATTTAATCATCTATAAACTTCAAAGCAAGATTATTATCATTCTATCTATTCTTACTTTTGAATAAGTAGGGATTGTGGTATTTAAATAAACCTTTTGTAAAAACTTATTTACATTAATATTATAATGATATTTATTTATTTTTAAATAATTTAGCGAGTAATATGATGAACAATATCATTCCTGATAATGAGTCGGGAAGACTAAAAAAGATAGAATTTTTTGATCTCCTGAACTTAGGCAAAGACCCTCAATTTGATGTTTTTGCAGAGACTGCGTGTCTCATTGCCGATTGTCCAGCTTCTTTAATTGCAGTTATGAAAAGTGATACGCAGACCATCCAAAGCTGTATAGGTCTTGAGATCGATTCTGTAGAACGCGAGAATACGGTTTGCCAGTATGCGATAGCAAGTGGAGAAGTAGTGGTTATTAATGATACACTTTTGGATGACAGATCCCGGAACAATCCCCTGATTTTGGAAGGTGGAATACGATTCTATGCAGGTATACCAGTTATTGACGATGAAGGTTTTGCATTAGGAACAATCTGTGTGATTGATTATGAACCCCGAACCATATCAGATAGGCAGATTACAGCACTCAAAAAACTTTCAGATGTTATTTCTAACCTTCTTATGGTCAAGAGAAAGACAATTTATGCAGAATACTTTCAGCAACTCTTCAACATATCGAATAATCTGATCTGTGTTTTAGATGATGAGTTAAAGTTTAAAGATTTCAATCCGGTAGTCGAAAAAGTTTTTTCATTAAATAAAGCAGATGCAGTTGGATTGGGTTTCAATCAGGTTTTCGGTGAAGGGAGTGAGGAACTTTCAAAGCTTAAAAATCTTACGAAAATTCACCAGGAAATATCTTTTACAACCTCTACCATAGTTCATGATGGCAGTTCTGTGATTGTAGAATGGGTTTTGAAACCTAATCATGAACTTTCTGAAATTTTTTGCTTCGGAATCAACATTACTGCGCAGACTGAAGAAAAACGTCAGCTGGAAAGCTCAGAGAGACGTTTCAGGAGTTTCTTTGAAAATGCCATCGGTTTGATGAGCATGCATGACATGGAGGGCAACATTATCGCTGTTAATGAAAAAGGAAGAGAAACACTTCATTATTCTGCAGATGAGGTAAAAAAATTAAACCTTAAAGATCTTGTTCCCGAGCATAATTGGCCTTCTTTATATCAGTATCTTGATAGGATTAATAGAAACAAGGAGGATTTCGGAACGATGATTCTTAAGGGAAAGAATGGGGTAGAGCAGATCTGGATGTACCATAATCTCGTTGAGATCGATAAAGAAGGAAAATCTTATGTCGTAAGCACGGCATTGAATGTCACCGAAAGAATGATTTTAGAGAAAGATCTGATTCATACCAAAAAAATGCTGGAGCAGACAAGCTCTGTAGCTCAAGTGGGAGGTTGGGAAGTAAATTTGAAAAAAGACACCGTATTATGGTCTCAAAGTACCAGAGAAATTCATAAAATAACTAATGATTTTCAGCCTGATTTAGAAAATACGATCGGTTTTTATAAAGAAGAGAGCAGAGAAAGAATAAAATTTTTATTCGACAGAGCGGTAACAGAAGGTATTCCATATGATGAAGAATTCCAACTGGTACGTAATGATGGAGTTACGATCTGGGTAAGGGTAAAAGGAATCCCGGAATTTGAAAATGGAGTTTGCAACAGGGTATATGGGATCATTCAGGATATCGATGTATTCAAAAATATGTTTCTTGATATTGCTAAAAAAGAGGCAATGATGCAGTCGTTCGTCACGTATGTTCCGGTTGCCGTGGCGATGTTTGATAAAGATCTTAATTATATTTCTGTAAGCAGCAGGTGGAGAGATGAATTCAAAATGGAAGAGACTGATATGATCGGAAAGAATCTTTTTGTGGTGTCACCAAACGTTCCTGAAGAACGAAAAGAAATTTATCGTGCCGCTCTGCAGGGTAAAACTTATATTAATGAAGATTTTGCGATTAGTGTTGATGGCAAAGAAGAAATTCAGCATTTCGACCTTAAGGTGGGCCCATGGTATCTTTCAGATCATGAAATTGGAGGCGTAATTGTTTCTGTACAGAATATTACGCATTCTGTACACATCAATGAAGAACTTAAAAATGCAAAAAAAATGGCTGACATCGCAAGCAAGGCAAAATCAGAGTTTCTTGCCAATATGAGTCATGAGATACGCACCCCTTTAAATGGAGTGATCGGTTTCTCTGATCTTCTTTTGCGAACTCCGCTTAACGATATTCAGACTCAATATCTTAATTATATTAATGAATCAGGGGAAAATCTATTGAACATTATTAATGATATTCTGGATTTTTCTAAAATAGAATCAGGTAAGATGGAACTTCTGATAGAGAAAAGTGATGTTTATGATATGGTAAGTCAGGTTATTAACGTGATTCTGTATCAGTCTCAGAAAAAAGATATTGAACTTCTTCTTAATATTGAGCAGGGACTTCCAAAAACTTTATTACTTGATGAATCCAGACTAAAGCAAATCCTTATTAACCTTTTGGGGAATGCCGTAAAGTTCACAGAGCAGGGTGAAATTGAGTTGAAAGTGGAAAAACTCCGCATGGATGATAGAAACATTGTGCTGCGATTTTCTGTAAGAGATACAGGAATTGGTATACCTGTCGAGAAGCAGAAACATATTTTTGATGCTTTTACTCAGGAAAATAGCTCTATCAGTAAGCGTTACGGAGGAACCGGTCTCGGTCTTACCATTTCCAACAATATTCTTGGATATATGGGAAGTCATTTATCGCTGATCAGTATGCCTGAAAAAGGTTCTGTTTTTTACTTTGATATTGAAATTCCTTACGAAATATCCGAATTAAGAGAAGAAGGTGATCTCAGTATAAAAAAAGTGCTTGTAGTAGATGATAATGAGGCAAACAGAATCATTCTTCAACACATGCTTACCTATAAAAATATAGAATCTACACTGGCTGCCAACGGAATGGAGGCTTTGCAGATATTGCTTAAAGGGGAACGTTTCGATGTGATCTTAATGGATTATCATATGCCGGTCATTTCCGGTTTGGAAACAATTGATAAGATCAAAGACTTATTTAGTCAACGGAATGAAACTTCACCATTGGTTATTCTTCACACTTCTTCGGAGGAGCATGATGTCCTTAATTCTTTCCGTAAAGAAGACAATTCTTATTTTCTTCTGAAGCCTATTAAGTCTGCTGATCTTTATAAAACACTTAGACGTGTCGTCCAAAATACCGTGATAGAAGCAGCTGTTCCTGAACATTTGGAAAAAGACCCGTTTTCTTTTATGAATGAGCTGGAAGTGCTCTTAGTAGACGATAATCCGGTGAATATGGTTCTGAATAACAGAATGATGAAATCACTTATACCTGGCGTGAATCTTACAGAAGCGGTCAATGGTCTCGAAGCTTTGGAAGATTGTAAGAAGAAAGATTTCTCTATTATTCTTATGGATGTACAGATGCCGATAATGAACGGTATAGAAGCTACACAACAGATCCGTCTTTTGCCTGCATACAAAAACGTACCTATTATTGGGGTAACAGCCGGAAACGTTTTGGGAGAGAAAGAAAAATGTCTGGAGTCGGGGATGACCGATTTTCTGCCTAAACCTTTGCGACAGGGAGATCTTTTGGAGATGCTCAAAAAATATATTGTTATTAAAAAAGATAAAGATGTTGAAACAGAAGCTGAAATAGTCACTGAGAAATATATCAATATGGATATGTTGAATGAGCAGATTGGCGGGGATGATGAATTCAAAGAAATCTTTTTAAACCTTGTAATTAACGAGCTTACACAGACTGAGAATAATATCGGGGCCACAGCAGCAGCAAAAGATGCAGCCAATGCCAAAATAATTCTTCATAAACTTAAAGGCACCGCCGGAACTGCTGGTCTTTTCAGACTTTCAGACTGTGCGTTGAAATGGGAGAAGACAGCTGATGAAAATATAGATTTTTCAGCGATGGAAAAAGAAATAAAAGAAGAATTAACAATAGGATTGGATCTGATAAAAAGTGTACTAAAGTAAAACCCAAAATGGATGTAAGAATATAATCTCCCTGATGTTGTGATAAGCCAATTCAAGGAAGAGGAATATATCTGATAGCACGGGAGCTTCGTGAGCCTGGTTTGTATCAATCTCGCGACCTCCGGTTCTGTCAGTACAAAGTGATTTCACGAAAAATTCGCTGAAGATAGCGGAGTGAAATCTTATTGTGAGGCACATTATCCCGCCATTTCTCGGGATGGAAAATAATAGAAAAATTACTGATTATACAGTCTGAGAATCTCCACCAATTCAGGTACAGATCGTATTTTAAGTTTCTCAAACAGTCTGTTTTTATAAGTGCTGACTGTCGATGAATGGAGATTAAGCTGATTAGAAATTTCTTTGAGGGGAAGACCTTCTGCAATCTTATTGGCAATTTGCAGTTCGCGGTCTGACAATGTTTCAAAGGGTGAATTTTTTGTCTCACCATTCAAGGATTCTAAAAACATTGCTTCTTTTATGCTCTCACTTGCATACCGGCCGGTATTTAGCATCTTCGTTAAAGCTGTTTCGATTACTGTAGCGGAGCTTTGTTTGCTTAGATAGCCACCGGCACCCATCCTTAAATAACGCACAGCATAGAGTTCTTCATCCTGAGAAGAAAATATGAGAATTTTTAAGTCGGGTTGATGAATTTTTATATAATCGATCGCTTCCTGAACAGAACCATTAGGCATATTAACATCCATGATGGCCAGATCCCATTCTTCTTTCGAAATTGCTTTGTACAGCGATCTATAATCCTCTACTTCTGAAATGACAGCATCAGGCTGGAGGCGTTTGATGGCTTGTACCAATCCCATCCGGACGATGCCATGATCGTCTGCTACAATAATACGAACGTTTACTTTTAAACCCATCATTCTATTAATTTATCTAAAAAAAGGGAAACTGTAGTGCCTTTATTTTCAATGGAAGTGATTTGGATGTTTCCACGCATCAAGGATACAAAATTTTTAACAATTTTCAAACTTAATCCAACCCCTTTCTCACCCGCAGTTCCCTGGAAGATCGGGTTGTCAAAAGAGAAGATCGCAGATACATATTTTTCAGCCATTCCCGCTCCACAATCAATGACAGAAAGTACGATCTGATCACCTTCTGTGGCTTCCTGGAGGCAGATATCTTGCCCGGGAAAAGAGTATTTGACCGCATTATTAAAAATTTTGTCCACAACATATTCGAGTAATAAGCGATCGGTAGCAAGAGAGGTATTGCGATCTCCTTTAAAATGAAATTTAATATTCTTTTCTTTTAATTCAGCAGCATATTTTTCTTCCAAATGGTGAAAAAGATCAATCACCTGTATTTTCACAGGTTTAATTTTAAAGTCTCCGTATTGTGTTTTTAACCACGCCGTGCTGTCCTGAATGGTTTGCATATTCTTTCGTGCATCGCCTTTTACCTGTGGCAACAAGTTAGAAAAATCCTCTTTATTGATCATCTTGTCTTCCAGCGCTTCTATAAGCCACAGAAAATTTCCAAACATTTCTTTTGAATCATGAGACAATATCGAGATCAGACCGTTCTTAAAACTGATTTCGTTTTCCAGTCTTTCGATTTTTAATTGTAGTTCGTTGATCACGTCATTCATACATTCTGTATTATTACTTTAAAAAATCCGGCCTTCTGACTTGCAGAAACTGCTCTCTTGTCAGTAAGAATCCCTTCTGGCACTGCAATAATAGGTATTTCAATACATTTTTCCAAAACTCTTATTGTTTTGGTTGCCTCCATGCTTTTTTAGATAAAGGCTGTAAATCTCCAAAGTCATAAGATCATGGCTCTTTTTTTGCATTTTTCAATCATTTTAATGCCATAATTTGCTTCGAATAACAAATTTATAGGAATAATATTATTTAAATATGTTTTAGTAAGAAGTAAAATTAATTGTATTGTAATAAGTAATTAAATTTTTATTAGCGCTTATTCTCTTCAGGTGCTAAGTTTTATTTTTGCTTCAGTTTGTTCTTTTTCCGAACTTTTTAAGGGTGACAACATCTGGTATATCTGTGATGTACAAACGGGTTTTACAATTTAATTCTCTATTTCCAATTGGTTACATGCATCCTGTCAATTAATATCATCGGAAAAACGATACAAAACAATTCACGGCGCTACATGATGAGTGCCGTGAATAATATATTCATTTCTAATGGTTTTAAAGCGACCCATAACTGGCCTCTGATGATCCATAATACCCGGATCAAATTCAGACTTGTCCCTACTGAGGATACATCTGAATTTGATAGGCATTACCGAAAGTGAAAAAATAGACTTGCCCTTAAGCGGCAATACGTATTGTAACAAGATCTGTGTTGATCATCTTAGAAGCTGCGGAGTTTTTGAGGAGTATTATCAAATAGCAGTAAAGCTATAATACACATTGATAGAGTAGGTGGTATTTTCCTTACCTACCAAACTTTGGGCACCCGCCGCCGGGATGGTATATCTGATGTTCAATCCCCGGTCCAAAACTGGTGTTCCGTTAAAAAGTATCTTTTGGGGAGTTTTGGATAAGGGAGCATTTACAGAACTTCCATCCACGCCAATTTGTAATAGATTGGAATTGATGTCGGTCTGCAGGCCGCCTTTCTTGAAATAATTTTCGTCCGATTTCACATACAGTTCAAAATTCTCATTATTAGACAGTACAATCTGGTTGGGAATCATTTGTGACTGACCATTCGTGTACTGGGAAGCTGTATTAAAATTGAAATTGACATTTCGTCCGGAGCTGGGGATGGTGATTTCCGACAGAGGAAGCACCTTTAGCTGAACAGCCGTATTTTGCAAACTATTAATCGAGTTATCCGTACTTCTGGCATTAAAGTTCAATTCAAATGTATAAGTTCCGGCTTCAAAAAAAAGGGTTTTGAAATCTTCTGCAGACACATAAAGCTCTGGACTGAAGCTGTTTCTGTTTCCCGAAACAACACTGAAATTAGTGGTGGAAAAATTCTGAAAATCAGCAGATAAGGCTTTGGTAGTGAGTGTAGATCCATTACTGCCCAATTTAATCGCTGCAATGTTTCTGGTTCCTGGAGCACCTTTAGAAGAAGTGAACTGAATATTGGCGGCAGCAGTTTTCGCCCATACATTAAAATCAACGGTATGCGCAATTTCCGCATTATCCAGACTCAACACCTTTGTGCCTGCAATTCTGTAGTCATTTAAAGACGATATTTCTATATATTTTGTTAAAGAGGTTGTAGTCCATTTGATGGATGAAGGAATGGTTAAAATTGTTTTAAAATTACGTGGCGTGAAATCATTATAATTTTGACTGATATCCATGGAGTAATTCCCGGCTCGGTAAGCATTGGCAGCAAACTGTGCGGCTGGAATTTTAAATATAAAATTAATATTTCCCCGGTTGAATCCTCCCGCGATACTGATCGATGGCGGTTCAAACCATTTTACAGCGCTTGTACTGAACGACTGAAAACCGGGTAAAGAACCTGAAAATCCAGTAGCAGGCAGCTGGCCACCCATACTTTCCAACTGCCACAGAAGAATGGAACTGGGTAAAGTAGATGAGGAAGTGGTGTGCGTAAAAGTAGGTCCGGACACAGAGGTAAATGTAGGAGCTGTTGGCACCAATCCAAAAAAAGTATAATCCCAGTTGGTCCTGTTGGCGTTCACCATTACTCTGGTAGGTACTGAGGTAAATTCACTTCTGTTAAAAATATTATTTTCAGGAATCGACAGGTAGAGATCCTGAGCTTTTGTGGCTGTAGACCCACAGAGCACCATGAAAATTCCTGTTAAAAAAGCCTTCATCTTTTTCATACGTCTAAATTTTAAAACTTTTTCACCTTAATGGTAGTGTCTTTCTTTTTGTATTCAAAAATAACGGTTTCTGAATAACCATCTTTTGTTACCTTAATAGTTTGGATGGGTTTTGTATAGCTGTATTTATCATTTTCGATATAGAGATCGTATTTTCCCTCTTTCAGGAAAAACTCAAACTCATTTTTTTGGTTAACCACGGCGGTCTCAATCTTACCATCTTCACTTTTTGCGTACACCAGGATTCCGGTTACATCCGTTTCCACTACATCGTATGCTTGTCTGATCTCGGTTAATTTCCCTTTGATCCTGATATTTTTTACCAAGCCTATTTTCCGGTTGATGTTGCTATTCACCATAATGACAGGATCCATCATCAATCGAGCCCCTGCACTTTCGTTTACCTTTAAGGTGTACGTACCTTCAGGTACATTCTGAAAAACTACTTTTCCATTCTTATCGGTTAGCGCAACAAAATTGTCCAGTTTTACGATTTCATTGGCAAGTACCGATTCACCGGTCTCCAGAAGCCCATTGAAATTTTTATCTTCAAATAACTGTAGCGTCACTTTATGATTTCCCAGGGAGGTCGTTGCTGTAAAATATTTTTTAATTCCGACTCTAAACTGGTAATAACTGCCACTGGTTACATAATCAGCGGTAGATTTATAACCTGAAAAATTAAAATAACCTGTGCTGGACCAGGAAGGTGAAATCTTATATTCCAGATTACCGCTCACATTACTGTTTAAGTTTTTATAAAGTTCCGAATAGGAAGCTCCGGCGGAAAAAGATCCGCTCAGATGGTTATTCATCATCTGGAAATTATACGAGGCATATAAATTGTAGTTGGCGAAATTACGGTCTGCAGCATTGTAATAAGAATTTAAATCAAAGACACTCGTTGCATTCCATTGGGCAGTTCCGTTAAGGGAGAAGGATTTATACCTGTAAGACAAAGTTGTTTTCAGGCTGTTGAACCATTCTTCCCTGTTATTGGCTTTTGAATAAGAATATTCCGCCGTCCAATTCAATCCGTGAGAACCCAATACAGTGCTTATGCTGGTCTCCAGTCGGTAAGAAAAAAGTTCCTGTGATGCATAGAAACTAGCTGTTTTCTGCTTTTCAACCTTTGGAGCCAGTAGGAAATTCCACTTTTTTAAAGAAAACTGGTACCCTAATCCCAAAGCTTCTGTACTGTTGAAATAATAACGCAGATTAGAGGTATTCCCAGGTTGTATGGGAGCATTCTGGAAACTCAGGAACTCGGGATCTACCTGCGAATCCTGATATTGTATAAAAGCACGTTGAGAATTAGAAAATTGGAAGCCGATTCGCTGATTTGAGATAAAAGATCCCCTTTTAATCCCTGCATAACTTTTGGTAGCAAAGGAATTAATAGATTGGATATCCCATTTTCCTATTTTTCCTTCGTAATTGGCTCCCATTAAAGCACCTGTGTTTTCATCTTTGTTCGAAAGACCTTTTTCTTGACTCAACCCTACCTCTGTGCGGAGGATGTATTTATCGTTAATTAAAAATGATGTTGTTCCGTTCGCGACCTGTGTATCTACGTTGAAGCGCGGATCATGATCGAATATATAAGACACCTTCCCATTGAAAGATTGGGAATTTCCGAAACTATATTTTGCTCCCGCCATGGTAGATCCTTTCGTTTGTTGGAAATAAGTACCATACAGGTTATAATTATTTTCCAGCGCAAGAACTTCAATCTGGTTATTTTTACCCAATTGGGTAGAAACTTTTCCGCCTCTTCCGAAAACCGGATAATCGTAATCGTTGCTATTAACATTTCCTAACCGTAATACCGTTTTTTTTCTCTCCACTTCAAGCCAGGTGTCATAGAGATTATAACGCCCGTCAAGATAGTAATCTGCACCCACATTGACGCGCGCTTTCAGATTTTCGTTGATCCGAAACGCTGTGTTTCCTCTCAATTGAAGATAATCAAAACCAGAACTGTTTTCATTATAGCTGATTTCCGCAAAATTACTTCCGCTCACCGCTTCGTTTCCCCGGGCAATTTGTCTGTTGTGTGATAAAATAACCAGGTAGAGCGTATTGCTTCCCACGATTTTATTATCAAGCAGGTCTGTAGCGGTTGCATTAATATTAAATTCGGGATAAAGAGTATTCTGTTTTCTGACCGCAATTTTGATCTCAACCGTTTGTTTTTCTAAACCTTCCAGAGATACGGTTTGTTGCCTTGGCATCATTTCCAAGCCATCAGGAATGGATTGCAAATCAATCCTAACCGTTCGTTTGCTATAGCCCTGGTTTTCTACAATCAGCAGCATTGAGGAGTCGGGGGTACCGGGATTAATAAAATTTTCGTAAGTGGCCGTATAAATTGCGATGTTTTTGTTCTCGTCTTTTTTAACGAAGAACGACGCACTTTCAGTGCCGGTGACCGTTGGGGTAGTGTACGAAACCTTGAATGTAATCTCATTAGATCTCAGCTTCATAAAATCCACATTGGCGATCAGTTTCACAGGAAGATTTTTAGACTGACCTGCACCTAAGGTAAGGTTATTTTTTGGATAGAAAAGCAATCCCGGATATTGTTCCTCAGGTATGATATTCTGAATGCTAATCTCTTCGGAACTTTTATTCTCAATAACCAGAAAATTAGTAAAAGTAGATCCCTTCTCAACAGCTACACTTTCATTTTCAAAATGAATTTGGATATCCTTCTTTTCCTGCGCAAAGACGAACGAAAAATGAAGGAGAGCCAATGCAAAAAATAAGATGGTTCTTCTTAGGATTGATATCGATATGCCACTCTTTTTCAAGACTTAATTTTAAAATTTAAAGTTTTTTTCGCCTACACGTAAATCATTGGATTCTGCCATTTTAATAATAGCCACACCAAGAAAGTTTCCTGAAATGTTGTCTGGTAAAGAAAATTGAACGGTTTGGTTGGTATCCGGAAACATGGAGATGGAAATTGGAGGTAATTTTATTTCCTTACCAC
Source organism: Chryseobacterium sp. (assembly GCF_019236175.1). GTDB lineage: Bacteria > Bacteroidota > Bacteroidia > Flavobacteriales > Weeksellaceae > Chryseobacterium. Next base: position 135,569 of record NZ_JAFAJM010000018.1, read on the forward strand.
TATCGGTGTCGGTGAGTTCAAACGCAACGGTGGCATCATTGATGGTGTTTCCATCATTATGAATGCTTACTGCAACTTTTCTGTTCGCTGCCTTCTCATTATTCACTTCTGAAATATTGGTAATATCCAAACTTTTTACATGGTTCCCGGGTGGTGTATAAAAGATGTGAAGTCCTACCTCAAATAAGGTGATAATACCAATGCCATTTTGAACACGTGCCTTATCTGCCTGCTGAGGAAGCTGGGTGAAAAACAACATGCTGTTTGTAACAGCAGATCTGGATGCGTTCGCAGGAATCTGCATGGTCACTACAATCTCTTTCGTGCTTTTTGCAGGAACTGTAACAGCGTTTTCTAAGGTGGATATCCAGGAGGCATTGGAAGTTTTTGAACTGCCTGCATCAAGATACACCTTATTTCCATCTTCTTCTCTGACCCAGTCTTTATAGTTGAGATTAAAAACATAATCCTTATCCGAACTGTTTTGAAGCGTAACGGTCTGTGTCACTTTTTCACCTGGATTACCAGTGAAAAACAAGCGTGTCGGAGACATGGAAATACTTTGTGCCAGTATTGAAGAAGACCCTGTGAGGATAGCGAAAATGAAGAGATTAATAAACTTGCGCATGTTGTAAATTGTTTAAAATAAAAGATTCCTAAAACTACTGAAAACGTAACAAAAGGAACCTTTATAAACTAAAAAAAATATTATAAAGCAGTCGCGGTATAAGTTACTGTTTGCGTGTAAGTTCCGGCTGGTTTACCTAAAATATCAGACGAAGATGATTTCGCTGCCGGAATAGTGTAGTCCAAATTCAGTGTTAATGCGCTTCCAAGCGGAGCGTTTGATACCAGTGTTTGATCGGTGGCAGATAAAACAACAGCGCTTTTTGTTCCGCCCATGGTTCCGGCAGCTGTAGCTGCTTTAATGGTCAAAACATTAACAGGGATTACGTTGGTCCCATTCATGAAATTAGCACCTCCTGCTTTTACTTTTACATTAAAGTTCTTCGTTGAAGTAACTTTTAAAGAATTGGCTTTAGTAACTGTTTGATCAGAGTTATAATCTGCTGCAGTAGCATAGTTAAAGTCAACTGTATTACCAATTGCAGTACTTCCCGCATCAATAGAGATTACATCGTTCAGGGTGATATTTACAGTGGTTGTTGCCGTAGTATTTTGAGCCTGAACATTGTTAGTTCCCAGTATAACGGCTCCGATAGTTAAGGCTGCGATAGCGATTTGTTTTTTCATGATCGTACTATTTTAATTTTATTTAATTGTTTTCTTTTGTATACTGCAAATCTACAGTGGCTATAAAAGTTTCTTTGTAATGGAAAATGGAAGTTGATGTAGTAAAATCACTACAGGATTGTTAATTTGGATTACACATAAAAACCCTCAACATCGTTACAATGTTGAGGGCTTATATAATTGTTGTGTTTTTTTATAAAGCGGTTGCAGTATAAGTTACTGTTTGTGTATAAGTTCCGGCTGGTTTACCTAAAATATCAGACGAAGATGATTTCGCTGCCGGAATAGTGTAGTCCAAATTCAGTGTTAATGCGCTTCCAAGCGGGGCGTTTGATACCAGCGTTTGATCGGTAGCAGACAAAACAACAGCACTTTTCGTTCCGCCCATAGTTCCGGCAGCTGTAGCTGCTTTGATGGTCAAAACATTGACAGGGATTAAGTTGGTTCCATTCATGAAATTAGCACCTCCCGCTTTTACTTTTACATTAAAGTTCTTCGTTGAAGTAACTTTTAAAGAATTGGCTTTAGTAACTGTTTGATCAGAGTTATAATCTGCTGCAGTAGCATAGTTAAAGTCAACCGTATTACCGATGGCAGTACTTCCCGCATCGATGGAGATCACATCGTTCAGAGTAATGTTTACAGTGGTTGTTGCAGTGGTATTTTGAGCCTGAACATTGTTCGTTCCTAATATAATTGCTCCAAGAGATAAGGCCACGATTGCGATTTGTTTTTTCATGATCGTACTATTTAATTGTTGTTTAATTATACTGCAAATCTACAGTGGCTATAAAAGTTTCTTTGTAGTGGAAAATGGAAGTTCATGTAGTAAAATCACTACAGGATTATGTATTGGGTGTAAATAGAAAAGCCCTCAACACTTCCAAAGTGTTGAGGGCTTATATAAAATTGCTGTTTGTTTTTATTATAAAGCTGTCGCAGTATACGTTACCGTTTGCGTATAAGTTCCCTTAGGTTTTCCCAGAAGTACCTTAGATGCTTTTTCTGCTGAAATAGAATAGGCAATATTTAAAGATTGTTTTGATCCTGAACTCGCATTACCTACCAGGACTTGATCGGTTGCGGATAAGGTGACCTCATTTAGGGTTCCCATTAAACTTCCGCCCGGTATTGCTTTTACCTGTAATATATCTACTGGAATTACGTTGGTACCACTTACAAAGTTTGAGCCCTCAGATTTTACTTTTACATCGAAATTTTTGGAGGAAATAATGACTAAACTATTGGGCACTGTCACCTTTTTTGAAGAATTATAATCTGTAGTATTCACATAATTAAAATCTACAGTGCCTTGTGATGCAACAGCACCTATATCCATTGAAATAACATCTGATAACACAATGTTGACGGAGTTACTAACTTGCTCAGAATTTTGTGCCAAAACCTGATCAGTTTCTAAAGCGATTGCTCCTAGAAATGACATCGCAATAACAATTTGTTTTTTCATGATAGAATAAATTTAAAGGATAATACAATGTTGTCATTCAAAATTAAGCTTTACTCACAAATATTATTAAATCAAATCTAGCACCTTTATCTGACATGACCAAAGCCTTTATCGTTATTATTGATTAACTCATTGTGATTACATCATTATATTTAAAATAAGTTTTCCTGCTGATGAAGGTGTATGACAATAGGCTTTTTTGCTTATAGCTTTGCAGGTTTCTTTTTTGCGAGCATTGGTTTAGTGAAATTTTTAATTTTTTTCATGAATCGTTGAAACATAAGTATAAATATTATCCTGTAGAATTTCATTGGTAGAAGGAGATTCTTCCAATAAATATTTTTTTCAAAAATTCTTACTACATCACTATTGAGCTGAGTTAAATCAAATGCTATCAATTGCATATATCTTTTTCTTTCATCATTAATCCGCCAAACATACCAATTCTCAGATATTTTTATTTTTTTTCCAACCTCTCGCGAGTCTCTAAACAATACCCCTCGCTGGCGCGAGCATCTTGCTCGTGCTCATCAAACATCCTTTTATAAATTTACATCTATTTCCAATACCTCCTGATAATCATCAAAACAATTTAAAGGTTACTTAATGACAATATCAAAATACTCTGTTCTGGTAAAAATATCAATCCGGAATACCGGGGCAAAACTTATAAAATATGCTCCCTCCTTTTCATGAAATTTATATTTTCTGCCCATAGTATAAAATTAAAGAATGGGAGTAAATAGCAAAGCTAACACATAAAAGTTAGCTTTGCTGATTGTTATTTGCACTTAGGACACGAGCTAGAAGCTCGCGCGAGCGAGGGGAAATTAAAAACTTATAAAAAGCAAAATCAGAATAGGAAAAGCCCTACTCTGATTTAACTATATTTGAACTATTAAACTAGTCAACCTTTTTCAGGACTAGTCATATACTATACGGATCATGTAAAAGCTCATAGACTTCTCCTTTTGTATTGACAGCTAAATAATCTCTAACTTACCATTCTCTCCACTCTTCAGTAACATCTTCATTAACAGTGTTATATCCCAACTCACTTCCTGTTAAAATTATTATTTCGGCAATCTGCTCTCTTTCATTAGTTTCTATTAAAGAATAATCGCATTTTTCATTGAGAGTATTCAACTTTAATACAGTAGATTTTACTATTTCCATCCCATCCTCTTTAGATTTTGTCGCAAGCATATTTATTGCATAATCTATTAGTATTGAAGCACATTCATCAATGTCGGCTTGGGTATATGATGGGTCAGCATCATTCATATAATCTTCCATATTCTTTTTTAAATCAAGAATTAAAAAGTCTATGTGTTGATTTCCTGTTGATGTAAGCTTTACATCTGCAGTTCTTTTTTCTACCTTCTCTTTTCTTGGCGGCCAGACTCTGGTAACAGAAGGTGGCAAATTGTTAACGTTTAAATTTTTACAGTTTTCTATAAATACTTCTTTAAGCTTATGCTGATCAGGCAATAAAATTTGTTCCAGTTTAGTGCATAAATGTACATCCAATTTTTCAAGGTCTTTATTATTTCTGAGGTCCAGTTTTATTAAAGCCCCTTTATTAATCGTAAGCTCTTTAAGATTGGGAAACATTTCAGGCAAAGAAGAACCTTTGGGGCTATCCCATAAAACCGCTTTCTCCACAGTATCAAGTTGGTTAAGCACTTTTCCCTTAAAGCTTTTTAAAGATAGGAAAGTTACTTCTTCAAGGTCTTTAAAGTTATCATTAGATAGGTTAACTTTAGATTTTTCTCCTATCAAAAGATGCTGGACATGTATTGTAACATCCGATAAATCAATATTCGACTCATGGAATGAAACAGCTTCGAGTTTGAGTCCTGAAAACAGATTTTTTATTGATTGGAAATATTCATCTTGTATTTTTTCAAAGCCCAAACCTCTTATTTTGTATTTGCTAAGGTCAGAAATAGCTATAGGTATATATTCTATTTTAGGTTCCAATCCAATATCCATTTGTCTTTGTATTTCAGCAAAATTACTTGTAATTGATATTCCTTGGTATTTAGGAATATAATAAATATTAGTATCCATCTTGTAGTTGATATTTATATCCTGGTGATTGTATTAAATTATAATTAATAGGATTTCTATATCCCTGAGGGAAATCAGGTAAATCCTTATCCGTTTGCATTCTTCTGTATTCCGCTTTAAAAGCTTCTCTGTGAGACACTGATGGTGTCCAGTCAAAAGATTTTACCGTTGTCTGAGCTGCCGTCATTTTTAATATGGCCGAAGTAAACATTCTCTCTATAGAGCCTTTGCCATGATATTTATGATCATTTCCAAATATAATGGTATAAGAACCCGTTCTGGAGTCTCTTTCCCTTACTTTATATTCAGCTTTTACATCAGTAATGGTTAATGGTGCTGTACCGGTATATCTGTAAGCCCAATCTGCATGATTAGGAATATGAGCAGAAACAAATAATGAGTTCAACACATACCAGATAATTCCAACAGCCCCTGCTCGTGACATGGAAGCACTTTCTGCTAATACACCAGTAATGGCTCCTGCTGCCGGTATCACACTATTCCTGTTCACACCAACGTTGTAACCTTTAGGCCCACCGCTATAAGGATCATTATAGATGCTAGAACATGAACAGTTGTCATAAGCACTATTGCCACTTCCAAAACCTCCACCAGTATAAGGCATCCCGGTACCAGGTGACGGATAATGTTTTGGTGGGGTAACGTTAATAGTTCCAATATCAATAGGATTGTCAGGAGAAGATCCCGGAGGGTCTCCGTACATTCCCGTAGGATCTATAAAATTAACCGGATTGTTAAAAGCATAGCCATAAGGATCTAATGAGATGGAACCTAAAGGATCATGCTGAGCAAATCTTCCCAGATCCGGCATATAATAGCGGGCATCCATATCATACATACCCGTTTCCTGCAATTCATTTCCCTGAAACCCATACTGATAATTAGGATTTCCTAAGCCTGCGTAGCCTTCATGTTTTAATCCAAAAGGATAATAATTCTGTTCTTCAATGATCTCTGCGCCACCGCTGTTTCCTTTAAAGTAGGATAAGCGGATATTTCCTAAATGATCGGTATAATTGTAAATATACTTATTTTGTCCAAAATCATAATAACCTTCATTGGTAGGTACAAACTGCAATTTCCCGTTAACATACTGAAAGCCGTCTATATAATCGGTAATGGTGTTGCCATAGGTTTTTCTTTGTTTGGTTCCGTCTGCACGGTAGAGATAGCCTGTATTTCCTGTATTCTTTAAAGTTGAAAAGACTGCAGGAAGCAAGAAACATTCAAATGAAAAGATTTTAAAAGTAAACACCCTCTTGAATTAATAAGAAGGTGTTTTCAATTATTGGCAGTATCCAAAAAAACTGTGTAAATAGAAAATAAGGTGGGTTATTTTGAGACCATTAATATTTTACATTAAAAGCCTATATTACTCTAGTAACTGGTATACTTTCATCAAGTAGATCTATGAAAACAAGGCCACCCAAAAACAAAGCAGTTTTTGCAATTCAATTATTTTTTTAAATTGAAAACCACTACCATCATAAGAAAATGTCTTTTATTTTAAGATTCTTGAGTGTCATAGACAAGCAATCCTTCATCAAACCATACATCTTCATATCCTTTATTATCTATTAAAAAACGATTCCCGGGGGGGAGCCCTAAATATTGTAGAACAAAAGGTGCATTATCTAGTAAATGATATGCGTGTGATGGTTGAAAGAAATCAAATTCATCAGGATTAAAATCTTCTCCTGACCATATATACCATCCATTTAATGTCTTAGTTCTCGGATGTCTCAATCCATTTATTTGAATACGGGGATTAAAGTTCTTGCCTAATGCGATTAATGTATCTAATTCTACCAAATCTGATATTTGAGAATATTTCATACAAATTTCCTGTTGCTTTTCTAAATAATATTTACTATTGTCCATTGATTCTTTGTTGTATTATTCTTTTCATTTCTTTTGAATATTGGCTCATTGCTGCTCCCTGTTGTGATGAACAAGTCGGACATTGAGGTTGAATAGCGTTTAATGATCTCATCCTAACCTGATCTATTGTTCCTGTCTGATAATACTTCTATACTAAAGGGATTTTATGATCTGATTTTCAATGCACATTCAATCCCATGCGCTTTCCTGCTTGGGAATTCCAGGAATCTTCGTAGTTTTTGATTTTCTATTGAAATGTAAAAAGAAGCTGTATAAACAGGGTTTGTACAGCTTCTTTCAACGATAAATTATTTACAATAATGTTAGCTTGCCTTCATGCCATAGGTCTAAAGTCATCTTAGCTGTGGTGGCCAGTATCGAACTAGTATGTATTAATTCTTCTAATATCTTTTCAGCAATTTCAGGAGATGTTTTTAATGAAAAAGTGGCGGCATTTAGCTTAACGTAATCATTTTCATTATCTAAAAAGGTTTCAAAAAAATTATAAATATTATTTTTTCGGATTTCTTCATAAATTTTATGCACTCGCTGATGTGCTTTATTTACTTCTTTATAATTTCCGTTTAGCATGCCCTTCTCATATAAATTGCTTTCTTTTAAAAATTCTTTTTTTAAGTTTAAGGTTTCCATCCGTATTGTTTTAAAACGTTTATTCCAAATTCATATTGTTCTTGATAACTCAGTGTATTGACATAATCTCTAACTTTTCCAGGATATCCAAGAATAGCTTTAGAATTATAATAACCTGTTACTTTTGAATGAAGCGAACCTGCTCCATGCTCTATCTTGATAAGATTGTTCGTATTATGCAATGCCTCAGGTGCAAACTGAGCTTTATTCACAGGATTTTGTTCTACAATATGGTGCCATGCCATTCCTTCTCCGGCAGGGCCATTCGCTCTCTTAAATGCACTGAATGAGCTAAATCCCTGTACTGTTTCTGTAGCTGCACTTTCA
>NZ_JAFAJM010000008.1 GCF_019236175.1 Chryseobacterium sp.
TGCTTTTCTTTTCCTGTGGTATTGTCTTTTACGATTTCATAACTTCCGTCTTCACTGTAGAATTTGGTGAATTTACCTTCGCCGTCTGCTGAAAAGTTTCCGCCGTAAGTAACCCTCTGTCTCATCGCTGTGAGTCCGTACCTGAAGACCACATCGCCATTTTCTCCATCAATAAATACGGGATCGTTATTTTCGTTGTACGAAATACTCTGGATGAGGTCATTCGTATAATTTGGGGTTCCCGTCGCATTCAGGGTCATTCCGGTAGGCTGGTAAATTTTCGCCGCATTTTCAAATTTGATTTTCCCGACCTGATCATTTTCAAGGATTCTTCCTTTTACATCATAGACATTTCTGTTGGCTGATGGTTTTACTCCTGTTACCGGATTGGTCCAGTTCACTAGTCTGTTGTTATCATCATAGTCAAATGATTCTGTGATATTGAAATCTCCTCCGGTTGTTCTGCTTTTCAGCTCATTTTTAATCGCATCGAATGAATAGGAAAGTTGAAGAATGGAAGGTTTAACAGCAGATGAGTGGTTAACATTTGTAAGGAATCCGTTATTGTCATAAACATTACTGATGTCTACCGCTCCAAGTTTTGCTTTAAGCACCTGTCCTTTGGCATTGGCTTCTTTCAGCTGCCACAGGCTCTTACCTGTTATTTTATCTTTTATCTGATACAGTTCTCCATTCCATGTACTGTATACATTTTCTATTTGAACTTTAGTAAGAACCCCGGAAGAATACAATTGTTTTTCATAATAAACAACTCTTGCTTTATCATCATAGGTAATTCCTTTCTGGATAAAGTATTTCCCATTGCTGCTCTCCGACGAAGACAATAATCTTCCCTGCGGGTCATAGGCTACACTGGAGCTGAAAGATTCACCTTTGGAAGTCCCGGATTTTGAAATCAGTCTTCCTTTATCATCATAAGTAAAAGAAATTAATTTACTGGTAACCTTTCCGCCATCCGCCCTGGAAAGCTCTTTCTGAGAAATCAGCTGCCCCAGATTATTATAGATATATTCTTTGGCTCCTTTCGGGCTGATGATTTTTTTAGGCTGCCCGAATCCGTCATATTCATATTTGTAAATTCCGTTGGAAGGATCATTGAACTCTGATTTTCTACCCCATGCGTCATATGCTGTAGTGACGGTGTTTCCTGCATATTGTGCTTTGGTCTGTTCTCCGGCCGCATTATAAGAGAATTGTATGCTTCCTCCTTTATCTGTTGTAGAAATTACATTACCCAAAGCATCAGTAGTTTTAGAGGTGGTTCTTCCATAGCCATTCAGTTCTTTTACGGTGGTTATATTGCCTGAGATGCTGGTCTCCATTTGTTTGCCGTTAAATGCAGTAGCCGTTATTTTGGCAGGAAATACAGAATCATCATAAGTAATGGTATTCCATCCGTTGGCAGCTTGCCCTTCAAAATAGGCTTCAGACTCTTTTAATTTTCTACCCAGAATATCATATTGAGTTTCCTTAGAAATATATTTTTCCTGCCCCAATGCTTTGGAAGATACTTTATATTCCTGCCCTAATTTATTGGCATATTTTTTAGAAATGTCACCATCGGAATCGTATTGAGTAACCGTAATATTGGAATTATTGTCCCTTTCGTACTGATAGGAGGTGGTTCCTTCCAGATTCGTTTTGGACTTCATCAGTTTTCCCCATCCGTCATACTCATTTTCAAGGGTATTTCCCAACGGATCGGTTTGCTTTGTAACCTGCCCCCAATCATTGTAAGTAATATTGGTTTCTAATCCTAAGTTGTCTGTTTTTTTAACCACAAACCTTCCTTTGCCATCATATTCTGCTTTGGTGGTTTGGGTTTGGGAATCTACACTGTTGCCGGTTGTTTTCTGGGTGATATTTCCAAAACCATCATAATTATAGGTGGTTTGTAACGAGCCTGTATTGTCTCTGTTCCAGTTTTTCTGGGTTTTTAGCAAATTATTTTCATAGGTATATTCTTCTTTAGCAGATTTGGTATCGCTATAAGCCTGTACTACATCGGTTTTAGATTTTGGCCGCCCAATATAGTACCCCGCTCCTGTACCGGACGGATTATGTACATATTCGAATGTAGAAGTTGTTGCAGCATACCCGTCATTGATTGTGGACAGTGTTTGTGTTGGGAGGTAATAATTACCATACGTAATGCTGCTTTCCGTAATTCTGCCTGTCAGAAAATCTTTAACTCTGGTATTTTTAGGAAGTATGGCTTTTACCACCTTTGGTTTATCGGTACTGGCAACTGAAGTTACAAGCTGACCACCCAATAGCTGATCTGTCTGATAAACTGTAGATTTAAAGCTTATTAATTGAGAATTATTTTCTGAAAGATCCGCAGGGAAAATCAGATTTTCATTATTGGTCCTAACAGACCATTCTTTTATCGGAAGTCCGTCGTTTAATGGATCTGTTTCTGCTCCTGACCAGATTTTTGTATTTTCAAAGCCGTCTGCATACCATGAAGATTTGGCACTTTGACGAAAACCTATCACTCCACGACCCTGAAGATGGCTGATCATTCCCCGAAATCGGAAATCCTGTTTTCTGCCTTCCTGTCTGAGTTGTGATACTGCATAGGTTTGAGAAAGCCTGTCCAGCTCCATATAAGGATATTGTTCTTTTTTTATCGGAGCATAAGAGCCGGGACTCGTGTCGGGATCTAATTCTTTATAATCAATATCAGTACCTTTTCCACCCTGAGAGATGCTTACAACAGCATTATTTCTGATATTATCCTTTGAAAATAGCACGATGGAAGTGCCATAGTTGGATGCATTTTCACCATTGGCAATGATATACAAACTGTTTCTTTCAAAGTCAAACTTGATATTTTCAGACAGTTCATCAAAGAAAAGTAAAGAAGAAAATCTTTTGGTAAAATATTCGTAATTTCCAAATTGCATCATGCCATTCTTTTCACCCAGGTTATAAGAAATATTCATTTCAACTTTTGAATATTTTTCATTATTACCGGTTATACCCGTATTATAATATAAGGAGATCAGATCTGATTTACCATCATTATTGATATCTAAAACTTTAAATTTTTGCTGTATATAAAAAGTATTTGTTTTATAAGTAAAATTCTTTTTTAGAACTAAGTCGTTGCGAATCTGCTCATTGAAACCTTTTCCTGTATTGAGTGAAAATACCCAATAGTTATCAATATTTTCTGAGGCATAAGTAATCCAGTCTACCAATCCGTCTCCATTAAAATCTCCAAATTGTCCATCTTCAAAATGGCCGCTTAATTTATCTGCCCTTTTTAAATAAAATTCAAAATTGCCGTTCAAAATTTTTCTTATCCCATAGATTAGAAATTCATTTACGGGAATATTTCCTGTCACATTTTGTGGGTAACCATTTTCATCGTTTTGGGTATAGCTAAAACTTTTTGAAGGAAGAGTATTTCCTTTTACCCCTATATCAATGATACCATCACCGTCAAAATCAAACCATTTGGCTTTTTCTGAAATTTTCTTTCCATCGGGAAAGGTAATTTCTGAGGGTAAATTGGAGTTGAGATAGGGCTGTACAATTAAATATGAATCTTTATTTTCTAAAAGAGTAGAGACATAGTAATAAATATAGGGAGAATATTCTCCTTCCATTACCATATTGTATCTGGTTTTTTTGTAGTTTTTTTCAATGATTAACTCGGACAAACCATCCCCGTCTATATCCATTTCATATGATTTCCCAAGTGTTGTCTCAGTATCGGTATATTCCTGTACACTAGAAGTATTAGGATCATAGTAATGGACATCATTGATGAAAATACTACTCCCGTCGTATACTTTTTTTTCCATTAAGATTAACGCCGATTGGTTACTCGTATAGTCTGTAACCTTTTTTGACAGATCCAGTTTATAGTAATAGAAAACAAGATTCTTTTTATTGGTCTGTGAATTTGTTTCTTCTTTATAAATATATAAAAACTCTCCCTGTTCTAAATTTCCTGTTGAGTTTTTATATTTTAAAGTTTTTATTTTTTCAAAACTGCTGTCATCCCCTAAATAATATTCATTGGTCGTATTATAAGCATCCTTAAGATTATTGAGCTTGAGATAATAACCTCCAATCGTATTAACCTCATTCGTACAATAGGTATAACACTCGTCACAATCTGAGCTTCCCGCCCATTCAAGACATAATTTTCCCGGATCTCTTTTATAAATTCCATCCAGTATACCGTTCCCGTCAAAATCTCCAAAAGTTATAAATTTTGAATAATTGATACTTCCTCTTTCTTCTATATGTGAGGCTGCATTTTCTTTGTATCCAAATACAACAGGATTACTTTTTATATTTTCAGCATTATACTCTGTTAGCGTATCTACAAACTGATATCCGTTAGCCGTCTCAGCGTATTTTATTTCATATTTTTTAAATAATGCATTATTTGTATTGACCACGATATTGTTAAGGAGCTGCTTCTGAACAAACAAATGCTCATTTAAATACGAGGTTTCTATCAATTTTCTTTCCTGATAATTAAAAATAATTTCATTAAAATGTACTTTTCCCAAGCTTTCATTTCCACCCCATTGTATCGATGAAATGGATGAAACATTTCCGGATTGTGAGTAATTATACGTGATATAATTCCCCTGAGCATCTCTCCATTTGACGATATTATATTCTATTGGTGTTCTTGCAGAACTGTTTCCTGAGGCAGTTCCTCCGTACCACGCCTGAGAACCGTCTTCAAAAGTCACTTCCCAATATTCAGGACCCTGCCATGGCTGAACTGCACTAACAGATCCTACGGATTTTATTTTCACATTGGAATACTTTTCCGTTACATATTCGGCACCATCTTTTCCGTACTCACCGGATTTAAGGATCAGCCGTTGTCCGTTGAACATATAATAATCCGAGTAGTCTAACTGAACCGCCTTCACTTCGCCGTCTTTTTCAATATTCTTTCCTGTTCTTGAAATAGAGGTGATGCCTGACAGATTCCAGCCATAGCCGGCAATACCGTTTCCGGAACCGCTGGAATAGACCAGACTGATCTGAGGAGCTACACTTTTTACTCCGGGAGGCAGGGCAATAGGTAAAGTAAACTGAAGCTGTCCGGATCCGTTGACTTCAATATTTCCTTTGGTATCGTGAAAGCTTTGTCCTGAAGGGGCTGTTGTTCCGCTGGGATTCCCTGAACCTGCATCAGAATCTATAGGACCGCCACCCGAATTTTGCGTAGCAGGACCAATCTTCGCAATAAAAGGATTGGAAGTATCTGCTTTGGCGTAAAATCCGGGGGCGAGAATAATAGCCTGCGGATCCTGCACCGTCCGCGAGGAGGTCTCCGGCTGATACAGTAT
>NZ_JAFAJM010000013.1 GCF_019236175.1 Chryseobacterium sp.
AGCCAGCTTATTGAGCCAGACTGTTTTTATCATGGCAAACCAGCTGATCAAAGGCCTGAGCCTTTACCAAAAGAAATTATTTTGACAAAACAATAAAGTTACATTCAGGATGGATTAAATTCTTTTAATCAGCCTTTCTTTGAAATACATTACTAAATAATACTATATCGAAAAGCCCCGTATTCCGAGGCTTTTTTATTTTTTTCTTATTCCTCGATTATTCTCTGAGAAAATTGGATAACTCAGGATGTAGGATATCAATAGTTATTTCTTCGGGGTCATCACTATCATCATATCCCCAGGTCCAAAATTCATCACCATCGATTAACAGGTAATTTACATAAATCAAAACTGCAGCATCACCATTCTGCCATATTACAAAATAATATCCAAACTCCTTTGGTTTTTCAGTTGTAAAGTTCAGTGTTCGCATTTGATTACTTCTTAAGATATCCTATTACTATTTCATTTCCTTTCTCGTCCTTTCGTATTTTTTTCTTCATCTACCGGATCAAAGAGCTCCACAATATCAACTTCTAAAGCTTCGGCTATCTTTTCAACACTAGCTAAAGAAGGAGACTTTAACAAGTTTGTTGCATAAACTTCTGTTGTCACCTCTACCCAAAAGTTCAGAAAGTTTTGCTTTATTAATACCTTTTTTTTCTAAAAGTCTTTCTACGTTTAAGGCCATAACTTTAATTTGTTTTGTCAAAGTTAAACATAAGTATATTGTCAAATCACCTACCACATCACTAGGTGGTGATATTTATTTTATGTATCTTTAAATATTCGATTTAATTAATATTTCGAATTATATGTATTCAGCCTCCTATGCCCTGGGAGGTTTTTGTATATTAGAGCAATTGAACTTTAAAGTTCTACTTAATGTATGTTTGCCTCCTTCGGGAGGTCTTATTTTTATAAAATGTGCCACAAAAATAAAAATTTCATAAATAAGGGATTAATATGGCATAAGCGTTGATACCAATAAACAGTATTTATTTATAGTTTTTTTAACACCAAGTCATTTAACTTATAATTTATTTTTACACTTTTTCTCTCAATTTACTGGGAGGTTTTTTTGTTGATAGCTTTTTAACACGTCAAGTTCTGTCGTATTAAACATGTTGATTTGTTCTCTAATTATTTCTTTCTGAAAAAGCGCATGGTTTCAGTATAAATGAAAATTGATACAAAGTATATTGATGTCGATTTCATTAAACTTTAAAAATGTATCAATTTTGTAACATGCAAATACGAGGTATAGTTAAAGAATCACCGCATCCTGATCAAGAAATATTGATAGTGGAATTTCAGGAAGATAAAAAGAAGAAGCATTTTTAAGTGAAGTGTACATTCAATATAATCACAAGATCCGTAAATGGGATATGATGGACATGTTATTAAATGGTAGAGTTGAAGTATTCATAGAGCCAAAACACAGGAGAAATCATACCTTACGCATTTACTATGCGATAAGTATATAGAATTTTACATGAGAGGTGAAAATTTAGATAAAGGATTTGAGTAAAAATTGAACTGTTTATTACTAATTTATTTTAGCTTTTGTGGGTTGTATTATTAGTTTTTATATTTAAATATTTTGAATATTTAAATTATTTTTATTTTTAAATATGGTATGTTGTTTTTTTTATAATTATAAATTTTTGGCTGTATTGAAAAATATTTGTTTTTTTGATTATATTTTTATTGTTATTTTTAATTTAATATAAGTTATTGTTTTATATTCGTTAAAATTATATATTTGTTTTTGTTAAGAATAGAATTTGTTGAAATGAGTATTTTTATTTGAAATAATATATAACTCCAGTGAGTGATTTATTGTTTGATTTAGATTACATATTATTTAATGAAAATTTTAAATCAAATTGCAAAAATTCTTACTTAAACAGTTTTTATATAAAATCTAATCATAAAATCATGAAATATGAAACAAATCCCTATCTATTGTTTACTGCTTTTCGCAGGTAATTTCTTTTTTTTAAATGCTCAGGTTGGTATTCAAACTACTAATCCTCAGGGTGTTTTTAATATTGATGCGGCTAAAGACAATCCCGCTACCGGAGTGCCTTCGGTTGCACAACAAGCAAATGATGTGGCGGTTACTGCTACAGGAAACATGGGAATTGGCACTACAGCTCCCACTAACAAACTTCATGTCAATGCTACAGATCCGTTACGTTTGCAAGGTGTAGGAGTTGGAAATACTACTACTGATCCTCTTATGGTACTCGATGCTACCGGTGTGGTAAAAAGTATTGGTACCTTGGGAGCTCTTTCTATTCCTAATCCTGCAGTTTTTAGGCTTGAAACTGCACAAGCTAATTTTTTACAAGCACAGGGTGCTGGAGGATCGCAGGTAGTTCCAATGTCTGTGGTTAAAAATACCATTCCAGGAATGACGTTTAATGCAGCAACAAGTACTGTTACATTTCCTGCAGGAACTTATCAGATTACTTTTGTATATGAAGCAACACACAGTGCAACAGGATGTACTATCAGTTCATATTTTGTAGATTTTCCCCTCAATGCTACAACTTCAAGAATTCACAGTACAGCAGCACATTCAGAAGGATCTCTTTCTAATCATGGTGGAGCAATCACTTATGCAACCACCGTTCCCGCTAACAGAACGTGGACACTCACTCTCGGAAGAGGACAATCTGGTAACTGTGGAGGAGCAGGGATGACGCTTGCTGCAACCTCTACACAGGTACTTATTTTTAGAATCGGGGATTAATTTCGCTGAAGTTCCCAAATCAGGCAATAAATCAATAAATATTCTAATAACACAAATATCCACAAACAACATTGCCTTCAGTGTTTTTTATAAGACAATTCAGAGAGGAAATAATGAATTGAATGAAATTAAGAAGTATCGCAATAATATTAACAATATACAAGAGAAATTACAGCGTAAATTTGTGATAATTACGATTTTTATTAATTAGTTTTTAAAATGTACTGAACAGCCGTCTTGAATTTTTATGATCGGAATTGATGGCTGTTTCGGTACAGTAAATTAGTTTCATTCCCAACTGGTTTATAATAAAAGCTATTAAGAAAGGAGTCGAATAAAGAGTTTTTTTAATATCTTTATTAAAATTTCATTCAGAATCGAGGCAAAAACAACAACTGAGTATCAGTTGTTGTTTTTTTTTGAAAAATAATTCGTTTTATATTTAGGCTGTTAAAGGAAATATTTTTTTTTGGCTATTTGATCAAAGAATGTGTTTCTATCTTCATTAACTAGTTCATTAGTTATTGTGTCATTGCAGAAGACCGTAGACATACATATATTAGTATTTTATATCAAGGCCTAGATAAAAGAAATCCCGGGGATTAATTTCGCGCCCTTCTTTTGGAGTAAATTCAATACTCGATGTTTCGGGGCCTCTAAATATTTTAACATCATACATTTGCCGCAGTCCTATTCCGGAAGAATTATACTTCAGAGCTTTTATGATTTCAAGAATCAAGTCATTCTGTGAAGAGATTTTCATATTACTAATTTACTTTTGTTGTTTGGTTTTAAATTGTGGTTTTCCGTAATTAATTACATATGAAATTAAAATATTTCTTTTCAAGCTTCTTTAATCGGGAGCCGCTATTTCCATAATCAAATTCGATAGTAATATAATATCTTGATTCATTTAAAACTTCGAATTCTTGACCAATGTAAGGTTCTAACCAAGTACCTTTAGCATTATAATTGACTTTTGCCTTCATCTTTACAGTATTTCAAATATTAAAGTTTTCTCAGGGTTGAAGGTATAGGATTCTGCATCATTACATTTTTCATGATCGCATGATTCCTCAATCCTTTCAAATCCAACATAGCGTTTACTCTAAAACTATGATTTGAGTGGTTTATCCCAGTAGTAACCATTATTTATAATTGCTGTTTTAAAAAGATTTAATGCCGTATCTCCAAGGATAGGTACAGTATCTTGATAATATTGATAATATTTAAAAAACCATCATATTTAGTAAATCTTCTAGCTATATCTTTAGTAAGATCGGAGCCTTTGCAGATAACCTTAATACGTATTTCATTTCCATTATTTACAAGATGTGTGATTTTTATGTTAGTAATAAAATCTCCTATTGCTGGTTTGCCTGTTACTTTATCATTATATGCTATCTGATGATTGGAATAAATTTAACCACATTAAAGAGTTTAAAAAGCATATTCTTTTATACCTGGAATAGATAATTCGGCAATTAATATTTATAATTTTTTCATAGGTATTACTACAATAAATTATTGCTATATGATTTAAGTCATAGGGTAGATTTTTATGGATTTGTAATTTTGAAATACACCATCAAAATAAAGATTATATGAACACCAATTACAAAAATACTGGCACAGATTAACCTGTGCGGCTTACTTTTTTATAATATGTTATGTAAAGTTAAGGTAATGCACTTTGTTTTCTAATAGGCACGGCCCGGTTAGTTGATTCTCTTTTCTTACAAAAGAAACTTTCTTCAAAATATAATAATGAGTTGGATAATCCTCCTAAGATAATCTGCTATATCCCATTATCTGATACAGTACATTAAATACTTAATCAATATCACCTACATCAAATCGTAAAACAAGAAATATGGAAAATGAAAATTTAGGATCAAACCAGAAGCGTGATCAACTTCAAGACCATACAACGGATAACAGCAACGAAAAACTGAGCACTAATCAGGGATTAAAGATCAATAACAATCAGGACTCTCTGAAAGCAGGCGAAAGAGGATCTTCTCTTCTTGAAGATTTTATTCTCAGAGAAAAAATTACTCATTTTGATCACGAACGAATTCCGGAAAGAGTAGTTCATGCAAGAGGTTCCGGTGCTCATGGTGTTTTTAAATTAAATAAAAGTCTGGCAAAATATACAAAAGCTAAATTTTTAAACAATATCGAGGAAGAGACTCCTGTATTTGTGCGTTTTTCTACCGTTGCCGGAAGCAGAGGAAGTACAGATCTGGCTCGTGATGTAAGAGGATTTGCTGTAAAATTTTATACAGAAGAAGGTGTTTATGACCTGGTAGGTAATAATATGCCAGTATTTTTTATTCAGGATGCTATAAAATTTCCAGATCTGATCCATGCGGTAAAACCTGAGCCAGATAACGAGATTCCACAAGCTGCTTCGGCTCACAACACTTTTTGGGATTTCATTTCATTAATGCCAGAGAGTACCCACATGATCATGTGGTTGATGAGTGACCGTGCGATTCCGAGAAGCTTCCGTATGATGGAAGGTTTTGGTGTGCATTCGTTTAAATTTATCAATGAACAGGGCGATGTACACTTTGTGAAATTTCATTTTAAACCCAAATTGGGAGTTCATTCGGTGGGGTGGCCCGAAGCACAGAAGATTTCAGGAAATGATCCTGACTTCCATCGACGTGACCTTTGGGAAGCCATTGAGAATGGAGCTTTCCCTGAGTGGGATTTGGGGGTACAGCTAGTTCCTGAAAAAGATGAACACAAATTTGATTTTGATCTCCTTGATCCTACAAAAATTATCCCGGAAGAGCTTGTTCCTGTGGAGCTTGTAGGAACTTTAACCTTAAACCGAAACCCCGATAATTTCTTTGCAGAAACAGAGCAGGTAGCATTTCATCCCGGTCATATTGTTCCCGGCATAGATTTTACCAATGATCCTCTTTTACAGGGAAGACTTTTCTCGTACACCGATACTCAGCTTACCAGATTGGGATCTCCGAATTTTCATGAAATTCCGATCAACACGTCCATTACAACCATTCACAATAATCAGCGTGACGGACACATGCGTCAGCAGATCGTTAAAGGAAAAGTAAGTTACGAACCCAATTCAATAGGCGGTGGCTGTCCGTTTCAGGCCATGATGAAAGAGGGAGGTTTCGTCTCCCAGGAGGAGCGGTTGGAAGGTCATAAAGTAAGGGCAAGAAGCTCAAGCTTTGTAGACCATTATTCTCAGGCAAAATTATTTTACAACAGTCAGTCTGCTTTTGAAAAAACGCATCTGCAAAATGCATTGGTTTTTGAGCTTTCAAAAGTAACGCTTCCTGCCATCAGAGAACGAATGGTTGGTCAGCTAACTTTTGTAGACAAAGATTTGGCACAGGAAGTGGCATCCAGATTAGGTGTTGAGGTTAAAATTCTCGATCAGCCCAATCAAAGTATTCCTGCAGATGCCGATCCGGCAAGTCTCCAAAGTGCGGAAACTGAACCTTCCTTAAAATTTTCAGAAGCGCTGAGTATGGCCAATACCGTTAAAGATACCATTGAGAGTCGTATAATTGGCTTTATGATGACTGATGGGTTTGATGCTGCTTCTACCGATCATTTAATAGAAAAATTAGAAGGGCAGGGTGCAGTTGTACAATATATTGCTGATTCCGTAGCACCGGTAAAATCTTCGGACGGCCAGACGTACATTCCGGATCATTCATTATCTACAACTTCAAGTGTTTGCTTTGATGCTCTGTATATCTGCGGCGGTGCAAAATCTGCAGAAGGCTTTGTAAAGCCTGGAAATAAAAATATGACGGTTGATTTTATTAATGAAGCATTCCGTCACTGTAAAGCCATTTACTTTGGATATGATACTGAAGTAATCAAAAAGCTTACAGATGTGGCATCGATCAAACATGATGATTCTGGAGTAATTTCTGCTAAAGATGCTAATTCTGATGATTTATTTGTTGAGGCGATAGCTAATCACAGGGTTTGGCAGTTTGAAAAAGAAAGAAACGGATTAGTATAAAAAATGAGTAAGAACTACTTGGCATTCATATCAACACCAACAAATTAAAATATTATGAAACAGACAATTCTAATCATTGTAGCCATTGCTGCAATAACGGCGTGTAACAAAAAAGAAACCATTACTGTTGATCATACAGCTGATCACAGCGAAATGTCTGCTCCTGTTGATTCGGATACAATGCCTGGAGATTCTCTTTCAACTTCCCAAACGTCTTCTGAAACAACATCATTAAATGATCAGGATCGAAAATTTGCTGATGCAGCAGTAAAAGGAGAAATGATGGAAGTGATGGCGGGAGAATTGGTATCCCAAAATGCGACCAACCCAACAGTTAAAAAACTGGGTGAAATGATGGTAGGGGATCACACCAAAGCCAACGAAGAATTAAAGCAGTGGGCTTCTAAAACGGCTTACAATTTGCCTACCGGCTTAGATGCAGACCAACAGAAAAAATATGATGATCTTAAAGCTAAAAAAGGAGCTGATTTTGATCGTATGTATACCGATATGATGGTTAAGGATCATGAAAAAACAATAGCTGATTTTAAGAAAGAAGCTGCTGACGGTTCCGAATCCTCTCTGAAAAATTTTGCCACTAAAACACTTCCCACTTTAGATCATCATTTAATGGAATCTAAAAAAGCAAAAGATGCTGTAAAATAATGTCGAATAAATATCCGGTAATCTGCCTTGAAAGGGTTATCGGATATTATTCGAAAGGACTTTATATTGTTTCTGAAAATCTGATGCTGACGGTTCGATGGTTTAAATTATTTATAACCCAGAAAATTAATGTTCATAAAGACAGTGTGTAATCATTAATGCCGGCTGCATTTTATTACTGGAATAATCTACTGGTTTCAAAATCTATCATTATGAGGAATTCCAAATTACCCACTGCCACAGCCTTGCTAGTGCTCGGAATTTCTTCTGTAGCCTTATGCTGCTGTTATGGAATCCCGGGAAGACTTACCGGAGGCATCGCTCTTTTTCTTTACAGAAGAGATAAAAGAGTATACGATAAAAATAAAGGAGGTTACTCCAATTTCGACAATTTAAAAACAGGAAGAATGCTAAGCATTCTCGGGATTACTTTACCCCCCCTTTGCCTCATGTATTTATTGTCGATACACTACCTGTAGCTGTTTAGGAAGGAGGAGATCCTTTACCATAGCTGAAGTATAAAAAACTTTATCCAGGTCTCGCATCAGCCATTTTTAATTATATTATCATTTGAAATGGTCATCGCAGCTTTTATAAAGCCTGATGAACACATGGATAACGTATAAACTATAAAATATAACAATATGAAAGCAGCAGTTTTTCATTCACCGGGTAACATTACCTGTGATACCGTCGATGACCCAAAGATTGAAGATCAAAATGATATCATTCTTCGTGTAACTTCCACCGCAATCTGTGGTAGTGACCTTCACATGTATTCGGGAGGAATTCCTCAGCCGCGTCCTATGGTAATGGGACATGAGTTTATGGGAATTGTGGAGGAAGTAGGAAAAAACATTCATCATCTACAAGCGGGTGACAGAGTTGTTGTACCATTTCCGATTGCATGCGGAGGGTGTTATTTCTGCCAGCATGATCTACCATCAGGCTGTGAAAACTCCAATATAGAAAATTATGGTCCCGAAGGAGGCTTGGTTACTGAAAAAGGAGGTGGAATGTTTGGTTATACCGATCTGTATGGTGGGTATAATGGCGGGCAGGCACAATATGTGAGAGTTCCTTATGCTAATTTCGGACCTAGAAAGGTTTCTGATTCATTGACCGATGAACAGGTGCTTTTTCTTACCGATATTTTTCCTACGGGGTATACCGGCGTAATGTGGGCGGAACTTAAAGGTGGAGAAACGGTAGCCATTTTCGGTGCAGGGCCTGTGGGATCAATGGCCGTAAAAAGTGCTATTCTTCATCATGCAAAAAAAGTAATTGTTATTGATACCCTTCAATATAGACTGGACCAGATAAAAAATCTTACAGGATGCGAAACCATTCTTTGGGAAGACGCTAAACAGACTGTTGACGAAATCAGAAGCATGACCCATGGCAGAGGTGCCGATTTATGCATAGATGCTGTAGGTTTTGAACCGGACAGAAATCTGATGGATAGAGCAAAGGCAGTTGTCAATTTTGAAAAAGGTTCTATCAAAGTGCTGGATGCGTGTATGAGTGGAGTAAGACGCGGAGGTTTTGTTTCCATATTAGGAGTCTATCCGATGAATTATGACAATTTTAGGGTAGGTCAGCTTTTTGATAAAGGCGTTACGCTTAAAGCGGGGCAATCCTCGGTTCATGCAATCATTGATAAATTAATGAAATATGTGGAAACCGGGCAGGTAAAACTCGATGATATCATAACGCACCGCCTTTCCCTTGATGAGGTGGCAAAAGGATATGAAATATTTGATAAAAAGCAGGACGGATGTGTAAAAGTCGTGCTTGATCCCTGGAGGTAAGTAAATCTCCATAGT
Organism: Chryseobacterium sp.; assembly: GCF_019236175.1. Taxonomy (GTDB): domain Bacteria; phylum Bacteroidota; class Bacteroidia; order Flavobacteriales; family Weeksellaceae; genus Chryseobacterium. Next base: position 9,272 of record NZ_JAFAJM010000013.1, read on the forward strand.
ATTAGGAGAGACGTATTCTTAATTAATTAAAATGTATTCTCATGGAATTTAAACAGTCTTTGTTGGATTATATCGGCGGGGCACTGAAATCTGCCCATGAATCAGTTTCTGTGGCAGAAAGTGTTACTGCTGGCTGCCTGCAGTTTTCATTTTCGCAGATGAAAGATGCCTCTGAATTTTTTAAAGGCGGCATAACCGCCTATACTCTTGAGGAAAAAGTAAAACTTTTGAAAGTTGATGCGCAGGAAGCGATAAAGTGTGATTGTGTTTCTAAGGAAGTTGCCGATGAAATGGCGTTGAATGTTAGTGCATTATTCAATACAGACTGGGGAATATCTGTTACGGGATATGCAACTCCTGTGAAAGAATCGGATCAAAAAATTTTCGCGCATTTTTCATTCGCCTACAAAAATGAAATCATTTTATCCAAAAAACTGGAACTGCACCATAAAACAAAGGTTTCAACAGCCCAGCTGTATTACGCGGAATTTATTCTCGGATGCTTTAAATGTGAACTCAATCAAATGATTATTTTAAAATAAACGATATGGAAATCAAAAATCAATATGTACTGATCACCGGTGCAACCAGTGGAATCGGATATGAACTGGCGAAATTATTCGCAAAAAATGGCTACCATCTGGTTATTGTATCGCGCAGTCATGATCAACTGCTTGAAAAAGCCAATGAATTTAAAAAATATGGTGTTAAGGTGGTAACCCAGGCAAAAAATCTCTTTAAAGAAGATGATGTTTTTTCTATGTATGCCGAACTTAGACTCAACGATATTAGCCCGGAAATATTGGTGAATGACGCAGGACAAGGCTTCTATGGAAAATTTGAAGATACAGATATACATCGGGAATTGGATATTGTCAGGCTCAATATAAATGCAGTTCTGATTTTAACCAAACTTTTCCTAAAGGATCGTATCAGCAAAGGATCAGGAAAAATACTGAATCTGGCTTCAATCGCAAGTAAAGCACCCGGTCCATGGCAATCAGTTTATCATGGAAGTAAAGCTTTTATCTTATCATGGTCTGAGGCGATTCGTGAAGAGTTAAAAGATACCGGAATTACCGTTACGGCACTTCTTCCAGGACCGACCGATACGGATTTTTTCAACAAAGCCCAGATGAACAGAAGTAAGATTATGGAAGATAAAGAGAGTTTCAGCACTCCGGAAGAAGTGGCTAAAGATGGCTATGAAGCTCTGATGAAAGGAGAGGATAAAATAATCTCGGGGTTGAAAAATAAATTAACGGTAGCCATGTCTAATCTGGCAAGCGATAGCATGGCAGCATATCGTATGGGAAAAATGCAGGAACCACAGGATGTATAAATTTTAATAGTATGGAGAGGTTGCAATTGGAGAATAAATCAGTGCTCATTACAGGAGCAGACAGCGGAATAGGTAAAGCAATTGCCTTATTATTTGCCAAAGAAGGTGCTGATATTTCGTTTATCTATTATAAAGACGAAAAAGATGCAGAAAAAACAAAATTGGAAATTGAAGCGCTAGGCAGGCGTGCTATATGTTTTGGCGGAGATATCAATGATATAGATTTTTGTAAAGTAACCGTCTCAAAAACACTTACTGAGTTTGGGAAAATTGATATTTTGGTAAACAATGCGGGAATACAAATTCCTGCAGATAATATTATTGACCTTACAGAAGAAAACATCAGAAAGACATTTAATTCCAATATCATTGGAATGATTTTACTTACCAAGGAAGTTTTTCCCCATTTAAAAAAAGGGAGTTCCATTGTTAATACGACCTCTGCAGTGGCTTATATGGGGCATGAAGAATTATTAGATTATTCAGCTACAAAAGGGGCAATTGTTTCTTTTACGAGATCGCTGGCATTACAGGCGAAACATAAAGGAATTCGGGTCAATGCAGTAGCACCTGGACCGGTAGCGACACCCCTTACTGAGAAAACTTTTGGTGAAGAAGAAGACGATCAAAGCAAGCCTCCATTGGAAAGAAATGCTAATACGGATGAGATTGCTTCAAGTTATCTGTTTTTAGCTACCGATGCTTCAGCACAGATGACGGGGCAGGTTCTCCATCCGAACGGTGGGCTCATTGTCAACGGTTAAATTATGGGTTATGAACGGAGTAATGATTCAGTTTTTTCATTGGTACCATTCCTAGAATTTATGGAATGAGTTTGAAGAAAAGGTGGGTTATTTAAAACAGCTTGGTTTTACTGTGGTATGGTTTCCTCCTGCAACAAAGTATTCTTTTCTTATCAGTTTTACCTGTCATTTTTATGGAAGCTATGAAGAATACAGTGGTGAGCAGATTGCTAAAGAACTGCCTGTGATGCCAATTCAGGAATATTTGTATGATGCCCGTTTTTGGTTTGAGTCGTTTCAAAACTGGCAGAGTTAGTTTTTAGCAGTTGCTTCGCTGGTTATCCTTTCAATTTGGCTCAGAGAAAAAGGTTCTCCGGAATCAAAACCAGTTGATATGCCACATATTGAAAATTAAATGTTTAGTTACACAAAAAAATACGACATGAAGCCACAATTGATCACAGGGATACCCCTGCAAGAAAAAGGAAGTTTTCACGATACGGAAAGTATTCGTTTAGCTAAAGATTTTGAAGATATAGTTGATTTGTATAAGACTTTAAAAGATCGCCTTTTGTCGGTAAATTACTGGAATTATTATGCTAGTGGAGTTGGTGCGGATTTTAAACTGCACGATAAAAATGGGAATTTAAAAAAGAGATTACCTGAAAAAGGAGATTTCATTAGGATTGATATTCCGGGGCCGGGCAATTTTGAAGTAAGAGGGTTTGATTGGGTCGAGATAACAGATATGTATGAAAATTTATCTGCCAATAATGAAATTTTGGAGCAGCTGATTATTGAGTGTAAACCATCGGGGATACCGGGTAAAATAAATATGCACACCGCACACTTTTACACGGGAGATGCAAGCTCTACCTTTATTATAGCACGAGGGAAAGATTTTATAAAAGCAGGTATTTACGGACGTAACGAGACACCCAATATGGATGCTCAAATCGCAGACAAAGCAAGGAATTTAGCTATTGCCCTTGGAGGGATGGTGGGAATTTCAAAAATTCAATGGAAAATTTTGACAGATGGGTTAGTTGAGTTTCGATCCTGGTGATATATAGATTTTGAAATCGTATTAATTCTAAAGAAAGTAATAAATTACTATCTAAAAAATATTAGAGTGATTTTATTCTTTCTTATCATATAAATAGGTGAAGAGTAAAATTTAATAAAATTTATGAATCAATTATGATCATTGTCATAGGATTTGCTTTCCTGAGCTTGTAGCTTTGATATACCAAATTAAAATATGTTATATGAAAGCAATAATCTCTTTAGCTCTTCTTCTAGGGCTTTTGACAATCAGTTGTAAAAAAGAAGTACAAACAGCGCCACCAATTACTGCTGATTCATCTGCTATAGATTCAATGAATACAAATTCTACACGGCCAGACACAACAGGTATTACATCAAGAAATCCAAATGATAGTGTTGCCACTATTAAGATGAAGGATTCAGCTGGCGTGAGCTTTAAATAAGGACACATATAATTTAACTTATTACAGAATAATAGAATAACTAAAAGTATTATTCAATTATGTTTCACACTGTTTCTACGGTGTGCGGGTATTGTGTTGTCTAAACATTAAAAATAAACTGACTGTAGTCTGATACTAGTCAAGGACTGCGGTACATCACTAAATATTAATTTCAAAAAGTAAAATTTATGAACACTAGAAATTCAAACAACAGAAGTTCAGGCAGAAATTCATCAGATGATGACCAGTCAATGCTTGAAGAAGCGTACCAATTAGGTTATGAGCATGGTTATAACGACGGAAGTGAGGATGAGGAGTACGATGATGATTTCTCAGATTTTGAAGACTATTTCGATGAGGAAGGAGGCTATGATGACGAAGATTATGATGACGATGATGATGACTATGACGACGACGATGACTATGATGACTATGATGACGACGATGACGATGATGATAATAGGGGCAGAGGTTCAAGAGGCGGAAGCAGAGGAAATAGAGGAGGTAGTCAAAACAGGGATAGTCAGGGAAGATTTACTTCTGGTGGAAGAGGAAGTTCTGGAAGCAGCTCTCGTGGAGGATCCCGTTCTGGCTCCGGATCTAGGTCAGGAGGAAGCGGAAGATCTTCGGGATCTGGCTCAGGATCAAGATCAAATTCAGGATCAGGAAGATCAGGATCAAATAGCGGAGGAAGCTCAAGAAACTCCAATTCAAGATCGGGTGGCAACAGCAGCTCAGGAAGAGGGCGTAGTTCAAGCTCCGGTTCAGGAAATAGCAGTGGATCAAACTCCAGTTCAGGAAGCGGCCGTGGCTCTAATTCTAACTCCGGTTCAGGAGGTAGTAACAGAGGTTCTAATTCAGGAGGGGGAACATCAAAAAGAGGTTTTGCTTCAATGAGTAAATCTGAACGTACAAGAATAGCCAGAATGGGAGGTCAGGCTTCTCATGGTGGTGGAAGATCTTCAGGATCCGGCAGATCCGGATTCGGAGGCAGACGTAATTCATAATTCTTTTTAGGCTGTCTCTGTGAAAAAGGGGCAGCCTTTTAACCTTTTAAATCCCATTATCATATGGCAACTAAAACAACAGAAAACACGACAACCGGTGCTGCTGACAAAAAAATGACAGTAGACAATGCTACAGTAAAAGAAAATGAGATGAAAAATGCTCCGCTGCATAAATTTTTTGTAGATGCACTAAAAGACATTTATTACGCTGAGCATAAATTAGTAGATGCGTTGCAGACTATGCATGACGCAGCAACAACCGAAGAGCTTAAAGATGCTTTTGAGGATCATCAGTTACAGACTAAAAAGCATATAAGCCGCTTGGAGAAAGTTTTTAAACTCGTTAATGAGAGTCCGGAGCAGAAAAAATGTGAAGCAATGGATGGATTGATTAAGGAAGGCGAAGAAATCATTAAATCTACGGAAGAAGGCACGATGACAAGAGATGCAGCTCTGATAATCGCGGCGCAGAAGGTAGAACATTACGAGATCGCAAGCTATGGAGGCTTAACGCAACTTGCTATTACTATGGGACACGATAAGGCTGCTGAGCTGTTAGAAAAAACACTGCAGGAGGAAGAAGATACAGATTACAACCTTACGGAGATTGCAGAAACTAACATTAATTTTGATGCTCAGCAAGAAGATTAAACATATAAAATTTAAACAAGCCATACAGCTGATAGTGTGTGGCTTGTTTTCAATAATATAAAGCAGCGTCTTCATTTAAAGAATAAACATTACCCTAAGTTCGTTAATACATTAATGAAATACAGATCAATTTTAATTAGGTAAAATCTATATTATAAAAGTATCATGGAATTTAACAAGATCCTTTTGGAACAAATCAATGAAGAATTTATGAGTTGTGATCAAACCATTTCTCTTGCAGAAAGTGTTACCGCTGGTGCGATGCAGCTTGCATTTTCGGAAATGACTAATTCAAAATTATTTTATAAAGGCGGTATCACGGTACATAGTCCTGATAAAATAGTGAAACTGTTGAAGGTAGAGACTTCTGAGATCAAAAATTCTAATTGTGTATCAAGCCTTATTGCTGACAAGTTAGGACTCTATGCATCCACAATGTTTGAAAGTGATTGGTGTATTGCTACATCCGGATACTGTACACCGGAAAGACATTCTGTATTTGAAATTTATGTCTATTACTCGATTCTGTATAAGAGGCAGATTGTCTTTTCAGATAAAATAGAGTTCAATAATTATAAAAATAAATTTAGCCCTCTTTCTGTAAAGTTATATTACACGGAAGAGATTTTAAAAAAAATTCTAAGCCAGTTGAAACTGACCCTTATCCTGAACAGTAAAGAAACTAACGACAGATCAACATTATAAAAAGAAAAGATAAGTATAAAATCAAAGCCTGACTTTTAACTTACACACTTTGCAAGACAGTCTTCAATTTTAAAGAATATGGTCTTAGAAAGTTCAATCCGTATCAATTTATTTTAAAATTGCAGTTTAAATGGACCTTCAAAATACGTCTCATACTTATCCAGGAGCTTTCCTTCCTGATCATAAACTCCAAGTTTTAGATTTTGTTTTGACAGTTTTCTCTGTTTACCGGGCGAAGCATCTCGTCGGAGAAATATGACGCTAAACGTTAACTTTAAAAAAAAGTAAAAACTATTCATGGTTTTTATTTTAAGTTTTCGAAACTAAATCGTCGAATCTTTCACCGTTTTATCAGGAGTTTTTTCAGCAGTTACTATATTTTTTCGAGTCTTCTTTAGATACTATTTGCGGGCTCCATTTTGCATGTTTTGAAGGTTTAAGTTGATGCCCCATTTTTTTAGCGTAGACCTTAGTGAATTCTGCACCAAAGAAAATAATCTGACAGGTATAATTAATCCATAACAATAGTAAAATAACAGTCCCGGCAGTACCAAATGCTGAACTGGGATTGAACGTTTCAAAATAAAAAGTAAGGATATACTTTCCAAGTGTAAACAGTGCAGCTGTTACTGCAGCTCCAACCCATACGGATTTCCATTGTAACTCAACATCCGGCAGAATTTTGAACATTGCTGCGAAAAGAAATAGTGTAACCAGAAAGCCTACAACAATATTAATAATACTCACCAAAACCAGGGTTTCCAACCCGAAACGGTGGATAACCCAATCGTTAGCAAGACCGATGAAAGAACTTAGCAGCAAGGTAATGAGCATAAGAAATGCAATGACAATAATCATCCCCAGAGAATTCGCACGGTCGAGAAGATATTTTTCCCAAGCCTTTTTAGGAGTTGCCACGATATCCCACAGCTTATTGAGGGATTTTTGAAATTGGAAGAAAAGTGAAGTTGCCCCAAAAACAAGCGTAACGATTCCAATGATTTTCATAACGATGTTCTTTTTATCCACCATGCCGGCTACGACCATTTCTTCAAGACTTTTACCAACATCTTTCCCCATCATGCTCCCGATAAGTTTAGTGATTTCTCCCCGTACCGCTTCTTCACCAAAGAATATACCCGTAAGCCATATAACTATGATTAAGAGCCCAGGAATCGAAAAAATTGCGGTATAGGCTAAGCTGGCAGCCTCGGTTCCGAGATCCCGTGCACTCCAGTCCTTGTATGTCCCTTTAAGTATTTCCCAAAAATTATTAATTGCTTTCATGATGTATAGTATTACCGGTAAAAATCAGGTATATAATTTTTACTTACCAATGTGAAACAAACAGAACCAAAAGGCTATTACTTGGAGATCACTTCCGATTCTTAAATTAGTCTGTGAAAATTATGATAGAGTTTCTTAGATATGAAACAGATTATTCATCTTTCTTTTTATAATGTTCAATGTTATTGAACTGATGGTAAGATATGCGCAGCTGTCTCAACTGTTCCGCAATTATCTTTGAACTTTCGCTGCAAAGATCACCGCTTTTCAATGCATTATCGTATGCTTCAATGGCATGCTTTTCACCAAAAACTACATTCTCCAAGGTTTCTTTATCACTATTACTTGTCGGTATGGAATTTTTAATATCGATCCAGGTCCGGTGTAGACTACCAGCCAGTGATGATGCTTCCTCATCAGGATTTCCATCTCTTTCAGTAATGAGATTGATGATTTCATTTTTCATTATCTTTGACTGGGAGATCATTTTATCATATTCATCCTTTAGATCAGAATAGCTTTCCCAAACTTTTCCTTCTACACTTTCAAAACCTTTAATTCTGTCATTGGTAATATGAAGTAATTTATTAAGTGCTGAAATTGTTTTATTATTTTCCATACTGAATATTTTTGAATGATTGAACAATAAATATGCCTATACTATTTGGTTTGTGGTATGTTATGACTTTATTTTTATAGAATTCACAAACGGATAATGTGTAAATCCATTAGATCTGGGATTTAATTATTTGAACAGCAGTTTATTAATTATTGTCATACACATAAAAGTGTTATTTTTAAAAACACAGTATTAAAATGTTAATGATCATTTGCTGTATACTGAAGTATTTATAAGTCTTATTCTTATATTTTACATGGTAAAAAAATTACCCCTGCGAGCAGAGGTAATGAGTCTTACTTAATTTTATCATAGATAAATTTGGTAACCATTGCACCGAAAATATAGTATCCGACGGTCATGAATTTCTTTTTATTATTCTCTGCTACAGGATGATCATTCAAACCCATTTTTTGAGGAAGAACAATGGCTCCTATTCCGGCTGCAATTCCGCTTGCGAAATTATGATTTGTTGCTGTGGTTCCATAGTAAATAGCGTTGCTCACGATGTCACCCGCTAAAGTTGCTGCATACAATTTATCAGGATCAGAAATTTCAAGTGCTGTAGAATCGGTTACTTTTTTTAACGCTTCTTCGCCCACCTCATTGATATGTGGTACGTTGTCAAAATTTTTTCTGACGATTTCGTGGAGTAGGTTAAGTGCGATAGCTCCGCCTAAACCTGATAACATTTTCTTAAGCATAATATGTATTTTAAAAGTTAATTTTTATTATTCTGACCATTTTTGCCAGGTTGCAAAATCATTCTTATAGAAGGATTATTGGTTATAAATAATCTGAACCATTCCAAGGCAAGCCTTACTCTGTTTCTAAAGCCTGTTAAGGGAATGATATGTATAAAAAGCCAGGTAAGCCATGCGAAAAAACCTGTATAAGAGAACTTAGGCAGATCAACCACGGCTTTGTATTTTGAAATAATAGCCATGCTGCCTTTGTCTTTATACACAAAAGATTGTAGAGGTTTCTGATGATGGAGTTTTATAAAATTTTTAGCGGCTAATTTTGCTTGTTGAATAGCAACCTGAGCAACCTGAGCAACCTGAGGATGTCCTTTAGGATAATTTTTATCCGTTAACTGCAAACAGATATCTCCTAATGCCCAGACATTATTAAACCCTAAAACTCTGTTGTATTCATCAACTAATAATCTTCTTCCTTTACCTATACTCGTTTCGGGAATACCCAATACTTCACAACCAATTACCCCGGAGGTCCAGATGAGTGTTTCGGTTTTTATTTTTCTTCCGTCTGATAGTATTACATTTCCCTCAACGTAATCTTTTACTGAAACGTTAAGAAGAATATTAACGCCGAGTCTTTTTAAATTATCATATGCTGTTTTTTTTGCAGCATCACTCATAGGAGCGAGCAATGAGGGGAGCGCATCGATCAGATAAAGATGGGAGAGATTAAGTTCAATTTCAGGATATTCCTTTTCTGCGACAAAAGCACCCATCTCTGCGATCATTCTTGCCAGTTCAACTCCGGTAGGTCCACCCACTGCAATCACGATGTTCTGTAACCTTTCTGCTTTATTCTCATCTTGATTTCTTGAAGCTTTTTCAAGGTTCAGCAGTAAGTGATTTTTAATATATAAGGCTCCATTAATGGTTTTCATAGGTAATGCGCACTCTTGTACATGATCTAGCCCAAAAAAAATAGTTTCGGTTCCCAGCGCAAAAATGGCATGATCATAGGCTATTTTACCGTTGTCAGTCTCTATAATCTGAAGATTTGTATCAATACTAAGAAAACTTCCCATATGATACCGAATATTTGTATAATCTGAGAATAACTTTCTGAATGGATAGCTGATGTGTGAAGGTTCAATAAATGCAGTAGCTACCTGATAAATTAACGGAGGAAAAAAATGGTAATTATTTCGGTCAACTAATGTGATGCTAAATTCATTAGATTTAGCAATAGTTTTGATGAAATTAATACCTGCAAAACCTCCTCCTATGATGACAATATATTTTTTCATAAAAGGATATTTTTGTGATTGATGTACTAAAATGTATCCAATAATAAGACCAATTACATTAAAAAGTGTATTTGTGGTACTTTTTATAAAAACGGAGATACACAAACATTGATAATCATAATTTAGAATTTATAAACCGATTGATTCTAAATATTTGCCCTTGGTAAAATCATTATTATTCTTGGACGTAAAAATTAGAATGAATGTACAATGTATTTTAAAAATTATACATCTGGCATAATACATGTTCTATTTGTTACTGAATTAAAAAAAGTAAACATGAGAAAAGAAGAACAGTTTCAACAGACTTTATTACGAAAAACAGTTGTAATTACAGGCTCTAGCAGTGGAGTTGGAAGGGCTGCTGCAGAGGCTTTTGCATTGGAAGGGTGCAATATAGTTATCGTAGCCAGAGGACAGAAAGGTATAGATGAAGTGGTTGAGCTTTGCAAAGGAATGGGAGTAGAGGTACTGGGAATTTCCGCTGATACATCCGTTGCTGCAGATATAGAACGAGTAGCAGAAGAGACCTTGTCCCGATTTGGCAGGATTGATATTTGGATAAATAATGCAGGGGTAATGGCGAGTGGAAAATTTGAAGAGATTCCAATGGAGATTCACGAACAGGTTATTAAAACTAATCTATTTGGCTATATGCATGGTGCTTACAATGCCATTAAAATTTTCAAAAAACAGAATGAGGGAATATTGATAAATAATGTTTCTATAGGAGGATATATGCCTGCACCTTACAGTTCTGTGTATTCGGCAACGAAGTACGGTATCAAAGGTATGATGGATGGTCTTCAAGGGGAGATTTCAAATTATGAAAACATTCATATCTCTAATTTGTACCCTCAGCTTCAAAAATCTACCGGGAATCTTCATTCTGCAAAATATTCAGGGTTCAAGATGGGTATACCTCCCATTGCTTCAGATCCAAGGGATACTGCTGCAAAAATGGTTGAATTAGCCAGGAAACCGAGAAAAGATTTATTTCCTGATTTCAGATCTTATGCAATTACATCAATTTACAGACTTTTTCCCAAATTAGTAATCAATACAGCATCAGCTGGTGTACGTTTAATAATGAAAATAAAGAATGGTCCTGAAGTATCGGGGAATATACTTGAGCCTTCTCAAGACCCACACAAAATATACGGTACACCTCCTTTAAATATTTCCAAAAGCGTTAAAGTAGCTATAGCAATTGGAGTTGTGGCTGGCTTTGCCGTAATAGGGTTAAAAAAAGGTTTTGTCAATAAAAAAAGTTAGGAATATTAAATAATTATATCCTTAAATTTTACAGAAATCCACTTAAGAAAATATAAGAAATCATGCTTTATTGTAAATAACTGAAGATAAAAAAGGTATTGCCTAAATGTTCTATCCAATAATTTATGTATTGATGTTTTATCAGGCTTTGAATACTTCCATATACATCATATTATTTTAAGGATATTTATAATGGAATATTTTTAAAATCAAAATTTTTAGATGTTTTTAGCTGTTTATACAAGAACCTTGCTTTCTCAAGGGTAAAATTAGATTGGCTGGTCGTCTTACCAACTTTCTTCTTTTTTAGATACCACATAAATCTTTGCTGGCCTAGACTTTACTGTTGATATTGAACCAATTTTTTACTGAGAATTTTCATTGCTAAACCATATCAAAAAAATAAAAAATATGATCAACGATGAGAATCTTTTGCTCGAACATGGAGCTGTTTATGAAGACTATCCCGCAAAGAAGGTAATCTACCAAATGGGTGATACTCCACATTTTTATTTTCAGATCGCGCGAGGCACAGTGGAACTGAACAACTATCATGAGGATAGTAAGGAATTTACCCTAAACATTCTTTCTGAAGGACAAAGCATAGGAGAATCTCTGTTATTTGGAGATAATAAGTATCCTATGAACGCCATAGCTAAGACAGACTGCAAAATATTGAAGGTGCCGAAATCCAATTTTCTTTCGATACTATCGGAAAATCGGGAGATTATGTTCCGTCTCTTCCATTGTCTTTCTGACAGGCTTTATTATAAATATGTGATGCTGTTTAATAATTCAGCAACTGATCCTGTGTCCAAAATCAAGTCATTAATGGATTATTATAAGGAGATTTCATTGTGTAAAACTCCTTATTCCTATCAGATCCCGCTAACAAGGCAGCAGATTGCCAACCTTACCGGCCTTAGGGTAGATCAATAAAGGTATAGCCAATATGACCCTTATTGTTGTAGGAATTATTGGTTTATTATTCTTTTTTTCAGGTATAAGTCTAGTAAAGAACACCAAAGACGAAAGCTGAAACTTGTCTCACACCAAACAAATAATAAGATAAGCTTTCTCTGGAATGAGAAAGCTCATCTGAATGCAAGTATGATGTTTTCAATTAACTAGATGGCGAATTTATGATTTATATATGGATATGAATTATGATTTCAGTCATAATTGATAAGAAAGCATTAACATCTAAAAGCTAATATGGATTAACTCAGTTTATTTCCAAATGATTTTGTATGAGTGCAGCCATAATTGAGAATAATTAACAACCATAAAATTCTGTGAACTCTTCTCTTACTACTATAAGCATTTTAAATAATGCAAACAGTGTTTCTTTTCAATTACTGACTTGATTTCGATCATAAAATTAGCATTGTATTATTGGTAAATTGGCTAGTGAAAGAACTATTGGCTGATCAGAAGCATATAAACCCTTATACTATGAACAAGAATTTTTTTGAACGTTTTTCAGACCGTGTTGTCTGTTTTACAGGAAGTCCATCGGCTTTTATTATTGCCTGTGCATTTGTAATCATATGGGCAGTTACAGGGCCGCTTTTTAATTTTTCCGAAACATGGCAGCTTGTCATCAATACGGGAACAACCATTGTGACTTTCCTTATGGTGTTTTTAATACAGAAAGCTCAAAACAAGGATTCAAAGGCAATTCAGATTAAGCTCAATGAACTTATTGCTTCCCATGAAAAAGCCAATGACCGCCTGGTTGATATTGAAGATCTTACTGAGGCAGAGCTGGATGAATTACACAAATCGTACGAAAAATCTGAGCGTTTCCATAAAAGACAACAGAAGAACGGTCATTACTCAAATGAAATTCAGGAAAATAAATCAAATACAATACATTGATAATTGGAGTCGGTTGCGGATAAGGTAATTTGATGATTTTCAAACAATACATTTAATCAACTTGTTATGAAGAATATATATTGTAGAGTAGAAACCCCTAAAGGCTCCAATACAAAATATAATTATAATCCCCAGCTAGGTGGTTTTGAATTGGCAAAAACATTACCTCTGGGCACTGTTTTTCCATATGACTTTGGTTTTATTCCCGGTACGCTAGGAGAGGATGGAGATCCGCTTGATGTGATTATTCTCTCGGAGCAGGGCACCTTTGCTGGTTGTATCATGAAATGCCATATCATTGGGGCCATCAGGGGTATACAAAAAGAGAAAGATGGAACTCAGGAAGAGAATGACCGTTATCTTGCGGTACCGGAAAGTTCCGTGGTTTTTGAAAAAATTGAGAAGCTGGAACAATTATCAACGACTGTATTGGATGAGATTAAGAATTTCTTTGTCAATTATAATGATCAGGAGGGCAAAGAGTTTACCCCAATTGAGCTAATTCCATGCAAAAAGGCATATAAAGCCATTGAACAAGCAAAAAGTACACAGGAACCCACCAGGCTGGTGCGTGTTTTTGTGCCTTTATCTGATGCGGAGGGGAAAGCTTTTCCCGGAAAACTATATAAGGAAATCAATAAAAAACTGACAGCTGATTTCGGCGGGGTTACTGTTTATTCGCAGTCTCCAGCCAATGGCATTTGGAAAGATAAAAAGGATAAGGAAGTAAAGGACCATATCATTATTTATGAGGTCATGATTCCTGAAATAGACCGGAAATATTGGAAAGCCTATAAACAAAAGCTGGAGAAACGATTCCGGCAAAGAGATATTATAATACGCCAAAGTGAAATTGGTTTGCTCTGATGAACCGATGTTGGAGAATCTGGTATAAATAAGTACATAAGAGAAAGCAAATAGCCATTTTTAGAATTACCTGTTTAATAATGGTAAAAATTGATTACAGTCATAAAAGATTAACTGTAATGTTGGTATCTTACATAATGTTATTCATAAGGATTTTAAGATTGGAGATTTACTGCTTATAGCTTTTCGCTGTACATAAGCATAAGTTCAATATTTGGTAATAACAACGAAAAAGGATAAGCTGTGGAATGTAAATAGTCGACTACAATTAAAAATAACCCTAAATATAACGTATTATGGTTCCAAAAGGAAGATTAATCATTGCTAACATACGCAGTAATCAAAGCAAACCTGAGTTTTCACAATTTATATCCGGCAATAAACCTGAGCGAATTGAAATTATAACTACGGTATTAAGAAGTGAAGCTCACCTTAAAAATGAGTATTGTTCAATGCTGCGGAAGCTTGGTTATGAAGACATCGGATTTATACACATGCTTGATATTGATTTTTTGGAGAGTGATTATCGTGACAGAATTATAAAAACCAATCTGGTTTGTTTTATGGACGGACATTTCGACATATGTCATGTTTTAAAATGTACTTCAATCTGGAAGCTGTTATATGAAAAATACCTGTTTTATGAAAACTTTAAAATTATCGGAATCAATAAAGGAGCCAACTGTCTTGCAGAAATTATCATGAGAAAAAAAGGAGTGAGTAAGGGGTTGGGTTTTGTACCTCATTGCATCATTGATACATCGGTAAGTGGTAATACCAGCTCCAAAGAACTTGTTTACAGTACGGTTATAAATAATGAATGTCTGGGCATAAGAATACCTATGGAAACTTTAATGATTGTTGAAAGAGGGTGTGATGTACATTGTATGGGAGATATGCCATTGTTGATTTTCAATGCAAGGTCTATTGAAAGAAACTATATTGAAAAAGTCAAAAAAGGAAGTTCTGTGTATGTTAAAAATCTGAAGGGATATATTTTGTCTCAAGGCGGAACTTTTAATCTTCATATAGATAGAGTGTCAGTCTTGTAAATAACGCAGTAGGTGATATTAGCATAGTGATCCATACTAAATTCAATAACTTCATTTCATAAAGTATTTTAATGTAATAAGAAAATTAAATGTGAATTAAATTATAGCTTTTTCTAATCGAAAAAAGTTTACTGTTTCATATAAATCACTTTGAAAACTGATATGCAGTTCTTTTAATAATATAATAGAGCCAGTACATTAAAATATAATTTGCACCCAAGCATCAATAAGATAACATATTTATAATATTGTTGAAATAATAATATAAATCTATTCCTATAAATTCCATACAATACAGTGATAATGCAAGAGCAATAATAGTATTTCTTTTTGGGTTCAATATAAAATAAAATAAAAATAAGAGCAGACATAAGGTAAAAGCAGAACACTAACGGTTTTTACCAACCAAATGTCAGTTTTATCGCCGGTAATAATCAAGAAGCTTTTTATATGAACTAATGGTCATAAGAAGGTTGCAAAATTGAAATAGCGGAAAAATCTTTGACTTAGAAATAACCATAAGTATCAACCTTTAAAGATTTATTTTCAAGTTCTATATCCTTATTAGCCTTTTAAGATTGATATCGGTTTGATTTCTATCTCAAATAAATAACCTTAATGTGGTAAAAAGGGATGAGCAAAGGGAACTACTGATGAGTCCCCTTTATAGTATTATTCAGCCTTACTGTTAAGTGCAGTATCTGCAATCTTAGACAGTAACAGGTCACATTTTTTTTCTTCACCTAAAGTATCTATAAAATTTTTGAGACACTTTTTCTCTTTTAGTACCTTTGCAAAGGCAGCTAATGTTCCGTAGGTCGCTATTTCGTAATGTTCCACTTTTTGAGCAGCCGCAATAATTCCGGCATCCCTTACAGCTCCGGGCTTGGTTTCTTTAATGATGCTTTTTCCCTCCTCAAGAATACCTTGCATGGCATCACACTTTTTGGCTTGTGCTTTTTTTCCTAATGACTTAAAACAATCTTCAAGTCTTTCAACGTGAACTTTTGTTTCAGCAAGATGCTTTTCTATAGCATTGATAAGTTTTTTATCAGTAGCATTTTTCATCATTAAAGGAAGCGCTTTTACAAGTGCTTTTTCCGCCCAGTAAATATCTTTTAATGAATCTTCAAGAAGATCCTGAAGGTCTTTGGCTGCATCCTTTTTTGCTGCTGTCTTAGCAGTGTTTTTAACGGCTGGTTTTCTTCCTGGTTTTGCTTTGGCAGTAGCAGTTCTTTTACTGGATGCGTTCTTTGTTTCCATAGTAATAGTATTTTGTGGTTAGTTAAATAAAATCTAAGTAGTTTTTTTATCGTTTTTGTCTTGCAGGCTGTAAACTGTCCGATACAGCAGCGTTGATATTTCCACTGCCATTGCCCGTATTGTTATTGCTTGTTTTTCTTCCACCTATGTGAGTCTTTGTATTGATACTATCCTGTTTTGCTGCGCTATCTTTTGAATTCTGAGATGTTGAAGATGTAGTATCAGGCCGACTGTTTTGTATATTGACGGATTCAGTAGTATTTCTTTCCGTTTCATTTTTCTTACAGGCCAAAGTAATAAAGCTAATGGCTATGAAACATAAAAATAGATTTTTCATAGATTGATTGAAATGTGAGTTAGTGTTGCGTTTGCTGTAGACTTTCAAAATTAAAAGTTACTTTCTTGAAATTATATGAGTATAGTCATAATACCTGCGAAGTAGCTTAGAAACGTTGATGAGATAAACAGTAATTTAGTCTGAAGGTAAAACTGTTTACCACATGAAAGTTGGCCCTGAAACTTGCTTTATGGAATGTCATTGTTTTTCACAACAGTAATTTCTCCGGTGTATTCAACATAAACATATTTAATCAGATTTAAATCATCAGTTAAAGCTGATTTTCTGATTCCCTGCAGAATGTCTTCTTTGCAGATAAGGGCTTTGTCCATATTCGGCTGCAGAAATTCACCCTCTTTGAAAACAAGGATTTTTTTTCCATCCACTGTTTGATTAAAAGACTTATGTTTACTTTTCAGCCAGCTTATGATACGATGGAGAAGTACAATGATAAGACATGTGCTGAGTACCGGTATGAACGGGGAAGCTCCCACTACAGCACGGCTCAAAATGGCGCCCAATAGTATGACGATAATATTATCTGATGCAGAACCTATCCCAAAAGAACGGCGGCCGGAAATACGGATTAATATCAATGCCGAGAGAAAGACCGTAATCCCACGGACTCCCATCTGAATACTATTTAAAGAAGTTCCCACACCCCAAATGTTTTCCAGAATATGCATAATTGAACTTTTAGTAGACACAACAAAAATAATACCGAGGAAATCCAAATATTTAATGATAAATGGATTCAATAGATAAATACATTTCCGGAATATCTGTACAGCAGACATAACAATAATTCCGGGCATTGATTTCATGTCCGAAATTGTTGTATTAGTGATATTTTAATTCATTTCTTCCGGGTTCTCAAACTTGTGGTAAGAAGATTTTATATTTCAGTGAAAGATAAAAATGATGTTGACTATTTTGATACGTTTTTAGAAGTTCTTCTGGTTGAATAATAGTATGGTTAATACCAATTAATAATTATAAGTAATGAAAGCAGCTGTTATACATAGACTTGGTTCCATTACTTGTGATACTGTGGATGATCCCTGTATTAAAGCCCCAACGATATTATTCTAAAGGTTACTTCTACAGCAATTTGTGGAAGTGACTTACATATGAACTCAGGAGGGATACCCCAGCCACGCCCATGGTTATGGGCCACGAATTTATGGTGATTGTTGAAGAAACCGGACAGAATATTACCAATTTAAAAGTAGGCGACAGGGTAGTTGTTCCATTTCCGATTTCGTGCGGAAGTTGTTTTTTCTGCCAGCATGATCTGCCAGCAGCTTGTGAACTTAGCAATCCGAAACATTATGGCCCGGAAGGTGGCCTGATTACATAAAAAGGAGGTGCTTTATTTGGTTATACAGATCTTTATGGGTATTACAGAGACCAGGCTCATCCAAATTTAACGTTGTCTTATTGTCCTTTATAAAAGCCAAATTTAACTATTTTCATCACTATTTTTATGCGGAAGCAATGATACAGTGTAGGTAAGAATAGTAATAACTATAATATGAGATAATTATTTAAATTATTCCGTATAAATTATTTGAATATTTTATTTAGCAGTTATACAAATAAGTAGTTATGATAATCAATGTTTTATATTTTTTTTTGCGTGAATTAATTTTTTAATTTATATAACAATTATATCTATACTTGAGCTTTATATACTATTTTTGAATCTCAGTATTTAAAACAAAATTAATAACTAACCATTACAATTAAATATGAGACAAATTCCTACTTTAATAGGACTGCTATTTTATCTTCTATGTCTTTCTCAGTCTGTAAAAGCACAGGCAATATTGGAAAAAATTGATAATTCTTTTTCCACAACAGCAAAGGTGACAGACACAGATGGAGACGGAATCCCTGATGATTTAGATAGAGATGATGATAATGACGGAATTCCTGATGCTTTGGAATGTCCGGGAACTTTTTACTGGACGGGACCCATTACTTTTTCCCCAACAGATAATAAAATTGCTACAGGAACTATTAACGGAATTGGTTTCACTTATACATCAAATAAGCCCTTAGAAGCAACAGGGAGCTTATATAATTATGGTTTCTTTCCTTCTTCTTACGGCTTACCGAATAATAACCCAACTATTAAAAATACCCAAGTTACCCATAATGTACTGACCTTCTCTTCTCCAATGACCGATCCTATATTGGTTTTTTCCTCTATTGGAAGTTCAAATACATTTGTACCCATTATATTTAGCAATCCTATAGAGATTATATGGTCTGGTACAGCAGGTGGTAGCTTTACTGTAAATTCACAAACCCAGATCACGGGACAGGAAGGTTACGTTATTCTTAGAATACCGGGTATACACACCAGTATTTTCTTTGATTATACTGTGGCAGAAAACTATGCTAATTTTACTTTTGGTGCTACTGTACCACAGCCATGTGATTACGACGGAGATGGTATTCCCAATTCTCTTGATCTCGATTCCGATAATGATGGATGCCTGGATGCTTTGGAAGGAGATGATAACGTCACTTCTGCCCAACTAGTCAATGCTGCTGGAACATTAAGTGTAGGGACTGGATCTATTGCACCTAATAAAAATATTTGTGCAGATGCATCGTGTGTTGATTCTCAGGGAATTCCTATTCTTGTTAACCCAGGAGGCGGTGCTGACGCAGATCATAAACAAGGGCAAGGAGTGGGTAGCTCACAAAACATCAACGCTTGCAGCAACTGCTATAAACCGGGACTTTTGGTAGGGACATCTTCCGATACAAAATTGGGAATAACTGCTTTGGGAAGAGCCGGGGTGGGGAATCCGGATAACTGGCCTATGGTAAGGAAAGGGGGATGGATGGCATTAGAGGCAAAAACGAAAGGAGTTGTTCTTAATCGTGTGACTTTTGACACTCTAGGTAATCCTATCGGTATATCCCCATCGGATTTTATTGAAGGTATGACAGTTTATGATACCACTAATAACGTTATAAAAATATATACCACTAAAGATAATGCAGCAACATTTAAATGGTATGAAATGAAAATACAGACCTGTCCAGGTGATTATTAATACGATTTTAAATTCATATTCATATATTTTTGGATATTCAATTTTATAAAAATCCTATTCAATATTCATTTGTTGAATTATTTAAGAATTTTATTTTTAACAGAAGAAAAACATTAATGTCAAGCTTCTTAAAAGCTCTGGATGATTCTCAGATAAGCTCTGTTTATATTAAATGAGATTTAACGCTCTTTAAATTTTTTAAAATGAAAAAAATAATTATACTAACTACTTTTTTATTATCTTTTAATCTATATTTCACCCAAGTAGCTATCGGTAAATCGTCTGTAAGTAATCCATCTGTATCTCTTGAATTTGCCGATGGCAATAAGGGAATAATTCTTCCCTGGGTGACATCGGCTGCCTCTGTTATAGGAGCTGTGGATGGTACGGTTATTTATGATATTTCTGACAAAAAAGTAAAATACAGAAAATCGAGTATGTGGACAGATCTAAGTATTGACACAACTGGCACAGTGAATACAACATTACAAAATTCCAAAACTGAATTAGTCGGTGCTAAATTAGCTATAGGAAGCAATAGCAGTATAGATACTACTTCTGGAATCCTTGTTCTGACTGATAATAACAAAGCTATGGTGCTTCCCAAAATGGATAATCCACATTTGGTTATTGTAAATCCAGCCGCAGGAATGATGGCTTATGATACGGCAAATCATCAGCTTGCCGTTTTTAACGGGACTGTTTGGACTTTTTGGAAACCCTAGAAGAGCCATTTCAGAAAATTTATTGGAGATTGTCTGTAAAGACTATTTTTGTGATTGTCTTGAAAAAAATAGGCTAATATTTAAAAAAATAATTAAATTCAAATAGAAACTTTTTAAACGGATTACTTATAAAATTGCTACTGAAGAATGGATGAAAATATGAGCTATTATATTAGTATAAGTATGATGAAATCTCTTTTTTTATTAATTTCTTGCATATATTGTGCTCAATCCCCTAAGAAAACTGGAGTAGAAGTGTTGATTATGAATCAGTATGATAGCATCCAGTATTCTGACATCAGACTGACCAGTAACAGTGAAAAGTTAAAAAATCTTGTGGATCAGTCTAGAAAATTAAATTACACTCCCGGAATAATAAAGGGAGTCATTTTATTACAATCATATGCAACCAGACAGGGAGATTATGAACTTTCTGAGAAATACGGTAATCAGGCTGAAAAGATGGCTTCTGCAGATAAGGATTATAATTCATTAAGCCTTATTACCATTAATAAGGCAAATACAGCAATAGGGTTGGGATTACTTTCTGAGGCAAAAGAAATGATACGTCGTAATAAACCCAATGCAGATAAAATTCCGAATAAAGCTGATAAGGCAAGGTATCTTGCGAACTCTTATCTGATGCTTTCCGGTATATATTCCAGATTGAAAAAAAATGATTCTTTAATATATTACGTAAAGAAGAGCCTGGATGTTATGGAAACTGTTCCCGTAAGGGAGCTTACGGAGTTACAAAAAGCAAAATATTATCATCTGTATATCTATCAGCTTATGAATATGGGCATTATCTGCCTTGAAAGAAAGACCCCGCCCGATCCGGTTCTTGCAGAATCTTACATTCAGAGAGCCTTAAAGTTTTCCAAAACTTATCCGCAGTATTTCAAACTTTGCGATATTGAAGTGTATGAAACTGCGAGCTACATTTACCTTAAAAAGAAGCAATATGAGAAAAGTATATATTTTGGTGAAAAAGCATTAAAAATTGAAAGGACAAAACGCAAGCCCGAAGAGAGACTGTCTATATATAACGACCTTAAAGAGACTTATAAAGCTTTAAAGAATGAAACTGAAGAACTGAAATATCTGAAGTTATATACCAATTTGAGTGATAGTATTAAGAATGCTCAAAAAATGACAGTTATAGACCAATCCAGAAAAGAAATTAATAAAATCAAAACTGAAACACAAAATCAATCCAGTAAGAATAATCTGAAAATCAGTTTAATTGCTATCATAAGCATATTGATAATAGTCATGGTATCATGGATTTACAATAGAAAAAAGAATAATGCGTATCGTAAAAGAAATGATGAACTTATTACTAAACTGAAGAATCAAGAGAGAGAAAAAGAATTGAATATTGAAAAAAATGTAGTAACATCCAATAACATAATGTATTCTGAAACAGAAAAAAAACTTTTAAAAAAACTGAAAACTTTTGAAGATTCAGGTAAATTTTTGAAATCAGAAATATCGTTGAATTATCTTGCGAGTCAGTTCAAAACGAATGCAACCTATCTATCGCAGATTATTAACAATCACAAATCTCAAAATTTTAATAATTATATAAATAGTCTAAGGATGAAGTACATTACAGATAAATTATACAATGAAAAAAAATACAGAGAATATAAAATAAGCTATCTTGCTCAAGAGTGTGGCTATGCTTCATCTCAGGTTTTTGTCAATGCTTTTAAAAATGAGCATGGCGTAACCCCATCTTACTTTATTAAAAATCTTACTAAAGAAGGTCAGTTAGAACACGGAATGTGATACAAGACGTTGCGCTCGAACCAATAATAGTAATTTTTACATAATATAGTGTTGGATTTGACTAAAATTTTCCTAGTAAATGCTGTGCCCAATTAATTTAGCGTTGCAAAAATAATCATGTTCCTTGTATCCCGGGATCTTATTCTGTATTGCTTTCTCTAATTTGAAATATCCTGTAATTTTTGCTTAATTATTATTTATTATAGCGGATGCTAAAAATGATTCAGGTCATAATTTTTAGTCAGGATTGTCAGTAATTTATTGCATAAAATAAATTTATATGAAATATAACGAGGCAATACTATATAAAAATGAGGCTGTAAAAAATGCGGATCAATCTGTTCTGGAAAACTATTATATTATTGTTGTTCCGGCTGATACTGAAGAAAGTACTAAATATATTGAAGAGTATTCAAAACAGCCCGGTAAATTCAAAGATGAGAGTTGTAAGAAGTATTGTTCAAATGGAGAATATTTAGTGGTTAGTTTTAAGAAAAAAATTGAATGATAAATTACAATAGTTGATAATTATTTCTTCAAAACATCTTTTGCCTTGGTAATCCTATTTCATGTTCCTGTGGATAAGGCTTTCGCCAGGTCATGCTGATATCTTCATGCAGATTACGCTGAGCTTCCAATGATTTTTCTTTATCCATAGAATATCTTGGATCCGGAATAAAAGGCATTTTCGCCATTTTATTAATGGTAATGGTGGGGAAATGGAAATCGACCTCTACTGTTCCCAATAAGAGATAGCAGCCACCACCCTGAAAAGGATATTCTTCAAGACAGTTTGGAAAATGAGCGGTGTCAAAATATTCTCCTTCCGCATCAATCCAGGTACCGAAATACATCGTTCCTTTTTTGGTAGGAACATGTTTTCTTGAAATAAGATAAGCGAGCATTTTAACCTGTTGTTTATGAAACCTCAATAAATCTTTTACTAAAACGGAACCTCTGTATCGGGTCTGTAACAAATCAAAAGGACTGAAAGAAACGGGAAAACCTAATATCTCTATTTCATCAAAAGCGTCTTCAAAGCGGTTTCTTTCTATAGTGGGAAGCTGATAATCTTTTTGTGGCTCATCCAGTAATGTGGGATGCCTAAATGCTATTTTATTATTCCCCAAAAGAAATCTTGATTCAATCAGCAGTTCATGTTTTTGTTTTCCGGTAAAGCGGAATGCGCCGATAAAGATTAAAATTTGCAATGTTTCGATCCCAATAGCAATTCTTTTGACAAAATTTTCCAATGATGTATATTCTCCATTTTGAGCTCTTTCTTCAGGAATCAACTGTGCTAATTTTGTTTCCAGCCTTTCAATATGCATCAATCCCAAATAAACATCAGAACCATAAACCGTTGTCTGATATTCACTTAAATTGACACAAGGATTATGGATGGTAGCTCCCGACATTCTGGCTTCATGAATATAGACTTCAGTTCTGTAAAACCCGCCGCCGTTATTGATAGCGGAGACCATAAATTCGATAGGATAATAGACCTTGAGAAATAAGCTCTGATAACTTTCTACGGCATAAGAAGCGGAATGTGCTTTGCAAAATGAATATCCTGCAAAAGATTCGATCTGCCGGTATACTTCCATGGATAATTGTTCGGGATGTCCCAGCTTTTTACAGGATTCAAAGAAATTATCCTTTACCTTCTGTAAAGCTGATAAAGATCGCCCTTTGCCACTCATGGCCCGTCTTAGTACATCTCCATCAGGAGCGGATAACCCACCAAAATGCAGGGCGATTTTAATAACATCTTCCTGATATACCATAATGCCATAAGTTTCTCCCAGTTGTTTTTCAAAAACCTCATGGAAGTACTCAAATTTTGTAGAATGGTTATGTCTGAAAATATATTCCCGCATCATCCCGCTTTGAGCCACGCCGGGTCTAATAATGGAAGAGGCAGCTACCAGTACTTTATAGTTGTCGCATTTCAGTCTTCGGAGTAATCCTCTCATTGCAGGAGATTCAATATAAAAACAGCCAATCGTTTTTCCGGAACTTAAGAATTCATTGCATCGGGCTTCGTCTTTTGAGAGAGAAGTGTCCCGCATATCAATATCAATTCCTCTTTTTTCCTTCACCAGCTTTACCGTATCATTAATAGTTCCTAACCCTCTTTGTGAGAGAATATCAAATTTTTCAAGGCCAATCTCTTCAGCAGTGTACATATCGAACTGTACGATCGGAAAACCTTTGGGAGGCATTTCGAGTGCAGAATAATTGGTTATAGGTTCTTCTGAGATCAGAATCCCACAGGAGTGCATGCTTCTCTGGTTAGGAAACTTTTCTAAAAGCTTTCCGTAGTAATGAACCTGTTTGGATACTGAATTATTATCATGTTCCTGGATGGGTTTGGTTGCCAGTGTATCCAATTCCTCTTTCGGAAGGCCAAATACTTTTCCTACTTCCCGGAAAATAGAACGGTATTTAAATTCAACATTGGTTCCACAGAAGGCAACATGGTCTTTACCATATTTATCAAAAATATATTCAAGGATGATATCCCTGGTCTGCCAGCTCCAGTCAATATCAAAATCAGGAGGCGTTTTGCGGTTGAGGTTTAAAAACCTTTCAAAATAAAGATCCAGTTCCAAAGGACATATATCAGTAATTCCGATGCAGTAACTGACTATTGAATTGGCACCGCTGCCTCTTCCTACGTGCATAAACCCCATTCGGTTGCTGTATTGGATAATATCCCAGGTGATGAGAAAATAAGCACAGAAATTAAGCTGGTCAATAACCTCCAATTCTTTATCCACTCTTTCTTTCGCCTGTAGATTATCCTCGGAATATCTTTTAGAAAGTCCCTGATATGCTAACTTTTTTAAAAGCTTAGAATCATTTTCTTTGCTGTCTGTGAAATGCTTTTTGTTTTTAGGTCTTGAAAAATCAAAATCAAAATGACAGCTATTGACAATATACTTTGTGTTTTCAATAATCTGTGACTCATGGTAAAATTGAGCGAGAAGCTCTTTTTTATCAGTAAACATTTCGTTGTCTTTACAGTAATCAGCTTCTGTAAGCTTACTGATCAATGTATTGTGATCAATAGCCCTTACTATTTTATGCAGCTCATATTCTTCAGGGGTGGTAAAGGTAACCGGATGAAGAATAACCATTTTATAAATGAACTGTTTTAATTCCGGTTTAATCAAAAGATTTAACTGGTTCTGTCTGATGCCTATAAATTCATGATCTGCTAATTTTTCAGGAATATTCTCCAGTGGGTAAATAACAAAAGTATCTGTAAAATCAGGATTTGCTTTAGGAATTTCAATGTCTTCACAGTTATATGCGGTTAAAAGCCTGTTGACTTCTGCAATGCTTTTTTTATTTTTGGCCAGGCAGATATAATACAGTTCACCCTGAACCCTTATTTCCACTCCGACGATCGGTTTGATATGATGATCCTGACAAAGGTTATAAAAATCATAGATCCCGGTAATGGTATTGATATCCGTAAGAGCCAGGGTTTTAATATTAAAATGTACAGCCTGCTCAACCAGTTCTTTAATCGAAATGGTTCCATACCGAAGGCTATGATAAGAATGACAATTCAGAAACATCTTGTACTATTTTAATAAACCTGAGGCTCTTCCTACACTTGAAGTTCCAAACCTGTTCTTGATTTTATCCATCGTTTGGTACAAGGAGATCAGTTCTTCCGTATCTTCAAAGAGATCCATTTGATGGCATCCGTGAACCAGTCCGGTAAACTTTACTCCAACTAACCTGATTCTCATCCGTCTGGTATATACTTTTTTAAAGAGTTCTAAAACATACCTGAGCAGAGTATGGTCAGCTGAGGTGTAAGGAATTCTGCATTGTTTGGTTTCCGTATCAAAATTGGCATAGCGGAGTTTTACCACCACTACTGATACCAGCCATTTCTCTGCCCGGAGCTGATAACAGAGCTTTTCAACCATTCCTGAGAGTATACTTTGAATCCCCTGAATATCGATGCTATCCTGGGCAAAAGTATCTTCTGTAGAAATAGATTTTCTTTCCGAATATGGGACCACAGGATTTTCGTCAATTCCGTGTGCTTTTTTCCAGAGTTCATTTCCGTTTTTACCAATCAATTGCTGAAGTACATCAACAGGCATTTCTGAAAGAGTCTGTATGGTTCTGATGCCCAACCTTGATAGCAGCTGAAAGGTAACGTCGCCAACCATAGGAATCTTCTTTACCGAAAGTGGGTTCAAGAATGATTGAATGTCACGCTGTTTGACTTCAAACCTTCCGGTTGGTTTTGATTCCCCGGTTCCGATTTTGGATACGGTTTTATTGGCAGACAACGCAAAGCTTATGGGTAAACCTGTGTTTTTCTGTACGCTTTCTGCGATTTCATATGTCCACTTATAGCATCCGAAAAACTGATCCATTCCGGAGAGATCCAAATAAAATTCATCGATACTTGCCTTTTCCACAACAGGAACTTTTTCCTGGATAATTTCCGTTACCATATGGGACATGTTGGAATACATTTCCATATCTCCCTTAATTACTTTAGCTTCGGGACACAACCGTAAAGCCATTTTAATCGGCATAGCGCTTCTGACTCCGAAAAAACGGGTTTCATAAGAGCAGGACGCCACTATACCACGGTCTCCACCTCCGATGATCACAGGCTTTTTATCCAGTTCGGAGTTTTTCAGCCTTTCACAGGAAACAAAGAACGTATCCAAATCCATATGTACAATTGCTCTTTCCATGTGACAAAATTAGTCACGTTTTGAAACAAATTTTGTATTTTTGTTGTCTAAAATTGTAACAATGTCAAAATTCTCTGATAACATCGTGTTTTTGAGAGGAAAGAAAAATATGACTCAGCAAGAACTGGCAGATCTATTAATTCTTACCCGATCCAGATATGTCGCCTATGAATATGGCAGAACAGAACCTCCTATTGAAATATTGCTTAGAATTTCAAAATTCTATAACATAAGCATCGACTTATTGTTGACTGTAGATGTCAGAAAGTTTTCTATCGAGGAACTCATGGAGCTTCCTGAGAATAGGATTGTTCTGCCGATAAAGGTTGATCAGGATGGAAATAATCAGATTGAGATTATCCCCCAAAAAGCTTCTATGGGCTACTTGAATGGCTATGGAGATCCGGAATACATAGAAAGTCTGGAGACCATATCATTACCTTTTTTAAAAGGTGGTAAGTTCAGGGCATTTCCAGCTGACGGAGATTCAATGCCCCCCTATAAGAACGGAACCTATATCGTAGGAAAATATGTAGAAAATCTTTCGGATTTGAAAACGGACAGAACGTATGTTTTCATTACTACCAATGATGGTATCAGTTACAAAAGGTTTCAGTTTCATGAAGCAGATGGTATATGGGTGAAGGCTGACAATCAATTTTATGAGCCTTATAAAATTCCATTGCCTGAAATTAAAGAGATCTGGGAATTTGCCTGTAGTATTAATACCAAAGAATATGAGCCTGATGAATTTGCAGAACACCATATTCAAAATTTTATCACAGAAATTAAAACTGATATCAGACAGATCAAAGAAAAAATGGGAGATAAAAATTAATTTTTTTTTTGAGTACATGGCATAATCAAAAAACTTCCCCACGGAAAGTAAAAACACAAATGATGAAAAAATCCCGAAGTAACAGGATCTTGCTAAGATAAATATTTTATTATAAATGAATCATGACCCAATTGAGCTTACTTCACGTTTGACTGCCTGGTATGGCGACGCAAAATCGTACGATTAAACCGATAATAATACGACCAGAAGAAATGAATGAACTCCCGAACTGTATGCTTTAAAAGGAAGAATAGGAAAAGAGTTCGGTTATCAATTCAATGGTGTATTGCTCAATCTTTACCGGGATAATAATGAATTCGGTAGCATGGCATCAGGATAAAGAAAGCAGCTATGGAAAGCATCCGTCATTGCATCTATCAGTCTTGGATAAACCAGAAAGTTTGATTTCAGAAAACAAGCCCCCCATCAAAGCAAATACAGTTTGCCACTCCCTCACGGATCACTCCTTATTATGAAAGGCGATCTTCAGGAAAACTTGGAGCACAGAATTGCCAAATCAAATACAACTATATGTACCAACAGCCCAATATGAAAAAGGATCAATAAGTTTTATATCATCAAGAGTTTGATGCATATAATCGTTTATAAATTTGTCATTTACAAATTTATAAATAATTACTAATAAATGATTATCCTAAAAATCGTCTTCTTCTTTCTCTTTTATAATTTCCACTATCTTAGGTTTGAATTTGTGGATATTTTTCCACAAGCTTATCAATGTATTTCCACAAAATATATAAATTTTCTATATAAATCTTCTGATATCTTTACTCCTGTAATAACAGTATCAATTAACATATATAAAGAATAAAGAATGGGTAAGATTTATACAAAATTATTTTTTGCATTACTAGCTTTAAGCCCTGCTATTGTCTTTTCTCAGACAGGTAAAGTTGGTATTAATACTGCAAATCCCGGTTCCACTATGGATATCTCAGGATCATTAGCAGCAAATTATAACATTATCAATACAAACTCTTATAATTTAACCTCATCAGATTTCCATGTGTCTTATAATGGAAGTTCCGATGCTATTTTTACTCTGCCCCCTGCCATAAGTGGAATTGGAAATTATAAAGGACGTATTTATAGAATTAAAAATAATACAAACTTTAGCATTACAGTAAATCCCACATCTCCGGAGACCATTAATGGTAGCCCCAGTGTTATTGTGTCCGCAAACCAAAGTATAGAACTTGTTAGTACTGGACTTACAGGGCCTGCTTCAACATGGGAAATACTTTCAAAAGTGACGGCGAGTAACGGTATTGCATTGTCAGGTACAGATGTAAAACTGGGAGGAACTCTTTCGCAAGCTACTAATATTGCAATGGCTGGATACAATTTGAGTATTAACGGTACAGGAAAAGTACTGATGGGAACCAATACTGTACCAGCGGGTGGATCTAATGCAAAAGTTATTATTGACAACGGAACTACTAATGGAGCTCTTCAGATTAAAGACGGTACTCAGCAGCTGGGTTATGTACTTACAAGTGATACTGATGGTTTAGCAACATGGTCATCCACTGTTACTACGGCATTTGCGAATAATTGGACACCATATACCGGAACATTGATAAATCCTTTTACAGGGGGCACCGGGGCCTCTGGATTGAATACGGGAATTCAGGTGACAATTCCGGCCAAAGGCTGGTATTTTTTCCGATGTGGAGTCGCTGTCAATTCTGACTGTAATGATTACTTTTTCTATATTAATGGGATTGGTGATGTCTGGAGAAGCTACTGTGGATCAAACACTGCTGCATTCATGTTTCCAAGAGATCAGAACCGTGTATTATATTTTGCGACACCGGGAACGTATGCTGTCTTTGCGGGTAAAACAAATGGAGTCATACCAGCTTCATTCAATGCCGGAAATCCCTCTTTTTATCTGGATTTTGTAAAATTCCAAAACTAATATAGTAG
The DNA here is from genome assembly GCF_019236175.1 of Chryseobacterium sp. Classification (GTDB taxonomy): domain Bacteria; phylum Bacteroidota; class Bacteroidia; order Flavobacteriales; family Weeksellaceae; genus Chryseobacterium. The sequence continues at coordinate 38,916 of NZ_JAFAJM010000013.1, forward strand.
CTTTTTTTACCTAAAATAGGAAACTTAAGAGATTCTAGAAACACATAAAAATACTGTAAGGAATAAATACTTGCAGTATTTTTTATAGAAATGTTAAATCTTGTTGCATAGCGTAGGAAATTGGTTCACATCTGGTATGTGAATCACAGGGATCTTTAAAGCAGAGAACGATAAAGCTGTTTCCTTTTCTTGTTTTTGAAAAACTCAATTCAAATTATTTTTAATACATCTTGTGAGTAAAATACATTTTGTTCATATTTTAAAAAATGTATAGTTTATTAATATGCTATTTATAATTTATAAAATAGCTTTATAGACCTGCCTCTTTAAAGGCAGGTTTTTTCTATTTGCAATCTATATAGTGTTGATTATTAGGTGTTTTTTTTGTTTTAATAAGCGCTTTGAATACTAACTTATAATTCATAAGAATAAAAATACAACAACTAAAAGTATATTTATAAACTATAATAGGTATATTTGTATACTAATTTATTTGATATGAATTTTGATCTTATAAAAGCAGTTGTTGAACTTGTTCAGCAATTCATACAACAGAATGAAGATAAAGTTCAATACAGTAAGGATCTTCAGGGGTTTACAGAATGGATCAATGCTACTTCGAAATCTTATTCTGAGCAGGAACATCCGGATTGGGTAGGAAAGGAATTAGGAAGAAGTTCTGATAGTATCATCAATACGTTATTGATAAGAATGGGAAGGTATGCAAAAACGTACTCCCGTTCAATTGGTAATTCCGTTTTTTCAAGTCAAGATGACTTTATTTATCTGATAAGCATGAAAACCATGGGAGCTATGACAAAAATGGAACTCATAAGATATAATGCTAGTGAGAAATCTTCAGGGATACTTATTATTAACCGCTTGATCCGTAATGGCTGGGCTGAACAGACTACCTCTCATAAAGATAGGAGGGTTCAACATATTCAGATAAATGAAAAAGGACTTTCTGTGCTGGATGAGCACATGGATGAGATCCGTAAAGCTTCAAAGGTGGTAGTGGGAAATCTGAACCATTCTGAACAAATGCTTCTTATTGCTATACTTTCTAAATTGGATGAATTCCATGATTCTTTTTACCGTATGAATATCGAAGCGACAGACTTGCTGGATATTGTCTATAATAGACTGAACTGACAACATATTGAGAGAGTCTGTAAAACTATTAAATAAACAACAATGAATACTGGAAACTTAAGAAAGAAAATTGCGGTGATAGGTTCCGGATTTTCCGGAATCTCAGCGGCAGCTTATGCAGCAAAATCAGGTAATGAAGTACACGTATTTGAAAAGCACCATCAGCCAGGGGGGCGTGCAAGGCAATTTACAACAGATGAAGGATATGTGTTTGATATGGGGCCCAGCTGGTATTGGATGCCAGATATTATAGAGGGGTTTTTCAGTGATTTTGGCTGTAAAACATCCGATTTTTTTAATCTTGTTTCTTTGGATCCTCAGTTTGAAATGGTTTTTTCAGAAGAAAAAGTTGCAGTTCCCAGGAAAAATAAAGATATCCGCAAGCTCTTTGAAAAAATAGAAACAGGAGCCGCTATGCAATACGATCAATTTATGCAGTCTGCCCAATTTAAATATGAGGTGGGGATGAAAGAATTTGTCACAAAACCTTGTTATAACTGGCTGGAATTTGCTTCTCTAAAAATAGCGGAAAATGCACTGAAACTTGATCTTTTAAGCAATTTCAGGAACTATGTTTCTGGATATTTTACTGATCCCAAACTAAGATCTCTGATGGAGTTTCCGGTTATATTTCTTGGAGCATCCCCGCAGCAAATTCCTGCACTTTACAGCCTTATGAATTACGGAGGATATGTTTTGGGAACAAAATACCCAATGGGAGGGTTTTATCAGCTTGTTCTCGCGATGAAGGAAGTGGCGGAAAGACAAGGGGTAATCTTTCATTTTAATCACGAAGTACAGAAAATCAATACAGAAAACGGAAGGGTATCTTCCATAATAATAAATGATGAAATGTATGAATTTGATGCAGTCATTGCTTCCTCAGATTACCATCATACAGAAACATTGCTTCCAAAATTACAGAGAAATTACAATGAGGCATATTGGAAAAACAGAACCTTTGCTCCTTCCTGTCTTATCTACTATCTTGGAATTAGAGGTGAGATTCCTCATTTAAAACACCATACCTTGTTCTTTGAAAATGAACTGGATAATCATATAGACTGTATATATATAAATAAGAAATGGCCTTCCAAACCGCTTTTTTATGCCTGTTGCCCATCTAAAACAGATCCGGAGGTAGCGCCTGAAGGTTGTGAAAATCTCTTTTTACTGTTACCCCTTGCTCCTGGAATACATGATGAAGAATCTATCAGAGAAAAATACCTGTTGGAGATGCTTGAAAGAATTGAAAAACATACCGGTGATGCTGATCTTATTTCCAGGATAGAATATAAAAGAAGCTATTGTGTAAGTGATTTTATTTCTGATTATAATGCTTATGAAGGTAATGCCTATGGGCTATCCAATACTTTATCACAGACAGCTGTCTTGAAACCCAAAATAAGAAACAGAAAGATCAAAAATCTTTTTTATACAGGACAGTTAACCGTTCCCGGTCCAGGAGTGCCACCATCAGTAATTTCCGGAAAAATTGTAGCGACTGAAGTCAGTAAACTAAAAATAAAATAATATGAAAAAATTGTTTGATGAATTGTCTTACGAAGTGAGTAAGTACACTACGCAAAAATACAGCACCAGTTTTTCATTGGGAATACTGGCATTGAAGCCTTCCATCAGACCTGCTGTTTATGCTGTTTACGGGTATGTGCGCCTGGCAGATGAAATTGTGGATAGCTTTCATGGCTATGATAAAGAGAAACTTCTGAATAGATTAAAGTCCGAAACCTATCAGGCGCTTGAAGATGGTATATCACTCAATCCTATTTTGCATTCATTTCAGGAAACCGTTCGTAATTATGATATAAACAGACAGCTGATTGATCAGTTCTTACACAGTATGGAAATGGATCTTCATAAAATTGATTATAATTCTGAATTGTATAAAGAATACATCTATGGATCTGCGGAAGTTGTAGGACTGATGTGTCTGCAGATATTCACAGAAGGTGACAAACAGCAGTATGAGAAACTCAAACCCTTTGCCATGAAACTGGGATCTGCTTTTCAGAAAGTTAATTTTTTACGGGATCTGAAAGATGATTATCAAATTTTAGGAAGAACTTATTTTCCGTTCCTGAATATGTCAGTCTTTGATAATACAGTTAAAAGGCTGATTGAAAAGGAAATTGAAGAAGAATTCAAAGAAGCGTTGCAGGGAATTAAAAAACTGCCAGGCTCATCCATTTTCGGAGTATACCTAGCCTATAGATATTATCTTTCCCTTTTTGAAAAAATAAAGAAAACAAGTTCCCAGAATATATTACAGCACAGAATCAGGATTGCTAACTCACAAAAGCTGCTGCTTGCTTTCAAAAGTTATATTCGTTACAAGTCTGCTTATTACTGATTGTAGAAATCCGTTTGAAATGATTTTGTGGAGCGTTTAAAAATCAATAAAAAATAAATGATGTACAGATTATACAGAGAACAACAGCTTAACTGCAATATTGAAACGGCATGGGAGTTTTTTTCATCCCCTCATAATTTATCAGAAATAACGCCTGATAGTATGGGTTTTGTGGTTCTTTCCGATGTGAAGGATAAGCCTATTTTTAAAGGAATGGAAATAGATTATACAGTCTCTCCTTTATTGGGGATCCCCATGAGGTGGAAAACCATTATCAGCCAGGTTGAACATTATAAAAGTTTTACAGACTTTCAGAAAAAAGGTCCCTATAAGCACTGGAATCATTTTCATGAATTTATTCCTAACGAGCATGGAGTACTCATGAAAGATACGGTAGACTATGAACTTCCCATGGGATTTTTAGGTAAAATAGCTCATCAGTTATTTGTAAAAGAAAAGCTTAAAAGTATTTTCGATTTCAGACACAGGGTTTTAAATGATCTTTTTAACAATAAACATAACGAATCATGAATGTTCTGATCGTTTTAGGTGTGTTTATTTCTATGGAAGGAGCTACATGGCTTATTCACCGGTATATTATGCATGGTTTCCTTTGGATCCTGCACCGGGATCATCATGATCACAGTCATGATGGCCAATTAGAAAGAAATGACTGGTTCTTTTTTATTTTTGCAAGCCCTTCTATTGCCTTATTATATCTGGGAGTACAACAGGATTTTAGTTATTGGTTTTTTATAGGTCTGGGAATAAGCCTTTACGGCATGGCCTATTTCTTTGTGCATGATATTTTTATTCATCAGAGGGCTAAGATTTTCACTAAAACAAAGAATCCGTACTTTCTTGCCATCAGACGTGCTCATAAGCAACATCACAAGCATCTGGGAAAAGAAGATGGAGAATGTTTCGGTTTTTTGTGGGTACCTGTTAAATATTTTAAAATGTATTTCAATAAAAAATGATGCCTTATACTTACATACTGATTAACTTTTTCACTGTCATTATCTGCTTTTTGGCATCTTTTGACAGGAGAATACAGTTTAATACACTTTTTGGGAAATTTTTGCTGTCTTCCACCATTGTAGCCATTCCCTTTATTGCCTGGGATATTTGGTTCACGGCAAAGGGAGTATGGTGGTTTGATCTCAATTATACTTTAGGATTTAAAATAGCGGGACTTCCAGTAGAAGAATGGTTGTTTTTCTATTGTATTCCTTTCGCTTGTGTTTTTACTTATTATTGTCTGGAAAAATATTTTACCCTAGATTGGATTAGTGTTTTAAACAACCTAATTGTATTTACATCTGTTGTTGTTCTGGGTGTGGTAGGGCTTCTATACTATGAAAGAATATACACTTTGTTGACCGTAATTGTAATGCTAATTACCCTTTTTTATCTGCATTTTATCGCTCAAAAAGATTGGCTAGGAAAGGCCAGTTTTGTGTACTTGCTTTTAATGCCTGGATTTTTCGCGGTAAATGGAATTCTGACAGGTTCTTTAATTTCTTCGCCGGTTGTTAATTATAATCCTGATGACTTTTTAGGGATTAGAATGGGGACTATCCCTGTTGAAGATGCTGTTTACGGTTACAGCCAGTTTTTACTCAATATTTATTTCTTTAAAAAAATAACTAAAAATGAAAAATAGAATAATTTTTACAGTATTGCTAAGCTTTGTATTGTTTAATAGCATGATATCCTGCTCTTCGATGCCTGAAAAAGCGGAGCCTGTAAGTCAGTTTGATATCAATCGCTATTTAGGAACCTGGTATGAAATCGCAAGATTTGATTACCGTTTTGAAAAAGATCTTGATAAAGCGGTGGCTCAGTACAGCCTTAATGCAGATGGTAGTGTAAAGGTCGTCAATAGTGGATATAATTTTAAAAAGAATAAATGGGTGTCTGCTACTGGGACTGCTAAATTCAGGGGTGATAATGATACGGCAGCACTAAAAGTAAGTTTTTTCGGGCCTTTCTACGCCGGTTATAACGTCGTTGCACTGGAAGATTATAAATATGCATTGGTTGCTGGTAAAAACTTAGATTATCTCTGGATTCTGTCCCGTGAGAAGACTATTCCTGAAAACATACAACGAAATTTTATATCTAAGGCTCAGGAGATTGGTTATGATACATCAAAACTTGTTTGGGTAAAACAGGACAAAAAAAGCCCGTTTGATAAATAATTATATAAACTTTAAAAGAGAAAAAATGCTCAAAATACAAGCACAATCAAAAATACCTACCGATTATGGGATGTTCACAGTATATGCATTTTCAGAAAATGAAGAAGACTGGAGTCCTCATATGGTTTGGGTGGCAGAGAATACAGATTTTAGTACAACTGTAAATGTACGTTTTCATTCGGAATGTATTACAGGAGAAGTTTTTCATTCCAAAAAATGCGAATGCGGGCAGCAGTTGGATGCTGCAATGAAATATATGTCTGAAAAAGGAGGGGCAATTATCTATCTCCGTCAGGAAGGAAGAAATATCGGAATTATTAACAAACTTCGGGCTTACGGACTTCAGGAAAAAGGATTGGATACCGTTGAAGCCAATTTGAAGCTCGGGCTACCAGCGGATGGTAGAAACTTTGATGTAGCCGTTGAGATGCTGAATATTCTAAAGATAAAAGAGATCAATCTACTAACTAATAATCCAGACAAAATTAAATCTGTGGAGAGCAGTGATATTATTCTCAACAGCAGAATTCCTCTGGAAATAGACTCTAATGAGATGAATCAAGGTTATCTCATTAAGAAAAAGAATTATTTTGGCCATCTTTTAGAGAAGATATAATATCTTAATCTAAGGTATGATGTTTTTAATGATATATTTAAATTCAGAACCCCATGGAAAAAATTCTGCTTACTGGGGCTACCGGATATATTGGTAAAAGAATGATCAGTGTCATTGCTGCGCAAGGATACAAAGTGGTATGCTGCTGCAGAGATATCAATAGGTTTGAGGCAGGGATGGATGTTGATGATCATCGCGTTGAAGTAATTGAAGTTGATTTTCTGAAACCGGAAACATTAAAGAACATTCCTGAAGATATAACAGGAGCGTATTATCTGATGCATTCCATGAGTGCTGCTGAGGATTATGAAGATACGGAAAAGAAATGTGCCTATAATTTTTCTGAATATATAGAAAAGACGCAATGCAAACATATCGTTTATCTGTCGGGGTTGGTGAATGAGAAGCAATTGTCAAAACATTTAGGTTCGAGGTATCAGGTTGAGAAAATTCTTATGAGTGGTAAAGTTCCCGTCACTGTTCTTCGGGCAGGTATCATTATTGGTTCCGGGAGTGCTTCTTTTGAAATTATAAGGGACCTTGTTGAAAAATTACCAGTGATGATCGCTCCTAAGTGGCTGTATACAAAATGTCAGCCGATTGGAATTGCTAATGTCCTGGATTTTCTGATTTTTATTTTGTTTAAAGAACAGGCTTACCATAAAGACTTTGATATAGGATGTGATGATATTCTCACCTATAAGGATATGTTACTGAAGTTTGCGGAGGTAAGGGGTTTAAAAAGAACAATTTTTACTCTTCCGGTGATGACTCCAAAGCTTTCTTCCTATTGGCTGTATTTTATTACTTCAACCTCTTATAATCTGGCAAAGGCACTTGTGGGGAGTATGAAAGTAGAAGTTGTGTGCAGACCGGAAAGCTTATTACAGATTAAATCCATCACCCAGATACAGCCGTTTTCTTATGAAACTGCACTCCAAAGAACATTGGCAAAAATTCAGGCCAATGAAATCATCTCAAGCTGGAAAGACAGTTTTATCAGCAGCCGGAATGATTCAACTTTAAAAGAATATCAGGATGTACCTAAATATGGTTGTTTTACAGATCTAAGGAGTGAAGAGTATGACAGTAAGGAAGCTTGTGTGAATAGGATTTTCCAGTTGGGAGGTAATAATGGATGGTATGGGCAGGAGCTATGGAAAATAAGAGGTTTCATTGATAAAATGTTTGGCGGACCGGGACTTAGAAGAGGGAGAAGGCATCCCTCAGACCTTAAAGAAGGAGATGCTTTGGATTTCTGGAGGGTTTTGTATGCAGACCGTAAAGAGGGGAAGCTGATTTTATTGGCAGAAATGAAGCTTCCCGGAGAAGCCTGGCTCATGTTTAAGGTGTATAAAAATAAGCTATGGCAAAAAGCTGTATTCCGCCCAAAAGGCCTGTGGGGGAGAATATATTGGTTTATGGTCCTTCCATTTCATGGAATTATTTTTAAAGGAATGGTTAAAAACCTTGGTGGAGGTAAGTAGGCTGTCATCAGTTGTAAAACATAATCATCATAAACTTCCATGATAGAAAGAATTATGCCTTTGAATATGAGGTCAATAGTTTAACATGCAGTAATTGTTGTAAATGATGATTTGATATTTTAGGAATTTTTAACGTTTTGAATAATATTTTAGGCACAGACATTGTTTATTTATATACCAATTACTAAAATATTATATTATGAATAATTCAGATTATAACAAAGCGGAAAATGCAGTTAATCAAACAGAAAACTCTTTAAAGAATGTAGCTGATAATGCGAAATGGAAGATTAATGAATTAGCGGATAAAGTGAAAGATTATATCAATGAAAAAAGAGATAATGATCAGGAAGCAACACAGGAGGACTGGTTAGATAGAGTGAAATCAAATGTTTCTGATGCATGGGAAGATATTAAAGATAAAGCCGACGAAGCATGGGAAAGTACAAAAGATGCAGCGGAAGACGTTAAGGCTGAATGGAGAAAAAAAACAAATTAATTTTAAGATCGTATACTACAAACTGTCCGAAGCTGATAAAGTTTCGGACAGTTTGTAGTTTATATATGTACTTATTGATATATACCGCATAAATTGTATACAAAATAATAATAGTTTTTTTTGTCGTTTTTTGAACAAACTTAGTGTGCAATGAATAGAGAATTGATATTAAATTTAAAGCTGGTATATTTGTATAGTATCTTATTAAAATGAATTTTACCCTTATTAAAGAATTTATGACTCTTCTCGAGGAATTTGAGTCAGATAATAAAACATCTTCTTATCCATCTACTATTGAAGGCTTTAAATTATGGGTTTCGGGTGGAAAGAAAGTTGATTGTGAGAATATTCTTGATGAACCGTATTGGGAAGGAAAAGAGAATGGAAGAACGGCTGAAAGTGCAATTAGTACATTACTGGTCCATCTCAACCGATATGCTAAGACTTATTCAAAGTCAGCTATCATTAATTCTGAATTTTCGACTCAGGAAGACTTCATCTACCTGATTAATTTAAAAGCTTTTGGTGAAATGAATAAAATGGCACTTATCAAAAAAAATATTCATGATAAGCCAGTAGGTATGCTTATTATTGCCAGGCTGCTTCGTCAGAAACTTGTAGAACAGACAGAATGTGACGTGGACAAAAGAAGTAAGCTTATTCGTATTTCAGAAAAGGGACTGGTTGTTATCGAAAGACAAATGGAAAAAATTCGTCAGGCAACAAATATTGTTGCCGGAAATCTTACCCATAAAGAAAAGATGGACCTTATCCGTATTCTAAATAAGCTCGATGCTTTCCATTATCCCATTTTTTCGCGAAATATTCATTCTGATGAACTTATCAGTACTGTGTATGATGAGTATACATTTAACATTTCTTAGAATATAAAGTGAAAATTAAACAGAGTTTTTAAAAGCTAAATTGTAATTTTTTATAATATTCAATTTTCAAGATTTCAACTATAAACAAACTTCTATCTCTAGAAATACTAAACTTATCCTCTTTTATGTTCCGACCTAGGAAATGTAGATACTTTCTCCGACGAGCAGTTGTACAAGAGAATTCATCCCTTGAATAGCCTATCATTTTATATGGTACTTTTTATTTACATAATAGTGAATGCTTTTTTTAATATCTATAATTTATTGAAATTCATTTGAAATAATCATATATATATGTTTATTTTTAGATTTATTGTGATGGAATACAAAATATTTCGTATTTTGGATTAACTATTAAAATAATAATTTAAACAGACTGAGAATATTTAAAATAATAATTCTAATGCCTGGATTGTTATTTTTAATAACTAAAAAAAGAAAAGTCTCTAATTTTTGATATACTGTATGAAGAAGTATCCAATTCCTTTGAATGAAGTAGAACGAATGAGGAAGCTGGAGTATTTTGACCTTTTATATCTAGGAAAAACGCCGCAGCTAGATATTTTTGCAGAAACAGCATGTATGGTGACAGATTGCCCAGCAGCGCTTATTGCCATGATGGAAAGCGAAACCCAGACCATCCAAAGCTGTGTGGGAATTGCTCTTGATTTTGTAGACAGGAAAAACACTTTATGTCAATATTCTATTTCAAGCGGAGATATTGTAATTATTAACGATACTTTATTGGATGAAAGATCATCAGATAACCCACTTATTTTGGCTGGGGGAATCCGCTTTTATGCAGGAGTACCTCTTATTGATGATGAAGGATTCGCATTGGGAACCATCTGTGTTATTGATTATAAACCTAAAACAATCACAAACGATCAGGTTTTAACACTAAAAAAAATAGGAGAGGCAATCACAAAAGTCCTGATGGGAAAACGAAAAAATATTCAGGCTGAGTATTTTCAACAGACTTTTACCATTTCCAATAACCTGATCTGTGTTCTGGATAAAGACTTCTTACTGAAAGAAGTTAATCCGGCTTTTGAAAATGCATTGCAGAGGGATAAGAGCCAAATTCTTAACCAGAATTTTCTGGACGTTGTAGGAGCTCACAATTCTCAGTTGCAATTACTTTCCAAAAATCTTCCTGATACGGATGAAGAAGTAACATTCACTACTTCAACGAATATAGATGATAACAAAAGCATCATTGTTGAATGGTATTTAAAGCTCAATCAAAATCATTCAGAGATATTTTGTTTTGGAATCAATATCACCCAACGTATTGAAGAAAAACTTAAACTGGAAAGCTCTGAACGCCGGTTCAGAAGCTTCTTCGAAAACGCCATAGGATTGATGAGTATGCATGATATGGACGGAAATATCATTGCTGTAAACGAAAAAGGAAGAGAAGCCCTGCAATATTCAACAGAAGAAGTGGAAAGCTTAAATTTAAAAAACCTTGTTCCCCAAAAAAACTGGCCTCTTCTTGAGCAATATCTTGAAAGAATCAACAAAAATCAGGAAGATTTCGGAACTATGATCCTGAAAACAAAAGGAGGCGAAGAATTGGTCTGGATGTATCACAATCTTGTGGAGATCAATAAAGAAGGAAATCCTTATGTGATAAGTACTGCACTGAATATTACTGAAAGAATAACTTTGGAAAAAGATCTGGTTCATACCAAAAAGATGTTGGAACAGACAAGTGCTGTTGCCCAGGTGGGAGGATGGGAAGTGAACCTTAAAAACAATACTGTTCTGTGGTCACAATCTACCAGAGAAATCCATAAAATAGATAAAAATTTCCAACCTGATTTTGAAAATGCACTGGGTTTCTATAGTGAGAAAAGCCGGCAAAAGCTGGAATTATTATTCGAAAAAGCCACAAAAGAAGGCATTCCCTACGATGAAGAATTACAGCTTGTACAAAATGACGGTGTAATGATCTGGGTACGAGTAAAAGGCATACCGGAATTTGAAGACGGCGTATGCTCCAGAGTTTACGGAATTATTCAGAATATTGATACCTTCAAAAATATTTATCTTGAACTGGCCAAAAAAGAGGCTATGCTGCAGTCTTTTGTAAAATATGTACCTTCTACAGTAGCCATGTTTGATAAGGATCTTAATTATCTTTCTGTAAGCAGAAGCTGGAAAGATCAGTTTCAGATGAACGACATCAGACTTATTGGTGAAAATATATTTAAGATTTCCCCTAATGTACCGGATGAAAGAATAAAAATATACCAGGATGCACTGGGAGGAAAGGCCTACAAAAATGATAATATGGCCATCGAAGTTCCAGGCAGAGAAATCATTCAGCATTACAGTGTAGAAGTGACACCATGGTATCTTTCCAGTAATATCATAGGCGGGATTATTGTTTCTGCACAGAATATTACAGCCTCTGTGAAAATCAATAAAGAACTAAAAAATGCCAAGAAAATGGCGGATACTGCAAGTAAAGCAAAATCTGAATTCTTAGCCAACATGAGCCATGAAATCCGGACTCCACTGAATGGTGTTATTGGTTTCTCTGATCTCCTTTTAAAAACTCCATTGAACGATATACAGACTCAATACCTCAATTATATTAATGAATCAGGCGAAAATTTATTGAATATCATCAACGATATACTTGATTTTTCTAAGGTAGAATCCGGAAAAATGGATCTTATAATTGAGAAGTCTAATATTTATGATATGGTAAGCCAGGTTATTAATGTCATCCTTTACCAATCGCAGAAAAAAAATACTGAATTACTGTTGAATATAGAACAGGGACTTCCTGAAATGATATGGCTGGATGAATCAAGGCTGAAACAAATTTTGATCAACCTCCTTGGAAATGCTGTGAAATTTACATCGCAGGGAGAAATAGAACTTAAAGTAGAAAGACTGAATCTGGACAGCAAAAATATCAAACTCAGATTTTCCGTAAGAGATACCGGAATTGGCATTGCGAAAGAAAAACAACAGTATATTTTTGATGCCTTTACTCAGGAAAATAGCTCTATCAGCAAACAATATGGCGGAACAGGTCTCGGATTGACCATTTCAAATAATATCCTAAGATATATGGGAAGCAGTCTGTCATTGGTGAGCGAACTACAGAAAGGATCTGTTTTTTATTTTGACATAGAGGTTCCTTATGAAATGTCTGAACACACTGAGTATGAAGATCTGAAAATAAACAAGGTACTTATTGTAGATGATAATGAAGCCAACAGAATTATTATTCAGCACATGCTTGCCTATAAAAATATTGATTCAAAGCTTGCTTCTAATGGAATGGAAGCTCTACAGATATTGCTTGCAGGAGAGCGTTTTGATGTTATTCTGATGGATTATCATATGCCTATTATTTCCGGACTGGAAACGATAGAAAAAATCAAGGAACTATTCAACAAACAAAATAAATCTTTTCCTCTGATTATTCTTCACACGTCTTCTGAGGAACACGATCTTATTAATTCTTTCCGCCAGGAAAACGATTCGTATTTCTTGCTGAAGCCTATCAAGTCTGAAGAGCTCTATAAAACATTAAGAAAAGCGGTAAAAAATACAGAAAAGGAGATCATCACAATCCCACAACCGGAAACTGAAACTTCTATACTTATGCAGGCACCACAGATCTTACTGGTAGATGATAATCCGGTCAATATGGTTCTTAACCATAAAATGATGCGTTCACTGGTTCAGGATGCACAGCTTACTGAAGCTACAGACGGGCTTCAAGCTGTTTTACAGTGTAAAAGAAAAATATTCAATATCATTTTAATGGATGTTCAGATGCCGGTAATGGATGGTCTTGAAGCTACCAAACAAATCCGCTTAATTCCGGAATATTCCAATGTTCCGATTATTGGGGTAACTGCAGGTAATGTACTGGGAGAAAAAGAGAAGTGCCTGGATTCCGGGATGAATGAATTCCTGCCTAAACCTTTAAGACAAAATGATTTGCTGGAAATGCTGAAAAAATATATTCCTAATGAAAATCTCCCGGGTGAGGATTTGTCAGATCAAGAAAATGATCTGGATATAAATCTTCTGAGTGAACAAATAGGGGATGATGATGAAGATTTCAGAAAAGTATTTCTGAATCTTGTATTACAGCAACTTGTTCAGGCTGAAAAAGATATTAAAAAAAACGCAGCAGAAAAAGACAGTACCCATCTGAAATTGATTCTTCACAAGCTCAAAGGAACAGCAGGAACAGCAGGACTGGTAAAGCTTTCGGAACGTACTGCCAACTGGGAAAATAAAGCAGAGCCTGATATGGATTTTATTTCCATGGAAGAGGAAATTATCCACGAGATAACAACAGGATTACAACTAATTAAAAATTTAATACAATAAAAAACTAAAATTATGCTGATTCTAATCGCCGAAGACGACGAACTGATTCTAAAAACGATTGAACACAAATTATTAAAAGAAGGACACGAGGTGATCCTGACCCGAAACGGGAAAGACGCTATCGAAACCCTTAAAACCAGAGAGGTAGATCTGACCATCACAGATATTATGATGCCCTTTGCCTCGGGAATTGAAATACTTTCAGCCATTCACAGCATGGGGAAGCAGATACCGGTAATCATGCTTTCCAGTATGGGGCAGGAAGAAGTGGTACTGAATGCTTTCGACCTCGGAGCAGCCGATTTTATTGTGAAGCCCTTCAGTCCCAATGAATTGATATTAAGAATAAAAAGATTTTCTTCAAAATAAACTACAGCCATGTTACTCACCACTTCTGTACATTTTCTTTTTCTGGTTTTCCTGGGAATGCTATCCTTAGTACTCTTACTGATCATCGGTGTACTGATTTATGGCTTTTATCAGTACAGAAAATCTGTTCAGACCTTCAGATGGTCCGAAGTGATCAATAAAAAAATCTCGGAAGTGATTGTATATGATAAGGAAGAAATGCCTGTAGATCCTAATTTTTCAGCAGCTTCAGACAGTTCTTCATTCAGAAATCTACTCCTTCATAAACTGGCAGAATCTGAGAAAAAATTTTCCGGGGCAGCTCAAAATAAACTTAAAGACCTATTTCAGCAGTATGGCCTTCACGAAGAAGCATTGAAAAAACTGAATCAAAAGAAAGAACACATCATTGCAGGAGGAATACAGGAACTTACTGCGATGCATGTGGAAGAAGCATTGCCAAAAATTTCTACATTTTTAACCCATCCTTCAGCTCAGGTGTATCAGGAAGCGCAATATGCGATGGTGAACTTTAAGGGATTCGAAGGTCTTCATTTCCTGAACAGTATTTCCGCCAGAATATCAGAATGGCAGCAGCTTCGTCTGCTTATTTCTATCACCCATATTCCTGAGAACTCGGAGGACATTATTAAAAGCTGGATGGAAAGTTCTAATGATTCCGTAATCATTTTTACCCTTAAACTTTTAAGAAAATTTCAGATATTATCTCTGTATCCTGTAGTTACTTATTTATTGGATCATCCTGCTGTTGACGTAAGAGTACAAGTAGTACAAACTTTATTATCATTGGAAAATTCTTCAACCATTAACCATCTTATGGGAACATATCTACATCAGCCGGTTGAAGTCCAGAAAGAGATGCTCAAAGTCATGAAAAAGTCAAAAGACCAATGCAGTACAGATTTTCTGAAAAATCAATTATTGAACAATACTGATTCAGGGATAAAAGTTCATGCTGCAGAGGCTTTGTGTGCTTTGGAACAACAAAAATACCTGAAAGAAGTATCTCAAAAAGAAAACTCTTCTGAAGAATTGATTCAAATTATTAAATACGCAATACAGGAAAAAGTATGTTAGAATTCTCACACATCATATATGAAGTTGTTATCTGGCTGTTTTTTATTTACGGAACAGCAGTAACTCTTATCTATGGCTGGATAGGAATTTATGCGCTTGGCGCTGTATTGCGTTATAAAAAAGAAAATACATCTACAGACTACAGCATCATTGCGGCAAATCCCAATTCGCCTGTATTCAGCGTTATTGCTCCGGCATATAATGAAGGAATGACCATAGTGGAAAATGTACGTTCCCTTTTATCCCTTTACTATTATAATCTGGAAATTATCATTGTGAATGACGGAAGTAAGGATGATTCAATTCAGAATCTGATCGAAGCTTATGAACTTGAGCCTGTAGCTTATTTTATACAGGGAAAAATAGAAACCAATGAAGTAAGAGGCGTTTATAAAAGTAAAAATCAGGCCTTTAAAAAACTGATTGTTGTTGATAAAGAAAACGGAGGTAAAGCAGATGCTTTAAATGTCGGCGTCAATATTTCTTCCGGGGAATATCTGGTTTGCATTGATGTTGACTGTATTCTTGAGCAGGATTCGATTTTAAAACTTGCAAAACCAATGCTGGAGCAAACCGACAAAAAGTTCATTGCATGTGGTGGAGTGATTCGTCTGGCTAACAATTGTGTCATCGAAAATGGAAAAATTGTATGTGTCAATATGCCGAAAACACTCTTGGGAAGGACACAGGCATTGGAGTATATAAGAGCTTTTGTTCTTGGACGTATGGCCTGGTCCAGAGCTTCAGGATTGATCCTGATTTCTGGTGCTTTTGGAGTATTTGACAGAAAAATTGTACTGGCCTGCGGTGGTTATGATAAAAAGACGGTGGGAGAGGATATGGAGCTGGTTGTAAGGATGAGAAAGTACATGGAGGAAAAAAACGAACCTTATGAAGTACTTACTATTCCGGATCCTCTATGCTGGACAGAAGTTCCCGAATCCAAAGATATTCTCAGAAAACAGCGGAACAGATGGATGCGCGGTACTATGGAAACCCTGTGGAAACACAGAAGACTAATGTTCAATCCGAAGTATAAAAAACTGGGAATGATCAGTCTTCCTTATTGGTTCTTCTTTGAATTTCTGGGTCCACTCATTGAATTTTCAGGATACATTATCTTTATTGTCTTTTTATTACTGGGAATTATCAACTGGCCATTCTTTATTGTACTGTTTGCTCTCGTGATTTCAATGGGATTCCTCTATTCTATTTACGCCATACTGGTGGATCTAGTAAGCCATCGGGTTTATACCAAAAGAAAAGACTTCCTGAAATTAATTTTTACAGCTTTTTCTGAGCCTTTTTATTTTCATCCAATTGTAGTAAAAGCAGGGGTTAACGGATTTATTGATTATTTCAAAAAATCCCATGGCTGGGGCGAAATGACAAGACAGGGTTTTAATCAAAGCATACAGCATTTACCTCTGAAAAAAAGAATATATGCTATACTTCAGGTCGGGCTCAAAAAGTGGGGAATGCTGGCGTTGGTTTTCTTTGCTTTATTTTTAATAGGAGTGACCGCAGAAATATTATGGTATAAATATACCTTTCCAAAATTTGAAACATCAGCCATTATTGGTCATCTTTTCTTTGAAAATATTTTATTTGCATTTCAGCTGTTATTCTGTGTTGGAATTTTATATCTGATCATTAATTTTATCAAAGAAGAATGGGCAATAATCCTGGGAATATTAGCCTTGGCTATTGTAGCGGTTACACAATATATCTTATTCCTATATTTTTCTGAAAGCCGTAACGTACTTGGGGCGGATATTTTATACTACAGTAAAGAGGAGATGAAGCAGATTTTGCAGGCAAGTGGAATGCTTAACTTTAAAAACTTTGCTTTACTGGGAATTTTAATAACAGTTTCTTTTGTTCCTTTATGGATTGCAGGCAAAACAGCTTTAAAATCAATCTATCCGGGACTGACACTCTTGGTTTTCGGTTTAGTGTCATTCTTTATCCCTTCCAATATAATAGGAGGAAAAGTTCTGAGTTCTGAGAATGAGTTTAACCAAAATGCAGCAAAAAGTAAATGGGCTTATTTCTTTAAATCCAACGAAGACAATTTCATAAGTGATCACCCGGAACTGAATGAACTGCTGAGCGAAAATGAAGGCTTTACTGCAGATGCAGAAATGATCGATAAAAACTTTCCTTTCTGGAGAAAAGAAAATACCCCGGATTTCTTAGGAGCTTATATTACCAAATCAGACAAGATTCCTAATCTTGTTTTTCTCATTATGGAAGGTTTTGGACATGCTTATACATCCCCGAAAGGATATATCGGTAATTTTACCCCTTATCTTGATTCTTTATCCCATAAAGGATTGTATTGGGAAAACAGTTTAAGCTCAGCAGGAAGAACATTTGGAGCACTGCCATCATTAACAGGATCACTTCCTTTCGGAAAGAACGGCTTCCTTGAAATAGAAAAAACACCGGAGAATTTCAATCTTTATAATATTCTAAAAGCGAATGGTTTTGAAACCGGATTTTATTATGGAGGTCATGTATCATTTGACCGCTACCGTGAGTTCCTGGAGTATAGCGGAGTAGATCATATTATAGATGAAGCTTCATTCAGCAGTCCTTATCTTAAACTTCCTGCCAATAATGGAGAAAGCTGGGGATATGAAGATCAGGCTGTTTTCAATAAAATGCAGCAGGAGCAAAAACCACAGAATCAGCCGTATTTCAATATGATACTTACACTTTCAACACACAACCCTTTCTTAATCAACAATAAGGATCATTATGAAAAGGTGTATAACCAAAGGCTTAACTCCGGGATTTTAACTCCGGAACAGAAAAAATGGGCAGCTGCCCACAAAGATCAGTTAATTTCAGTATTGAATGCTGATGATGCTATAAAAGGGTTCTTTGAAAATTACAGTAAACGTCCCGATTTTAAAAATACAATTTTTGTTATTACAGGAGATCACAGTATGCCTGAAATTACTTTGGAATCTAAAATTGACAGATTCCATGTGCCATTATTAATCTATTCACCATTACTAAAAGAATCAAAGCGTTTTCACAAAACAGTAAGCCATTTTGATATTGCGCCTTCTATTTTAGCA
Organism: Chryseobacterium sp.; assembly: GCF_019236175.1. Taxonomy (GTDB): domain Bacteria; phylum Bacteroidota; class Bacteroidia; order Flavobacteriales; family Weeksellaceae; genus Chryseobacterium. The sequence continues at coordinate 57,038 of NZ_JAFAJM010000013.1, forward strand.
TACTACAGAAATAATTATAAAATCACTACCCCTTCTACAGTTACATGGGTTGGAAGAGGTTTCTCTGCAGATTCTGAAATCAGTAATGTGGGAATCCCTATGATGCAAAGTAAAAACCAGCTTATTGATTTTGTATCTGAGAAGTATTATATCCATGACGGCCAGCTTTTCACGCTTAAAGCCATGCAAGAAGATGCGTCTAATGATGCTGCAGCCAAAGGTAAAATCAATGGTAGGTTCAATCAGTATAAAAGCATGAATGCTCAATTTTATTCCACGAAAAAACTAATGCCGGATTCAGTAATGGTGAATTTTAAGAAAAAAACAAAGTCAAAGTTTTAAAACTTTCGGGTATAGCCTAAAGTAATATCAAACTGATTTCCTTTCTCACCCGGACGGAATTCCTGGTTATAGTACATTGTTCCCACAGAAAAGAGATTGACGGAGCGGTAAGAAAAATTATACTCAGCACCCACTTTAAAGGTTTTAAGTTTAAAGGTCTCATTTTCCAGAAGGTTATTTCGGAATTCTTCCGGGCTTATTCCGCTTCCTATCTGAAAAGCAAAATAGTCCTGAGCTCCTTTAGTATAATAACGAACCGTTCCCGTATAAGAATGGGAAATGTTTTTGCTGTCAGGAGTTATATAAGTACGGAGATTGAACCAGAAATTTTTATAATATTTTCCTACAGCAGCAGTATACATCCAGATGCTGTTACTGAAATGAAGCTGACGGTAACCTAATTCAGCCTCAAAACTATGGGGAAGATTGGCATTCAGGGAAAACCCAGTTCGGTATTGCGGAAAAAGGCCTACATCATCAGAATACCCTCCACCAACATACAGATAGAACATTTTAGAAAGTCTTGGATACGCTTCCAATTCAACCTGTGTACCGCCCTGTGCAAACTTGTTCGCGTAGTTACCCCGAAGAATTACAGAACCAATAGGGGTAATCCTTTTGTAACTCACCCCAACGATATGCCAGTCATTATCAAACTGTTTGTCAAAATGGGAATAATTGTAAATAATTCCAACAGCATTTTTAGAAGACAAATCCTTGATTCTTACTGCAAGAGCCGTTGCTTCCGTATTTTTTGGATTAATAGATAAAAGAGTCGTTACTGCTTTGTCTGCTTCCTCATAATTATTCATTCCAAAATATACTTTTGCTTTCAGAAGCAGCAAAGCCTCAGATTTAGAATGATAGGAAAGTCCTTTATCTATAATTTCGCTAGCCTTTGTATTCTGATCATTCCAGTATTCCAATGAAGCATACGCTAGAAAATAATCTTCATCCTGAACATCTCTTTTTGCGAGGCTATCAAATACAGCTCTTGCCGCAGCCAGATCCTTATTCCAAGTATATAGCCTTCCCAGGAAAATTGAAATATCAGTATAATTAGGAGCTTTTTCCAATGCTTCTTTAGCCAATGCTATAGATGTAGTATAGTCTTTCTGATCGAAAGCAGTGCTACGGGCTTTACCAAATAATTCATCAGCACTAAGGTTTTGTTGGCTATATATGGTAATAGGAAAAAGTAATGCTAATAAAAAGGTCGGATATCTTTTCATTGAGGTTTATTATTAATGAGCTGTATCTTGTATCACAAATATATTGAACTTTTATCTCTCAAACTAGAGATTATTCATCAAAACTTATTTTTTTAAGATTATTATTCTCAAAAACATCAATAAAAAAGCTTTTAGATATAGTTTACTTTTTCTGAGAAAGCACTCAAAGCAGCAGTGGAAGAAAAAGATTCTGAAAGAAAAGCAATGTCCTATTATATGACATGTTCTTTGGTTTTTTAAGAAACTTTGATGACGGGACCGAATATATCAAAAAAGGCCTTCAGGAAAAGGCACTTCAGAGTTTTGATTGTATTAGCAATGCTTCTTATGATATGTCCCTTATTTGGAAAGCGGCCTTCAGGCGAAAGATTGGATCGTATAAAACAATCGCCTTAATTTAAAGAGGGAAAATTTCGAAATATAAATCATACCGCGCAGGTGACTCAAAGCCTACATGTTGCGTTGTACGATTATCTTTTTAAGAAGTCAAAAAAAAGCAAGCCTCTTCGCACCATTCCTTCAAAAAGTATTGATTGGAAGCTGTTATTAAATGGTCAGGCTGGGTTAGTTTGGTTGGGGCATTCTTCTTATTTTCTTAGAGTGGATCGTAAAAATATTTTGATTGATCCAGACTTAATCTTACTGATAGATGGATCATTATGTGAAGCGCCTTTTGCAGAACCATTTAGCGCATAGACCTTGCCATTCTTCGCCGTGCCATCGATCTCTTTGTAACCTGAGCAGTAGACCTCTAATCTATTAACGGAAAAAGGCCATTCTCCTATATAGTTCTGTTTGATAAATATAAACGTGTTTCCTGCCTGAGATGAATTGCAGGAGGAGATCAGAAGAAAGATTTAAAAATAGAATAAGATTTTTCATGAAATAGTATATATTTCTGACAGATTTAGAAATGTCAGCATTCAGATTTTTACGGAATTCCGTAAAAATTAAAAATTCTCAAGATCCTACACTATAATGAGTTATTCCGGCTGAATGATAACGAACCTTACGAATGGGAATTCATTTTTAATATGGTCACGAATACGGTGTATGGTCTCTGTGATCTCTTCTGTATCAAGATGATCTTCGAAATCGATGATCAGCATCAGTACAACTTCTTCAGGTGACTGGTACGTAGAGAGTATACTTTTTGTTCTGACGACAGCAGTATCTTTTTCAGCCAGTTTAGCAATCTTTTCTCTTGTTTCAGGTGCTATGCCTTCACCCATCAGCAGGCTCCTGCTTTCCCTGGCCAGAATAAGCGAGACAAAAACCAGTATTAACCCTACGATTACCGATGCCAGCCCATCCAATTCCGGAATTTGTAACCAATGACTGATCCCCATTAATATCATAACAACAAGCAGACCGGCCACTGCGGCACCATCTTCAAAAACCACAAGAAAGCTTCCCGGATCTTTACTTTTGATGATCGCATCCCACCATCTCAACCCGTTGCGGGTCTTGTTAAATTCTTTTACAGCGATAAACAAAGAGGTCCCCTCGAAAATAAGGGAAAGTATCAATACAATATAATTCCAGAATGGATCTTTCATCACCTCGGGTTTAATAATGTGTAAGATTCCCTGATAGATGGATAAAGCACCCCCTAAACCAAATATAAGAATTGAAACCACGAAGGACCAGAAATAGAGCTCCTTGCCGTACCCAAATGGATGAGACTCATCTGCAGGCTTCCTGCTCCTTTTGATTCCATATAAAAGCAGCAGCTGATTCGCGGTATCTACTGTTGAATGGATTCCTTCGGATATCATTGAAGAACTGTTAGTAAATGCCCCTGCAATAAACTTTGTCAGAGCGATCACTAGGTTAGCGGCAAGTGCACTGTAAATTGATTTGTGATTATTGGCCATTAATGATGAATATTAATAAGAGAACAATAAAATTACTTCAATACATTAAACAGATATATTCCCTATATGAGCTGGTGTACTTAAATCATTAATAAAAATATGGCTTTTGTTTCAAAATAAAAAATATCTTAACAGATACTTAGTATTGAATTTTCTAATTAAAACAATTTTATCTCTTTCCCTATCATCTTAGGATCAACATATCGATCATTCTTAAAAGCAATAAAAAATCAGTAAAAATCTTTTCGGTACTACGAAAAAGTAGTGATTTTATATGATTTCTCTTGTTCAACTTTACATGACCAGCAATCATTAAAATCACTATTATGAATATTGAAAGAACAGAATTTATAGCCTGGATGGAGAGAATTATGGAAAGATTTGATCTACTGAAAGAGCAAATGATTAAGAACCAATCCAGATTTATAGAAGTAGACGGAGAGCAGCTTCTGGATAACCAGGATGTTTTACAGCTTTTAAAAATAAGTTCCCGATCATTACAACGGTATAGGACAGATAAAAAGCTGCCTTACTATACCATCAGCGGAAAGCTGTATTATAAGCTTTCTGATGTCCACCAATTGATCAGAGAATGTTTAAACTCTTGATAGTAACAAGACCTTCACAGCCAAATCATTCATCACCCTTCCAATCTTTAGGATTTTCTTCATTGACCAATACCTTGGTTCTATTAAATGAAATACAATGGAAAGTGAATTGATAAACCCTCAGGCACCCAATGAACTCAAACTGACAACAGATACACTCCTTATCCTGAACATTCATACCAATCAGGTTGAAATGGTCAAAGGAATTGATCAAGATGGTAATCTTCAAAAAGTTCCTCCACAAGAAAAAGAGGATAATGAGCCGCTGATCAGAGTTGATAAACATGGAGATCTATTCTCCAATTTCTTTTCTAATTTTTACCGGCAGCTTAAAAATCCCACGAATTTCAACTTTTTCAAAGTTTCAGAATACGATGCTGTCAACACCGCTAAGGATCTTCAAAAATATGTTGATCAGGCCTCTCCCGAAGAAAAAGAAAAGCTGAAAGACTACGAAATTTTACCGCAACATAACAACAATCCAAAAAATCAAAATACAATGGACAACAACACAGACAATCAGGAATATCGTTTTCAGCCAGAACAGATCGACTGGAAAACGATGGAAAAATTTGGACTTAATCAGGAGAAGCTTGAAAAAATGAATGCAATGGATTCATTACTCAGAGGATTTAAAACCAATACTTTGATTCCCATAACCATTAATCTGGGAACAGCAGTCAGTAGGATGGATGTTCGGCTATCTCTTCAGACAGGAGATGCAGGTCAAGTTGCCGTTCATCTGCACGGCATCCGAAAAGAACCGAATCTTAACAGTAAATTCTTAGGTCACCAGTTCACGGATGAAGACAAAAAGAATCTGAAAGAAACTGGGAATATGGGCCGGGTAGTAGATCTGGTCAATCCTAAAACAGATGAAATCATTCCATCTGTTATCAGCCGTGATCGTTTAACCAATGAATTGGTTGCTTATAGAGCGGAATACATGAAAATCCCTGATGAAATAAAAGGAATTAGGCTTGATGAACATCAGAAACAAACCCTATTGGAAGGAGCACCATTGTATCTTGAAGGCATGACCTCTAAAAAAGGTGAACTTTTCGATGCCACCGTACAATTCAATGCAGATAAGCGGTATGTGGAATTTCTGTTCAACAATAACCAGATACCGCAACAAAGTCAACAACATCATCATAACCAACAACAAACTCAACTTTCGGATAAAGAAGCACCCAAAGTATTCAGAGGAAAAGAACTGGACGATTCACAGTATGGAAAGTTCAAAGCCGGGCAAACCGTGTACGTTGACGGTCTTACAGATGCTAAGGGTAAAGCCTATCAAGGTTATATTACCTTCAACAAAGAAACTTCCAAAACCGACTTTTCATTTATTCATCCTAATAAACTTAAAGAGGAGGCAAAACCTACAGAAGATCATAAGACTCAAACTGCTGTGAACACCCAAGGTAAAACCAATGAAGCTACTAAAAATGTGAAGGAGCCTTTAGAATCAAAACAGCAGCAGCCTACCCATAAACAGCAGGAGGATCAGCAAAAAAAGGTTAGAAAACCAAGAGGACAAAAACTATAATAATCATCTAAATCCTTGATATGAAAGCAATCATCGCAGAAAAACCGAGTGTCGCAAGAGAAATCGCACAATTATTAGGAGCCCATGAAAAGAAAGATGGTTATTTATCCGGTAACGGCTATTGTGTCACCTGGGCATTAGGACATCTGATCGCCTTAGGAATGCCGGAGGATTATGGTATAAGGGGCTTTAATAAAGCCTCTTTGCCTATCTTTCCGAAACCTTTTATTCTAACTCCCAAAAAACTAAAGAACCCCAACGGCTATGAGCCTGATCCTTTCGCTTTAAAACAACTCAACACCATAAAACAAGTCATCAATCAATGCAGTAGTATTATTGTCGGAACAGATGCAGGAAGGGAAGGAGAGTTGATCTTCCGCTATATCTATCACTACATACAGTGTAATAAACCTTTTGAAAGACTCTGGATCAGTTCCCTTACCGAAAAGGCAATACAGGACGGATTTAAAAACCTTCAGCCAGGCGATGCCTTTGACGGTTTGTATCAAGCAGCTAAAGCCAGAAGTGAAGCGGACTGGCTGGTAGGAATCAATGCCACTCAGACATTAACCATTGCAGGAAACCATGATGTTTATTCATTAGGCAGAGTACAAACACCAACCCTTGCTTTAATCTGCCAACGGTTTCTTCAGCATCAAAACTTCACTAAGCAAAAATACTTTCAGATTCAGCTGAGCCATAGAAAAGAATATACGGACTTCACAAGCCTCTCACTATTACAATGGGAAGAAAAAAAGCAGGCAGAACAAATCCAAAAATCCATAGAGCGGGAGGGAAGAGCTGTTGTACAAGATGTATCCATTACAACAGTACAGGAACAGTCTCCTTTACTTTTCGATCTTACAGAGTTACAGAAAGAAGCCAACAGGAAACTGGGGCTTTCTGCCGATGAGGTTTTACAGATTGCTCAAAGCTTGTACGAAAAGAAATTCATTACCTATCCCAGAACCGGCAGCAAGTATATTCCTGTAGATTTATGGACTGAGATTCCTGAACTGGTGAGGATTCTTAATACAGCCGATCAATTCAAGCCACCCATATCTACTTTAAAATTCGGAAACTTCAACAAGCGGATTGTGAATGATCTAAAAGTGACAGACCATCATGGTTTACTTATCACTACGAAAGTTCCATCAGCACTTAGCGTTACGGAAAAAGCCATTTATGATATGATTGCTTACCGTTTATTAGAATCCTTGTCCCATGCCTGTACTAAACAGGTCAGCCACATCATTATCAAAGTACATCATTATGAATTCCAGATCAAAGGCTCTGCAATCCTAGAGAAAGGCTGGAGAGCCATCAAAGGAATTCTATCTGACAATGAAAATTCCAATAATAAAAATGAAGTCCTTACTGAACTTCCGGAATTCAAAATCGGAGATGAGCTGAAAATGTCAAAAACAGAACTACTGGAAAAAATAACGCAACCTCCCAAACTTTTTACTGAAGCAGATCTTTTATCAGCGATGGAAAATGCAGGCAGATCTATTGAAAACAAAGAAGAACAGAAAGCGCTATCCAATATCGGTATCGGAACCCCGGCTACCAGAGCCTCCATTATTGAAACCCTGCTCAGCAGAAACTATATCATCCGGAAAAGCAAAAACCTGCATCCCACAGAAAAAGGCTTGCAGGTTTACAACCTTGTCAAAGACAAAAAAATAGCCAATGTCCAAATGACCGCAGAATGGGAAATAGCACTGGACAGAATTGAAAAAGGAGAAATCAACAAAACCCAATTTATGAACAATATCCAACACTACACAGCAGAAATCACCAGCGAACTTTTATCACTTCATATCCCCCAAGAAAACACGCCACAATTAAAATGCCCCAAATGCAAACAGTACAATCTTATCATTAAAGACAAAATCGTAAAATGCCCAGATGAACAATGCAACTGGATTCTCTTCAAAATTATATGCGGAATACAACTCAGTGTTAAAGATATTACTTTACTATTAACTCAAAATAAAACATCATTAATCAAGAATATGAAAAGCAAAAACGGGAAGAAGTTTGATGCTTATATATTTTTAAAAGAAGATTTCAGTACAGCATTTGAGTTTAAAAAGAATATTTAGCTAGATTAAGGCATTAACATGTAATGCGTCCGTTCCGGCAATTTTAATAATTAATGAGGATAGAATGTTTTTAAGCATTCTATCCTCATTAATAAATTTAGTTTAAAGGTTTCCTACCTGTAAAAATGTTGATTAGGACTACAATAACTGCAATCACCAAAAGAGTATGAATTAAACTTCCTGTATCCATGCCCGGAATAACTCCAAGCATTCCTAAAAGCCATACAACGATGCATATTACTGCAACAAGCCATAATAAATTTCTCATAATACTATATATTTTGTTTAGTGGTAATTTTTAAGGATTTTCTATTGATGCCGCGACCCCTTATGCTGGTAACTTGGATTTTTATAGTGAGCTTTATAACTCAAATGAAGAGGGACTGTTATTGTATTGTAATTGGTATTGTTTTCATACAAGGTATCGGATAAATCAGGTACATTGTAACGGAATTCTTTACCGTTCTTATAAAGCTTATTATCATAACTTCTGTAAATCTGATTTTCTTTATAAGTATTTCCGTCGGGAGCGATATATAAATTTTTCTTTTTGCCTTTCTTTCGCAGGCCCAGATAAAGCAAAGAGCTTCCCGCAGCCAAGGCCAATGCTATTTTTACTATATTGTTCATACGATAGATATTTCTGTAAAGAGTTACAACTTTTTTGCCATTATTAGAAATGTGGTACATTTTGTAGGGATTTATTGAAGGTCAGAATATTCTTGTATAATATGAGCATTGAGGATACCCGTAAAAATCTCATATCGTTTTTTCTTATATTTGCGGAAACGTTAATCATGAAAAAACTATTGTTTCTGAGTGTAATCTTTTTTGCACATCTTTGTTCCTGCCAGCTTACCAGAGATTCAATCATAGTCCTACGTAGTAATAGTTCTCTTATTTATCCTTCCTTTAGTCCGTCTTGTTATCGAACAGGAGATTATAACAAAAAATATCAGCCCCAGGATATGCTTTTTGTAACAGATATTACTGAATGTAAAGGGTATTCGAGTACAAAAGATATTATAGGTTTTTATTTTGATGGAAAGAAGTACTATATGGAAGATAATTCAAATGAAAATGAGATCTATGTAAAGGGTAAACAAAAACAATTAGCTGACATCAAAACTAAATTCAATAATCTTACACCTGTTGAAAAAGATAGTCTTGACTCTTGGTCAAAAAGATTCTCGGAGGTTTATATGCGCAAACTTAAAAACGAGGTTTACGATAAGATTTTCAGTAGAGAGAAAAACGGAATTGCCATCATTTCTGCATTTCCTACAGAAGATTATTCATTTACAGGGGCAGAGTTTAAAATATTAAACTTCAGCAAAAAAACAATTAAATATATCACTTTCAATTTTTACGGTAAAAATGCTGTAAAAGATAGAGTAGGAGTTAATATAAGTAGAAAAGGAATAGGTCCGGTTGAAAGTTTAGCTTCAGGGACATGGTCTTTTGACAATGTTTGGCTTACTGATATCGTTCAGACATTGAAATTAGTATCTGTGAATATTATTTATATGGATGGATCAAAAAGACTGGTTACAATTACAGATAAGCATAGAATTGATCAGGAAGATTTGGATCGTTTAAATAACTTGATGGATTAGGGAGATACCATTCTTTGATAACGCTTTATAAAAATGTACTACTCCAAGCTAGTACAAACAAGGTTAAAAATTCCATTAAAGAAAACTTTTAATGGAATTCCTTTTATTTAAAATTTCATTTATTTTACTACTATTAAAACCTATTAGTGAAAGTACACAGCAAGTAAGTAAAACTCGTAATTTATTAGTTTCTTCTAATAATTCTCGCCCTGCTAGCTCATTTCCTTTCCTTTCGTAAAAATGAGAATAATAATTTCTAGTTTTTACTACTCGATCAACTTTAATATTGCTATTTCGAACAAGGTCTATGATATTGAAATTATTTATTAAATCGTTTATTCTCTCCTTTAGCTTCTTATCAGTGCCTATAAATCTATGATGATAACCTTCTAAAGACTGTATAATAGTTAGGAAATCAAGACTTGAAAAATATCCTTTCTGTTGAATGCTAGCTATTAAATGATTCCGAATTGGAGCGAGGCGGTCACTTTCTTTAAACCATTTTAGTATTACTTCAGGAAAAATATCAGAAATATCATCATAAGTAAATAAAAAATTTGTAGAATCAACTTTTTGTGTGGACTCTTTCTTACTTACGTAATATAATTTTATAGGATCGGAATTCTGCTGCATAACATCATTATATAAAAAAAGTTCAGTTATTAAAACAGGAGTTTGTGTTGCCAATGTTACAAACTTGCAAACAAGAAATACCTTTTCTAATAAATCTGAAAAAGTCTTTTTTTCTTTACATATTATTGATAGAGTGGTGTCTTGGTTAAACTTAAATTCTGTGTGTTCAAAATTTCCATTAAATTGACCATTGCCACTAAGGGTTAATTGATATCCTTCTGTGATATCAAAACTCTTTTTCCAGTTGGAAGCTTGATCCGCAGAAACTTCCACTTTTTTTACCTTATTACTGTGTTCACAAAAGTAAAATGAACGTTCAATAATGGCAGGGTGTTTCCATTGGGAAAGAATTGGTGTGTGTAAAGAAATTTGATTAAAGAAATTATCTTTAGTAGAATTTAAATGTAAACCTTCTAAGACATAAAGACATTCATAAGTACTTAAGTGGACAGAATTCGAAGTATTTATATTTAGTGATTCTCGACAATTAAATAAAGTTATTTTTTTACTATCAATAAGATTACCATGTATTGCTTCTACAGTCGATACCTTATTTTCCAATATTGTGTTTATTATACTTTCTGATTCTGTATTATAACATCCAAACAATTCTAATACTATCTTGTCAGGTGTAATTATTAATGTTCCACCAATTTTGTTTTTTGGATCACTTGGTATATACCAAAGTCCTTTGAATTCTTTATTTTTTTTCATGGATTTATATAACTGAAAATATTCTGATACATTCTTTATAATTGTGTGTTACAATAACATTCTGATTTCTATATTAATTTATTCTTTACCAGTCCCATCTATTTTTCTTCTTGGTTTCTAACGAGTTTTTATCAACATCTTCCATTAAATTGTCTTCTGCATTTTTCGCTGGATTGTACCAATCAAGTTTTTTTTCAGCCCAGTCAATCCATTCTTTATTTATGGTATTATTAGATTTCATATAATCAAAATATTCTTTTAGAATCATAAACTTCTTCCATCGATGGGCATCATTATAAAAAGAAATAAATTTGGTAAGCTCTTCGCCCTTCAATTTTTGTTTTGCTTCTTCAATCTTTCTAAGCTCCTCTCTTTTGTCACTTTCAATTTTCCACACTCTTCTGTTTTCAGCCATTCTTTGAAACTCAGTTTCAACTTTTATCAAAATTTTTTCGATTTGATCTTCAACAAGTAATTTTTCTGTGTCTGCAAATTCAGTTGTTCCATATTGTACGATCTTAACTGCTAGTTTACCGTTTGCTATTAAATCTCTGCTTTTCCATCCTCTTTCATTCGTTGTATCTTTAATATTACTTTTTTCTTTAATGTATAATGTAATTTTATCTTGATACGCAGCGAATTTTAATCCTTCAGAATCTACGTTCACCTTATATCCTAAAATCTTAAAATTCTTAATTAAATTGTCCAATATTCTTAATGAACGAGAAACATTTTTGGGTGAAACAACAATATGGGGCAATCCACTATCCGTATGAATCGTTCCTATTATTTTTGCATAATCACGAACTTTTTTGTTCTCAAGGTTAGCTTGCACTTTGCTAACAATTTCGTCAGGTTTACTTAACCGTTCAGGTACTTTTAAAATTAATGCGGAATTGCTTTTAATCTTTTCAGTAACAATTTGCTTGAGTGAATTTATGGGATTAGGTTCATTTTTAGTTCTATCTACATGAATTTTGATCTCTTTTTCATTTTCTTGTTGTGGCAATGGGGTTTTTACTACTTTCTTCCCAAACTGTAATTTTTGCCAGTATCCCATAGGGGGTAATGGGATATCAAATTTTTTGCAGATCTTTCTTAGTCCATTATCAGATAAGTTAAATTCTTTAGATAGTGTAGTTAAAGGTGTAACCCATACCTTATCATAGAGTTCTCTTCGAGTAAGCTTAATGAGGTCATTCATTTTAAGTACAGTATTTAGTAATATTAAATTCTGAAGTTATTAATGATTAAGTAACAAGTATTTTTAAAATCGTGCGTTTATAAATTAACTTACTGTTTCGTTATATTTTAAAAAATTAGCAAGTACGCCTGAAGGCGTTTTAGCATTTTTATCAAGAATTTTGGTATTGGCGAAAACAACAAAGTTATCTTTGGCTCTCGAAACGGCTACGTTGAGCATATTGGGTTTGTTGTCTCTATCGAAAAACAGTGTTCCTTTATCTTCATCACCATAGACCATAGAAAATAAGATAATAGGTCTTTCTGCTCCTTGTAGAGCGTGAACAGTACCTATTTTAAAGTCTTCAACTTTAAATCCTGCATCTTTTAAGGCTGATTTTAAACTGTTTTTTTGTCCGGTAAATGGAGTAATAATACCGACAGCATGTTCAATGCACTCATATTTCTTTTCAATTTCTGTTTTGTTCTCTGTCAGCCAGTTAATAATTGTTTTAACTTCTTCAATATTAAACCTGCTGCCATTTGGGTTTCTTGTAGATTGGCCATCAACGTGAATACAATGCATTGGCGGGAAAAGTAAATCATTTTTTGCTTTTCCTCTTAATGGAATAAGTTTACCATCATAAGCTAATACATTGCAGTAATTAATGATTTCATCATAACATCTTCTGTGTTCAGTTAGCAGTACTCCTTTTTCTTGTAAATTGGCTTCCTTAAATCCTGAGGCATTTTGAGCCATTTTCATAATACTGCCGGTAGAAGAAAGAAAACCTTTAGGATCAAATTCTTTTTCGTAAACAATATCATCATATTCCTCGATAATTTCACACTTTTTAAGGTTACCGATATCAATTTTATGGGTAACATTCCAAATGGGTTCTATCTGCTTTACATCTCCTACAACAACAGCTTGTTTAGCTAAAGCAAATGTGGCGATGCCTACTTCCGGAGAAACCTGGCCTGCTTCATCAACGATTAGAAGATCTATAAAATTAAATAGAGGCGGATTATCATGTATTTTGTTGCCTTCTCCATTCATCCTTAAAAATTTATAAAAACTGAAAAACTTTGGTGCCATGTAGAATGTACTGAAAAAGCATGGGGTTAACATAGCATGTCTTTTCCATCTGTTTATCATAGGCTCTTTCCCTTTTCCATTAAATTTAGGATCGAAAAGATCAGATTCAAGCTGTAGTAGATACCTTCCTTCCCAGTAATGTAAAGCCAATTGAAATGCTTTATGACGCAGTGAAATATCAAGCTCATCATAAAAACAGTTGGCACTTATTTTTTCTTTTATTTTTAAGTGCTCAAACTCCCAATACTTTTCTTCCGAACGTGGAGGGTTACCTTTAATTGAATTGTTATTCTTCCATAGTTTCCATTTTTCAATGGAACCCATAATCTTTTTAGCAGTATTTATCTTAGAATCTATGATATCAAGAATTTCATTTTTCTTGAACACAAAATTTTCAGGAATTGCAATTTGGGAATCTCTTAGAATTATTTTTACTTCCGAAGCACGGTTTTTCAGTGCCGATTGTATTCCCAGGAAGCAAAAGAACTTTCTAAAGAATGGTTCATTGCTAAAATAGATAATGATATTTTGTTCAGTTTTAGTGAGGTTTTCAATATCATTTTTGAGTACATCTTCATTGAGTAAATCTTCATGATAATACTTGGAAATTTTTGAATTATCAAGAAGGTAATGAGAGGTAAATACATGTTCGGATTGTAAATAAGCCTTCCACGTATCTCCGGAGTCTTGTAGGATTTGTTCAATATCTGAAATTTCTGTTTGTAATTTTTGAACTACAGAAGACAAACTGAGAGCGGAAGAATTAAAGTATTCGTTACTTTTCTGTAAAAAATATTCTTTAGTATCCTGTAGAAACTCTGAATTTTCAATGTCATTAAAAAGGCCGTTACCATTTAGTTTTTTATAGTTAATCCCTTTTAATTCGCTTTCTTTTTTATTGGTAGAGGGAAGATAAGTAGCATATCCGTCAATATCTGGAATCCACCTGCCTTGTAATTTTCCTTCTCCTGTATTGGACCGGGAAAAACTGTCTATGATATTGGTAACTGCCTGGTTGTTGGTAGAACAGGCTAAAATAATTGGTGCATCTTCTCCTTTTAGTGCGCTTTCAACCATCTTATTAGCGACAATACTTTGTAAAAGTGTTGTTTTTCCGGTACCTGGTGGACCATTAACAGCAAAAACCTTTTCACTAGATCCTAAAAGAGTATTTAAACTTTTTCTTTGCGAAATGGAAATAGGAAAATCAAAACCCATCTGCCCGAGATGCAGCTCATTGGTATTTATTAAATCAGGTACAGTAATAGGTAACTTTTCCTGATTATTGTTTAAAGTTATAAAAGACTGTAAAAGTTCGGGAAGATTCTTTTGGTGAAGAATTTTTTCATACAGCTCAATGATTCCCATTGCTGCATTCATTTCCTCTTGTGGAAGTAATACTATGGCATTAAAGATCGTTTCATAAGCTCCTGACTGATATTTGCATAGCTGCTGCCCGGTAACTTTTTTAAATATATCCTTTACATATTGTACATATTCAGGATATTTTGAATAATTTTCTTTCCCTAGCGTAGTGGCTAAATCTACTTCTTCAATACTCCCAAAAATAAATTCAGTTCGTTCATCAGCAAGAGGTTCCAGATACTGTCTTTGAAATAAAGGAAACATTTCGTCAGGAATATAGAGTTTTCCATTTCTGTCTAAATAAGTAGAGTACCAGAAGGGAAATTTGGGCTTCTTATCTCTGAGATGAACGAGATGGTCTGATGCCGGTTTAAGCTTAAAGGGTGCTATAACAATAAATACATAATCTATGGTGATCCAGTCTTCATCATCTTTATTTTTAATCCCTCTTTTTTCATTGATCCTTCTTTCTTCAAAATCAATAAGTGTATTAACTTTTTTAAGATCAGCAATAGAATTGTCTTCAATTTTGAAATCTTCAATTTCAAAATGCTGAGCAACATCAATTTCAATATTGGTATTAAGGGAGTCTGTTAAATTCTTTTTCCAGTAGGTGAGCCATTTATAATGTTTTTGATTCATTTTTGATTGTTAGTAGAAGTGATGTCAAGCTAAAATAAGACAATTATATGAGATTACTTTATGGGAATCCGTAAAAATGTGCAATCTGATTAATTGGTTATGATTTATTTTTAAACGATTGCTTTTGTGTACTTTCTTTGAAAACTATTTACAATTCTTTTTTTATGTTTTTCAGTATATTTTAGTTATAAGCAAAAATAAATTACGTTATATTTGTTAAAAATGATCAAGGTATACTTATGTTAACTGGGTATGCAAGAATAAGCAAATTTGAACAAAGCCTCTATTTACAAACTGAGGCTTTACAGAATCTCAGAATTAAAAAAGGTTTGTTGACAAGGTCAGATAGGATAAGGGCGAAAAATGAGGGAGGCCAAAAGTATTAAGTGAAAATTTCAAGAAAATTGCCTCTTTGGTAAAAGGTTTATATGAGAGTGAAAATATTCCTTTAAGGGCAGTATGAAAGAATTTAATGTTGGAAGTAGGGCAATTTTTTATACAATAATTAAATCATAAAAAATAAATAACCATCAAAAAAGCATAAAATGGAAGATGAAAAGTTTCTAACCAAAGATGTTTTTGGAATTCAAAGAGAATTACCAAGTAATTATGTAGAAAGAGAAGCTGATAAAGTATTTCGTGATTCATTAAATAGAGGACATCATGTTGTAATTTTTGGAAGCTCAAAGCAAGGTAAAACATGTCTAAGAAAAAGAAATTTATCTGATTCTGAATATATTACTGTACACTGTAATAATAGGATGGATTTGTATACTTTAAACGTAACGATATTAAAGCAAGCTGGTTTCACTGTCCAGATTTCAGAAACAAAAACTTTGAGTGGAAAGGCTAAGGTTAAGGTTGCAGCTGGATGGAATCTTTTTGCAAGGGCTGAAGCTGAAGCTGAAGCTGAAAGAGAAAAAGGAACAGTTAAGGAATATCAGCCTTTAGAATTAGATCCTGAAGATGTCAATGACATTATTAAAGCTCTGAAAGGTATGGACTTTAATAAGAATATTGTGGTTGAAGATTTTCATTATTTAAAGGACGAAACTCAGGTAGATTTTGCACAGGAACTAAAAGCATTTCATGAAAATTCACCATATATATTTATTATTGTAGGTGTATGGTTAGAGGAAAATCGATTAATAGCATTGAATGGTGACTTATCAGGGAGAGTGAAATCAGTAAATGCAGATGAGTGGACTGACGATAATTTGAATAAATTAATGTCTATCGGGGAGCAATTATTAAATATTGTGATACCTGAAAACGGAAAAGAACAATTAATTGAGAAAAGTCTAAATAATGTATATATAGTCCAAGAAGTTTGTTACGAGCTTTGCGTTGAAAATGAAGTAAAAGAAACAAGTAATAATACATTAACACTTGATTGTAGTAGCTTAGATGATATTATTTCAAAAGTTATTTCTCAGCATTCAGGACGATATTATAACTTGCTAACTAATATTTCTGAGGGCTTTCAAACCACCGAGTTGGAAATGCACAAATGGATTATGTATGCAATTTTAAGGGAAGATATAACTAAACTTGAAACTGGATTAAAAAGAAGTGAAATTAATACTCGTTTGCAAAATGATCATCCCAGAAAGAATGAATTAAATCAAGGGAACTTAACTCTTGCTCTGAAATCTATTGCTTCATTACAAGTAAAAAAACACACTATACCTATAATTATTGATTATGATAGTAGTAATTTAAAATTAAATATAGTAGATAAAGGATTTCTGATTTGGCTTTCAGATCAGAATAGAGAGGAGCTTATTAAAGACTTAGGAATATGAGTATAAAATGTGCAAATTAATTATTGTATGACGGTGTTTTTCAGAGTATTATCAAAATGCAAATTTCAAAAAATGATAAAATGAAAGAAAACAACTACGTGTAGACTATTTATCTCATAATGGATTTTTTACGGAAATTACAGAATTTTATGAAAAAAATCTGGAAGAATCAACATAGCTAAATTTTCATTTCGTAAAGTTTACTTTAAATCTCAAAAAATTATAAAAACCTAATTGTATATTTTATACTTAAAAAACAACTAAAATATTTATGTCAATAGGTTAGATATTGACCTGAGTTGAACCAGCTGGAATTTGTGGATTTCTGAAAAGCTTTTTGATTTTTTAGTGGCAAGTAGCAAATTAAAAAAAGATGCCAAACAGACAAAAAAAGAAGTAAGATATAAAATAATCATTTTAATGTGTTATACACTTTTGAATTAGGCTAAAGAAAAAACAACTCTTATTAAAGATCGCTGTAATGTAGATTCTATAGATAGGCTTAAAAATGAAATATCAATAGAGCTTGTAAATATTTCAGTTTTTGGATCTGATAATGTAATAATAGCTATGAAGAAGTTTATTTTTGACCGAGACGTAGTAGCATTAAATAATTTAGCATTGCTATGAGAAAAGACTTGTATGATATTCGTACTAAACTAAACCATGATCATTTCAAAATAGGTATATAATTATTCATTCAACAATAATCTTACAAAATGGTAATTCTCAATTTTTTCAGAAAGCAGTGGTATGGAGCTAAATTTTTTTAAGCTGCTGGTATATAAGATTTAATACCGGATTACAGAAGAATCACCCGCAGTAGGTATTAATTCTAAAATACAATATGTTTTTAAGAATAATTGACATTTAAAAGTACCTCGGGAGTGAATTTATAGAAATGAAAAAATAGAATCCGATTTCATTCTAACGTGAAGACTTCCCTTTAAAAAATTATCAAAAGGGAAGTCTTCAATTTTAAATAGGGTTAATTTTAAAAATTTCACTTTTTATAACTTTAGTATTATTTTCATTTAATGTCTGTTTCACTGTAACTTTTACCATATCATATTTTGGAGTAGGAAATTTCATCAGATCTGATATGTTTTTATATCCAAAAGCTCTAGCCAACATGGCGATATGGCGTGTAGAATATTTGTGACGCTGTGTGTAGGATTCTACATTTCCAACAAATGATTTAGCCAACCCCATTTTAAGGCTTAATTCTTCTTTTGTAAAACCTGCTGATTCTCTCAAATTTCGTATGTGATTTATTAAATCAAAGTCAAATTGAGTAATTTCAAATGTAATTTTTTTTTCCATTTAATTTATTTATTTTATCCAACCAGTTGGATGTTTGAATATTATTCTTATATTTGCTGTAGCGAATTGATTATTAACCTATAAATGGTTTAATAAAACGATGTCTTCTCGAGTCAAAACGACCAATTTTCCATCGAGAAACTCGTGAAATCGCTCCATGTCTAAAAGTTTCTTACTTTTGCATACGGCATGTGGGCGGTTCTCACGTACTTCAGATGGAAACTTTAAGCTTCGGTTTAAAGTGGGTTTGGTCGCCCTTGACTCTTTAGTGTGAGGCCGTTCCATGCTATTTTAGCATGTATTCACATCATACTCAAAGGCATTGTTCCATAAAAAAACTAAACTTATGAGGACGACATTTTCAACCATTCTGCTTATTGTTCACTGGAGTAGTTCACTAGCATTGCAGATAGAAAAACCTACAGCTCTATACCACAACTACGACATATATACAGAAGTTGAGGGATAATCAGACTCCATTACACTCCGAAATTCCTTTAATAGTAAAAGGAAAGCCAGACTACGATTTAAACACACACTTTAAAAGTACTTGCTTTCTTTCAATTTTCCAAATTATTTTTTAGCACGCAGGGAATTTATTACAAAATATAAAAAGTGAAAGACTTCATTGGTCAGAGGGGTAGAGCTGTTTTTAATTTAAATAAATGCTTTCTCATATAGAAACTGTAAGATACAATAGGAATGTACAACCTATTGCGGCTTTAAAAAGCTTACACGGGAACACAGATTCATTCATATTCAATTCTTTCCGGTGCCTTAAGGTCACTGCTTTTAGACCTCAGTCCTTTTTCATACCAAAGGGCATCAGGAAAGTCTTTATCTAAAAAATGAATCAAAAAACTACTCAACTTAAAATCAGAAGAAAGAAAAAAGCCCCTTCCCATAGAGTTTGCAGACCAACGGGAAAGAGCACAGTTCAGTAATTAATCTTTAAAAATTAAAAACCTTTACAAATCTATGAAAAATTCCTATTACAATATAGGAGGCATTTTCTTTGGGCTCATGTTTACCGCTGTAAGCATTGGAACAACTGCCCAAACACGCACCATTTCCGGTACCGTCACCTCATCAGGTAAACCTTTACAGGGAGTTATAATCTCCCAAGAGGGCAGTGATCAGATAGCCATGACCGGCAACAACGGAACCTATACATTACAGGTTTCAGCAGAAAATCCCATCCTATTGTTCAAACACTCTGATTATGCAGAAGAAAAATTCACACTTACTAATCAGAAAGTCATTAATATCAGCTTAGAACAGAAAGTAAAGGGAATCGAAGAAGTTATTCTCAACGCTGGCTACTACAAGGTTAAAGACAAAGAAAGAACCGGAAGTATCGCCAAAGTTTCAGCAAAAGATATCGGAAAACAACCTGTCACCAATGTACTCTCTGCCACGCAGGGAAGGGTAGCAGGAGTAAACATCGTACAAAACTCAGGAATTCCCGGTGGTGGATATGATATTCAGATCAGGGGAAAGAACAGTCTCAGATCTCTTGGAAACACTCCGCTATATGTTGTAGATGGAGTTCCGGTAGGAGGAGAAATGGCCTCCCAGTTTTCGGGTGCAGTACTTCCGGCAAGCAGTATTAATCCGCTTAACAGCATTAATCCTGCGGATATTGAGAGTATTGAGATTTTGAAAGATGCCGATGCAACCTCTATCTACGGATCAAGGGGAGCTAATGGAGTAGTGCTGGTCACTACGAAGAAAGTAAAATCCAAGAATCTGGAATTAAATGTGGGTACCACCTATTCAGTAAGTTCGGTCATGACTGACCTTAAGATGCTGAATACTGCGGATTATCTAAAAATGAGAAATCAGGCTTTTCAGAATGACGGGATCTCAGCTTATCCGGCTAATGCCTATGATATCAATGGAATGTGGGATCAGGATAGATATACAGACTGGAGAAAAACACTCATCGGAAATACAGCAGATGCCTTTACAGCAAATGTCTCTTTAAGCGGAGGAAATGAAAGGACTTCCTTTCTGATAGGCTATGGACATAGCCAACAGTCTACCGTGTTTGCAAAAGATTTTAAGTATACCACTAATAATCTCTCTGCCAATATCAGCCACACCTCCGAAGATAAGCGGTTTCAGCTTAATGTTTCCAACAGGTTTTCTGTTCAGAAAAATAATGTCTTGAGCGAGGATATCACCAAACAGTCCTTTTTGCTTTCGCCCAATGCTCCTGCTTTATATGATGAGGAGGGAAACCTTAACTGGGAGAGCAATACTTTCAACAATCCTGCCGGACTTTATAACAGTTCTTATTCCTATGAGAATAAACAGTTTTTATCTAATGTGAACTTGCAGTATGAACTGCTGAAACATTGGTTTTTAAAATTTAGCGGAGGACTGAATTACCAGTCATTTGATGAAAGATCATTAAAACCTAATACCATATATAATCCTGCCTCTTATCAGGGACAGTCCAGTGCCAGTTCACAGTCTTATAACAGCAATCAGGACCGTTTTTCGTTTATCCTGGAACCCCAGCTGAACTGGCAGATGAAAAAAGATAAATATACCCTGGATGTACTTATAGGGACCACTTTTCAGCGGGAAATAGGAACACAGGGTTCAATGATTGGGATTGGATTTGAGAGCAATGCCTTTATAGAGAATGTAGGAGCGGCAAGGACTAAGATTATTACTGATCAGATCAGGACAGAGTACCGTTATGCCGCTTTCTTTGGAAGAGTGAATTATCAATATGCCGGAAGATATATTCTTAATATTACCGGAAGACGAGATGGGAGCAGCCGTTTTGGTCCCAATAATAAGTTCGCAAATTTCGGAGCTTTGGGAGCTGCATGGATATTCTCTCAGGAACCTTTCCTGAAAAATAAGAAATGGCTGAGCTTTGGGAAACTCCGTACAAGCTACGGAACTACCGGAAGTGATAATATAGGGGATTATGGCTATCTGGATACCTATGATCTCTCAGAATACCTGTATAATAATACAGCAGGTCTTACTCCTTCAAGGTTGTATAATCCCAACTATAGCTGGGAGAAAACTACCAAACTGGAAGCTGCTTTGGAGCTGGGATTTTTGAAAAACAAGATTAACCTGACTACATCCTGGTACAGCAATCGTTCTTCCAGTCAACTGGTAGGCTATCAACTTCCTTCAATAACGGGTTTTTCAAGTGTTCTGGCTAATCTGGATTCCGTAGTGAAGAACTCGGGATGGGAAACGGAGCTTTCCGCAAAACCTTTTTCAGGTAAATCTTTTCAATGGGAATCAAGTATTAATATAAGTTTTCCAAAAAATAAATTACTCTCTTTTCCGGGATTGGCTGGTTCCTCTTATGCTAATACCTACGTTATAGGGCAGCCTGTTACTTCGGTAAAGGTATATCAGTATGAGGGAATTGATCCTGAGACAGGGTTATACCGGTTCAAAGATTTTAACGGAGACGGGAAAATCTCTGCTCCCGATGATAGGCAGGCGGTAGAAAATATCGGCGTACGGTGTTTTGGAGGTTGGAATAATAACTTTCGTTTTAAAAACTGGAACCTTTCTTTTTTATTTCAGTTCGTTAAGCAGAAAAACTGGAACTACAATAATATCATGCCTATACCGGGAAGCATGAACAACCAGCCTGCAGAGGTAATGGATGTATGGTCTGCGGAGAACCCCGGAGGTATATACATGCCATACTCTTCAGGAAGTAACGGTATAAAAAATCAACTCCACGCCTTTTTTATGAACAGTACGGCAGCAGTATCTGATGCATCCTTTATCCGTCTTAAGAATCTGGAACTGGGATATCAGCTTCCTGTGAGAGGAGGTTTTAAAAGCGTGAAAATCTATTTTCAAGGACAGAACCTTTTGACCTTTACCAAATATTTCGGGCCTGACCCTGAGTTTAGAAATATCGGTTATCTGCCTGCTCTAAAAACGTATTCATTTGGAGTGCTTATCTCGTTGTAAATGTTAAAAAAGTAATTATGAAAAATCTAAAAATCTTAGTATATCAAAATCATAAAATAGTGCTACTTTGTAGAAATACGATGCTGGTATTATTGTTTTGTGGACTTATTTTTTCCTGTGAAAAGATGCTGGACGTGGAAACCCCCTCCAATCAGATCGGAAAAGATAAGATATTTAAAGATGTTCAAACGGCTAATGCCGCATTAGCGGGTCTTTATGCAGGTCTTAGGGACAACTCACCGCTTTCGGGAGAATCGCTAGGCCCTGTTCTGGGAGTCTATGTGGATGATCTGGATTCTTACGCCTTAGCTGATACCAATGGTGTGTTGGC
This sequence comes from Chryseobacterium sp., assembly GCF_019236175.1. Classification (GTDB taxonomy): domain Bacteria; phylum Bacteroidota; class Bacteroidia; order Flavobacteriales; family Weeksellaceae; genus Chryseobacterium. The sequence goes on from NZ_JAFAJM010000013.1 coordinate 79,436, forward strand.
GCTTTATCAAAATCAGCAGCTGGATGCCAATTCCATGGTGTATTCAGTTTGGTCTTCCGCCTACCAGAATATTTATGCAGCCAATGCTATTATAGAGGGTGTTAAAGCATCAGCCTTGCCGGGTACTGAAAAAGATAGAATAGAGGGTGAGGCTCTGCTCATAAGATGTATACTACTGTTTTATTTACAGCAGATTTTCGGAGCAATACCTTATCCGGTGAGTACCGACTACAATGTAAACCAGCATCTGTCAAGAGTAGAACCCAGCGAAGTACAGTTAAGGCTGGAAACGGATCTTTTGCGATGTGTACAGCTTATGCCAGATCAGTATAGAGAAACCGAAAGGGTATATCCCAATCGTAAAGTAGCAGAGTTAATGCTTGGCAAAGTCTATATGCTTGAGAAGAAATGGTCTCAGGCGGAGAACGTGCTTACAATAGTTACAGGAAGTCCGCTGTATAGTTTCCAGAACGATCTTTCAAAGGTATTTCAGAAAGATTCAAGACATATCTTGTGGCAATTAAAACCTGCAAATCCCGGTGATCCGGTGAGAGAGGCCATGCTCTATTATTTTGCAGGTGTTGCACCAACGGGTTATGCACTTTCTGAGAGTCTGATCAGTTCATTTGATCAGGATGATTTAAGAAAACAATACTGGATGACACCGGTATTTGCAGGTGGGAAAACGTGGTTTCGTGCCAATAAGTATAAAAATATAACGATCAATGATACGGAAGATTCTATAGTATTTCGCTTAGAAGAAGCATATCTACTGCTTGCTGAAACACTGGTTCAGCAGAACAAAACAGCGCAGGCTCTGCAATATATCAATCCTGTTAGGCAAAGAGCAGGCCTCAGTCTTATGGCCTCATCCGTTTCCAAAGAAGTTCTGCTTGGTGAAATCCTGATGGAAAACAGAAAAGAGTTTTTTACAGAAATGGGACATCGCTTTCTTGATTTAAAAAGAAATAACAGACTTGGAGATTTACAGGCTGTAAAACCGAACTGGAAACCTTTTCACATAGTGTGGCCGGTTCCACAAAAAGATTTACTGCTTAATGCTAACCTAAATCCGCAGAATAATGGCTATTAATATCAATAAACTGATAATTCTCTTGTTAATTCTTCTGGGAATGGTTTGCCGTGCACAAATACATCAGGACTCTGTAAAAGATGAAATTTCATCCTATTACAATATTGCCGTTAATAAGGTTTCTGACGATGGGAAATGGATTGTAGCAACGAAGGTTTACAGAAATAATTATGATACAGCGGTGGTATTGTCTTCCGGGAAATCAGGAATGAAATCGCAGGTTATTTCACTCATCAAAAAGTATCAGTATTCATTTGTTAAAAACAACCAGCTATTGACATTGGAACAGGGAAAAGCACAGATGTGGAATCTGATGACCGGATTTCAGAGAGAACTCAAGGGGAATCAGGATAAGGATGAAACAGGGAATATAATACAGAGCGGGGTTATAGAAAAGGGACAGAAATACTTTTTACAGACTAAAGACAGCGCTCTTCATATGTATAATGCGAAGTCTGAACTGCTGGAAATGGTAGAACAAGTACAGTATTTCAGAGTAAGCGGTTTTGGAGATGCATTGTATATTGTGAAAAAATCAGGACCTTATTGCCAGTTGGTAAAGTATTTCGGTAATAGGTTGGTTACAGTATATTCTACAAGGAATTATATTCAAAGTATAGAAGAGATGCCTTCAGGTAATTTATTGATTCTAAAAGAAGAAACAAATAGTGAGAAAGGTTCAAATAGCCAATTTCAGAAGGTTGTTTTTGTCAATATAAACACTGGAAAACTGATGTGTCCCGATCTAGGTGTGGTTAAAGGAGATGAATATCTGCGCTTTACAGAAATACAGAACGGAAAGGCTATCATGATTACGGGAATAAAGCACATCCCCACAGAAAAGGGAACCGTTGATATTTGGTATGGAAATGATGGTAATCTTGAAGCCAAACAGGAAGGTTCATCCCGTACAAGATATTGGCTATGGAATAAAGAAAGTAATAAGGTCCGCACTGTTCCATCCGGCCGTTTTTCAACAGTAGTCAATTTGAATAACCCGGATTGTTTTCTGATGTTTAACAGGGACGAACTTCAGAATTATTCAACTTTGTTTCCAATGGTTCACAGCTATATTTATGATCTTAAAAAGGATATCTATAAAGACCTCGGAGTGATGCATCCAGAAGTATCAGTATCTGATTTAGGAAAATACTTTATTTACAGGAATAAGGATGATTTATGGGTATTAGTAGATTCAGAAACATTGAAAAGAACAATACTGATGAAAAGAAATCTTAAAAAGGCATATTTCAGTCCTGACAGTAAAATAATTTACTTTGAAAGCCATAATGATCTGTGGAAATATGAAATAATTACAGGGCAATTTGATGCACTCCATATTGATGATCAAAATGAAGTAAGAGTTGTTACTAAAGATGAAACTGATTTATATCCAGAGACAGGTTATGATTTCAGGGTAAGTATAGTGGATATAAATGAACCTATACTTTTAACTGTTACTCAGAAAGGAACCATAGAAAAGGCTTTTTTGAAATGGTATAAAGGTAAATTAAAAAAAATTATGGCTTCTTCAGCATCCAATATTACATGGTATAAAACTGATAACTTATTGAGTAAGGCTGTCTATGTAGAAGAGAGCTTGAATAAGCCGCCACGGATTATGTGTAAAGAGATAGGAAAAGAGAAAGGTACTGTTATTTTTCAAAGTAATCCACAGGATAAAACATCAGCGTTAATAAGAAGAGAAATAGTTTATTTTACAAACAAAGACGGAACATTATTAAAAGGACTTTTATATTATCCTATTGGATATGTAAAAGGAAAAAAATACCCAATGGTAACTCATATCTATGAAGTTCAGAGCAGAAATCCTAACCAATATCTATCTCCCTTAAATAATTTTCCGGTAGGATTCTCTATCAAAGGACTTCTGGAGCAAGGCTATTTTGTATATCTTCCTGATATTGTGAATGGGTCATCTGGGGTAGGGTGGTCGGCACTGGACTGTGTTGAAAGATCATTGGATGCTTTACAAAATCATGAAGGTATTGATCTTACTAATGTAGGATTAATAGGACATTCTTTTGGAGGATACCGTACTGATTTTATAGCAGGTCATTCGAGTCGCTTCAAAGCCTATATTTCAGGAGCTGGGGCTAGTGATTTGATAAGAATGTACTTTTCCTATAATCAGACGTCATCTACCCCTTTTTACTGGCAGTTTGAAGAAGGTCAGTATAATATGCATGCTACTTTTGCGGAGAATAAAAATCTATATTTTAATAATAACCCTATTGAAAATGTACATAAAGTAAATGCTCCTATGCTTTTATGGACCGGACTGGAAGATAAAAGAATTGTCTGGGACCAAACGATGGAATTTTATATTGGGCTGAAGCGAAATAAGAAAGATGTGGTTGCATTATTCTATCCTGGAGAAGCCCATGTCTTTACGATAGGCTCCACGGCAGAGAAAGATCTTTCTGTAAGAATACAGGATTGGTGGGATTATTTTCTGAAAGGTAAAAAAGATTTTTCGTGGATAGAAAAACAAATGAAGAAGGATGCTGATTAGCATCCTTCTTTATTTGTAGGTTTAAATTATGGGAGAATTTCAAACAAGTCTCCAAAACACTGAGAACCGCTCATTCTTTTTAAGTTGTGAGGGCCTGTAGCATCTGTGTAGGTACAAAGCACCCCGGTATTTACCGTTTCACAGTTTTTTACAGCTACACACGTTGGTTCTCCGAAATTACCGACTCTGTATCCAATAGTAACTACTTTGGATGAATTTGCGATCGTTGATGCTAATGCACCTCCTGTGCCCATAATTACCAGGGCTGCTGGGATAAGAAACTTTTTCATAATAATTGAAGTTTTGGTAAATGAATGCTTACTCTTTATTCAGGTTTTCAGCTTCCCCTGTTGTAAAATATTTTACATTGGATCCTCTGTATCGATAGCGGATTAGATTTTTTCCAATAATAGCATATAGGTATTGATCAGTTACTATAATCTGAGATACTGGTTTGTTATCAATATGGTCTATATAAAAGCTTCCAAGGTATTCTTGTCTGTCTGTTCGGTAAATATCAATTATAGTTGATTTTTTCCATCTCTCGCTAGGCTCATATTTCCCCATCAAATAAGAGTGATTAAATAAAATTGAGCCATTTGCTGTTACCCCCGAATTAACTTTTAAGGGAGGGGATTTAAGCTTTGTATTTCCATTTGAAAGTTTAATAGGATTAATTTGTGCTTTTGAGATGGTATCAATAGTTTTCAGCTTCTTCTTTAACTGCAGACTATCATTCATTACCAGAAACTGATTTCTGTAGGTGTACATATAAATGATATCTCTTGTTTTTGAATCAACAGTTAACTGGCCATCCACATCAAATATTCCGTCAATCTGTTTTTCCAATAATTGATCATATGCTGTAAATGTGGGTTTCCCATTGAGCCTAAGTGTTCCCAATTCATATTCTCCGGTTTGGCTACTGCGTATCCTTACGGCAAAATTTAATGAATCGATAACAGCAAGTTGGTTAAAATATACATGATTATAGCTGATGGTATGAGCTAATGAATCATTTGTTTTTCCTTTGTAAATAATAGGAACACTTCCATCATACAAATAGTAATTCTGATCAGCTACTTTTAACTGTAGATTAGTATAATAAAAATCAGTATGATCAGGATGTATCTTCATTTTCTTCAACGTTGTGAAATTATTTCCAACAGAGCTAAGGATCAATGGGAAAGATGGATTGCCAAGAAATAAATATTTGTTATTGCTTCCTGCAAAGTAATAGTGATCATTATCAAGCTGGATTCTCTTATCTTCAATCAGCGGATGGATGAGAAAACGGCGGGTAAAGCTATTCTCTTTTTTGATAATATGTTCTGAACTGATATAAAGAAGAAGGACCGTGGAAAAACCTACTAAAATTGTAGTGGCTAGCTGTATGTAAACTTTATATTTATTTTTTTGTTGATTATATTGTATACAAATTAATGCAATAATGACTAGAAGCACGCAGCCCATATTGAATATAAGATGTTCGTTCCAGTCCATCTTTTCCAGTATACCTCCACAGGAGCATGGAATAGATTCACTGTAATGAAGGATCATATAGATATAAGTGCTGAAACCTGTCATGATTCCTAAAGAAGAGAGTAAGCCTATATGTTGTAAACGTGGGATTAAAAGCAGAATAACTGTCAATAACTCAATTATAATTACTCCATAAGATATGACTCCCGCATAAGCTGTCAGAAGAGGTGACTGAGCAATCTGTATTTGAAAATTTTCAAAATCAAGAATTTTATTTACTGCTGCATACATAAAAAGCAGTATAAAAAAGTAGGTAGTTACTAATGGAATGTATCCAATAACCTTTCTCATAACGTTTTTTTTTAGCATTGATATAAAAGGATCCATGCAACTTTTTGTCCACCGTAATCAGGCATTGTTGATTTCTCTGCGATAATTATTGTTGTGGTAAAAGCTCCTTTACTTTTCCATAATCCGCTGACAGGGCACTTCTGTCCGGATCTGGTAATCTTTATTGGAATTGATTCATTATTCATTTTCTATAATTATCAGATTTTTTGGATTTCCAATGGTCACGATCTTTTGGCGGATCAGCTGATTTATAATCTGCACTGTCTGATCTTGCAGATGAAATAGTTCTATTCTGTAAGTTTTCATATGAATCTTCAGTTAATTGCAAATGATTCGGATGGCAGGAGTGAATGATTATAATAATTAAAATTCCTGCTGAAATATAAATTAGGGTTTTCATAATGGGGGATGATTTAAAAGTTAATAATCCCGGCCGGTTGCTATTAGAATTCTGAGAACGAATTTAGAATTTGAAAAGCCCGAAAAAAAAGATTTATGGATCTGATTTATAAATTAATCGTGCCTATTTTGTAAATCAAACCACAATGTTTTATTGATTTAAATTATTGATCTTTAATTATTTAATGTATTTTTTTGTAATGTGATAAATTCCCTATGTTTTGAAATAATTTTATTCTTATGTCAATTTGATTACTTTTGAATAATATTTAGATTATATTGAAAACTTATAACGAAAACTTTATTATTTTGAAAAATGCAATATTTCTTTTCGTATGTATTGGTGTTTTAGTGAATGGTCAGAAGTTTTCAGACTACAGAGCACGCTATGATAATTTTGATGAAAATGATGGACGGGCAATGGAATTTGTTAATAGCTATATTAAAGAAGCTGGAAAAACAAAAAATTATAGAGAATTATCACAAGCTTACAGAGATGCCGTTTATTTTAATAAGGATAAAAAACTAGCATACGCTGACAGTACAATATGGGCTGCATCTTTGTCAAAAGATACAGATATTATTGGAAATGCTTATTTGACGAAGGGTAGTGTTTTTTATTTTAGTTTGAGAAAGTACCAATTTGCACTTGATGAATATTTAAAGGCATGGAAATATCTTAAAAATTCTGAAAACTCATATCTACACTATAAAAATCTATATTATATAGGAATAGTTAAGTACTATCTGGGATATTATGAGGAGGCGCTTGACATTTTTTCAGCATGTAAATTATATTACAGCCAAACTCACTCCTCCAAGTTGCTTCCCAACCTTTATCATAACCAAAAAAGAGGCTATCTAAACAGTCTTAATCATATGAGTGCCTGCCTTATTTTTCTTGCCCGATATAAGGAAGCCTCAGATCTCATTATTGAGGGATTAAAAGAGTCAGCTAATGACAAAAATTTTGATCTTGAAAGAAGTTATTTTTATGAGCTCAGGGCAGTATTGAGTTATATAAAAAATAATAATAAAGAAGCAGAGGAAGATTTCAATACTGCTATAGCAGGTATTTTAAAAGCGGATGATTTTACACATGCTTCTGTTATCTATTTTTTAAAGGGTAAGATATTACTTAGAAAGAATAAGGATCATGAAGCCGTTTATTATTTTAAAAAAGTCGATTCAATATTTATTGAGCATGATTTTGTGCTACCTGCCGTAAGAGAGTCTTATGAATTGCTTATAAATTATTATAAAGATAATAACGATAGCAGTAATGAACTTTATTACACCAAGCAGCTTCTTGCCTTTGATAAAATATTGTCCAATGATTTTAAATATCTTTCCACCAAGATTCATAAAGAGTATGATACGAAAGATTTGAGTGAATCAAAAAGGAGGCTAGAAAATTTGTCTTTATATGGCTATTTGATTGCTGTTTTTTTAATACTCACAATAACCTGTGGTGTCAAGTATTATAACATGAGAAGGAAAAGGCATGATGAAATTGTGAGTACTGTTATAAAGCATTCAAAAAAAGCTCATGACTCGATTGAAACTACTCAACCTTTAACCTCTAAACTGCCACAAGATTTTGTTAATGAAATTTTAAACAAGCTAAGCCAAATGGAAGAAAAGAGATTCTATCTTGAAAAAGGATTAACACAGAATCAGTTAGCTAAAAAATTAAAAACAAATACTACGTATCTTTCTGCTATTATTAATATGTCCAAAGGCTGCAATTTTAGTAGCTATATTAACCGACTTCGAATTGAGTATGCCAAGGAAATGCTTATAAATGATAATGAATGGAGAAAATATTCTATTGATACTATTTCTAAAGAATGCGGTTTTTCCAACCGATCTAATTTTTCTAAATTTTTTCTGGAGATAACCTCCTTAAGTCCTGTTGAATTTATACAGAAAATAAAAGGAGATCAAGAATAAAAGCTAGTAGATTTGGTCCTAAGGCTGTAAGCCAAGTCCAAATTTGAAATTTGTATTTTTTATTGAAAAAATATGAATACAACAGCGTTTTTTAAAAAGTGTAAGAATTTACATGATGAATTGGAAAAGAAGTTGGAACTCATTGAAGTAGAGTATCGTGAAAACAGAATAGAATGCTACGAAAAATGTTTAATGGAAATTGACGTAACCGTTAGGGAGACTAAACTAATAGTCAGTGTTCTTGATTTTTCAACAGCTGCGGATGAAATCCATTTTTTTAAAGAAGTAAAACCTCTTCTTATTTCTAAATTTATATATTATTCAAAACTTTTGACCATAGAAGTAGCTAAACCAAATGCTGGAAGTGCCAGCTTAAAAGAATATTACAATATTCAATTGGAAGTTATTAAAATGTTCTATAAGGAGCATATTGATTTTTATGAGTATTATAGACGTAAAGCTACTTTTTTGGATCAGAAGTATTTTATAAGATATCAGCTTGATATAAAAATGAAACTTGAAACTTTTATGTATAATTATGATGAAAAGTTTACCACTTCTCATGATCATTTGGTTGCAGAGATTTTAGCCCACGATCTTTTAGAGAATTATCTTTTAAAATCTATCAAAGAAATTGAAGGGTGTTTTTTAGAAAAATCAAGTAATCAATTTCCTGTAAACTGGTCTGCATCTAAAGCAGGTCTTATTGAACTGATCTATGCTCTTTACCATATGCGTTGTTTTAATGGGGGCAATATAGAATTAAGCGAAGTCATAAAATTTGTTGAAAAGTCATTGGATTGTGATCTTGGCAATTTTCATAAAACTGTCTTTGAGATCCGTAACAGAAAACAGGGGCCAACAAAATTCCTTCAAATGGTCTGTGACAATCTTATTCAACATTTTATGAATCATGAAACTGAGTAATAAAATATCAGGCTAAACCTCAAATCATACTGTATTTGAGGTTTCTATTTTAATTTTTGATTAAATGCTGTAAATCCGGATCATTTTGTATTCGATCCATCTCATTTGTGATGATTTTAAGGACATCAGTCTTAATGTCTCTGTAATTATCTTGGATTTGTTGGGCCATCAAATCATTACCGTCCTTATCCATAAATGATCTAATCAGCGGTATCTTCTGATTTTTTTCCATTTCTTGAGAAAGTTTAACACTATCCACAACAATCTCCGAATGAAAAATCTTCTGCTGAATCCTTTCGTCAAAGTTATCAGATACAGCACCAACAAAAAATCCTTGTGTCAAAGTAGAAATCTTCGAAGCTGGAATCAAACTATCCAATTGGGTAGAGATGGAGGTAGAGGTTTCATTCCTATTGATAGATATACTTTGTCTTTTTTGCAGCACTTTCCCAAAGCGTTCGGATAAGGTTTTTGCTGTTTCCCCCACTACCTGACCGCTGAAAATATTTCCGACCGTATTCTGAATCACTTTACTTTCCTTGTCTCCATAATCTCTTGTTAGCTGAGAAAAATCCTGAAACCCAAGACATACAGAAACTTTATTACTTCTGGCAGTAGCAATTAAATTATCCAAGCCTCTGAAGTAAATAGTGGGAAGCTCGTCAATAATGACAGAACTTTTTAACTGTCCTTTTTTATTGATCAGCTTAACAATTTTTGAATTGTATAATCCCAGAGCAGCAGAATAGATGTTCTGACGATCAGGGTTATTTCCGACGCACAATATTTTAGGTTCATTGGGATTATTGATATCCAAAGAAAAATCGTCGCCGGTCATTACCCAGTACAACTGTGGTGAGATCATTCTAGACAATGGAATCTTTGCCGATGCTATTTGCCCCTGCAATTGATCCTGTGCACCACCTTGCCATGCATCCATGAAAGGAGAGAGGTAGTTCTCTAAATCAGAATAAGATGTTAATATTGTAAATACCTCTTCATATTTTTTGTTTAGCAGTTCAATAGCGTGTGGAAAAGTACAGTATTTGCCGTTTTCATAAATTTTTAGAAACCATATGATTGCCGCTAACAATATAATGGGACTTTCGACAAAGAAGTCACCTTGTTTTTGAATCCAGCTTCTATTAAGATTCAGCATAATGGTATAGGCAGCTTCATATGCGTCTGAGATATCTGTCATAAAATTAGGATTTAAGGGGTTACACCGATGGCTTTTTCTGGGGTCGTCAAAATTGATGATATAGAATTTCGGCTTTACTGTATAAGCATCGGAATGATTTAAAAGATGATTATACGCAATGGTTGATAAATCATCGAATTTAAAATCATAGATGTACATGGAAAAACCTTTTTCAATATGCTGCCTGATATAGTTATTTACCACGGCAAAGGATTTTCCCGAGCCTGGTGTTCCTAAAACAATGGTCGCACGAAACGGATTCACTACATTAATCCATCCCTTATGCCAGTTTCCCTGATAATAGAATTTTGTGGGAAGATTAACCGAGTATTCATTATAAAGTAATTGAGTTTCCTGCTGAAAACTTTCATTCTCACTATTAAAAACATCATTCATTAAGTTATGCTTCAAAAGGCGGTTTAGCCAGACCCCGGCCTGCATGAGGAGAATGTATCCGGATCCAGTAGATAGAATATAAAGTACAGGAGTAAAACTGCTGGCAGATTGTAAGAGGATTGCATTTAAAAAGAATAAGATAAAACCAATAGAAAAAACAATACTAATTTTTTTCCAGGTGATCTTTTCATTTTTGACTCCCCTTGTGCCCAGGCAACTCAAAGCCAGTAAAACTATTGCGAACAGCTTAGAATAAATAGGTTGTGAAAAAAGGCCTGCTGTCTTATTAAAATTGTGAAGTATTTTATTGATGAGTTCCAGCGTCCATTGTTGCTTTACAAAAACTCCGTAACAAAACCAATAGAGATGCATTAGTATTAGAATAATGCTTACCGCTCGCATAAACGCCATGATTTTGGCAAGTCCTCTTAAATCGTCTTCACCCTGCATATTACATTTTAGAAGCATAAATACAGGATTATGTATTCTCAACTATAAATGTACTGTTGCAAGCATAAGTTGTCTGGCTTTGGCTCTCTTAGTATATTAATAAGACAGCTTGTGCAATAGAAGATTATTTTTTACTTCTTTTTCTTTGACTCTTTTTCATTTGATATGCAAAAACTTGTTCCTCCTGATCAGTATTTGTATCTGAAGACAGTAAGCTGGAAAAGAATCCGTCAAAAACTCCGCTGATGTTATCCGTAAGAAATTGTTCTGTGAATACTTCCTCGGATAAATTAAAGTGATCATTATGATCATATTTTGTTTGAAGCTTTATTTCTAACTCATTCCACAGTTTATTGAATGAGTTGGCGGACAGTTCTTTACTCAATTGTGAGCCATTCCAGACTAATTTTGAGTTATGGTCTATGAATGTAATTCCATATATTCTTCCCTGGTTATTTTTTCTAATAACTGCAGCAATTCCCTGCTCCAATAGTTGGGACTTAAAAGAAGCTTCTGATTTACTCGTGCTCAGTGCAGTTTCTACCGTTCTTTTAAGAAGATGTTTTGAAGGATCATTTTTCATTTTTAGTCTAGATTTCTCAATGAGCACCTGAATATTTTCTACTCCTGCATGCTTACCAAAAAGGGATGATTTAAAAGGATTGCTTACTTTTTTTCCATTTTTATCCGTAGCAAAATAAACAATTCCTTTTCTCATTTTTCCATGCAGTTCTCCGCTAACCGCTTCACTGGAAATATTGAATTGAGAAAGTAAAGCATTATAAGCACCCATACTTTGAAAGCCATAGGTTTTAGTGATATGCCTTATTATGGAGGATAATTGTGTTTTGATATTTCCCTTAGTATAATCTATAGGTTTAAAAATAGAGCTTTGATTTAAATTTCTATTCTCACCGGCAACTTTCAGCTTGTATTGTTTTTCCAGTTTTCTGCAGGCTTCCATTGATCGTGGGTGATCATAGCGATCTGATATTTTTCTCCCATCGATCTGTACGCAGGTGGTGACGATATGGATGTGGGTCCTGTCAATATCAGTATGTTTAAAAACGACATACGGTTGGTTGCCATACCCCATTTCCTGCATATATTGCTGAGCCATTTCTCTATAATCTTTGTCATCCACCTTATCGTTAGGGTCCGGATTAAGGGAAATATGTCTTACCGGTTTTTCAGTTTTATTATTGGCAATCAAGTAGGGTTCAAAATACTGATGAAAAAATGTAACCGCATAAGGTCGATCCCACAAATCGGGAATCTTATTAGTGAATAAAACCGTTCCATTTTCGTTGTCTACTTTTTGCTGATTGTAGGTCAAAGCGCCCCAAAGATTTTCACCTTTTCCAATTTTAGCAATCATTTATGAGTAGTTTTTTGAATATGGTTTTGCTCAAATTCTTTAGTGATTTCTATAATTTGCTTACAAATTAATGCCAGATCTTTGGTATGGTTTTCCAGTTTAAAGAGATAAAGTAATGCTTTTTTCTCTGTAAAATTTCGATATAAACTTTTTACAATCTGATTATAATTGTTTCCAATGGACTGAAACTGATAAAAGAATTTAGTGAGTTGAGTATGATAATCCATTGTTGAAACATCCACTTTAACAATTTTTATTTCTCTCTGAAACAAGATTGTTGTAATAAACTTTGCTTTGTTGCTCACGCCTGAAGCTTCAAATAATTTTAGAAAACCCACATTTTCTTCATCTGTCAGTCTAAATACATATCTGTTTTTACTTGGGTTCAGCTTAGGCTTACGCCCTCCTTTATTGTTTCTATTTGTTTCCATATTCTCTAATTTAATGTTAAGAAAATCACGACTTCGGAGTGGTTTTTAAAGCCCCAGCCAGGGCAAGTTGTTTTGAGGCACGAAAAAAGTTATGAGGCACTCAAAACATAACTTGCTCCTTTCGGGTGAAAGGAAATATCTTAAATAGAATAGATGTTAGCATTACACTATTTAGATACTACCATTTCAAAAAACTCCTCAATCTTCTAAAACAAAGTAAACCACAATCCATTAGAGAAACGGAATAGTAAACAAAGTCAAAGAAGGAAGTGTACTGCCAAGAACTGCCATTAGATAAGCACTGAAATAGAAATCTTTTTCATTTGCATCAGATCGAGGGCAGGACTAGCTGCAAATCTGATAGAATCCTTTAATTCTGGAAATCCTGCATTCTTGCCTTCAGGAATGTCAGCTGTCTGGATATCATTTTTGACAGATAGAAGTCAGAAATTCAATCTATCAGGATTGCAAGACGAATGAGATTCATTCACTAACGCTGCAAGCCAATCCAGCTTTCAATGGTCATAGCCAACATTCTTGATTGCGAAATATCATTCTTGAGTTTATGATGGTTGGAAGACTTGCTGTCCTTCTTTCTTTAAAATTTGGATTAACTAAAATTCAATATAATGAAAACAAAAAAACAACCGACAATTATTGCTTTTTCCACTCAAAAGGGAGGCGTAGGAAAAAGTACGTTTACAACATTAATGGCAAGTATTCTTCATTATCGAATGGGATATCAGGTTGCTGTCTTTGATTGTGACTTTCCGCAGTACAGTTTACTCCAGATGAGAGAGCGGGATTTAAAAATGGTTATGCAGAATGAGATTTTAAAAAAGATGGCTCACAAACAATTTACAAGTATTAATAAAAAAGCTTATCCTATTTTTCAAAGTAAAACTGATCAGGTTTTACAAGAAATAGATATGTATGTTGATGGCTTGGAAATAACTCCTGATTTTATATTTTTAGATCTTCCAGGAACTGTGAATACCGTTGGTATTTTAAAAACACTCACAAATGTTCATTATATTTTTTCTCCTATTACTGCAGATCGTCTTGTATTGGAAAGTACGTTAAGTTTCACTGATGTTCTTATCAATGTATTGATGAAAGAAACTCAAACAGGAATCCGGGCTATCCATCTTTTCTGGAATCAGGTGGATGGAAGAGAACGAACGTTACTTTACAAAAATTATAGTAAAGCTATTTCAGATTTAGGGCTGCCGCTTATGGAAACAACTATTACGGACAGTAAAAGATTTCGAAAGGAAGGTGAGGCCATTGCCAAGACAGTTTTCCGATCAACTTTACTGCCTGCAGATCCTAAGCTGTTAGCTCAATGCAGGCTGGATCAGTTTATAGAAGAATTTTTAAGAATTGTAAAGCCATAAAGATATGGATCACGATAATAATAACAATGAAGATAACGGTATCGATGAACAATATCTGATGTCCATTATGGCAGGAAGTTCCAAAAAAAAAGTTCCTGTAAAAAATGCAGATCCCCACAAGGAGAAAGCTATAATAAAAAATAAGTTGAAGAGCCAAAAAAGTAGTAATATAAATTATATGGAGCAGTTTCTTACGCATCATACCATGACTAAGCGTGGTGATAAAAGTATTTATATCCGTCCTGAATATCACGAACGCCTCTCACGTATTATTCAAATCATTGCTGAGGACCAGATTCCTCTGTATGCTTATCTGGATAATATACTGGCGTATCATTTTGAAATGTTTGAAAAGGAAATTACTTATGATTTCAATAACAAATACCGTCCAATCTTTTAATCTATCATCTTATGGAACAAATAATCATCATCGGTTTATTAATCATTCTTGTTTTAGTTTTTGTAGACAAAAAAAATTCAATCAGTATCAGTGGAAGAGATGATATTGCTAAAACTAAGAATCTACGATCAATTATGGGTGATGCAAAACAAATAGAAAGACAAATTTTGCCAACAGATACGAATGAAAGACAAAAGCAATCTACTGTTATGGAAGAGGATAATTTTGAAAAAGAAACTAGAGAAGAATTTGATAAATTTGAACAGATTAAAAATCTTGATGATATTCTAGGCAAAAATGGTAACTGGGAGCAGCAGGATGAAGATTGGAAATATCAGGACTCTACTATTGAAAGCGGATTTGCTACAGGGGTTACCTTTCAGGAATTGAGTACTGCGGGGCAGTTACTTCAGCAGGACTTGCTGGAGCCTGACTTAGCACAACAAGCAGTCGATATTGTCCAAAAAATTCAGGGAACCGAACTTTTTGATTTGTTAGAGAATTCCTTAGGAGATGCTTCAAAGAGAATTGCCGATTTGTTAAGTGCGAGTATTTCGAAGGATGACCAGATTATTTCTTCTGAGCGAAGTAATTCTTCTGACAGTTTTGATATTGGGGAATTTGTTTAAACGAATTCCCCTTTTTGTATAGCAAGACTGTAATTACAGTCTATTATTAAACAGCTCATGCAGTTTCTGCTGAAGAATCTTTTTATCAGGAAGCTGAGTTTTGTATTCAGAAACCATCGTTGGGGAGAGACTTCTGCTTAGTGCATATTCTACCACTTCACTGTCTTTGTCTTTACACAACAGTACACCAATACTTGGATTTTCGTTCTGACGTTTAACATCTCTGTCCAAAGCTTCCAAATAAAAGTTGAGCTGGCCCAGATGTTCCGGTTTGAACTTATCGGCTTTCAGTTCAAATGCGACCAAGCATTGCAATCCTCTGTGATAGAATAAAAGATCAATATAGAAATCAGAATTTCCAACCTGTACTTTATATTCTTCGCTGATAAAAAGAAAATCCCTGCCGAGTTCAAGAATGAAATTTTTCATCTGTTCGATTAAACCTTTTTGAAGATCACTTTCATTGAACGTTTCAGGAAGATTTAAAAAATCAAATACATAGCTGTCCTTAAAAGTATTGACAACGTTCGTATTAGTATCCCTCAACACTGTTGAGAGTTTTGAATTTCCAATCATGGTTCTTTCAAAAAGGCTGCTGGATATCTGCCTATCCAGTTCCCGAAAGCTGTAATTTTCATGTTTCGTCAGCTTCATGTAAAACTCCTGTTCTTCGATGCTCTTACAGCGTGAAAAAATCGCAAGGTTATGAGACCAACTGATTTCTCTCAACAGTGTTGAGACTTTTGGAAATTCCTTATAAGTCTCATAAAACTGCTTCATTCTCCAAAGATTTTTATCCGAAAAACCTTTTAGATCAGGTTCATTAGTCTGGATAAACTGAGCCAATTCTTTGACCACAGATTGTCCCCACTCACTCAGCTCCACTTTCTTGCTGATGTATCCACCGATGTTCCAATATAAATCAATGAGTTCCTCATTGACTTTTCTTATGGCATTACTGCGAGATTGTTTGATCAATTCAATAATGTCTGTGAATCTTTTATCCATGATTTCCTTTTTCGGGTTTCCTGCAAATTTACAATTAATTATAAACGAATCCTGAGAAGAATCCTGCTGTTCAACAGCCAAAATATTCCTCCTACTGCCATTCATATTGATTTCTTTCAGTTTCTGACAACTTTGTTTTCAAGCCCATAAAGTCTGGGTTTCATTATCAAAAATCTATTTATTATGAAAAAACAAAGAAAAAAAATTCTGCTACTGGGTGTAATCCTAATAGCGGTAACGGGCGCCTTTGCCCAGGGTAATGGTAGTGCTGGAATCAACGAGGCAACGCAGATGGTCACATCTTACTTTGAACCCGCTACACAATTAATTTACGCCATAGGGGCAGTCGTCGGACTCATCGGAGGTGTAAAGGTTTATAACAAGTTCAGCAGTGGGGATCCTGACACCAGTAAGACGGCTGCGAGCTGGTTCGGAGCATGTATCTTCTTAATTGTTGCCGCAACTATTCTTCGCTCATTCTTCCTTTAAAAAGATGATTATGAATAGCTATCACATTAATAAAGGAATAGGAAGGGCGGTAGAATTTAAGGGACTTAAAGCGCAATACCTCTTCATCTTTGCCGGAGGATTATTAGCAGTATTACTCTGTGTCATGCTTATGTATATAGCTGGAGTTAATACGTCTCTGTGTTTGATTCTAGGAGGAATCAGCAGTGGAGTTCTCATATGGCAAACCTTCGCACTGAATGGAAAATACGGAGAACATGGTCTGATGAAAGTAGGTGCCCGCAAGAAACATCCGAAATACATCATCAGTCGAAAGAATATTTACCGGTATTTGAAAAATAACCGTAAAAGAACAGACGTATGAGAAATTCTTCCAAAGTAGCCACCTTGGAAAGTAAATTTCCTTTGCTGGCTATTGAAAACGATTGTATCATTTCAAAGGACGCGGATGTTACGGTTTGCTTTAAGGTTAGACTTCCTGAACTGTTTACTCTTGCTTCCGCTGAATATGAAGCCATGCATTCCGCTTGGTTCAAAGCCATTAAAACACTCCCGGATTTCACTGTGGTTCATAAGCAGGATTGGTTTATCAAAGAAAACTATACTCCTAATCTTTCGAGAGAAGATCAGAGTTTTCTTTCCAAATCATTTGAAAGACATTTCAATGAGAGAGCTTTTTTAAATCATTACTGCTATCTGTTCATTACTAAAACCAGTAAGGAGAGAATGCGGATGCAGAGTAACTTTTCATCTCTATGTAAGGGAAAGCTCATTCCCAAGGAGATCAAAGATAAAGAAGTCATCAGTCGTTTTCTTGAAGCTGTCGATCAACTGGAAAGGATTATGAATGACACTGGTTATATCCATCTGGAAAGGATAACAGAAGATGAGATATCCGGAACTTCCGAAAGGTCAGGACTACTGGAGCAATATCTGACTCTATCCCGTGAAACCCATCCATCATTGCAGGACATCAAGTTAGGATCTGAAGAAATGCGGATCGGTAACAATCGTATTAGCATGCACACCTTATCAGATACAGAAGATCTGCCCGGCACTGTTTCATCGCACAGCCGTTATGAGAAATTAAGCACTGACCGCAGTGACTGTCTTCTATCATTTGCTTCTCCCGTGGGACTTTTGCTCAGTTGCAATCACATTTATAACCAGTATCTGTTCATTGACAACAGTGA
Source organism: Chryseobacterium sp. (assembly GCF_019236175.1). Classification (GTDB taxonomy): domain Bacteria; phylum Bacteroidota; class Bacteroidia; order Flavobacteriales; family Weeksellaceae; genus Chryseobacterium. The sequence continues at coordinate 97,128 of NZ_JAFAJM010000013.1, forward strand.
TGAAAACCTTCGTCAGTTTGAAAAATCTGCAAGGAATATGCATTCACTGGCGAGATACAGCAGAGCCAATCAGATTAATAAGGAATGGATTGAGAAGTATTTGAATGAAGCACATTCTTTCGGGTTACAATCTATACGCGCTCATTTTAATATAATGTCATGGTCTGACAATCCTACTGAGCTTAAGCAGTTAAAGAATGATACGGGAAGTGCTTTGGCTTTAATGGATTGTAAACCCCGTCATAATACGACAGATACAGCAACATTATATTGGGCAGGAATTCCGGGCAATGCAGCAGATTTTCCAAGTGAAGAAAGCTTCTATACCTTCATAGAACCAGCTTTATGTTTTTTCACCGAAGAAACCAACTATCAGGATTCACCGTCACCATTTGGGATTAAGATGGCTGACCGTCTGACAGGAAAACCGATTCATCTGGATATTTCAGATCTGCCGATGAAGCAGGGGATTATCACCAATAGAAATAAGTTCATCCTCGGACCTTCAGGAAGCGGTAAATCCTTCTTTACAAACCATATGGTAAGACAGTATTATGAGCAGGGAGCGCATGTCCTTCTTGTAGATACCGGAAATTCCTATCAGGGATTATGTGAACTCATTAAAGGTAAAACCAAAGGAGAGGATGGGGTATATTTCACCTATACAGAAGATAATCCTATTGCCTTCAATCCATTCTATACCGATGACGGAATCTTTGACATCGAAAAAAGGGAGAGTATCAAAACCTTGATTCTGACACTATGGAAAAGAGATGATGAACCACCGACCCGTTCAGAGGAAGTGGCATTGTCCAATGCAGTCAGCGGATATGTCGAAAGGATTAAAATCAATGACCAGCATCCTTCTTTTAATGGATTTTATGAATACGTTAAAGATGACTATCAGAAAGTATTGGAGCAAAAGAAAGTCAGGGAAAAAGACTTTGATATTGCCAACTTTCTCAATGTGCTGGAACCTTATTACAGAGGTGGGGAGTATGACTATCTGCTCAATTCAGAGAAGCAGCTGGACTTGTTATCCAAGCGTTTCATTGTCTTCGAAATCGATGCCATTAAAGATCATAAAATTCTGTTTCCTATTGTGACCATTATCATAATGGAAGTCTTCATCAATAAGATGCGAAGGCTCAAAGGAATCAGAAAACTGATCCTCATCGAAGAAGCCTGGAAAGCCATTGCCAAAGAAGGTATGGCAGAGTACATCAAATACCTTTTCAAGACGGTAAGGAAATTTTTCGGAGAAGCCATTGTAGTGACTCAGGAAGTCGATGATATTATCCAGTCACCAATTGTTAAGGAAAGTATCATCAACAATTCGGATTGTAAGATTCTTCTTGACCAAAGGAGGTACATGAACAAGTTTGATGATATCCAAGCGATGCTGGGATTGACTGACAAAGAAAAATCTCAAGTGCTTTCTATTAATATGGATAATGATCCACGAAGGCTTTACAAGGAAGTCTGGATTGGATTAGGCGGAACGCATTCTGCGGTCTATGCGACCGAAGTTTCTACAGAAGAATATATGGCCTATACTACAGAAGAAACAGAAAAGATGGAAGTGATGAATCTTGCATCAGAACTTGATGGCAATGTCGAACATGCTATCAAGCGGATTTCTCTCAAGAGAATCAAATCGAATACAAAAGACAATTAAATCATTTAAAATCTTAAAACAATGAAAAATTTAATCATTAAAACCTTAATGGTAGCATTTTTTGCTGCCGTGACCGATACAAAAGCACAATTTGTCGTAACTGACCCCGCAAACCTGGCTTCGGGAATTTTGAACTCAGCCAATGAAATCGTGCAGACTTCATCAACGGTATCCAATGTCGTAAAAAACTTCAATGAAGTTAAAAAGGTGTATGAGCAAGGCAAAGAATATTATGACCAGCTGAAAGCCATCAATAATCTAGTCAAAGATGCCAGAAAGGTTCAGCAGACAGTCCTATTGGTGGGCGATGTTTCGGAGATGTATGTCAACAATTTCGGTAAAATGCTGAATGACCCCAACTTCAATGCGCAGGAATTAGCTTCCATTGCCAATGGTTATTCGGCACTTCTTACTGAGAGTACGGAGCTATTGAAAGAGCTGAAGGAGATCATCACTTCTAACGGGCTTTCTCTGAATGATAAAGAAAGGATGGATGTAGTTGACCGAGTGTATAAAGAGGTCAAAGCGTATCATAATCTGGTAAGATACTATACCAATAAGAATATTTCGGTAAGTTATCTGAGAGCTAAAAAACAGAACAATACCCAAAGGGTATTAGATCTTTACGGAACCTCCAATCAAAAATACTGGTAATATGGAACCAAGCAACTTACACGAAGTCCTGCGTTCCGTTTACGAAGAAATGATGCCAATGTGCGCCGATATGGCTGCAGTCGCAAAAGGAGTTGCCGGTCTAGGAGCCTTGTTCTATGTGGCATTAAAAGTCTGGCAGTCATTGAGCCGTGCGGAGCCTATTGATTTGTTTCCCATGCTGAGACCTTTTGCCATAGGTATCTGCATTATGTTTTTCTCGACATTGGTGTTAGGAAGTCTGAATGGTGTGATGAGTCCTATTGTTCAGGGAAGTCATTCAATGCTGGAAAATCAGATATTGGATATGAATGAACTGCAGCAGAAAAAAGATCTTTTGGAACGGGAAGCGATGCTAAGGAATCCGGAGATGGCTTATCTTATTTCAAACGAAGAATTTGACAAAAAGCTGGAGGAGCTCGGATGGTCACCATCGGATTTGGTTACGATGTCAGGAATGTATATTGAAAGAGAAATGTTTGCTATTAAGAAAGACATCAGAGATGGTTTCCGGGAGTTTCTTGAAATATTGTTTCAGGCTGCAGCACTGGTTATTGATACCATCAGAACTTTCTTTCTGATCGTGCTTTCAATCTTGGGACCAATAGCATTTGCGATTTCTGTCTGGGATGGATTTCAGACCACTTTAAGTCAATGGCTGACAAGATATATCAGTGTTTACCTATGGCTGCCTGTTGCTGATATTTTCAGTGCCATTCTTGCCAAGATACAAACTTTGATTTTAGAACGGGATATCGAGATGCTCGCTGATACGACTTTTATTCCTGATACTTCCAATACGGTTTATATTATTTATATGGTGATTGGCATCATAGGCTACTTTACGGTGCCAACGGTGACTGGTTGGGTAATTCAGGCAGGAGGAGCAGGCAATTTCATGCGTAATGTGAACCAGACAGCTACGAAATCAGGCAATGTTGCAGGAGCGGCAGTAGGTTCAGCAACAGGAAATATTTCGGGAAGATTATTAAAATAAAAAATACAGTTCTATGGAATTTAAAACTTTAAGAAATATTGAGAGCAGCTTTAAGCAGATCCGCTTGTTTACGTTCGTTTTTGCTATGTTGTGTTTTGGAGTAGTAGGGGTCGTGGTATTCAAATCCTATCAGTTCGCTGAAAAACAACGTGAGAAAATCTATGTGCTGGACAATGGTAAATCTTTAATGGTTGCCCTTTCTCAGGATATGTCGATTAACAGACCTGTTGAAGCAAGAGAGCATGTGAGACGATTTCATGAATTGTTCTTCACGATAGCACCTGATAAGAATGCTATTGAAAGCAATGTAAAAAGGGCTTTTGATTTAGCTGATCAATCCGCATTCAATTACTATAAAGACCTTCAGGAAAAAGGTTACTATAACAGAATCATTTCAGGTAATATTCAGCAGAGAATTGAGGTAGACAGTGTCGTTGCCAACTTTGACAGTTATCCTTATGGCGTAAAAACTTATGCGAGACAATTTATTATCAGATCCAGTAATCTTACCATCAGAAATTTAGTTACCAACTGTTCGCTGGTTAATTCGGTACGGTCTGACAGTAATCCTCAGGGATTTACCATTGAAAAATTCAACGTGCTTGAAAATAAAGATGTTGAAACTGTTGAACGCTAAAATAACTGCAATGAAAAAACTAAGAGATACAATCGAAAATTATGTTGTAAAGGTTGAAAGCCGTTGGAAAGTTCTTTCAGTAGAGCGACAAAAATTTCTAACCAAGGTTTTCTTTGGTAGTTATGTTTTGCTGACAATTATTGTCATTATTAGTGTTTTCATTTCTACAAGTCAAAGAAATAATATCATGTCTATCAATCATATTGATGGTATTTGTAAGAAATCTATCGAAAAAGATTCTGGACAGACTGATGCAGTAGAACCACTCATTAAAAAATAGAATATGAAAGACTCAGAGAAAATTAAAGTGACAGAAAATGATCTCACACAAAATTCAAACGGAGTGAATGATCATCCCAAGGCTCAATGGAAAAGACTGAAGAAACCTTTCATCTACTTTTTGATGACTGCTGTATGTGCATCGTGCTTTTATCTGATCTTTAAGCCCAAAACCGATCATACCGTTATTGAAGAGGCTGGTTTTAATACAGCTATTCCACAGGCAAAAGACGGTCAATTGCAGTCTGATAAGCAAAAGGCTTATGAGCAGCAGTTATTAGAGCAAAAGAATGAAGAAAAAAGAAATGCAATAACAACCTTATCCGATTATTGGAATGACCAAAGCGATTCAAATTCTAATAACAATCCATCAAGTGTAGTGGCTAGAACAAGTATTCTTCAGCAATCAGATCAGAATGCTCTGAACAGCTATCGCAATTCCCAACAAACCTTGAGTTCATTTTATGGTCGGGATGATCAGGAAGTCAATAATTTGAGGAAAGAAATTTCAAGATTGAAGAATGAAGCGATGCAAAATAATGCTGTTCCTGTTGGCTTAGGAATAAATGATCAGCTAGAACTGATGGAAAAATCATATCAGATGGCAGCTAAGTACCTTCCAACGACTTCAAAACAGGAAGATCGGGCACCAAAAGAAAAGGTGGAAATACCAACTGGAAAGAAGATTAAATTGACTTCAGCAAAACCAGCACATCCCACTATTGTTTCTTCATTGTACAGAGAGCCATCTGATAGTGCCTTTATTGCAGGTTTAAATAAGAATAGATTTTATGACAGTGTAAATAATGCAGAGAAATTAGTTCCAGCAAAAAATGCAATAAGAGGTGTGGTGTACGAAACTAAGACTTTGGTAAATGAAAGTATATTATCCATAAGGCTTTCTGAAGCGATGAATGTCGGACGAACTGAAATTCCATCAGGGAGTTTGCTGATTGCCACAAGTAAATTCCAGGGTGGACGACTTCAGTTAAAAATATCTTCCATTCAATATCAAGGTAATGTTTATTCTGTAGAAATCAATGTTCATGACAATGACGGGCAATTGGGTTTATATATTCCGTATTCACCGGAGCAGAATGCCGTAAAAGATATTGTAGGCAATATGAGCCAGACTTCCGGTACCAATATTATGATGACCCAATCAGCAGGACAACAGATTGCAGCTGATCTAAGCAGGGGAATCGTACAGGGCTTGTCGGGCTATTTTCAAAAAAAAGTCAGACAATTGAAAGTCACTGTAAAAGCGGGCCATCAGGTATTACTCTTACCCAAAAATAACTAATCAAAAAATTAAAAAATGAATACACAAAAGAGCCATTATATTCTCATTATGCTATTACTTCTATTGGCAAGCAAGATATTTGGTCAGGATTCTGTGACAACTTATATTTCCTTGGAACAGGGAAAATTGGAACCTTTCAAAATGCAGGTCACCTACAGTAAAACGAGCCACGTTATTTTTCCATCACCTATACGATATGTTGATCTGGGGAGTGAACTGTTAGTAGCCAATAAGGCAGAGCCTATCGGAAATGTTCTCCGAATTAAATCTGCTGTGAGAGATTTTGAAGTGGAAACCAATTTTTCGGTCATTACTGAAGATGGAAAATTTTACAATTTTGATGTGTCTTACAGTTCTTATCCGGAAATACTCAGCTATGATTTAGTAAAACTTCAAAGGGGTATTGAACGGCAATATACTACTGATGTATTGTTTGAGGACCTTAAAGGAAGCTCCACCACTCTGACAGAGCTTATTATGGAAAATCTCTATAAGAAAAGCAACAGAACCACTAAACATATTGTTTCAAAAAGTTATGGAATTGAGTTTTCGGTCAGGGCACTCCACGTTAATGAAAGCAAATTTTATTTCACATTGCAGATTGAGAATCAAAGTAATGTGGCATATAGTATTGAATGGGTCAACTTTAAAATTGTTGACAAGAAGAATTTAAAACGAACGGTTGTTCAGGATAAGGTATTAGAAAAGGTTCGAACCTATTTCCCGCAAATGACAGCAGCTGATCATTCAAACATACAAGGGGTTTATCTGCTGGATCAGTTTACTCTTTTAAAAGATCAGGTGCTGGAAATCGAAATTCTGGAGAAGAACGGGGAAAGACATCAGAAGATACAGCTTGAAAATTCAGATCTGATTCGTGCAAAATTGATAAAGAGTTTAACCATAAAAACAAAGTAAGATGAACAAAATTTTTTTAGCAGTCATCTTAACGATTGCATTGAACAGCAAAACATTTGCTCAACAAATGATTCCTGGACAGACAGGTGTTGAATTTTCTTATTCAGTGTTTCCAAAATCTCCTGAAAATCAAAATTATGCGCTAAGTGCGGGGTTTGTTTCCTACCTAAGGAATGGTAATTACTTTTTTGGACTGGCAGAATATAGCATAAAGTATTATGAATACACCAACTATAATATTCCGATAGATACGTTCCTGCTGGGCGGTGGTTACAGTTTTTATGTATGGGGAGACTTCACACGCACAGTTAATCTTAATCTTGGAATCGGAGGTCTTGCAGGTTACGAACAGGTTAATAGGGGCAATGAATTGCTATATGACGGTTCAATGTTAACAGCAACAGATAACTTTATTTACGGAGCAAATGGTAAGCTATCCATTGAAAGTTATCTGACCGGACATTTAGTTTTTCTGGTTAATGGGCAACTGAGGTTTTTGAAAAATAGTCAAATGGCTCAGTTTCATTCTCTGCTGGGAGTTGGAATAAGATATAATTTTTAAAATATTTACAATGAAAAATATAGTTAATAATAAAATAGGAATGCTATTTAAACTTTTCATCATGGTAGTTATGGTGGGGTTGCATGTACAATCATGTGAAAAAGATGATTTAGAAATTCAACAGAATTTTCCTTTTGAGTTAGAGGTGATGCCTGTTCAGAAGTACGTTTCTAAAGGTGAAACTGTAGAAATCAGATGTCGTATTATTCCAAATGGAAATTATACAGGAACCACTTATTCAATACGATATTTTCAGTCCGAAGGGCAGGGAAGTCTTCGTTTATTTAACGATCCATCCTTTGTTCCTAATGATTTCTATCCGTTAACTGAAAAGGAATTCAGGTTGTACTATACTTCTGAATCTACAGTTTCCCAAAGTTTTGATATTTGGATAGCAGATAATGCGGGTAATAGACAGAAAATTAATTTTCAGTTTAACCCTCAAAGTACAGGAAATTTATAAAAAAATATCATTTAAAATCCAGGCTATTTCGGCAGAAATAGCCTTTTTTTGTAATGTTAGTTTATCTATATAAACTAACATTTGCCTGTAACTTTTTGAGAAAATGTAAGCATCTATATTTTTCTCAATAGGGTTACTCCTGACATTTGCGAAAAGACGTTTCTGACCAAAGGAAGGAATTGTCTTTTCGCCGAATTTTAAGTAAGCGACAATTCATGATTGTCGCTTACTTTAGTTAGTAATAATTTTTGATTCAAAAATGCCCCTCATCGGCAAATGACATATAATCTGTTGAGGTTAAAATGCAATGATCGAGTAATTTAATATTTAAAAATTCTGAGGCATTTTTTATATTCTGCGTTATTTTTAAATCTTCATTTGAAGGATTTAAATTTCCTGATGGGTGATTATGTGCTAAGATTACGGCAGATGCATTGCATAATAGGGCGGCTTGCATGATAATTCTTACATCAACAATTGTTGAAGAAATACCTGATTCAGATATTTTCTTTATCCCTAAAACTTTATTTGCCTGATTTAAATATAATGTAAAAAATGATTCCCTATAGTCTATTTCATCAATATCAAAGTATTGACGAAATACATCAACTGCATCACGTGAGCAGCTTATTAATTTCTCTGAATTGCCTTTTCGTGAATAACTAAATTTTATTTCATTGACAATATTAAAATCCATGTGATTGCTCTTGTATGGCAGAGACTTGAATTTCCCATACTTATTATATTTTGTTTTGTTTTCAATCTTTTATCCGTCCTTTCTCTGAAAGCCTTTCAGGCTTCGTTTAATATTTTTCAAAAGAAAAACCGGAAAAAAGAAAGCAGATATGAAGTGTTGACAAAGAAAAATGACCAAAAGGAAACGGAATAATTGGAGGGTACCTTTAGGGAGCAAACCGTTTATGCCGTAGTCTTTTGGCTACATAAGCCATGGCTGACAACAATACCTTAGCTGCCTTTTTACCGGTTTATTTTTGGAAATGTTAGAAATCTCAATAAAAATCCAGTTGGATCAATGAATATAAAGTCTTATTATAAAACTAAGGTGGGAGTTATTTGGGCATGATTTACCCAATAAAATCACTAAGTATAAGTGATTAGCTATGTAGTTTTTTCAACACAATCAAATTGTACTGATTTTCCAATATAATCTGAAAGGCTTAATCTTGTTATATACTTGTTTTATTTAGCTAAGGTTATCCAGTTCAAGTTTTAATCGATCTGCTTCGATAAGTTGTTTTAATTCTTTCTCATCGGGAAGGTATGTCCTGTATTTGCTTGCGAACAATTTTTCATTTTCAGACATAACAGAATATTTTACCACTGTTTCATCTTTTTCCGTACATAGAATGATGCCAATAGTTGGATTATCATCATCACCTTTTTTAAGATCATTATACATCCTAACGTACATATCCATCTGTCCAATAGCTTCGTGGGTTAATTTATGTGTTTTTAAATCGACAAGTACGAAACATTTAAGATAGTAATTATAAAAGACAAGATCTATAAAGAAATCGGAGGTATCGGTAATAATGTGCTGTTGCCTTGCAACAAATGCAAAACCTTTCCCTAACTCCATCAGGAATTGTTGAAGGTGAGAGATGAGTGCTGATTCTATTTGAGTTTCTGTCTGTGAGGTATCATTTGGTAATCCTAGAAATTCAAATATGTAAGGATCTTTTATGAAAGATGAAACTTCTTTCTCATCATTATTCTCTGGAAATTTTAATAATCTGCCAAGGTATTGGCTGTCAATATTTCGTTGCAATGTTCTGGTATTCCAGTTTCCTTCAATGGAATGATTTACGTATTGAATTCTGTGATCAGGGTTGTCAATTCTGCTTATAATCCTGTAATGAGTCTAACTCAATTCGGTACGCACTGCGTTCCAAATTGGGAAAGAGTTAAAGAATGCTCTCATATTGTTCAGGTTTCTTTCATTAAACCCCTTGCCGAACTCAATAGATAGTTGGTTTGCTAAATTTTTAAGTAGATATTTTCCATAGCCAGCACGTTTTTCACCATTTTGTTCATCCTGGACAATGAGTTTACCTATTTCCCAGTACATCTTTAACAATATGGTATTAGTAGTTCTGTAAAGACTTGATTTTGAATCTGCAATAATTTTAGCAATTGAATGATAAAGTTCTTGCTTTGGCTCCAGGTGCTGTTCTTTCATATTCTCAAATGTACAAAAATTAGATGTTTTGGATAAAAAAAACTGTAGTCAATTAAATGCAACAGACTGCCATCAAATACATTTTGAAGACACTTGGAAACTTTCAAGTATAGGAAAATAAGTCATTTACTGCCAAACAGATGCTTTTACTTTCATAACGATACCTTCTCTAAATTATGTATTCAATTTTATGTTCCAAAACAAAAATGTGAATATGGAAAAATTACAAATAAGTACAATGACAACTGAAGAAACAATCGAGCTTCTTAAAACTGATGGCGTGTACGTTACTGTGGAGGAAGCGAAAAATATTTTAGTATTTTTATATTTAATTGCCGGTCTTGTAACTAGTGAAAAATTCAATTTTGAAATAATACTAGTCGATTAACTTCTTTAATAAATCTTGTTTTTACTATTAAATTGATTACAAACCTTGTAAATACTTTTCGATATCTTTAGGTGAAAATTTTAAAACTAATTATTATGAGTAATGTTGCTTTATATATTCGTGTATCAACTGATGAGCAGGCAGATAGAGGTTACTCTCAACGTGATCAGGAAGAACGCTTAAAAAGGTATTGTGAAACTAATAATCTTAAAATTGATAATCTTATTTTTGAAGATCATTCAGCAAAAAATTTTAATCGTCCAGGATGGAATGAGCTTTTAATTTATCTAAAGAAAAAAAAATCTAAGATTGATAAAGTTTTATTTACTAAATGGGACCGCTTTAGCAGGAATGCAGGTGATGCATATCAAATGATAAGTATCCTTAAAAAACTGGGAGTAGAAGTCCAAGCAATAGAACAACCATTGGATCTTTTCATACCAGAAAATAAAATGATGTTAGCAATCTATCTTGCTGCACCAGAAGTAGAGAATGACAGAAGAGCACTGAATACATTTTATGGTATGCGAAGAGCTAAAAAGGAAGGAAGATGGATGGCTAGTGCTCCTTTCGGATACATTAATAAAATTACTGAGGATGGCAAATATAAGTTTATTGAGCCTAAAGAACCTGAAGCTTCAATAATACGTTATTTATTCAATGAAATAGCAAAAGGAATTGAGGCTCCTGAAACTATACGACGGCAGCTTTCAGAAAAGGGAGTAAAAATTTTGAGTAATCAAGCTTTTCATGTTGCGATAAGAAATCCAGTGTATTGTGGTAAAATATTTATCAAGAAATACCGGGATGAAGAAGCTCACTATGTAAAATCTTTACATGCTCCTCTTATAAGTGAGACACTATTTAATAAAGTCCAGTTCATTTTAGAAGGCAATAAAAGAAAAACCCGAAAGTATATAAAATTTAGTTCTGCTGATGTATTTCCATTGAGAGGTTTTTTGATTTGCCCGAAATGTGGAAAAAATTTAACTGCCAGTGGTTCAAAGGGAAGTCAGAAAGTATATTATTACTATCATTGTAAATCATCTTGTGGATTTAGGCAAAGTGCTGAACTTACCAATAATCTTTTTGTAGAGGAATTAAAGAAATATGAGTTTCTTCCTTCAGTTCAAAAAATTTTACAAAATATTCTACTAACAACCTATAAAAAGTATAATAACAAAGCTGGCGATAGAAGAAAAAGAATAATTTCTGAAATAGAAACTTATAATGCTAAAATAGCTCTTGCACGAGAAAAATTATTAGCGGAAAAGATTGAAGATGACGATTATATGATTATTAAAGCACAGTCAAAACAAAAAATTGAAATTCTTGAAAATGAACTTCATTCTTGTTTAGTTGCGACTAGTAAACCCGAAAAAGTTGATGATCGCTTAAACAAGGCTCTATCAGTTATATCTAACTTATCATTATTATACCAATCAAGTAGTGTAGAAGCAAAAAGAAAAATAATTAGTTCGATATATCCAGAAAATCTTGAATTTACAGGAATTGAATATCGAACTACCAGAGTAAACTCTGTGTTAAGAAGTATATCTCTTGTAACCAATGGATTAGGTGATGTAAATAATAAAAAAAATGATAAGAAAACAGCTTATCCCTGTTTGGTAGCCCCACCAGGAATCGAACCTGGATTTAAAGTTTAGGAAACTTTTGTTCTATCCATTGAACTATGAGGCCATTATGAAATTAAAGGTACATATTATTTCGGATTCATTGTAGGAGGAATAGGAAATGAGTCTGTCTGTTTTCCGGTTTTTATCACCTGCAAAATAAAAGAACCCGCTCTTTAGGAGCGGATTCAGTAGATAAAACATCTCATTTTTTTAATTAGACAACAATAAAAAGCACAGCCGACAATGCTGTGCTTAAATTTTTATTTCAAATTTAATTGCAATTTCAAGACGAAGAAAAGCAAATAAAGTTTCCACTTCTATTATTATTACATAGTAAATGTACAAATTAATTCAATACGAAATATGAACTTAATGTTAAAATTCACAAGTTATCCACAATTTGTTGTGGATAAGTGCGTCCGGATCCGGTACCTTTCTGTTCAATAATGATAGGCTGGGGATTGATAAGCTATTCTTAGATTGTTGACTCTGCTAAAAAAGACCATCAATGCACGAATTTTACAGAATTGAAAAAGTTGATACACAAACTGTTTCAGGTGACATTTTGGTTGAATCAGTAGATCTGAATAAGACCGGTTGTCTTATTGCCCTGATTTCCGGAAAGAAATAGCCCTATTATATGATAGGTGTGCTCCCGATATTTATAACATTTTGATATAAAAGCCATAGGTTATCATTTTAAAAAAAGAGTATCTTTATTTCATTACAATCTATCAATACATATTATACTGATTAAAATAAAAAAACAGAGAGCCTTTCTGCTCTCTGTGTATATTTATTTTTCAAGTTTTTCCTTGATGTATTTTGCGGTGTAAGATTTCTTGTTTTTTGTGAGATCTTCAGGGGTGCCGGCAAAAACGACTTCGCCGCCGTGTTTTCCTGCTTCAGGGCCGATATCAATGATATAATCTGCACATTTGATAATATCCGGCTGGTGTTCGATGACAATCACAGAATGCCCGAGATCAATTAATGCCTGAAGTGATTTCAGCAATTTCTGAATATCATGAAAATGAAGCCCGGTTGAAGGCTCATCAAAGATAAACAATGTTTTATCCGTAGTGACTCCTTTTACCAGGAATGAAGCCAGCTTTACACGCTGCGCTTCTCCGCCGGAAAGAGTAGAAGAGCTTTGTCCCAGCTGTAAATAACCTAATCCTACCTCCTGTAAAGGTCTTAGTTTAGTTACAATCTTTTCTTCATTGTTGTCTTTAAAGAACTCCAGTGCTTCATCTACAGTCATATGAAGAATATCCGAAATATTTTTTTCATCAAATTTTACTTCAAGAATTTCGTTTTTAAACCGGGTGCCTTTACAAACTTCACATTCAAGTTCGATATCTGCCATAAACTGCATGGAAACATTGATCACTCCTTCACCTTTACATTCATCACATCTTCCGCCGTCTACGTTAAAAGAGAAATGTTTGGGTTTATAACCCATCATTTTAGCTACTTTTTGTTTGGCAAACAAATCACGGATATCATCATATGCTTTCAGATAAGTTACCGGGTTTGAGCGGGAAGATTTACCAATCGGATTCTGGTCGATCAGTTCGATATTCTTAATCAGTTTTTTAGGAAACTCTACACTGTCATAGTCGCCTTTTTTGCCACCCATTCCTAGCTGAATCTGAATATCATTAGTCAGAATCTCTTTCATCAGGGTAGATTTCCCACTTCCTGAGACGCCTGAAATCACTACCAGACTTTCCAGAGGAACATCTACATCAATATTTTTAAGATTGTTCTGGCGTGCTCCTTTGATGTGAATCCATTCTTTTGCTTTTCTTCGCTTTGCAGGGACTTCAATTTCCAGCCTTCCGGTAAGGTATTTTGAAGTAAGGGTATCAGCGCTTTTAAGTTCTTTATAATCTCCTGCAAATACGAGTTCTCCTCCAAGATAGCCGGCTTCGGGGCCTATATCTATAATATAATCGGCAGCATGCATTACATCTTCGTCGTGTTCTACCACGATAACCGTATTTCCGAGATCACGAAGGTTTTTCAATACCTCAATCAGGTTTTCGGTATCCTTGGAATGAAGACCAATAGAAGGTTCATCCAGAATATAAATAGATCCTACCAGTGAACTTCCCAGGCTTGTTGCCAGATTAATTCTCTGGCTTTCTCCTCCGGAAAGGGTATTCGATGTTCTGTTTAATGTTAAATATCCTAATCCGACCTTTAACAAAAACTCAAGGCGGGTTGTGATTTCATATAAAAGTCTTTTGGCAACCTCCTGATCATGTTCAGATAATTTGAGGCTATTGATCATAGGGGCCAACTCATCCAGGGGAAGTTCAATCATCGACTGGATATTATGTCCGTCAATTTTTACCCAGCTTGTTTCCTCACGTAATCTTAATCCTTCACAGGTAGGGCAGAGCGTTTTTCCTCTGTAACGTGAAAGCATAACGCGGTATTGAATTTTGTATAAGTTTTCCTCAAGCATTTTGAAGAAATTGTTGATACAAGGGAAACTGCTCTTTCCGTCACCTTTCCAAAGGAAGTTTTTCTGTTCTTTTGTTAATTGGTGATAAGGTTTATGGATAGGGAAGTCTCCGGCTTTTTTGATGAAGTCTTTTTTCCATTCACTCATCGTTTCGCCTCTCCAGCAAACCACAGCATCTTCGTAGACTGATAACGTTTTATTCGGGACTACGAGATCTTCATCAATTCCGATGACTTTTCCATAACCTTCACAGGCCGGACAAGCTCCGTAAGGATTATTAAAACTGAAAAAATGAACATTAGGCTCAAGGAACTCTATGCCATCCAGTTCAAATTTATTGGAGAACTCCTTTATCTTTCCGGTATCTGTATTTTTGAGAGAACAGTAGCCACGGCCTTCATAAAAAGCCATCTGAATGGAATCTGCAAGTCTCTGAAGAAAACTTTCGTCTTCTTCATATGCAAAACGGTCAATCACAAGGTTAATAGTCATTCCCTTTTCAGGAAGGAATCCGAAACTTTCCAGATCTTCAATGCCCGCTAGATTTCCGTTGATTTCAAGTCTTGTAAACCCTGCTAGTTTCAAAACATTCAGGGTTTCTTTAAAATTATCAGCATCGTATTCCAATGGTGCAGTCAACAGGAAGGAAGTTTCTTTTTTGGATGCTTTAATAAAATCTACGACATCAGAAACCGAATCTTTTTTCACTTCTTCCCCTGAAACCGGAGAAAAAGTTTTTCCGATTCTTGCAAATAAAAGCTTCATATAATCATAGATCTCAGTAGATGTACCCACTGTAGAACGCGGATTGGAAGAAATTACTTTTTGCTGGATGGCAATGGAAGGGGCCAGTCCTTTGATATCATCAACCTTAGGCTTTTCCAGTTTACCTAAAAACTGACGGGCATAAGAACTTAGACTTTCGACATATCTCCTTTGTCCTTCAGCATAAATGGTGTCAAAAGCTAAAGAAGATTTACCGCTTCCTGAAACTCCCGTGATAACAATTAATTTATTTTTAGGGATCAGGACATCTATGTGTTTCAGATTATTAAGATGTGCATTCTTAACGAAAATCTGTTTTTTTATATCTATTTCTGCTGTATTAGCCATATTTTGTTTATTCATTAAAGTAACTGTACAGGATTTGATCTGCCAGTATAATGGTGTTTCACCGGGAATAGTCCCGGATGGTCATTAATTGAACTTCTTACACCTTTGAATCTCACCGATAAGCAGCATACGAATGAGAACGCTGCCTAAAATGTGGGTTGAAAAAGAAAGGTTTCAGCCGGAAAATTAAGACCCACAAAATTACGAATTTTTAGTGAAAATTATACGCTTATCCGATGAGCAGAAAAATAATATTATCCATAGCATATATTGATGTTTGTGTTCCTATAAGATGCTGAAAAAAAGAAGTATAAGTTTGTGTTTTGTGAAATTATTCTGGTTTTTTAATTGATTTTTACTGTATTTAAAGTGCTTTTCAGTCTTTTATTATTTTTTTTACGTATCTATTGCTTTATGTTTTAAAATTAGTTAAAATTGCATTCATAAATATGTAATATAGAAATGAGAAAATTATTCAGAGATCTAGTTACACATTTAATGAGAAAAAGATAAAAATTACTCCCTCAAATTACAAGATGCAGCTTCCCACGCTGCATCTTTTTTTATGACAAGTATCATTTGTCTGTCTTGGTGAACTCCCTTACTTTTGGAGATTGTTATTAAAAACTACGGATAAGATTATGATCAAAAAGATAGGAAGTGCTTTTTTTCTGGGATCTCTGCTTTGGATACAGGCACAGGAAAAGACAACAGATATTGAAAGCATCGAATTTCAGGGGAAATTCATCTCTACACCCTATAAAAGTGCCAATCAGAATATAAGTGTGATCACTAAAGAAGATATTGCTCATTCTCCGGCTAAAAGTATTGATGAAATTCTTCAGCAGGTTTCAGGAATGGATATCAGAAGAAGAGGGGCCAATGGGGTACAGAGTGATATTACTTTCAGAGGAAGCTCTTTTGAACAGGTATTGTTATTGCTGAACGGAATCAGGATGAATGATTCCCAGACCGGGCATAATAACATGAATATTCCCGTAGACCTATCCGATGTTGAAAAAATTGAAATCATTAAAGGGCCTGCAGCCAGACGTTTCGGGCAGAATGCATATGCCGGTGTGATCAATATCATTACTAAGGTAAACCCCGGAAAACGGGTGAAAATAAATGCAGAAGGAGGGGACTATGAAACCTATAGCCTCGGCTTCAATGCTCAACTGGGAAATGAAAAGTTCTCAAACTCCTTACAGGCCAATTCTTCTTCCTCTCAGGGGTATATGTATAATACGGATTACGAAATCAGGAATGTATTTTACCAGGGAAGGCTGGCTATTAAAAACGGAGACCTTAAACTTCAGGCCGGATTTTCAGAAAAAAAATTCGGGGCGAATGGATTTTACTCGTCCAAATCTGCTACTGAACAGTATGAAGAAACACAGGCTTCTATTGTAAGTTTAGCCCACCAGCAGACCTTTGGAAAATTAAAGCTTAATTCTAATGTATATTGGCGAAGAGGGCAGGATATGTATCTTTTTAACAGAAACAATCCGTCTATATATAGGAATATGCATATTGGTAATAATGTGGGGGGAGAAGTAAATTCAAGCTATCAGTGGGGGCTAGGAACTACCGGTATAGGGGTTGAATTGAGAAAAGAACTGCTGGTAAGTACCAATTTAGGAAACCCGAACCGTTTTGTTTCTCAGGTCTTTTTTGAACATCATTTTTCATTACTGGATAAGAAACTGAATATCAGTCCTGGAATTTCATGGGCTAATTATTCTAAAGAAGGGAATTTTTTCTATCCGGGGCTTGATGTCGGATATAATTTTACTCCTAATAGTAAAGTCTATGGAAATATTGCCAAAGTACACCGGGTACCTACTTTTACAGAACTGTATTATATAAGCCCGACAGAACACGGTAATACCAATTTACAGCCTGAAAATGCGGTTTCATCCGAAGTAGGGTATCAGTATCAAAATAATAAGATCCTGGCTAAAGTGAGTGGATTTATAAGAAACTCGGATAACTCTATTGATTGGGTAAAAAATAATATTAATGATAAAGTTTGGTATGCTCAAAATGTAGGAAAAATTAAAACAAAAGGAATAGAGTTGGAGTTTAACCAAAAATTAAATTACTGGTTAAAATATTCTGTGGGATATACCTATATCGACAGCAGTTATAAAGAGTCAGATAGTTTTGTCTCAAGGTATATTCTTGATAATCTTAAACATCAGGTTGTGGCAAAGCTGGAGACTAAATTCCTTACCCATTTTACCAATGAGCTCGTATACCGATACAATGAACGTGTCAATCTCGGGACTTATAATCTTCTGGATGAGAAGCTGAGTTTTGCTAAAAAAGACTTTTCCGTCTATGTTCTGATTAACAATATTACCAATACAAAATACACGGAAGCTTTTGGGGTGCAAATGCCACAAAGGTGGTTTCATGTCGGATTTTCTTACACTATTAATATTAAGTAGGTGTTAATGTAATATTAATTAAAGTTAATATTAACAAATTGTTAAAAAATATACATTTGCAAAAATTTTTTATGAAACGTTTTTTAGGCCTGAGTTTACTTATCAGTATGTCATTTTTTAAAGCACAGGAACATCTTTCCAGCTTCAATGCAGTGACTCTCACCTACAAGTTTCATCCTAAATTTTTCATCTACGGAGAGGGCCAGTTACGTGGCAACGAAGATTATACCTATCCTGATTATTATGAGATAAAAGGCGGGATTGGGTATAATCTTACCAAAAACCATAAACCATTCATCGGGCTGGGTCGTTATGTTAATTATAAAGATCACAGTCTTAGTAAAGAGGAGTTCAGAGTATGGCTTCAGGATGTAATCGATCTCAAAAAAGGGATCGTAAAGTTTGAGAACCGTTTTCGCGCTGAGAAAAGCTGGTTTTATGAGCCCGGATCAGACAAAACCTCACAAAGAATGCGTTACCGTTATCGTTTAAATGTGAGTGTGCCGCTAAACTCCAAGACTATCCAGAAAGGAACTGTATTTGCCAATGCTTATGATGAAGTTTTCTTTGTGTCTCCGATGAAGCCTACTTTTGCCAGGAACAGAGTATATGGCGGTTTCGGCTATCAGATCGACGACTACTTTGGAGTATTAACAGGGTATCTGTGGCAGCGTGAGTTTGATGCCGCAGGAAATAAAAATTTGCATTTTATTTATCTTGCTCTGAATATCAATATTGATGGGACTAATCATCATGTGAAGACTTACGACTTCCCGGGTGCAGATTAATACTTCTCAATCAGATAACGGTAAGCTTTCAGATATTTATTGAATCTCTTGATATCCTTGGGAGTAAGTTCTCTGTTGACTCTTCTAAGGTCCATATTGTCACGAAGATCATTCAGCTTTACAGCCACGGCTAAAGGAGATCTTTCCGTTCTTTTAATAAATTCATCATAATCTTCTTCAGGATCAAATTTTGTCAGGCAGCTTACTGCGAAAATAATGTATTCCGGAAATCCTTCGTTTCTCAGATAATCAAACCCGAACTCAGAAGCATGATCTTCCACCACATCATGTAATACCCCTACAATTTTTTCATCAAGTGTTTTGCCGTATTCCATAACACGCATCACATGAGCAATATAAGGTGCATGGTATTTGTCAGTTTGTCCTTTGTGTGCCTTATCGGCTATTTTTATAGCTTTATTCAGTAATTCTTCTTTTGTCATTTTTCTAAGAAAATAGACTACAAAAATAAAAAAATGACTTAAAATTTTAAGATATTTTTTGTGACAATTATGTGAAAATTTTTCTGTCTGAAGAGGCGACTCTCATTTATTTTATTATGCTGTTGTCATCAGTTCATGGCTGAGGTTCCGGATATTTTGTTTCTCCCACAACATCATTCAGGTCTACCTGATCCCAGGAGAAATTTTCGACATCCTTTATTTTCTTTCCGAGATATTCACTGTGACAGTAAAGTCCTTTTACGGGTTTATTTTGCAGGTATTCATCCGCAAGTAATGAAAATCTTCCAATAAGAGGATTAGACATTCCTGCATCGATGCATTCAAATCCTAATGCTTTAGAAAATAATGCTTTCAGTCCCATATCACTGTACTGGAAGAAATTCCATGGTCTTTCATGTGCAGAATATGAAAAATGAGTTTCTACAAATATGATTCCGCCTACCTTTAAAAGCTTTGCAATTTCTTCTGCTACAAGCCACGGCATAGCGAAGTGTTCAAAACAGGCAGCTGAATAGATAAGATCAAATTTTTCATCCTGGGCAAAATAGCTGGAGAGCTTATGAGCATCCCCTACAATATCTACATTACTTCCGGGATAATAGTCAAAACCTGTATATTCTGCTTGTTCGAAATTTTTTTTAGAATTATAAGAACCTGTCACCTCGCGGCTGCCAACTTCTAAAATTTTCATACCAGGTTTATTGCCAATTTCAATCAGATGATTGTACCAATTCTGATGACTGGCAATAGTAGAGAGGGGTACATCTTTGGATAAATATTGTCTGTCTAGCTCAACATTTGGAATAGGGGAAACTTTGGATCCTTTCAGGATCCTTTTTAAAATTTTTCTCATATTTTAAATAATTTTTTTTTCAACAATTTTGTGTGCATTTATATGAATATAATCCTGATTAAAATATTATGATATGTATTGTTAGAGTTTGATCAGCTGTTTTTACCTTTGATTGGGAACTACAGGGTGAATAACAGAAAGATTAACATACCTTTTTAAGATAGCCGGAAAAATATTAATGCAAAAATGGCTATCCTATTTTTTTATACAGAAATTATCATAAATATACATCATTTGCAGTTTCATCATTTTGAATTTTTGATAAAATTAATGAATAAATCACAACAAACAATAAGAATATTTGAAAAAAAATATATTTTTATTGAGACTAATTAATTTTTCCGGGAATTGCTTTCCTCTTCCACTGAAGCATTGGGAGCATTATGTTTTACCGATTCTATGCCGTTTTCCATGCCATTTTCAGATTCATACATCTGACTGGTTCCTATAATTTGTCCGTTTCCTGCTTTAAGGTTAAAATAACAACGGTCATCTTTTGCTTTATTTCTTTCAAATTTTGAATCTTCCTGTGCATTGGTTTTTACAGATCCGATTCCGTTTTCACAGGCGGATTTTGAACTGTATCCCTGGCTGGTTAAAATCACCTGCCCGTTTCCTGCTTTAAGGTTAAACTGAAAATCACCGTTTGTTCTTTTTGAAATAACGAATTTTCCCATACTAATAGTTTTTAAAATTTGTTTGGTTGTGAGTGTTCCGGAAAGTACCTGCTTTTATTCCAATAGTAAAAAAGAGAGATGCATCATGGAATTATGGTGCTGTAATATTTTAATGTGTTTTTAATTTTAACTTAAAAATAATATTTTTTTTCAATATAAATCAAAAAAAGAGGCTGTCTTTTAAGACAGCCTCCTGTAAATCAAATGTATGTTATTAAGACTAATAAGCTCCTTTTTCAATATAATGAGCCGCTACTTTTTCAGTTAAAGCGACTACATTCGGATTGTTGGTATACTTGGTGAATCTTCTTAATCCTGAAAGCATCATTCTCTGCTCATCTCCTTCAGCGAAAGAAATAATACCTTCTTTTGCAGCAACGATGATTTTTTCTACTGCCTTATAAAGGTTCAATTGAGCCATTGCAGCCTCTACAGATTCAGGAGAGAAATGTTTCTCAGCTCTTAATACTGCAGATTCTGCCATATAGATCTGGTTAAGGATTTCAGAAGCGTTCAGCAACAGGTGTTGTTGTTTTTCGATATCCATCATGTATTTCTGAAGTGCAGCTCCGGAAACCATTAAGAATACTTTTTTAAGGTTAGCAATAATTGCTTTTTCCTCGCTCATGAATTCTGAATAATCAGGAACTTCAAACGAAGGAATGCCCATTAGCTCTTTGCTGATCGCCATTGCGGGAGATAAAAGGTCTAATTCACCTTTCATTGCTCTCTTAATAAGCATTCCAACCGCTAATAATCTGTTGATTTCATTGGTTCCTTCATAGATTCTTGAAATTCTTGAGTCTCTCCATGCAGATTCCATTGGAGTATCTTCAGAGAATCCCATACCTCCATATACCTGAATTCCTTCATCGGCAGTATGCTGAGCAAGATCAGAAACAAATACTTTAAGAATCGAACATTCTACTGCGAATTCTTCAACACCTTTAAGCTCTGCCGCCTGATGATCCATTCCTCCCGCAACCAGTTCATCAATTTTATCCTGAATATTTTTTGCCGCCCTGTAAGAACCGGCTTCACTTACGAATACTCCGGTTGCCATTTCAGCAATCTTTTTTCTGATGGCTCCGAAAGTAGAGATGGAAACTCCAAACTGCTTTCTTTCGTTAGCATACTGGATAGAATGGTTTAAAATTCTTCTTTGTGCGTCTAAACAGGCTGCTGCTAATTTGATACGGCCTACGTTCAACGCATTTAAAGCAATTTTAAAACCATTATTTCTTTCTCCTAAAAGGTTTTCTACAGGAATCTTCATATCGTTGAAAAATACCTGACGTGTAGAAGAAGCACGGATTCCTAATTTATGTTCCTCTTCACCAAAAGTTAAACTTGCAGGGTTTTCAAGTTCAGAACGGTTGATCACGAAACCGGTGATGTTTTTATCATCATCAATTTTAGCGAATAATGTGAATGTATCTGCAAATCCTGCATTGGAGATCCACATTTTCTGACCATTGATGATATAATGTTTTCCGTCTTCGGAAAGTTTAGCTTTTGTTTTTCCTGAATTGGCATCAGAACCCGCATCCGGTTCAGTTAAACAATAAGCTCCGAACTTTGTACCTGTTGCAAGATCCGGAAGATATTTTTTCTTTTGCTCTTCTGTTCCGTAAAGAACGATAGGAAGAGTACCGATACCGGTATGGGCACCATAAGCAGTTGCTAATGATCCTGTAGTTCCTGAAAGGTAGTCACATGCAAGCATAGTAGTCACAAAGCCCATTCCAAGACCTCCGTATTCTTCAGGAACAGCGATTCCCAACATTCCCATTTCACCAAGTTTACGCATAGTTTCTTCTGTAAATGCATAATCTTTCTTTTCAAAACGTTCTTTCTGAGGAACAACTTCTCTGTCAATAAATTCTTTTGCAGAGTCACGAAGCATTTTCTGTTCTTCGTTCAGTTCCTCAAGACTGAAAATTTCATTTGCAGGAATTTCCTTGATTAGGAATTCGCCACCTTTAACTATATTGTTCATTTATTATTATTTTATGATTTTAAATTTTAGATTTTAAATTAGATTTTGTCGTTATAAATTTTCAGACGAAGTTTTAATGATTTCAGTCAAGATATTAATGATGCTTTCAATCTCTTTCAAATAAGAATCAATTTCGATTTGAACTAAATTTGGAGATTGATAAAGCCTTAACCAATATCTTGTTTCTCTTGCTTCTTTGTTTGCAATTGACAGTTTTGAAATAAAATCTTTCTTTAATTGCGCTGCAATTGCCTCTTCTACATTTGCACCAATTGAAGTTCCACAACGAAGAATTTGTTTAGATAAAATAAATTCATTTTGAGTTTTACATTGAATTTAAAATTTAATAATTTTTAATGAAAAATCGAATGTTTTTATTTGAATTAAATTATCTTCCTTGAAATTATTCATCTAAAATTTATAATTTAAAATCTATAATTAATTAAAGCAGTTCAAAAATAGAGGCTGCTCCCTGTCCTGTTCCTACGCACATAGAAACCATTCCGTACTTGTTGCCGCGTCTTCTCATTTCGTCAAGAAGCTGAACTGTTAATTTTGTTCCGGTACATCCAAGCGGGTGTCCCAGTGCAATAGCTCCTCCGTTTACATTTAATATATCCGGATTTAATCCTAATTCTTTTTTTATGGCAACGGATTGAGAAGCAAAAGCTTCGTTAAGCTCGATCAGCTCAATATCTTTTAATTCCAGTCCTGCCTGTTTAAGAGCTTTAGGAATAGCATAGATAGGTCCCATTCCCATAATTCTCGGTTCAAGACCGGCAGCGGCATAAGCTACTAATCTTGCTTCAGGCTCAAGTCCTAACTCTTTCACCATTTCTTCACTCATTACCATCACGAAAGCCGCTCCGTCACTCATTTGTGAAGAGTTTCCGGCAGTTACACTTCCGCCGTTGGCAAATACAGGTCTTAATTTGGCTAAACCGGCTAAAGAAGTATCAGCTCTTGGTCCTTCATCTACAGAGAAATCAAACTTTTTAGTCTGCATTTTCTGATTTTCATCCAGAAAATTATATTCTACGGGAATCGGAACGATCTGGTTGGCAAACTTTCCTTCCTGATTCGCTTTCAAAGCTTTCATGTGGGACTCAAAAGCAAACTGATCCTGTTCTTCTCTTGTAATATGATATTGTTTGGCTACTTCTTCTGCAGTATAACCCATTCCCCAGTAATAATCTGGGTTTGTTTTTGCGATATCTGTTTCCGGAACGGGTTTGTAACCTCCCATCGGAATATAAGACATTGATTCTGTACCTCCCGCGATGATGCAGTCTGCCATTCCTGCCTGAATTTTTGCTGAAGCAATAGCAATCGCCTCACTTCCGGATGCACAGTATCTGTTTACCGTTACTCCGGGTACTTTATCGGTATTTAATCCCATCAGAGAGATCAGACGGGCTACGTTAAGCCCTTGTTCAGCTTCCGGCATTGCATTCCCTACGATAAGGTCATCAATTCTGTTTTTATCTAATTGAGGAAGCTCTGCCATTAATTTTTCAATAACGGTAGCTGCCATAACGTCGGGACGAGTAAAGCGTAAGGAACCCTTAGGTGCTTTTCCTACCGCTGATCTGAATCCTTTTACAATGTATGCTGTTTTCATTTTTTGTTTAATTAAATTATTTTTGAAAAATTTTTGCCTCGTAGAGGTAAACTGTTCATAGATATTTGCTTATATAGTCTTTGCAGAGCTCCGTAGGAGCGACCTGTTAATCTTCAATCCATTCAAATAAATATTTTGAATCATATTCTATTTCAAATGTTGACATAAAATCCAGATATTCTTCTTTAAAAGTTTTCTTTTTATGATGTTCTTCCTGATTTAAAATATATTTTACCATCGAATCAACACTACTTTTAGAATAAGAAAAAGCTCCATAACCTTGCTGCCAATTGAATTTTCCATTTATCCATCCTTTTTCATTGATGAATTTTGAAGAACCCGCTTTGATATCCCTTGCTAAATCTGAAATTGAAACTGTCGGATTTATGCTTACAAGAATATGAACGTGGTCAGGCATTGCAAAAACTGCGAATAATTTTTGATTTCTATTGGAAACAATACCTGTAATAAATTGATGTAATTCTTCTCTGTTTTCTTTTGAAATCAGGTTTTGTCTTCCTTTAACAGCAAAAACAATTTGAATATAAATTTGTGTGTAGGTATTGGCCATAAAAATTAACAGGTCGCCTCTACGAGACTTGCCGATTTTTTAAATTATTCATAGCTATTAACAGGTCGCTCCTACGGAGCTTCCTGTTAGTTTCTCAACGGTTTACCATTCTGTAACATATACTGGATTCTTTCCAGAGTTTTTCTTTCTCCGCAAAGGGATAAGAAAGTTTCTCTTTCAAGATTCAATAAATATTGTTCTGTAACGACTGTCGGTTCAGATAAATTTCCACCTACCATTACGTTGGCTAATTTGTCTGCAATTTTCTTGTCGTGTGCAGAGATATAATTTCCGGTAAGCATCTGGTCGGTTCCTACGTAGAACATTCCTAAAGCGTCTTTACCTAAAACTTTTACCTTTTGTTCGATAGGTTGGGTATATCCTTGCTCTGCTAATAGCTTGGCAATTTTTTTAGCTTCGGCAATCTGTCTGTTTTTACTTACAGAAACGATGTCTTTTCCTTTTTCAAGGATTCCCATATCATAAGCTTCATAGGCGGAAGTCGCTACTTTACCCATGGCGATATTCATAAATGCATCACGAAGTCTGTTGTTTTTAACATCATCGTTATGGAATTCTCTGGATGTTCTAAGAGTAAGTTCTTTAGTACCACCACCACCGGGAATAACCCCCACACCGGTTTCTACCAGTCCGATGTAAGTTTCTGCTGCGGCTACCACCCGGTCTGCATGCATAGTCATTTCACATCCGCCTCCTAAAGTCATTCCGTGAGGAGCAACAACGACAGGAATAGAGGAGTAGCGTACTCTCATCATGGTTTTCTGGAAGTAAGCAATGGCCATATTTAAATCATCCCAGTCTTGTTCGATCGCCATCATAAGGATCATGGCAAGGTTGGCTCCTACTGAGAAGTTAGCGCCTTGATTTCCAACGACAAGTCCGTCGTATTCTTTTTCAGCTAAATCAATAGCTCTGTTTAAACCGTCAAGAACTTCGCCTCCTAGAGAGTTCATTTTTGAGCGGATCTCGAAGTTGATGATTCCGTCTCCCAGATCTTCAATAGCCGCTCCGGAATTGCTCCAGATGGTTTTGTTTTTTCTGATATTATCTAAGATGATGAAAGCGTCCTGACCAGGAATATTACTGTAGTTTCCTGAGTTTTTGTCATAATAGATGCTTTGTCCTTCATCATTTACCTTATAGAATGTTTCTCCTTTTTCAGCTAAAGCTTTTACCCAGTCGGAAACTTCGTATCCTGCATCTTTAGCAAGTTCGATACCTTTTGCCACACCTATGGCATCCCAGATTTCAAATGGTCCGTTTTCCCATCCGAAACCGGCTCTCATAGCATCATCAATTTTATATACTTCATCAGAAATTTCAGGAACCTTGTGAGATACATAAGCGAATAATGCACCGAAAGATTTTCTGTAAAGTTCTCCGGCTTTATCTTTACCACCTATCAGTACTTTGAATCTGTCGATAGGTTTATCAATCGCTTTGGTAAGCTCAAGGGTAGGGAATGAAGATTTTCCCTGAAGTTCATATTCTAGAGTATCAAGGTTTAATCCGTGGATTTCAGATTTACCTTCTGCATTTTTCACTTTTTTATAGAATCCCTGCTCTGTTTTTGAACCCAGCCATTTATTATCCATCATTTTCTGGATATAATCAGGAAGGGCGAAAACGTCATTAAAGTCGTTCGCTTCGGCTCCGCTTTGACGGACACCGTTGGCTACCATTACTAAAGTATCAAGACCTACTACGTCAGCTGTTCTGAAAGTAGCGGATTTTGGACGCCCGATAACAGGACCTGTCAGTTTATCGACATCAGAAACGGTAAGTCCTAATTTCTGCACATTGTGAAGAAGATCCATCATGGAGAATACTCCGATTCTGTTGGCGATGAAAGCAGGTGTATCTTTTGCTAAAACGGTAGTTTTACCTAAAAATTTAGCACCATAACTCATGTAGAAATCAATGATTTCAGGATCTGTATCATGGGTAGGGATAATTTCTAAAAGAGGAAGGTACCTTACCGGGTTAAAGAAGTGAGTTCCTGCGAAATATTTTTTAAAATCCTCGCTTCGTCCTTCAGTAAGTAAGTGAATCGGAATTCCGGATGTATTAGAAGAAATTAGAGTTCCCGGTTTTCTGAATTGTTCAATCTTTTCATATACCGATTTCTTGATGTCAAGTCTTTCCACTACTACTTCAATGATCCAGTCTGTATTTTTGATTTTCTGTAAATCGTCATCGAAGTTTCCTACTTTGATTCTATCTGCAAACTTTGGAGAGTAAAGAAGTGCAGGACTTGCTTTTTTAAGTTTTTCAAAGTTTTCAGCAGCAATTCTGTTTCTTACTGCTTTATCATCTTTGGTCAAACCTTTTTTCTGCTCAGCTTCAGTCAGTTCAAAAGGTACGATATCTAAAAGTGACACTTCAACTCCGATATTGGCGAAGTGAGCTGCGATACCGCTTCCCATAATTCCTGAACCAAGAACCGTTACATGTTTGATTCTTCTTTTCATATGTAAATTTTTATTATTGAATAAGGTCGTATGTAAGCATACGGTTACATTATAATTTATTTTCTGTTGTTTAACAGCTCGTTGGCTATTTTCATGATTTCGGTCATCACATCTTTAAAAGCTTCCATCTTTTCCGGGGCAATTTTTTCCATTACCTTTTTATTGAAATTGACTACAACTTCTTTTGACATATTTCTGGAGTTGAGTCCTTTATCTGTAAGTTTAATGATCACCTCTCTTTTATCGGTGGTGGTCTTTTCTTTATAGATGTATCCGTTATCTTCCAGAAGTTTGATGATCCTTGTAAGTGAAGTAGGTTCTATGGCCATTTTAGGTCCCAGATTGGTACTTCTTGTTCCTTCTTTGGGATCAATTTTAAGAAGGGTGAGTGCTTGTACTGCTGTAGAATCATGTTCCTGAGCCAGTTCTGTGTACATTTTTGAAACAGCCAACCAGGTCTGTTTTAAAATTAAATCTACGTTTTCTATTTTTTCCTTATTATGATCCATCATTTTTGCGCTAATGGTTTTACCCAAATTTAGTAAATATTATGCATGCATAATATTTATTAACGTTAAATTTTGTTAATAGCCTGATTGTAAATCGGTTAAATTGTATGATTAGCATAATACTATGCATGCATAGTATGTGAAATAAATAACAAAATTGCAGTATTAGTGACAGTTTTCAATGAAATTAACAATTTCCTCGAAAGATTCACATTGTTGTTGGGTATTATCTTTAGTAATTACCCAAAACTTGTTCTGAAACTCAAAATGAAGGGAAGAAAGGTCTTTTTGGAAATTTTTTTGAAGCAAAGAATACAGCATTTCCTTATAAACCTGGGGGGCGGAGATATGAGGCGCTATAAAATTCTCGCTCATTTGAAATAATGAAACATGGGTAAGCTCCTCATGCCGGAGTAATATATCTTCTACAATTCCTGAATAAAGCCGGCTGTTTTTGACATACCATATTTTGTCTGCAAATTCTTTAGCCAGTCTCCAGTCATGGGATGAGAACAGGATCAGTTTATTTTGTTCGCGGGCTAATTTCCTGAGGGTTTTAAGAATGATAATTTTATTTTTTTCATCCAGGTGGGTGGTAGGCTCGTCCAGGATGATGACCGGAGAGTTCTGGGTGATCGCTCTTCCGATAAATGCTTTTTGCAGATTACCGTCGGAAAGGTTTTTTAAAAGGGTGTGTTTGTACTGATTTAAATCCAGCTCATCAATAATGGAAGATACTTCTTTACGGTCTTCTTCTTTTAATTCAAAATAAAACGGGTAGTAGATGTATTTTCCCAGTGAGATAAGGTCCTCAACCGTATAATGTTGCGGAACCGGAGATTTTGAAAAAACGACGGCAATACGCTCTGCAATCTCTTTGACTGAAAGATTTTTTACATTTTTATTGTCGATTAGGATCTCACCATTCCGAAGGGGAATCTGATGAAGAATAGATTTAATTAAAGTTGTTTTTCCTACGCCATTATTACCAATCAAAAGACACACATCCCCCAGCTTTAATGCAGCGGTAGCGTTGGATATTAAAGTGGTATTGTAACCGATACCGGCTTGCCTGATCTGTAGGTGCATGTTTGAATGAGTTATAGATGCGTAATGTCTTACAAAAATAATGTTTTATAATGCAATGAGATTGACAAAATGAAATTTTTTACCATTATTGAAAATTTCGGTTTGAAAATTAAGTAATACACCTGGCTTATGGTTTGTCATATATTACGTAAGGTTTTAGGAAAGCAAAAAAATCAAAAAATTTCAGCAATTCGTATAATAAGATATTGGAATCAGAGGATGTTCAATTTTATCAGAGATAAAATTTTGCGTCTTAAATACTTCATATTATTTTTTATGCCCTTGCATTTATTCCATATCTATTATACTTTATTCTGTTTCATCAGCATCATCAGAATTACGGGGATACCAAAAACAGAGCTTATGACATTCAGCGGGATTTGTGTTTTTTCTGCGATAACGGAGAAAAACAGCATGATCAGCATTCCTAAAAACATATTCAGGATCCATTGCTGCCATAATTTAGACGGATTGTAGATGAGTCTGCAGAAATGCGGAACAATGATTCCTATAAACAGGATAGGACCTAAAAATGCTGTAATTGATGCCGACAGAAGGGAAGAGGCGACAATAATCAGTAATTTCAGATGTTTTAAATTGACCCCTAAGCTTTGTGCATAAGAAGTACCTAAAGAATTTCCAATCAGCGGCTTTATGGTTTTAAAACAAAAAAATAATCCGGTTACAACCAATATGGATAGAACATAAATCTGGTTTCTGCTGACCATATTATTGGCTCCGAAAGACCATAAAATATAATTTTTCAGACTCTGATTTTCCGCATAGAACTGAAGCAGTGAAACAATAGCACCGGCAAATGCAGACACCAGAAACCCGAAAATAATAAGATAAGATTTGTCCTGAAATTTATTGGACATCGACAGTAATATAAGCATCAGTATCAGGCTTCCCCCAATAGCCGATAAGCTAAGAAAGCTGTTCTGAAGAAATTCAGGGAGCGGAATATCCTGAGAAAAAAAAATATAAAATGCTACGGATAAACTGGCTACTGAGGTTATTCCCAGTATATCAGGACCGGCCAGAGGATTCTGAAAGTATTCCTGCATCAGGAAACCGGAAGTCGGAATAGAAATTCCGGCCAGGAACATGACCAACACACGGTTGATGCGAATTTCAGCAATCTGGTTATGGGCAGAATCCTGAAAAAAATCCTGGAAATCTAAACTTAAAAATCCTGTGTTCAGATTAATGACAGCACCTATTATGATAGCTACCATCAATAATAAACACAGGATCTTAAACCTTTTTGACATTATTCAGAAAGTGTTTCTGTATATTTTATTTTAGGAAAGCATCAATTTTTGAATTCAAAACATCTTCCGTCATCATTCCTAAATATTCATCTGTTTTATCTCCTTTTCTCATAAAAGTAAAAGGAATAGAACCTCCGTCCCATTGTTTGAAATTACCGGAGAAGAAACTAGGATCTAATTTTTGGCCATCCAGAAGAATAACATTCGCGCCCAGATTATTCTCTGTAACAAATTTTTTCACAGGACCATCCCAATCCGCCTTCTCATCAAGATTCACGAAAGTAAATTTTACCGGTTTTCCTTTTAGTTCCTGCATCTTATTTTTAAAGCTTGGGATCTCTCTCATACAAGGGCCACACCATGTCGCAAAAAAATTAGTGACATAAAGGGTGTCATTTTTTTGAGCCAGATGTTTTCCTACATTTTCAGGGGAAACTTCTTTCGGGGTGTAGGTAGCGGTTTCAGTACTTGGGTTTTGTGCCGTTGATAGTGAATCGGTAGCGGTAGTACTGTCTGTTTTCTGACCTTCTTTTTTACAGCTGTAAAGAGCAGCAAGTAAAAGGGTGGATAAAATTATCTTCTTCATAAATTATTTTTTATCTATTTTTGAATTGAAGTATGGAACAACAAATCTATAAAGGGAAACTCATACAGTTTCATCTGTTAAAAATAACGAAAAAGGAAGAACTGACCAAAAATACTTTTTCTCTGGAGTTTGAAATTCCTGAGAATTTAAAGGATAATTTCAGTTTTGAAGCAGGCCAGTTTGTAAGTGTTAAATTTCAATCTCATGGTAAAGAAGTTATTAATGACTATTCAATGACTTCTGCTCCATATGAGGAAAAAATATGTTTGGGAATTAAAGTGAATGGCTCTGAAGGAGCTACTTCACAATTGTTTCAGAACTATAACACTGGAGATAACATATGGGTGAGTGAACCGGCAGGTAGATTTACTCTGGTTTCCAAACCCCATGAATTCAGAACCATTGTTGCCTTTGCGGCCGGTATTGGAATTACTCCTATTCTGAGCCATTTTAAAAATATTCTGCATACAGAACCAAGAACAAGATTATTTTTATTTTTTGGTAATAAGAGTTCGGAAGAACTGATTTTCAGGGATCAGCTGGATGATCTTGCCAGAACCTGCGGAGACAGGCTTCAGATTTTCTATTTCTTTTCCCAGGAAAAAACGGCAGACCAGTTTTTTTACGGCAGACTGGATGAAAAAAAGCTGAATCTGATTATTAATCAAATCCTGCATCTGGACGATACGGATGAGGAATCTACCATTTGGGATGCTGTAGATGAAGTTCTGATTTGCGGAAAGGGCGAAATGATCAAAACTTTAGCAAATGCCTGCTATCATCACGGGATTCCTAAAAAAAATATTCATTTTGAACTTTTTGAAGAATATAATGATGATATTTATCCGATAGAAAAGGAGTTTCCTCTGATTGAAAATATCGAAGTGGAATTTACGATGTTAGGAAAAAAATATACGACCATTCTTCCTGACAATAAAGACCGGGTACTTCAACAGCTTCTGAGCCAGAAGTTTCCAGTTCCTTATTCATGTAAATCCGGAATTTGTGGAAGTTGTGAATGCTCCCTAGACGAGGGAGAAGTGGAACTTCTTGAAAATGAATACTTAACCGAAAAAGAGGAATCGTTAGGGCATATCTTAGCTTGCATGTCTATTGTGAAAAGTAAAAAAATAAAGCTTAACTTTGATCTTAGTTGAGAATTTTTAAAAACATATTTGGATTAGGAGTCATATCAGTAGAACTTGGAATTCTGTTGATATGTTTTTGTAATGTCTGGGTTTTTGGGCTTACTAACGGCCGTACTTATACAAAAATATCCAAAATTCCGCCAAGGGAAGTTGCTCTGGTTCTTGGAACTTCACCCAAAATGAGATCAGGGCTTTCCAATCCATATTTTACCAAAAGAATGGATGCTGCTGCGCTTCTTTATCATCATGGAAAAATCAAAAAGATTATTGTGAGTGGTGAAAAAAGTAAAGGTTATAATGAGCCTGCTGCCATGAAAAATTATCTGGTCAATCAGGAAGGGGTGCCGGGGGATATTATTATTGAAGACCCGAAAGGATTTAATACCTATAAAAGTATATTACGTTGTAAAGACGTTTACAAAAAGAAAAATGTGATTATTGTATCACAGGGGTATCACAATCTCCGTGCGTTGTTTTTTGCGAGGAATAATGATATGAATGCTTTAGGTTTTGATGCGCAGGATGTGACAAAACCAGAGAGTTTTTACAGAAATCAGGCGAGAGAAATTCTCGCCCGTGTGATTGCTGTGGTTTATTTTATTCTGGGCGTCTCTCCGGATTAGAAAGGATATCCGAATGCGATATTAAGGGTAGGTTTAAAAGGCTGGATGTTCTTGAATCTCCATCGGTCTCCCTCCGGTTTGTTAGGATCATAAATCTTATAAGCAAGGTCTATTCTTGCTGTAATATAGGCAATATTAATTCTTAATCCGAATCCGCTACCGATACCCACCTGTCCCAGGAATTTATTAAATTTAAACTCATCTCCGTAGCCGTCATTATAATTACGAAGGCTCCAGGTGTTACCGATATCTGTAAACAGGGCCCCCTCGTACATATTGTTGAACGGAATCCTGTATTCAATATTCGTAGTAAGCTTTACATTATCTGTCATATAGGTACGTACTCTTTCATCTACCTGTGAATCTGCAGGACCTAATCCTCCGAAGGCAACCCAAGCTCTGATATCATTGGATCCCCCGTTAAAATAAGATTTGATGATCGGCATATCCTTGGAATTTCCGTACGGAATACCCACTCCTACAAACTGGCGTAAAACCAAAGTCTGATTCCCGTTAAATTTGAAATATTTCCTGACGTCGATATCAAACTTTACAAACTGGGCATAAGGAATTCCAAAGATGGTTTTCTGAGGTGCGGAGACAACTCCGCCATCATTGTCTTTTTTGTTGAATAAACTTAAGATATTTCCTGCAAGTTCAACTTTACCGTTGAAGTAAAATGCATTAGGGTAGTCTTTTTTACCAATTTCATTATACACAAAATTATAGATCATGGAAGAGATCAAAACATCCTGAGTCTGTCTGTCTTTATTGACCAGTGTTCCTCTGAAGGCTGTCAGAAGGTCAGTTCCCTGCTGATCAAGGGATGCCTGATAAGCCTGATTATCAAGGATTTTTTTTGAAACATCATCGATGCTCAGTTGCCCTGCTTGAAACTGTTGTCCGGTTTGTGCTGTTTCAGGGCTGAACCCAAAGTAGTTGTTAAAGATGTCTTCCCTGATTTTTTCGTCATTAGGGAAATAAGAGTAATAAGCATCTTTGTTTCTTGTCAAACTGATCTGTGTATTAAACAGGGTCAGTTTATGATATACCTGATCATTGATATTTGCCTGGTAATTCAGTCCCGTATTAAAGTTTATTCTTCCGAGACCGATATTGTTCTGTATAGAGGTTCCCAGTAAAATGGAGGAAGTAGGCGTGTATCGTTTAGGAATAAATTTATAATAATTAAAAGGAAGCAGTAATCTCGGGAAGTTAAGGGAAGCCTGAGCAGATATTTCATAGGCTGTGCTTCTCTTGTTGATATCCTCTGTACTTCTGATAGAACCAAATGTTCCGGAAATACTTGTAGAAAGGTTTTCCGCTCCTCTGAAGACGTTTCTTGTGGTAAGGTCAATAGAAGGAGAGATCCCCAGATTGAGAATCTGAGAATAATTAATATCGGTTCCTACTTTAAGATCGTATTTAGGAAGTGGTTTTAATACATACAAAACATCAACGATACTGTCGTTGGGAGAGGTAATTCCTCCCTGTCTTAAAGAGTCTCTTGCCTTAACAATGCTGAAATTGTTCATAGCCATAAAGTTTCTTTTTGTGACATCCAGTTTCTTCTGATCATACATTTGTTTACTGTCTACGATTACAGCTCTCCATAAAGATGAAATTTTATATTTGTTATTCATCGTATGGAATCTTACTCTTCTTAAACTGTCTTTAACTGTTTTTTTAGGGTAATCACTAGGTTCATCTACGATAGCAACATCTATATTTCCAAAAGTGGCCACTTTATAAGGGCTGTCTAAAGAGTCTTTATGAACTTCCAGCGTAAGGGGTATCTGCTTTTTGCTCTTTAAGGAGTCTGCTACGAAATAAACCTCATCATTGGAACTATTGAATCTGTAATATCCGAAATCTTTCATCAGATCTGTGATTCGGGTCACTTCTTTTTCAAGAACAGTCTGATCAAGAACCTGCCCGGCTCTTACAAGTGATTTATCCTTTAAATGAGAATAGATACTTTTTATCCCCTGATCCGGAATATTGTAATAATAATCTTTGATATAAGTAGGGTCATTATGTTTAATGAGGTAATTGACTGCTGCTTTTTTAGAAGCGGAATCCAGATTTTGCTTAAAATTCACATTCGCATCCCAAAAACCTCTGTAAATAAGTCTTTTCTTAATAGATTCGGCACTCTTTTCACTCCTTGTCTGATCCAGTATTACCGGTGGAGTTCCCCAGCTATGCAAAACACGATCAAGAAATAAACTCTTTCCCACACTGCTTTTCATATTATATTTAATGAAGAGGGAATCCCTGAGTTTTTGATTTCTCATTTCACGGGGATAGGTCATGTATTCATTAAGGATGGTATCGTACTTTGGATTGGCCATATTATAAAACGCCAACGTCAAAGGCATAAAAAGAAGTTGCTTTTTATTAGGCTTTTGCTGAACATAATCTTTAAGTTCTTCATCAAAAGATTCTCTCTTGTCTTCGAACTCAAAGTTGTTCTTAGTCAGGAGGTATTCCCCATTTGGAACTTTTTTTGTCGTACTACAAGCATAAAGGAGACCAACAAATGTTGCAAATGAGATAATTTTATAATATTTTTGAGGAGAATTCTTATAATGCTTACAGCTCATACAATAAAAATTTTACAGTCTTTAGATAAAAAGAAGTTCAGACAAAAATACAATTTGTTTTTGGTTGAAGGTAATAAAATCATTTGTGAACTTTCTAATTCTAATATTAAAGTTAAAGAAATATATTCAACCGATCCGCAAAAATTGGACCGTACGGATGTACCCGTTATCCATATCTCTGAAAATGAGTTAAAAAAAATTAGTTTTCTGAAAACCCCAAAAGATTCTGTTGCAGTATGCTATCTTGCTCCAGTGGAAATAGCGGAGGATAAGAATATTCAGCTTGTTTTGGATGGGATTCAGGATCCGGGAAATCTGGGAACAATTATTCGCTTGGCAGACTGGTTTGGAATAGAACAGATTATCTGTAGTGAAGATACGGTAGATTTCTATAATCCGAAAGTGATCCAGGCTACAATGGGGTCATTTACCCGGGTCAATATAGTGTATACGGATCTTGTTGAATACCTTTCAAATACGGATAATATAAATATCGGTACCGATATGGATGGCGAGAATATTTATACTTTTGAAAAGCCGGCAAAAATAAATCTGATTTTAGGAAATGAAGGAAATGGAATGAGGTCGGAAACAGAAAAACAACTTCAGAAAAGTATCAGTATCCCAAGATTCGGGAAATCTCAATCTACGGAGAGTCTGAATGTTTCTATGGCGGCAGGAATAATTTTGGGACAATTGTTTTCCAAATAGATATCAGACATCAGATTTCAGAGCTATTGATCATCCGACTAATATATCTGAAATCTGATATCCGGTGTTATCTGACCTTTATATAAGCTGTTCCAGGCTGGACACACTTTTGTTTTTCTGATATACCTCCATTTTTTTTCTGACATATTTTAAAGCAATAGGAGCGAGGTATACTAAAGCAGCTCCGATGAGTTTTTTCTTCCAGTTGGAACTCTTCATGTTCTTTTTAGCATAGTTTCCAACAAGTGCGGTAACTCCCAGTTTAATCAGACCATCTGTAATATTTCCTTTAAAGGCTGTATTAGCTAGTCCTACAGCTGTATTTTTACTGATAAGAAGGTCTTTTACTTCTGAAGTAAGCTGTCTGGCGATCACGTCTTTTCTCAGAACCACTTTTTCATCTCCGTCTTCATCTACTTTTTCCTGAAGATACTGATCGGATAGACCATTGGTAAAAGCGCTTAAACTTTCTTTGGTGTTTTTGAAGGTGAGAAGATTTTCAAGATCGCCTATTTCAGCCTGAAGCAGTTTTTTCTTTCTTCTTAATTCTTCTATGCTTTCGTATTTTCTGCCCATAGCTTAATGATTTAAAAATTTAATAACCTGATCTGCAACAGTATTGACAATTTTATTTTTGAAGGCAATGACAAAAGCCATTACCAGAGCATAAAATGCGGCAACAATTAAGAATCCGTAGGAATAATTATCCAATGCTTTGCCAATGAGAAATGCAATTCCAAAATTAAAAAGGATAATAAAAAAAGCAAAAGCAACAAGCAGTACTACAAAGTATGTAATGAGCCCGGCAGAAAGAGAAGACTTTTCTGTAGCTTCAATTTTCAGAAGATCTATTCTCTTTGAGGCATATTCTTTAATAGTTTCTATCATTGTTTTTTTTTAAAGTTACAAAAAAAGGAACTTTCGCACAAAAGTTCCTTTCTGTAATTTACTTAAAAAAGATAAATTACTTATTTTTTTAGATCGTTAAGTTCTGCTTCTACATCTTTTACAACATCTGCTGTTTTAGAAACAATCTGATCTTTATACTTATCATATCCGTCTTTCATAGTATGTGCTACGTTGTTAGCGGTTTCTTTGAAAGTAGAAGAAATATTACTGTATTGATCTTTTACTTTTTCAGAAACCTCTCCATATCTGTTTTTAGCCTGATCTTTTAAATCGTTTGCTTTAGTCTTTATCTTCTTTCTTGTTTCTTTTCCTTCTTCCGGCGCATAAAGCATTCCTAATATCACACCTGCTGCAGCACCTGCAAGAAGTCCCGCTAATATACCTGCTGTATTGTTTCCTTTTTTAGACATTTTAAGTTTTTTAATAGTTAGTAATAGATTAGTTTTTTATAGTAATAAAACTTACAATTTGTATACCAAAGGAGGCTGTGAGCCTATTAAAAATTGTTAAATCTTTTGGATGTATGATAGAATAAGTTCTATCGTTTCTTCTTTGGTTAAATTAGAGTTATCAATAACGATAGCGTCGTCAGCCTGCTTTAATGGCGCTATTTCTCTCTCACTATCGATTTTGTCTCTTTCTATCAGATTTTGTCTTACCTGATCTTTATCGGCTTCAATTCCCATTCCTTTTAGCTCAAGGAATCTTCTTTTGGTTCTCTCGTCAATGCTGGCAGTCAGAAAGAATTTATAGTCAGCATTTGGCAGAACTACTGTCCCTATGTCACGTCCGTCCATCATTACGCCTCCTTTTTCTGCCAGAGAGCGTTGTGATTGCAGCAAAAAGTCACGTATTTCTTTTTGCTTGGCTACAAGACTTACATTGTCTGAGACTTTTTGAGTACGGATTTCTTTAGAGATATCCGTATTGTTCAGGAAAAGAACAAGTGTTCCGTCATTATTTTTAAACTCAAGGTCAATCTGGTCTAAAGAAGAGAATAGTTTATTCAGGTCAATCTGGCCGTTTTCATCTGTACAATATTGCAATGCATACCAGGTAACACCTCTGTAAAGAGCACCGGTATCCATATGAATAAGTCCTAATTTATCAGCAATGACTTTGGAGATAGAACTTTTTCCGGTAGACGAGTACCCATCGATCGCTATTACAGGTTTTTTCATACTGCAAATTTCAAGATTTTTTCTTAAAAATCAAGAGAAGCCGGAAAATTTCTTATTTATTTTACTCTCCTCTGTGGCTGGAAAGGTCCACTGAAATCCCTATTTGATTGACGTTCGAGGAGTTATGGTATCTTACATGGGCATAATCAATACGGAATCTTGAAACTTTAACGCCAAATCCCGCCGAAAGGCCTGAAAAGTTTCTCTGATCTGTTACAGCAAGTTCATTTCCTCTTCTTACATTATACCCTAATCTTATATTGAAGTTTTTTTCAGGGAATAATTCTGCACCTAAAGAGAAGTGATCAGCAATTTTTCTTCCTGCATTTACTTTTTGTCCGTCGAGATTGTATTCGGAAGAAATATTATATTGTTGTAAATCATGGGCTGTGACTGTAATGGAAAGCGGAAAGTTTTTTAATGTTTTTGTATATCCTAGATCTATTCTGAACGGGAGATTTTCCTTCACTCCATTAAATGACTGTAGCTGAAACCCAAAGTTTCTCAGTACAAGGGAAAGTACTTCTTTATTCTTTTTATTATGATAGGTAATTCCTGCTGTTCCTGATAGGGCAGAAGATGTATAGTTATCAATTTTTGAAGTAATGAAATTGATTCCTCCGCCAATAGTCCAGTCCTCTTCAAACTGGTAGGCATAACCTCCTCCGACAGCAACGTCTGAAGCCTTGAATTCTCCATTTTCAAAGCCGGCTTCATCTGTTCTCGGAA
The DNA here is from genome assembly GCF_019236175.1 of Chryseobacterium sp. GTDB lineage: Bacteria > Bacteroidota > Bacteroidia > Flavobacteriales > Weeksellaceae > Chryseobacterium. The sequence goes on from NZ_JAFAJM010000013.1 coordinate 135,713, forward strand.
TACTTCCGTAACTCATATATCTTGCATTGATGGTTACCATATGGCCATTATCCAAATCTTTGGCATATGCTATGGTACCATATTTTGAATCGGCAAGATATGCAGTAACATTCACAGAAAGCTGCTTATCAGAATCTTTGTTTAACAGGGCCGGGTTTGCAATAGCAAAGGAAACATCATGATCTCTGATGGAAATTGCATCGCCGCCAAGGGCAGCTTGTCTTGCGGATACAGGTATATTTAAAAACGGATAAACATTTGTTCCTGTTTGCGCATAAGAAACAATTCCTGATAGAAATAATGAAAAAATGATAATTTTCTTCAATTCAATTTATAATTAATGCAAAAATAATCCTTTTTCGTACTTTTCAAAATATTTCTGATATTATTTCTAATTAAATATTTTTCTTTTACCAATATTTTTAATGATTATATTTGCAAAATCAAAATTTGGAGAAATCGACTCCGGTAAATCGTTATTAAAAATAAAAGATGAAATATAAAAGAATCCTTCTGAAACTGAGTGGTGAGGCCTTAATGGGAAACAGACAATACGGTATTGATAATGAAAGACTGCAGGAATATGCCGGGGAAATCAAAAAGGTAGTAGACAAAGGTTGTGAAGTTGCGATTGTAATTGGGGGAGGAAATATTTTCCGTGGTGTTGCAGGTGCTGCAAAAGGAATGGACAGAGTACAGGGTGACTATATGGGAATGCTGGCTACAGTAATCAATGGTATGGCATTGCAGGGTGCGTTGGAAGATGCAGGAATAAAAACAAGACTTCAGTCTGCTATCGAAATGGATAAAGTAGCTGAACCTTTCATCAAAAGAAGAGCAGTAAGACACCTTGAAAAAGGAAGAGTGGTGATTTTCGGAGCAGGAACAGGAAACCCTTACTTTACGACGGATACTGCAGCTACTTTAAGAGCTATCGAAATCGGAGCTGATGTGATCCTGAAAGGAACAAGAGTAGACGGAATTTATGACAGTGACCCTGAAAAGAATGCAGATGCCGTAAAATATAATTCATTATCTTTCGACGAAGTATTTGAGAAAAACCTTAAAGTAATGGATATGACTGCATTTACTTTAAGTCACGAAAATAAATTACCTATTATAGTATTCGATATGAATAAGGATGGGAATTTAGAAAAAATCGTAGAAGGAGAAAATGTTGGTACTTTAGTTGATTTGTAATCAGGCGATGGATAGCAGACGGTAGGAGTTATACTGTTTGTTAGTCTATTTTGCTGTTTATCAGTCGTTATTTATCATAATGTGTAATTTATCAAACTATCATATAATAATGGAAGAATTAGATCTTATATTAGAATCTGTAAAGCAGGACATGGACGCGGCTGTAAAGCATTTGGATCATGCATTTCAAAGAATTAGAGCAGGACGTGCTTCTACAACAATGGTGCAGGATGTAATGGTGGAATATTATGGAGCTCCGACTCCTATCAACCAGGTTGCCAATGTTTCGGTTCCGGATGCAATGACGATTTCTATTCAACCTTGGGACAGAACTGCAATCAATGCGATTGAAAAAGCAATCATCAATTCGAATTTAGGGTTTGCACCTTCTAACAACGGAGAAAATATCATTCTTAATGTACCGCCTCTAACAGAGGAGAGAAGAAAAGAACTGGCAAAACAAGCTAAAGTTGAAGCTGAACAGACTAAAGTAACCATAAGAAACGCAAGACAGGACGGTTTGAAAGAACTTAAAAAATTAGATGGTGTTTCTGAGGATGTCGTAAAAGGAGTTGAAGAAGAAATTCAGACCTATACAGACAAGTATGTTAAACTTTGTGATGAGCATCTTAAAACAAAAGAAGCTGAAATTATGAAAGTGTAATTTTCAGTTTTAAAAATAAAAAAGAGATTTCCAACAGAAATCTCTTTTTTTTTGCTTCATATGGCAGATTATCAGTGGATTACTTTTTTTGGAAGCCTGTACTATTGGGGGAAATAATACGGAGTGAGTGACTTATTTGAAATTTTTACTATAATCATTGAATTGACTATAATATATCGATATATATTAGCGTTACTCCATTATATTTATAAAACTATTCCTAGAAAACAGGAAATAAAAAGAACATTAAGATGATGACCAAAATTATCGGTGTAGGAAATTATATTCCTTCTGAGACCATAACCAATTTATTTTTCGATGAGCACATTTTCCTTAATGAAGAAGGGATACTGCTAAAAGATAATAACGCCTCTATTTCTGAAAAACTGAAAAAGATCACAGGAATCGAAGAAAGAAGATATGCTGACAGTTCTCAGGTGACTTCAGATCTGGGATTCATTGCCGCTCAGGCAGCAATAGAAAATGCAGAAATAGATCCTGAAACTTTAGATTACATCATCTTTGCCCATAATTTTGGTGATGTCCGTTTTGGAACAGTGCAGTCTGATATGGTGCCCAGTCTTGCAGCAAGAGTGAAACATTTGTTAGGGATCAGGAATAATTTCTGCGTAGCTTATGATATTTTGTTTGGATGCCCGGGATGGATTGAGGCTGTCATACAGGCCAATGCCTTTATTAAATCAGGTATCGCGAAACGTTGTCTGGTGATAGGAGCCGAGACTCTGTCCCGTGTGGTAGACATTCATGACAGAGACAGTATGATTTATGCTGATGGGGCAGGAGCTGCTGTTTTAGAAATAAATACAGACGATGATTCCGGTATAAAATCTCATTTATCTGCATCTTATACCCTTACAGAAAAGGATTATTTATATTTTGGAAAATCCTATAATAATGAGAAATGTCCTAATACAAGGTATATTAAAATGGATGGCAGAAAAATCTATGAGTTTGCCCTTTCCCATGTACCTGAAGCTATGAAAAAATGTTTTGATGACAGTGGGTATTCTATTGAACAATTAAATAAAATCATTATTCATCAGGCAAATGAAAAAATGGACGAAGCCATTGTCAACAGATTTTACCAGCTATATCAGACGCCGATGCCAAAGGAGATTATGCCTATGGTGATTCACAAACTGGGAAACAGCAGTGTGGCAACAATTCCATCTTTACTGGCGATGATTTTAAATGGCGAATTAGGAGACCATGAGATCCAAAAAAATGATATCGTGTTATTTGCTTCCGTGGGAGCCGGTATGAATATCAATGCATTTGTGTACCAGTTTTAAAAAGATATACCTGGTTTCTTAAAATAAAAAGAGGCTTCCTTAGGGAAACCTCTTTTATATTTTACAGACATTTTTTTACAGCTCCAGTCTGGTTTTTATTATTGATTAGAGACTGATAGGTTTTCATTAATGCTGTCGTATTGCATATAACTTCTTTTCCCGGTATCCCATCCGGAGAAGGAGGTGTGGGGGTATTTGATCGTATGCTGTATTTTTTTTCAAGGCATTTAATGGGCTGCCCGTTTTGCAGATAAACCCTTCTTTCGGTAATATCGTCTCGGGTAATAGGCTTCTCAGGAGTTCCTCCGTCGAAACTCCATTCTGTGTCTTCCTTAAAAATAAAAAAGACTTTACCGTTTTTTATAAAATATCTTTCAGAGCCGGAAAAATGATCGTGTTCGGCATAAGAATGTTCAATTACCCTGATTTCACTTTGATCTGAGTAGTATTTTATTTCTCCTGAGATTTCATTGTCACAATCGTAGGTAAATGTTGAAGATTTAAATTTGTTAGCTTCCAGCTGACTGTGAAGAATAGCGTATTCTTTTTTGATTTCCTCAATGGCATTTGGAACGGCTTCGGAATTCTTCCGGACTATTGAGCTGTCAGCAGAAACCTGTGATGATTGTAAACCTGTCTTATTCTGATCATTTTTACAGGCAATAAAGCAGACCAGAACAAAAGTGAGACATTTTATTTTCATAGAGTAGTTTGGTTTAATGAGATCATTGAAGAGGAGACTTCCATGAAGGTTTCTTCAGATTTTATTTGCAGTTTTCGTTATAGTCTATAATTACTTCCTCCACAATCTCCGGAACATTGGACATCACATCATCAATCTGATTTTTGATGAATTTTCTCAAACCTGATCTTTTCTTTTCATCATTTTTCAACGATGCATATGAACCGCTGGTTAATTTCCCTTTTGCATAAGGACAGTCGGCAATAATTATTTTCGCTTTGGCTAAGGTTAACTCTTCTAATTTGCTCCCTCTTTTGGTATACAGGTAAGAGGGATTGTTTCTCATTCTTTCCGTTTCTTTTTCCGCTACGGCAATCTGACCTCCGGCAGAAAAAGTGGTAGGATAGCCATAGAGTCTGTAAACCTTGATTTTTCCGTTTGTCACAACTTCCGCAAACTGATTACTCTTGGTAAGATTGTTAAATGCTTTAATATTACCGCTCAGTCCGCCGGTGGCTGTGTTGAATCCTTCTTTGGTGTTGGTATATTTAATCACTTCGAAATGCCTCTCATTATCACTGTCGTCAATGGCTATATATTCTTTGATATCATCCGGATCCAGGGTTTTGAATTTTTGTTTCTTTTTAGACTTGTCAATGTCAGTGACAGCGACAAATTTTACTTTCTTCTGATTACTCCAGGGATTTATGGCATCTCCGTTCAGTCTTACGATACCTTCAGTTTTTTTTCCGTTTTTATCAACAATAAAACCGTATTTTTCATTGGGTTTTAATTCGTAATCGGTATTGTCTTCCTGAGCGTAAGCATTAAAAGAAATGAGTGTGAATACACTCAATAAGAATACTTTCTTCATGTAATTATAGTTTTATTTTTTGTAAATATAATCTTTTATACTTTGCAGTGAAATAAAACAGACTCTCACAAATGTCAACAATAAAAAAAGACCCGGATTTTCCGGGCCTTAAATTGTATTCTTAAAAGTTTTACACTTGCAATTAAAATTACTGATATCTCTGATGTTCTTTACTTTTTGCAAATCTTCTAGTGATAGGCTTAAATAAAGCTTTGTATTTCTCTGCATCAAACAACTGAGAATCGGTAAGGGCTTTGTAGGTCATCCAGACTCCGAAAGGTAAGAGAATGAAATTAGGCAGCCATGCCGCTAAATAAGGGTTCATTTTACCACTCCATGACATATTTTCTACCCCCACGTTCATGACGTAGAAGATAATGAAAATAACAATCGCGATGATTACCGGAAGTCCCATACCTCCCTTTCTGATAATGGATCCTAAGCTGGCTCCAATCAGGAAAAAGATAATACAGGTTACAGAATAAGAGACAATTCTTTGCTGATAAATAACCACCTTACTGAAATATTTTACATTGGTGCTGAACTCGTTCTTTTTATCTTCCAGTGATGTTTTCAGATTGTCCAGTCTGTTGTAAGAGTTATAAATAAGTTCAAGCTTTTTATTACCTTTTACAGTATCCAGTTTGATTTGGGATTTGGGAACAACTTTGTGTTTGTTTCCTTTATCCATATAGGCAACTACCGAATTGGTCTGGCTCAGTACATCCATTCCTACATTATCAAAAAACTTTTGATTTTCCTTTTTGCTTTTTGCTATTGTTTCGTTCAGTTGTCCATAAGTCTGGAAACGGTAATCATCTGTAATCTGTTCTTTTTCGATAGCCTGATTGATGATCTCACTAATATCAAAATGAGAAACTAATGTATCGAATTTAATAGCCTGATCCGGCTGCTTCATTCTTACATTTTCTCCTTTACCTGCAAAATTATCTTCAAATACGTAGCCGTTATATAAAACAAGCTTCAGGAAATTCTTATTGGCAGCAGGAACAAATTTTCCTTTTTCTGCTAGGATCGATTGCTGATTTTCATAGGTGTTTGCCTTTCTGTGAACAAAAACGCCTTCAATGTTTTCACCATTTTCACCATAAATTTTGTCAAATTTCACCATATATCCGGGTATCTGATCGATAAACTGGCCCGGGGTAAAGTTGAGCGCAGGCTTGGTCTGTGCAATATTAAAAAGCATGTTCTTGGCTTTTTTCTGAAAATCAGGAATGATATTATTGGAAAAGAAGAACAGCATAATGGCCAATATGGTGGCGACTCCTAGAAGAGGAGTCATTACTCTGGTTAAGGAAATTCCGGCTGCTTTCATTGCTGCGAGCTCATATCTTTCCCCAAATTCACCGAAAGACATAATACTGGCCAGGAGGATTGTTAGAGGCAGTACCATACTGATAACGCTTACGCCAAGATAGAAAAGAAGTTTCAGGATCTGCCAGTAGCTTAATCCTTTCCCCATAAATTGCCCCAATTGAACCCAGATAATGTTTACAATAAAGATGAAAAACAATACGCTGAATATAAAGAAAAACGGTCCAAAGAAGGTTTTTATGATATATCGGTCTAGTATTTTTAACATGCGCCAAAATTAATCAAAAAGCCGCAAATTTTACTTGCGGCTTCTATATTTTGTTATTTTTTTAACTCACTTCAACAAATTATCCATTTATAAATTTGTTTTCTAGCTTTTTAAAGTTCTGTAATTACGTAATTTTTAAATTTATTTTTGTCAAAAACAAACATATTAGGATCCAGATTCTGGTTTTCTTTGTATTCTTTAATTGCAATAACAGCCACATCTTTGTTACTTCCGTGCTGCTCAAGCTTTACCATCTGTTTCTTTGCTGAATCTACAAAAAGGTAAACATACTTTATTCCGTTTGATTTTACAGGAGTAAGTTTAATAAAATCAGCATTCACTCCATTGACCATTTTTTTTCCGTTATAGGTTACATTATAATCGTCTCTGTAAGTCGAAAGATAATTGATAGGGGAGAATAGGGCACTGCTTCCGTTAGGTTTTGCAATGGTGACTTCCATATCATCTGCATTAATGTTGTAGATTTTGTTTCCGTCGAAGATCTGTTCAGTATCCATGATCTTCAGTTTGTACTTATCTCCTGCAGAATAGTAAATTCCGGGCTCGGTTTTAGTTACCTGCTCATTAAGGCCACTTCCAAAAGAAAATTTGAAGTAAGAATTCTTTTTAGAATTGTAGTTGGCTGTAATATCATCCAATATTTTTTTAGCCTTAGCATCTATCTTCTGAGCATTAGCCATACCTACTGCACCTACTACACAACTTCCTAATATAACTTTTGAAATAATATTTTTCATTTTTTTAATTTAATAATCTTTTAGACATTTTCAAACTCTAAAGAGGTGAAGCTTTTCGCCTTTTTCCTCTTATCTACGTAAATCTTCCAAAAACTGTTCCAAAGAATGGAGATCACTGATGATCACTTCTCTGGCTTTAGCTCCGTTAAATCCGCCTACAATACCACTTGCTTCCAGTTGATCCATAATTCTTCCGGCTCTGTTATAGCCTAATTTCAATTGTCTCTGAAGCATTGAAGTAGACCCCTGCTGTGTAGAAACAATAATTCTTGCAGCTTCTTCAAATAAGGCATCTTTTTCATTAGGATCAAAGGCTCCTACAGTACTTGTGGAATCTTCAGAAACAAATTCAGGAAGCAGGAAGGCTGATGCATATCCTTTTTGCTCTCCGATGAATTCTGCAATTCTTTCTACTTCCGGAGTATCTACGAAGGCACACTGAAGTCGAAGGATTTCATTACCGTTGAAATAAAGCATATCTCCTTTACCAATCAGCTGATCGGCCCCCGGGGAATCCAGAATAGTTCTTGAGTCCACACTTGAGATTACTCTGAAGGCTGCTCTTGCAGGGAAGTTAGCTTTAATCATACCTGTAATTACATTTACTGAAGGTCTTTGCGTGGCAACAATTAAGTGAATACCTACGGCTCTTGCAAGCTGTGCCAGTCGGGCAATCGGTAACTCAACCTCTTTTCCTGCAGTCATAATCAGATCTGCAAACTCATCTACTACCAAAACGATATAAGGTAAAAAACGATGTCCGTTTTCAGGATTTAGTTTTCTTTCGGCAAACTTCTTATTGTATTCTTTAAGGTTTTTACAGAATGCATTTTTAAGAAGATCATATCTGGTATCCATTTCAATACATAAAGAATTAAGCGTATTGATTACTTTATTGGTATCTGTGATGATGGCTTCTTCAGCATCCGGAAGTTTGGCAAGATAATGTCTTTCAATTTTTGAATACAATGAAAGTTCTACCTTTTTAGGGTCTACCATTACAAACTTCAGCTCACTTGGGTGTTTTTTGTAAAGAAGAGACGTAAGGATAGCATTAATCCCTACGGATTTACCCTGACCAGTTGCTCCTGCCATCAGTAAGTGTGGCATTTTTGCAAGGTCAGCCATGAAAATTTCATTAGAAATGGTTTTTCCAAAAACTACGGGAAGATCCATGTCCGTATTCTGGAATTTCTGAGATGCAATGACAGAACGCATGGAAACCATGGTAGGATTTTTTCTTGGTACTTCAATCCCGATGGTTCCTTTTCCGGGCATTGGTGCAATAATCCTGATTCCTAAAGCTGAAAGGTTTAATGCAATGTCATCCTGTAATTTCTTGATGGCAGCAACCCTGATTCCGGCTTCAGGTACAATTTCATATAAAGTAACTGTAGGCCCGATGGTGGCCTTGATTTCTGCGATTCCTACATTGAAATTTTTTAAAAGTCCTACGATTTTATTCTTATTTTCTTCCAGCTCTTCTTTGTTAATGGAGATTTCCTCATTACCATAGTCTTTCAGTAAATCAACGGGCGGCATATGGAAGTTGGCAAGATCCAGTTTGTGGTCATACAAACCATGTTTTTCAACGAGTTCCTGAGATTTTTTATCAGAATCATCCAGAACATCGATAACGGGGGCTACCTCTACATTGAATTTAATATTTTCCTGTGCAGGAGCTGATGTTTGTACCGGAGCTGGTGTGGAAGGTCTGATATCAAAAGCTTCCTCAGGACTGGAAACCGGAATAATAGGTTTTGTGCTAAGGTTTAAGCTCATGGATTGGGAAACCTCTTTTATTTCATCATCAAAAGAAGTGTGGTTAGGAGTAACAATCGTTTCTATATCTGTAGAAACCGGAACTTCCGGAAATCCTTTCGGCAGACTAACGGGTTCCTGTTCTTGAGCTTTATTGATAGAAATACCGGGCGAAGAAGGAGAGACCATTTCACTTACCTTAACATTGGGTGCAATTTCTGCCTCAGTTTCTTCGGCTTCTTCTTTTAACTCTTCATCGGCTTCAAAATCTTCATCAGAATCAGGCATCATGGATTTTACTTTTCCGATCGTGTTTTCATTGATTGTATTCAGCTTGGCTTTAATAGAGCTGGGGCGAAGATTGAATTCAAGGATGAAATAGAGCAGAATACTTGCTGCCAGTACCGTCCATAAACCTACCGTTCCGATAATGGAATTAAGGTAATCCATAATCTGAAAGCCGTATACTCCTCCCAGTACACCTTGTCCTTTTGTAAGCGCTCCCATAAAAATAGGCACCCAGCAAATAAAAAATAAAGAATGACCGATTGTTTTCCACGGTTTAAAAATTCTCTTTTTAAGAATCAGGGTTCCGACAACAAGAAATAAAAAGGCAATGATAAATGAGGCGATGCCGATACTTTCAAAAATGAAAATATTTCCCAGCCAGTCACCGGCTTTACCAAAAATATTGGAAGATTTTATACTTTTATCAAGCATGGTTCCCGCCTGGCTTTGATCCGATTTCCAGTTCATTAAATAAGAAATGAATGAAAAAGCAAGTACCGCAGAAAAAAGTATAAAACTAAGCCCGAAAAATATACGTGGCTTTGATAAAATTCTGCCTTTATCAGGCGATTCAGTCTGTTTTTTTTGTGTCTTTTTGTCCATAATATCAATGTGGCAAATTTAATGTTTTTTCAATACTAAAAGAATCTTTTTTCTCCAAAAAACATTTTGCAAATCCCTATTTTTCCTACGATTATTTAAAATTGATTAAAGAATATTTTTTGTTCCTATTATTGGGTGAAATAAAAGTAAGGTTATTTTTTTTGTTTATCCAAATACAGACCTGTTAAATTATACTAATTGATTTAAAAGCTAATATATTTCTGCTATTAAAGATGTATATGCGAAAAAAATCAATTATAAAAAAATCAACGGTTTATATTATAAAATATCTATAGGGGTTTTTATTGCTTAAACTATATTTTTTTTAATTTTAAAATGAATAATATTAATAAATTTAAACAAATGTTTATTATTTTATTGAAAAAATATATCTTACATTTGTAGTCTGTATCAAAAGATAGAGCACTGTCTACTGTATAGTATTTTAGTATTTTAACGGATATTACGATTTATTATACAGAGAGATATAAAAATAAAAGTCTTGTGTGGCTTTTACTTTTTTAACTGTTTTCCATATTCCACTTATTCCTGTTAATTGGCTTATCTGTAGTGATTGGCCGGTTTTACAACATAGACAAAAAACATTTAAAATACATCAATGAGAAAGCAGTTATTCTTTGTATTCTTGTTGGGCAGCTGTACTTTATGGGGGCAATCTCCGGGAGGTGTTTCTACGAATCTGCAAATATGGGTTAAGGCAGATACGGGTACAGGGACAACAACAGATAATACACAGGTTTCCATTTGGGAAAATCAAAAAACAGGCGGCGTAAACGGAATTGCCAATCAGGGAATGCCCGGTTATTATGCAGATCCGGGAGCAGGGGCAAGACCTGTTTATCGTACCGCGACCTCTATTCCCAGTTTTAATTTTAATCCCGCTATTCAGATTGTAAGTACAAACGGATACAGAGCCGGATATAAATTTCCGTCAGGCTTCCCGGATAATACGACCAATGCACTTACTTCGTATACTCATCTTTCAAGAACGGTTTCTTCCGTGTACAGAACGGTATTCGTGATGAATGGAATCACCAGAAACTCGAATACGGGAGTGGTAGCCGGAGTGTGGCAGTCTCCGTTTTTTGGAACCCAGAATACCCGTCCGGAATTTTATAATGAAAAAGAGTCCGGTGATGTTTTCTTTGGTACCAATACCATTCCTACTGTTGGAAGTAATGTTCCCAGTATACAATCCTATTATAACAGTCTTTCCGGAGCCAATATGAATTATTACTTCGATAATAATGGACTGGCTTTCGGACAGCCTTCAAACAATGTTTCCTCTGCGAGTAATTATCCGGGACTGGTTCTTTTAATGGATAATGACGGCGGAAGCGGAAGTACATCATTGGCGGGAGACAGAATAGGAGAGTTTATATTATATTCGGGTACTCAGACTCCTGCAGAAAGACAGAGGGTTAATTCTTATCTTGCTGTCAAATATGGGGTAACTTTAGAGCAACCGCAAAATTATTTGGGATCAGATGAGACTGTTACATGGGATTCCGGTGTGAATACTGCTTTTAATAATAATGTATTCGGTTTGGCAAAAGATGATATGTCTGTTTTAAATCAAATGGTAAGTAACAGCATCAATGCAGAAAATAATATCATCCTTACACTGGCTACTACTAATGATTTTATTTCAGCGAATGCAGATCCGGCCAGGGCAACTTTTCTTCAGGACAAAACGTTTCTGATAGCAGGAGATAATAATAATCAGGCATTATCGCTTGTCAACTTTGGGAACTCTTCCGGGAAAAGGATCCAGAGGACGTGGCTGGCCCAGAGGACAAAAGATACAGGAGCTACATGGCTTCAGGCAGATCTTTCAGGTTACAGCAGTATTGCGGTAACGGATAAAATCAATATGATCATTGCGGATGACAGCGGGTTTACACAAAATGTCCAGGTTGTTCCTGCTGTTACTTTCTCAGGAGGTAAAGCTGTATTCAGATATTCATTCCCGGGGAATAAGTATTTTACCTTCGGAACGAATGTTCAGACCTATTGTACTAAAGATCCGGCAACGGGAACTCCGGATGCCTTAACAAAAATGGGAATTACAGGATATACCAGTCCACAGAATAACTGGCCGGGAAATGTTCCTAACGGCTTTCTGGCACTTGAATCCAAAGATAAAGGAATGGTAGTCACCAGAACGACTTCGGCAAGCATTGCTTTACCGGTGGAAGGTATGCTGATTTATGATACTGCGGATAAGTGTTTTAAACTTTATAACGGCACAGACTGGAATTGTATTGTCAGATCCTGTAATGATTAAAAAGATAAAAAATGAAAAAAATAATAGCAATAATAATATTGTGTTCTGCAGGATTCGCTTCTGCTCAGATCGCTATTGAGAAAGCTCAGGCGGACGGAGACGCCCTTTTGGATTTTCCTGCTAATACGACAAAAGGCATCCTATTGCCGATTGTGGAAACACTTCCTGTAAATGCAGTCAGCGGAACACTTCTGATGGATAAAAATGATAACATTTTAAAAATGAATGTGGAATCTGTATGGGTTCCGTTAAGTGATGCAGGTTCTGTAGCCGGGGTAAGTTTCAATACGGGCTCAGAGATTCCGGGGCAGAACAGGGTGATTATGGGGTCGGGTACAACCACTGCTCCCGGAGTACTGGTTCTGGAATCATCCAATAAAGCACTCGTTCTTCCTAAAGTGGCTTCTCCGCATCTTAATGTAAAAAGTCCTTATCCCGGTATGGTTTGTTATGATACGGTAAGTAAAACTATGGCTGTATTTGACGGGCTGAAATGGAGTTACTGGAAATAATTAATCATTATTTATAAAATGGTACAGGCCGGAAGAATGTCTTCCGGCTATTTTTGTATTAATCTTTTTTGAACTAGTTCAAAGGTGATGAACTTCCGCTGTTATAATTTTGTTTTATAAAATTTTAAAAATGAAAGATAGGTTCAAAAGGATTCTGGTTTTATGCCTGATGATACTTTTACAACAATCGGTTAAAGCACAACAAAAAACGAAAATGGAAAACACAGCATTATTAATTATTGACGTACAGAACGATTATTTTCCCGGAGGAAAAATGACATTAGACAGCGCAGATCAGGCTGGTGAAAATACAAAAAGGATATTGGAGTATTTTAGAAAAAAAAGACTTCCGGTGGTTCATATTATGCATGTTTCAGCCCATGAAGGAGCTGCTTTCTTCCTGCCGGATACACCGGGAGCTGCAATCAATTCAAGAGTTTCACCGTTGGCGGGTGAAAAAATAATCGTAAAGCATTTTCCTAACAGTTTCAGGGAAACAAAACTTCTGGAATATCTTCAGTCTGAAAAAATTAAAAATCTGGTGATAACAGGAATGATGACGGATGTCTGCGTGGAATCTACAACAAGAGCGGCTTTTGATTTCGGATTTACCAATACTATTATCGGAGATGCCACGGCTACAAAAGACCGGGAGCTGAACGGTCAGATAGTAAAGGCTGCGGAAGTACAACAATCTTTTCTCGCAGGAATTTCTGCGCTGGGGAATCTGTATGCCCGTATTATTAATACAAAAGATTTTATAAACGATAAATAAAAGAATAAGTTAATCAATCACTAATAAAGGTATCATTAATATGGGTACCTTTATTTTTTAAACCCAGGAACAGATGTTCAACTTACTTTATCAAAATATCAGCAGGTATACTCAATTTACCAAAGAAGAATTCGGTCGGTTTGCCAACCCTTTCCAGTTAAGGAAATTTAAAAAGAAAGAAATGGTTCTCCGCGAAGGCGATTATTGCCTTTTTGAAGGCTTTGTAACGAAGGGTTGCTTTAAAATATACTACCTGAATGAAAACGGTTTTGAACAGACTTTATACTTCGCTGTTGAAGGGTGGTGGATTACGGATATAGACAGCCTGATTAATCACGTACCAAGTATTCTGAATATTGAAGCTCTGGAAGAAAGTGAAGTGCTGATGGTTTCTAAAAAAGATAAAGATTATTTGTATGAGACAATGCCAAAGGTAGAAAAATTATTCAGGATGATGAATCAGCAGTCCTCAGTGGCTTTACAGCGAAGAATTTTTTCTTTAACCGGAAAAACAGCAGATCAGCGATATCTTGAATTTCTTGAAAAATATCCCGGGCTGGAACAGAAGCTGACCCAACAGCAGGTAGCTTCTTATTTGGGAATTACCCATGAGTTTTTGAGTAAGATCAGAAAAAAAATGGCTTTGGGTAAATAAAATTAGAATGTTGTTTGAAATGTTTATTGGTGAATGGGAATGATCAGTAAATGGATAAAAAATATAAAGTTTTCTTCTTCTTATTATTCTCAATTCTGTTATGAATAATGATTGTTTCTGGTTTGAAAATAAAACAGGATGTATGATTTTGAAATCCGGAAATCAATAGCAGATATATAATGCGTTTATTTTTAGGGATTTAAATATGGCTGATCAGTCTAAAGAATAGAGGTCCTCGATCATTCGGATAGTTAGAATAAATCTGTTTCTTTTTGGTTTTAAAAATTGAATTTTTCTTAGTTTTTTTAATGTTATTAAGAATGGTTCAAAATAAGCAAAACCTGTTCCAAAATGACAAAAAACAGCTTTTTTTACCTCCTTTATAGTTTATCATCCTTATTTTTGCATGTCAAGTATATAAATCATGAAGAAGCTCCAAGATATTCTTATCTCAACCAGGACAATGGCTGTATTGTTGCTGGTGTATGCATTCGCAATGGCTTATGCAACGTTCTTAGAAAACGACTACGGAACTCCTACAGCCAAAGCATTAATTTATGAGGCCAAATGGTTCGAACTGATCATGGTGCTGCTCATTCTCAACTTCATAGGAAATATCGGAAGATATAGACTTTGGAAAAAAGATAAGTGGCCGGTTTTAGTATTCCACCTTGCCTTTGTATTTATTTTTATGGGCGGTGCCATTACCAGATACATCAGTTTCGAAGGTACCATGCACATCAGGGAAGGAGAGACCTCCAATGAAATCGTAACGGATAAAAATTTCTTTAAAATCCAGATCGAAGAAAAAGGAGATGTTCTTAATTATCAGGATGTCCCTTATCTGATGTCTCCGCTACACAAAGATTTCAATGCAGCGTATGACTTCCACGGAAAAGAAGTGAAAGTGTCTGCAAAGGAATACATTCAGAGAAAAAAAGACAGCTTAGTGGCTGAACCGAACGGTGCAGAGTATCTTCATTTGGTTTCTACCGGAAATACAGGAAGACAAAACATTTACATCAAACCAGGCGAAACAAAATCCATCAACGGAACTTTGGTTACGTTCAACAGAGCCATTGAAGGAGCTGTTGAATTTAAAAATGAAGGGGGGAAACTCTTCATCAAAACACCTGTTGATGCAAGTTATATGACGATGGCTACTCAGGCTACCGGAAATACAACGAAAGATGAATTCCAGCCTTTGGCATTGAGAAGTTTATATACTATCAATGAACTAAAACTTGTAGTTCCTGAAGGGCTTAAAAAAGGAAGACTGATGGCTATTGAGGGAGACCGAAAAAAAGATGCAAACGTTCCTGATATGCTTCAGATCGAATTGCAGGGGCCAAAAACAAAGCAACTGGTTGACCTTTCTGTTGAAAAAGGAAATCCCAATGCTTACAAACAGGTTACCATGGATGGTTTAAATATCATGGTGGGATTCGGGCCTAAGGTCTACAATACTCCTTTTGCATTGAAACTGGATGATTTTGTAATGGAAACTTACCCGGGGAGTTCATCTCCAAGTGCCTATGAAAGTCATGTGAAAATCATTGATGAAGGCAAGCAAACACCATATAAAATCTATATGAACCACGTTCTTAATCATAAAGGATACCGTTTTTTCCAGTCAAGTTTTGATCCGGATAGAATGGGCACCGTGCTTTCTGTAAACCATGATTACTGGGGAACTCTGATTTCTTATATCGGATATGGACTCCTATTCTTAGGAATGTTTGTGATCTTCTTCTGGAAGGGAACTCACTTCTGGAAGCTGAATAAGATGCTGACAGATGTAAGCAAAAAGAAAGCAGCTGCAATATTATTAGTGTTTTTAAGTTTAGGTTTAAATGCACAAAAAATTGAAACCCACGGAACAACCGACGGAAGCAGGGAACATGTACATGTAGAAGGTGAAAATCATATGCATGCCCAGCCGCTGGATGGTGCAGCACCAAAGCAGAATTCATTAGCTACGCCAATGGGTAAAATGAGAACAATCTCTCCTGATGAAATTATTGCAAGAAACAAAATCAGCAAAGAACATGCAGATAAATTCGGGTATCTTCTGGTTCAGAACTTTGAAGGAAGAATTGTTCCTATCAATACAGAAGCACTAGATATTTTAAGAAAATTATACAAAAAAGATGAGTTTAAAGGAACAGACGGAAAATACCTTACGGCTAACCAATGGTTCCTTTCTATCAATACCGATACTCCGAGCTGGACAATGGTTCCTATCATCAAAGTAGGGCCAAAGGGTGGAGATGAACTGAAAAATAAAACAAAGGCAGATGAAGACGGATACACTTCATTAATGAACCTTTTCCCTGCAGATGCAAACGGTAACCTGACTTATATTCTGGAACATGACTATAATACGGCATTCCGTAAAAAACCGGCAGAACAGACCAATTATGACAAAGAAGTAATTGCTGTAAACGAGAGAGTACAGATCTTTAATGAGTTTTTCAGCGGACAGTTTATGAGAATAGTTCCTGTAAAGAATGATGCTAACCATACTTGGCATTCATGGCTGGATCAGAAATTTGAACCGGACATGGAATCTCAGCAGGTAATGGGACCTTATTTTGCAGAAGCGCTTACCGCACAGAAAACAGGTGACTGGAACAAAGCAGATACAGAATTGACAAAACTTTCGGATTACCAACAGAAATGGGGGAAAGCAGTAGTTCCTGCAAAATCTAAAGTAGATCTTGAAGTATTCATGAATAAGGTGAATATTAACTTCAAGTTGCTTATTTTCTATACCATTATCGGTGGTCTTCTTTTAATTTTAGGTTTTGTTGAATTATTCAAACCTAAGAAAGTTTTAAATAAAGTGATTAAAGCTATTATCATTCTTGGAGTGGTAGGATATCTGTTCCATTTCCTGGGTCTTGTGGCAAGATGGTATATTTCAGGGCACGCACCTTGGAGTAACGGATATGAGGCGATTATCTTTATTTCATGGGTAGGGATCACTGCAGGACTATTGCTTTACAGAAACTCTAATGCATTAATTCCTGCAGCAGGATTTATGGTAGCTGTTATCATGATGGGATTTGCACACGGAGGATCTGCACTTGATCCGCAGATTACACCCCTTGTTCCTGTATTGAAATCTTACTGGCTGATTGTTCACGTAGCCATCATTACTTCAAGTTATGGTTTCTTTGCCCTGTCTATGATTATTGCAGTACTTTCACTGGTATTTTATATTATTTCCAATAAAGAAACCTATAAAATTCATCATGATACGACATTGAAAGAATTGGTTATCGTTTCTGAAATGTCATTAACTATTGGTCTTTTTGCTTTAACAGTAGGAAACTTCTTAGGAGGGATCTGGGCTAATGAATCCTGGGGAAGATACTGGAGCTGGGACCCGAAAGAAACCTGGGCTTTCATTTCCATTATGGTATATGCTTTTGTACTTCACATGAGACTGGTTCCCGGATTAAGAAGCAGATGGGCATTCCATGTGGCAACTATGTTTGCGTTCTGTTCAATGGTAATGACTTATTTTGGGGTTAATTACTATCTGAGCGGTCTTCACTCTTATGCTGCTGGAGATCCGGTACCTGTACCGGCTTGGGTATACATCGGAATCGCAACCATGATTGCTCTTTCAGCCGTTTCTTATTTTAAGTTTAAAGTATTAACAAAGAAATAAAAGGAAAACCTGCATACATCTAAATCCCGGAATTAAATTTCCGGGATTTTTTTTTGATACGGCTTGTGAGGTGTATAGCTCCTAGCCAAAAAAAATCATCATTTATATTTTTTATTCATAATTTCTTCCTAAATTTATGATATCAAAATAATATCAAATTAAAAATTCAATCATGGAAAAAACATTAAAACCCATATCGGGTTATTTAACTTTAGTGATCTGCCTGATTTTGTTTGCTGTTTCAGTATATTTCTTTATTTCAGGTGTAGATCAGAGTGTAGCTTATGTTGTTATTGCAATGTTATGTTTTCTGCTTTCATGCTTTTTCTTAAAAGGGTTAATGATTATTCAGCCTAATCATTCAAGAGTGCTGAACTTCTTTGGAAAGTATGTAGGTACCGTAAAAGAAAACGGATTGTTCTTTATCAATCCTCTGTATTCATCACAAAGAATAAGTCTTCGTTCTGAAAACCTTCAGGGGCAAACATTGAAAGTAAATGATAAAATGGGAAACCCCATTGAAATTGCAGCCGTAATTGTATGGAAAGTAGGAGATACTTATAAAGCAGCGTATGAAGTGGAAAGATATACGGATTATGTAAGGATGCAGAGTGAAGCTGCGGTAAGACACCTTGCGGTAAGTTTTCCGTATGATAATCTTGAAGATGAACATGCGGATATTACCCTGAGAGACGGAGGAGATCAGGTCAATAAAATCCTGGAACAGGAATTATTGGAAAGACTGGCTCCTGCAGGAATTGTTATTCAGGAAGCAAGAATTACCCATCTGGCATATGCTTCGGAAATTGCAGGTGCAATGCTTCAGAGACAGCAGGCTACAGCTATTGTAGCAGCAAGAACAAAAATTGTTGAAGGTGCTGTAGGAATGGTAGATTTGGCTTTAAAAAAACTTTCCGCTGACAATATCGTTGAACTTGATGATGAAAGAAAAGCAGCAATGGTGAGCAATCTTATGGTAGTCCTTTGTGGTGAAAAAGCAGCAACACCTATATTGAATGCGGGAACACTCTATAACTAAGAAGAAAAGGTGAAATTACGACATTATAATGCCGTAGCCCAATAATAAACATTCGTGTAAAACAGAAAAAATGAAATCAGAAAAAACTCAGAACTCTTCAGAAAACAAAGGCAAAAAATCCTTTGTACTAAGAATAGATGAGTCTACTTACAAACTTCTGGAGAAGTGGGCGAATGATGAATTCAGGAGTGTAAACGGTCAGATTGAATACCTGCTGCATCAGAGCCTGGTCAATTCCGGAAGAAAAAAGAAAGAATAATTGACCAGTAAGTGAAAAAATGATGTGTAAAAAATTGCGAAATACATAAAAAAAGTGACTATTTTTAATGATTTGCAATAGGCTCAATATCATTTTGCGGGTTATATGAAAAAACAAAAAGCTGAGAAATTTTCTCAGCTTTTATTTTATACAGCTTTGAAGACTGTCTGCGCCAAAATAGAATATGACCAGCCAGATCAAGCCTTTGATGGTGAAGAAGGCCAATCCGGCCCATCCCACACGTTTAAACCATTTTTTAAACTTTGAGTTATTTTCTTGTGAATTTTCCATTGGTGAATATTAAAAATATTACACTACAAAGATAAACATGTTTATAATTAGTCCAAATAAAAAACGTGATAAAAAATTAAGTTTTGAGGTTCACATAATATTTTTATCTTTAGAGAGAACGAAAAGTAAGATTTTATGTCAAAAAAAGTAAAGGATTTCGGAATCGAAAAAACACTCAAAAACCTTGGGATCAAAGAAGAAAATAAAGGGACTTCAGTGGGCGGAAAATATTTCGCTTCAGGAAAGACGATAGAAAGCATCTCTCCTGTGGACGGAAAATTAATTGCCAAAGTAAAGACTTCCGGAGAAAGTGATTATGACAAAGTAATTGAAACTGCTCAAAAGGCATTTCAGGAATTCAGGCTGATTCCGGCTCCTAAAAGAGGAGAAATCGTGAGACAACTCGGCTTAAAATTAAGAGAATATAAAGAAGATCTTGGAAAACTTGTTTCTTATGAAATGGGTAAATCATTACAGGAAGGACTTGGAGAAGTTCAGGAAATGATCGATATCTGTGATTTTGCAGTAGGACTTTCAAGACAACTTCAGGGATATACGATGCACTCTGAAAGACCAGGACACAGAATGTATGAACAATACCATCCGCTGGGTGTGGTGGGAATCATCACTGCATTTAATTTCCCGGTGGCTGTATGGTCATGGAATACGGCTTTAGCATGGATCTGTGGTAATGTTACCATTTGGAAGCCATCTGAGAAAACTCCGCTTTGTGCGATTGCGTGTCAGAATATTATGAATGAAGTTATAAAGGAAAACAATCTTCCTGAAGGCGTTTCAAGTGTATTGGTATCTGATCATGAAATCGGACAGAAACTGGTGGATGATAAAAGAGTAGCTTTGGTTTCTTTCACAGGATCTACACGAGTAGGAAGAATGGTTTCTTCTAAAGTAGCGGAAAGATTCGGAAAATCAATCCTTGAACTGGGAGGGAATAATGCGATTATTATTACGAAAGATGCAGACATCGATATGTCTATCATCGGAGCGGTATTCGGAGCAGTAGGAACAGCAGGACAGAGGTGTACTTCTACAAGAAGGCTCATCATCCACGAAAGTGTTTATGATGAAGTAAAAACTAGACTTGTAAAAGCATATGGTCAGTTAAAAATCGGAAATCCGCTGGACGAAATGAACCATGTGGGTCCTTTAATTGATACGGATGCTGTCAACCAGTATGAAGAAGCGATCAAAAAATGTAAAAAAGAAGGAGGTAAATTCGTTGTTGAAGGCGGAGTGCTATCCGGAAAAGAATATGAATCAGGATGTTATGTGACACCATGTGTGGCAGAAGTGAAGAATTCCTATGAAATCGTTCAGCACGAAACATTTGCGCCGATTTTATATGTAATTAAATACAAAACATTGGAAGAAGCAATTGCTATCCAGAATGATGTTCCGCAAGGTTTATCTTCTGCGATCATGACACAAAACCTCAGAGAAGCAGAATTATTCCTTTCTCATGCAGGATCGGATTGCGGTATTGCCAATGTAAATATCGGAACTTCAGGAGCTGAAATCGGGGGTGCTTTCGGTGGTGAGAAAGAAACCGGAGGTGGAAGAGAATCCGGATCAGACGCATGGAAATACTATATGAGAAGGCAAACTAATACTATAAATTATACAGCTAAACTTCCTTTAGCACAAGGAATTAAGTTTGATTTATAAAAGCTTTACTTCAATACAAAAAAACTAAAAAACAAAAATTAATAACCTGAATAATGATGGGGCTCTTCACAGATCATTTCATTGTTCATTTATTAAATCACACATCAATTTATTATGGAACAAACATTAGATATAAAAGCAAATAAAGTAAAAGAAACGGTAGGAAAACATGTTTTGGCAGACGGTTTCGATTTTGTGATGGATATTGAAAAATCCCACGGATCATGGCTTTACGATAAACTTACAGACAGAGAATACCTGGATATGTTCTCTATGTTTGCCTCAGCGTCTGTCGGCTACAACCATCCTTATCTTATGGAAAGATCAGAATGGTTAGGCAGAATGGCTGTCAATAAACCTACTTTAGCGGATGTTTACTCTGAAGAATATGCTCACTTTTTAGAAGTATTTGAAAGAGTGGTTATCCCTGAAGAATTACAATATGCTTTCTTTATCGAAGGCGGAACTCTGGGCGTTGAAAATGCAATGAAAGCATGCTTCGACTGGAAGACCCGCAAAAACTTTGCAAAAGGACTTGATACTGAGGCTGGAATCTGTATTCACTTCAAACAGGCTTTCCACGGAAGAAGCGGTTATACTCTAAGCTTAACAAATACTTCTGACCCAAGAAAATACCAGTATTTCCCAATGTTCAACTGGCCGAGAATTTTAAATCCAAAATTGAAATTCCCGATTACAGAAGAAAACCTTGAAGAAACGATCAAAAATGAAAACCTTGCATTAGTACAGATTGAAGAAGCTATTTTGATGCACCCCGATAAAGTGGCATGTATCATCATTGAGCCGATTCAGGCTGAAGGAGGTGACAATCACTTCAGAGACGAATTCCTGTTGGGATTAAGAAGAATCTGTGATGACAACGAAATCTTACTTATTTTTGATGAAGTTCAGACAGGTATCGGAATTACAGGAAAAATGTGGGCATTCCAGCATTTTACAGCAAAACCGGATATTATTTCTTTCGGAAAAAAAGCACAGGTTTGCGGAGTGTTAGCCAATAAAGAGAAATTCGATGAAGTTCCGAATAACGTTTTCAGAGAAAGTTCAAGAATCAACTCTACATTCGGAGGAAACTTTATCGATATGCTTCGATTCCAATTGGTAATGGAAGTCATCGAAAAAGAAAACCTTGTTGAAAATGCAAGAGTGGTAGGAGATTTCCTGTTAGAAAGTCTGAAGGTCCTTGCTGAGAAATATCCTGAAAAAATTTCAAATGCGAGAGGAAGAGGACTGATGTGTGCTGTTGATCTACCGTCTGCAGCTCAAAGAAATCATATGATGAATGAGCTGTTTAACGATGGTCTAATTATTCTTCCTTGTGGAGATGTGTCTTTACGTTTCAGACCGCATCTTAATGTTACCAAAGCAGAAATTCAACTGGCATTAGATAAAATTGAAAATAATATTAATAAAATTTAAAACAGCAGATTTGTAATTTTCAAAAAATCATTGTATATTTAGATACTCAAACAATATAGGATATGGAAAGAAGTACGAGAGTATCAGTTTATGAAAGTGATAACCCTTCAGAAATTCAGTTGGTTAAGTCTAAATTGGATGATGCACAAATTACAAATACCGTTGAAAATAGTTATCTTACATTTACTACCACCCCTACAGCAACTTCGCTAAAGGTAATGGTAGATCTGGACGACGAGAAAAAAGCATTTGAAATTATTGATGCTTACCTTCAACAAAGTGAAAATCAATAAACAATTTCATAATTTTAAATTTTACTACTTCGAACCGAAAATTAATTTTAATTAATTTTCGGTTTTTTAATTAATTATCAACTATTAAAAGAGGAAAATCTCAAAGATTGAATGAACAGCAAATTTTATAACATGAATCCAGAAATTACATTAAGAAAAGCGGAAATTGAAGAAAGACACATTATTTGGGGGATTATCCAACAGTCTATTGAAAGAAGAAAACAGGACGGAAGTACACAATGGCAGAACGGATATCCCAACCTCGGAACAGTAGAAAGTGATATTGCAAAAAATTTAGGATATGTGCTTACTGTAGATGGTGAGATTGCAGTATATGCAGCGTTAATTCTAAATGACGAACCCGCTTATAGTACTATTGAAGGAGCCTGGCTGAGCGACGGAGAATTTGTGGTTGTTCACAGAGTCGCTGTGGATGAGAAATTTGCTGGCCGGGGAATGGTGAAAAAATTATTTGATCATATTGAAGACTTTACCAGATCTCATGGTATTCAGAGTGTAAAAGTGGATACGAATCACGATAATATAGCGATGTTAAAAATCCTGGAAGGTAAAGGATATTCGTATTGCGGGGAAGTTCTTTTAAAAGACGGAATGCGGAAAGCTTTTGAGAAGATTATTATTTAGGCAAAAAGTTAAATCTGTTTTCATTGAATTTTTAAAACGCCCTGTATTTATAATCTCTATCAGCTTTGTTCGTTTGGTTCCGAACTAATTTTTACTTTTGTTCAAATTTTTATATTATGCACCAAAGTATAGAAATTGATGAAAAAATCTTTCAAGATGCCGTAAAATTTTATGGCACCGTTTTCAACTTACCGCCATTAGCCTCAAAAATTTATTCCTACCTTCTTTTCGATTATGAGAAAGTAGGAATTACTTTTGATGAGTTTGTGGAGGTACTTTCTGCCAGCAAAAGCTCAGTCTCTACAAGCATTTCACTGCTGCTTAATGCAGAGCTTATCATAGATCATAATAAGATGGATGAGCGAAAACGGTATTTTTTCATTAATGACGATTACAAGAAAATAAGATTCGAAAAAATAGTTCAAAAGATGCAGGACGAATTAAGACTACTAGATGATTTAAACAATTTTAAAAAAAGTAACGACGATGGATATAACGAAAGAATAGAACATTACAAAACACTCTTAAATAAAAACATAGAAAATATTCAGGAATCTCTTAATAAACTATAAAATGAATAATAAGCTAGTTATACTTTCTATTGCAGCGTTTTCACTGACAGCCTGCAAAAAAGAAGCTCCGAAGCAGGATGGTGCAAAGCCTTATCCTGTGGTTTCAGTGGAGTCAAAAAATATAGTAGGTTATCAGACGTTTCCGGCTACCATTCAGGGTAGGGTAAACAATGATGTACGTGCCAAAATACAGGGATATATTACCCAATTATTGGTAGATGAAGGACAATATGTTACAAAAGGACAGCCTTTGTTCCGTCTGGAAACCAATATTCTGAGCGAAAATGCAGCAGCTTCCAAAGCAGGAATCAGTGCTGCCGAATCTACCATTGCTGCTGCACAGGCTTCTGTAAATGCTGCACAGGTAGAAGTGAATAAACTTAAACCTCTTGTTCAGAAAAATATCATCAGTAATGTACAGCTACAGACTGCGCAGGCTAATTTAGCCCAGGCTCAGGCTCAGCTGCAACAGGCTAATGCGGCCAAAAGACAGGCTGTTGCCAATTACAAAGGAGTAGAAGCCAATATCGAATATTCTATCATTCGTGCTCCTATTTCAGGAGTTGTCGGAAAACTCCCTCTGAAAGTGGGAAGTTTGGTAGGACCTTCTGATCAGACTCCTCTGACAACGATTTCTGATACTTCTCAGGTATTTGCTTATTTTGCCATGAATGAAAAGGAATATTTCGATTTCCTTGAAAAAGTTCCTGGGGCTTCCATGCCGGAAAAAATCAAAAATCTTCCTATGGTTGAATTACAGCTTGCTAACGGAAGTCTTTATCCTGAAAAAGGAAAAATTGAAGCGATTACCGGCCAGATTGACCCTACTACGGGAACCATTCAGTTCAGAGTAGGATTTACCAACGCTCAGAAACTGCTAAGCAACGGAAACAGCGGAACTATCAGATTCCCTCAACACTATGATAACGTATTGGTAGTTCCTGAAAGTGCGACTTATGAGCAACAGGGTATCGTTTACGTATATAAAGTGGAAAAAGGGGATACTGCCAGAAATGTGGTCGTTAATGTAATCGACAGAATTGACAATCTTGCCCTTATCAAATCGGGGGTAAATAAAGGTGAAACTGTTGTTGCTGCCGGTATCGGAGGTCTGAAACCCGGAACTGCCGTGAAGCCGAAACCCATCAAAATGGATAGTCTTGTTCAATCAATAAAACCGAAATTCTAATGATAAAAAACTTTATTAACAGACCGGTTTTATCTACCGTAATCTCAATTCTTATTGTGATTCTCGGTATATTAGGACTTGTCTCGTTACCGGTGACTCAGTATCCGGATATTGCTCCTCCCACGGTAAGCGTTACCGCAAACTATACGGGAGCCAATGCGGAAACTGTAATGAAAAGTGTGGTTGTTCCTCTGGAAGAGCAGATCAATGGGGTGGAAGGAATGGATTATATCACTTCTTCTGCTGGAAATGACGGTTCTGCGCAGATTCAGGTGTTTTTTAAGCAAGGAATTGACCCGGATATTGCTGCGGTAAACGTACAGAACCGTGTAGCCAGAGCAACACCTTTACTGCCTTCTGAAGTAACACGCTCAGGGGTGGTAACACAGAAACAGCAGACCAGTGCTCTGATGTATATGTCTTTCTATTCTGAAAATAAGGATCTGAATGATGTGTATCTTCAGAACTTTCTGAATATCAATATTATTCCAAACCTTAAAAGGGTAAATGGTGTAGGGGATGCCAACGTTTTCGGGGGTAAAAACTATTCCATGAGAATCTGGCTGGATCCTGCAAAAATGGCTGCCTACGGAGTAACACCTACAGACGTTACAAATGCGATCAACGAGCAAAGTAGAGAAGCTGCAGCAGGTTCTATCGGACAGAACAGCGGAAGTTCTTTTGAATACATCATCAAATATGTAGGAAAGTTCAACGATAAGGGACAGTATGACAATATCATCATTAAATCCCTTAAAGACGGACAAAATCTGATGCTGAAAGATGTGGCGAAAGTAGAATTGGCCGGCCAGTCTTATACCGGAATCGGGGAAAACGGAAACAGTCCTTCCATCAGTATGGGGATCTTCCAGACACCGGGTTCCAATGCACAGGAAATTATTAAAAATATCAAGACTTACCTGAAATCGGCAGAGAGTACTTTCCCGAAAGGAATTAAATATACTTTTAACTTCGATACGAACGAGTTCCTTGATGCTTCTATTGAAAAGGTTGTTCATACCTTGCTTGAAGCATTTATCCTTGTATTTA
The DNA here is from genome assembly GCF_019236175.1 of Chryseobacterium sp. Lineage (GTDB taxonomy): Bacteria > Bacteroidota > Bacteroidia > Flavobacteriales > Weeksellaceae > Chryseobacterium. The sequence goes on from NZ_JAFAJM010000013.1 coordinate 161,855, forward strand.
TCGTGGTGTATATATTCCTACAGGATTTCAGATCTACATTGATTCCGGCAATTGCAGTTCCGGTATCGATTGTAGGAGCATTCTTCTTCCTGAATTTATTCGGATATTCACTCAACCTTTTAACCTTATTCGCCCTTGTACTGGCAATTGGTATTGTGGTGGATGATGCCATTGTGGTCGTTGAGGCGGTGCACGCTAAAATGGAACACGGTATTTCTGACGCGAAGAAAGCAACTGTAGAAGCGATGGATGAAATTACAGGGGCGATTATTTCTATCACCCTGGTAATGGCATCGGTATTTATTCCGGTAACATTTATCAAGGGGCCTACCGGAGTATTCTATCAGCAGTTTGGTATTACCCTAATTGTAGCCATCGTAATTTCTGCGATTAATGCATTGACATTAAGTCCGGTTTTATGTTCTTTATTCTTAAAACCGCATGCAGAGCATCATGAAAAGTACCAAAGTATGAACTTTATGCAGAAATTTTTCTACAAGTTCAATATTGCTTTTAAAACAACGACTGAGCGTTACGGAAGAGGATTCGTATTCCTTTTAAGACATAAATGGGTTACCCTGATTATTTTCGCGGTTACAGGCGGTATCTTATTCTGGGCAAGCAGTACCATGAAGAAAGGTTTCGTACCTACAGAAGACCGCGGGATTATCTTTACAGATGTACAGCTTCCTCCGGGGGCTTCTATGGAAAGAACCTATAATGTACTGAAAACACTTCAGGCGAATGCACTGAAAGTTCCGGGAGTACAAAACGTGACCATCTCTACCGGTAGAGGTTTCTTATCCGGAAACGGAAGTAACAACGGTCTTGCTTTCATTAAATTAAAGCCGTTTGAAGACAGGAAAAAAGATGGGCAGAGCTCTGATGATATTACCAAAAAATTATTCGGTATTTCAGGTTCCGTTCCTGATGCAAAAGTAGTATTCTTCCAGCCTCCGAGTGTACCAGGTTTTGGTAATAGTGCAGGTTTTGAAATGGTATTACTGGATAAATCAGGAGGTGAATATGCGGATCTTGATGCAAAGACGAATGAGTTTATCGGGAAACTGATGCAGAGACCTGAAATCGAATTTGCCCAAACTTCATTCAATACAAAATACCCTCAGTATCAAATGGATATCAATGTTCCGCTGGCTAAGCAGCTTGGCGTATCTGTAAGTGATATCCTTGCGACAATGCAGGGGTATATCGGAGGTATTTATACCGCTGACTTTACCAAATACGGAAAGCAGTTCAGAGTAATGGTTCAGGCTCTTCCTGAAAACAGAAAAAGCATTGACAACCTGAATGAGCTGTATGTAAGAACAGGATCTGGTGTCATGTCTCCGATCTCTCAGTTTGTAACCCTTAGCAAAGCATACGGACCACAGTCTGTAAGCCGTTATAACCTGTTTACTTCGGTGAAGATTACGGGAGCCAACTCTGCGGGATTCAGTTCCGGGGATGCGATTGCAGCTGTACAGCAGGTAGCCGGAGAAACTCTGAACCAGAATTACGCTGTTGAGTTTACCGGATTATCCAGAGAAGAATTGGCATCAGGATCTCAGACGCTGATCATATTTGCCTTAAGTTTGATTTTTGTCTACTTTATCCTTTCAGCACAATATGAAAGTTATATCCTTCCGCTGGTGGTTGTAATTTCTCTTCCTTTAGGGGTAATGGGAGCTTATTTCGGTCAGAAGATCATGGGCTTGGAAAACAATATTTATTTCCAGATTGCACTGATCATGCTTGTAGGGCTATTGGCGAAAAATGCGATCCTTATTGTCGAATTTGCGATTCAGAGAAGACACCACGGAGAAACCATCGTCATGTCTGCCATTAATGCTGCAAAAGCGAGGCTAAGACCAATCCTGATGACTTCATTTGCTTTTATCTTCGGTTTATTGCCTTTGGTATTAGCAAGCGGAATCGGGGCGGTAGGTAACCGTTCCATTGCAACCGGAGCAGCAATTGGTCTATTGATAGGGACTATTTTAGGACTTTTTGTAATCCCGGTACTGTACGTGATTTTTGAAACACTACAGGAAAAGATCAAGCCTATTAAAAAAGAAGAAATCAATTTAGCAGAATAAAAATTAAAAATTCGGGGCCCGGAAATTAGATCTTTAACCGATATCTGATTTCCGACCTCTGATTTCTAACTTCTAATTTTAAATAATGAAGAGTTTATTAAATATCATAAAAGGAATAACTTTTTCAGTCTTCATACTGGGAGCCATTACATCCTGTATGGCCAGAAAAGAGTATGAAAGACCGAAGAACGTTGTTGACGAAAAGCTGTACCGTACCGATATGCTTCCTTCAGACAGTACGACTATTGCTAATATCTCCTGGAAAGAGATCTTCACGGATCCTATTCTTCAGAAACATATTTCAAAAGCACTGGATAACAACCTTGATATCAGAATCGCTTTAGAAAGTATCAATTCTGCTGAAGCCTATCTGAAACAAAGCAAGGCCGCATATCAGCCTACGCTGAGCATCGGACCTAATTATACCTTTCAGACCCAGTCTATCAACACGCAGTTTGGGCAAATCATCGGATCAAGAAGATATGTAAACCAGTTTGATATCACAGCCAGTCTCGGATGGGAAGCGGATATCTGGGGTAAACTGAAAGCTCAGGAAAAAGCTCAGCTTGCCACGTATTTAGGAACTGTGGCAGCTCATAAAGCCGTAAAAAGCAGTCTGGTATCTTCCATCGCTTCGGCTTATTATCAGTTGCTGACTTTCGACGCCCAGAAAAAAATTATCTCGGAAACGATTGCAGTACGTGAAAAAAACTTAGAAACAACGAAAGCTTTAAAGATTTCAGGCACCGTAACAGAAGTAGCTGTACAGCAGAGTGAGGCTCTTGTTTTCAATGCAAAATCTCTATTGATAGACATTGATACGCAAATCCAGCTGCTTGAAAATACCATGAGTCTTTTGATGGGAGAACCGTCACATACGATTGAAAGATCTACTCTGGAAGGACAGAAGCTTCCGATCGATCTTAGACTGGGATACCCGACCCAATTGCTGGCTAACCGTCCGGACGTGATGAGAGCGGAATATAATCTGATGAATGCTTTCGAACTGACTAATGCTGCGAAAGCCCAGTTTTATCCGACACTGAAGATCACCGGAAGCGGGGGAGTTCAGTCTGTGGATATCGACCACCTTTTCAGCGTGAATTCACTATTTGCCAATGTAGTGGCTGGTTTAGCCCAACCGATTTTAAACAGAAGACAGATCAAGACCAACTATGACGTGAGTCTTGCGAATCAGGAAACGGCTTATCTGAATTTCAGAAAGACAGTGCTTACTGCCGGAAAAGAAGTTTCTGATGCGATCAGAGTATTTTCGGTACAGGATTCTTTTATCGAACTGAAAGAAAAAGAGCTGGATGCTTATAAAAAATCAGTAGACTATTCTCAGGAGCTGGTAAATTACGGGATGGCCAACTATCTTGAAGTATTGAATGCCAGTGTGAATTCATTAAATGCAGAACTTAATATTTCCAATGCAAGATACAGTAAAATGAAGGCTGCCGTTGAGCTTTATCAGGCTTTAGGCGGAGGCTGGAAATAAACAGTTTTTTTGTTAGATACATAAAAACGTGTACCGTTAAGGTGCACGTTTTTTTTGACCAACTTTTTAATTTACGTTAAAATTTTGTAAAGTATTCGTTTTTATTTGTATATATGTATTTAACTACGTAGTTTTATACTTTAAAATTAAATGCTATGAAATTTGAGATTCTGCCTATAGGGGATTCGTATTCGGAACAGGCGATTGATTTGATTTTGACTATTCAGCAGAAGGAATTTAATATTCCTATTACGATAACAGATCAGCCGGATCTGCTGCAGATTGAGAGCTTTTACAGGAAAGCCGGCGGAAATTTCTGGGGGGCTTTTGTGGATCATGAACTGGTGGGTTCCATTGCTTTGGTGAAATTTGATGAGAGGGCAGGAGCCATTCGGAAAATGTTTGTGAAGAAAGAATTCAGAGGGAAAGAGTTTAATATTGCCCAGGTTCTGTTGGAAGTGCTGATCAGTTTCTGTCGTGACAACGGAATTGATGATCTCTATCTGGGAACGATAACTGTTCTCAAGGCAGCCCAGCGCTTTTATGAAAGGAACCATTTTACAAAAATAGCCAAAGATGAGCTTCCGGCCCTGTTTCCGCTAATGAGTGCGGACGATATCTTTTACCACTTAAATATCAGATGATCATGAATAATGTAATCAACGAAGCTGGGATTCTTGCTATTTCAACGCGTCTTCACCGCCTCAGTGAACAGCTCAGAAAGGATGGTGCCATGATCTATAAAGCTTTTGGAATTGACTTTGAGCTGAAATGGTTTCCCGTTATCTTTACCATCTATAAAAAAGAAGTAGCAAGTGTGGTAGAAATTGCCAACGAAATTGGATATACCCATCCGTCCACCATCACTTTACTCAAAGAACTTGAAAAGCTGGAATTAATACAATGGGAAAAGGACAGGCAGGACGAGCGTAAAAGATTGTTTAAGCTGACCTCTAAAGGTAATGAACTTATTGATAAGATGAAACCGGTTTGGGAGCTGATGTCTCAGATCTTAGGTGATATTGCAGACAATAAAAACAATTTGCTGACCGCCATTGATGAAGCCGAAGAGAAACTTGCCGGCCAATCTTTTTACCAGAGAGCGCTACGGCTTAAGAATTCGGGATAAAAACCTGAGAATTCCGTTTTTAAAGAAGTTTTCTATTTTAGGATCAGTGCTTATCCGGACTTTTTGATATGATTTTCAATAGTAAATTTTCTATAAAATTCCACCATAAAAAACCCGCCATTTCCGGCGGGTTTTATTGATTACGTATTTATATGCTGTTGGTTAGAATTTGAAGGTTGCCGCTACGGACCACGTTCTTCCAAATCCCAGGAATCCTGTGTTTCCGTCTGCTACGCCCTGATAAACTCTTCCTGCTTCCTGGTATGTTTTTCCGGCATCCGGACCATTGGCAATTTTATCGGTCGTATGAATATTAGAACTTAGTTCAGAGATATAATATTTGTTGAACAGGTTGTATACATTCGCTCTTAGGGTTAACGATTTTTTCTGATCGATAACGAATTTATAAGAAGCACCTACATCAAATAAATGATAACTCGGTAGTTTTACGATTCCTTTTTCTCTTGCTGCTTCGGTAAGGAAGTTGATCGGGTTGAACTGAGCATATAATTTGTCGTAGTATTCCCAGTTGGCATCAATGCTGAATGCTTTGGTAATATTATAGTCAGCACCGATACTTGCTGTCGTCTGAGCAGCATCTCCAACTTTAAGATCTTTGATATTGATGGTTCCTGTTGCTCCGGAAACTTCCTGATTGGTCTGAACATCCATGATGTTGAAACTTGCATTTCCTTTGTATTTCCAGTTACCCATTGAAACCATTCCTCTTAATCTAAGGTTAGCTACCGGTCTTGCTTTTGCTTCCAGCTCAATTCCCTGGTGAAGCTGACCCACATTTAATGCATTATAGAAATAGGCATTTCCAAGTTTAAGCTGAGAGAAGTTGGCCACATCTGCTGCACCAGCGTTGAATGTTCTTGAAATAAAACGATCATCCCATTGCGTTCTGTAGGCATTGATGTTAATATCGATATAGCGTGATTTGAAACCATATCCTAATTCTACAGAAAAGATTCTTTCGTTCTTCGCATCGTTATAGATATTTTGGTTGGATGGGAACAGGGCGTTGAATAGTGGCTGCCTTGAGATCACTCCCGTATTGAAAAATACGTTGTGATGCTCATCGATATTATAGTTTGCACCTCCTTTTACAATATAACCTGTTTTGTGGTACCATTTGGTAGATTGGTTTTCGGGAGTATACAACATATAGTCTATTCTCTTGTAGTACTGTTCGGAAACGGATCCCTGAACGGATGCACTTAGTTTTTCCGTGCTGTATTCAACCATACCGTAGGCACCGGCCCATTTTACAAGGCCCTCGTTGTAAATAGATACTTTCTGGGCATTGCCAAGTTTGGTAAGCGGTTCAGGTTTTACAACCTGGTTTACATAATATCCTTTTGGAGAATTAACGGTATTAGGAACATATAATGCATCAGATCCTAACATATCTGTAACGATATCATAAAGGGCTCCTTTGTATGTTTTAAGGTCAATACCTCCGTTAAAAGTCCAGTTGTTCTTTTTGTAGTTAAGATCAGCAATAGCTCCGTACCAGTCGTGGGCATTGATACTCTGTTTTCTTACAATTCCTGTCGTTCCGTTCAGAGTCGCTACATATTGTCCGTTATAATCAGCAGGAGAGCCTGCAGGTGCCGTAAAGGTAGATTTCTGGAAAGTGTTTCCGTTATAATCCGTTACCATACCGCCTCTGTTATAACGGTAAATCATATCCCAGTTGATGGTACCGTCTCCACCCTGACCGTAGTTCATGAAATTCATAGTTTGTCCGCTGGCATTTTTAATGGAACCGTTAAGTCCGGTACCACCGCCACCGCGTCCCCATGAACCATAGACTACTGTGGAAAGTTTAAGGTTGTCATTGATACTCCAGTCCCAGTTTAGGGATGCAATAGGTTTATGATAGAAGTTAGGGGCTAGATTGAATGAGGATCCGTTCAGCATCCCCGTTTGTGGATTGTATCTTCTTCCGTAGGTTTCAAACTGCTGTAAAGTTGCTACATTGGCACCGGTTGCAGATGATCTTCTCGTATCATGTACCTGAGGTGCTCCGGTTGCAATGAAATTGAATGCATGTTTTTCATTAGGCTTAAATCCTGTTGAGAAAAACCATGAATACCCTTCTCCCTTGGTTCCGTTGATATACCCATCACCTTGCCAACGGGAAAGTAATACTGTTGTTGCCCATTTGTTTTTTAATCCTGAAGAATACATTGCAGATAATCTGGAATAGTTATCATTACCAATTTCTCCTTTGATCATTGCTTTTTGCTCAGAATCGGTAGCTTTGGTTGTGATATTGATGGTACCTCCAACAGAAGGAACCACGAATTTGGAAGCACCTAATCCTCTCTGAATCTGAATGGAGCTTGCAATATCTGCCAATCCTGTCCAGTTTGACCAGTAAACGGTACCTCCCTGCATGTCATTCACGGGCTGCCCGTTGATAATGACAGCGATATTGGCTCCGTCAAAACCTCTCATGTTAATTCTGCTGTCTCCAAATCCACCGCCTACTTTGGTAACGTAAACGGAAGGGGTAGACTTCATAATTTCGGGAAATTCTCTGTTTCCTAATTTCTCCTGAATTTCAGCTGCCTTAATGGTAGAAACTGCAACAGGCGTTTTTCTTTCTTTGGCTGTCTGGGAAAGGTTTCTTCCCACTAACATCACCTCATCAATAGATTTGGATTTTTCTAAAGAATCCTTCGTACTCTGCCCGTAATACAAGGCGGCCGTTGGTAATACAAGCGCTATAATTAGACGCTTCTTGAAAATAATGCTCATGAAATAAACTAGCGTGTTTGAATTTAAGGCTGCAAAGATGACTATTTATTTTTGAATTGAGTATTAAATCTTCATCAGGGGATTTTATAAAGACTGGCAATAGCGCATGATTAGGCATTTTTTGGCTTATATTAATTCACTTCAGCTCCGTTATTCAGACTTTGCGATAAGAATACATTAAAATAGGAGAGGATTTGTTGGAATTAATTCTTAATACCTTAATTTTATTTTTTCTATTTAAAAATTGTATTGTTATACGATGAAGCTTGAAGTTCTTATTAAAAGATTAAAATTCTTAGATAAAAGGAATTTATTAGCCTGCTATTTTGCATATTTCTTAGATTTTATGATGCTTTAGAAGATTTTTTAAGCATGTGCTGGTTTCCAGGAAATGAATATATGTATCATTCTTAAAGGGATCAGCTTTGTTTTTGCTTTAAAAACATTTTAAGCCTTATATAAATACGATAAAAAAAACTCTTCTGATATTCCAGAAGCCCATAGATTTCCTGGGAGTTCTGATATTGGAGCGGAACTTTTTTATTTGCAATTTTTTCTATCTCCCTGCGATGCATGGTTTCCAGTATTACTTTTGAAAAAGATTCTTTAACGCTTTTTTTTGATTTGTCCTGGGAAATTCCGTTGGGATGGGTTCTGTATCGATATAAAACATCATTAATAAATAAAGGATTTCCAACCTCGAGTATTTTAAGATACAGATCCTGATCTACGGCATTGAATAGAGCAGGGTTGATCCCTGATGTTTTGAAATAAGCATCTTTTTTAAAAGTAAAAAAATGAGAAATCTGGATATGGGTATTGAAAAAATAATTGTTATTATAGATTTGTTTGCTGTTTTTGAAAACCTTTAGAGGATTTAAAAGCTTATCACAAATCATAAACTTTGAATAGGTGGCTACAATTTCCTTATTATGCCCGAATGCATGCACGGAAGACTCTATAGCATGGGGATATAGAGCGTCATCAGGATCCAGAAAAGCACAGATTCCACCGGATGCAAATTCCATACATTTTCTTTTTGTATATCCGCAACCCATGTTGGTTTCATTGATATAGAGCCTGAATCTCGGATCGTCCTTTATGAGATCCTGAATCTGTAGAAGAGAATCATCGGTGGAAGCATCATCTATAATAATAGCTTCCCAGTTTTGATAAGACTGATGGACTAAAGAGTCGTAACATTCTTTAAAATAGTTACCATTATTATAATGTGCGATAAGAATTGAAAACTTCATTGTGTTAATACTTTAGATAAAACCTGATAAAATTCTTGAGGGGAAAGAAATAATATCAGACCAGGAAATCACTTTGCCTGAACAGTTATGACAACAATCCTGATACCAATCTTTTAAAATTTCTGAACTTATTTGAACTTAGCTGATAGATAAATTATCCGTCAGAAAAGTACTTTACGTCGTTGTTGTCAATTATCAAAAATACACTTCGTGTTTCTGATATAGTGTATGTATTTTATTCAGGAAGTTAGATTATTTATAGAATAATCTTTTTTTAGATTGTTGATGAGTCAATATTATGTTTATCAAAAAATTTTCAACGGATAAGGAATCAGGCTTATTCTGATGATCTGTTCATTCCAAATCATTTTCCATTCCTTTTAGCTCATCTTTTCTTTTTTTGATAAATACCGTCGGCCTGATGTCATTAATTTCAGTGAAAAGATCTGTAAAAGTCTGTCGGGAGGAAATACCACAATAGCTGGTTAAAGCTTCGATGGTATAATCTAAAAACTTCGGATTGTGGTAAAGCTCATGGGTAATATAGTTGATCCGCAGAATATTTAAATAGGTATTAAAATTATTCCCTTTATATTCATTGATGACCTGAGATAAATAGGTGGTATTGGTATTGAATTTTTTGGCAAGATCTGACTGGGTCAATCCTTTTTTGGTAAATTCCGCTTTTGATTCAAACTTGTCTAATTTTTCTAATAAATCTTCCACTACCGATTCCGGGACTTCTGTTTTATTTTCTTTTCGGGTGATTTTCTTTGCTTTATTTTCATGATCACCAGATAAAAGATCTTGTTTTTCACGGATTAATCTTTGCTCCAGTTCAAAATACCGTTGCTGTGCTTTTTTTTGTTTTTTATTCCTATAAATAAGAGTGATAACAAGAAACGCAATAGTTAAAATTGATCCGAATAATACGATAAGACCTTTAGAATTGATGCTTTCTAATTGATTTTGCTTTGCCAGTAATGCCTTTGTTTCATATTCTTTATGAATTTTAGAAGCCAGATATTTAAAATCTCTTGTCAGAATACTATCCGCTTTTAATAATTGTTTGGTAAAGAAAAGTTCTTTTTCAGCCTGTCCCGATTGATGATAGTGATTGATTAAAATTTCATAATTTTCTCTCACCTCAGGAAGTAAGAAATTATGTTTCTGAAAAATAGAATCTACTTTAGTGAAATAGTTTATTGCTTTTTCTGTCTGATTTAGTTCTAAATAAGACTTCCCGAGATAAAAATAACTGACAGAGGTCCAGGTAAAATCATTTGCCCTTAATGCCGGTAGTGCACTGTCTAAATTTATTATTGCTTCCTGATATTTACCTTTTCGGAAATCTAAAATCCCTTTTGATTTCAAAAAATAAGCGTTTTCCAGTGAAAAATCATTTGATTTGGGAAGATTGGAAATCCCATACTTAACTATAGAATCGCTTTTTGTCAAGTCATTTAAATTCGTATAGCATATGGCCTGTTGATGAAGGCTGTTAAAATAACCTTTTTGGTTATTGAATATAATATTAGGATGGGCTTTGCTCTTGATGACCGGTTCAAAATACCTTATACATTTATCAAATAAGGTGAGCGCTTCATCATAATATCCCAAATAACTTTTGACTACACCCAGATGGTAGATAATACTGTTTTTTAAGTATTGATCTTTTGTTTTTAGTGAATAATCGTATGCTTTCAGGTATTCATCTAAGGCGGGCTGATATTTTTTATAAAAAAAATAGTATACAATACCTCTGGTCAGATAGGCATTGCTTATCAATTCAGGATCCTTCGACTGTAGTGAATACACTACGCAGCTGTCTGCATATTTCAGTTTTACAGCTTTGTCTTCAGAATAGTAGATCAGGTCTTTATAGCCCTGAAAAATGTGATTGTAGTTATTTTCAGATTGGGCAAATTTTATATAATTATGGACATAAGGAATAGCCTTCTCATTATTTTCTTCAAAGTTTTCATATAAACTTCTTAAATCATTCAGATGTCTTGTTCCTGTTTTAGCCGGATTCTGACAAAAAAAATGATTTGTAAATAAAAGAAAGTAAAATATTATTGCCGTTTTCTTTAATAAAAGCATAGATAATAAATAAAATACTTTCAAATTTAATCAAAAAAGACCAGAAAATGCCAATAATTCCTATTTCAATGAAATATGGTTTAATGTATTTGTTATCAGTGTTTTGTATTTGTAATGATTTATAAATTAGGACTCTCTGATTTATAAATCAAGCCAAAGTTTACCTGAAAAGAACCTGTTTAATACATAATTTTAGCTCAAGCTTAGAACACAAACCCGGTACCGGAATAAACTCATTAAATGAATAAAAGACATGAAAAGGTTTATCCCATTATTACTTCTGATAACAGTATTTAATTCTTGTAGTAAAGACGATGATGATATAATACAGGAAAGTTTAAATCAAAATAAGGAAGTAAACAAAACATTAAAAATTAACAGGTATACAAATGAAGAATTAAATTCTTCTGTTAAAAGCAAAGATAGTCTTATGATGGTGGACACACCGGAGAAAGCAGAGAATGAGGAAGCTGATGAAGAACCTCCTGTAAAAAATGGTAATCATTGGATTATTGGTAAATAATTCCAGTTTCCTGAATTATCATGAGAAAATTTAATAGTAATGAAGCATTTTAGAATATTGTTGTTTTCTTTTTTGGTGCTATTTCTGAATAGTAAACCACTTTTTGGGCAACAATATACGCTTAAGGGGCAGGTTGTTGATAAAGAAAAGAAACCGATCGAATGGGTAAAAGCTAATATATTCAGGAATGACACACTGGTTGCAGGCGGCATTACAACAGATAGTGCAGGCTTATTTACAATCCGGATGCTGAAAGGAAATTACAAGTTGGTTTTAGAACGCTTCGGAAAAGAATATTATCATCAGAAAATCAATATTTTGAGGGATTATGATTTAGGAAAAATTGAAATTAATGAATCTATCTTATTGGAAGGAGTTACAATTACGGGCAACCGGAAAATTGTTGAGCGTCAGTTTGATAAAGTTATTTTCAATGTTTCGAACAGTCCTTTAAAACAAGGATACAACGGGTTGGAAATTTTAAAACGAAGTCCGGGACTGAGAGTGAATTCGAAAGGTGAAATTTTGTTACGTAATGAAAATGTAATGGTAATGGTAAACGGAAGGAAAATGAATTTCTCTGCTTCAGAGCTTGAAAATTATTTGAATGGTCTCAATTCAGAAAATATAAAAAGTATTGAAATCCAGACTTTAGGTTCTGCAGATACTGATGCCTCGAATAGCGGAGGAGTAGTTAATATAGTTTTAAAAAAGATACCTGTCGGTTTTCAGTCCACGATAAAAACATCATATGCTTATCGGGATAAAGATCACGCAGGGTATACAGGAGGAGTCACCAGTCAGTTTGGTGCAGCAAAATGGAACATCTATAATAAAATAAACTATTCGGATAACACGAATCTGTCGCGTTTCAACTCAACAACCAATTTTTTTAATACTCAGGGCAAAAATGTAAACTATGGGGAAAGTGATAATCATAACAAGAATTTTAACATGACCACAGGTGTATTTTTTTACCCATCAAAGCAACATGAGATTGGAGCTGAAGTTTATTTTTCAAACACTAAAGTACACCGGGACGGCTGGGAGAATCTAATGGTATATAACCCTTCTCATAGTTCCACATCTGATAACCGGTCCCTTTATGAAAATAAAAACAATTTCTGGAATGCCACCTTAAATTATGTTTTCAAACTGAATGATAAGGGGAGCTCTATCAAATTTATCGGTGATGCCGGAAATACCCAGTTTGATAATAATAACGAAGTTGACAGCAGATATACTTATGGTTCGTTACCTGATAATTACTACAGGTATTTAACAGATGCGAATTCAAATTTTGTTAATCTACAGACCGACTGGCATCAAAAATCAGAAAAGAACTGGGAATGGACCCTAGGTGTTAAATATGCACAGGTGAGAAGAAATAATCTGTTGAATGTTTTTCTCAATGATGACGGGGCCTGGAATCCAGCCAGCGGCGATCAGGATTTTGATAATAAAGAACAGGTGCTGTCAAATTATATAACCGTTGCAAAACAATGGGAAAAACGTCACAATCTGAAAATAGGATTACGTACAGAATATACAGATCTCACCGGAACCGATAACATCAATGCTACAAGAGTGAAAAGAAGTTATTTTGATTGGTTTCCCAACCTTTATTATGGGTATACATTAGCAGATAATCAAAGTATTTCGGTTTCATATGCACGCAGGATAAACCGGCCAAGTTTTAGAGATCTTAATCCGTTTGTCATCAAACAAAATGATTTTTTATTTCAGACGGGAAACCCGGATCTCCAGCCTCAGTATACCAGTAAAATTGATCTGAGCTATACGCTGAAGAATCATACATTCTCATTGTTTGGCAGCTTTTCAGATAATATTATCGCAGGAGTCTATTCAGTTCAGGGTAATATAACCTATTATAAACCTGAAAACTTTGGAAAGTCACAGACAGTGGGACTCTATCATTCCTTTAATGGAAACTTAGCGAAGTGGCTTTATACCAGTATTTCATCCGGTGTTTGGTATTATAATTTTGAGATCGGAGACATTTCTCATAATAGATTTTCATTCTATACAACATGGAGTCTGCAGGTGAAATTTGACAAAACATTTTTCCTGGATATTACGAATGATTACAATACTAAGAGCCAAAGTAATGCAGTAGAGTTCTATGATCAGTATGGGCTTGATCTTGCGCTTCAGAAAAGCATACTGCAGGGTTCAGGTATTATTCGCCTAAGCTGGGATGATGTATTTAATACACAACGGGATCGTAATATCTCAAGGTACGAAAACTTTGATTTTCATTTCTACCAAAAAAGGATTACGAGTTATCCTACCTTGACATTTACCTACAATATTAAAAATAAGAGCAAAATAAATAATAAAAATATACAAAAGGGCAATGACAATATCAACAGATTGTAAGACCCTAAAACTTCTTTTTCGCGAAAAGGCAATCCGAATGATCTTTCCAACTGAAAATCTGTAAGATTGTAAGCCCGCTTCTAAGGCTTTAAATAGGAAGGGACTGTTTCGCCTGAAGAAACATAATAAATACTTAATCTATAAATTTCAAAATCATGAAAAAAGAAATCAAATTCAAGAAAGGAGGCTTAACTTTAAACAAAGAAACTCTTTCAAAAATCAATGAGAGACAAATGAAAGCTATTGCAGGTGGTATTGCACGTGCAGCTGCTACTTCAGTTCAAGAACCAACTAAAGAAGAGCAAGTAGTTGCAGGTAGCAACTGTTGTTCATCTGCTAACACAGCTTGTTGCTAGTTAGCCAATTAAAAAAAGGCGAAGTGCAACAAAAAGCACTTCGCTATTTTTTTTCCCTAATTTCTATTGTTCTTAAAACAATTATGGCTAATAACAAATCGGTAAATTATTAAATTATGAAAATAGGATTGTTAGATTTTGGAGTAAGATCCCCAAACATTAACAGCTTAGCGGTCATAGAGGATTTAGTGGATTATGCAATTCTGGCAGATCATCTTGGGTACAGCAGATTTTGGCTTGCAGAACATCACAATTTTGATCCCCTTGCAGCATGGCTTAATCCTGAGGTACTACTCCCTATAATTGCCGGGGCTACAGACCAGATAAGAGTAGGAGCGGGCGGTATCATTCTCTCAAGTCATTCTCCTTACAGAATTGCTTATACATTTAAATTACTTAACAATGTTTTTAATGACCGAATTGATCTGGGAATTGCCAAAGGATATAGCAACAGAAATATTAACAGTGGTAAAAGCGGTTCACAACTGCGGATTACGGAAAGCAAAGAGCAGATAGAGCAGAAGCTTAGGGATAATCAGGAATCTTTGATTAATTATCTTAATGATGAGGATCAATTATTGAAAGAAGAGATTGTCATTCCCCCGTTCAAAGGGATAATTCCGCAATTATGGAGTCTGACAGGATCTTTCAGAAATTTTGAAACCTTAGCGAAACAAGGGCTCAATATCTCAAGGTCTTTGTTCCATTTTGGCTCTGATGTGTCCTATAATAAGGACATAATAACAGAATATCGTGAACTGTTTATGACATACCACGGGCGGATGCCGGAAGTTTCTTTAGCTTTTTCGGGTGCCTGCTCAACAGATGGTATTCGTGCTAAAAAAAGTTATGAAAATCATTCTTATGGTTTTATTCCGGATAATATTGTAGGGTGCCCGTCACTATTTCATGATCGCCTTTCAGAGTATAAAGAAAATTATAATATTGATGAATTTATTTTTATGAATGTTGCTCTGGACCCTGAAGAAAGGGCAGAGGGGCTCCATCTTATTGCCGATACATTACAACTAAAACAATAACCATACTAACTCACAATATGTCTAATCAAAAACTTATAACATTACTTGAAAGAATTAATGAAATCCTGCTTCCTTTGGAACATGAGCCCGATTTTAATAAAGACAGATATGCGCTTCTGGCCGGTGATTCGCTATTTAGTGGAAATCTCGGACTGGTAGTATATCATTATAATTTTTATAAAATATTCGGCAGTGAAAACTCCCGGGATCTGGCCATGAAGCTCCTTCAGAATATTATTGAAAGAGTTGAAGATGGAACCGGAACACTCAGTAATTATACCCTAAGTTATGGGCTTTCAGGTTTAGGAATGGTTCTGAGTCTGTTAATTAATGGAAATTTCATAAACACTGACGATGTTGAATTAGGAAATTTAGACGAATTGGTTTTTGAATGGGCAATAGACAGGATCAGAAATAATGATAGTGAATTTATGCATGGTGCATTTGGTGCTGTTCATTATCTTTGCGAAAACTCGGAAACAGGCTCATTCGGAAAAGAGTATTTTGATATCCTCATTCAGGAGCTTAAAGCAAAAGCCATACATGATCCGGATGGAGGAATTTATTTTGATTTATTCAATCAGTTTATTCCGGAATATCCCAGAAATTCCATTAATCTTAGTTTTTCTCATGGGATAACAGGAATCTTATTTATTCTACTGGATCTTATTGATAAAGGCTTAATCGATGAAAAATATAAAGATTTTGCCCTTGAAATAGTAAAATATCTGGAATCAAAAATCGAAGACGTAGATTTTTCGAAAAAAATTTATTGCCACTCTGACAGCGTAGTTTCAGAAATCATTACAGGACGGAGAAACACCCGTCTTGCATGGTGCTACGGAGACCTGAACCAGGTGGTCACACTATTACATGCGGGGCAAACCCTTAAAGACGAATCCCTGATTGCACTAAGTAATAAAATAGGTATAACCACTACTAAACGACTGGATTTTGAGCAGACCTATATTTCTGATACCCAATTCTGCCATGGAACAAGTGGTTTGGTATATATCTACGATTATCTTTATGAAAAAACCCACCTCGCTGAATATCTTACGGCTAAAAATCATTGGCTGGAAAAAACATTAGACCTTTTAGAATCAGAGCTGAATACCGACTATTACACCCAAAAAGATAAGGCCGGTGAATTGCTGGAAGGACTTCCGGGAGTAGCTTTAGTGTTATTATCTGAAGTTGGAAAATCACAGGGACAAAAATTAAATTGGGGTAAAATATTTTTATTGTATTAAAACAAACACTAAGCTAATTTCTATGTTGACACCTGAGAATTTTTATTTATTACGTGCTCCTTATCTGCCTGTATCAATTGCGGAGAAAATCCTTAATAACCCTGATCTGACACAGGAAATCCTAACTGAATTATGTCAGGATCAGGATATAAAGCAAGCGATATTCTTAGCTTCTCCTGCTTTGTTTAATGAATTGGAAACCTATTTATCACAGGAAAATAAACATCCTAAGATGAAGAAGGTGGAACAATCTATCCTGAAGTATATCATTCGGGCCAGTTTCAGGAGTACTCCCTATGGAATGTTTTCCGGTGTAAGCCTGGGAACACTTGAAGATACAACAAATATAATTCTCAATGAAAAAAATAAACATATTTCAATCATCAGACTTGATATGCAGCTTCTTGACATTATTGTCCAAAATATTGCCGCAAGAGAAGATGTACAGTCTGCATTGAAGTTTTATCCGAATTCGAGTTCCTATTTGATTAACGGAAGATTACATTATTTTGAATCTCAAATGCTGGGAAGAACAAAAACATTTAACCATTCAAGTATAGAATATTCAGAATATATAAATGAAATAATTGTATTAGCGCGAGACGGAGCCACTAAAGAAGAATTCAGAAACTGCTTTGATCTCGACGAATTTGATGTAGATGAAATTGATGCTTTTATTGATGAACTTATTGACAATGAAATAATAGTACACAATCTCCATCCATTACTGACCGGAGAAAATGTCCTTGACGATATTATTAATAAACTGGATGCTTTACAGATCCCGGATCTGTCGCCTGTCTTACAGTCTTTGATTAAGATCAGAGAAACCCTTGAAGCTACTGTAGGGATCACAGAAAAAAAAGCTGTAATTGAAGCAGAAATTCAATTATTCGGAATTAATAATTATGACAGTGATTTTTTTCAGGTGGATTTAAACCTCAGCAAGTTTAAAAACCAGTTAAATAAAAAAGTTGTTGAAGAAATTGTAGATCAGGCGGCAGAAATAGCTTCCATAATGCCTAATAGCATTGTAGAGGATCTGGAAAATTTTAAGACACACTTCATAAACCGCTATGAAAATCGGGAAATGCCATTAGCCCATGTTCTGGATTCAGAATTCGGAATTGGATATGGCGATTCCAACAACCATACTATTGGTGCATTGGAGCTGATAGGCGGAATTACGAATTTTAAAAACAATCCGATACAGCTTCTTCGGTTAGATAGTTTTCACAAACTGAAATATGAAAAATTTTATCATGCCTTACGTCAGGGATTATTTGAAGTTGAGGTTACTCCGGAAGATATTGAGTTTTTGAAGTCATCTTCAAGAGGAAAGTCCGTATTTCCCGATAGTAGCTATATCATGGGGAATTTAATAGCAGAGAGTCCGGAAGCAGTTGATGCAGGCCATTATAAATTTAAGCTGGATTATTTTAATGGTCCTTCAGCGGTTACATTACTGGCCAGATTCTGTCATACAGACCCGGAATTAATCGGTAAACTGAAAACTGCTATTAAGAATGAAGAAGCGCATTGTGATGCCGTGTATGCGGAAATTGTACATGCTCCCCAACCAAGGCTTGGTAATGTGATCCAAAGACCTGTTTTGAGAGAATATGAGATCCCTTTTTTATCTGCGAGTGGAAACGATCGGGATAAATGTATTGATATTGAGGATTTAATGGTGTCTATATCGAATAATATAGTAGTACTTCGCTCCAAACGACTGGATAAACGTATTATTCCTTGTTTATCTTCCGCACAGAATTTCAGAGTGGCCAGTTTACCTGTATATAAATTTTTATGTGATCTTCAACATCAGGGGATCATGGCTTCATTTGTTTGGGATTGGGATGCCTTCCGTACTGCTAAATTTTTACCACGGGTTATTTATAAAAATATAATTCTTTCCCCGGCTACCTGGAATATCGATAAAAATATCCTTGAACGATATGCAAAACTGACCGAACCGGAAGATATAACCATCGGATTCTCCGCATTCCGGAAAGATTTTAAAATTCCTGCTAAAGTACTTTTAGTAGATGGGGATAATAAATTGTTAGTCGATTTAGATAATGAATATAGTCTTGATATTATATATAAACACTTTCAGAAAAAACAGCACATAACCCTGGTTGAAACATTCTTTTCTTCAGATCAGACAGTCGTAAAGAATACAAATGATGAAGGGTATACCAACGAGATTGTTATTCCTGTCTCAAAAGTAACAGATCATACGACAAAGCCCGCAAAAGCTTCAGAAAAAGTTATACTGAACAATATAGCTCAACGTAAATTTAGTCTGGGATCTGAATGGTTGTACGTGAAAATTTATGGCGGAGCTTTATTGCTTGATCATATATTAAAGACAAAAATAACTGATCTCACCACAGTCTTAGAGGAGAGGCAGCTCATAGATAAATGGTTTTTTATTCGATACGAAGATCCCGACCATCACCATCGGTTGCGGTTTCATTTAAAAGATATTAGTTATCTGAATGAAGTAATAGAGCTTTTTAATACGATTTTATATGATGAAATATCTAATCAAAGTATTTATAAAGTTCAGTATGACACTTATGAACGGGAGATTGAACGTTATGGTAATGATCTGATAGAAAGCTGCGAAAGTATTTTTTGGAAAGACAGCACAAGCATTTTTGAAATGCTGGAAATAGCTTCGGACTATAGTCATGAAGAGAATTCAAGATGGCTTTTTGCCTTACAGTCTCTGGATGAATACCTGACTTCTTTCAAAATCGATATAGAACATAAAATTAAATTTACCGATATATTATATGACAGCTTCTGTAAAGAATTCGGAGATCCTAAAGTCCTGAAGCAGGACCTGGATAACCTTTACCGTAAAAACCGCAGTGTCATTGAAGATCATTTCCAAAAAAACGAACTTTATCAGGAGTATTCTGATATTTTAAAAAACAGAAATGAATCATTAGCCGGAGCAATGAATGAAATTCTTCAGTATTATTCACAGCGAAACATGAAAGGAATTCAGATTCCTATTATTCCGAGTATAATACATATGAGTATCAACAGGACATTTCCGGCTTATCAGCGTAAATTTGAAATGACAGTGTATTATTTCCTGAATAAATATTATAAAAAAATATATTATACCAATCTTGTCTGATATGATATTTGTTCATCAACGAGACCAAATGGATTGTGGTCCTGCCTGTTTAAGCATGGTCACTAAATATTTTGGCAAAAACATCAGTCTCAATTATATTAGAGAAATATCCTATGTTACCCGTGAAGGAGTTAATTTACTGGGAATATCAGATGCTGCCGAAAAACTGGGATTTGAAACCTTTCCTGCTCATCTGTCTAATGAAGAGCTGGAACTGAATAAGGAAAATCTTCCCTGTATAGTTCACTGGAATCAAAATCATTTTGTGGTATTGTATGAGATTAAAATCAACAGGCTAAACAAAAAAAAGATCTACAGAATAGCTGATCCTGCTCACGGTTTTGTTGATCTGCCAATAGAGAAATTTAATTTATCATGGCATTCTGACAATAAGAAAGGCGTTGTTCTTTTTCTTCATCCTACAGAAAAATTTAATGTATTAGAGAATAACCATTCAGAAAATAACTATCTGAGACATATAATAGCCTACACCAAACCTTTTAAAAAGCAGATAGGACTGATGCTCCTAATGCTTTTTTTAGGGAGTTGTATTAGTTTTGTATTCCCTTTTTTAACACAAAAACTAATCGATAAAGGGGTCAATGCTAAAGATATGAACCTGATCGGAATCCTGTTACTGGCACAACTGGTTTTATTTGTAGGTTCCATTAGTTTTGAAATTATAAGAAATTGGTTAATGCTGATTGTAGGGACTAAACTTAGTGTCAATATCGTGTCTGATTTTCTGAAAAAACTCTTTAGATTACCCTTGTCGTTTTTTGAAACCAAAAATATTGGAGATTTCAATCAAAGAATTTTGGATAACGGAAGGATTGAAAGGTTTCTCACCTCACAAAGTCTGGTTACTTCCTTTTCGATCTTAACGTTTTCTGCCTTTTTCATTGTTCTCTGGTATTACAATATTGTTATTTTATTGGTCTACACTATTATGACTGTTATCGCGGTATTATGGTCGGTATTCTGGCTGAGAAAACGAAAAAAACTTGATTATTTCCGATTTCAGCAGTCCAGTGAACACCAACAGGGAATCTATGAAATTGTAAATGGCGTCACGGAGATGAAACTCTATCAGATGGAAGATTATAAATTAAATAAATGGGAGGATATACAAAAAAGATTACTGGCAACTAATATAAGGTTATTAAAAATTGATCAGATCCAGTCATCAGGATTTGAGTTTACCAATCAGCTCAAAAATATAATAGTCACATTCATCGCAGCCAAATTAGTAGTTGATGGCCGCATAACATTGGGAGCTATGCTGAGTGTATCCTATATTATAGGACAGATGAATGCTCCCTTAAATCAGCTTATTACATTCTTAAGATCTCTTCAGGATGCCAAATTAAGTATGGAACGAATTTATGAAGTTGAAACACAGCCTGAAGAAGAGAAAGATGGTGATAAGGAGATTCATATTTCCAAATCCGGAGATCATCAAAATGTCAATGCGGTAGAAATAAAAAATGTATCATTTCAATATCAGGGGCCCAAATCCAATTTTGTGCTTAAAAATGTTTCATTTGATATCCCTGAAGGTAAAGTAACCGCGATTGTAGGAGCTTCCGGAAGTGGAAAAACTACATTGATGAAACTTTTATTAAAATTCTATCCGGTTACTGACGGTGATATTCAATATCATGATTTAAGTATTAAAGATATATCTGCCAGAAGCCTTCGGGAAAAATGCGGGGTTGTAATGCAGGACGGTTATATATTATCCGAAACAATTGAAAGAAATATAGCGACCAGTGCTCCCGAAATCAATGAAGAAGAGCTGCACCGGGCTTCACGCTTAGCGAATATTACTTCTTTTATCGATGAACTGCCACTGGGATACAAAACAAAAATCGGAGCAGCCGGAAATGAAATATCCGGTGGACAAAAACAAAGAATATTGATTGCAAGGGCGGTGTATAAGAAACCCCAATTTCTGTTTTTTGATGAAGCAACATCAGCACTGGATACGGAGAACGAAAAAATTATTCACGATCATTTGCAGACTTTTTTTAAAGGAAGAACTGTTGTAATTATAGCCCATCGGCTTTCTACCGTTAAGAATGCAGATCAGATTATTGTCCTTAAACACGGTCAGGTGGTGGAGCAGGGGACCCATCAGGATTTGGTATCGTTAAAAAAGGAATATTTTAATCTGGTGAAGAATCAACTTGAATTAGGGAATTAAATGAAATTAGGTTTTTCGATATTTTATTGTATCAAAAATCACTGATTTATTGACCAGCCCAGAACCTAGTACAGTAATTATGGAGCTTCTTGAAGTAATATCGTCAGACAGGCTTAGGAATGATGGTTGTTGCAACCCCTTTTAAACCTCTTACAACCTATATTTTTTCCATGAAAAATATTTTTTTTAAAATTATTCGTATAAATATTTGCACATATAGATTAAATACTTACTTTTGTACCCTTCAAAAGGGGGATTGGCGCAGTTGGCTAGCGCGTTTGACTGGCAGTCAAAAGGTCACGGGTTCGAATCCCGTATTCTCCACAGCGTGTAATTAACAAAGTCTTTACATTACGCTAAAAGCTGATTAATCCTGCAAAATTTAATTTTTGCAGGATTTTTTTTATCGTGGAAAACCAGTGGATCAACACCTGAGCCTTTACCAAAAGAAATTATCTTAACAAAACAATAAATGAAAACTCAGGTCTATGATCTGAGTTTTTTTATCTGATCCATTTAATTGAAAACATTTTTGAAGCTTATCTTATTAGATGAGCTTCTATGTTATTTTATCATCTGTGTTACATCTATAAATAAAAAACCTGCTGTATTTCTACAGCAGGTTATATAACTAAACTTTTATGAAAAAAATTCATAATATCAAAGCTAATGTTTTTCAAAACGCACTGAAAATTAATCCTATAGAATAAAATACCATATCCTGTAAAACTTTTTCTACCTGTTTGTATAAGTTATTTCACATCAGTGGGTATTAATGAAAATTTAAATTTCAGTTATCGTTTTATAAACACACAGGGGTCCGTTTTGTTTTACTTTTGGTGCTTAAATAACACACAATATGGTAAAAAAATTATGGCGGATTCCCCTGTTATTGGGAATATTGCTCTTACTATTTAACAGCTGTAGAGTTGATGATCCTGTGAGTGAACAACAAAGTACATCCAAGGAAAAGATCGCAGCTTTTGAAAGATTTGAAAAGGCAAACAACTCCAATCAACCCGCTCCGGGAACAGCTGAAAAAAAATCCTACATTAGCTATGCAGAGCCTTTTGCCCACATTATCTCCAGCTTTCTGAAGAAGCATCCTGAATATGAAGAAAAACTTCATGAGCAAATCGGTACAATTCGATTGGATGTCTCCTCTCAGACCTTTGGAGAAAAGGCTAAAATTGTCGTTTTTCCGGTCACTGAGAATAACTCAACCCAAGTGATCGGTTCCTGGGTAGGAAGAGTAAACCCTGAGAGAACCTGGGTAGATTTCGTATACCTTCACGGAGGTTCTGAAGACAGTCAGGCATTTATCAATACTTTCCAACAGTATTACAATGGAAAAAATAAAACTGCCAATGCAAATACGGCTGCAAGGTATGGAGATCCGTATCATCAGGAAATTCCCGATGTAACCATTATAAAAATGAATCCGTGGGGGCATAGCGGAGGTGATGGCGGTGTAGACGACTGGACCCGATATATGGATGAACATCCTTATGAAAATGGCCATTTTGATACCATGAATGGTGATTCTACAAGACATGATGACGGGGGTACTTATAATACATTTCAGCCTGCTCAAAATCCTTGTGAACAAACAAAAAGTATTGTAAACAATGCCAAATCTAAACCGGCAATTGATGCATTGAAAACCCAATCTAAACAGAATAGTGAAGATGGCTATAAATTTAAAGCTGACGGAACCCCTTCTCAAGTGATCCATGGTGGTGAACACAGTGTATCTTTTGGGGATAAGTCGGGGTATGAAGGAGCTTATCATAATCATACTTCCCGGGG
Organism: Chryseobacterium sp.; assembly: GCF_019236175.1. GTDB lineage: Bacteria > Bacteroidota > Bacteroidia > Flavobacteriales > Weeksellaceae > Chryseobacterium. Next base: position 185,456 of record NZ_JAFAJM010000013.1, read on the forward strand.
AATCCCAATGCTGTCCCCTCCGGATATTGATCAGTTACTAGGTTTTGCAAGAGCCCAGCCATCTTCCAATTCGGCAAACGTAAATAATGCATTTATGGGAATGGTTGCTCCTAATGGTATGCATTATCTAGCTACTTTCGGCGGAACTTACCAGGATGCTGTAAAAACTTTTTCGCAGGATGATTTGGACAATTATACAACAGACTTTTCAAAATTAGAAAATGACTTAACAGATGAAACAAAAAATGGAATGACTTATATGGATGGTAACGGAAACATAACCAATAAAGGTGTTGAAAAACTTTTTTTTGAGACTTTGAAAAAGATGGGATTAGAAGGAAAAGTTAATCTTCAACGGATTGAAGCTGATGACACAGTGAAAACTATTAATTTAAACGCTAACAACGACCCAATTCCAACAACTTGTTAATAAAAAATATAGAAATGAAAATTAGAAATTTTAAAATTACAATATTATTGAGTCTATTATTTATGATATCATATAAGGCTCAGATCTTGCCACTCAATACTGCACTCAATGATATACCGGCAAATGCTTATATAAAAGATATTAATAATGAATTGAATCCGTATATAGGTACATATAAAGCAACCTATCAGGGGAATGAAATTACACTATTTATAATAAAAGAAGATTATAAATTGGAAAAAAGTTCTGACAAAAATTACTTTATGGATGCTCTAGTAGTAAAGTATATTGTAAAAGATTTTTCAGGTAAGATTCTTCAGGATACTCAGAATAATTCTATCCCAAATATTAAGCTTTATAGCATAGGAACAAGACCCGCCAAGAATACGGTTATTTTTTACTACACTGGTACAAATTGTGGTGTAGGTTGGGGGAAAATTATATTACAAAAAATAAATGATACACAAGTATCTTGGGATTATCGCCCCAATGACACAGTACTTGACGACAGTAAATGCCCTCCCGGAACAGATATTAAAATTTACCTGCCTGAAACAAAAGATTTAATTTTCACAAAACAGTAAAAATAAAATCCGGGATTTTATTCTGGGACTTTGTTGATACAGTATCTGATGACATTATGAAGACTATCAGTTTAAACAACAGTAATGAACCTAAACGACCCATTAATATAAAAATGAAATTTAAAAATTTAAAAATTACAATATTATTGAGTTTATTATTTATTCTATCGTGTAGGGCTCAGACCTTGCCGCTCAATACTGAACTCAATGACATACCGGCAAATGCTTATGTAAAAGATATTAATAATGAATTGAATCCGTATATAGGCACTTACAAAGCAACCTATCAGGGGAATGAAATTACATTATTCATAGTAAAAGAGGACCATAAACTTGAAAAAAGTTCACGGAAAAATTATTTTATGGATGCTCTAGTAATAAAGTACATTGTAAAAGATTCTTCAGGTAAAATTCTTCAGGATACCCAAAATAATCCTGCGTCGAGAATAGAGCTCTATAGTATAGCGACAAGGCCAGCTAAGAATACTGTTATTTTATATTATAGTGGTACCAATTGCCATGTAGGGTGGGGTGATGTCCTTCTAAAAAAGATAAGTAATACCCAAATTTCATGGGAATACCGTCCCGATAATATAGTTATTGATGAAAAAACCTGTCCTCCCGGAACAGATATTAAAATTTATCTACCCGAAACAAAAGATTTAATTTTCACAAAACAATAAAAACAAAATCCCGGATTTTATTCTGGGACTTTGTTGATACAGTCGCTGATGACATTATGAAAACTATCAGTTTAAACAACAGTAATGAACCTAAACAACCCATTAATATAAAAATTAAAATTAGAAATTTAAAAATTACAATATTATTGAGTCTATTATTTATGATATCATATAAGGCTCAGACCTTGCCACTCAATACTGCACTCAATGACATATCGGCAAATGCTTATGTAAAAGATATTAATAATGAACTGGATCCCTATATATGCTTATAACTACAACGAGTCAGTGAAATCCCGATTAATATAATTAGGGATCGTATTATGATTTGTAGGCATATTAATCCCGGATAAAATTTTATGACCTAAATAGAATAACAAGTGGATTGAATCTTTAGGAATGTGGAGTTGTAAATGATAAGAATTAATTATCTCATATTTCCAATTATATAATACGCAGTGATTCATCATTTCTTGCAAATCATTAGTTAAAAGCGCAAGTATTACTGTAACTTCATTATTGTTTAATTCTTTGTGAGTGGGCTCCATTGCTAGTTTTGATATATTTTTTTAATGGATTAACAAGCAATATGCCATAATGAATACTGATTAAACTATGTGGTATTTGTTTTATAAAATATACCACATCACTTCGTGGTGAATATTTATTAATGTATCTTTAAATGTTCGATTTAATTAGAATTTCGGATTATATGTATTCAACCTCCTATGTCCTGGGAGGTTTTTCATACCACAAAAAGAACGATTTCATTAAACAGTGACGTAAATGGCATACGCATTGTTAATGTTAATGCAAGTTTTGAAGAAGAAAACTTGTTTAACATCATATCATTTTACTAATAAATCATTTTTTACTTTCACCTCCTGGTTGCTCTGGAGGTTTTTTTATGTGTCTCCTGATTATTTAAGTTTCTACTTATTTTAGAGTCTCTTTCGAGAGGTTTTATTTTGCAGAATATACCACAAAAGAATTATTTCATACTCAAGTGAGTAAATTGGCGTGTGCGTTGATAGTATTTATGTATAGTTTTTTTAACACCAAGTCAATTAACTTATAATTCATTTTTACACTTTACCTCTCAATTTATCGGGAGGTTTTTTGTTTATAGCTTTTTAACACGTTAAGTTCTGTTGTATAATCATGATAGGAATTTTCCTATTCTCATTGATGGATCCGGCCGATATTGGAAAATAACTGATGTTAGAAAAAAAGCTCATGATTGTTTAGACTTTTATTTTGTAGAGGATCATCCTTAAAACAAAAATTTTTTATCGTGAATCTACAAAATGAGTAATAATAGATATAATATTTAAATATTGTCTCCAATATTATTGAAATCAAAAAATACCCCTGTAATGCAGGGGTTTTATTTTGGAAAGAAAATACAGAAAAATTAAATTTATTCCTTTAATGTTTCCTCGTTTTTCGGTTTAAAGTTTCTTCCTACTCCTTGTCTGAGGAAGGTGATTTTTCCTTGTACTTTCTTGGCTTTTTCAAGGATTTCTAAAGCTTTTGTACGTTCATTTACTTTACCAGCATGAGTCATGCTATTCTGAATATCACTTTTTTTCATATTGTAATATAGTGATTTTTAATGAGAAAAGCAAATCAAGCAACTGATTTAACTTTACTAATTATGTGGAGGCTTGGATAAAAGAAATCCCGGGAGGTAATTTCGGGGCTTTCTTTTGGAGTGAATTCAATACTCGACGTTTCGGGGCCTTTTAATATCATACATTTTCCGCAGTCCCATCCCGGAAGAAGTATACTTCAGAACTTTTATGATTTCAAGAATCAAGTCATTCTGTGAAGAGATTTTCATGTGCCTAACTTACTTTTGTTCTTTGGGTTGGAATTGTGGGTTACCGTAATTTTTTTATGTTAAATTATTTATTGCTGGACTATTCTTATATTAGACCCGTTAACAAACTAATTTAAAACCATGAAAAATTTAAAAAAGATTTCAAGAGCGAAATTAAAGCAAGTTAATGGAGGTGGCCCATTTGATCCCGTTGAAGGAGTAGACCCTACTGGACCTGCATGTGGAGGATCACATTGCCCAACTGCAGAATATCAATGCTGTTATCACCCGACTGGTAATTATTGTGTTACTACCCACTGTGATGATTAAGTATATCTCCCTCAATTGAGGGATTTTTTATTGTAGGGTTCTGTGGTGTGATCATGCTTCCATCTTAAATCTTTAAGTTCAATATTCTCAATATTGGCAGTTAAATTTCCTCCAAATTACTTTTATAATCCGTATTCAATTCTACAATATCATTACCTCCACTCTCTTTTATTAATTCCTGCAGCAGATTAATGTTATATTTGCCGGAAAACTAATAATTATGCCCATACAAAGATTCCATCTGATGTAGGTACAAAGCTTAAATTTAGCTGTTAACTAGAAATGGCCATTCTAAAAAAGATAATGGACGACTTGTTTTCACTAAAAGATTCTGCTTAGGCATTTCTGCTATTGTCAGTATAAAATTTAAAAATAACTATGAAATTAATTTTAAAAACCCTTAAGTTTATTGGTAAACTTATAGTGGGAATTCTAATATTAGTACTGTTCTCAGGAATATGCTATAAATTATTCAGCCCGAAACCAGTTCCACCAGGTAAATTAGTGAATGTTAACGGAACCAATATTCATGTAAGAGCAGAAGGTGAAAAGAAAGCTTTACCTACCATTATTATGGAAGCTGGTGCACACAGTAATACAGATATGTTACATTGGGTAGCAGAAGGCTTGAAACATAATACGAGAGTTATACGCTATGATAGGGATGGGAAATGGTTTAGTGAATCAAGTAATAATGATAATATATCTCCTGAATTTTATGCACAACAGCTTCATGCACTATTAGAAAAAATGGGTGAAAAACCACCTTATATTCTGGTTGGCCATTCTATGGGAGGCCCTTACAGTAGAATTTTCAGAGATCTTTATCCAAACGAAGTTGAAGGAATTGTTTTCATAGACTCAAGCCATCCTGAACAATGGAAGCGATTAGCTCAAAAAGAATTGGTTCCTAATGAACAAGCGAAGTTATTTAAAATAGGATCTATACTTTCGGATTTGGGCATTTGGGGTGTTTATAATAAAATAATTAGTAAGCCAACTTATCAAGGTGATGGTTTACCTCAGGAAGTGTACCGCCGTTCACAATCATTAACCTTTAATTCCGGAGATGTTTTCCGTATGTTTTTAAGAGAGAATAAATTAACTAATGATGTATTGGCTAGGGCAGGTAAATCAAAAGATTTAGATGCGTTGCCTCTCTTAGTATTTACAGCTACAGAGCAGTATAAGGAATCCCAGAAAAATAGATATAGAAAAGAGGGGATTGATCCTGAAAAAGAAGTTAAATTATGGTTTGATATGCAAAAAGAACTAAAAGAACTCTCTTCTAATGGAAAACAGATTGTTATGAACGCAAGCCATAGCAGTATCATTACGAACAAAGCAAATGCTGATGCAGTAAATAAAGAGATTCTTTTATTTGCTGAAAATATTGGAAAGAAAAATTAGACATTCTCTTATAAAGTGCCTGGATTTAAAGCTCCTTAATTGGGGCTTTATTGTTGTATAACGGAGCATTCATTTTTAGGCACAAAATATTCACGCCCGTCATCGGTTTTTACCACCCATGTAATTCACAGGAAAAACTAACGAGAAGGAATTTCTCTTAAATAAGTGCCTGTAACTCCTGCAATATGCTTTAGTCTAGTCATATGGGTTTTATTTCAAAGTTAGCTTATTTCCTTTAAGTATGAATGTTAATGCTTTGATGTTCCAAATAGAGTAGATGCTGCTAACATCTGCATAGACCGTAAAATTATATTCCTCAGAAAGGGCATGATATCAGAGTATGATTTCTCTAAAATAAAGTTCTTCAATTGTAACATGATTGAGGTTTATAAAAAAACAGCTGCAAGATATTGCAGCTGTTTTGAAATCAAGTATCGTTTTAATGGGGTGTTACAAACTCTTAGATCGTGCTACAGAGAGGAGGTAAACCAGATGGGCAAACATGCTTCGTTTTACAGATTCCACCTTTATATCTCCCGTAGTCTGATTGATGGTAGTCACCAGATCCGTATTACATTGTCCGGAGAAAGATCCGCTTCCAAGATAATTAGCCATATTGGCATTAGGATAAGAAATCCTCGGATAGTCCGGCGGAAGCTGATTGGCAACCGGAGCGGCTCCTGCAAATCCTTTATTATCGACATAACGGGCCGTCCATGTTCCCAAAAACTGCCCATTGTTGGTGTTAATACCTTGGCCTACAACGATCTGGGTATCTACGGCATTGGTAAAGCCTGCACATGAGCTGTAATGATTCACAGAAACCGTACATGATGACGCATTGTCTGTAGGAAGATAGCAATGCCCTTCATAAATAGTTGCCCTTTGCTCAGTAGGGGATGTTGAAGTGTTGAGTATTGCTTTTGGGGAAAAAATTTCTTCAGGGGCCATAAGTAATAAAGTTCCGTCAACATCTGCTGCAACAATTTTTTTATCAGGATTTGCCAGTCCTCTTACTCTGGTCTGTCCATTGACATCCAGAGTCTGAGTAGGAGCATTGGTGTTGATTCCCACCTGAGCGCTTACGCTTCCATACAATGCCAACGCTGCCCAAAAAAATGTTTTTGTTTTCATGTTACTAAATTGAGTGTTTTAAATTTTTTCACTAATATAGGAAATATCTTATGTACAAGAAAAACAATTCATTAAAAATAAATTGTTAAGTAATTTTAAAATTAAATAACTCTAATTTTATGATAAAATAAATTTTAAACTGAAAGATTACCTCAAAATTTCCGGTTCTTAAATTTGTTTGAAAAATATTCGTATTTTAGCCGGAATATGTTGTTTTTTAATAAACATATTGCCTGCTGATTAAAATTCAGATAATTTGAATAAAAAATTAGTAGATTTGCACGGAACAAAAAAATAATACATATTAAATACTATTCTTTGTAACAGGACTTTTTCGAAATAAGTGCGGATAAAGAATAACAGGATTTTAGGTTATAAACTACTGAAACTATGAAGAAACTTTTTTTACTTTTTTTAGCAGCGTTTTTATTGATCGGTTGTAGCTCTGATGATGATACGATTTATGATTATGTAGGTACCTGGTCGGGTTCTTATGATGGCAATGACAAAGGAGTCTGGAACATTGTAGTAGACAATACCGGTAAAGTAGTAGGAACAATGCATTCTGATGTAAACAACGAAAATTATAATATTTCCGGTACTTTAACTGAAAAAGGTGATTTAAATGCAGTCGTAGGACTTCCGTCAAAAGGTGATTTCAGAGGAACACTGACTGTTGACAAAAAAGGAAACGGCAGCTGGACCAACGCGCTCCCGACCCCGTCAAGAGCTGGAAACTGGAAAGGAACAAAACAATAAAATAAAACAAAAAAATCTGCAGATATTCTGCAGATTTTTTATTTATACAAATCCCATATGGGTAATTTCATTCTCATTTTTTATCACTACGAAATACAACAGAGAATCATCCTGTAAACAATCTTTTTTACAATCAGCTTTTTTCTGTTGATCTGGAAAAATAACTTCTTCAGCATATTCTGCTGTATAGTTTTCAAAATCCGGATGTATCGTCAGAACGATAAGGGTGTCTGCTTTACCATTTTCGCTTACCGTGATAGTCTTATCCTGAATACTGATGTAGGTTCCTATATTGGGTATTTCTCCAAAACTGAACTCCTTAAGAAAAAGTTTTCCTTTTTCTGTCTTTAAACCTTCTTTTACAGTTCGCCGGCCTCTTTCGGAAACAATATCCATATCTTTAATTTCAGTCATCAGCCTTGCAAACTTCTGATAGAGGAGGGGATCACCTGCTTCTTTGCTATAGGAATTCAGACAGCTGCGTATCATTTTGCCCACTTTAGAACAATGCCCGAATTCTGAGCTGTTCTGTCTTACTTTCTCATATGACGCATTTTTTTTAAAAGCGTTTTTATTAAAACCGCTTTTTTTCCGAACCACATTTTTGCCGTTCAGATTATAAAAAACCAGGTCGCCTACGGCTCCTTTGATCTTAATGATACTTTCATATGTTGCCATATTGCTTTTCCCAAAATTGAACCCAAATATAGTAATAAATAACGGAAAACAAAATTTTAACATATATTTATTATATAGTTGTAGTATAGTTATAGTATAATTAAATTATATAATGTATATTTGTACGTAATTAGTTAATGAAGTAAAAATCAGAGGAATATGATCACGGAATTATTTGGAAAAAAAATGAGTATAAAGCAGTTCTCTCTTGTGCTGATTGCTTCTGCTTTTGTTGTATCCTGCGGATCATCAAAAAATGTTTCTGCCGGTAAAAAATCAGGCTCTAAAACCATTGCGAAATCTGAAAACCTTAGAAAACTTGATTCTAAATTTGATGGCAAAGTCCCGAGATCCATCAATGATATTTTAAAAGATGCGGAAAAATATCTGGGAACCCCTTATAAATTCGGAGGAAACACTTCTTCAGGTTTCGATTGTTCCGGATTTACCGTGAAGGTTTTTGAAGAAAACGCTTATAATCTTCCCAGAAGATCTTCAGATCAGGCAGATACCGGAAAAAATATTGATATTACGGATGTGAAACCCGGAGATTTGTTGTTCTTTGCAACAGCAGGCGGAAGCAGAGTCTCTCACGTAGGAATCGTTCATGATATAGGACCGGACGGAGAAGTGAAATTCATTCATGCGTCTACTTCAAAAGGTGTAATCATCTCTTCCCTGAACGAAAAATACTGGAACAAAGCTTATCTTAGAGCGCAGAGAGTATTGTAATGCAGGCGAGAACTTTTGCTTTTATTAAAACTGATAAGAAGTTAATTAAACTGTTCTTTAAAGATATTACAGTCATTAAGGGACTGGGAAACTATGTTGAAATTCATACAACGGAGGGCAAAAGATACCTATATTACAAAACATTAAAAGATCTCATTGAAGATCTACCCGAAGAATTTATGCGGGTACACAATTCGTACATCGTCAATTTAATCAATGTAGAATACTTTGAAGATAACCAGCTGATCTGTGGCTCATTGAAAATTACCGTTGCCAGAACTTATAAAGAATGCCTTCATAAAGCTATCGGTTCCATGATGCTTTAATTTCATTTAAAATAAAAAAAATCCATTTACATAAGATATCATGCTTTCCGTATAAAAAAAATTGTATTCCTTTTCTTCTATCCTAGTTTTGCATAAAAACTTATACAATGAATACAGGCAAAGTACCGGATTCCATAAGAACAACAAATCTTATCGGAATAAAAGCAGGCTTAACAAGAACTGATTTTCTGGAAATCTGGATGGTAGTCGTTCATGACAGGATATTTGCAAGATCATGGGGATTAGCTGAAAAAAGCTGGTATAATTGCTTTTTAGAAAATCCCCAAGGACAAATTAGTTGTGATGGCAATATATACGATATTGAAGCCATTATCCCTTCTGATATTCACGATCTTACGGATGAAATCAATGATGCTTATCTGACAAAATATAATTCGGATCATAACATACGCTATTCAAAGGCTATCATCCGCAAAGAACACATCTCCCGTACAATGGAGATTATTATTAAAGACCTGTAATTGTCTCCGTTTCTTTCAGTCATTGCAATAGCATTGCATCCCTGAATTTCTGAAATTTGCAGGAAACTATTGACATGGCAGATTTTATCAGATTTTTTATTCCTGTATATTTTATATTGTTTTTCATGGTTTCCTTTCTGGGGATCAGTATCCATATAAGGCGGAAAACAGGCAGAGACCCTAATGTCTTTCCAAAAGATGAATCGGCGTACGCGTTGATCGGGTTTTATTTTAAGATGACCTTATTCGTCTTGTTTGTATACAGCATACTGTTGGCCGCTTTTCCTGAAATTGTTTTTTCTGCATGGATCATCAGAGCTCTTGATATTGATTTCCTGAAATATGCCGGAATAGCTTTCATGATCATTGCTTTTGCCTGGGTATTCACAGCGCAGGTTCAGATGAAAAATTCATGGCGCATCGGAATTGACCGAAGTATGAAAACAGAATTGATTACGCACGGATTATTCAGATTTTCAAGAAATCCTATATTTATGGGAATGATGGTAAGTCTTTTCGGGTTCTTTCTGGCTTTTCCGACTGTGATTAATTTAGCTTTTTATGTAGTGGGAAATATTTTGATGCAAATTCAGATCAGACTCGAAGAAGAACACCTTTTAAAAGAGCACGGACAGGCTTATCTGGACTATAAAAAGAGAGTAGGACGACTGTTTATTTTTATGAATAGCATCACCTGATACATTATTTTGCTGAACTTTTTTGCTATCTTTGGCGGTATAATTTTTCAAACTAATTTAAATAAGAAACATGTCGTTACAACAAACAATTGAAAACATCTGGGACAATAGAGAACTATTACAGAATGAAGACAGCAAGAAAGCGATAAGAGAAGTAATTTCTTTACTTGATTCAGGAGAACTTCGTGTAGCGGAACCTACCGAAAACGGATGGCAGGTAAATGAATGGGTGAAGAAGGCCGTAGTAATGTACTTCCCGATTCAGAAGATGGAAACTATTGAGGTAGGACCATTTGAATTTCATGACAAAATTCCTTTAAAGAAAAATTATGCAGAAAAAGGAGTAAGAGTAGTTCCTCATGCTATTGCAAGAGAAGGATCTTTCGTAGCTTCAGGAGTAATCATGATGCCTTCTTATGTAAATATCGGAGCTTATGTAGATTCAGGAACAATGGTAGATACATGGGCTACAGTAGGAAGCTGTGCACAGATCGGTAAAAACGTTCACTTAAGCGGTGGAGTTGGTATCGGTGGTGTATTGGAACCATTACAAGCTGCTCCGGTAATCATTGAAGATGATTGTTTTATTGGCTCAAGATGTATCGTTGTAGAAGGAGTTCATGTAGAAAAAGAAGCTGTATTGGGAGCAAACGTTGTCCTTACTGCCTCTACTAAAATTATTGATGTGACAGGAAGTGAGCCTGTTGAAATCAAAGGAAGAGTTCCTGCACGTTCTGTAGTAATCCCGGGAAGTTATACAAAACAATATCCGGCTGGAGAATATCAGGTTCCATGTGCCCTTATCATCGGTCAGAGAAAAGAATCTACAGATAAGAAGACTTCTCTTAACGATGCTTTAAGAGATAATAATGTAGCTGTATAATCAGGGGTTTTACATATGTTTTTTAGCATATCGGTATGAAAAACCTTCTGTGAGCAATACTCATAAGACATTAGATAGTAATCACTATGGCCCTTTTTTAATGATCGGGCCATTTGTTTTTTCTACAGATGCAAGAGAAAATACAGATATTTCAGAAAAATATACCGAAATTTGTAAAAAGAATCAGAAATAAAAAAATATAAAGACAGGTGTTGATTTTCCTTATATCTTTAGGAAATATCATCTGCTCCTTTAAGAAAAAACTTGATAGATTGTAAATATGAAGAAAATCTCAATTGTAATCCCAGCCCATAATGAAGAAGGCAATGTGGCACTGGTTCATGAAAAAATCCGAGAGGTTTTTTCTGGGTTGGAAAATTATAATTATGAAGTCATATTCGTCAATGATGGAAGCAGAGACAATACACAACAGAAATTAGAAGAGCTGTCTCAGCAGTTTGAAGAAGTAAAATACATTGAGTTTTCAAGAAATTTCGGGCATCAGCCTGCTGTAAAAGCCGGAATGGATAATGCCAACGGAAATGCTGTTATTTCTATGGATGGCGATCTTCAGCACCCCCCGGAGCTTATTCCCGAAATGATTCAAAAATGGGAAGAAGGATATGATGTTGTGTTTACCATCAGAACATATCCTAAGGAAATCTCCTTTTTTAAGCGAAAAACCTCTGACTTTTTCTATAAAATCCTATCCAGCCTGTCCGATGTTAATTTGACAAAAGGAGGCGGGTCTGACTTCAGATTAATGGATGCCAATGCCGTTGAAGTCATGCGGAATTTTAACGAAGACGATTTATTTTTAAGAGGCTTAACAAGCTGGATGGGTTTTAAACAAACCGGAATCGACTTCAAAGCAAACGAAAGACTCTCCGGACAGAGCAGTTATAATCTTAAAAAAATGCTCACTTTTGCCTTTACGGGAATTACAGCTTTTAGTGTGAAACCGCTTTATCTTGCGGCTTATTTAGGTTTTCTGTTTTCAGTAATTTCTATCGTGGGATACGGGGCTTATGTCATTCATTCATTTATTGCTAAAACCGAGATCTCCGGCTGGGCTTCTCTAATTATGACCATCGTGTTCTTTGGAGGCTTACAGCTGATTATTATGGGGATTATGGGGATTTATTTAGGTAAAATTTTTAAACAGGTGAAAGAAAGACCTAACTATATTATTAAAAACAAAAATTTTTAAAAATGGTATTATTGAGTTTTGATATCGAGGAATTTGATATGCCGCTAGAATACAAAGGAGAGATTCCTTTTGAAAAACAAATTTCAATTTCGCAGACAGGGCTTGAAAGAATATTGGATCTCCTTAAAAAACATCAGGCAAAAGCTACTTTTTTTTCTACTGTGGTTTTTGCTGAAAACAGCAGACACCTCATCGAAAGATTATTAAGAGAGGGGCATGAACTGGCTTCACATACATGGTTTCACTCAGAATTTGAAGAAAGACATCTGAAAGAATCCAGAGACCGATTGCAGGAGCTTTTCTCTGCCGAAGTTACAGGATTAAGAATGCCAAGAATGATGCCTGTGGATGAAAAAGCGGTGGAAAAAGCCGGGTACTCCTATAATTCATCTGTTAACCCGACATTTTTACCGGGAAGATATAACAATCTGAAAGTATCCAGAACGTACTTTAAAGAAGGAAATGTAACCCAGATTCCGGCCTCTGTGTCTCCTAATTTCAGAATTCCTTTATTCTGGCTGAGTTTTCATAATTTCCCGCTCTCATTGTATAAGAAGCTGGCTGCGGATACGTTGGAAAAAGATCAGTATCTGAATGTCTATTTCCATCCGTGGGAGTTTGCAGAAATTAAAGATGAAGCATTCAAACTGCCGGGATTTACTGTCAAAAATTCAGGTAAGGAAATGGTAGAAAGATTCGATATATTTGTGGGCTGGCTAAAAGAGAAAGGCCATAGATTCGGAACATTTCAGGATTTTCAAAAACAAATTCAATCATGAAATCATCAACAGGTTTTTCTGATTAGAACCGGTCATATGAGATGATGACCTACACTTTTACTAAAAAAATAAACAGATTCATATGAAAATTGCCTTTGATGCAAAGCGTTTTTTCCACAATACATCCGGATTGGGTAATTATTCAAGGGACCTGGTAAGAATTCTTTCCGAATATGAACCGGATAATGAATATCTGTTGCTCAATAAAAACAAATCGGAACGGGGGAAAGATATTCTGAACAGGTCGAATGTCAAATTTGTTGAAACCTCAAAAGGAAGCCTTTCCCGTCAGCTGAAAATGGGAAAAGACGCCCAGAAATCAGGGGCGGATATTTTTCATGGCTTATCCGGAGAACTGCCTTTAAAGTGGGATCAAACACCTATCGGAAAGGTGGTGACTATTCATGACTTGATTTTCATCCGATATCCCCAGTATTATTCATTTTTTGACCGGAAAATTCACTTCTGGAAATTTAAAAAAGCTGCCGAAACTGCCGATAGAATCATTGCGATTTCAGAACAGACCAAAAGAGATATCATAGAATATTTAAAAGTTCCTGAATCTAAAATTGAAGTGATTTATCAGGGTTGTCATCAGGCTTTTAAAGAAGAGCAGTCATCCGGATTTATCCAGGCCGTCAGAGAAAAATTCAGTCTTCCCGAAAGATTCATTCTGAATGTCGGTACTATAGAGGACCGCAAAAATCTTTTAAGTGTTGTCAAAGGTATTCAGGGAACCCGGATCCCTTTGGTGGTGGTGGGAAGAAAAACAAAATATTACCGGCAAATAGAAAGTTTCCTGAAAAAAAATAAGATGGAAAAACAGGTCTTATTTCTGGAAGGTGTTTCTATGGATGAACTGGCTGTTATTTATAAACTAGCCGATATTTTTGTGTATCCAAGCTTCTTTGAAGGTTTTGGAATTCCTGTAATAGAAGCTCTTTTTTCAAAAACGGTAACCATTACCAGCAATACAAGCTGTTTACCGGAGGCCGGAGGAAAAGACTCCGTATACGTAGATCCGAAAAATGATCTTGATATCAGTGCCAAAATAAAATTTTTGTGGGAAAACGAGTCCGAAAGAAAACGCCGTGCTGAAAAGAGTTTCGAGTTTGTTCAGAAGTTTAATGACCGTCCCATTGCTGAGCAACTGATGAATTTTTATCAAAAAATTGTATGAAAAAACTTTGCAGTTTAAAAATAAGTCCTACATTTGTATCAGAATTCAATACAATGAAACCAACTTTTTTAGCATTACATCATTATTATCATCATCTCTGTTAGGCGGAATTGATTGATATAAGTTTGTGCTAAAATCAAAAATAATTAAAACCGTCTGAGTAAATAGGCGGTTTTTTTGTTTCCTGAATTCTTCCCGGAAATTTATCAATAAATCAGTTTTTATTTACTCGGACTCAAAAAAGACAACATGAGTAAAATAAAAATTGCAATTCAGAAAAGCGGCCGGCTTTACGAAGAGTCTCTACAGCTTCTCAAAGATTGCGGAATATTTGTCAACAATGGCAAAGACCAGCTTAAAGTTTCAGTAGATAATTTTCCGATGGAAATTATGTATCTGCGAAACTCAGACATTCCTCAGTATCTTGAGGACGGGGTAGTAGATGTTGCTATTGTCGGTGAAAATCTTTTAATCGAAAAAGGAAAAAATATCCGCACGATTCAAAAACTTGGATTTTCAAAATGCCGTGTTTCTCTTGCGGTACCGAAAGAAGTGGAAACCGACGATCTCTCTTACTTTCAGAGCAAAAAAATAGCTACTTCTTATCCTAATACCCTGAAATCTTTTCTTCAGCAAAAAGGAATCTCTTCGGATATTCACATCATTTCCGGTTCTGTAGAAATTGCACCCAATATTGGTCTGGCGGATGGAATCTGTGATATTGTAAGCTCAGGAAGTACTTTATTTAAAAACGGATTAAGAGAAACCGTAACGCTCCTTAAATCAGAGGCTGTACTGGCTCAGACTCCCCAGCTTTCCGAAGAAAAACAGCTCATTCTGGAAAAGTTTTTATTCCGGATCAAAGCTGTTTTGAAAGCGAAAAATTCAAAATATATCCTGATGAACGTTCCTAATGAAAAAATCCAAAAAGTAGCCGGTGTTCTGCCTGTGCTTAAAAGCCCGACGGTGATTCCTCTGGCAGAAGAAGGCTGGAGCAGTATTCATTCCGTTATTGATGAAGAACGTTTTTGGGATGTGATTGATGAACTGAAAGAAAACGGCGCCCAGGATATTTTAATCATTCCCATTGATAAAATGGTTATTTAAATACTCACCCAATGAATCTATACAAATACCCCAAAAAAGAAATATGGACAGCTCTGGTAAAGCGTCCTGTAATTGAACGGAAGGAGATTTCAGAATTGATCGCCGGAATTTTCAAAGAAGTTGAAACGAACGGAGATCAGGCTTTACTTGATTTCAATAGAAAATTTGATCAGGCAGTAACCGATCGTATTGCAGTGACAGAAGCTGAAATGAATGAAGTTGAAAATCTGATCAGCCCGGAGTTAAAACAGGCGATACAGCAGGCAAAGGAAAATATTTCCGTCTTTCATAAATCTCAGATTGCTGATGTCCAGAAGATTGAAACGACTTCGGGAGTGATTTGCTGGAGAGAAAACCGTGCAGTAGAGAAAGTGGGAATTTATATTCCGGGGGGCACAGCCCCTTTATTCTCAACAGTTCTGATGCTTGCCATACCGGCAAATCTGGCTGGCTGTAAAGAGGTTATTCTTTGCACACCGCCTGATAAGAACGGGAATATCAATCCGGCAATTTTGTATGCGGCCCAACTGTGCGGAGTATCCGCAATTTTCAAAACGGGAGGAGCACAGGCGGTTGCAGCAATGACCCTAGGGACGGAATCCGTTCCTAAAGTATATAAGATTTTCGGCCCTGGAAATCAGTTTGTAGTAGCTGCAAAAGAATATGCACAACAGTATGGTGTGGCGATTGATATGCCTGCAGGCCCCAGTGAAGTTCTTGTGGTTGCAGACGAGCAGGCGGTTCCGGAGTTTTGTGCAGCAGACCTCCTTTCGCAGGCAGAACATGGAGGTGACAGTCAGGTGATTTTTATTACGACAGATCTTAAAGTTTTTGATGAAACTATAGAGTCTGTGAGTCAGCAAATCAGAGAATTACCCAGAAATGAGATGGCGGAAAAAGCATTGGAAAACAGTTGCTTTATTTTAGTCAGTACACTGCAAGAGGCAGTTGAATTTAGCAATTTATATGCTCCGGAGCACCTTATTCTGGCCGTGAAAAATTTTGAACAGTATATTCCGATGATTCAAAATGCAGGTTCAGTTTTTCTTGGAAATTATTCCTGTGAGAGTGCCGGAGATTATGCCAGCGGAACCAATCATACACTTCCTACCAATGCGTATGCAAGAAATTACAGCGGGGTTTCTCTGGATAGTTTTGTAAAGAAAATCACATTTCAGTTTTTATCCAGAGAAGGATTGCAGAATTTAGGAAAAACAATAGAAACAATGGCGGAAGCAGAAGGTCTTTTCGCACACAAAAATGCAGTATCCATAAGATTAAAATAATACAATGAAAAATAACAGTATCAATACATTAGTAAGAGAAAATATTCTAAAACTACAGCCTTATATCAGTTTCAGGGATCATCATGAATTTAATGCTCCGGTATTGCTGGATGCCAATGAAAGCCCGTTCGGAGAATACAACCGTTATCCGGATTCTACCCAGAAAGTACTTAAAAAGCGTCTGGCAGATCTCAGAAAGGTATCTCCGTCACAGATTGCAATAGGAAACGGAAGTGATGAGCTTATTGATTTAATTATTAAAGTGTTTTGTGAGCCCAAAAAAGATTCCATACTGATGATGAATCCTTCTTTTGCAATGTACGGATTTTATGCTTCCATCAATGAAAACAAGGTTCTGAAGCTGAATCTGGATGAAAACTTTGGTATTGTAAAAGAAGACTTCCTAAAGATTACCCGGGAACAGCCGTTTAAAGTATTTTTCCTGTGTTCACCCAACAATCCTACCGGAAACAGTATAGAAGATATTGAGTTCTATATTAAAAATTGTAATGGAATTGTGGTGGTAGATGAAGCCTATATTGAATTTTCTGATAACAGATCCAGTCTGGAACTTCTTGATCAATATCCTAATCTGATCGTCCTGCAGACTTTTTCAAAAGCCTGGGGAACAGCGGGAGCGAGAGTAGGAATGGCCTATGCTTCAGAAGAAATTATACAACTTATTAATACGGTAAAAGCACCTTATAACGTTAATGCTTTAAGCCAGAAACTGGTGCTGGAAATTTTGGATGATGAAGTAAGATGTAATGAAAATATAAAAAATATTTTAAATGAAAGAGCATGGCTGCAGGAGCAATTTCAGGATATTGCATGTATTTCGAAGGTATATCCTACAGATGCCAATTTCTTTTTGATTAAAATCAATGATGTACACGGAGTGTATGAGCAAATGCTTGAAAAAGAGATTTTAACCAGCAAAAGGGATCCGGCCATTCCGGGATGTATCCGAATCAATATTGGAAGCCGTAAAGAAAACGAAATGCTGATTAATGCCTTAAAAAGTATAGAGTCATGAAAAAAGTATTATTTATAGACCGGGACGGAACCCTGATCCTTGAACCGCCCACAGATTTTCAGGTAGATTCGCTGGAAAAGCTTGAATTTTATCCTGGAGTGTTCCGGAACCTTTCGAAAATAGTGAATGAGCTGGATTATGAATTGGTGATGGTAACAAATCAGGATGGATTGGGAACGGAAAGTTTTCCTTTTGAGGATTTTATAAAACCTCACGAAAAAATGGTGAAAGCTTTTGAAAATGAAGGCATATTTTTCAGCGAGATTCTGATTGATAAAAGTTTTGAACATGAAAATTTACCAACGCGAAAACCAGGAACAGGCATGTTAAATAAATACATGTATGGGAATTATGATCTGAAAAACTCATATGTAATCGGTGATCGAAGTAGTGATGTTCAACTTGCTGTAAATTTGGGAACTCAATCAATTTATCTTAATGAAAACTTTAATGAAGAGGCAAGCCTCATTACTACAGACTGGACAGAGATTTATCAGTTCCTGAAACAGGGTATGAGACGCTCTCAGGTGTACAGAAAAACAAATGAAACGGAAATTGAAGTGGAGATCAATCTGGATGGAAGCGGAAGATCCGATATTTCTACAGGACTTCATTTTTTTGATCACATGCTGGATCAGATTGCCAGACACGGAAATATGGATCTTAAAATCAGAGTAAACGGAGATCTTAAAGTAGACGAACACCACACCATTGAAGATACGGGAATTGTATTGGGTGAAGCTGTTTTGAAAGCCTTGGGTAAGAAAAAAGGAATTGAGCGGTATGGGTTTTTGCTTCCTATGGATGATTGTCTCGCTCAGGCTGCCATTGACTTTGGAGGCAGATCGTGGCTGGTTTGGGAGGTAGAATTTACAAGAGAAAAAATTGGGGATGTTCCCACGGAAATGTTTTCCCACTTTTTTAAGTCTTTCACCGATTCCTCAAAATCCAATCTGAATATCAAAGCTGAAGGAAGCAATGAACACCACAAAATAGAATCTGTTTTCAAAGCATTTGCTAAAGCGGTGAAAATGGCAGTGAACCAATCGGATACCCAATATAATCTGCCCTCCACAAAAGGAAGTTTGTAATATGATAGCGATAATAAAATATAACGGCGGAAATGTAAGCTCAGTTCAGAATGCACTGAACAGGCTGAATGTAGATTCTGTGATTACAGATGATCCGGAGCAGATTATCAATGCGGATAAAGTCATTTTCCCCGGGGTGGGTGAAGCTTCTTCCACCATGAAATTATTAGCGGAAAAAGGACTGGATACACTTATTCCTGCCCTGAAACAACCTGTTTTAGGAATATGCCTTGGAATGCAGCTGATGTGTAAAGACAATGAGGAAGGAAATGTGCGGGGAATGGGGATTTTTGACATTCAGGTGAAAAGATTTCCTCCTAAAGATCTGGTTCCTCATATGGGCTGGAATAGTGTTTCAAATCTTCAGTCAGTGCTTTTTTCAGATATTGAAAAAGAAAATGACCTTTATTTTGTTCACAGTTATTATTGTGAATTATCAGATTATACGACTTCGGTATGTGATTATATCTTGCCGTTCAGTGCATCTTTACAAAAAGATAATTTCTATGCGGTACAGTTTCACCCTGAGAAATCCGGAGATACAGGAAGTCGGTTATTAACTAATTTTATTAAACTCTAATGATGAAAATTATTCCGGCTATTGATATTATCGACGGGAAGTGTGTACGCCTGTCAAAAGGAGACTACAGTACAAAAAAAATTTACAATGAAAATCCGGTAGAAGTGGCTAAAGAATTTGAAAGCTTCGGAATCCGGTATCTTCACCTTGTAGATCTTGATGGTGCAAAATCAAAGCATATCGTTAACCAGAAGGTACTGGAGGATATTGCAGGATCTACCTCTCTTGAGATTGATTTTGGCGGTGGGCTGAAAACACAAAAAGATATAGAGAAGGCTTTCAATGCGGGAGCAAAGCAGATTACGCTGGGAAGTATTGCCGTTCAGAATCCTGAATTCTGTTTCAATGCTATCCGGAAATATGGTCCGGAAAAAGTGATTCTGGGTGCAGACTGTGAAAATAGAAAAATTAAAACTTCAGGATGGCAGGAAGAAAGTGATCGGGATATTATAGATTTTATTCTCAGCTATCAGGAACAGGGTATTCAGAGTACTATTTGTACGGATATTGCAAAAGACGGAATGCTTGAAGGGCCTTCTACAGGACTGTATATTGAGATTTTGTATAAGACTTCAGTGCAGCTTACGGCGAGCGGAGGCATTTCAGACATCAAAGATGTGTATAAAATGAAAGATATCGGCTGTTCCGGTACTATTATAGGAAAAGCTCTTTATGAAGGGAAAATAAGCTTACAACAACTTCAGAATTTTATTGAAAATGCTTAAAAAAAGAATTATACCCTGTCTGGATATCAAAGACGGGTCAACGGTAAAAGGGGTGAATTTTGAAGAACTCCGCGATGCAGGTGATCCTGTAGAACTGGCTGTGAAATATGAAAAAGAAGGAGCTGATGAACTTGTTTTTTTAGATATTACGGCAACTCTTGAAGAAAGAAAAACATTTGCTGAGCTGGTAAAAAAAATTGCTGAGCAACTGAGTATACCTTTTACTGTAGGAGGCGGAATCTCTTCCGCTGCAGATGTAAGAAAGCTCCTGGAAGCGGGTGCCGATAAGATCAGCATCAATTCTTCTGCAGTTAAAAATCCGCAACTGATCTCCGACCTGGCAAAAGAATTTGGCAGCCAGTGCGTGGTGGTAGCGATAGATACAAAACAGGTAGATAATACGGATTGGGTTCATATCAGAGGAGGAAGAGAGAAAACAGAACTTACGACTGTGGAATGGGCAAAAAAAGCAGAGGAACTTGGAGCGGGAGAAATTCTTTTAACCTCCATGGAGGGTGACGGAACAAAGAACGGTTTCGACCTCAGAATTACAAAGTTTGTTTCTGAGCAGGTGAGCATTCCCGTGATTGCTTCGGGAGGTGCGGGGAAGTCAGATGACTTTATTAAAGTATTTGATGAAACTAAAGCAACAGGAGCTCTGGCAGCCAGTGTTTTCCATTTTAATGAAATAAGCATCGGAGAACTAAAACAAATACTAAAATCTAAAAAAATTGAAGTAAGATGAAAATCAATTTTGATAAAGGCAGCGGCCTTGTTCCGGTCATCATTCAGGATGATAGTACCCTTCAGGTCCTGATGTTGGGGTATATGAATGAAGAGGCCTTTGAAAAAACAAAGAATGAAGGCATCGTTACATTTTACAGCCGTTCTAAAAACAGGCTCTGGACAAAAGGAGAAGAGTCCGGGAATTTTTTAACCGTTAAAGATATACGGATAGACTGTGATCAGGATACCCTCCTGATTAAAGCAGCTCCTAAAAATGTGGTGTGTCACACAGGAAGCTTCAGCTGTTTCGGGGATAAAGACCCCAAAGGGTTTCTCTATGAGCTTGAAGAGAAAATCTGCCGGAGAATAGACAATAAAACAGAAGACTCTTACACGTATTCTCTCTACCAGCGGGGAATCAATAAAGTAGCTCAGAAAGTAGGTGAGGAAGCGGTAGAACTGGTGATTGAATCGAAAGACGACAACGAAGATCTTTTTAAAAATGAAGCCGCAGATCTTATGTATCATTTTTTGATCTTATTGAAAACAAAAGGGTTTTCGTTAGAAGATATTGAAAAAGTTCTTCAAAACAGAAACCGGTAAAATAAATTTATTGGTTATCATGTTTTTAGTGTTATAATTGATATTTATTTTCCTTCAGTACATAGTACATGATAACCATGAAAATCAGAAAACAGATCATGTTCTCTATAAAAATCCCATAATAAAGGCTAGTTGTGGTTTTTATTATCCAGCACCATGCAATGATAGGGTAAAATAATAGAAAGTCTCTGCCTATCATCATAAAAGAAGCTGTTTTTTCTTTGCCGATTGCCTGAAGAAAAGTAATGGTTGTAGGAAATACAGGAAATACAAGCATGATGGAAATCAACAATCTGAAATAAAAAACATCTATTTCGGTTACAGGAAAATCTGAAATGAGTAGTGTCAAAACTTTATTTGAGAAAAAGAACAAGGGTATTACCAGTAAAGCCATAAGAATAAGATTGTATCTCAGAAAAACAGAATAACTTTCTTTTACTCTTATAAATTTTCCGGCTCCGTAATTGATGCCTACGACTGGCTGTAATGCCTGCGTGATTCCTAATGCAGGAGTAACAGAGAATGAAAAGGTACGATATATGGCAGAAAAAACGATTAAACTGGTTTCCGGGTGATGCAGTGAAATGATATTAAAAAGAAATATCTGTCTGACTAACCCACTTAATTGATTCAGGAAACCTGGAAGTCCTGTTGAAAAAATTTTTTTGATCATTTCAAGATCTATTTTTTTAGGAATTTTTCCAAAGAACAGATGGCTTTTTCCAGATATAAAATAGCGGATGGTTAATACAGAATAAACAGACATGGCAATGACAGTAGCGAGACCAATTCCAGGAACTCCCCATTGGAAATACCCCGAAAATAAAGGACATAAGATCAGGTTCAGAATAACTCCGACAGCCGTGATTTTCATTGCAAAAACAACTTTTCCTTCAGAACGTATCAGGATAGAAGTTCCAACCCCCAGGATGCTGGGTAAACTGAATACAGACATAATGACATAATATTGGCTTCCATATTGTAATACTTCGCCGATACCTCCAATGAGCCTGATGAGATTCCCGGCAAAAAAATATCCGGAAACAGAGATGAATACAGAGAATAGGACCAATAATGCAATAGTAAAATACAAGATAGAGCCTAATATATGCTTTGAGCCTGAACCTAGGGCACGGCTGATAATAAAGGCAGATCCCGTCCCTACAAGTCTTACCACCGCAAAATTGAAAAAGATAAAAGGAATGGATAAGGCAATTCCTGCCATGGCGGAAGATCCTACAAATTGTCCCGCAAAAACAGCATCTGCCATAGCATTTACAGAAGTCATCAGCATTCCTGCAATTCCGGGAGGGGAGAGTTTCCATACCAATTCTTTGATAGGTCTGCGAAGCATAGCTTTTCTATCCATAATTATGGTAAATATTTCTCATACCACATCCGGGTAAGTCTGTTCACTTCATCTCTATTGGCGGAAAGCCCGTGATCATCATTCTCAAAAAATATAAAACGAAAAGGATGGTGGCTGTGAAAGAGTGCTTTTGAAGCCATAAAGCTTTCTTCTGAAGGAATCCGTTTATCTTGAGAACCATGCATAAGAAGGATAGGTGTTTTTTTATTCAATTGGTCTGCCCAATATATCATTGATCTTTTTTTCAGAGCCTCTTTTTTTTTCTCTTTATATCCGGGAATTACGTCGGCATATATTTTTTTCAGGTCAGCTCTTGATTGTAAAGTATAATTCAGATCAGCACTGGCTCCAATAATCACTGCCGCTTTAATTCTGTGGGTTTTTGTAAGGGACAGATATGTTTTCATCCCTCCGGTACTTCTGCCGTACATTCCTATTTTGGAAGTGTCAGCTTTGGGTACTTTTTCAAGTAATGGGATTAGATTCAAAATATCATGAAGGTCTTTATCTCCAAGGTCTTCTTTACCTTCACTTCCGTCATTCCCCCGGATTTGAGTAGTGATCACCACATATCCCCATGAGGCCATTTCACCAAGAATGCGCTGAGCAAGCGGAATATTAAAAGCTGAGAATGCGCCTATACCTCCCCGGTTATAAATAATACAAGGATATTTTCCGGGAGCTTTAGGTTCTGCCATATATCCTTTTACTTTTAATCCATCACTGGTGTAAAAGAACTCTTTCACATCTACTTTTTGTAACATATTATCATAATGATCAGGAAAGGGAAGATGGTAATGACTCTTAAGATCTGTCGTATCTTTATTGTTGATGCTCTTTACCGTTATAAAATCAACAGATTGACAGTATAATAAACCGGAACATGATGCGAAACATAAAATCGACAGAAAAGAATTAAAGAACTTATTTTTCATACTTATTCTTTTTAAATTGTAATATCCCAGCCAATATTAAAATAATCGAAAGGATTAGGATCCACAGCAGATTGCGTAAATTATCATCTATGGGAAAAGGGTGACCTTTATAGACGATGAAATTGGACTGACGATTCAAATCTGTGGCCTTAAAAGGGATTCCTTTTAAGATGTGATCATATACGAATGCTCGCCATTGGGATTGCTGCTCTTTGAAGCTTTCTTTAAATATTTTAAAATCAATATAAGAATTACCTGAAATCTGATTAAAAGCGAGGTTGGTAATCAGGGCAGGAGAGATAAGGCTAAAGTCCTGTAATTTTGTTTCCTGCATGGTCAAACTGTTTTTAAACTTTTGTTCACTCATATCATTCAGGGAGTCAATGACAGCTACAGAAACAATATAAGATGGATACCATCCTGCAATAACATTTTTCCCTATCGTATCTGATTTGAATGCATGATATTCCGGATGGGCTTTCAGATATTGGCGGAATACACCCTGGTTATCCGTATTCTCTTTAATTTCTCTTTGCTTTACAATTTCCGTATTTCTTGAGGGTATAGGATATTTCCGCTCTATCCATATATTCAATACTGCTGGAAGGAGAAGAACAATAAACAGCCAGAGCATAGTAAGTGCGATTCCATTGAAAAGGCTATTCTTGTTCAACATATTGATAATAAAGCACAGCGCAAACCAAAACAAAGCATATACTGAAGAAATTCCAATCAGTAATAAAGTACTCCAATCATAGTAATTCAGAGGGAACGGACTGAACAAAACCAGGGCAATAAATATCCCGAGGTAAAATACCATAAAAAACCATCCTACTCTGAAAAACCATTTAATCAGTAAAAATTTTAGAATATTAGGATAATAAATACGTAATAATATAAAGGTTCTAAGCTCTCTTTCCGAAGCAAAAAAATCATACGTCATCACAATGATCAGCAACGGAATAAGGTAGATGGTAAAAAATGAAAAGTCCAATTTACCAATAAGAAGATTTACAGGGTTGAGGACTTCTTCATTTAAAAGCATATTAGACCGGTCAATAGAAGAAAACCTTATATAATAGGGATAAAGATCACTTTGTCCGACAGCAAATGTGGCATTAGGATATGGGGGCTTTACAATATAAAGCATGGTATAAGTACCTATTGAAAAAGCACTATTGGGAGCTTCAGATCCTATCAATTCATGTTTTCCGGAATATTCCACGATATCTTTTTTGTGTTTTTCAAGCCGTTGCTTTTGATGAACTTTAATTTTGTGGAGATTTGAATTCTGAAATTTAACCCATTCAGATCCGTTAAAAATAGAAAGCAGAGTAAATCCGATAAGAACACTAGTGAGAATCCACAATGTTCTGTCGGTGGTCATTTTTTTAAATTCGTATGCAAATATGTGTTTATACATAGTTTATAAATTTAGACGCTTAATGAAAAATACTACAGTAAAAACAGAAAATATCAACCAAAGGACTAAGAGTTGAACATTAAAAATATAATCAGAACAACGAGTCTCAAAGTTTCTTGGAGTATAAGAGTAGTCCGGAACTTGCTTCCATAATTTTTCATTGCCTTTGTATTCTTTATTTTTCTGATGCTCCATGATGTCCTTATTCAGAATATTCATCATACTTCTTCTGTATTTTTCTGAAGAGTTGATAAAATGAAAATATTCACCCACATCTGTACCTGTGGCTCCCATTGATATGAATTTCATATTGGTAAAGGGAGAAAATACAGAAAGGAGAGAATGGGTTTTATTCTGAAGCATAAAAAGCGAATCTATTCTTCTATAATTATGTTCGTAGGTAGTATGTCCTTCATTTTCTAAGAGTTGCAATGCATATCCAAATACATTGACAGACGGTGCCTTTGAATTGTTTGTTTTATTTTTTTCAGCCAATTTCTTTTCGGCCTTTTTATTCAGATCCTGCCAATGAGATATGCTTTCATAGCCTCCCTGAAAAGTCTTCTTTTCAATGTTCTCGGTAAATTCATAAGCTGAAGGAGTAGGATAGAGCGTTTCAGCAGTAAATACAGAAAGTTTAGGAATAATGATGCATACCATAATCCAGAATGTAAATAACAGCAGCAGTGATTTTCTTGTTGTCTCACAGGCAGCGGAAACAGCAATAGAAATGAATAAGAATATCATAAAATAAATCAGATAACTCAGCAAGAGCATACCGGCAGATTCCAGAACATTTTCCTCAGTAGAGACGTTTTTGAAAATAATCCATCCAGATACTACAGCTACCGGAAGAATACTGACAGAAAGAATGGATATGGCACCCAAGACCTTTCCTAAAAGTAATTGTGTTTTTGTAATTCCCTGACTTAAAATCAGTTTCAGTGTTCCTTGTTCTTTTTCTTTACTGATCATACCATGAATAATGATGATAATCAGAAGCGGAATAATATACAGTGCTGCAAATCCTATGGTAAATTCTCCTGAACGAAGTAAGAATGTAGTATCTTCTGCAGTTCGTACTTCAGGAGGATTTTGCTTATGAGTTTCAATGCGGATGGCTTCACCTGTATACGGGTCGGTTCCTTTTTCTATAATACTGAAAATGGAGAGCGGTTTAAAAGTATAAGTCCCGTAATGTCCAGCAGCATGAGGGTTTTTGTCTTCCTGTTGTAACCATAGCTGTCTGACCTGATGTTGACTTAAAATCCGGTCTGCAGATGCTGTTCTGTAATATGAATAGCCAATATATAATGCAGAAAAGAAAATAATCCACGAAGCGAAGGCAAGAAGAATCATTCTGCCATCTCGGAAAGCTGCTGTGACTTCATTTCCGGCAAGACGGATAATCCTGGTTAAAAATAAGCGCTTTTGCATATCAGTGCATATGTTTAAGATAAATATGTTCCAGTTCTTTAAAGCTGACCTCATTGGCGGAAAATGATTGTAATAAAGAGCCTTCTTTCATGATACCGATTTGAGTTCCGGTTTCTCTGGCCCGGAAGAGATCATGGGTCGCCATCAGGATGGCCAATCCTTTTTCTTTCATCTCAACTAGTAAATCAGAAAATTCATTACTGGCTTTAGGATCGAGACCGGATGTTGGTTCATCCAGCAACAATACTTTTGCTTCTTTTGCTTTTGTTAAAGCGATTCCTACCTTCTGCCTCATTCCTTTGGAATAATTTTTTACTCTTTCACAGATAAATTTTTCCTGGAGCCCGGATCCGATGAGAAGCTCAATGAGCTCTTCTCGATTTTTTGTATGGCCTGAAAGGCCACAGAAAAAATCCAGGTTTTCAAGTCCGCTGAGATAAGGATAAAGCATTAGGTTTTCCGGAATATAGGCAATATCTGCTTTTGTTTCAGCTCCTTTTACAGATACTTCCTTACCATTGATCAGTGCTTTCCCGGAAGTCGGCTTAATAAAATCAAGAAACAGATTGATTGTAGTAGATTTACCTGCACCATTACTCCCAAGCAGACAATAAATCTCCTGAGGGTTAATTTTTAAATTCATCCCTTTCAGGGCGATATGTCCCTGTTTATATTCTTTTGTCAGTTCAATTGCTTCAATCATAAATAAAAATTGGGTTGGAAAGTGTGTATATCCGCTTATTTAATTTCAATCAGGCTGTGAAGTTGTCCGTCTACTGTGAATTTCTTTTGTACGCTTTCTGTAACAGGATTAAAAGAATACACTGTACTTGTCCCGCTTAGAGCAGCATTCAAGAGCCATTCATTTCCGATTTTTTTCAGGAAAGCAGGATTAGCACCATAGACTACAGGAAGCCCGTCAATTTTACCTTGTACCGTTTTGTTTACGATATCAATAATATAATAGCTGTAATTAGGGCCGTTTAGCTCCCATTCATCATTGGGATTTTCTATTCTTACAGTTACTGCTTTGGTATCACTGTAAGGGAATAAATTACGACATACTCCTCCAGCAAGTTGATTCAGATTCATAAAATAATCGGGATCAAAATGATCTTCATTATTTTTAATACGTAATATGCCACTAGGTTTCGCTGTAGTTCCATATCCCATTACATAAAGATCTCCATTTGGTAGTAAGGCAAAAGCTCCGTCATTAGATCCTATAAAAATTCTGGAAGTCCGTCCGTCACTGATTACTTTTTCTACTTTTTGTGAATCAATATTTACAATGGCTACAACTGCCTCATCTATAGCGGGGTTAAAATCTTTTTCATAATATACTCCCATATACAATTTGTTACCTCTCTTGATAATCTGTTGAATATAGATGGTAGGAATTCCTGGTTTCTTGATCATAGAAATATCTACATCTCCCTTTTTCTGCATAGAGGAGGGATCAAAACGAATGACTTTATATTCACCTCCAGTTCCTACCGTACCGGCATAGGCATCATGCTGATCGATAAAGCACAGGCTTGTGAAATTTCTCCCCGAGGGATCTTTAATACTGTTTCCGGTGATCATTTCTCCCCGGTTATTAAAGGTATATTGGGCCATGGTTGCGGGCTGTCCTACGAAACTTATAAAAGCATTGCTTCCATATCCATATAAGAGAGAGCCCTGTAAGAATTCTTTGGCATGGCTGTTATTTACATGATCTTTATTCAGGTTTTCCAAGCCCTGGAAATAAGAAGTATTGTTGGGATAAGTTCCTGCCTGTGTGAGTAAGGCAAAATTTACTTTCCCTGAAGTTGGCTGGCTTGCGGAATCATCATCCTTATTGCATGAGGAAAATAAGAATAAGGCTACAATCGTAGCCGTTATCCATGTTTTAAATTTTTTCTTTACATTCATATTTTTTTCTTTATAATAATTAATTTTAGAGTAAAGCAATATCCAAAGTGAGGAAATAGGCACGTCCCGGTTTTTGTATACGGAAATTATCATAGAGTTTCTGTCCAAAAATATTCTGACATTCCATGCTGACAGTGTATTTTCCATCTTTATGTTTAAGTGAAAATCCCAGATTTCCTGAATATTGATATGGAATACTATTTTTATCAGTTCTATTTCCATCTCCTTCCCAAAAGAGATAAAACCGATCTACATAACGCATGCTATACCAGGTCTGAAACTTTAAATGATTCCAAAGGAGTTTTCTGTGAGAATAGCTGACTTCGGCATTGGCAAAAAATGAAGGGATATTGGGAATGCGTTGATTATAATATCTTTCGTTTCCAACGTCCCGAGAACGGTTTCGGATATTCTGGTAGGTTGCATTGATCGTAAAACCAATTATATCAACTGGTTTATAACTAATTTCCCCTTCCAGTCCAACAGACAAAGCCTTACTCAGATTCTGGTGCATGAAATAGCGTGAAGAAGGTCTTTGCCATATGATCTGATCTGTATTCCGATAAAACGCGTTTATCTCTGCCTTACTTTTATTTTGTGTGAAAATCAAACCTAAATTTAAATTTTGACTGGTTTCAGGTAACAAAGAAAGATTGGGAAGTACAAGCATCTGATCTCCGAAGAGCTCAAAAATAGTGGGTATTCTTATCGTATATTCATAAGAAGACTTAATTAACAATTGCTCATAAGCTTGGAAAGAAAAAGCCTGCCCATAGCCTAGTTTTGTAATCCTGGTTGCATTTTTCTCAAATCCGGAAATATTCCGGGAATAGCCTTCCGCATTAAAATCAAAAAATTTTCCTGAAGTAAGAGAGGTAATGCGACCATCCCATAATGTTGCCTTTAAAGCCAGACCGGTTATTGTTTTGTTGACAGACTGCGGATCTGTATAATAATCACGTCCATAATAGGCTTTGGCCGTTTCGTCATGTCCGTTTCGTTGAAAATAAGAACGTTGAAAAGAACCTGTCACATCAATATTGGCAGACCAATGCCAAGTTGCATTTACCTGTCCTGAAACATGCAGGTCTTTTAAATATAGATTATTTCCTGAATTGGATATCTCACCACCCTGATTGCGTAGTGAAATCACTTCTCCCTTCCAATTGTATATGTTCAAAGAAGTGTCAACAAGATGAGGAAGGGTATAATTAGCGGATATATAGAAGTCCATATCCAGATTTTTTACAATTTCTTTTTTTCTTATACCTGACTAATGCTCCTAATGAACCTGTTTTCATCAATGCTTCTCCGTAAGGTTGTACGGCAAGAGCATCATGTTGTATATCCGATCTGTTTCCGGAAGTATAGAAAGATATAAAAGCTTGATCAGCCCATGAAACATTTTTTACCCCCAATTCAGGACGCAGCATATAATTGGAAAATTTACTGTGAAAGCGTTTTACTGTCCCTGCATAGCTGCTGCCATCTTTATTCAGGACTTCCGCATCTATGGAATAGTCATTATCAGAATGATTGGCAAAAGCATTGAATAGCAGATATATATTTCCCCATGAATACTGTGCTGCTGCTGCAAGTTTATGGGTGTTAAAACTTCCTATACTGTAGCTTAGATCCGCAAAATCTTTAGTTTCACTTCTGGAAATAACATTGATAGCACCTCCTAAAACATCCGAAGCCAGATGGATTGGTACCATTCCTTTATACACTTCAAATCTTGAAAAAAAGGCAGCGGGTACGGAGGCAATATTCATTTCACTGCTGTAATTTTCCAAAGGAATACCATCCATGAAAAAACGAACCTGCTTTCCTGCCAATCCATTTATCGAAAAACTGACATCACTGCCAAGTCCTCCATTTTGTCTGACATTCACACCGGAAATAGTATTGATGACATCTGCTGTATTGGCCGTTTTTATCCGCATTTTTTTAGTCTCAATTACAGCGACACTCAGGGGTAAGTTATTTATTTTCTTTATCTCATTATTTTCTCTAACGATAACTTCTTTTAATTCTTTTGGTTTTTCCCGAAGATTGATATTGAATACCATGGCGCTATTAGAAATTTCAATCTGCTTTATTTCCATCTCATACTGTGCTTTTGAAAAAATAAGAGTGGTAATGCCTGATTTTTCCGTTTCAATCTGATAGAATCCTTTTGTATCTGAAAAAGTAGACGGACCGGAAGGGGATAGCTGAATATGAGTTTCAGCAACCGGATTTCCCTCTGAATCGGTAATTTTTCCTTTAATTAGATATTTTTGTTGGCCTGATGCTGCTTCTGTCATCAGAAAGATTACTGTCAATGTCAATACCCGCATCATAATTTTTGTTATTTTCTAATGTCATATTCATAAATAAGATGAGCTTCCATCATGGAATTGAAAGCCTCCTGATCAATATTTTTAAGTGTGTTACCATTTAGAGTCCCGTCTGCCATTTGCCAGATCCGTGCATAGTTTTCCTCCAGAGTGAACGCATCATCATTTTCCGGAAACAATACATATATTTTCAAAGACCCATTTTCTATTTTTTCAAAGTTTTGGAGCGTCTGATTTCGAAGAATTCTGTTTGTATTTCCTCTGGTGAGAAGGATGGTTTCTCTCTCTTCATTATATAATAGATATTGGGTTTCGGGATGGTCGCTGACCTGAATACTTTCCATAGGCTGGATATCATAAATATTATTCACTGCAAGAGCTTGTGAACAGCTTATAATTTTAACAGGGCATATTTCAGGTGAAAGATTATGGATTCTTATTTTTCCATTGTCATAGGTGGTTCTTATTTTATCCACATAAAAAAAATCTTCTTCAGCAGTCCGTGATGTATAACATTCTCCTTCCAAATATATTTCTGAGATAAGTTTATATTTACCAGGAAGTGCATCCTCAGCAAGGGAATACTGAAAGTAGAAATGTCGTGAAAAATGAATATGTTTCAACATCTCTACTAATTTTTCTTTTTTCTTTTTTCCGCTTAAATAATCCGCCAATATGAGTAGCGGAGTATTTCTTGGAAGGTTATTGGACATTCTTATTTCTTTTTTCTCCCTCTGCTCCTTTTTGGGTTCGGGGAGGAGCATAATATGTTGATCACATAGACTAACAATACTGCCGTCAGGAGATTGCACTCCTAATCTGATTAATGGAAACTGAGGAATATTCTTCTCACTTTCAAGAGCGATTGCCCAATGTATTGTAACTGTTTTTCCCGGAATGGTACGCTTTGGAAAAATGCTCATTTTTGTATTGATTTTATATATTCTCTGGTATATTTTTCAGGGTATTCACTGAACCATTTGATAACTGTTTCTTCACCACAGAGCTCATATACTGTGCTTATCAGTCTTTCTTCTCGTCCCATATATGCGGTTCTTGCTTTTTCAGGATCCGTTTTTTCCTGTTTTAAAAATGCTTCTTTTTCCTTTTTTGATAGTGGAATATGATGTATAAAACGTTGGAAAAAGGAGGTACAGAATGAGGCATATACCGGAGTAAACAAAATGAAATTATGCCACATCTCATCTATGATCAACAAGTCGTCATTTATATAGATGTCAGGTTCTGTACAAATAGCAATGAATTTTTTTGTTTCCCGAAATAAATCTGTAATTTCTTCTTCGGGCAGATCATAGAGATTAGAAAACCGGAAGAGAACATTTTCGTCAGTATATTCAAGATAAGCTTGTTCAGATAATAAGGATACAGACATAATAATGTTTAAAGAGGTTTAACATAAAGGATGCCTATTGGAAACAGGCATCCTCTGTTTTTTTTAAGCCTGAATTAGAAGCTTCCGCCACAGTGGCCACCACAGTGTCCCGGCTTTACATTGGCTAATGACTTCTTAGCCATTAATGAAGCGATTAAAGCTTCTTTTTTTGATACTTTTTTCATAACAAAAAATTTAGTAATTGGACCTACTCTTTTTAAGGTTTTCGGCTTTCCCTTTTTACTGCAACAGTATTGCAATAATAAATATTAATTTTTAAAAATCGCAACTATGTTGCGTTAATTTTTTTTAATATTTATTAATTTTGATTTTAATGCATTGATTTTTAGTTGTTTATTTTTTTTTGTTTTATTTTAAAATTTGAATAGAGTCTGGATGGTCCATTAAAAAGTAGATAAATAGTAATTCTTTGATGAGATAAATAGAATACTCGTATTAAGCATCCTAATAATTTTAATTTTCACAATGTATTAGTGAATCGTACCGCTGATCTGTCTGTTTTCAGAACATCAGACTTACCGGATAAAATATTAACTAAAATTTTACTTTGATTTAAATTAAGTATGTATTAAAGTTCACCATATTGGGATGTTGTATTGTTTGGTATTGCTGTAAAGTATTAGTTTTCAGAATAATAAATACTAACACGAATATGACAAAGTTTTATCTCTGTGCATTTCTCTTATGCACTGCTCTGGGTTGTTTCAATGCCCAGAATGTTCTCTGGCAGAAAGATATCAAATCTTCTACTCAGGATTTTCTAAGCCAGGTAACCACGACTCCGGATCAGCAATATCTGATTACAGGAAGTGCTATTCAGAGCGACAGGCTTCAGGCAGGAAGCAGTAAGCAAAACAACGGTTACGATTTCCATTTGATTAAACTCAGCCAACAGGGTGATCAGGTTTGGGAAAAATATTTTTCAGGACAACATCACGATTATTTATCAGCAACAGTGGCCACTCAGGATGGCGGTTTTCTCTTAGCCGGAACGTCATACTCAGGAAAGGGACTGGATAAAAAAGAC